>CANMIX010000010.1 GCA_947497985.1 uncultured Paracoccaceae bacterium
TTGTAGCTCAGCTGGTTAGAGTACCGGCCTGTCACGCCGGGGGTCGCGGGTTCGAGCCCCGTCAACCGCGCCACTTTCACCCTCCCTTGGGTCACAGGGACGTCCCGAAGGGGACAGAAAATATGATGCGCGGTTGTAGCTCAGCTGGTTAGAGTACCGGCCTGTCACGCCGGGGGTCGCGGGTTCGAGCCCCGTCAACCGCGCCACTTTTCTTTGCAACGGTCCCGAAAGGCGGCCGTTTTTGTTTTACTTCCCACGTGTAAGCCGTTGATAGTGTTAAGTCGCACGACGTGAAATATGCAGCGTATCTGCATGTAAAGAATAGGAAGCTCGACATGGCCGAAGTGGTCCAGCCCCCCGAAACACAACCCACCATCCGCGTAATCGCGATGCCAACCGACACGAACCCGGCAGGTGACATCTTTGGTGGCTGGCTGATGAGCCAGATGGACCTTGCCGCCGGAACCATCGCTGCGCGTTACTCCAAGGGGCGGGCATCGACCGTGTTTGTGGATGGAATTCAATTCCACAAACCGGTGTCCGTAGGCGACGAGGTTTCCTTGTATGCCGAGATGGAAAAGGTCGGCCGCACCTCGATGAAGATCAAAGTTCGGGTTTGGAGCCGCGCGCGCCACCAAGAAGACAGCAAACCCGTGACCGAAGGCGTGTTCACCTTTGTTGCGTTGGATGAAAACGCGCGTCCACGGCCCGTGAACGGCGAAGCCTAAACAAAAAAGCCCCCACCGATGCAGCGGGGGCTTGTCCAGGTAACCTGTGTCAGCGCGTTAACGCGATAGCGCGTCCAGAATGCGGGCCCAACTGCGGATGCCTTTGTGGAAGCTTTTGACGTCGTATTTTTCATTGGGGGAGTGGATCGCGTCATCTTCATTGGCGAAGCCGACCAGCATCGAATCCAGGCCCAACACGGTTTTGAAATAGCCCACAACCGGAATGGAGCCGCCCATCCCGGCAAAGACCGCCTCACGCTCCCATTCATCTGACAGCGCGCCGCGTGCTTTTTCAAACTCGGGGCGATCCAGGTTCATGACCGACGCGGGCGCGCCGTCCAAGTCGTTGTCCCAAATGACTTTTGCATCAACGCTCAGCCGGTCTTCCACGTGTTTGCGGATCTTGTCGCGCAAGGCGGCAGGGTCCATGTCGCCCACCAGACGGCAGGTGATTTTGCAATGGGCCTCGGATGGGATTACGGTTTTGGAGCCGGCGCCATTATAGCCGCCCCACAGACCGTTCACCTCAAGCGTTGGTCGTGCCCATTGCTGTTCGAGGGCGGAATAGTCCTTTTCTCCGTGGGCCTGTGTATATCCAACACCGCCGAGGTATTCCTGTTCGTCAAAGCCGCAGTTCTGCCATTGACGCAGCTGGTCTTCGGGAACTTCGTGCACTCCCTCATAGAAGCCTTCAACTGCCACTTTGCCGGTCTCGTCGTCATAGAAGGAGGCGACGATTTTCGACAATTCGCGCAGCGGGTTTAGGCCGGGGCCGCCGTAATGGCCCGAGTGCAAGTCGATCCGTGGGCCGACGATGGTGAATTCATCCTTCACCATGCCGCGCAGTTGCGATGAAATGGACGGCACGCCGCGCGCCACCATGGATGTATCACAGACAAGCGCCAGATCCGCCTGCAGCTCATCCGCGTGTTCTTTGAGGAAAGGCACCAGAGAGGGCGAACCTGACTCTTCTTCGCCCTCAAAGAAGAAGGTTATGCGGCAGGGCAGGGTGCCATGCACCGCAGCCCAGGCGCGGCAGGCCTCAACAAAGGTCATCAACTGCCCCTTGTCGTCGGACGACCCACGCCCCCGGATCACAGGACCGTGGGGCCCGTCTTGGATCTCTGGCTCAAACGGGGGCGTATCCCACAGATCAAGTGGGTCAACGGGTTGGACATCATAATGTCCATAAAACAGAACATGCGGCGTGCCTTCGGGCAAATCCGCGCCGATTTGACCGGTGACCATCGGATGGCCGGGCGTTGCGCGTTTCTCGGCGGCGATTCCGATAGATTTCAGATCCGTCACTAGCCAGTCCGCCGCACGATCCACCTCTGCCTTATAGGCCGGATCGGTTGAGATCGAGGGGATGCGCAGGAAGGTCATCAACCGTTCCATGGCGGCGTCCAGATCCGAGTCGATTTTCTCAAGCACTGGAGGTAAGGACATGGGAGTCTCCTAATGGTCGTTCTATTTGGGGCGGACGCTATCAGCGGTGCAACGGGGACGCCAGCGCAGCTGTTACACTTGCCTATGTTTTGGGCAATTTCCGCGCTATCATTAAGATACGACTAATTTGTCGGTTTTGAGACGTTTGACCGCAGTGCAGAATGCGCATGTTTGTTGCTGTATGTTCGTTGTGTGCTTATTTGACATGCATCAAGGCAGCGGAGCCTAGGGATTGTAAACCGTTTGCAGACTGATTACAGGCTGCAGATCGCCAAAATACAGGCGGATTGGTTGCCCCAAAGCCCGCAACTATGGATGGAGACTATCGTGGACTATACCGCGCAACTCGACGCTGCGATCGACCGCCTTCATGACGAAGGTCGGTACCGGACATTTATTGACATTGAACGCCGCAATGGTCAGTTCCCGCATGCGATGCGCACCCGTTCCGATGGATCTCAACAAGAAATCACTGTGTGGTGTGGCAACGACTACCTTGGCATGGGGCAGCATCCGGTTGTTCTGAAAGCCATGCACGAAGCGATTGATGCAACCGGCGCAGGGTCCGGCGGCACGCGCAACATTTCCGGCACCACGGTGTATCACAACGCACTTGAGGCCGAGCTGGCGGATCTGCACGGCAAGGAAGCGGCGCTGCTGTTTACCTCAGCCTATATTGCCAATGACGCGACGCTTTCCACGCTGCCAAAACTGTTTCCGGGGCTGATCATCTATTCAGACGCTTTGAACCACGCCTCGATGATCGAAGGGGTGCGCCGCAATGGCGGAGCCAAGCGTATCTTCCGCCACAATGATGTGGAACATTTACGGGAGCTGCTGGCGGCGGATGATCCCAAAACCCCAAAATTGATCGCCTTTGAATCCGTCTATTCCATGGATGGCGATTTTGGCCCGATCAAAGAGATCTGTGATCTGGCTGATGAATTTGGCGCGCTGACCTATATTGATGAAGTGCACGCCGTGGGTCTTTATGGCCCGCGTGGCGGCGGTGTTAGCGAGCGTGATAACCTCGCGCATCGGATTGACATCATCAACGGCACATTGGGCAAGGCCTATGGTGTCATGGGCGGCTATATTGCGGCCTCTGCCAAGATGTGCGACGCGGTACGCTCGTATGCACCGGGCTTTATCTTCACCACCTCCATCGCGCCAGCGATTGCGGCGGGTGCGGCGGCGTCGATTGCCTTCTTGAAAGAAGACCAGGCGTTGCGTGCTCAGCATCAGGATATGGCCAAAGTGCTGAAGCTGCGTCTCAAAGGTCTGGGGCTGCCGATTATCGACCATGGCTCGCATATCGTGCCGGTCATTGTTGGCAACCCAGTGCATACCAAAGTGCTGAGCGATCGTTTGCTGGAAGACTTTGGTATCTACGTGCAACCGATCAATTTCCCGACGGTTCCACGGGGCACTGAACGCCTTCGGTTTACCCCATCCCCGGTGCATGGCTCTGGTGAAATTGACAAATTGGTTCATGCAATGGACGAGCTTTGGTCACATTGTGCGCTAAATCGCGCCGAACTTGCCGGATAGCATACAGTTCAGTGTAAAAAACTTTAGAGTGTGTTATTCTAACCTCAACGAATGAGTGCGGCTGAGTCGGAATATTGACTTTTGCCAAAACTCACATCGATTGCGGCAGGTTAAGATGGGACAGCAAGGATGATTGGGCGCCTCACGCAGCGCAGGTCCAAGACGGGAGAGACTGTGTCCGCTCCCAAGAGCTTTGACGATTTTGAGTTGAAGCTGGGTGATGTTATGCGCGGTGAACGGGCGACGATGGGCAAGTCCCTGTTGGACGTTCAACGCGAGCTGCGGATCAAAGCCTCTTATATTGCTGCCATCGAAAATACGGATCCTTCTGTATTCGACACACCTGGGTTTATCGCGGGCTACGTGCGCTCTTATGCGCGTTACCTGAGCATGGATCCCGAAGTTGTTTTTGATAAATTCTGTGAAGAAAGCGGCTTTGAAGTTGCGCATGGCATGTCGGCCGACGCGTCCAGCCGTAAAACCAACAAAACTGCGGTGCAGGCTGGTGGCGGTCTGGGTGGGGATGCGTTTGTTTCTCCCAGCACACCTTTCGCACCGGCCACTGGCAGTTTCCTGAGCCAGATCGACCCACGCGCAGTTGGATCTTTGATCGTGTTGATGGGGCTTATTGGCGGCATTGGCTATGGCGCATTAGCGGTCTTGAAAGAGGTTCAACAAGTTCAGTTTGCCCCGGTAGAGCAGGTCCCGACAGTTCAGTCCGAATTGGATCCGTTACAGGGCGTACTGCTGGCCGATGCTGAGCAAGAGCAGGATCCAACGGCGCAAGCCTTGGACCGGCTGTATCGCCCACCTGCGTTGGACGTGCCCGTTCTCGTCTCGCGCGATGCGCCGATTTCGACGTTGAACCCGAACCAGTTTGGCAATTTTGTCACCCCGGATCGTCCGAGCATTTCTCTGGCTGATGCCAGCGTTGCTGCAGATCAACCGGATGCGGCCTTGGTGTCGTCGCCTCAGGTTGTTGCGGAGCTTGCGCCTCGTTTGACCATGGTGGCCATCCGCCCCTCGTGGGTTCAGGTCACGGCGGCAGATGGCAGTGTGATCTTTGAAGCCATCATGGAAGCAGAGCAAACATTCAGCGTTCCACTGACGGAGAATGCGCCCCGCTTGCGCACAGGCGAAAGCAGCGCGATCTATTTCGCGACCAATACCGCACAGTTTGGCCCTGTTGGCGGACGCGGTCAGGTGACCAAGAATGTTGAGCTGTCTGTTGGGTCTGTGGCCGAACAATTTGCCCAAGTCGACATTGCCGAAGCGCAGCACGAGGTTCTGGCCAAAGTTGTCGCTGAACTGCAGATCGCACCGGAGGCCGAGTAAGCTTCACCGTTTTGTTGCCCTGCTATCATTGCAGGATCCACCATTCATGCGTATCTAGGCAGCAGTGAATGCAAGTGGGAAACGACCATGTCGATCAACCATATCCGTCCGTGGCGTAATATCGAACGCCGCAAAAGCCGTCAGATTATGGTCGGCAATGTGCCGGTTGGTGGCGATGCACCGATTTCAGTGCAAACTATGACCAATACGTTGACCACTGATGTTGCGGGCACCGTTGCGCAGATCCAGGCCGCCGCTGATGCAGGCGCCGATATTGTGCGCGTGTCTGTTCCGGATGAGGCGTCTTCCAAAGCGTTGAAAGAGATTGTCGCAGAAAGCCCGGTGCCGATCGTTGCCGATATCCATTTCCACTATAAACGCGGGATCGAAGCCGCCGAGGCCGGGGCCGCATGTCTGCGTATCAACCCCGGCAATATTGGCGACAGCGCCCGTGTGGCCGAAGTTGTGCAGGCGGCCAAGGATCACAATTGTTCGATCCGGATTGGCGTGAACGCAGGCTCACTGGAAAAACATCTTCTGGAAAAATACGGCGAGCCTTGTCCTGATGCGATGGTTGAGTCCGGTTTGGAACATATCCGCATTCTGCAGGACCATGACTTTCACGAGTTTAAGATCAGCGTAAAGGCGTCTGATGTCTTTATGTCGGCTGCGGCCTATCAGATGCTGGCCGAGGCCACCGACGCGCCGATCCACCTTGGTATTACCGAGGCGGGTGGCTTGATGTCAGGTACGATCAAATCCGCGATCGGTTTGGGGCAATTGTTGTGGATGGGCATTGGCGACACTCTGCGCGTTAGCCTGTCGGCCGATCCGGTCGAGGAGGTCAAAGTTGGCTATGACATCCTGAAATCCCTTGGCCTGCGCCATCGCGGCGTCAATATCATTTCCTGCCCATCCTGCGCCCGTCAGGGGTTCAACGTGATCAAAACGGTTGAGACCCTCGAAGAACGGCTGGCTCACATCAAAACTCCGATGAGCCTTTCGATCATCGGCTGCGTTGTTAACGGGCCGGGTGAGGCGCTGATGACGGATGTAGGGTTCACTGGTGGCGGCGCAGGTTCTGGCATGGTCTATCTGGCCGGGAAAGCCAGCCACAAGATGTCCAACGATGAGATGGTCAATCACATCGTCGAAGAAGTGGAAAAAAAAGCAGCAGCTCTGGATGCTGAGGCGGCGACACAAGCGGCTGAGTAAGCCTTATAAATCGTCACAAAACGCAGAAGGCACCCCGATCAGGGTGCCTTTTTTGTGTTTTAGAACACTAGCAAGCGCTCCTAACCGTTTTCGGCGCGCTGTTCTTCGATCATGGCTTTCATCTGGTCAAAGGGCAGGTAGCCGCGGACCAGCTCATCACCCAGAATAAATGTCGGCGTGCCGCCGATGGACATATTACTGGCCAGCTGTCGGGTGCGTCGCAGTTCGCTGGTAACGTTCTCGGTGTTCATACCGGCAAGGATTTCTTGGGTGTTGTATCCAAAACTGTCCGAAAGACGCGCCAGGGTGACTTCATTGGGCTCACCAGGCATGTCGATCAATGCGTCGTGGATTGATTTATAGGCCTCGGGCCCTTCCACATGTTTTGCCGAAATTGCAAAACGCGACGCAACAACTGAGGATTCGCCCAGGATTGGCAGCTCCTTGATAATCAGGCGAATATTGCCGTCTTCGGCCAACAGCTGTTCGACCTCGGGCTTTGCACGGCGGCAGAACCCACACCGGTAGTCCATGAATTCAACCACGGTGATGTCACCGTCTGGATTGCCACCCACCCAAGAATAACCATCGTCCACCAGCGCCGCCAAATTATGCTGGACCAAAGCTTTGTCGCGCTCGGCTTCGGCAACCGCGTTGCGTTGCTCCAGAATGTCGATGGCTTCCAGGATCACTTGTGGGTTTTCCAGAAGGAACGCGCGGACTTGTTCGCCAAATTCGGCTTGTTCGTCTGCGGTCATGGCTCCCAGATCAAGGGCCGCCGCGGGCAGGGTGAGGGCCAGTGCAGTTGCCGCGGAGGCGCTGAGCCGCTTTACTGTTTGAGCCAGAGTGGTCATCATTTCTTCCTTTTTTCATACCGTTCTGCGGCGATCAGCACATCTTGTGCCCGTCGCCAGGCCGTAGAGCCCGTGGGGAGAAGGCCAGAGGCCCGTTTTGCATGAACGCCTGCATCGCCCAATCGTCCGCGCAGCGCATACCGCTCGGCGGTTACCAGCGAAGCCATACCGTTTTGCCCGGTCTTTGCATAGGCTTGCGCCATGTCCCGCAAGAGCGCATTGTTGCGAAAGTCGATAGAGCGTGCCCGTTCGAGTGTTTTTAGGGCAGACTTTGGTTGTCCGGCGGCCAATTGGGCCCGTCCCAGGCTGGCCAGAATCAGCGGGTCACGAGGCGCGTATTGCGCGGCGCGATTGTAGGTTGCCAGAGCCTGCGACCAGCGGCGGTTCTCCATCAGAAATTGCCCGCGCAGTTCATGATAGAACCCATCGTTTGGTCGCAGACGCAGGGCGCGATCAATTGAGGCGAGCGCCTTGTCCAATTTGTTATTGCGGTGATAGGCGACCGCCTCCCGCATATATCTCACGTCCTTATAGGGATCGCTTGCAGCACGGCGCATGGTCCATTTGGGGGCGCGCAGGAACGCCGATAGCTTGCCTTGGACCCGGTCCAGCCAATAGGCCGCCTGAGGATCAGATTTGCCGCGATCCCCGTAGGAGGCAACAAACGCGCGGGTGGCACGGATCCGATCGCGCGACAATGGGTGTGAGCGTGTGTAGGGATCCTGGTTCGCGGCGCTCAGCACTTCTTGTCCGGCAAACAATTGATGAACATCCACCATGCCCTGAACCGGGATGCCAGCTTGATTTAGGATCGAGGCTGCGGTGCGGTCTGCTGCGCTTTCTTCGGCGCGGGTGTGGGACAGGAAACTGCGTTCGGCCGAGCTGCGGGTGCCCAAGGCGATGCCCGCTGCCGCTTCTCCACCGCCGGCTGCGGCAGCCAACAGTGCAAGCGCCGTTCCCAAGCCCGCGGCAGTGCGCGCAGACCGCAAGTTTTCGAGCCGACGCGCCAGGTGGCCATTGGTGATATGGGCCGCCTCATGAGCGATAACCGCCTGCAACATTTCCGGCGATTTCACCTTTAGGATCAGCCCGTAATGTATGAAAATCGTTCGCTGATCGATAACAAAGGCGTTCAGCGTGGATTGGTTGACCACCAATATGCGCACCCGTTTGGGATTGAGGCCGGCCGCTGCCAAGACCGGTGCGGCCAGTTGGGTCAGCCCGTGTTCAACGTCGGCATCTCGCAACAAGCCAATCGATTGCGCATGCGCGGCAGTTGCCACCCACATGACAAAACCAAAAACCAAGGCTGGGATTGACGCCAGCCGGTATACGCGTTCAAAGACCATGACCGCACCTTGGGAGATCGGAATGCGAAACTCAACCCGCTCTAATGTGGATCCCTTCATTGTGATGGATGTGATGGAAGCCGCACGCCAAGCCGAAGAGGCCGGACGCCATATTATCCATATGGAAGTGGGCCAACCTTCGACCGGAGCGCCCGAAGGTGCGCGGCGCGCAGTGGCGGATGCATTGGACCAAGACGCGCTAGGCTACACTGTCGCGTTGGGCATCCCGGAACTTCGCAAACGCATCGCAACCCTTTATGGAGATTGGTATAATGTCGATCTCAACCCTGATCGCGTCGTTGTTACACCTGGGTCTTCTGGTGCCTTTACCCTTGCCTTTACCGCGTTGTTTGACAGCGGTGACCGGGTTGGCATCGGCGCACCGGGCTATCCGTCTTATCGACAGATCCTGCATGCGCTTGGACTGACGCCGGTGGATATCCAGACCAGCCCGGAAAACCGTTTGCAACCAGTGCCCGCTGACTTTGCCGATTTGGATCTGGCGGGGCTTATGGTGGCGTCACCCGCAAACCCAACCGGGACCATGCTGGGTCGCGGCGCAATGCAGGGATTGATCGAGGCGACACAGGCGCAAGGGGCCGCCTTTATCTCGGATGAGATCTACCATGGGCTGGAATATGAGGCCAAAGCCGTCACCGCGTTGGAGCTGACCGATGATTGTTATGTCATCAACTCCTTCTCCAAATTCTTCTCTATGACGGGATGGCGCGTGGGTTGGATGGTTGTGCCCGAAGACCACGTCCGCGTGGTGGAACGGATTGCGCAGAACATGTTTATTTGCGCTCCACACGCCAGTCAGGTTGCGGCCCTCGCCGCATTGGAGTGCGAGGACGAGATGCGCGGAAATCTGGCCGTATATGCCAAGAACCGTGAGTTGATGCTCAAAGGTCTTCCCGAAGCCGGTTTTACCAAAATCGCGCCGCCGGATGGCGCGTTCTATGTTTATGCGGATGTATCCGAATTGACGTCTGACAGCCGTGCCTTTGCGCGTGAGATCCTGGATCAGGCCGGAGTTGCAGTGACACCGGGGCTCGATTTTGATCCAGTACGGGGCGCTACGACACTGCGATTCTCTTACGCGCGTTCGACCGCTGATATTGCGGAAGGTCTGGAACGGTTGAAAACTTTCATGGCTTCTCGCGCATCTTGACGACATGATGTGGGAAAACCGCACGAGGCAGGCAAAGACATTATGCGAATAAGAAACCTGTTGGGCGCATTGGGTGCCGCTATTCTTTGGACCGGACTTGCCTATGGGCAGGGGTTCAGCGGCCTTGCGCGGGTGGATGCGGCTCAGACGTCTGCTGCTGATACGCGTACCGGTGGCGAGATTGAGCTGCTGCTGAGCCAAGGGGTGCCGTATCGTATTTTCACCCTTGATGAACCGCGACGGCTTGTCCTGGATTTTCAGGAAGTGGATTGGAGCGGGTTTCCGGCCTCAAGCTTTGTTTCGACCGAGTTCGCCAGCGACGTGCAATTTGGCACTTATGTTCCTGGCTGGTCACGTATGGTGATCGAGCTTGCGGCGCCAATGGAGGTTGCCCAAGCCGCGTTGCAGGTCGATCCGGTCACCGCAGCTGCGCAACTGTCAATCAAGCTAGAAAACGTGGATGCTAAAACCTTTGCCAAGGCTGCAGGCGCGCCGCAAGATCCCCGTTGGGATCTGCCAGCACCAGAGGAATTGCCGCAGCGCATTGGCAGCAATCCAGATGCGCCGTTGATGATTGTGCTGGACCCGGGGCACGGCGGCATCGACCCAGGCGCGCAGGTTGATGTGCAGGGGCGTAAGATTTCCGAAAAAGACCTGATGCTGCAATTTGCACTGGAACTTGGTGATGTTTTGCTGCGCTCCGGGCAGTTTGATGTGCGCTTGACCCGCAATGACGACTATTTTGTTTCGTTGGAGCGACGTATCGCGCTGGCGCATCTTGCAGGGGCCGATTTGTTTGTTTCGCTGCATGCAGATTCGCTGTCGGCCGGGCACGCACACGGCACCACAATTTACACGCTGTCGGATGAAGCCTCTGATGTAGCCTCTGCCAAGCTGGCAGAACGCCAAGAACGGAGCCAATTGCTGTCGGGAACCGATTTGAGCGAGGCCGATGACGTTGTGGCCGATGTTTTGCTTGATCTTGCGCGGGTAGAGACACACCCACGCTCGTTGAGCCTTGCGCAGTCGATCTCGGCGTCGCTTACCGAACAGGGTGGGCCCATGAACAGGCGTCCGTTGCGGTCGGCGGGGTTCTCGGTCCTGAAATCCGCAGATATCCCATCAATCCTGATCGAGATTGGGTTTCTGTCCAGCACACGTGATCTGAACAATATTCTTGACCCAGATTGGCGGCGTGCCACGGCGCGGGGGATCTTGAATGGTTTGCTGGCATGGCAGGCGGATGATGCAGCTCGCAAAACACTTGTGCGTCAGTGACCAAAGGGTGTGGTCAGCCAAGATTTGCCGACCGCCTCACAGCAGGTTGAACATGTGATACACTGTTTTTGCGTATATGCTGCAAACTACGGGTGTTTCCCATTTTGACCCCGGCTGTTCTGACCCCTATATAAGCGCAATGCTGCAAGAGAGGCTTTGACGTGCTCAGGTTCTTTTTGTCCTTCTGGGGCGCTATTTTTACGACGATCACCATGGGAATCGCTGCTATGGCAGTGACTGTGGGGGCTATTTTCTGGTTTTATGGCCGGGATTTGCCAAGTCACGAAGCTTTGGCGCGGTATCAGCCACCGACCATCAGCCGAATCTATTCCGGCGAAGGCGCGTTGATCGACGAATTCGCCAAGGAACGACGTCTGTTCACGGCCGCCGAAGACATTCCAGCGCTGGTCAAACAGGCGTTCATCTCAGCGGAAGATAAGAACTTCTATCACCACAAAGGCTATGACATGCGCGGTATCGCAGCCGCCGGTGTCGAGGCGATCCGCTCGGGTGGCAGCAACGTGCGTGGTGCGTCGACGATTACCCAGCAGGTGATGAAAAACTTTTTGCTAGATGGTAGCCGTCGCGCGGAACGTAAGATCAAAGAGATTATCCTCGCCTCGCGGCTTGAGGAAACGCTCGACAAGGACACAATCCTTGAACTCTATATGAATGAAATCTTCCTGGGTCAGAACTCTTATGGTGTGACGGCCGCCGCCCAGACGTATTTCAACAAAACACTGGGTGAGCTGGAACCGCATGAAGCGGCGACCTTGGCATCGATGCCCAAAGCCCCGTCTGATTTCCACCCGGTGCGGCGCAAAGAACGCCTGCTGGAGCGGCGGAACTTTGTTTTGGAAGAGATGTATGAGAACGGGTACATCTCTGAGGCCGTGTATCATGTGGAGCGCGACCAGCCCCTGCGGTCCGTCCAAAATGGGGATTTCGAGAGCTTCCGCACTGCTTTACCACCACGTGACTACTTTACCGACGAGGTCCGGCGCCAGTTGAGCGAGGACTTTGGCGAGGGAGAGTTCTTTACCGGCGGTTTCACTGTACGTGCGACAATCGACCAAGAAATGCAAAACGAGGCGGCCCTGTCGCTGCGGACAGGCTTGGAAAAATTCGACCGTCAGCGTGGGATTTGGCGTGGTACGGATGTGATCCTGTCCGAGGAAACGCTGGCTGATGAAACCACATGGCGTGCGGCGTTGAGCGATGCAAAAGTGCCGCGCGACATCGTACTGGGCGGCAGTTGGTATCCGGCGGTGGTGCTTGATATTGCGGATCAGTCCTTGACCGTTGGTGTCGAGGGACATTCCAAAATCGGCTCTGTTCCACGGTCAGATATTAAGTGGCTCAAAGGCAATTTCTTCGACAATTTCACCACTGGTGACGTAATTCTTGTGCGCGGTGTCGGCGGCGAGCCTGGCAATCCAGAAAGCTGGTCGGTACGGCAGGTGCCAGAAGTGCAGGGCGGGTTTGTCGCCATGGACGTGAACTCTGGCCGTGTTATTGCGATGCAGGGTGGCTTCTCCTATCAGCATTCGGTGTTCAACCGTGCGACGCAGGCGCAACGCCAGCCGGGGTCAAGCTTTAAACCCTTTGTCTATGCCGCAGCGCTAGATAGTGGTTACAGCCCGGCGACAATCGTGATTGACGCTCCGATTGAGGTCAACACGCCCCAAGGGCTTTGGCGTCCTAAAAACTCATCCAACAAATTCTATGGCCCGACCCCGCTGCGCACCGGCATTGAGCAGTCTCGGAACCTGATGACTATTCGTCTGGCGCAAGAAGTCAGTATGGAGGTCATTGCAGGCTATGCCGAACGCTTTGGTGTCTATGACCGGATGGGGGCGTTTTTGGCCAACTCGCTGGGTGCAGAAGAAACGACCTTGTATCAGATGGTTGCGGCCTATGCGATGTTTGCAAACGGCGGCGAGCGGGTTGAACCGACGTTGGTTGACCGGATCCAGGATCGTTCAGGCGCCACGATTTACCGCCATGATGACCGCGATTGTATTGACTGTTCCAGCGCGCAATTGCCAGCAGGGGCCATTCCACGTATCGACACCCGTCGTGAGCAGGTAATGGATCCGATCACAGCCTATCAGCTTACCTCGATGATGAAAGGTGTTGTTGACCGCGGGACCGCGAGTTCTGTGATCAACCTGCCTGTTCCCACTGCCGGCAAAACCGGGACCACCAACGACTCGCGTGATGCGTGGTTTGTGGGCTTCACGTCGAACATCGTTGCCGGCTGTTACATCGGATATGACCAACCACGTCCCATGGGGCGGGGTGCGTATGGTGGTACCTTGTGCGGGCCCGTGTTCCAGCAGTTCATGTCCAAGGCGACTGAGAAGTTCGGCGGCGGTGCATTCCGCGTGCCAGAGGGTGGACATTTCATCAAAATCGACCGTTTTACCGGCGCACGTCTGCCGGATGACGCTTCGGGTAATTACGTGGTCGCAGAGTATTTCCGCGACGGCGACCAGCCGATTTTTGGTGTGACCTTTGATGGCGGCTTTGCCATGGGGTCGAACCTGCCGCTGTTTGAAGAAGCGCAGCAGCAGGGGCGTCAGGTGACAACATCAACGGGTGGTACCGCCGTCCTGGGACCAAAGGCCAACTTTGGCACGGTCAGCTCTGGCGGGTTATATTGACACATCAAATTGTATTCCGCCGCGTTTAAACAGGGGCGGGCTGTTCGATCATAGTTTGACAGATCCGTATCGAAGTCTGACAGAACTTGCATCAGATCGGTTGTCTGATCTTGGGACAGGGCAAGCAGGGCCTGCGCGCCGGGGAAGAAGCTTTCAACTTCGACCCCATTTGCAAAAATCACCTCATGCTGGTGTAGCAGCAGGTGGACGTAGGTAACGGTTTTGCGGGGAGCACGGTCCACGTTCGGGTCGTTCAAAAGAGCGTAGGCCGGAACCAGGACTTCGCTGGTGTCAAACAAAAGTTCAGCGGCCCAATTGCGCACAAGGACGCGATGCTGCGGCGAAACAAAGAGCGGTTTGCTGCCGCCTGAAAACGCGGAGTCCACGCAGATGGGAGCCATGCGACCATGCCCCGGAACGGTGCTTTGCCCTTTCCACAGAAGTGGCTGTAGCCCGTGATCTTTGGTGCGAATAAGGTCGCCCTGTCTTAGGCTTTCCACGGGGCGAGGGCCGCTGATCGTGTCAATTGATGTCCCGGCCGCAAAGCAGATGATGTTTTCAATGCCAGAAAAGCTGACAGTGGTGCCATCCAGCAAAGTGGCCGTTCCTGTCATACTGCCATCACCGTCGATTGCAGTGATGTTCAGCGAGTTCGGGGACAATTGACCATTGAAGTCAAGCGTGTCTCCGTCTGTTTGATCGTCATCTCCGCCAACGATGTCAATCGTGCCGGCCCCCGCGTCTGCGGTATCAACGAATTGGAAAAAGTCGTCGCCTGCCCCACCAAGGACTGTATCTCCCTGGCCGATCACCAGTGTATCGTCGCCGTCGCCACCTTGGATACTGTCCGAACCAGCGCCGCCCGTCAGATGATCATCGCCGCCTTCACCAAAGATGGTGTCGTCTCCATCGCCGCCATCGATTGTGTCAGCGTAGGGATCAGGGGTGACGACGGGGATGGTGAATTCTATTTTAGAAACCGTGTAGTCGGACCCATCTGTCAGATCGGTTTGGATGTTGGCGCTGAGTACCAGTTGATCAAATTCTCCAACACCGCTGATCGAGACACTGCCACTTCCGCCGCCTGGGTCGGCTGTGAAGTCGCCCTCGGCGACCAATGCACCATCATTGTACACCGCCCAATGACCTTCTTCGGCGTAAGAGTCTGTATAAAGATGAGCGAAGTCAAAACTCGCGGCGGTGGTTGCCTGGTCAAAGTCGACAAACAGTTTTTCGGAGGTGCCGCTTGCTTTGTCATAGCCGATTTGCGCGTCGACCCAGCTGTCGCTGTCGGAAATCGTGCCGGACACACCAAAAGTGTCGCGAAAGCTTGAGATGTCCGCCGCGTTGGCTGTGCCTCCGATGGCCTGAGCCGTAACGGTAAATCCGTCGTTCGTCTCCGCCACATTCTCTTCGGTGATGGTTACGGTGCCGCCTGATAACTCGTTCTGGTCATGGGTGTCGCCATAAAGGACATCATTTCCTTCTCCGCCGTCGATGCTGTCGGCGCCTGCACCACCGAACACGGTATCCGCGCCAGCACCGGATCGCACGGTGTCGGCGTCGTCACCGGCTTCGATAAGGTCATCATTGCCTGTCCCCCTGCTGAGACCGTTGTCGACCTGGTCGCCGTCTCGGTCGGTGTAGCTGTCGTCGATCAAATCTCCAGCGTCAGTACCTTCAATGGGACCGTCAAAGGAGGTATGCGTTGGCTCGCTCGAAACGGTTGCACCGGAAAGCGTGTCAACAGGACCAAAATCGGGGACAAAGTAAACACCTCCATCCGTCGCCAAGTAAAACTGACCAGTTTCCACTTCGTTGGTGTAGGTTGCGCCGCCTTGGGTCCCGCTCCACGACCAGCTGCCAGTGCCGCAATCGGTGTCGACGGTGAAGGTCGCATAGGAGCCCCCGATCGCATCTCCGGTATCTAGCGAGCTATCTCCGAGAGTGACCAGGTATCCCTGAGGCATCTTCGACTCCTGCGAACATGTGAAATGATTAACAACGTCCGGAGAATTTACGATCAGTATTGTTTAAATATCGTTGAAATGGCGTATGACCGGCAGGGCAGTCGTTTTACATATGCGGCGCATATGCTTGCTCGCACCGCGACACTGGTTTATCACGCCAGCCTGAACACAGTGACAGGAAATCCGACCATGCGCGCCGAGACCCAGAATACCGTGACCAAGATCGAAAAGTCGCTCGACCTGTTGAGCCAGCGGTTGAACTGGGAAACGGCCGAGTATCGTCTCGAGGAATTCAATGCACGGGTTGAAGATCCCAACCTTTGGGATGATCCGGAAGCAGCCCAGAAGCTGATGCGCGAGCGTCAGATGCTGGTGGACGCGATTGATACGTTCAAGTCGATCAAGCAGGATTTGGCCGACAATATCGAGCTCATTGAATTGGGCGAGATGGAGGACGATGAAGAGGTGATCGCGGACGCCGAGGCCGCGTTGCAGGCGCTGAGCGCGACTGCTGCCGAAAAGGAGCTGGAAGCACTGTTGGATGGTGAAGCCGACAGCAATGATACATTCCTGGAGATCAACTCTGGCGCCGGCGGGACGGAAAGCTGTGACTGGGCGTCCATGCTGGCACGGATGTATGTCCGCTGGGCGGAGAAAAAGGGATATACGGTCGAACTGCAGTCCGAGACCCCGGGTGAAGAGGCTGGCATCAAATCCGTGGCCTATAAAATCACCGGGCATAATGCCTATGGTTGGTTGAAGTCGGAAAGCGGTGTCCACCGCTTGGTCCGGATCTCGCCCTATGATTCCGCAGCTAAACGCCATACGTCGTTCAGCTCGGTCTGGGTCTATCCGGTCGTTGACGACAATATCGAAATTGATGTGAACCCCAGCGACATCCGCGTCGACACCTATCGCTCTTCTGGTGCGGGTGGCCAGCACGTGAACACCACCGACTCCGCGGTACGGATCACGCACATTCCCACGGGGATCGTTGTGACCTCTTCCGAGAAGTCTCAGCACCAAAACCGTGACATCGCGATGAAAGCGCTGAAATCCCGCCTGTACCAACAGGAATTGGACCGCCGCAACGCAGAGATCAACGCCGCTCACGAAGCAAAAGGCGACGCGGGCTGGGGCAACCAGATCCGGTCTTACGTTTTGCAGCCGTATCAGATGGTAAAAGACCTTCGCACTTCGCACGAGACCTCGGATACCAAAGGCGTGCTCGACGGTGACCTGGACGGGTTTATGGCAGCGACCTTGGCGTTGAAAGTTTCGGGCAAAAGCCGTGCAGACGCGCAGTCCGAATAAAAGACGGCATCAATGCCCATTGTTTGTTAGCTAAAGGGGTCACCGGCGCGCAATAAGTGCCGGTGATAAGACGGCAGCTCATCGGCAGTCATAAAACCGGACATGCGTGCCGCTGCAAGGGCACGTGATACATCCTGGTCAAGGAATTCATAAACCATACGCGTCACTCGTTCTGAACGTTCAGATTCCCGCATTGTACGGGCCACATATCCAGACCAGAAATTGCTCTCCATCGAGGAAGCGCGTGCCAGGTAGTTAAAGGAAAAGGTCACTGCGTTTTTGCGCGCGATCAGCAGGGACACCCCGTCTTCATGGGGAAGAGCGAACCCACGGAACTCCCGAGCTTCTGTGTTGATCGGCAAGCCATGGAACTGCATCGCTTCTTTGGCTTCAAACCCTTTGACGAAGGTCACGCCGTCATCGTCGCGGAACACAATCACCAAACCAAAGACATATTTCTCCGCCTGAACAAAACTGCGCCGTGAAAAACAGTAAAACCCAGAGGGAAAGACGTCGTTGGGAACACGCTGTGCGTTGCGGCCAAAATAGTCAGCGAGAAACGGTCCGTTCAAAATCTTACCGTTTTGTGTCAGAGTTCCAATCGGTTCCAACAGAATTCGCGCGTCTACGCCAAAAAACTGACAAATCCGATCCAAAACATCAGGCCGTGGAAAGCTTTCGCCGGACAAGTAGCGGTTGAATTGTGTCCGATTGATACCTAGCTGACGTGAAAGCTCAGACACGGAGGAATGACTTTGGGCCAGTTCGCGCAAATTGCGGCCAAACATGTTGCGTAACTCAACTGGGGATCGTGTGTCTTGTGCCATCTTTGCCTGACCTCCGTGCGGCCTATACTGCCCTAAATTGTACTGAGATGCGACACCTTCCAGAGGAGAAGGCTCGTTCTGTATCTCGACTGCATCAAGGTGGCGCTCTGTAGCGTCAGTTCGTATTGGGTGTGACACAAAATGCCCAGCTCTGAATTCGAATTGGACGTACAGTTATTATCTTTCTTATTGGAATATAGAGAAAGCTGAACGTGCATAGCGTAGGGAGAACAAAGACATGATCGGTGTGGTCCTGTGGAATGACACGTCAAAAAACGCGGCAGTCATCTGGTGTGAGGATCATGGCGATCTAGCGTTTTACTATGGCGATCCGACCCATGATCTTTCTCTACACAGCGGTGATTGCGTTCGCTTTAAGGTTGAGTTGGAGGGCTCCCTACGGCACGCAAAGAATTTGACCCTTGTGGAAGGAGAGACACATCCCGCGCTCGCGGCTAGTCTCGCCAATATGGACTTGAGTGCGGAGCTGGCAAACAATGGCGCTCCAGAAGCGCTGGATCCTGCAAGTCTGACCAATCCCGTAGCGGTAAAGCTGACACCGGGCAATCAACACGGTGAAAAGACCGCAGAGCTGGTCTTGTTTGCAAACCATCTCAGATCGAAGCGACAAAATTCGGCCCGCCGGTCTGCTGGTGCCTGCCGCGTCGTGCGCATGTCTTGAAGAAAAAAAACGCACCCGGATTAACTGTCCGAGTGCGTTGATGTTGGCGTCGTTGGTGGTTTAACTTTCGCCGCGCAGCAGGGCCGCGACACCGGTACGAGCCACTTTCGTCAGGCCAAGAGGACGCATCAGATCAGCAAAAGCGTCGATCTTGTCCGGTGAGCCCGTGATTTCAAAGATGAAGCTGTTCAATGTGCTGTCGACCACATTGGCGCGGAAGATATCCGCCAGACGCAGGGCTTCCACACGTTTGTCGCCGCCACCTTCGACTTTGAAAATCGCCAGTTCGCGTTCCACGGACGGACCTTCGACGGTTAGATCATTCACCTGATGCACCGGGACGATGCGGCCAAGCTGGGTCTTGATCTGTTCGATGACCTGGGGGGTGCCTGTGGTCACAATTGTGATCCGGCTCAGATGGCCTGTGTGGTCCACCTCTGCCACTGTCAGGCTTTCGATGTTGTAGCCACGTCCAGAAAACAGGCCGATCACACGCGCCAGAACACCGGGTTCGTTTTCCACCAGCAGGGCCAAGGTATGGCGTTCCTGTACATCCGAAAACGTCGGGCGCAGGTTATAGGCAGAATGTTTGGTCGAACCTTTTTTGATATGTAGAGCAGACATTTAAGTCCCTTTCTTCAAATCGGGGCAGGGCGGTGATGCGCCCCGCTATACCTTGCAATGACGGGTTTAAACCAATACTGCGCCGCCGGATTGGATCACGCCTTGGGTTTCGGCGGCCCCCAGCAACATCTCATTGTGTGCCTTGCCCGACGGGATCATCGGGAAGCAGTTTTCGTGCTTTTCCACCAGACAGTCAAAGATCACCGGACCATCATATTCGATCATCTCCATGATCGCATCATCCAGGTCTTTTGGATCAGAGACGCAGATCCCTTTGGCACCAAAGGCTTCGGCGAGCTTTACAAAGTCCGGCAACGCTTCGGACCAGGAGTGGCTGTAACGTTCACCATGCAAGAGTTCCTGCCACTGACGGACCATGCCCAGACGTTCGTTGTTCAGGATGAACTGTTTCACCGGCAGGCGATACTGCGCGGCGGTGCCCATTTCCTGCATGTTCATCAGCCACGAGGCCTCGCCTGCAACATTCACAACCAGCGATTCGGGATGTGCAACTTGGACGCCGATGGTGGCCGGGAAGCCATAACCCATCGTTCCCAATCCGCCTGAGGTCATCCAGCGGTTTGGATCCTCAAAGCCCAGGAATTGCGCCGCCCACATCTGGTGCTGGCCCACTTCGGTTGCGATATAACGGTCCATCCCCTTGGTCAGGGCTTCCAGACGTTCCAACGCATACTGTGGTTTGATCGTCGTTTCCGACTGTGTGTAGCTCAAGCATTTGACATTGCGCCATTCGGTGACCTGCGCCTGCCATTTCGCAATAGCCTCCCGGTTGACCTTGCGGCCACGGGATTTCCAGACGGTCAGGATGTCTTCGAGAACATGACCAACGTCGCCGACAATTGGGATGTCAACGCGGATGACCTTGTTGATCGACGACGGGTCGATGTCCACATGCGCCTTGATCGAGTTTGGGCTGAATGCATCCAGGCGACCGGTGATGCGGTCATCAAAACGGGCACCAATGTTGATCATCAGATCACAGTCGTGCATCGCCATATTGGCTTCATAAAGCCCATGCATGCCGAGCATACCCAACCAGTTTTTCCCAGAGGCAGGATAGGCACCGAGCCCCATCAAAGTGGAGGTGATCGGAATGCCGGTTGCATCCACAAGTTCCCGCAGCAGCTGGCTGGCAGCGGGACCAGAGTTGATCACCCCGCCACCGGTGTAGAATACGGGACGTTCGGCTTTTTCAAGCGCGGCCACCAGTTCAGTAATCTCTTCCAAGTCGCCTTTGAGCGTTGGCTGGTAATGCGAGGCCGAAGGTTTCGGCGTCTGATATGTGCCGGTCGCGAATTGAACATCCTTGGGGATGTCGATCAGAACCGGGCCGGGACGGCCTGAGGTCGCAACATGAAACGCCTCGTGCAACGTGCCTGCCAGCGCGTCCGTTTCCTTGACCAGCCAGTTGTGCTTGGTGCAGGGGCGGGTGATGCCAACGGTGTCCGCTTCCTGGAAGGCGTCTGAACCGATCATAAAGGTCGGGACTTGGCCCGTCAGAACGACCAAGGGGATCGAATCCAACAGCGCATCGGTCAGGCCGGTCACCGCATTGGTGGCGCCGGGACCAGAGGTTACCAGAACAACACCTGGCTTGCCGGTTGAACGGGCATAGCCTTCGGCGGCGTGAACCGCACCTTGTTCATGGCGCACCAGAATGTGGCGAATGTCGTTCTGCTGAAAGATCTCGTCATAGATCGGTAGAACAGCGCCGCCAGGATATCCAAATACAGTATCGACACCCTGATCCTTCAGGGCTTGGACAACCATCTTTGCGCCGGTCATTTCACGTGTCATCTGCTTAGCTCCAATTGGCGACATCGTCTTTACGCGTTGCGTGTTTTAGCAATAAAAAAGCCCCCGATTTTCAGTCGGAGGCGCATGGGATCGAATATGGTCAACCGTTACCGGCCCATGCGCGTGGTTCCTACGACTACGACTAGGGAAATCATTAGGGTGGCTCCTCGTTGCGTTGCAGCGGACATTAGGCTGGCTAAAAAGGGGCGTCAACCAGCAAACCGGTCGAAAATGCCCCTCTTGGCGACATTTTGTTACTTTATTTGGGCGCGATCCTGAAATAATCGGAAATAAGGGGCAGAGATTTTGACCCGTTTTACGGGTTTTTATGCAAAACCTCGGATGTGCGTGCCATTTGTTCGATTGCGGGGCAGGGCACTGTTTGATTGAAAAGGGGGCGACTTTGGCAGTTTGTAAACAGATTACACCCTTTGTGCTGTGCGGCGACCTTGACCGCGCGGTCGCGTTTTACAGCGATGTTTTGGGGTTCGACCTTGGGTTTCGGGCAGATAACTATGCGTTTTTGCGACGCGAGGGGGCTGCGCTGCGTCTGTTGGAGTGTCCGCCGCGTGACGATGGCCGACCTCTGGGGCACGAACATTCGTTCTACATTGATGTGGACGGAATTGACGCGCTGTTTGCCGCGTTAAAACCCGCGCTGGATGGATTGCCCAATGGGCGCGTGCGCGCCACCTTTGACCAACCTTATGGTCAGCGTGAGTTTCATGTTCTGGACGAAGACGGCGCATTGGTCTTCTTTGGACAAGGCATCGCGCCTGACGGGAGTTAGAAGCCCGCGCTGCCCTGCAGAACGCCGTGCTCCAGCGCATAGCGGGTCAGCCCGGCCGTCGAGGAAATCCCAAGCTTGCGTTTGATGTTCTTGCGGTGCGTCTCAACCGTGCGGACCGAGATATTAAGATCGCGCGCGACTTCCTTGTTGGAATTCCCTTGTGCCAACTGCAGCAGGATCGTCTGCTCGCGGCCCGTCAGGGCCTCGCGATCGCCGTTGTCCTTGGGCTTCAGACTGCCTTCGGCGCCGGTGCACAGGTAGGTTTTGCCCTGCATCACCGCGTCGATCGCCATCTTGATCTCATCTGTGGGCACGTCTTTAAGCACGTAACCAACTGCGCCATGGCTCAGCGCGGTCGAGATGTATTCCGGACTGTCATGCATGCTGAGGATCAAGACGCGAGTATCGGGCGCTTCTTCGCGGATCATCTCCGTCGCGCTCAAACCGCCAAGGCCGGGCATGTTCAGATCCATCAGCACCACGTCCGGGCGTAGTTCCGGTACTTTGGCAACAGCGTCTTTTCCGTCTGTCAGCGAGCCGACAACTTCAATATCGTCAAAGCTTTCGAGGATAGACTGGATGCCCTCGGCGACCATGGGGTGGTCGTCTACAATAAGCACACGTGTCAGAGTTTCAGGCATGAGTTCTCCTCCCTTGCCACATTCCATTTCTAACGACAAACCTCACTCCCTAGGCGATCTTGTCGTCAGTTTCGGGCAACCAATCCTGACCTGGGGGCAGCAAGCTGCTCAGCGGTAGGCGCACGATAATCTCGGTACCTTTGCTGCCGCCAGAAGATGACAGCAGCTTGAACGAGCCGTCAAGCTGTTCAACGCGTTCTTGAATATTGCGCAGGCCGATTCCATTCCGGCTACGCCTTTTATCGGGTCGCATGCCCACACCATTGTCGCGGATAGACATGGTAACGCCCTTTTTATGACCGCGCAGATTTATCTCCACTTTGGATGCATCCGCATGACGTTCGATATTGGTCAAAGCTTCCTGGGCAATGCGATAGAGCGCGATCTTGCTCTCCTGTTCCAGCCGGTTGCGAAAAACAACTGTGTGAAACTCGGTCTCGATACCGGTGCGGGTGGCAAAATCATCCGTCAAAGCTTTGAGGGCAGGGCCAAGGCCCAAGTCATCCAGCACGCCGGGGCGCAGATCGCGGCTGATCCGACGCACCTCGCTGATTGCAGTTGTGAGATGCGCGACGCCTTTGTTCAACGGTGTGGCGGCCTTGTCAAAATCCGAACGTTCAATTCGACGCAAGGCGATGTCCAAAGCGTAGCGTACCCCGACCAACATCTGGCTGATCCCGTCGTGCAGTTCGCGAGCCACGCGGCCGCGTTCTTCTTCCTGGGCGTCCAGCACCCGTTGAGTGAGCTCTTTCAGCTTTGCATCTGCCAATCTGCGTTCGCGAATGTTCAAAACCATGCCCGTTGCAAAAACCACGACTAGGGCAATTATGGTAATGCCACCAATATAATAGAAGGTGCGCTGAATGCGCTGTTCCACATCGGCGCGTGCTGAGGCCACCGTTTCCAACACATCGTCAATAAAGACACCGGTGCCCAAGGCCCAACGCCAGCTTTGAAAACCGACGACATAGGAAATCATCTGGGCTTCTTCCCCGGTTGAGGGTTTGGGCCATAAAAACGTATGCCATCCAGCCCCTTGGCGGGCGATGTTAATCAATTCGTCCACAACAGGCGTGCCATTGCTGTCGGTGAGGCCCGACCAGTTCTTGCCGATCAGGGACGTCTGACGCGGACTGACGATATTGTTGCCGTCATAGTCATAGACAAAGAAAAAACCATCATCTCCATAGATCATCGCGGCGAGGATTTGCGCGACCTGCTGCTTAGCCGTTTGGTCATTGGGCGATGCCGATCCGTAGATGTAGTAAAACCCGTTGCGCGCCTGAGTGACATAGTTGCGAAGTTCGGCTTCTTTCGCGTCCAACAATTGAATTTCAAGCGCCGCGATTTCCCGTTCGGCAAGCTGGCGCGACTGAAAAGTCACCAGGACCGAAATCGCTGCCGTTGCCAAAATAAGTGGCACGGCGGCCAGCATCGCCAGCTTTTGCCCGTAAGACGGTCGAAAGAACGGAAAATAGTTTCGCATAGTTCGAATCGTTATTCGATTGAGTCGGGGAAGCAAACCCACCGGCGGTGATTTTTATCTGTTAACTCTAAAATACACGTAAGCAATTTCATTTTAATGTTTTGTAACAGTGAGTTAAGTTGATTTTTCCAACTTCTACCTAATACTTGGTATTCACAAGTCTTTCTCTCTCGTTAGTGTGTGCGAACTGAAATTGATCTGCCATGGATCTTTGGCAGTTGGACTTTTGGGAGGAAAATTATGGATCGTCGTTCTTTTTTGAAGACGTCAGCGCTCGGTGGCAGCGCGGCGGCAGCTTCTACTCTGGCAGCACCTGCATATGCACAAGGCAACCGCAAGCTGACCATGGTCACTTCGTGGCCACGTGGCTTTGCTGTTCTGGATGATGCGGCCAGCTATATGGAACAAATGGTGGGTGAGCTTTCGGGCGGATCGCTGACCATCGAAAAGAAAGCACCAGGCGAATTGGTTGGTGCTCTGGAAGTATTTGACGCTGTGACCTCTGGTCAGGCGGACATGTACCACTCTGCCGATTACTACTTCATCGGTCAGCACCCATCTTACGCCTACTTTACTGCGGTTCCGTTTGGCGGCACTGCGCAAGAAGTTTCGAACTGGTATTATCATGGCGGCGGTGAAGAGCTGCACGATGAACTGGGTGAGATCTTCAACCTGAAAGGCCTGTTGGCGGGTAACTCTGGTTCACAGTCCGGTGGTTGGTTCTCCAAAGAGATCAAATCCGCCGCAGACTTCAACGGTCTGAAGTTCCGTATGCCGGGTCTGGGTGGCAAGGTTCTGGGTAAACTGGGTGCCTCTGTTCAAAACATTCCGGGCGGTGAACTCTACCAAGCTCTGTCGTCTGGCGCGCTGGACGGTCTGGAGTGGGTTGGCCCGATGGCTGACGAACGCGCTGGCTTCCAAGAAGTTGCCAAAGTTTACTACACTGCGGGCTTCCACGAGCCGGGTTCGGCCCTGTCGTCTTCGGTTAACCTGGACGTCTGGAACGAGCTGTCTGACCAGCACAAAGCGATCCTGCGCTACGCCTCCATGGCGACCACGCAGTACCAGCTGGCAGAAACCCTGTCCAACAACGGTGCCGCACTGGCCCGTCTGCAGGCGCAAGGCGTGCGCACCCTGCAATTCTCGGATGATGTCTGGGATGCGTTCGGTAAAGCTTCCAAGGAAGTTATGGACGAAAATATGGGCGACGAACTGTTCGCCAAGATCCGCAACTCGTTTGAAGCGTCCTTGGCGACTTCGGCGGATTGGATCAACAAATCCGATGGTTACTACGTACAGCAACGTATTCGCGTTCTGGGCGGCTGAACCAAACTTTGAACCTGGAAGAAGCCCCATTTTTGGGGCTTCCTCTGTTTTGGCATTCTGAAATGCAAAGTGATCCCCTTGAAACGGGGGCAAACAGGAGGGGACATGCAAGAAGCAGCCTCTGCAGGCTTTGGTAGCGCGATCCTGACCGTGTTAAACGGTATCTGGTGGGTCCTGAAAAACCTTGGCGAAGCCTATTACAATATCGCCTATGCTATTACACATCCGTCACTCTGGCTGGATTGGTCGGACAAACAAGCGATCATGCGCTTTGTCTACTATGGCGGATCTGTCGAGTTTTTCTTTGCGGTTATGGCCGTTGTCGTGGCGGTCACCGCCTTTGGACTATACCATCGCCCCTTTATGTGGGGATGCGTGCGTGTCCTGGAAGGCTTTGCCAACGGTATCGGTCGTTTCTTTGCTTGGGCCGGCCTTTTGCTGGTGTTGCAGCAGATTGTCATCGTCTTCATGCAACGGATCTTTACCCGGCCGGATATCGTGTTTGGTGTCGGCGTTCCGCTCCAGTTCGATATCAGCTGGTATGCCGAAGAATTGAAGCTTTACAACGCTTTAGTCGTCGCTCTTTGTGTGTCTTACACCTTTGTGCAGGGCGGACATGTGCGGGTCGATCTGATCTATTCCGCAGTCAGCCACCGGGCAAAACGGGTCATCGACATGTTCGGCTCACTGATCTTTATGCTGCCGATTGCCACACTGATCTGGATGTATGGTTGGTTCTTCCTGTGGCGGCACCTGATCGTGCCAAAACCGTCGGCGTCTGATGCGCTGGACCGGTTGCTTCTGAAAGCGCGCGCCTTGCGCTGGAATGTGGAAACCATCGGCTTCAGCCCGAACGGATTTACAGGCTACTTCCTGTTCAAAATCCTGTTGGTCGCCTTTGCTGGCATCGTGTTCATCCACGCAATTGCGTTCTTCTACCGCTCCTTCCTTGAATTCATTGAAGGTGAGGAAAGCGAGAACAAATACCTCGACAAGGATACCCTTGGCGAAGGTGAAGAAGCCTATGAAGGCGCTCATTAAACTGAGGGACAACGGATATGCTATTCGGTCTTGATGGCGTCGAAATCGGCCTCATTATTGTATTCTTCTGCCTTTTCGGAGGCATCCTTTCGGGCTTCCCGGTGGCTTTTGCCATCGGTGGTGCCGGGATCATCTCCTTTGGTGTTATCGCCGCATTGGACAGCGCAGGTCTGCTGATCCACCAAGCGATTGACACCAACAGCGAGGTTTATCGTCAACTTGTCAGCTCGGGCGTGAAGCCCGACATCATATCGGTCTTCCGATATCCCGAATTACCACGGATCGCGGAACCGGTGTTTGTGCAAGGGTGGGAAACCGCGCTGGACCGCAATGTGTCGTTCATTGTGAACCGGATCAACGAACGCGTTCTTGCAGGTGCTTCGATTGAGACACTGCTTGCCGTTTTGATGTTTGTTCTGATGGGGATCACCCTGGAACGGTCCAAAATTGCGAACGACCTTCTGACCACAATGGCGCGCGTCTTTGGCCCGCTGCCAGGCGGTCTGGCGGTGTCGATTGTGGTTGTGGGTGCGTTTCTTGCAGCCTCAACCGGTATTGTTGGTGCAACCGTTGTGACTATGGGTCTGCTGGCGCTGCCAACCATGTTGCGCAACAACTACAGCCCCGAACTGTCGACCGGTGTGATTGCGGCCTCTGGCACATTGGGCCAGATCATCCCGCCGTCGATCGTGATCGTTCTGTTGGGCACGCTTGCAGGTGACCTTTACTCCACTGCGCAAGAAACCCGTGCGCGGGAAGCAGGTTGTACCGATGCGTTGACCTATCTGGGTGAACCAGCGGTTGTCTCTGTCGGGACCTTGTTCCAGGCGGCGCTGTTGCCGGGCATCATGCTGGCGCTTTTGTATGCGGGCTACGCCTTTGTCTACGCTTTGCTGAACCCGGAAAAAGCACCAGCGGTTGTTTTTGAAGGCGGCACAGGAGAGCCGGTTACACGCAGTGAGGCTTTCACTTGGTACTTGGGTGTGCCAATCGCGATTATCGCAGGCGCTCTGCTTTTGGGCTCATTTGATATCATCGGCAGCCAAAGCACTGTTGTCTCCAGCTTCTCTGAAGCCGGGCAGGGTGCGGCCTTGCGCACAAACGTGGCGGCGGATTGTCAGGCCGCGATGATTGAACTGCATGGTCAAGTCGCTTGGGACGCAGCTGTTGCTGAACAGACCCTTCTGGATGCGGCTGGTGGTGTTGAACAAGCACGTCAGCTGTCTGTGGACGAGATCGAAGCGAACCGTATCGCAATGATCGAGAACGCGGCGCCAATTGGCACCGGGATTGCAACGTTCATCGTGCTCTTTGGTCTGACACTGGCTATTGGCCGTGGTGTCGCACCTTCGCGCGACGTCAAACCGTTGATCCTCGGCGCGATTGGTCTGTTGTTGCTGGCTTTGGTCGACATTCTGTTGATCCAACCAACGACCTCAGCCGGTGGCACTGTTGCACTGATGGCGTTGCCAATGGTGTTGGTTCTCTACGGTGTGCGTGAAGCAGGGATCCGTTGTGCGCAGAATGATCTGATCCGCGTGGTGTTCCCACCGCTGGTTCTGATCATCGCTGTGTTGGGCTCGATCCTGGGTGGTATCACCAATCCAACGCCTGCTGCGGCTCTGGGTGCAGGTGGTGCCTTGATGTTGGCGGCCTATCGTCGCCTGAAGGAAGAAGGCCAGTCTGGCGCCGTTATCCTGTGGGCCACATTGGCCATCGCAGTTTCGGTTCTGATCGGTGTGAACTTTGACCTTCGCATCAACCAAGGCGGAGCCAGTGCAGAAAGCTGGGTGGCGTTCTTTGTGGCCTATGCTTGCTACATGTACGCGCTATTTGGTCTGATCTACGGCTGCTGGGTTCTGTACAAAGGCGGCGTTCTGACGCCAGTCGTGCGCGAAACAGCCAAGGTCACATCCATGGTCTTCACCATCCTCATCGGCTCGCAGCTGTTGAACCTGGTGGTGATCTCCTTTGGCGGGGAGCATTACATCCAGCAGTTCCTCAAGAGCTTTGACAATGAGCTGACGGTCTTCCTGATTGTGATGTTGGTTCTGTTCGTCCTGGGCTTTGTGTTGGACTTCCTCGAGATCATCTACATCGTGATCCCGATTGTGGGGCCTGTGATCTATGGTGGGTCGTTTGATCCTAAATGGGTGACCATCATGATCGCGGTGAACCTGCAGACGTCCTTCTTGACGCCGCCCTTTGGCTTTGCGTTGTTCTATCTGCGCGGGGTGGCTCCAAAAGAGGTCACGACCGGCCATATCTACCGCGGGATCTTGCCCTTTGTGCTGATCCAGGTGGGAGGTCTTGGGATCTTGTGGCTGTTCCCATCCATCGTGACAATTGTGCCTGCGTTGCTTTCCAATTGATCAACCTGACACGGTGAGACAAAAGAAGGGGCCCAGCGGGCCCCTTCTTCATGCGCTGGTTTTCAGCTCCAACAGATCCCAGCGATTGCCAAAGGGATCCTGCCAGACCGCCACCGTGCCATAGGGTTCGAGGCGCGGGGCCTCTTCGAAATGCACGCCTTGGTCGCGCATATGTTGATGGTCGCGGGTGAAGTTATCGGTGGTCAGAAACAGCCCAACCCGGCCGCCGAACTGATTGCCGATGGCGGCGCGCTGTGTGTCCGTGTCAGCGCGCGCCAGGATCAACGATCCGCCATCAGCGCCAGGCGGCAGAATGCGCACCCACCGTTTGTGGCCCTGATCCACGTCTTCCGCCAGCTGCCAGCCCAACGTGCCGCAATAGAAATCAATCGCGCTGTCGTAATCCGGCACGACCAGCGACACGGCATGCAGCGCTTGTTTCATTACTTTTCAGTCAGCGGAGGCAGTTGGATATTGGCGACCTGCTCTGAGATGGGATCGCGCGTGTAAGGTTGGTCGCTTTCGGCCACTTTTTCAGGATCCTGCATCGGCTCCCAACGCCCCTGGCGATAGATCTCCAGGCCGGAAAACTTGGCCTTATACCCCATCTTCTCACTGCCGGGCACCCAATAGCCCAGGTAGACATAGGGCAGACCTGCGTCGATCGCGATTTGGATGTGGTCCAAAATCATAAACGTGCCAAGGGAGTTCTGTGCCAGTGTTGGCTCGTAAAACGAATAGACCATGCTCAACCCGTCATCCAACACATCCGTCAGCGAGACGGCGGTCAGCTTGTGGCTCGTTTCGTCCACGTATTCGATGACCCGGCTGCGCACCGGCGTCTCTTCGATCATGGCCGCATATTCAAAGACATCCATATCCGCCATGCCGCCATCGGCGTGGCGACTGTCCAGATAGCGGCGGAATAGGTCGAACTGATCTTCGGTCGCCCAAGGAGAGGTCGCCCGGCGGATCAGATTGGAATTGCGTTTCAACGTGCGACGCTGGCTACGGCGTGCCTTGAACTTTTTTACATCAATTCTGGCAGACAAACAGGCAGAGCAATCGGCGCAGGATGGGCGATACAGCACGTTCTGTGAGCGGCGAAATCCCTGCTGCGAGAGTGAGTTATTAAGCTGCTCAACACCATCACCTTGCAAAGCTGTAAACAGCTTGCGTTCCATCCGGTCTTCCAGATAGGGGCACGGCTGCGGAGCCGTGACGTAAAACTGTGGTGCAATAGGCAAAGAATGACGCATGAGTGTAGTTTTACATCCTAGGCAGCAAAGCGATACCCAAAATGATAGCAAGCCCGCCACGTGACGCCAAGACATGGCGGGTATAAATGGTTTATTGGTTCTTTCACGCTTTGCGGTTCAGCATAACTGTGCCGACAAACATATCAGCCAGGCTTTGTCCCTGTGCTGTGGTCAACATAAGCACGATCGACACCAGCTGCAGCGGCACAAAGGCAAGTGAGACCGAATAGGCCAGCGTGTGCAAGACCGCTTGGCCCAGGTTCAATCGCGCGCCGCTCAGATCGCGTAATTCAATGCCTGCGAACTTCATCCCCCAAGTCCCAGACCCGTTTGCAATGGTAATCACCCGGTAGGCAAACCCCACGATCAAAAACAGCGCGCCAAGGAAGAACAAGCCGATAAATGCGGTGCCAATGACAATGGCAAAACAGATGGCACAGATAATCAAACCATCTACAAACCACGCAAACAGTCGCTTGGCTGGAACCGAGGTGTAGAATTCAGGTGAATATGTCGGATCAGGCAGTGCTGACATGGGGTGGGTGGATCCTTTTGCGGCAATCAAAGAAATTTTGGAGGCAGCGGTTGCCCCCAAAATGCGTGGTGTCCGTAGATTAAGTTAAGCCGGTTTTGTAGCCGTGTCATCGTCTTCTGCAGGCTGGCCCTCGTCCGAGCGGGACGCGCGGTCATCCATGAATTGGTCGAACTCAGCCTTGTCTTTGGCGGCGCGCAGACGTTGCAAAAAGCTCTCAAAATCGTTCTGTTCCTGCTCCAGACGGCGCAACGTATCGGTTTTGTAGGCGTCAAAGGCGCTGTTGCCACTGGATTTATTCCCAAACCGTCCAGGTGTTGGGCGCGTGAAAGAAGCTTTGCTGCATTGGCCAAACATTTTTTTGCTCCAGATCATGTAAAACAGAAGGGCGAGGCCAACCGGCCAGAAAAAGACAAAGCCCAGAACCATTGCGGCGATCCAAGCGCCTTTGCCTTTGTCGTCCAGCCAGGCTTCGCAGCGCGTGAACCACCCTTGGGCATGGTGGTGGGGAACTGCGTTGGAAACGGTGGTCATCATACTCTCCAGGTTTGGTTCGATGTAAAGGTCATTCACATTACGTAACTGTGATATCGGAACGCATAGGCGCGCATTCAAGAGTTGATGTAAAAATAATTTACATACACGTATTTTCCCTGTGTCGCAGTCTGGTCCCGGGCGCGATGTTAGTCGTTGTATACCGTGGCGGGCATGAAGGAATTGACCTTCCTGGCCGGGCAGCGCAGTTTGAAGACATGACCACTGCTTTGCAAATGACCCGCTCGCCGCGCCCCTATGATGACGCACTTGCACAAGAGACGTTGGATCAGCTGCCGTGGTTACAGCCCGAGTATCGCACCTTGATTGCAGGCACCGCAGGTAGCAGCCCGTATCTGAAAAGCCTTATTACGCACGAACGTGACTGGTTGGGGGATGCGTTGGACGACCCAAGCGCCGCACTGGCACGGATCTTGGACCACTTGCCCAACATCGAGGCCACACAGCTTCCTGTGGAGCTGCGCCGCGGCAAACGGCGGTTTGCCCTGTTGACTGCACTGTGTGATCTGTCCGGCCACTGGAGTTTGGAACAGGTGACAACAGCGCTGTCCGATTTCGCGGCGCTGTCTGTTGATGTCGCACTGAAGTCTGAGATCGCGAAGCTGATCGCCCGTGGCAAACTGCCCGGCCAGTCCGAGGAGGATATCGCCTCAGCCGCAGGTCTTACGGTGCTCGCCATGGGTAAGATGGGGGCGCATGAGCTGAATTATAGCTCGGACATCGATTTGATCTGCCTGTTCGATGAAACCCGGTATGACCCGGATGACTTTTACGAGGTGCGCCAAGCCCTAGTGCGGGCCACCCGCAACATGTGCGCGATCTTGAGCGATAAAACCGCGGATGGATACGTCTTTCGCACCGATCTGCGCTTGCGGCCGGACCCTGCGGTTACTCCGGTCTGTGTGGCGATGGAGGCGGCTGAACGGTATTACGAAAGTCTGGGGCGCACATGGGAGCGCGCCGCCTATATCAAAGCGCGCGCCTGTGCCGGGGACATTGCGGCCGGAGAGACCTTTCTGAACGGGTTACGTCCTTTTGTTTGGCGCCGCCACCTTGACTTTGCCGCCATCCAGGATGCCCACGACATGCGCCTGCGTATTCGTGCGAACAAGGGCACCTATGGCGATCTATCTGTTCCGGGCCATGATATGAAGCTGGGACAGGGCGGTATTCGCGAGATCGAGTTTTTCACCCAAACCCGACAATTGATCGCAGGCGGGCGCGATCCGGAACTGCGGTGTCGGGAAACAGTCAAAGGGTTGGAAAGACTGGCGCAAAAAGGGTGGTTCTCGGCTGACGTTGCAGATGAGCTGAGCGATCATTACCGCATGCATCGCACCATCGAGCATCGCATACAGATGGTGCATGATGCCCAGACGCATCGAATGCCAAAATCCGAAGACGGCCTCGCCAGGATTGCCTGTTTGATGGATCTGGATACACAGGCGTTGGTGGATGACGTGGGCCGCCGCCTGCACGCGGTGCGGACACTGGCGGATCGTTTCTTTGCACCCGGCACGGGTGGCCGGTCAAAAGTTGAGGAACCCGAACTGCCGCCCGATTTGGATGATGATGTAATCCGGCGCTGGCGGACCTATCCGGCCCTGCGGTCCGAGCGCGGCGCGCAGATCTTTGAACGGCTGCGGCCTGAACTGTTGGCGCGCCTGTCAAAAACCGCTCAACCGACCGAGGCGCTTTTGGCGCTGGATGGTTTTTTGGCCGGGCTACCGGCCGGGGTTCAGCTGTTTGCTTTGTTTGAGGCAAACCCGCAACTGATCGACCTGTTGATAGATATAGCTGGGACGTCGCAAGAACTTGCAGAGTTTTTGTCACGGAACTCATCCGTGTTCGACGCGGTTATAGGTGGTGCGTTTTTTGCGCCCTGGCCAGCTGCAGCGACCCTATTGGGTGAGTTTCAGGCGCGGTTGGTGGCCGAGGATGATTACGAGGCCAAGCTGGATGCCGCGCGATCTTGGTGTAAGGAATGGACCTTTCGGATTGGGGTCCATCATCTGCGCGGTTTGATCAGCGGCAAACAGGCGGGGCAGCAATATGCCGAATTGGCTTCGGTGGTGATCGACGGGCTGACACCTGTTGTTGTCGATCAATTCGCGGGCAAACATGGTGTGCCACCGGGGCGGGGGCTTGCGGTTCTTGGCATGGGCTCCCTTGGTGCCTGTCAGATGACCGCTAAATCAGACCTTGATCTGATTGTTATATATGACCCGCAGTCGCAGGAAGGCTCGGACGGGAAACGTCCCCTGCCGTCGCGGGCCTATTACGCGCGTCTGACCCAGGCCTTGATCACGGCGCTTACCGCTCCGATGGCGCGCGGACGCCTGTATGAGGTCGACATGCGGTTGCGCCCGTCCGGCACACAGGGTCCCGTTGCCACCAGTCTGGGCGCATTTGACAATTACCAGCGCAATGAGGCCTGGGTATGGGAGCATCTGGCACTGACGCGTGCGCGGGTCGTGTCAGCCACGCCGGGGCTTGCCAACGATGTGGAGGTGATCCGGGCTGATGTGTTGCGCGCGACCAAAGACCGGCAAACGACCGTACGAGAGGTGTCGGAAATGCGCGCGCGCCTGTCGGCTGCCAAACACCCCAAAGGTCCGCTGGATGTTAAAAACGGCGCTGGACGGATGGTAGACGTTGAATTGCTTGCTCAGACCGGCGCGCTGTTGGCAGGGGAGCCGGAACGCGGCATCGACGCGGGGCTCAACGCGGCGGTGGCCTGCGGGTGGTTGACGCAAGATCAGGTGGATGCGTTGCGGGTCAGCTATGATCTGTTTGTGGAAATACAAATGGCCGCACGTCTATTGAGCGATCAGCCATTAGACACTGAGGCGATGAGCGAAGGAGCTGCCCGTTTTATTTGCCGCGTGGCAGGGATGAACGAAATGAACGATCTGGTGGCCACGCTGGCAGCACGCTACGCGACATGCGCCGAGATTGCAGAGGTCGCTTTACAGCTTGAGGACACGAATGACCAAGAATGACGCACTGGACCCAAAGGGGTTGATCTACGAGGCCTTTCGCATTGACGGGATCACAACAGAACAGTGCCGCAGCATCTTTCTTGACTGGGCGCTCAGCTTGCCCGAGGGGATCAACAGCAAAGATGCGATTGAGCAGCTGGTGTCCCGTTACCAGACGGATCATCCCACACACCCGATGACCGAGGTATTGAAAGCAGGTCTTGCCAATACGGACCGGCCAAAGCGACGTGGGGGATGGCGGGGGCGGGCGCGTTAGGGGGTCAAAAACACGCTTCCCCCTTTTCCCTGTGCAGACATCTGGGTAAGAGGGCGTATGACAGAGCCGACAGATGCGCTTGTGCGCCCCCGTATCAGACTGAAACCCAAAGCAAACGCCCGCGCGCTGCGCCATGGGTTTCCTTGGGTCTATTCCAATGAATTGGTGACGGACCGACGTACGCGCAAGCTTGCACCGGGCACGTTGGCTGTGCTTGAGGACGAGGGGCAGCGCCCCTTGGGCGTGGTGGCTGTTAATCCCGACAGCAAAATCATTGCGCGCATGCTGGATCGCGATTGCGATGTGGACATCGACCAGGCTTGGTTTGAAACCCGCCTGTCGCGCGCTTTGCAGTTGCGCTCACAGCTGTATGCGCAGCCCTACTATCGTTTGATCCATGCAGAGGCCGACGGCCTGCCGGGTGTGATCATTGACCGCTTTGGTGACACCTGTGTCGTGCAGCCCAACGCCGCTTGGGCAGATGCGCATATCGAGGCGCTCTGCGCGGCCCTCGCAGCGGTTTCTGGCTGCAGCACAATTTTGAAAAACGCATCTGGACGCACCCGATCCCTGGAAGGTCTGGACGACCTGGATCAGGTTATGCGCGGACAAGCTCCCGAGGCCCCAGTCCCTGTTGAGATGAACGGCGCGACCTATATGGCGGATTTGACCGGTGGCCAGAAAACCGGCCTGTTCTTTGACCAGCGTGACAATCATGCCTTTGCAGCACGTCTGGTTGCACAGGGCGCCCGGGTTCTGGATGTGTTTTCCCACGTGGGCGGCTTTGGCCTGGCTATGTTGGCAGGCGGGGCAGGCTCCGCGATGTGTGTGGACGGATCGGCTGCCGCACTAGAGCTGGCACAGATGGGAGCCAAGGCCAGCGGCTTTGACGACCGGCTGACCACCCGTCAGGGCGATGCATTCGAAGTACTGACTGCGCTGGGCGAAGAAGGGGTACAGTTCGACGTTGTGGTCTGTGACCCACCGGCCTTTGCTCCGTCAAAACCTGCACTTGAGGCGGGATTGCGCGCCTATGAGCGGGTTGCAAAACTGGCCGCGCCTCTTGTGGCGCCTGGCGGGTATTTGGGGCTGTGCTCCTGTTCACACGCGGCCGATCTGACCAAATTCCGCAACTCTTCTGCCCGTGGCATCGGCCGCGCTGGGCGACGGGGGCAGTTGTTGCACACAGGCTATGCCGGACCCGACCATCCGCAAATGCCGCAACTCGCCGAAAGCGGTTATCTGAAATCCGTCTTCTTCCGGCTGGATTGATACATTGAAGCTGCTGCTCGACACCTGTGTGATCTATCCGACGGTGATGCGTGAGATGTTGTTGGGCGCGGCGCAGCAAGGGTGTTTTACCCCGCTTTGGTCCGCCCGCATCCTTGAGGAATGGGCGCGGGCATCGCGAAAACTGGGGCCCGAAGGCGAAGCGCAGGCGCGGGCGGAAATCGCTTTGCTGCGCGCGGCGTGGTCAAAGGCAGAAGTCACACCCGCTGCGGGAGTGGAGGCGCGGCTTTGGCTTCCGGATGAGGCAGATATCCACGTTTTGGCGGCAGCAATTGCTGGCCATGCCGATGGTATTGTCACTGTGAACAACAAAGATTTTCCGCGCCATACCCTGAGCGAGGAAGGTTTGCTGCGCCACACACCGGACGAGCTGCTTTATGGTTTTTGGCTGGCCCAACCGCAGGCGATCGAGGCAGTTGGCACGCGTATTCTGTCGACGGCAAATCAGATGTCCGGCGACATTTGGGACATCCGCCGCTTGCTAAAGAAAGCACGCCTGCCGCGACTCGCGAAAGCCTTGGCACAGGTCTAATTTCGGGCAAGGTCGCCACAGGCGATTAATTTCTTTCAAAACCTAGCGCTAAGGTATTTGATATCAGGGCAAATCTAGTGGTATCTCCGGTTGTACTGGACCACAAATTTATTCGTTTTCGGAATTTCTATAATGACCATGCGTTTGCCGCTTCTTTCTGTGACTTCCACTGTGTCTCGCCTTGCGCGTAAGTGGTCGTTCCTAGGACTGGGACTTCTTGCAGCCTGTGCTGAGGTTCCAGGGCCATCGGTGCCATTTCAAGCCGGGAAAACACTTGAAGATGCCAAAGCCGTTTTTGAGCTTTGTGCGCCACAGGGACCACGCGGTGCGAGCTTCAATCTGGCGGCTACTTATTGGCTAAGCCCCTTTTGGGGTGGGGTCATCGTAGGGCCGATTACCGTTGCCGCAAACGCTGAGCAGATTCGTGCAAACGGTGCTCGGCTTGCTGTGGATAAATGCTTCAAGGACCATGGCTATACGCGACGTGAACTGAGCGCAGACGAAATTAAGTTCCTTACGCAAAACGACGCCTACACGCGTGAGCTTTTCTTGGACCATCTGATCTCAGGTGGGGGACTAGCGGCGTTTGAGAAAGATGCGTTTGCCAACTAGTCCGATTTAGAGCGGGTCCATTTTGACTCCAGAAGTTCTAAGGCCTGAATACGCTCTTCGGTCTTAGGGTGGCTCATCAACCAGGCTGGCGCCATGCCAGCACGCGACTGAGTGAGCTTGTCAAGTTTGCGGAACATCTCTTTTTGTGGCGCGATGCCGATCCCGGCTTTGCTGAGCAGGGCGGCTGCGTATTCGTCGGCCTCATACTCGTCCCCGCGCGACAGGCGTGCAGCCAAGAGATTGGTGAGCATGCTTGCAACCCAAGGTCCGATCACAGGGATGAAGCGACCGATGATCATCATCAAAGCGGTGCGCAACGCATTTTGACCAGAAAAATCGATGGCGCGTCTGCGGGCGTGGCCAAGGGCGACATGGCCCATTTCGTGGGCGATGACGCTGGCCATTTCCTCGGCCGTGACGTCGCCATTCTTGTATTTTTGATAAAACCCACGGGTGATGAAAATCCGCCCATCAGGTGCCGCTAGGCCGTTTACGGGATCGACCTCGTAGATAAAGACGGGGATGTGCGACAGTTCAAGCGCTGCGGCTAGACGGTCGGTCACCTGCTTTAACGGCCGATCAGCAAGTTCGGTCGAGCGTTGGTCCAGCTCTTTATGGGTGCGCCAGACCGATAGGCGGTACATCACCAGACCATAGATGAGCGCAAAGAGGATTGGCGAAAACTTGAGCATCCATCAGATATGGGACCCGGCACAGAAAAGAACAATAGCTGTCGGCTTTCTACCCAAGTTTTGCCCTGAATCGTGGTTAATCCTTCCTTAACGAGTAGTAACAAGTAAAACAGGAAACAATCATGCGCAGTGTAACCCTTGTCGCGTACCACCTTTGCCTTCGAGCGCTGGCTTTGTTAGGCCTGCCTTTTTTGGTCATTCATGGGCATCAGACGGCCCTAGATCTTGTGCAAAACGGAACTGGTGACCTGTGGCGCAATCTCATTCTGATTTGCGGCACCGCGCCATTGTGCCTGTTTTTTGCCATACCAACATTGCTGCCCCGGCGTGTCCGAACACCCAATCTGCGTGAGTTGGGACCGTTTCTGTTTATCGGCTTGGGGCTAGCTGGTTTTGCGGTGATGAGCCTGGCCCAAGCTGCAATAGGTGGTTTGAACCTCCCTGCAAATACATTGGATCTGCTTTCGAAAATGGGCGGTGCAGTTGCGCTTTTGTTGGCTGGAACGGCTGGTTTGTTGGCATTGACGATGTGCAATCAAAGCAAAGATCAACGTGAATTTGGTCACATCAAACGCACTGAGCGGGGCCGCAAAAAGAAACGTCCGACAACAGAAGAACTGCGCGCCTTGCGTCACGCGCGGATGCGTCAGGCACCGTTGTAAAACATGGAATGGGATGACTTACGCCGGTCGTCGGCCGTCGTCACCGCCCGAGGTCCTTCATACCACGTTCAAGACCGGAGAGTGTCATTGGCACCATTCGGTCTTCAAAGATCTCCTGGATCATGCTGATGGAATGGGTATAGCCCCAGCGTTGTTCCGGCAGCGGGTTGATCCACATATGCGACGGCCATTGTTCGCGTGCGCGTTCCAACCAAACCTGCCCGGCCTCCTGGTTCCAATGTTCGTTAGCCCCGCCAGGATAGGCGATCTCATACGGGGACATCGAGGCATCCCCGACAAAGATACATTTATAGTCTGACCCATAGGTGCGCAGCACCTCCATCGTTGGGATTTGTTGCTCCCAACGGCGGCGGTTGTCGCGCCACACCCCTTCGTACAGGCAGTTGTGGAAGTAGAAATATTCCAGATGCTTGAATTCCGCGCGGGCCGCAGAAAACAGCTCTTCCACCACTTTGATATGGGGGTCCATCGACCCGCCCACATCCAGAAACAACAGAACTTTTACGGCATTGTGCCGCTCGGGGCGGGTTTTGACATCCAAGTAGCCGTGTTCCGCCGTGGCGCGGATGGTGTTATCCAGATCCAGCTCTTCCTGGGCGCCATCGCGTACCCAGCGTCGCAAACGTTTCAACGCGACTTTGATATTGCGGGTGCCCAGTTCGACGTCGCCATCCAGATTGCGAAACTGACGCTTGTCCCAGACTTTGACGGCCCGCTGGTGGCGGCTTTCGTTCTGGCCAATGCGCACCCCTTCCGGGTTATAGGCATAGGCCCCAAAGGGAGAGGTGCCGCCAGTACCGATCCATTTGTTGCCACCTTGATGGCGGCCTTCTTGTTCTTTTAGCCGTTCCTTCAGGGTTTCCATCAGCTTTTCAAAGCCACCCAGAGCTTCGATTTCGGCCTTTTCCTCTTCGCTCAGATGGCGCTCCACCATCTTGCGCAGCCATTCCTCGGGAAGGTCTACAGCGTCGGCCACGGCTTCAAGCGGGATTTGTTCCAGGCCTTGGAAGCTGGTCGCAAACGCGCGATCAAACCGGTCGATATGGCGTTCGTCTTTCACCATCGCCGCGCGCGCCAAATAGTAAAACCCATCAATGTCATAGGTCACGAGCCCGCGCTTCAAAGCCTCCAGAAACGTCAGATACTCCCGCAGGGATACGGGCACTGATTCCGATCTGAGGTTTTCAAAGAAGGGCTGGAACATGACTGGGCTTAGCTCAGCATGCGGTGCGCAATTATGGTAATTGCCAGACCCGCGAGGCCAAAGATGATGCCGTAGGCCGCGCCGTATTGCAGCATGTCCAATGTATTGCCGCCGCGTTTCTTGGCGCGATATGCGCCAAGTGCGACGCCAGAGATGATCGGTAGGATAACCAACATGAAGTATTGCCTTGTGTTGTGGGTGCAGCCCAAGCCGCACGCAGAGATCAGAGTTAGCGGTTTTTGCGTGCCATGAAGGCCAGGCGTTCAAACAGATGCACGTCCTGTTCATTTTTGAGCAAGGCGCCATGCAGACGGGGCAGGGCGTTTACACCATCGCGTTTCAGGTCTTCTGGCGAAAGATCTTCGGCGAGAAGCAGTTTCAACCAATCCAGAACTTCCGAGGTTGACGGCTTCTTTTTCAAACCTTTCGTGTCGCGAATTTCGTAGAATTGTGTAAGGGCCGTTGTCAAAAGCGCTTCCTTGATGCCGGGATGATGAACCTCTACAATCTGCTTTAACGTCTCTGCGTCAGGAAAACGGATGTAGTGAAAGAAACAACGCCGCAGGAACGCATCCGGAAGCTCTTTTTCGTTGTTCGATGTGATGATGATGATCGGGCGGTGGATGGCCGTAATTGTTTCTCCAGTCTCGTAGATATGGAACGCCATCTTGTCGAGTTCCTGCAGAAGATCGTTGGGGAATTCGATGTCAGCTTTGTCGATCTCGTCGATCAACAGCACCACTTTTTCCTCCGCTTCAAAGGCCTCCCACAGTTTTCCCTTTTTGATATAGTTCTTCACGTCATGGACGCGTTCATCCCCCAGCTGACTGTCGCGTAGGCGGCTGACGGCATCGTATTCATAAAGACCTTGTTGTGCGCGAGTGGTCGACTTCACATTCCACTCTATCATTTTGAGGCCAAGCGCAGATGAGACCTGTTTTGCCAGTTCGGTCTTACCTGTTCCGGGCTCCCCTTTGACCAGCAGTGGGCGTTCCAGTGTGACGGCCGCATTCACCGCGACTTTTAAGTCATCGGTGGCGACATATTCTTTAGTGCCCTGAAAATGCATGTATTTCGCTCCTGGAACTTGAACTTGTTGCACGCCTGTGATGTTAAGGGCCGTTTTAACCTTACGTCGGTAGTTTTGTGTAGTGACAATTGGTCCATGAGACGATAAACGCTGCGATATGGGACGCCATATGTTTGAAAAGAACAACAAAGAGACTGACATTATGGGCCAGACCGAAGGAGCCGAAATGAAGCAAGAAGTGTTTCTGCCGGATGACTATCGCCCGGCCGAAGATGAGCCTTTCATGAATGAAAGGCAGGTTGAATACTTCCGCCGCAAGTTGATCAACTGGAAACATGACATCCTCGCAGATAGCCGTGACACGATCGAAGGCCTGCAGGATGGCACGCGCAATATCCCTGATGTTGCTGACCGTGCCAGTGAAGAAACCGACCGAGCGCTGGAGCTGCGCACCCGTGATCGTCAACGCAAACTGGTTGCCAAAATCGATTCTGCCCTGCGCCGTATCGACGAAGGGGAATACGGCTATTGCGATGTCACAGGTGAGCCGATCTCGTTGAAGCGGTTGGATGCCCGACCCATCGCCACGATGAGCCTGGAAGCCCAGGAACGTCACGAGCGTCGGGAAAAAGTGCATCGCGACGACTGACCGAACGGTTAGAGCACGTGGTGACGAACCAAAATTTATAAGACGCCCGGGCTCTTTTGCTCTGGCGTCTTTTTCTTTATGACTTGGGGTGGGGGGCACGGAATAGGTGTCATGACACTCAAAGACCAGAAGATCCTTATCATCGGCGCCGGTATCGGCGGGCTGGCTGCAGCGCTGGCATTGCGCGCCCATGGCGCCAACGTAACTGTGTTGGAACAGGCCGAGGAAATCTCCGAAGTGGGGGCCGGACTGCAGATCACGCCCAATGGGGTTGCGGTTCTGCGCGCTCTTGGGTTGGAGGATCAGCTGGCCTGGAAATGCCCTCGCTCGCACGGCGTAGTGTTGCGCAAGCACCGTGACGGGACCCCAGTGGTTCGGCTGGATTTCGACCAATACGCGCCCGATCAGCCTTATTTCTTTACTCACCGCTCTGATCTCATAAGTATTTTGGCAGATGCCGCCCGTGGGGCTGGTGTTCAGGTACGGCTGTTACAGCAGGTCGAAGAGGTCGCGCGCTCTCCCAAACCGCATATACGGCTCGCCAATGGCTCGTCCTGTGCCGCGGACCTGATCCTTGGCGCGGACGGATTGCATTCGCGCACGCGTGTTGCTTTGAACGGTGAAGATCGACCGTTTTTCACCGGGCAGGTCGCTTGGCGCGCGGTGGTCCCTAATGTCATCGATCAGCCAGCCGAAGCACAGGTCTTCATGGGGCCGGGCCGACATCTGGTGGCCTATCCCTTGCGGGACCGAAGCCTCGTCAATCTGGTGGCGGTGCAAGAGAGGCGCGCTTGGGTCGACGAGGGCTGGGCACATGAAGATAACCCACAAAACCTGCGTGATGCGTTTGCTGGCTTTGGGGCGGAAGCGGCGCAATTGTTGAACGCCGTTGAAAACGTTGGGTTGTGGGGCTTGTTCCGCCACCCTGTAGCCCCGCGTTGGTATGCGCCTGGGGTGGCCATTTTGGGGGATGCAGCGCATCCGACCTTGCCGTTCATGGCCCAGGGCGCAAACCTCGCATTGGAAGATGCCTGGGTGCTGGCCCAAAGCCTGGAGACGGCAACGAATATGGCAGAAGGCTTACAACGCTATCAAAGCCTACGTCGGTCGCGCGCGGCAAAAGTTGTGGGGGCAGCAAATCGCAATGCGTGGAAATTTCATCTGCGGGCGCCGCTTTCATGGCCCGCGCATTTTGGATTGAAGCTCTCGGGGCAATTGGCACCCGAAAAGATGGTTCGTCAGTTTGACTGGATCTACCGCCACGATGTGACGGCGGCCTAAAATCTCGCATAAATGACCGTGGGGCTCCCGCGGAGGAATTGCATCTTCTGTGAGAAGATACATCCCCCTTGGGCCTAGCGCTGCGCAAGGCGCAGCGCCGACAGCGCCTACGGAGAAGGAGCGACTTATATATCGAGGTCGACCCAAACCGGTACGTGGTCAGAGGGTTTTTCCCGCCCTCGTATTTCTTTGTCGATTTGGCAATCTCTTAGCAAATCAGCGGCCTGCGGGCTGAGTAGGAAGTGGTCGATGCGGATTCCGTCGTCACGATTCCAGGCGCCTGCCTGGTAATCCCAAAAAGAATAGTGACCGCTACCCTGATTACGGGCTCTGAAGGCTTCGGTCAGGCCAAGGTTGATCAATCGTCGATAGGCTGCGCGGCTTTCCGGGCGATGGAGAGCATCTTCCAGCCAGGCTTCCGGTCGCTTGGCATCTTCGGGCTGTGGGATGATGTTGTAGTCCCCAGCCATCAAAAACGGCATCTCTTGCGACAGCAGATCTTGGGCCCGTTGCCGCATACGCTCCATCCATCGCAGCTTGTAGTCATATTTGCCGCCCGACACCGGTGTGCCATCAAGGGCAAGTTCGACCGGGTTGCCGTTGGGGAGATAAAGGCCGCAGACCCGCAGTGCTGACTTGCCAACAACCGTTGCTTCAATCCAACGCGCTTGTTCGTCCGCTGGATCTCCGGGCAGACCGCGCGTGACATCTTCTAGCGGCAGCTTGGAGAGGATCGCCACCCCATTAAAGCTCTTCTGCCCGTGGGTTTCCACATTATAACCGCGCTCTTCAAATATCTCGCGTGGGAAACCCTCGTCCACGGACTTGATTTCTTGCAAAACGGCGACATCGGGCTGTGCTTCGTCCAACCATTCCGGCAGCGCATTTATGCGGGCCTTGATCCCATTGATGTTGAAGGTTGCGATTTTCATAGTGGTCTCTCCGCATCAAGGCTGGTTGCATGTTCTATCGCTGATGCGGCTGAGTTGGGCAAGCCCAGCCGCGATGGTACCGGCGAATCGATTCCAAGGGGAGATTTGCGAATGCGTGCAGCAATCTAGAGATGTATAAAAAACATTCTATTTTTGATTTGTGTTTTTGCCTTGTTGAAAACATGTGTATTAAATTCTCATAAGTGAAAATGTCTGTTTGTTAGGAATGGCTTGTTTTGTGGATATTGCAAGGCCACGGTGTTGGGCGAAAATTTTTAAAATTTTTCATTGATAAGTTGCTGAATTTGGTTTGCAATCTAGGGGTGACTAAATGTGGAGATCAAAATGACTGCTTTGTTGAAACAAGAATTTTCGCAACCTGCCGCTTTGGAATTGAATGCCTTTTCCGGTGATGGCACCTCTCTATTCTCGTCAGGTTCTATTGTCGAAGAGGTAACTTCGGAATTTGATGGCGGCAAAGCCGAGCTGTTCTCTTCTGGGTCCGCGCCGATCTGTGCGGCTCAGACATACGGTGGCGACGCAACGATGTTGTTCTCTTCCGGAAGCTAAGTGACTCGCTGCGCCGGGTTTCATTCCCGGCGCAGGTCTTAATTCATTCATGAGGGTGTAATGGGAAATATTGTTTTCTTACGCGACAGGGTTCAAGGGGACACTATCGCTGATACGCCTGATATCCTGTTGGATTCGTTCTGTAATTCTAGAAGGCAAGAGAGTGATGTCTTTTGGCTGAAGGAAAACGCGGAACTGTTGAATATATTGGAGTGCGCAGGCGATATAGATAATAATTGCGTGGGAATTTTCTCAGGTTTTTATGACGATTTAGAGCGTCGGGTTTTGTTTTTCCGGCAATATTATCGGTTTTACCTATCTATTTCCATGGATTTGGAAGATTTGGGTTATTCTGGGTTTAAATCGGAAAAACTTGCTCAGTGGGTGTTGAAGGAAAATATTGTTGAGTCGGAACTGTCTGATCTACAGCGAGCAGAAGCCAGTCGGTTATTAAAAAGACGCAATGTCGAACGAATTGATGTGGGGTTGAATGACCGGCTCAGATCATTTGTTAATTGTAGCGACCAATTTGCCATTCCAAATACAAAAATCGCATATGAATTGACGCATATCGTGTTCTACCTGTCGGAATATGGTCGCAAGGATCCACAGCTGCCAGACGCTGCGCTTGTTAGCTTGCAACATGTTGGAACTCTTGCCTGTTTGGATCAGAACATGGATCTCCTGGCTGAGGTCTGTATCGCGCTGCGCTATGCAGGCAGTGCCCCGCCGTCGCTGTGGGAGGATAGGTTGGCCGAATCGATGCGGTGCTACCGGTTCATTCCGGGTGCCTTCGATGGCAGGCATGATGACTATCACATGTATTTTGTAGGCGCCTGGTGGGCCATGCTTGCAGGCAAGGGCGGGTTTGAGCCAACAATTCCAGGTGGCGCAATGATGATCCGGGGTGCGCGAACACCCGGTGTCATGCGGACCTTGTCTCAGGTGATGTTTAGCAACGAAAATTTCGCGCGCTTGCCATGGAGCGCCGCGCGGCCACGCATCATGGCGTCCCTACCTCAGGATGAGGGAGAGTTATTGCTCAACACGGAAAAAGGGTCGCCCGATTTCGAGCGTTTCTTTGAGGCTTTTGCGCGCAATGGGCGTGTGGCCTAAGAAGAAGGGAACGGTTGACCTAAACCGTCAAGCTCACATCGAGAATGAAGTGCCGCATCCACAGCTGGCGGTGGCGTTGGGGTTGTTGATCACAAACCGCGCGCCGATCAGCTCTTCGGTGAAATCGATGACAGCATCGGCCAGAAACGGCAAGGATACGCTGTCGACGACAACTTTCTCACCATTGCCTTCCAGCACCAGATCTTCAGCAGATGGGGCATCCAGTTCGATCTGATATTGGAAGCCCGAGCATCCGCCGCCTTCCACCGCAATGCGCAGCGCCTGCCCTTGGGAGGCAGCGCCGATCTCGGCCAGCCGTTCAAAGGCCCGTTCAGTCACTTTAGGAGGCAATTGCATGTGATCTCTCCAATGCCGTGTTGCAGCGCATCTCATTATATAGAAAGGTGCGAGCCAGGCGACAAGGTTACTTCAAGGAAAAGATCATTGACCTATGCGGCTTACGCGACCATGCCCGATCGTACCCGTGGGCGGGGCATCTTTGAAGAAGAAAGCAGTTTTCGCTCCCCGTTCCAGCGTGATCGTGATCGGATTATTCATGCCAGCGCCTTTCGCCGGTTGAAACACAAGACCCAAGTTTTTGTGGAACACGAAGGTGACAATTACCGCACCCGTCTGACCCATTCCATCGAAGTGGCGCAGGTTGCGCGAACCATAGCGGGCGCTTTGGGGCTGAACCAAGAACTGACCGAAGCTGTGGCGCTTGCGCATGACCTAGGTCATACGCCCTTTGGCCACACCGGAGAGGATGCGCTGCATGCGTTGATGGAGCCCTACGGTGGGTTTGATCACAACGCGCAGGCCATTCGGATCGTGACGCAGTTGGAAAAACATTATGCCGAATTTGATGGTCTGAACCTGACCTGGGAGACGTTGGAGGCAATCGCCAAACACAATGGCCCGGTCTTGGGAGATCTGCCCTGGGCCCTTGCCGCGTGCAATACGCAATTCGATCTGGAGCTGGGCACCCACGCTAGCACCGAGGCACAGGTTGCAGCATTGGCCGATGATATCGCTTACAACAACCATGATCTTCACGATGGGTTGCGGGCAGGATTGTTTACGGATGACGATATATGTGACCTTCCCATCGTTTCGGATGCTTTTGGGTTGGTTGACCAGACTTATCCAGGTCTTGAATCCACCCGTCGACGGCACGAAGCGCTGCGGCGCGTTTTTGGCGCGCTGGTATCCGATGTCATTGATACGTCACGGGCCAACCTGAAATCCTCGGGGGTATCCTCAGTCGAAGATGTGCGTGCTTTGGGTCGGCCAATTGTAGCCTTCTCGGCGCCGCTTTGGCAGGATCTCAAGGAGATCCGCGCGTTTCTGTTTGCGCGCATGTATCGCGCACCATCGGTCATGGTGGTGCGCAGCCACGTGGCGACGGTGGTTGAGGATCTGTTTGGGTACTACCTTGAAAATACCATAGAGATGCCGTCCCGGTGGCATCCGGAAATTCAAGCCTGTCCTGATACGTTGGCACGGGTTCGGTTGGTGTCTGACTACATCGCCGGTATGACCGACCGCTTTGCCCTACAACTGCATGAGCGATTGTTTCCTGAACGTGCGGCGGCCTCTCCCTTGTGAGGTTCGGCCGTTTCAATTGATCAAATTCCCTCCGAGAGGTTGACCCTGTGCCGGGGCGTGGGTATCCGCTGGAGTGAACAATAGGACGCCGGATATGAACCTCTTTACCGATATTCATTCGCTTGTGATCGAAAACCTCACCGCTATGGTTGCGGATGGGGCGCTGCCCGACGGGCTCGACTTTGCCAATGTTGCGGTAGAGCCGCCGCGAGACGCGGCGCATGGGGATATGGCAACCAATGCCGCAATGGTTCTGGCAAAACCTGCCAAGATGAAACCCCGTGACATTGCGGACGCGCTGGCTGCGAAACTGGCAGAAGATGCCCGCATCACCGAGGCATCGGTTGCGGGTCCCGGCTTTTTGAACCTGCGGTTGGCTGATGGGGTTTGGCAGTCCGTGCTTGGTGCGGTTCTGGATGGTGGTCAGACTTATGGCCGCTCTGTTGTGGGGCAGGGTAAGCGCGTGAACATCGAATATGTCTCAGCCAACCCAACAGGCCCGCTGCATGTGGGCCACACACGTGGTGCGGTCTTTGGGGACGCGCTGGCGAGCCTGCTGGATTTTGCCGGTTATGACGTGACCCGTGAATATTACATCAACGATGGCGGCGGGCAGGTTGATGTGCTGGCACGTTCTGCCTATCTGCGTTACCTCGAAGCACACGGTCAAAAGGTCGAATTCCCTCTTGGAACTTATCCAGCAGATTACCTGAAACCGGTGGGTGAGGCGCTCAAAGAGAAGTATGGCGACGCGTTTGTAGATCAGCCCGAGAGTGCCTGGCTGGAAGACTTCCGCCTGTTTTCGACGGAAGCAATGATGGACCTGATCCGCGAAGATCTTGCCCTTTTGGGAATCAAGATGGACGTGTTTTATTCGGAAAAATCGCTGTATGGCACTGGGCGGATCGAGGCTGCATTGGAAGAGCTAAAATCCAAAGGCTTGATCTATCAGGGCGTGCTCGAGCCACCAAAGGGCAAAACGCCCGACGATTGGGAGCCACGCGAACAGACCTTGTTCAAATCCACCGACCACGGCGACGACGTGGATCGGGCGGTGATGAAATCGGACGGGGCCTGGACTTATTTCGCGCCGGACATCGCCTATCACTATGACAAAGTTTCCCGTGGCTTTGATGAGCTGATCGACATCTTTGGCGCCGACCACAGTGGCTATGTCAAGCGGATGAAGGCGGCCGTGTCGGCGTTGTCTGATGGTAAAGTCCCGCTCGACATCAAGCTGTGCCAGTTGGTGAAACTGTTCAAGGACGGGGCCGAGTTCAAGATGTCCAAACGGGCAGGGACCTTTGTGACCTTGCGCGATGTTGTGGATGCTGTGGGCGCAGATGTCACCCGGTTTATGTTACTCACGCGTAAAAACGATCAGGGATTTGACTTTGACCTAGACAAAGCGCTGGAGCAGTCCAAGGACAACCCGGTGTTCTATGTCCAATACGCCAATGCGCGTATCTGTTCGACACTCCGCAAAGCTGTGGAGCAGGGGGTTGCGACCTCTGATGAGACATTGTCTGCTGCGGATCTGTCGTTGTTGTCTGATCCGGCGCAGCTGGCTGTGGTCAAAAAACTGGCCGAATGGCCACGTCTGGTTGAGATCGCAGCGCGCACAAATGAACCGCACCGGGTCGCGTTCTACCTGTATGACCTCGCGTCGGAACTGCATGGTCTCTACCACCTTGGCAAATCGAACCAAAGTTTACGTTTTGTTAACGAGGGCGACCATTCGGCAACACATGCAAATTTGGCGCTCGCGCGTGCCGTTTCCGTTGTCATTTCCGCAGGTCTTGGTATTCTTGGCGTGAAACCGGCGGAAGAAATGCGATAACGCGAAAACCAATTCGCAATAAATAAACGCTACCGCTGGACTGAGGCAGAGTTCAAACGAGACCCGTTGCATGGCTTAATCGAGGCCTGCGCGTGGGCAGAGAGGCGGATATGGCGTATTTTACGCAGGCTGGCGCACACCAGGCCTATTCCCAAGAGGGATTCCATGATCGGGATTCCTCGCAAAGCGGTAATTTTCAACACTCCAATGACAGTCCGGATACCAGTTACAGCGGTCCAGGCACCGAAACTTATGCGCAATCCGCGTATGACAGCACCCTTTATGCGGCGCCGTCCCAAGGATTTGCCGCGGGTGCCGCTGGCGACCAGGACTATTTGCCCCCATCCGAAAAGAGGGACTGGACGCGTACATTGGGTATTATGGGCGGGGTGGCGTCCCTGGCTCTTGCGATCGGTGTTGGCTATTGGGGCTACAATCTGATTACCCGTGATGTAACCGGAATTCCGGTCGTGCGCGCGGCCGAAGGGCCTTTGCGAATTTCCCCAGAAGAACCCGGTGGACGTCCGGCTGACAACCAGGGGCTTGCCGTCAACGAGGTTGCCGCGACTGGAACCGCAGCCGCGCCGGCCGATCGACTGACACTGGCACCAGCAGAGCTCGATCTCAATTCGGACGACAAAACCTTCGCTCAGCTGAGCGAGATTGAAACGTTGAATACGCCTGCGAACCTCGATCTGGCGGCCGCGGATATTGCCCCAGTTGAGTCCAACCCTGTTCGGACTGAAGGCGTGCAGAGCAATGATATCGACGCCTTGGTTGCGCGACTGACTGAGGGTGTTGATCCAATTGCCACCGTGCCCGGTGCAGCTGGAAATGTAACTCAGGTCGCGGCCCTGGCGCCTGCAATTGTGCCGCCCGAACCGCTGACACAAATCGAACCGGTTGTGGCGTCGGCCGTGTTTGACGCACCTGGTGTGCGCGTTTCCCTGCGCCCCGCTGCGCGTCCGGCGCGTTTCACCCCAGCCAGCTTGTCAAGCACCGCGCCTGCTGCTGCAGATGCCAGCCAGGCCGTTGATGTGGACCCGACCAGCCTTCCAGCGGGTACCCGATTGGCTCAGCTTGGTGCCTATGAAAGCGCAGAGGTCGCACGGACCGAATGGACGCGGATTTCTGCACGGTTTTCCGATTATCTCACCGGCAAACAGCGGGTGATCCAGCGTGCCGAAAGTGGTGGTCGGACCTTCTATCGCCTGCGGGCGATGGGCTTTGACGATCTCTCTGATGCGCGTCGCTTCTGTGCCGCATTGGTAGCAGGCAGCGCTGATTGTATCCCGGTGACGACGCGATGACACGCTACGGGGCCGCTATTCTGGATGCTGAAGGGCTTCGTCTGACGGCTGAAGAAAAGGCTCTGTTCGCGGACACCAAACCGTTTGGCTTTATCCTGTTTGCGCGCAACATCGAAAGCGCGGATCAGGTGCGCGCGCTTTGCAATGACTTTCGCGAGGCGTCGGGTCACGACTGCATGATCACAATCGATCAGGAAGGTGGGCGTGTTCAGCGCCTGCGCGCGCCGCTGGCGCGCGAGTGGAAAGCCCCGATGGATCATGTGACGCAGGCAGGAGAGAATGCTGCGCGCGCCATGTACCTTCGGTATCGTCTTATCGCGGATGAGCTGCGCGCCCTTGGCATCGACAGCAACTGCGCGCCGATTGCTGATGTCGCAATGGCCGACACACATCCGTTTCTAAAGAACCGCTGTTATGCCGAAACGGTTGAAAACGTCGTTGCCATTGGCCGTGCGGTGGCCGACGGCCATCTGGATGGCGGTGTTCTGCCGGTGCTGAAACATATTCCGGGCCATGGTCGCGCGGTTTCAGACAGCCATATGGATCTGCCGCATGTGGGTGCCACTGCCGCGGATCTGTCGGCGCAGGATTTCGCAGCCTTTGCGCGGTTGAACGACCTGCCCATGGCGATGACAGCCCATGTGGTGTTTGAAGCCTTGGATCCCTTGCCTGCAACCCTCTCTCCCAAAGTGGTGGAACTGATCCGCAAGGGAATGGGTTTTGACGGCCTTCTGATGACCGATGATATCTCGATGAAGGCGCTATCGGGCAGCTATGCTGATATCTCTGCCCAATCACTTGCGGCTGGCTGCGATGTTGTGTTGCTGTGCAACGCCAACCTGGCGGATCGCGCTGCGGTGGCCCATGCTGCCGGAGAGATGACAGAGCCAGCCCAACGTCGCGCAGAGCGTGCGTTGGCACTGCGAAAACCACCAGCACCGCTTGACATTTCCGCCGCAGAGGACGAACTATCCGCTCTCATGAGCGGACAGGTATATGGCTGAAGACACGCTTTTTTCCGAAAATACGCAATCGGTCGAGGACCGGCTTGCGGCCGAGGCACTGATTGTGGACGTCGACGGGTTTGAAGGTCCGCTCGATGTTTTGCTGATGTTGTCGCGCACTCAAAAGGTCGATCTGCGCAAGATCTCTGTTTTGGAGCTGGCGCGCCAATATCTGACCTTTGTGGAACGTGCCAAAGAGCTGCGGATCGAATTGGCCGCCGACTATCTGGTCATGGCGGCTTGGCTCGCCTTCTTGAAGTCTCGTCTGCTTTTGCCGCCCGATCCAATCGAAGATGGCCCGTCTGGTGAGGAACTCGCAGCCCATCTGGCCTTCCAGTTGGAACGTTTGCAGGCGATGCGCGATGCCGCCGCGAGGCTACTGGCACGGGACCAGCGCGGCCGCGACTTTTTTGTGCGCGGCATGTGCGAGGGTGTAACACGGGTCAAATCTGTGACCTATTCCGCCAATCTATTGGATCTGATGCAGGCCTATGCCCGGATCCGAACCAAAGATGATTTCCGCCCCTTCGTGATGGACCGCGAGTCGGTCTTCACCATGGAGGAGGCCTTGGAACGTATGCGCAGTCTTATCGGTTTTACGGGCGACTGGACGGACATGATCAGCTATCTGCCAGATGGTTGGCACAGTGACCCGGTCAAACGACGTTCCGCCACTGCGGCTACTTTTGCCGCGGCGCTTCAATTGGCCAAAGAGGGCAAGCTTGAACTGCGGCAGGGGGAAACCTTTGCGCCGATCAAACTGCGCAGCCTGAACGAAGGTGAATGATGGATATTCAGACAAACCAGACCACCGATCCTGAGCAGCTAGATACAGATACGTTGTTTGACGCGCCGCCTATGGCCGAACAGGAACGCATGGTCGAAGCCGTTTTGTTTGCCAGCGCCGAACCCGTTACCCTGCGCGATCTTGCGGCCCGTATGCCCCATGGCTGTAACCCGGCCGAGGCCGTCGAACATGTGCGCAATCGCTATGAAGGGCGTGGCGTACGCGTGGTCAACGTGGGCGGAGCCTGGGCCATGCGCACCGCGCCGGACCTTGGGTTCCTGATGGAACGCGAAACGGTCGAACAACGCAAACTGTCCCGCGCTGCGATCGAGACCTTGGCGATTATTGCCTATCACCAGCCAATCACCCGGGCTGAGATCGAAGAGATTCGCGGTGTCTCAGTTGCACGTGGCACAATCGATCAGCTGTTGGAAATGGAATGGATCCGTCTGGGACGACGTAAAATGACACCGGGTCGCCCGGTGACATTTGTGGTCACACCCGGTTTTCTGGATCATTTCGGTCTGGAAAGTGCGCGCGACTTGCCCGGCTTGAAAGAATTGCGGTCCGCCGGTTTGTTAGAAAGCCGACCCCCTCCCGGCGCTTTGCCCATGGGCGGACGCGACGAGGACGAACCCGAAGAAGAGCAGGCAGAACTGTTTCCGGAAGGGGACAGCCCATCCGCCGATGGTGAAAGCGCGGACGGGTCGCCCTGAAAAAAACGTATTGCTGTGTAAGCAAATTGCCAGAAGCAAGGAGACGCGCCTATGAACGCAAATTGGCTGATCAATATGGTGTTGCGCCGGGTCATCGGACGGCTGGTGAACCGTGGCGTCGATGCGGGGTTTCGTGCGATGCACAACGACCCTCAGTCTTCCGGACAACGCAAAGAGACTGAAGAAGAGCGCGCCGAACGGGAGCGCATTCGCGCCATGCGTCAGGCACGCCGCGCCAAACGCAACTCTAATTCCTAAGCGCGCGGAGGCGGCCTGTTACACAGGAGCGCGGAAGTGTTTCGACAGTTTCAATCCCTGACCCTGGTAGTTGGAGGCAATTCCCGCGCCATACAGCTGATCCGGGATCGCCGCCATTTTTTCATAGACCAAACGGCCAACGATCTGGCCATGCTCCAGAACAAAGGGCGCTTCGTGGCAGCGCACTTCCAAAACGCCACGTGAACCCGTACCGCCTGCGGCGGCGTGACCAAACCCAGGGTCAAAGAAGCCCGCGTAGTGGACCCTGAATTCGCCTACCATCGCCAAATACGGAGCCATTTCCGCAGCATAAGCAGGCGGGATATGTACCGCTTCACGACTGACCAAGATATAGAATGCGCCAGGATCCAGAATGATGCGCCCGTTGTCGCTGCGCACTTCTTCCCAATAGTCTTTGGGATCATAGGCCCCGATACGGTCCAAATCGATTACGCTGGTATGGGGTTTGGCGCGATACCCAACCAGGTCGGTGCCAGGCAGCTTCAGATCAACTGAAAACCCCAACCCGTCTTCAATCACGGCCGTGCCGTCCACCAGCGGCGCATCCGCATGGAGCGCACGCAGTTCGACATCGGGCAGGACAGCCTGACCGCGACGGAAGCGGATCTGGTTCAATCGCATGCCCGGACGCACCAGGACCGAGAAGGAGCGTGGGCAAATCTCCGCATAAAGCGGCCCCTGATAGCCCGGTTTGATCCGGTCAAATTCTTCACCGCCATCGGTGATTGTGCGCGTCAAAAGATCGAGCCGCCCGGTCGAGGACTTCGCATTGGCCACTGCTGATATGTCACCAGGAAGCGCGAGGCTTTCCATCAAGGGCACAACATAGACGCATCCCTTTTCCAGAACGGCACCACCATCCAGGTCGATCTGGTGCATCTCGAATTCTTCCAAGCGGTCCAGAACAGATGTGGATTGCCCCGCCAAAAAGGACGCCCGCACCCGGTAGGCCACGGTGCCAAGACGCAGATCCAGGCTGGCAGGTTGGATTTGTCCGTCCACTGTGGGGCGTTCTACACCAATCTCGCCGCGATCTAGCATCGTCTGGATGTCTTGGCTGGGCAAAACGCCTGTGGTCTGCGTGGTCATGATCCTGTCCTCCCGAGTGAGCAAATTAAAGTGTTGCTCATGCGTTTTGCAATGTCTGGTTGGTGCTTGAAAATCCAGACGCCAGATACACAAAACGCCCGGGTGAAAGACACCCAGGCGTTTTTGAGGGTTTGTTTGGTCGGGCTAGCAGGACTCGAACCTGCGACCTTCCGTCCCCCAGACGGACGCGCTACCAGGCTGCGCCATAGCCCGCTGAGGGTGGTTTCTACTTGTTCTGACGGCAGGGGCAAGAGGGAAAACTTATTTTTTTCCATCTTGGCCCAAATTTATGCGCGCTCAACCAATGCGCGCAACTCTTCCAACGACTGTGCGATAGGTTTTTGATTTTGCGAAGGAATTTGCGATAGCCCAGCCAACAGCCTCAAAGCGCTAACGCGATCCGAAGAGTCTGTGTCTGGATCAAAGTCCGCGACCTCGATCATTCGCGCGCGCGGAGCTTCGTGAACCGGTTCAGAGTGTTCGAATTCAGCAACTTGCGCAGTTTCTGCAGTCGCAGGTTCTTCAACTTCTGGCACGACATCTTCTACGATTTCCGTCGCTTCGACCTCGTCTGAGGTTGCATCGACAGTATGTTCAGGTGCCGGTGCTTCTTCCAAATTCTGTTCAGGAATGCTCGGTGCGATTTCCTCTGCCTCGACAGGTGGCGGGTTTGTGGCCGTTCTAAGGTCGTCAGCTGTGGCTTCCACAAGCGTCGGTTCGAGCGGCGCTGCTGGGGCGAGATCCGCGTCATCGTCGGTTTGAGAAACGGGCCCTGCGGGAGTGGCAGGCGAGTCTAGCTGGTCGATGTCCGGTGTTTGAACCGTTACAGCGGGACTTTGTTCTGTTGGTTGAACTGTAATCTCTGACGGTCCTGGTACCGAAGAGGCCACTGCATCCTGGCTGATCATTGCCGGTGCTGTGTCAGGCGCGGTTTCAGAATCCTCCGTTACCCAACCTGAAGGGGCCTGCTGCGACTGTGGTGCGTCGTCGATCGCGGGTTCGGTAGATTCTACTTCAGTAGCGGCGGCAATTGGCTGTGTCGCTTGCGGCGAAGTGTGTGGGGGGGCAGGGGGGGGAGCAATCTCTGTCGTCGAAACCTCTGTCACCGGAGGGGACGCGACGGGTTCCTCGACAACATCCGAGGGGGGCAGGTTTGCTTCGAAAACCCCGGGTTCTGGCATTGGCGGCACCGCTGCAGGAACTGACGGATCGACCGGCTGAGCTTGCTGCGGTGTCGGTGCTGGCGCCAGGGCGTTTTGCGGCATCGCCGAGCTTGGCGCGTCGGCGGCAATTGTCACAGGAGCGCGGTCGATAACATCGCTGATGTCATTGATAAGAGGCGACGAAACCGCAGCTGCTTCGGGTTCTGCGACGCGAGGCGTCTCTGGTATGTCTGGTTCGACCTGTGGCGTGTTCAATGATGGCTCAACAGATGTCGGCGCGGCCGTCACACGGGCCGTCTGTACAGGCGTGGCCACTGGCTGCGACATTGCTGGCTGTTCCAAGGTCGGCTGCGCGACTTCGGTCTGCGTGACGGGTGCCTGTGCAAGTGTCTCAGGCGCCATTGCAGGTGTGGCCGGTTCCTGCGGTTCAATTTGTCCGGTTGTCACGGCTTGTTCTGGCTGCGGCACAGCGGTTGTGACTTGCGCGGTTTGGGGCATCGCAGGTGCCGAAGCTGCCTGTGCAACTGTCTCTGCCGCAGCTGTCGGCGCGGTGGTCGGCACGTCTGCATGTGGCAACGTGGTATCTGTATCCGTTGTCACGTCGCCGACGGGAGCGGCACTTACTGGCGGGGCAACAGATGGGGTGGTCGCCGCAGCTGCTGTTGATGGGGCCTGCGTGAAACCGGGTTTACTTGTCAGTGGAGCGGTTTGCGCTGGAGCCTGTGCTGTTGCGGGCACAGCGACCGTTGAGGCTGGCGCGGCCTGAACCTGTGTTGTGCTTGCTTCGCTGCTAGCCGCCGCATCATTGGATGCCGACGATGCGGCGGCACTTGTTGGTTGTGCGACAGGAGAGGCCGTTTGAGGCATGTCGGCAGCCGTGGTTGGCTGGGCAGGAACAACCTTCTCTGCGGGAGCCGTGGTCTCATCCCATAGACCGGGTTGCGCGGTCGTCGGAGGTGGCGCAGACGCAGCGGCTGGCGCACCGCCTGTCAGTGCCGTTTGCAAACGTTCTGCTTTCTGCGTCGAACTTTCTTGCGGCGCTGCAACAGTAGGGCCCAGATCTAGTGAGGTTTGTTCCACAGCCGGTGCTGCCACTGGCGCCGCCGGGGTCGCTGCAGTTTGCGCAGGCGTCGGGGTCGCTGTGGCAACGTGAGGTGTTGCGGTCGTAGCTGCGGTGACAGGCGCGACGGATGAAGGTGCCGGTGCAACTGGTGCAACAGTCGACGCCACAGGAGTTGTGTTTGTTGGTGGCGTTGAAGCTGCCACAGGTGTTGAAGTTACCACAGGTGTTGCGTCTGGAGCTTCCGGTGAAGCAGCTGCTGCGACAGGTGGCGTTTCGGTCACAGGCGTAGGTGCTGAGGACTGTGCAGCCAACGGGGCCTGATCCAAAGGCGCTTGCGGGGGCGCAGTTGCAACCTCAACAGGTTGCGTCGCCATCGGTTCGGGTGCGACCGGCACAGATGCTGGCGGCTGTTCGGGAGTGGTTGGTTGAACCACAGGCGCTGGTTCTGAGGCTTCGGGCGCGGCCACGGGTTCCACAGCCTGTGCTTCAACCGGTGCGGTTTCAGACACAGGGGGAGGGGATTCGGGCGTGACTTCGGCAGCTGAGTTGCCGTCGCCGTATTCAAAGCTGCCGCTGCTTGGACCGGCAGAACCCGGTGTAAAGGCCTCTTCCAGAGGGTGCGACAAATCTGAGATGAAGGCTGCGCCCTTGTCGCGCAACAAGGCTTGCGCCTCTTTGATCGAAAGGCCCTTATCGTGGAGCAAATAGCGAATGCCGCCCAACAACAGCATATCAGCCGGGCGGTAGTAACGACGACCACCTGCCCGTTTGACTGGTTTCAGTTGGGGAAACTTGCTTTCCCAAAAGCGCAAGACGTGCGCTTGGACCGCCAGCCATTCCGCAACTTCGCTGATTGTGCGGAAGGCATCTGGTGATTTCGACATTCGTTCGGGTCCCGTTGTTACTTACGGTTGCCCTCTGCTACGCGGTCTTTCATCAAGTGGGAAGGCCGGAACGTCAGAACACGTCTCGGTTGGATCGGCACTTCTTCACCTGTTTTCGGGTTTCGCCCGACGCGTGCGGTTTTATCCCGAACGCTGAACGTACCAAAGGAGGAGATTTTGACTTGTTCTCCGCGCACCAAAGCATCCGACATGTGAAGCAACATGCTTTCAACCAACTGCGCGCTTTCGTTTCGTGAAAGGCCAACCTCGCGAAAGACAGCCTCGCTCAAATCCATACGTGTAAGTGTTTTTTCGCTCATTCCAGTCCCCGTTGTTTTGAAAAACATAGGGTGCAGAGATTTTACCTGTCAATATCAATGAATTGCTTACAAAATCTTACTCGTAAGACCGCTTTACCAGCGCAACACCACTGAGCCCCAGGCCAGACCGCCACCTATGGCCTCGGTTACGACCAAATCACCCTCTTTAATTTGACCACGTTTCTTTCCGACGGACAGAGCCAACGGAATGGACGCAGCCGACGTATTACCATGGTCTTGTACTGTTACCACGACCTTTTCCATTGGCAGACCCATCTTTTTGGCCGTGCCTTGAATAATGCGGATATTCGCCTGATGCGGCACGATCCAATCCACATCTTCTGCGCCAAGACCCACGCTATCAAGGGCGGTATGGGCCGTTTGGGCAAGTTTTTCAACCGCATGACGGAAAACCTGGTTGCCTTGCATGCGGAGATGTCCGGTGCTGCGGGTGGCAACGCCGCCATCCACATAGAGCAGATCCTTGTAGCGCCCGTCTGAGTTCAGATCCGTGGCCAGAATGCCGCGATCTTCCGTTGTGCCGGGCTGGTCTTGCGCCTCCAGCAAAACCGCACCGGCGCCATCGCCAAACAGAACGCAAGTGGAGCGGTCGGTCCAATCCATGATGCGGCTAAAAGTTTCTGCACCAATCACGAGGACCCGGTTGGCCTGACCGGATGCAATCAAAGCATTGGCGTTGCTCAGGGCATAAACGAATCCCGCGCAGACTGCCTGCACGTCAAAGGCAAAGCCCTTGGTCATGCCAATCGCAGCCTGGACCATCGTTGCAGCAGACGGAAAGGTGAGGTCGGCGGTTGAGGTTGCCAATACGATGGCATCCACGTCAGAACCCTCGAGCCCGGCGTCTTTGAGGGCTGCAAGCGCAGCCTGAGTGGCCATGTCGGATGTCGTTTCATCATCAGCAGCAAAATGACGACGTTCGATCCCAGAGCGAGAGCGAATCCATTCGTCGCTTGTGTCCAGCTTGTCTTCGAATTCGGCGTTCTCGACCACGCGTTCGGGTAGGTAATGTCCGGTTCCGATAACCACTGCGCGTCGCGTCATCTGTGCCTGCCTTTTTATGTCTTCTATTTGGGTGCAGCGGCTTTGGCCGTAGCCGCACCATCTTGGGTAAGCTCCCCGGCGGATGCAACCCGCGCGGCCAGCTTTTGTGCGAATCCTTGTTCGGCCAAGCGGAAGGCCAATTTGACTGCGGCTGAGACGCTGGTTGCGTCTGCGCCACCATGGGATTTCACCACGGTTCCGTTTAAGCCAAGGAAAACACCGCCATTTACCCGGCGGGGGTCAATGCGTTTGGACAGGCGTTTGAGCGATGTATAGGCCAAAACGGCCGCAATTCGCGACAACAGCGAATATTCAAACGCGTCGCGCATCGCTGTACGGATCAGGCTTGCGGTGCCTTCGCCCGTTTTGATTGCCACGTTGCCAGTGAAACCATCGGTGACAATCACATCTGCGATATCGCCGGGGATATCGCTGCCTTCGACGAAACCCACGAATTCGAAATTCGCACCGTCCGCCTTTTCTTCGATCAGACCGTAGGCTTCTTTCAGCTCTGCGCGCCCTTTGTGTTCCTCGGTGCCAACATTCAGCAGGCCGACCCGGGGCAGGGCGATATCCATAGAATTGCGTGTGTAGGACACACCCATCAAGGCAAATTGCAACAGATCACCGGCATCCGCGCGCACATCAGCGCCGACATCCAGCATCACGTTAAAGCCTTGCGGATTGCGCGACGGCCATAGAATGGCAATCGCGGGACGGTTGATGCCGGGCATCTTGCGCAGGCGCAACATGCTGATCGCCATAAGTGCGCCTGTGTTGCCACAGGAAACAGCGCCTGCGGCTTCACCATTGCGCACGCAATCGACGGTGGACCACATAGAGGTCCCCTTGCCATTGCGCATCACCTGGCTTGGCTTGTCTTCCATTGTGACCACCCCACGGCAGTCACGAATCTCCACACACCCACGCAGCGATTTGCGGCGCGCGACAAGCGGAGCAAGTTGTTCCTCAGGACCATGTAGAATGAACCCGATGTTCGGGTTCTTCTTGGCAGATTTAGCAATGCCGGCCACCACAACAGCGGGACCGGCATCTCCGCCCATGGCGTCAACCGAAATGGTTATGCGGTCAGACTTATCCTGACGGGAAGCGGTAGTACCGGTCATCCGAAGGCCTGCCTGACGTCAAATGGAAGAGGGCTTATGCTGCGTCTTCGTCCAGGTCGATTTCGTTGGCTTGTGCAACGACTTCTTTGCTGTCGTAGTGACCGCACGACGGGCAGACGTGGTGCGGGCGCTTCAGTTCGCCGCAGCTGGAGCATTCGTTCGGGTTTGCAGCAACCAGAGCATCGTGCGCGCGGCGGTTGTTGCGGCGTGATTTGGATACTTTGTTCTGTTGGACGGCCATGTCTCAACCTTTGTTCATAAGGGCCTTGGGGCATCCCCGCGGCGCGTTTCGTGTTCCGTTTTCAATCGGTGTGACGTGCGTTTAGGCCGCGGCCTGTCCGATGTCCAACGATAAATCCGATGAGCGCGCGAAAATACTCAGAATCTTCAATAGCGCAAGCGGTTTTTAGGGCAGCGACGCATTCCGATCCACTCAAAAATGCACGGTTGCGTAAATTTATGTGTCTTTCTCGAGCGCGTCCTTCAATGCGGCCAAACCAGCAAAGGGGCGGGCGTCCTCGTCGCGCATAGGTTCAACGCCGGGTTCAGAGTAGACGGCTTCACCCAAGGCGGCACCTTCTTTACGAGGGAATTCGGGAATAAACAAAGCGAGGGCTTCCGTCATAACTTCGAAAACATCGATCTCGGCCCCGAGCTGCTCGATGCTGTCATCTTCAGGCATCTCTACTTCTTCTTCATCCGGAGTGGACAAATTGGCCACAAAAGTCCGGACCACGGGCTCATCGACGCGGGTCTTCATCGGGTCCAGCGAGACAACGCAGATCTGACCGATTGTGGCACCCAATGTGGCTTTCAGCTCCCAGTCACGTTTTCCACGCGACCGAATTTCCCCGGCAAAGCGCACTTTGCGCAGGTCTTCGACGCCGAATTCGGCGATCAAAGGCTTCAAAACCTCTGCATCGGGACGCAAATCAAACGGCGTCGGTGCGTTCTGGTCCAGGTCGGACACGCGGAATATAGCGCTTTGTGACATTGTGAACTCTTTCATTTCTTGAACCGGGCCTTCGGTTTAGGTAATCGGGTTCAGAGCCGGGTTCAAGCCAGAGAGGGTTATCGGTAAATGCGTGCAGGTCTTTTAAAACAGAGCAACAAATTGAATACAGCTCTGAAAGGGGCAACGCTTGCGTTGGTTCTGACAGCCGTTTCCGCCTGTAGCGCGGTGGATCGTAAACATGGTTATGTGCCCAGCGAAGATGAGCTGGCGGATATTGTGCCTGGGATCGACGACAAGGATTCGGTGGCGCAGACCGTTGGCATTCCATCTGCGTCGGGTGTTCTGAATGACAGCGGCTTCTATTATGTGTCATCGGTTATCCGTCGTCGCGGCGGGTTAGAGCCAAAGACGATCTCCCGTGAATTGGTGGCGATCAACTTTAGCGAAGCCGGCACTGTAACCGGTATTCAGCGCTTTGGTCTTGAAGACGGTAAGGTGATTCCATTGCAGCGCCGGGTCACAAGCTCGAGCATCGAGGACAAGACGTTCCTGCGACAGCTGCTTGGCAACCTTGGCAACTTTGGGCCCGGAAACTTTATCGACGCGGATAATTAATTTCGCGACGCTGCGCCATTGACCTTCATTTACCTGTCACGGAGCCTATGTAAATCAGGCGGAATATGGTGAAGACGCCAATCCGGATCAGGTGGAGCGATAGCATGGCTGATGGTGAACTGTTGCTGAGCAAAGGCCGCTATGTGGCGCGATTGGCATCCAACGATGCCGATATCGCCGCCGCCCAAGCGCTCAGGACGCTGTGTTTCCGAACGCAGGATTTGGACAAGGATGACTTTGACCCCAACTGCGCCCACGTGCTGGTCGAAGACAGCCGTACAGGCGCGCTGGTTTGCTGTTTCCGCATGTTGGTTCTGGATGGCGGCAGCCATGTGCACAGCAGCTACTCTGCGCAGTTTTATGATCTGGCTGGGCTGAATGATTTTGAAGGGCGCATGGTCGAAATGGGCCGGTTCTGCATTCATCAGGCCTATAATGATGCTGATATCCTACGCATCGCCTGGGGCGCGATGACCGCCTTTGTGGACCAAAACGATATCCAGATGTTGTTTGGCTGTTCGTCATTCGCGGGCACCGAGACCGAGGATTATCTGGACGCCTTTGCCATGTTGAAACACCGTCATCTGGCGCCTAAGCGTTGGCTGCCACGTGTAAAAGCGCCAAATGTGTTCCGCTTCGCCGCGCGATTGCGTCGTAAGCCGGATGCGAAAAAGGCGATGCTGCGGATGCCACCCTTGCTGCGCACCTATCTGATGATGGGAGGCTGGGTCAGCGACCATGCGGTGGTGGACACGCATCTGAACACGTTGCATGTCTTTACCGGGCTTGAGATCGGCGCCATTCCGGCTTCTCGCAAGCGTTTGCTGCGCGCTGTGGCCGGGTGATTTCAGTATTTGGAGAAAGATGAAAGCGGGAACGTTGACCTGATGCCGTCAGCGGTTTAGCTGGCTGGCTATGGCACGTATTCCTCTTCTCCAGATGAGCGGGATCTCACTGACCTTTGGCGGTGATCCCATCTTTTCCGACCTTGATTTGGTGGTTCAACCCGGCGACCGGGTGGCACTGGTTGGGCGCAATGGCTCCGGTAAATCTACGCTGATGAAAGTCATGGCTGGCCTGGTGGAGGCCGACACGGGCTCCATCGTTGTGCCGCCGGGCAAATCGGTTGGATACATGGAGCAAGACCCAAAGATGGAAGGGTTTGCAACGCTTGGTGATTTTGCCGCCAGCGCTCTTGAGCCGGGAGAAATGTACAAGGTCGAACGGGCAGGCGAAGGTCTGAAATTCGACCCCTCCCGCGCAGTTGAGACGGCGTCCGGCGGGGAACGCCGCCGCGCAGCGCTCGCGAAATTGATGGCTGAAGCGCCAGATCTGATGTTGCTGGACGAGCCGACCAACCATTTGGATATCTCGGCGATTCAATGGCTTGAGGGTGAGCTTTCATCTACGCGTGCGGGCTTTGTGTTGATTTCGCACGACCGGGCGTTCTTGAACGCCTTGACCCGTGCCACCCTTTGGGTTGATCGCGGACAGGTCCGTCGACAGGAAAAGGGATTTGCAGCTTTTGAAGCCTGGCGCGACAAGGTCTGGGATGAAGAAGATCAAGCCCGCCATAAGCTGAACCGGCTGATCAAATCTGAGAGCCGTTGGGCCGTGGAAGGCATCAGTGCGCGGCGCAAACGTAACATGGGACGGGTGCGCGCACTGCATGAGCTGAAGGCCGAACGATCATCGCAGATCAAGCGCCAAGGTGCTGCTGAATTGGCGCTGGACAGCGGGCCTAAATCGGGTCGCAAGGTGATTGAGGCGGAAGGCCTATCCAAATCCTTTGGGGAAAAGGTGATTCTGTCAGACTTTGACCTAAAGGTGCAACGCAGCGACCGGGTGGCCTTTGTTGGACCTAACGGTGTTGGCAAAACCACACTTTTGAAGATGCTTTTGGGGCAGGAGGCACCGGACGAGGGGCGCGTCAAACTGGGCACCAATTTGGAAATCGCAGTTTTTGATCAGACGCGGGACCAGTTGGATGGCGACCTAAGCCTGTGGGACAATCTGACCTCGGACCCGTCAATGCGGATTTCGGGTAAGGCTGATCAGGTTATGGTGCGGGGCCAGCCCAAACATGTGGTGGGTTATCTCAAGGAATTCTTGTTCGATGAACGCCAGGCCCGGGCGCCGGTACGATCGCTGTCAGGTGGTGAGAAGGCACGTCTATTGCTTGCGCGGTTGATGGCCCGCAGTTCGAACCTTCTGGTGCTGGATGAACCGACCAACGATCTGGATGTAGAAACGCTCGACCTCTTGCAGGAATTGCTTGATGCCTATGATGGTACCGTTTTGTTGGTGAGCCACGACCGGGACTTTCTCGACCGGATTGCCACAACAACCATTGCCATGGAAGGCAACGGGCAGGCCACGGTATATGCGGGTGGGTGGAGTGACTATCTGGCGCAGCGCCAACCGGAGGATGCGGAAGATGCGCCCATCAAGTCGAAAGCGGCAAGGGCCAAACCCAAGGTGGAACCAAAACCCAGCGAGGGGTTGAGCTTTAAGGAAAAGCATCGCCTTGAAGCCCTGCCGGAGGAGATTGAGCGGCTGGAGAAGGAAATCGCCAAGCTCGAAGAGCTGATGGCAGATCCGCAGCTGTTCACGCGTGAGCCTGTAAAGTTCCAGAAAGCGACTGAGGCTCTCGTGGAACGGCAGGAAAAGTTGGCAGCGTCCGAAGAAGAATGGTTGGAGCTGGAAGAAAAAGCCGCGCAATAAAGCGCTGGTTTTGAGGTTTTTCGCTTCGGGCTTTGCCCGAAACGACCAGCGCCGCGCCCTATGGGCGCGGCGCTTTGGCATTCTAGTGCCAATTGAACACGAAGGAATCAGGCGCGCATCAATCGAAGATCTAGCGCGGCAAGCGGGGCCAGTTTACGTCCCAAGGGCGGCCAATAGATCCAGGTGCCACCCAACGTGTTAACCCGTGCGCCGGTCCCAAGTTTGAAACGGGCCAGGCCTTCGGCGTCTTCTGTGTTGATCACGCCAAGGTCAAGACTGTGCATACTTTTGGTGGCAAGCCATTCCATGGCAGACCACATCAACAGGTTATGGGCGTTGCAGGCTTTGCCTGCTTCTGTGCTATGGGCGATGTGATAGGTTGCGCGATCCCCATGCGTGAAGATGAGGATGCCGGCCACGATGTCTTTTCCCCGAAAGGCTTGGAAGAGTTTGGCCTGTCCCGGGTTGGCCTTTGCATAGGCCAGGGTCAGGCCAATGGGCCAGCTGCGATAGCCGCGTGCTTTTTGCAGGGATACATCCGCTTGCAACAGCCAATGCCCCGCGTCCAACGGCATGTTCTGTCGCGTAATCCGCAAATCGCTTTGTTCAGCCTGGTTCAGACGATTGCGCCATTTCTGTTGCAACCGGGCGCGCCGGGACTGTGTGTTGCCGGACAGGTCCAACATGGCAACCGAGGCCGGAGTCATTAACGGTAATGCGCCGAGACGCGCCAATTCGGGTGATGGGTGTTCCGGGGACAACAGGACAGGCGTGCGCGGCATGCCTTCTTCCTGCAGGATTTCCAACAGACGTTGGGGTTTGTCCATGCGGGCGCGGTTGATCATGGCGACCGGAATGCGGCCAAAGAATTTGCGTCGCAGCACCACCATATCTTGCATGCGCTCCAATTGAAGCGGAGCTTGGCCACTTAGACGTAGCGCGGCGGCAAATTCTTGGGACTGCGGCAACGCGCGATTGCGCGCATCGGCAAGAAGGTCATGTGGCATCGGAGCGGCAGAGCTGAGGTCGAACATGGCGACATTAACTCCAGCGAAACCTAATTGATGGTTAATGGGGCCATGAGAAAACGAAATAAAGTCTATGGTGTTGAGGCCCCCTGTTCGCGGATGACCAAAACTGCTGCTTTCTTGATCGCAGCCGGTCTGTCGGTGCCTGTGTTTGTTATTTTAACCTTGGTGGAGCTTGTCTTGTTGTGAGGCCAACATACGGAAAAAGGGGACGCAAGACGCGCCCCCTCGAGATCAATGTGAATGCCTTTTAATGACGTTTAGCCGTCCAGCTGAACCAGAGCATGGCGTTTCTTGCCCGCGCTCAGCTTGATCGGGGACGACAGCGCCGCCGCATCAATCATCAGCCCTGTGTCGGTCAGCGGTTGGTCGTCCAGCTTTGCGCCGTTTTCCGAGATCAGGCGTTTTGCTTCCTTTCCGGATTTCGCAAGGCCTGATTTCACGATCAGCTGCACAATGGACATGCCATCGCCAAGGTCTGCAGCTGTCAGCGACAGTGTTGGCAGGTCATCGCCAATGCCGCCTTTTTCAAAGACCTCACGCGCGGTGGCTTCGGCGGCTGCGGCAGCATCGGCCCCGTGCAAAAGCGTGGTGACTTCATTGGCGAGGATCACTTTGGCTGCGTTGATCTCAGACCCCGACAGCGCCCCCAGACGGTCACACTCGTCAACCGGCAACTCAGTGTAGAGTTTCAGGAAACGGCCCACATCGGCGTCTGTGGTATTGCGCCAGAACTGCCAGAATTCGTAAGGAGAGCGCATTTCTGCATTGAGCCAGACAGCGCCGTCCTGGGATTTGCCCATTTTCTTGCCGTCGGACGTGGTCAGCAGAGGTGAGGTCAGTCCGAAGATCCCATTGTCCAGCACGCGGCGTGTCAGGTCGATCCCGTTGACGATATTGCCCCATTGGTCCGAACCGCCCATCTGCAGAATGCAGCCATAGCGGCGGTTCAGCTCAAGGAAGTCATAGGCCTGCAGGATCATATAGTTGAACTCGAGGAAGGACAGCGATTGTTCCCGGTCCAAGCGCGATTTCACGCTCTCAAAGGCGAGCATCCGGTTGACCGAGAAGTGGCGGCCAATGTCGCGCAGAAACTCAAGGTAGTTCAGATCATCCAGCCATTCGGCATTGTTCACCATCAGCGCTTTGTTCGGTGCGTCGGTGTCATAGTCAATATAGGCCGAGAATACCTTTTGGATGCCCGAGATATTGTCGTTGATCGCGGCTTCATCCAACAGGGGACGTTCATCGGCGCGGAAGGACGGGTCGCCAACTTTGGTAGTGCCGCCACCCATCAGGGTTATCGGCTGGTGACCGGTTTTTTGGAACCAACGCAGCATCATGATCTGGATCAGCGAACCCACGTGCAGCGATTTTGCGGTGGCGTCAAAACCGATATAGGCCGGACGCACACCATTCAGGAGCGCCTCATCAAGGCCCTGATAATCGGTGCAATCTGACAGGAAACCACGTTCCATCATGACTGCGACGAAATCCGATTTTGGATGGTAGGTCATACTATGCCTCGGCTATGGAATTGCGAACCGGTGTATAAAGCGCATTTGGTTGGGGGGGAACCTATTTTCCTGCGAAAATTCCCGCAGTAGGTTAAGGGATATGAACGAAGTGATAGAACTGCACCAAAGTCGCCAGGTGAACTGGCGCAAATGAGGTGAGCATGAGGCAGAAAGTTTCAAAATCAGCGATGCTCCGGGCGGTGGGCGCCATGAGCGGAACCTCTCTGGACGGGGTGGATGCGGCCGAAGTGGTGACCGACGGCCAACGCATCACGCGCCTGGGGCGTCACGACTACCGTGCCTATAGTGCAGCGGAACAATCCATCCTGCGCGCCGCATTGGGCAAATGGAGCGGGCCTGAGGTCACAGCCGCTGGTGAGATCGTCGACACGGCGCATCAGGAAATCCTGGCGCAGTTTGGCGATGCAGATCTGTTTGGGTTCCACGGGCAAACCCTTGCCCATGCGCCCCGGATGCAAGGCACGTTGCAGGTGGGGGACGGGGCCAAGCTGTCTAAGGCGCTGCAAAAACCGGTTGTCTGGGATTTTCGCTCTGATGATGTGGCGATGGGAGGAGAGGGGGCACCACTGGCGCCATTCTTTCACTTTGCCTGCGCCAAATACATCGATGCGCGCGAACCGGTCTGTTTCTTGAACCTCGGCGGCGTGGGCAATCTGACTTATGTGGATCCACGGTTTGATCGTCCAGAAGATCCGGGCGCTTTGCTGGCCTTTGACACAGGGCCCGCCAACGCGCCGGTGAATGATTTGATGATGGAGCGCTTGGGACAGGCGATGGACCAAGGCGGTCAGATCGCGATGTCCGGGACCGTGGAAAATGGCGCGCTGGAGCTGTTTCTGGCAGAGCCATATTTCTCCCGGGTTCCACCCAAATCGTTGGACCGGAATGATTTCTCTGAAATGATCGGGCTTGTGCGGGAACTGTCCGATGCGGATGCGGCGGCGACGCTTACGGCCATGTGTGCGGCTTCGGTTGCAGAAGGCATGGCCCATTGCCCCGAGGCGCCAAGCCGTGTTCTGGTCACCGGTGGCGGGCGGCATAATCCGGTCTTGATGGAAATGCTGCGGGTGTCGCTGGACTGCGTGGTCGAGCCGGTGGAATCCGTTGGGCTGGACGGCGATATGTTGGAGGCGCAGGCCTTTGCCTTCCTTGCGGTGCGCGTTGCGCGCGGCATGGCCACGTCCGCCCCCGGCACCACGGGCGTAAGTGCTTGTGTGGGCGGAGGAATTGTCAGCCGACCTAGCACGGTGTGATTCCAACTTCTCCCGCCTGTCGATCGGTGTTTCAAAGAAACCCCATATCCAGTTGGGCCTAGCGCGCCGACGCCCAAAGGGCGTCGGCGCGCTGGTCGCTTCGGGCAGAGCCCGAAGCGAAACACCTAGAATCACAGGGGGCGAGAATTTAACTAGCGTGGGATGTCAAATCCCGGTGCAGCAAGCTCAAACCCTTCGAATTGAAACCCGGGGCTCACGGTGCAGCTGACCAACGTCCAATCCCCCGTTGTGCGGGCAGCTTGCCAGTGGTCTTTTGGCACAATCACTTGTGGCAGGCCTTCGCTTAGATCTGGCGACAACAGGTGGTCCCGGGCCGGGCCGGTGTCATCTGCTGCCAGCGACAGAACCAATGGCGCCCCTGCGTGATAGAGCCAGATTTCTACCGCATCTACCCGGTGCCAATGGCTGCTTTCGCCCGCTTTCAGCAGAAAATAGATACAAGTTCCGCTGGGGCGCCCGTCGTTTTCGGCGACCCAAGTCTGGCGGTACCAGCCGCCCTCGGGGTGTGGCGACAGCTCTAACTTTGCAATAATCTCATCTGCAGTCATCTGGGCCCTCCAATGCCACTGGTATTCTGACACGCTTTGCATATCTTTGCCGCATGACATTCAATATCCCCTTTGACAACACATTCGCCCAGCTTGATCCGCTGTTTTACACCAAGCTTGCGCCAGAACCTGTGGCGGCGCCAAAACTGCGGGCGTTTAACCGTGACCTCGCTCGCATCCTTGATGTATCTGAGGGAGAGACCAGTGAAATGGCGCAGGTCTTTGGCGGCAATGTGGTTCCGGGCGGGGCCGAACCATTGGCGCAGCTCTACAGTGGCCATCAATTTGGAAACTATAATCCGCAGCTTGGCGATGGTCGGGCAATTCTGTTGGGGGAAGTGGTTGGACAGGATGGCATTCGCCGCGACGTCCAGCTCAAAGGATCGGGACGTACGCCATATTCCCGTCAGGGCGATGGCCGCGCCTGGTTGGGGCCGGTGTTGCGTGAATATGTGGTGTCTGAGGCGATGCACGCACTTGGCATTCCGACAACCCGCGCCCTTGCTGCAGTTGAGACCGGCGAGACAGTTTGGCGCGAGCGTGGGTATCCCGGCGCGATCTTGGCACGCGTCGCCCAAAGCCACCTGCGGGTTGGCACGTTCCAGATCTTTGCTGTGCGCGGAGAGACCGCCGCGCTGAAGACCCTGACCCAATACGCCATCGACCGTCACTACCCAGAAGCTGAGGGGCCGATGGGCCTGTTGAAGGCTGTGCGGGACCGTCAGGTTGCACTGATTTCAGCCTGGATGGGCGTCGGCTTTATTCACGGCGTGATGAATACCGACAATTGCTCCATCGCGGGAGAGACCATCGATTATGGACCCTGCGCTTTTATGGATGTGTTTAAGTCCAACCGGGTGTTTTCATCAATCGACAGAGGCGGGCGCTATGCCTATGGCAACCAGCCCCAGATCATTGTCTGGAACCTTGCGCAATTGGCGACGGCTCTCCTGCAGCAGATGGAGAAACCGGAAGACGCGGTTGAGGAAGCGACCGAGATTGTACATGCCATGCCCGCGTTGCTGCATGAGGCGTGGCTCAACCGGTTTCGGGCCAAGATTGGCATTGAGGGCAACGACGAGGCGGATGAGGCGCTGATCACCTCCTTGCTGAACCGCATGACGGATGGGCAAGCAGATTTTACCAATACGTTCCGGGCTTTGTCGGATGGCCCGGCGCGCGACCAATTTGCGGATCCCGAGGCCTTTGATGCTTGGGAAAGCGACTGGCGCGCCCGTCTTACACAAGAACAAGATCCAGTTGCCGTGATGCAAGCGACCAATCCGGTGTTCATTCCCCGCAACCACCGTGTGGAAGAGATGATAACAGCCGCTGTTGAGGGGGATTTTGCACCGTTTGAACGGTTAAACCGGGTGCTTGCAACACCGTTTGCGCATCAAGAGGGCGACATGGATCTCGCACGACCACCTGCCCAGGGTGAAGTGGTGCAGGCCACATTCTGCGGCACCTGACTTGGGCCGCAGAACGCTAATTGCGCAAATCAAATTCTGATCTAATCAGCTTGAATGACGTCCCGCAGACGGGGCGCTGTGCTTGGATGGTTTTTTCGCCTTGTTACGACGGCGGAACCCACCGGGTTTGCCGTCCGCAGCGCCACCGGCCTCGGGCTTGCCGCCACCGGGGCGACCACCACGACGCTGACCACCGCCACCTCCGCCGCCACGACGGCCTTTGGAGGCGGGTTTTGCACCGGGCATTGGCTCCCATGGGCTGCCAGAAGCCACCGGGATGGTGATCTTCATTGTCTTTTGGATGGCCTTCAATTCGTCCATCTCATCGGGGGCACAAAAGGCAACTGCTTCACCGTCTTTGCCTGCACGTGCGGTCCGGCCAATCCGGTGGACATAGGCATCGGGAACGTTTGGCAGTTCGTAGTTGTAGACGTATTTCACATCCGGGATATCAAGGCCCCGGGCCGCAACATCTGTGGCCACCAGGAATTTCACCTGACCGGATTTGAACGCAGCAAGGGCGCGTTCGCGTTGGCCCTGGCTTTTGTTACCGTGGATCGCAGCCGCGGAAAAGCCAGCCTTGTCCAGCGTCTTCATCAACCGTTCCATGCCATGTTTAGTACGACCAAAGATCAGCGTGCGCTCTTCTTTGTGCTCTGCCAGCAGCTCTTTCAGCAGCGACAGCTTTTCCGCCTTAGCGATGAAGTGGACGGACTGAGTTACTTTGGCGGCCGGTTTGCCGGGCGGTGTGACTTCGATCCGGATCGGGCTGTCCAGATAGGTTGAGGCCAGTTCGTTCATCTGTTTCGGCATAGTGGCCGAGAACAGCATGGTTTGACGTTTCTCGGGCAGCATTGGCGCGATTTTGCGCAGCGCATGGATAAAGCCCATGTCTAACATCTGATCGGCTTCGTCCAAGACCAGGAAGTCACAGGAGCCAAGATCAATCGCATTGCGATCCATAATGTCCAAAAGACGACCGGGGGTGGCGACGACGATGTCCGTGCCGCGCGATAGGCGGGTGATTTGCGGGTTGATCGAAACACCACCCACAATCAGGGTCACGCGCACGGGCGTGCCATCCGTCAGCGTTTTTAGTGTTTCAGAGATCTGATTCACCAACTCGCGGGTTGGGGCCAGAATCAGCGCACGTGCGGTTCCTGCTGCGGGCTTGCGGCCATAATCCAGCATCTGTGCGACCAGCGGGATGCCAAAGGCTGCGGTCTTACCGGTTCCGGTCTGCGCCAACCCCAAGACATCACGCCCTTGCAAGGCATGGGGGATCGCACGCGCCTGGATTGGCGTCGGTGTGGTCAGCTCCATGGCTTCAAGGCGGTTCAAAAGCTGCTGAGGCAGCTCCATTTCAGTAAAATCGCTCACGCGGTGATCCTTTCGCAGCCGCATACGCCGGTTCGGCGGGGCTGCTGTCGTGCGCGGCGCTCCCATTAGGGGCAGGGCCGCATCCAAAGAAATTCGGTTGCTGCGCAAATGACTGTGGATAACACAGTTGTCAACCGGCTAAGGTGAATAAAAGCCTGTTTGCGGCCCCAAACATATCCGTTAGAGACGGTACGCTCAATGAGTTTTGCAGTGAGAAGAGAGGACTGCGATGATAACGTCGATTATCGCCCGTTGTGAGGCCAAAGGGTTGCGGATGACGGGCCAACGCCGTGTGATTGCCCAAGTTCTGCAAGACAGTGCGGACCATCCCGATGTGGAAGAATTGTATAAACGCGCCAGTGCGATGGATGATGGTATCTCCATCGCCACCGTGTACCGAACCGTAAAACTCTTTGAAGAGGCGGGGATCCTAGAGCGGTTGGAGTTCGGCGATGGGCGAGCGCGCTATGAAGATGCAGAGCGTGACCATCATGATCATCTGATTGACCTCAACAGTGGTGAAGTCATCGAATTCTGCGATCCTGAGATCGAAGCGCTGCAGGAAAAGATTGCGCGCAAGCTTGGCTATGAGCTGCGCGGCCACAAGTTGGAGCTCTATGGCGTCCCAAAACGCAAAGACTGAAGTGCGCGCTCATCACAATTGGTGATGCGACTGCGCACGCCATTTCATGACAGAATGTCGCAAATGGGATTGCCGAAAGCACCCGTTTGGATGTCATGGGGGTGCGCGACAGGCCTGCTGCCTGTTTTGGGGAGGGCCATCTGATGAACAATGTACACGGTATTCTTTTTGTGTTGCTTGCTATGGTGGGCTTCACCTTGGAAGACATGTTCATCAAAGCTCTGTCGAGCGGGCTCGACGTCGGGCAGATCTTGTTTCTAATTGGACTTGGCAGCAGCTTGGCTTTTGCTGTGATGGCGCGTCTTCAGGGGCATAACCTGTTTATGGCCAAGGCCTGGCATCCGCTTTTTGTCGCACGTGCCGCGACCGAGGCCCTGTCTGCGATCTCTTATGGTACAGCGCTGTCGCTGGTTGATATCTCAACTGTCGCCGCCGTGTTTCAGGCAACACCTTTGGTGATCACCATGGGGGCCGCCCTGTTTCTGCGGGAGCAGGTTGGCTGGCGCCGCTGGACCGCGATCTTTGTCGGCTTTGTTGGTGTGATCATGATCATCCGACCGGGGGTGGGCGGGTTTCAACCCTCGACCCTTTTGGTGCTGATTGCGGTGCTTGGCGTTGCGGCGCGGGATCTGATGACCCGTCGGTTGGACAAGGACGTACCAACAACCGTCATCAGCTTTCAGGCGTTTGCAACTGTTGTGCCGTCTGGCTTGTTGTTGATGTGGTGGAACGGGGCCGATTACGTCACGCCTGTCACCAGCGATTGGTCGATGATTGCCGGGGCGGTGCTGTTTGGTGTTTGTGGCTATTACGCCATTGTCATTGCCATGCGGATCGGAGACGCGGCGGTTGTGACACCGTTTCGATATACGCGTTTACTGTTCTCTATTCTGGTTGGCGCGATCGTCTTTTCGGAACGTCCCGATCTGTGGACCTTGGCGGGGTCCACACTGGTCATTGGCTCGGGTCTTTACACGTTTTTGCGCGAACGCCGCATCCAACGTGCAACAGCGCGGCTCGTCGCCCAATAGGTTTGCTGTTTAATTTCAGTCCGTTGGCGCAAACAGTTCAATTGTTAGCCCTAAACCCTGCTTTAATTGGGCGTTAGCGATAACGCGCACTGTTTACTTTTACAAACTGGCTGGTATGACTTCGGCAACCGAAAGTCACAGCCAGGGACCATCAGTGATGAGCACCATTATCGACATTCACGCCCGTGAAATTCTGGACAGCCGCGGCAACCCGACCGTTGAGGTCGACGTGTTGCTGGAAGACGGCACCATGGGCCGCGCCGCTGTACCATCCGGCGCCTCCACCGGCGCCTATGAGGCCGTTGAAAAGCGCGATGGCGACAAATCCCGCTACATGGGCAAAGGCGTCTTGGAAGCCGTTGCCGCCGTAAACGGCGAGATCACAGAAGAGCTGGTTGGCTTTGACGCGACCGATCAAGTCGCACTTGATCAGGCGATGATCGATCTGGACGGCACCGAAAACAAAGGCCGCCTGGGCGCCAACGCGATCCTTGGTGTGTCCATGGCCGCTGCAAAAGCCGCCGCGGATTTCACCACCCAGCCGCTTTACCGCTACGTTGGTGGCACATCCGCACGCATCCTGCCGGTTCCGATGATGAACATCATCAACGGTGGTGAGCACGCGGACAACCCAATCGACATCCAAGAATTCATGATCATGCCTGTTGCTGCGGATAACATCCGTGACGCGGTTCGCATGGGATCTGAAGTGTTCCACACCCTGAAAAAAGACCTCTCCGCTGCTGGCATGTCCACTGGTCTGGGCGACGAGGGTGGCTTTGCGCCGGAACTGGGTTCCACCCGCGACGCGTTGGATTTCATCCTGAAAGCGATCGAAAAAGCAGGCTACAAACCGGGTGAAGAGATCTATCTCGCGCTCGATTGTGCGGCGACCGAATACTATAAGGACGGCAAATATGTCCTGTCCGGCGAAGGCAAAACCCTGACGTCCGATGAAAACGCAGCCTATCTGGCGGCGCTGGTCAACGACTACCCGATCATCTCCATCGAAGACGGCATGTCCGAAGACGATTGGGACGGCTGGAAATCCCTGACCGACATGATCGGTGACAAGGTACAGCTGGTGGGTGACGATCTGTTTGTGACCAACCCTGCGCGTCTGTCCGACGGTATCGCACGTGGTTGCGCGAACTCGATGCTGGTGAAAGTGAACCAAATTGGCTCCCTGACTGAGACGCTGAAAGCCGTCGATATGGCGCACCGCGCGGGCTACACTAACGTGATGTCGCACCGCTCTGGCGAAACCGAGGACGCAACCATTGCGGATCTTGCGGTTGCCACCAACTGTGGCCAGATCAAAACTGGCTCACTGGCACGCTCTGACCGGCTCGCGAAATACAACCAACTGATCCGTATAGAGGAAACGCTGGGCGAGGTCGCCGAATACGCAGGCCGTTCGATCCTAAAAGCCTGATCTCAACGACACATAAATAAAGAAAACGCCCTGCCGAAAGGTGGGGCCTTTTTTGTTTTGGAGGAGGAGCCAAAATGCAAGAACCTAACCCCGAAAACGACTATCAAAGCGCCCATGCGCAGCTGCTGACCACCAGTTACATCCAGCTGATGGGACGCGCGCTCTATCGCTATGGGCAGCCGCAAGCGCTTTATCATGCGCCCTTTCCCATTCTGTCGCACAGCACGGATGAGGATCCGATCCTGACCTATGCCAATCTGGCCGCCCAAGAGCTGTGGCAATTGGGATGGGACGAGCTGACGCAGATGCCCTCGCGTCTGACGGCTGAACCACAACACCGGGATGCGCGCGCTGCGATGTTTGATCGTATGCGCCAGCAGGGTTTCATCGACGACTATTGTGGCATCCGGATTACCGCGACCGGCAAGCGGTTCGAAATCCGCAATGCAGCCATCTGGACCCTGCGCGATGCCAATGGCGAAAAGCAGGGTGAAGCCGCGACTTTTTGTGAGTATGACTTCCTCTGACACAGACTCTGGCACTGGCACGGACACGAGAGGGCTCATTATGACCATTCCCGACGGTATCACCGAACTTCCCGCAGGTAAGTTGGCTGCGGTGGTTACTTATTTGCAGATGTTTGACCGCCCAGTCTTGCGCGAAGTGACCGCACCAGCGGGTGTCACGCTGCAACACCACACAGCGCCGGATGCGGATTGGTATCGCGCGCTGTACCAATTGGTCGGAGCGGACTACCTGTGGTTTTCGCGGCTCGAACGTGACAGTGCGGATCTGGCCGCGCATCTGGCCCAGGACAGTGTTGAGGTCTGGTCGGTGCAAAAAGACGGCGCAGATCTGGGATTGTTAGAGCTGGAATGGCAAGTGGCAGGGGATTGTGAACTGTCATTCTTTGGCCTGTCGCCCGCGCTGATCGGCGGTGGCATTGGCCGCTGGCTGATGAACCACGCCATTGATCGCGCCTTTGCGCGGCCCATTTCACGGTTTTATGTCCATACCTGCTCGCTCGACAGTGCACAGGCGTTGGATTTCTATGTCCGCTCGGGGTTTGAGCCCTATCGCCGCGCCATCGAGCTGATGGAGGATCCCCGCCTCAGCGGTACAATTGGCAAGGACAAAGCGCCGCAAATCCCCTTGATCTAAGCCGAATTGCCGAAACGTGACGTCAAAATAGACAAGACATCATGAATTCGTGCTTTCAGCTGGTCGTCAGGGTTGTTTTGTAAACCTTTTATGACATTCTGATCCTTGAAATTGTGTCAACGGAAGAGGATTGCGATTGGTCATGGGTTTGTTTCGCCGTGTGTTCGGGCTTGGAATGTTGGGTTGTTTGGTTGCGTTGGCGGATCCCGCCGCAGCAGATTGGCGCAGGGTTCAAGGCGGGCTCAGGCTGGACGGACCACTGGACGGTGCCTTTCACGGTGCCTTTCTTCACTCTTTCTGGTCTGCGGCTCTAAGCGAAAAACGTGGCCAACCCATTGGCATCTGGCTCAACAGTTCAGGCGGCACATTGGAAGAGGCGCTGCGTGTTGGTCAGGTCATTCGCGATTTGCAGGCGGATGGCACCCGGATTGCAACCTTGGTTGCAGGAAACGGACATTGTGATCTGCCCTGTCTGGTGATCTTTGCCTTGGGGCAGGAGCGCTATGTTGAGGACGGTGCGCGCATACACATCGACTTGCCCGCGATGCTCAAGGAAAACCCAGAACTGATGAATGGCCCCCTTGTGTCGATCTTGGCCGAGGCCGACGCGCAATTTGCAGCTGCGGTTTTGTCCTTTGACAATGACCGTCAGGCCCTGTCGGGGACCGAGCTTGCAGCCAATTTCCCCGAGTTTACGCGCCGCTTACAATAAGGCGTCTAATCACCGGGGCTGCTCAGAACTTTGGTCATCAGGAAATACCGCTCACGCGGTTCAAACCGGGCTCGCCCATACAGGCGCAGCGCGGTTTCATTTTGATAATCCACTTCAAGGTGCAGCGCTTTTAGACCCACACCTGCCAGTGTCTTGGGCAGGGTTTGCAACACTTCGGTGGCGATCCCCCGACCACGCACGGGTGGACGGATGTACAGCTCATCCACAAACCCGTCCATACCGCCCAGTTCGATCGACCAGCCAAAGGTCAAAACAATATAGCCAACCGGCGCGCGCGGCGGACCAATCAGATAAACCGCGCCATAAGGGTGGCCGTGCAGCAGGGGTTCGACGGCAGCGCGGCGATGGGCGTCATCGCTGGTTATCCCGGTCTCGGTATGGAAGGCCTCAACCAATTCAACGATCTTCTCTAGGTTCGCGGGTTTGGCGAGGTGTAATTGAGCGCTCATAGTCGCGCGATCCTTTCGGTGAGAAGGGCAAAGAACCCATCAGCGTCCACGTCTCCCATGAACATGGCATTGGGCGTGCGATCTGTCACCCGCCACCAATCCGCAACGGTCATGCCGAGTGTCAATTTGGACTCAGTCTCGATTTCCACATTGATATGGCGGCCCTGAAATAGTTCGGGTTTGAGCAGGTAAGCGATCACACAAGGATCATGAAGCGGTCCCCCGTCCGAGCCGTATTTCGCCACATCAAAACGTTCAAAAAAGTCGAGCATCTCGGCCGTGAAGACGCCAACCTTGCTGCCAAGTGCGCGCAGCGCCGCCACGCGGTCCTTGGTCGCCAACACTTTGTGGGTGACATCCAGTGGCATGACGACCAGTGGGACGCCGGAATGAAACACAATTTCAGCAGCTTCCGGGTCTACAAAGATGTTGAATTCGGCGGCTGGCGTGATGTTTCCAACTTCAAAATACGCGCCGCCCATCATCACCAACTCGCGCAGTTTGGGGATGATATCCGGTGCGCGGTCAAAGGCGGTGGCGATATTGGTCAAGGGACCAAGGGTACATAACGTGACACTGCCTGCGGGTTCGCGCCGCAGGGTTTCGACAATGAAATCCACTGCGTTGTCGCCCGCCAAAGGCATCGTGGGTTCAAACAATTCAGGCCCGTCCAACCCGGTTTTGCCGTGCACATGTTCTGCGGTGACCAGCGGGCGCCGCATCGGTGCGTCACAGCCCGCAAAGATTGGCACGTCCGTTTTTCCGGCAACTTCGCACACAATCCGCGCGTTCTTTTGGGTCAGGGACAGGGGCACGTTGCCGGCAACACAGGTGATCCCCAAGACATCCAGCTCATCCGGGGAGGCCAGCGCCAGCAGGAGCGCAACCGCGTCGTCCTGGCCTGGATCTGTGTCTATGATGATCTTGCGTTTGCTCATGATCTCAGCCTTTTGCCCGCTCATCAGCTTTTACGGCATCCCACAATGCGTCCATCTCGGCCAGATCGCTGTCGCTCGGTGTCTTGCCGCGTTCCGCCAGCTTGGTCTCTACGCCTTGGAAACGGCGGGTGAATTTGGCATTGGCTTTGCGCAGCGCCGCCTCAGGCTCCACCCCAAGATGGCGCCCCAGATTGGCCATGACAAACATCAGGTCACCAAATTCCTCTTCGACTTCATCCTGGGTCAGCTCGTCACGAGCCTCAACCAGTTCCGCAGATTCCTCGGCGATCTTGTCGATGACATTGGCGGCAGACGGCCAGTCAAACCCAACCCGCGCCGCGCGTTTTTGCAGTTTATAGGCCCGCAACAGGGCAGGCAGGCCGACGGCCACACCATCCAGCGTGCCTTGTTGGTTCTGGCCAGCACGTTCTGCTGCCTTGATTGCTTCCCAATCGGCGGTTTGCTGTTCTGCGGATTTCTCGCGGCTTTCATCACCAAAGACATGCGGGTGACGGCTCACCATTTTGTTGGACATGGTGGTGACCACATCCTGGAAGGTGAAATACCCGGCTTCGGCTGCCATTTGCGCATGAAAGACCGATTGGAACAGCAAATCACCCAGCTCGCCTTTCAGCTCACCCCAGGCGTCCCGTTCAATCGCATCGGCAACTTCATAGGCTTCTTCAATGGTATAGGGCGCGATGCTGGCAAAATCCTGTTCAATGTCCCAAGGGCAACCTGTCTTGGGATTACGCAGTTGGCGCATGATTTCGAGCAGCCGTTCAATTCCCGCGTTTTCATCGTAGATGATTGAATTATCTGACATTGCAGTTGCCTTTGTTCCAGTGTCACATGCATCAATCACCGAGTCGAATGCAGGAGTCCACCCCATGCCAATCGTGAACCGTATCGCGGATTATGCCGATGAGATGCGCACCTGGCGACAGCATTTGCATACGATCCCGGAACTTGCGCTCGATTTGCCCAAAACATCGGCCTATGTGAAGGCACAGCTGCAAACCATTGGGGTCGACGAGCTGCACGAGGGCTTTGCCACCTGCGGTATGATCGCCATTATCAACGGGCAGGGCGCGGGGGAGACGATTGGCCTGCGCGCGGATATGGATGCGCTGCCTATTCCCGAAGAAACCGGCGCCGAATATACATCCACCCACGCAGGAAATATGCATGCCTGTGGCCACGATGGGCATACAACGATGTTGCTGGGGGCGGCCAAATACCTGACCGAGACACGCAATTTCAAAGGCCGCGTTGCGCTGATTTTCCAACCCGCCGAAGAGGCCATTGGCGGCGCTGAGATTATGATCAACGAAGGCGTCTTGGAGACATTCGATATCTCGCAGGTCTACGCGCTGCACACGGCACCGGGATTTTCGGTCGGTAAGATTGTTACCACCAGCGGTCCAATCATGGCTGCGGTGGATGAGTTTCATATTAATATCCAAGGGCTTGGCGGTCATGGTGCATTGCCGCATGAAACCAATGACCCCGTTGTGGCGGCCTGTGGTATCGCCCAGGCGATCCAGACCATCGTCAGCCGTAATCATTTCGCGTTGGAAGATCTTGTGGTGTCGGTGACCCAAATTCATACGGGCAGCGCTGATAATGTGATCCCGGACACCGCCTATATCAACGGAACCGTACGCACCTTTGACAAAGACGTGCAGGCCATGGTGATCCGCCGCCTGGAAGAGATCGTCAAAGGCCACTCTGTCTCATACAACGTGGATGCGGCGCTGAAATATGAGGTCGGCTACCCGCCCACGATCAACAATCACGACAGAACCGCCTTTGCCGCTGATGTTGCGCGTGAGGTTGTCGGCGATGCGATGGTGATTGACGACTACGAACGCCAGATGGGCGGCGAAGACTTTAGCTTCTTCCTTGAAAAACGTCCCGGCTGTTATCTGTTCCTTGGCCAAGGTGACGGTCCAAGCGTGCATCATCCCAAGTTTGATTTTAACGACGAAATCTCTCCGGTTGGGGCGTCTTTTTTCGCCCGATTGGTGGAACGTCTGCAGCCTGTGGGATGACACAGACGCCCCGCTCCGTTATTTGATCAAATGTACAATGCAGGTAGGGAGCGGATCATGGCGTTAGAAGATGCAAAAAATCAGGTTGATGAGGCGTTCACACGAGAAGACCTGAAAGGCGCAAGTTTTGAAAACACCTTTGCCGGGGCGACATCCTTCCTGCGCCGTCGTTACACCAAGGATCTGCGCAAGGCAGATATTGCCGTTACAGGTGTGCCTTTTGACCAAGCGGTGACCAATCGACCCGGCACCCGTCTTGGTCCGCGCGCGGTGCGCGAGGCCAGCGCCCTGCAAAGCCCGGACGCCCCCTATGGCTGGTCCTTTGACGCCCTGAGCGAGCTGGCGATTGTCGATTATGGCGATCTGGCCTTTGACTACGCCAATGTCGCCGCCTTCCCAAAAGCACTGACCGATCATATTCGGGGTATTCTGGACAGTGACACCGCATCGGTGGCCATTGGCGGCGATCATTATATCTCTTTTCCGATCCTCAAAGCCTACGCAGAACGCTATGGGCCGCTCTCGTTGCTGCAGTTTGATGCCCACAGTGACACGTGGCCGGACGATGATTTTGACCGGGTGGATCACGGCACCATGTTCTACAAGGCGGTGAAGCTGGGTCTGATTGATCCCAAGACCTCGGTTCAGGTGGGGATCCGCACCACCAATGCAGATACCTTGGGCGTCAATATCATCGACGCACCCACTGTGCATGAGATTGGCGCCGTCGAGACTGCGCGCCGGATCAAATCCATTCTGGGCGATCGCCCCGTCTATCTGACGTTTGATATCGACTGTCTGGACCCTGCTTTTGCGCCCGGCACCGGCACGCCGGTTTGGGGTGGGCTTTCTTCGGCACAGGCGGCGCGAATTTTGCGCGAAATTGCTGGCATCAACATCAAAGGAGGCGATATTGTAGAAGTCTCTCCTCCGTATGACACTTCGGGAGCCACCGCGATTGCCGGCGCCCATGTCGCAACTGAAATTATCTGCCTACTGGGCTGGAACATCTTGAAAAAATGACACAATTCAATCAACCGATCAGCGGCAACGATCTCGCACGGTTCTCGGGCCCCAATACGTTTATGCGTCTGCCGCAAGCCACATCTTTGGAAGGGCTCGACGTGGCCTTTGTGGGGGTGCCAATGGATATCGGAACCTCGCTGCGTTCTGGTGCGCGATTTGGCCCCAAAGAGATACGCGCCGAAAGCGCGCTGCTGCGCCCGTATAACCTGACGACCAAAGCGGCGCCGTTTGATTTCCTGAATGTGGCAGATATTGGCGATTTGGCGATCAATACCTACTCGCTCAAAGACTCGATGCGCATTATCGAAGAAAGTTATGACGCGATCGTCTCGACTGGATGCACGCCCTTTGCGATGGGGGGCGATCATTCGATCACCTTGCCGATCCTGCGGGCGATGGCGCGCAAGTACGGCCCCCTTGCGTTGATCCATATCGATGCGCATGGCGACACCAACAATGAGATGTTTGGCGAGAAAGAGACCCACGGAACCGTGTTCCGCCGCGCCTATGAAGAGGGGCTGATTGTTGCGGATAAGACCTATCAGGTTGGTCTGCGGGGCACCGGCTATTCACCCGAAGATCTGACCGAAACCGCAGGCTGGGGCTTCCAACATTTCCCTGCGGCCGAACTTTGGGGGCGTTCGCTTTCAGGCATGGGGGCAGAGATCCGGCGTGATATCGGCACGCGCCCGACCTATATCTCCTTTGATATCGATGGTTTGGATCCGTCCTTTGCACCCGGCACCGGCACGCCGGAAATCGGCGGTCTGACGACAATGCAGGCGCTTGAGCTGATCCGCTCGCTTACGGGTGTCAGTGTCGTGGGGGCTGATCTGGTCGAGGTGTCACCGCCCTATGACACCAATGGAAACACCGCGTTGACAGCTGCAAATCTGCTGTATGAAATGCTGTGCATCTTGCCTGGTGTGGCCAAGAAATAAGGATGTCAAAGGCGGGGCAAAACGTCGGGCGTGGGCGATTGGTCGGCTTGTGCTGACAGGCACCCGTCGTCCAGTTTGCGCCACATTGGCACGTTAAGGGACATCTGACATTGGGCCGTGAACATCTTGCCATCCACAAACAGGCAGATGGTCTGGCCCAATTCGACCCTTGCACCTGAGGTATCAGTGCAAAAACACTCAATCACCTTGCCGCCGGGGCCCGTGACATCGGCAAGGGCGGGAACACTGCTGGCCAACAGGGCCAGCGAAACAAGAACACTGGTATGTTGCATGGACCTAGCATATCACATAAGCCAGACTTCGCCCATGCGCATGACTACGGATAAATACCAATGATCCCCGAAGAACGCCTGCATCAAATCCTGCAACGGTTTCAATATCTTGAAGCCGCGATGGCGGATGGCAGCAGCGGTGAGGACATCGCGACCCTGGCCAAGGAATACTCGGATCTGCGTCCCGTCGCGGAACAGATCAACACCTACCAGCGACTTGTCGCCGATCTGGCCGAAGCCGAAGAGATGCTGGACGACCCGGATATGCGCGCCTTGGCAGAGGAAGAAATTCCCACACTGAAAGAGGCGTTGCCTGCCGCGGAACATGCGCTGCAACTGGCGCTATTGCCCAAAGACGCCGCAGACGCGCGCCCGGCAATCCTCGAAATTCGCCCCGGCACCGGTGGGGATGAGGCGGCGCTGTTTGCCGGTGATCTGTTGCGCATGTACATGCGCTTTGCCGAGGCACGTGGCTGGCGGGTTGAGATTATCGAAGAACAAGCCACCGAACTGGGCGGGATCAAAGAAGTTGTCGCCCATATCAAAGGTGAAAATGTCTTTGCCCGGATGAAATACGAAAGCGGCGTACACCGGGTGCAGCGCGTGCCCTCCACCGAAAGCGGCGGGCGCATTCACACATCTGCCGCGACGGTGGCGGTTCTGCCCGAAGCCGAGGATGTTGATATCGATATCAACCCCGGCGACATTCGCATCGACACCATGCGCGCCTCTGGTGCGGGGGGGCAGCACGTGAACACCACGGATTCGGCGGTGCGGATTACCCACCTGCCAACCGGCATCATCGTCACCAGTTCCGAGAAATCACAGCACCGCAACCGCGAGATCGCGATGCAGGTTCTGAAAACCCGGCTCTATGATCTGGAACGCCAGCGTATCGACAACGAACGTTCCGCCGACCGCGCCAGCCAAGTTGGCTCTGGTGATCGGTCTGAACGCATTCGTACCTATAACTTCCCGCAGGGGCGGATGACGGATCACCGGATCAACCTGACCCTCTATAAACTTGATCAAATTCTTCAGGGCGATCTGGATGAAACCATCGATGCGTTGACTGCAGATGCCCAATCTCGCCTGATGGCTGAGATGGACCAATGAGCGCCCAGACCGCAGCGCAGGCCATGGTGGATGCCACGCATCGCTTGCGCGCTGCGGGCGTTACAGACCCGGCGCGTGATGCGCGTGTGCTTTTGGCCCATGCCGCCCGGATTGAGGCCAGCCGCGTGACCTTGATTGCACCCGAAGAACTGTCGGATGAAGTTGCGGACCGGTATGAACAGCTGATCGCACTGCGCGCTATTCGGGTGCCCGTTTCACATTTGGTGGGTGAGCGTGCGTTTTACGGGCGTCGGTTCAAAGTCTCAGGCGATGTGTTGGATCCGCGCCCCGAGACCGAGACCCTGGTGGAAACCGCGCTTAGCCAACCGTTTGAACGGGTCTTGGACCTTGGGGTTGGGTCGGGCTGCATTCTGGTGACATTGCTGGCAGAGCAGGCATCGGCGCATGGCCTGGGTGTTGATCTCAGCGAAGCGGCCTGTTTGCAGGCCAGTGCCAATGCAATTCTGCACCGTGTTCAGGATCGGGTTGAGATCAAGGCCTCCGACTGGTTTGCAAATGTGACGGGTCAGTTCGACCTGATCGTCTCAAACCCGCCCTATATCGCAATGGCCGAGATGGACGACCTCAGCACAGAAGTGCGCCAGTATGAGCCCGAAATGGCTCTGACCGATGGGGCGGACGGGTTGGAGGCTTACCGCGCAATCAGCAAGGGCGTGCGCAAACATCTGGCTCCGAACGGGCGGATCATGGTTGAGATTGGCCCAACGCAGGCCGAAGCGGTGACCGATCTCTTTCTGTCCGCAGGGCTCCATAATGTGCGCACGGTCCAAGATCTGGATGGGCGGGACCGTGTGATTTGTGGTTTCGCGCCGAATTGACCCACGGAACTTCAAAAAAACGCGTTTACGGTAGGGAATTTGTATAAATTTGGCTGGGACCCCTTGTGTCACACGTCATTCCATGGTTACTCAAGGGTGTCGCCAGAGAGTGAGGATCAAATTTCCTCTGCGGCGACATCAAGCCCAAAATCGTCGACGACCCAGCGCAGAGGCGCGCAAATATTGGGTCTCAGACATAATGAACTAAGGCTGACGTTAGGCTTATGAGATCGTCTAAATCCCGTTCCCGGTCGAAATCGAACCGGAACCGTCCCAACGGTGCAAATGTTGTCAACCGCGTGTTTGACAGCTCTGGTCCTGAGGGCAAAGTGCGCGGTACGCCGCAGCAAATCATCGACAAATACAATCAACTGGCTCGTGATGCGCAGTTGGGGAATGACCGCGTGGCGGCTGAAAACTTTCAGCAACATGCCGAACATTACCTGCGCCTGCTGAACGAAGCCCAGCGTGAGATTGAAGCCCGCCGGGAAGAGCAGGAGCGTCAGAACCGCGAGCGGCAAGCAGAACGCGATCGCGAGCGCGCCGAGCGTCTTGAACGCCAGGAGCGCGAAGCTGCGGCCAAGGCCGAAGCGGCGGCGGCCAACCCTGACAGCTCTCCGGAGGTGATCGACCCACGTGAGGCACAGCCTGTGTCCGACGACAGCAGTGGTCTGGTGGAGACACCGGAGGACAGCGGCGTTGCCCCGAGTGCTCCGTCCGAAGCGGACGACGCACAGGTGGCAGCCAAGCCACGCAAGCCTGCCCGTAAACCACGTGGACGCAAGCCTGCCGCCGAAGGTGAAGAAGCGCCCAAGCCGAAAAGCCGCGCGCGCAAGCCCAAGCCAAAAACCGAAGGCGACACTGCCATCGCAGACGCGCCCACGGCCGATACGCCAGCTGACACTGGCGGCCCTGCAGAAGCTGCTGAGTAAACGCGCTTTTGGCACGACATTGAAAAAGCCCTGCGGCCGGTCTGGCACGCAGGGCTTTTTGTTTTCGTAACAGCGGTGTTTTGGCAAGTAACCCTGCGGGTTAATCCAATGGCTTTAAACTGCGCGCCAATGCGCAAAACGCCTCCAGGCTGACCTGCTCGGCCCGTTCTGTCGGTGGGATGCCTGCGGCGTTCAGGTGATCTTCGATATTAGGACTTACGGATTTCAACGCCGCGCGCAGCATCTTGCGCCTTTGGTTGAACGCCGCCGCCACAACATGGGACAGCGTTTTGGCATCCGCCGGAAAACGCGGTTCAGGCAGCGCGTTCAGGTGAACCACCGCGCTGCTGACCTTTGGCGGCGGAGTAAAGGCTCCCGGAGGCAAGGACAGCACGATTTTCGCATCCGCGCGCCACTGGGCAAGGATCGCCAGACGGCCATAGGCCTTGCTGCCGGGTTGGGCCACAATTCGTTCTGCCACTTCGCGTTGGAACATCAGGGTGAGGCTTTGCCAGAACGGTGGCCATTCCTTTGGGGTGAGCCAGCGCACCAGCAATTCGGTGCCTACGTTATAGGGAAGGTTGGCTGCCACGCGGATGGGCGGCGTCAGATGCGACAGCGGATCAATCTCCAGCGCGTCGCCGTTGATGACCTCCAGCTGGCCGGGATAGGCCTGTGCGATGTCTGCAAGTGCTGGCAGGCAGCGGTGGTCTTTTTCAATTGCCAAAACACGACGCGCGCCTTCGGACAACAATCCACGTGTCAGACCGCCTGGACCTGGGCCGATTTCCAACACGTCGCACTCGCTCAGGTCACCGGCCTGACGGGCGATCTTGGCGGTCAGGTTCAGGTCCAACAGAAAGTTCTGCCCAAGCGATTTGCGCGCCGACAGCTGATGTTCGGCGATGACCTCACGCAGAGGGGGCAGGGAATCAATGGCGCTCATACTATCTCTGTTCTGATCAGATACCGTGACGCGGGGCTGCGCCAGATTGTTCTGCGTGCTTAGGAGCGTGCTCGGCAAGCGTCAAGTGCCGGTCGCCATCCGTTGTGCCAACAGCAGCGCTTCGATCAGGCTGGTGGGCTTGGCCATACCTTTACCTGCGATGTCAAATGCGGTGCCATGATCAGGAGAGGTGCGGATAAAGGGCAACCCGAGCGTTACATTCACACCGCGATCAAAATCCAAGGTTTTGATCGGGATCAGAGCTTGGTCATGGTACATGCAGACGGCGGCGTCATAGGTTTCGCGTGCCGCCGCGTGAAACAAGGTATCTGCGGGATGTGGGCCGGTGATGGTTGCCGGTCTCAGATCGAGCTGCGCAAGACAGGTGTTGATCCAGTCAAGCTCCTCGTGCCCCATCACGCCGCCTTCACCCGCATGGGGGTTCAGCCCGGCCACCGCGATCCGTGGGCTCGCGATGCCAAATTGGTCGCGCAGGCCCGCAGCGGTGATGGCGATGACCTCTTCCAACAAATCCTGCGTCAGAACCTTGGGCACGTCGGACAGGGCGATATGAATGGTCGCGGGCACCACGCGCAGGGCAGGGCTTGCCAGCATCATGACAACACGCGCCCGCCCACCCAAATGCGCCAAAAATTCAGTATGACCGGGATAGGCAAATTGCGCGCCATCGATCAGCGCCTTTTTATGCATGGGTGCGGTGCACAGCGCCGACGCTTGACCGGATTGCACCAGCTCCACCCCGGTTTCAATCGCCTGGATAACGCCGGAGGCATTGCGTGGATCTGCAACGCCTTTGGTGGCGGCGCCGTGAAACGGGATCTCCCAGACCGGCAGCGCCGTTTCAACCACGTCGCGGACCGCCGCCAGATCATGCACGATCGACACCGGCGTGCCCTCGGGCAGATGGCGCGGATCGCCCAGCCAAACAAAAGGGCAGCGCGCGCGCAGTTCAGCCCAAGCTTTGACTGCGATCTCTGGCCCGATGCCTGCGGGCTCTCCACAGCTTAATGCAATCGGGCGGGCAGAGGAGGTCATTCTACAATGCGCGCTTCGGATTTCAGCTGTGATAACAGGCTGTTGGAAAACGTCTCTAACCGTTGCTGCGTCAATGCATTGGCAACCGACTGACGGTCCGCTTCGCTGGCCAACTCACTGGTCCGGCCACACAACATGACCAGCGCCAGGGTTTGCCCATCGTTGCGGGTCACAGCCGTTGATGTCTCGCCCGGATCCAACTTGGCCAGTTCCAGAGCGATATCGCGGGGGATGTCGGCCGGAGGCAGGCTGTCGATGGTCAACGCTTCGGGGGCTTGGTCCTTGGCAATGCCATAAAAGTCATCGCAGGTGTCCACGCGGTTGATCACATCTTGCGCGGTCGCCAGCGCTTCGGGGCTGCGCCCGCCGGGGATCAGATATGTGGCATATTCGATCGCCGCAAATCGTGGCGCGCGCCCCTCAATCTCACGGATGCCACGCATTTGAAACAGTGCAACTGCCCCTTGCAGGCTGATGGGGTCCGAAATCTCACCGTTTTTCAGGTTCAAAACAACGTCGCGCAACTGCGGCGGCAGGTTGGTCAGATCCATCCAAGGCAAGCGACCGCCGTTATTGCGGCTGTCAGCGGCCGAGACTTGGGACGCGGCTGCTGAAAACGTTTCTATACCACCGCGTGCGCGTACCTCTTCGACAAAGGCTTCGACCTGCGCGGCGTTCTCACGGGTCAGCGGGATGATGATCTCGGACAATAGAACCTGAACACCGCCGGTGCCCGCCGTGCCTATGGCCTGATCGATTTCCGCATCCGATGGGCGGGCGCGTGCAAGGAACCGTGCTCCGATGTATTCGCGCCAACCGATGCCGACACGGGTGAAATCACGCAAGGTCTGCGGATCAACTCCGGCCTGACCAAGCGTCGCCAGAAACTCATCCAGCGACAGATTGGTGCGCTGTGCCAGCGCAGTCATGCCCTCGATGACTTCTTCCTCAGTGGGGAGGAGGCCGACCTCGTTCATCAGCTGCAATTTCAGCTTGTCTTCGATCAGCACCTCGCGCGCCTGCGTCAAGGGATCGCCAGGCGTGCCGGTGACCGTCAGAAAACGTGCCCGCTGCTGCAGCTCATATTCAGTGATCGCTTGATCATTGACCCGGATGACCGGTGAAAACAATCCCTGAGCCGTGGCTTCAGGAACTGTTGAGGCCACAAGGGCTGCAACCGTCAAGCCGGCCAGCGCGCGACGTGCGAATTGACCCGCTTTTGCGGAAAGGAAATGCGGAGAAATCAAGTATTGCTGCATGATCGCCTGTACTTATTGGTGCCGCTGTTCACGGAAAACCCGTTTAGCGAAATGGTAAAGCCGAAATCCGTCGACGGCTCAACACTTGTTGTGGAGGTATAGCGCCGATTTACCGAGAGGTCGACCGTCACACATTCGTTTTGATAGGCAACGCCAAGGCCCGCACGTGTTGCGCGCCCGTCCGAGATGTCATAGCGCAGGTTGGCGCTGGCGAGCCAATTGGCGTTGACCTCATAATCTCCGTCAAACCAAAGCTCCGAGGTCGGATCATCTCGGTCTTCATCTGCGTCGGTGCCAAGCCACAGATAGCTGCCCCGGACACTGGCTTTCTTGTAGGAGACGTCGCCACGGAATTCCGCCTTGGAAAAATTGAGCGACCCGTTCAATAGCCCTCGCGCCGTCAAGGCAATGCCCTGGTTCAGTTTCAACTGGCCCGCCAGCAGCAGGTCGGATGATGTGCCACCCAAGCCCGAAGTCTTGGTGAAGCTGTCCTCAGCGTCCTGACGGAACACCTGACCAATGGTCGCGGCAGCCTGCCAGCCACTGGGGTCAAAATGCGCCCAGTTCACACCATAGGCCAGTTGTAACCCGTCCTCGCGTTGATCCGAGGCAGGGAACCGCGACAGGGATAACAGATTGCCCTCATCAAACTCGACAAAATTGCTCTCGTCGTTGGGAACCTCATCGCCGGTCACATTAGACCAGGCGAGTTGCGCGATGGGTTCCAGATATTGCGACGCACCACCGGCAGTAACCCGCGTCGTTGGAAGGCGGAATGTCAAAGCAGTGCGGGGCACCGCGCGGGTGCTGTTATCGCCAAACACCGCATCGTCATTGATCGAAAACTGGTCAAAACTCGCGCCAACTTCCCACTCTGATACAAGACCGCTGGAAAACCGCCAGTCTTGATGCCAGCTGAGGTCAGCCGATATGCGCCCAATGTCGCGTCCGGCTGCATCGGTGGCTGTCGCCAATTCGTCGGATTCGCGGCGGTGACTATGAGCTCCCAGACCCAGGCGAAACTCTCCGGTCTTTGACCATTTTGGATGGATGCGTTTTTCATAAGCAACATCTGCAATGATCGAAGGAACGTCATCTTGTTCTTCACTGTCACGCAGCGATTTATAATGAAGGAGGCTCCCCCGTAGGAACTCATCTCGTTTGATGCGGCTTACAGTGACGTCCGAGCGTAACCGGTCCACATCAGCAAGCCCGTAATCCGCAAAATAGGCGTCGTCAGAGACAACATTCAGGTCAAACGAAAGCTTGTAGCCCTGTCTCAGGGCGAACTGACCCTGCAGTGATCCATAGCCTCGGTCTTCTCCTTGTTGCAGGTCGTCGCGCGTAAACGCACCTTCAAAGGTGATGCCGCCCCGACGGAACGCTTGGCGATATCTCCAATCCAATGTGCGTGTTTTGGAGGAAACATAGGGCGCCAGTGTCAGGTCTTTATGGTCGCCGATCTTGAAGAAATAGGGAACTTTGATCCCTGTCGCGAGACTGGAGGTGGAGCGGATCGTGGGTACCAGAAACCCCGTGGCCCGATCCAGCGTCGGATCCGGCAGGCGCAGAGCGGGGAAGTAAAAGACCGGCACATTCCGCACACGCAGTTGCGCATTTTCCAAATACAGCTGACGCTCCACTTGGTCATGTGTCACCCGTTCTGCACGGATCTGCCACAGCGGTGGACGCCCATCGTTGCACACATCACAAGAGGTGACAGCCGTTTTATAAAGCTGCGTGTATCGGCCGTTGACGCGGGTCATCTGCAGCGACGCCAGTTGCACCTGCTGATCGAATACCAACCGCGCTGATGACAGAATGCCATTTTGCAAATCGCTGTCCAACTCTGCTGCATTGGCCAGAATGGACACATCGCCGTCTTGGTCAATGCGGATGGGGCCATCAATTTTTAGGATGCCTTTGGCGTCGTCAAATGTGATCTTTTCAGCCTGCAGGCGCACGCCGCCCTGAAAAACTTCCACGCCGCCTGTGGCAACCAATTGTCGCTCTGGCGTGATAAAAACACTGTCTGCAACCAGAACAGCCTGTTGCGAAACAGGCGCTGTCTCGGCCAATTGCTGCGGCATGACAGGTGTTGCAATGCTGACCCATGGCAGGAAAACGGTCATTAAGAGAGCGCGGCGCATATTATCCGTCCTCGGCATGGAGCAAGAGCCCCAGGGTCAACATTATAGACGCCACAGGCGGCGCCCAGGCAGACAGGGCAATCGGGATCTGTCCGTTCTCGCCTAGGATTTGTGCAAAATTTCGAATGAAGTAAAGGCCAAACCCCAGCAGGACCGCCGCCAGTACCGCAATTCCGGTGCCGCCAAACCGCGCGTGACGCATGGTAAACGCCGCACCGACCAGAACCATCGACATCAAAAAGACAGGCCGCGCCAATTCAATCTGCAACAGAACCTCATAACGTTTGGTCGAAAACCCAGCATTGGCAAGGTCGCGGATCGTCTGCGGTAGATCATAGATCGAAATGCCTTCGGTCGCGCCAATCGTGTCGCGAATACGTTCCGAAGTCAGCGTTGTCGCAATCCGCAGATTCTCGTGGGTTTTGGAAGCGCTTTCCGGCACAAAACCCACGGTCAAAGGCCAGACCTTGGCATTTGTCAGAACCCAAGTGTCCTCCACCAAAACAGCACTGTCTGCAAGAATGCGCGTCTTCGGGCCTGAGCTGCCCGTGTATTCCAAAATGCTCACGTCGCGCAGAGCAATTTCATCACCCAAACCCAGATAGCCTTGGGCATGGATTACCGATTGGCCGTCCGGCGTACCTTGCCGCAACCACAGCCCCTCACCACTGAGAGACAGAGTAGCATTGCTGCCGTTTCGATATTCATCGGCCAATTCTTTGTATCGGTTTGCGGTAGCCGCCGCGATTGGGTTCAGCGTGCTCAACGCGACCAGGCCAATCACCAAAGAAACGACCAAGGGCGGCAGCAGCGCGCGAATCCCTGAGCGGCCGGCGGCCCGTGTCACCACCAATTCACTGCTGCGCGCGAGACCGACAAACAGAACGATCGTGGTCAGAATCATGATCAGCGGCAGAAATTCGTTCAGCGCGGCCGGCGTATTCAAAAACGTAAGGTTCAGCAGCTCCGCGAAATTCAGATCCACACCTTCAAATTTTCGGATCTGCTCGTTGAGGTCAATGAGTGTCACCAAGGTCATCAGGACACCGCTGATAACACAAAACCATTGGAAAAACCGGCGAGCGTAATAAAGGTCCAGCTTCACGACGTCGCCTCCTGACGCGCATGGCGCAACTGTTTCAGACGCACTCCAACAGGACGGGCAGATAGCTGCAAAAACAGCAAAGCCACGCCAATACCAAAGGCGGTCGGCACATAGATCAGCGGCCACATGTTCGGGTTGTCCAACACGGGTTCAGACACCACTCCGCGCAGGCCTTCGACGATGATCAGCAAAACAAAAGCCAGCAGCGCCTGCCGCCAAACCCCAAAGCGGGAAAAACTGCCCAACATCAACGCGGAAAACCCAATCAAGGTTACAGCGATGCAAACCAAAGCCCGTGCAAATCGCAGGTGCAGTTCCTCAGTTTGAACGCCGAAACTGTGGCCTTCTTTTGCTTTAACTTCGTCGCGATTGTACAGCAGCTCCATGCTGGGAACAGCGCGAATGTTGCGGATTCGGTTCTCCGCTTTGGTCGTCAGTAAGCTGATATCATAAGAAAAATCTTCAAACGCCGTTGTCGAAAGACGACGGCTTTTCCGGTGCAGTCGCTGGGCCATGCCATCTAGCATGATCAAATGGGTGCGGTCCTCATCGCGTACCAAAAACGCGCGGGCACCGGTGTACGTCACGGTTACGTCTGGATCGCGGCGATCCGACAGGTAGACGTCGTTCAACGTACCATCGTCTTCGATTTCACGAATGTAAAACGTCACCCCGGATGCCGGATGCAAAAAATCACCTTCGTTCAGGATGCGCGCAGTGACATTGCGGGCAATTTCGGATTGGCGCTCGTCCAATTTGCTGATGGACATAGGCAATAAGAAATGCGTCAGGACAATCATCATGGCTGCACAGGTGACGCCAAATGTCAGGGCAGGGCGCGCCAGCTGCCAAGGGCTCGACCCGGTGGAACGCAACACCGTCAACTCGCTTTCGCTGTTCAGACGATTGGTCACCCAAACGGTCGCCGCAAAGGCGGCAATTGGCAGGATCATCCGGATCAAGTTCGGCAGCGTCAGCGCTGAAAACTCAAGGAAAACCAGCACTGATTGCCCGTCGCCTATAAGGCGATCAAACAGCACAACCGCGCGGTTCACCCAAAACACTGCTACCAGAACTAGAGCAAAAAACCCGAAGAACAGCAGATATTGAGACAGGACATATCTGTCGAAACGTGACAAGCAATCCCCCCAGATCTGCATTTGTCTAATTGCGGCGACCTTAGTGCATTCAATGCGCGGTGAAAACTGCAATTTATATACGTCGGAAAATTGCCGCTGCTTTGGTCGAAATTGCCTAAATTTCCCTTGTCAGCAGAGCTGAAATTATGTCCCGTGCGTTTAACCTAGTCACCGCTGGCCGTCCAAGGTACCAGTGAAGAAAGAATTGAACAAAAAGGGGAGTTTCATGAGCCAATCACCCAAAGTCAGCGCCATTGAGTTTGACGTCAAAACCATGGGCGACATTTCCGGTCGCCTCGCGGTCATTATCTCACCCGACGGCGACCTGGATCCGGGCGCGCGTTCCGCCAACCGCCTGTGCAAAGGCGCGCTGGCGCGGATGGTCGAAAGCGAAGGGCTGAAAAAAGCCAAAGCCGGGGATGTTGTGTCCTTGTCTTGGCCTGCCGGTCTGGCGGCCAAAGCGCTAGATGTTGTGGTTCTGCCCAAGAAAGCGACCCAAGAGCAGCTGCGTGGTGCCGGTGCAAAACTTGCGGCACATGCGGGAGAAGAGGTTGTGACTTTCATGGCGGGCTCTCTGCCAAAGGTCGAAGAACTGGCGCTTGGTTTTGCGCTGCGTTCTTATGCGTTTGACGACCATAAATCGGAAAGCGCAGGCAAATTGCCGGAATTGGTTATTGCCCACAAAAAGCCTGACACGCTTGAGGCCGCGATTGCGACCACTCTGGCTCTTGCCGAGGGGGTCCATATGACCCGTGATCTGGTGAGCGAGCCTGCAAATGTTCTGACCACCACCGAATTCGCCAACCGTCTGGTCGAAATGCAAGACCTTGGCCTGACCGTTGAGGTGCTCGAAGAAGATCAGCTCGAAGAGCTTGGCATGCGCACGCTTTTGTCCGTGGGGCAGGGCTCTGTCAGCCCCTCCAAAGTGGTGGTTATGCAGTGGAACGGTGGGGCAGAGGGCGATGCTCCATTGGCGCTGGTCGGCAAGGGCGTGGTTTTTGACACCGGCGGTATTTCATTGAAACCGGCAGGTGGCATGGAAGACATGACCATGGATATGGGCGGCGCGGGCACTGTTGCGGGCACCATGCGCACGCTGGCTCTGCGCAAGGCCAAGTCAAATGTCGTGGGTCTGGTGGGCATTGTGGAAAACATGCCATCGGGCAATGCAATTCGCCCCGGCGACGTTGTCAAATCCATGAAGGGCGACACGGTTGAGATCATCAACACCGATGCCGAAGGGCGTTTGGTTCTGTGTGACGTGCTGTGGTACGCGCAGGAACGGTTCGAACCCTGCGGTGTGATTGATCTGGCGACCCTGACCGGCGCGATCATCATTGGTCTGGGTCATGAAAACGCAGGCGTCTTCTCCAATGATGACACGATCTGCAACAACTTCCTGGCGGCCGCTGCTGCCGAAGGGGAGGGCGCATGGCGTATGCCACTGGGCGCGGCCTATGATAAAAAGCTGAAGTCCCCGATTGCCGATATGAAAAACATTGGCGGCCGTCCGGCAGGGTCCATTACCGCGGCACAATTCCTGCAACGGTTCATCAAGGACGGCACGCCGTGGATTCACCTCGACATCGCGGGTGTGGCCTCTGTTGCTTCGGGCACGCCCTTTGCGCCAAAAGGATCAACCGGTTGGGGTGTCCTTGCTCTGAGCCGTTTGGTGCAGGACCAATACGAGGCTGAGTGATCCAGATGGGGGCCGCCTATTTCTATCACCTGACCCGCCGCCCGCTGGAAGAGACCTTGCCGGTCCTTCTGGACAAGGCGCGCGGGGCGGGCTGGCGTATCGCTGTGCGGGGGCAAGAGCCCGACCGCATGGCGTGGCTTGATGATCGGCTGTGGCAGGGGGCTGACGACAGCTTTCTGGCACACGGTCTGGCAGGTGGCCCCCATGATGCCTTGCAACCGATCCTTCTGACGACTGGGCCAAAGGCCGCAAATGATCCCGCTTGCGTGATGGCGGTTCACGGCGCGGACGTTAGCGCCGATGAGGTCAACGCGTTGGAGCGGGTCTGCATTCTGTTTGACGGAACGGATGCAGAGGCCGTGCAGCGCGCGCGGGTGCAATGGAAAGCGCTGACCAACGAGGGCTGCAGCGCACAATATTGGTCCGAAGAAAGCGGTCGCTGGGAGAAGAAGGCCGAAGCCTGAAGCTGTCGCGAACTGGATCCGGATTACCGGGTCAGAACCAGCGCATTGTTGCGAATTTCAATCCGCGACCACAGTTGCAGATAGCTCATCCCCAAAAGGGAATTGTCCAGCTCGCCTTCATTGACCCAAGCACGCACCTGCGTGTCGCGAAACCCGTCCAGATCGACCTCATCCAGACGTACCATCGCGGTGCGCACTTCGCCGTTTGCAGTCATCGCGCGCCCATGAAACGACAGCTCCTCTGGATCTAACCCAATCCGTGCGGCGTCCGCCATCGACAGCACAACTTGTGATGCGCCGGTATCCACCAGGAACTGTACCGGCGTGCCGTCAATCTCGACCGTTAGGTAGTAATGCCCATCCCGCGCGCGCGGCACGATAATGCTTTGACCATCGGAATGTAGGCTTTGTTGGGGGATCAGATCGCCGCGAATGTCATCCCACAGACCATAGCCTGCGACCGCACCCATGAAGATAAACACCCAGATTACAACTTGTTGCAACGTCTTGTTCACCGACTGCCGGTTCTGGGCCACAAACCAGGACAAGACCGCCACCAGCAAGATGACAAGATAAATTACATGGGCAATTTCAAATGACGGCATTTGGTCCTCCTGTCGTTCAAGATAGGCAGGCGCAGGTCTAATTACGATCCCATAAAGCCAAAGTCGCGCAAACCATCCAACACAAACTGCACTGCCAAAGCTGCCAGAAGCATCCCCAACAGGCGTGTCACCACGGTGATCCCGGTCTTACCCAAGGCCCGGCCCAGTACCCCAGCAGACAGAAGAAAAACAAACAAGATCAACAGAACAGAGGCCAAAACCCCCATGATCGAGGCAAAGCCCAGCAGCCCAGGTTGTTGACCGGTCAACAGGATCACGGTGGCGATCGAACCCGGGCCCGCGATTAGCGGAATGGCCAGCGGAAAGACGGAAGGATCATCAAAATCCTCTTCTTCGTCAGGCTGACTGGTGTTTTCGCGCCGTTTGGTGCGGCGTTCAAACAACATATCGAGCGCGGTCAGAAACAGCAAAATACCCCCCGCAACCCGAAAGGCTGGCATGGAGATGCCGACGAACTCCAAAACGGCCTCGCCCAGAACCGCAAAGAGCGCCAGAATACCGCTGCCCACCAGGATGGACCGCACGGCAATCTGACGGCGCCGCTTTGCGCTCAGGTCTTGGGTCAGGGCGATGAAAATCGGGGCCAGACCGATGGGGTCGATAATTACGAATAACGTGACAAAGGACGTAATCAGAAACCCGCTGTCGATCATAATGCCTCCGCGCGCTCCAATTTCTCTAGCGCTTTCTCCCACATGGCCTCTGCCCGGTCGAGCGCATCAATAACTTCGCTGTGTTTCTTCTGCCAGACACCCAGATCATCCGCGCGTTCCGGTTCATAAATCGCAGGATCCGCCAGCTTTGCGTCCAACTTGTCTTGCATCGTGGTCAGTTTTTCGACGCGTTCTTCACATTTGCGCACATCGGCACGCAAGGTCAACATGGCGTCGCGGCTGGGCCGTTTGGGCTTTGGTTTTGCGGGTTTTGACGATGCGGTCTTGGTGCCGGACTTGTTTTGCGTCAGCAAAAAATCGCGGTAGCTGTCAAGATCCCCGTCATAAGGTTTGACCGTCCCATCTGACACCAACCACAGACGATCCGCGACCAGCGACAGCAAATGCATGTCGTGGCTGACCAGAATGACCGCACCGGAATAGGCGGTCAGCGCCTCCACCAATGCCTCGCGGCTTTCGATGTCCAGGTGGTTTGTCGGCTCATCAAGGATCAACATATGAGGCGCATCCAGCGTGGCCAGCAACAACGACAACCGCGCCTTTTGCCCACCTGACAAGCGCCCGACCTGGACCTCGGCCTGATCCGCGCCCAGACCAAAACCGGCCAATCGCGTGCGCCATCTCGCAGGCCCTTCCGAGGGGCGCAGACGGCGCAGGTGTTCCACCGGTGTTTCGTCTACATACAGCTCATCCACCTGGTGCTGGGCAAAGAAACCCACCCGCAACTTGTTGGATTTGGTCATCTTCCCGGCCATCAATGGCAGGCGGTCCGCCAAGAGCTTCGACAGTGTCGACTTACCCTGACCGTTTTTGCCCAGCAGCGCGATCCGGTCGTCCTGGTCAATCCGCAGATCCATTTTGCGCAGGATTTCAGTGTCACCGTAGCCTGTTACCCCGCCTTCCAGATGAATGATCGGTGGCGACAGCTCTTCGGGCTCGGGGAAAGAAAACGCCCGCATCGCGGCTTCTTGCGGGGTGCTGATCGGCTTCATCTTGGCGATCATTTTAACCCGCGCCTGAGCTTGCTTGGCCTTGGACGCCTTGGCCTGGAACCGGTCGACAAACTTCTGCAGATGGGCGCGGCGCGCTTCCTGCTTTTTGGACTCGGACTGGGCCACGGCAATGCGTGCCGCACGGGTTTCGGCAAATGTATCGTAAGAGCCCTGATAGAGCGTCAGCTTTTTGTCTTCCAGATGCAGGATCGCATTCACCGAGCGGTTCAACAGACCGCGGTCGTGGCTGACAATCAGCACCGTGTGTGGGTATTTCGCCAGATAAGCCTCAAGCCACAGCGCGCCTTCCAGATCGAGATAGTTGGTCGGTTCATCAAGCAGCAACAGATCAGGCTCGGCGAACAGCACTGCCGCCAGCGCAACCCGCATTCGCCAGCCGCCCGAGAAATCCGAACAGGGGCGTTTTTGGTCCGCGTCGTCAAACCCCAACCCTTTGAGGATTGTAGACGCGCGCCCCTCGGCCGACCAGGCATCAATATCGGCAAGCCGTGTCTGAATTTCCGCAATCCGGTCTGGATCCTCGGTCTCTTCGGCCAGCAAAGCCGCGCGTTCTTTGTCGGCGGCCAAAACCGTGTCGATCAGCGATACCTCGTTTGAGGGCACCTCCTGCGCGACGCCGCCAATCTTGGCACGGTTTGGCAGCTCGATCGCACCGCCTTCCAACGAAAGCTCCCCCCGGATCAGGCGAAACAAGGTGGATTTGCCGGTGCCATTGCGCCCGACAACGCCCACTTTGTGGCCAGTTGGGATATTCGCCGTTGCGCCTTCGATCAAAGTGCGCCCGTCGATGGAAAAGGTGATATCTTGGATCTTTAACATGTGTGCGGTGTGGCGCAGGCAGGTGGAACTGTCAATTGTATGCAGGCCATTCTGTGCAATTTGCAAAGGGTGCGCCACTTCCTGCCCAGGGCGCGCACAATCCTCTTCCCAAGACAGCACAGGCATGTTACCCGGCGCGCAAAGTTTTACGGTGTGGGGGATGGCCTCACACAACAGTCAAGGAGAGCCACAATGGCACTGGAACGCACCTTCTCGATCATCAAGCCCGATGCAACCCGCCGCAACCTGACCGGCAAAATCAACGCCAAGTTCGAAGAAGCTGGTCTGCGTATCGTTGCGCAAAAGCGTATCCACATGACCAAAGCACAAGCGGGCAAATTCTACGAAGTCCACGCCGAGCGTCCATTCTACGGCGAACTGTGTGACTTCATGTGCTCTGAGCCAGTGATCGTTCAGGTTCTGGAAGGCGAAAACGCCATCGCGAAAAACCGTGAAGTCATGGGCGCGACCAACCCTGCCGAAGCAGACGCAGGCACCATCCGCGCTGAGTTCGCAGAATCCATCGGCGAAAACTCCGTACACGGTTCCGACGCACCGGAAACCGCAGCGGTTGAAATCGCATACTTCTTTGCAGGTCTTGAACTGGTTGGCTAAGCCGCTGGTACTGCACTGAATTCAAAGGGCCGCTCTGTTTGTTCAGGGCGGCTTTTTTAGGTCTAGCGCTTTTCGATCACACCGATCGTGTCGAGGATCCGCTCAAATTCCGACAGGCCCTTGTCAAAGGCTTCAGCCTTGATTGCGTCAAATTTGACCCGCAGGGCTTTCTTCTCATCGCCCTTACAGTCGTTCCAGGGACGTCCCTGCAACCCCATCACCAATACATAGTAACCAATGAAATGGGGTTTTGTGCCCGCGCGCAGCATCATGGCATAGGCCGCATCGGCACCAATTTCGCGCAATTCTTCGGCCGTTAGGATACCCACCTTATGGCAGGCCTGCTCAAATGCTGGGCCAAGATTGCGGATGGACGTGATAGGACTGGACATAACGGGAACATAAACCCGAGCGCGTGCCATGTCACCTCGTTATTTGCCCATTCCTGACTTTTTGAACCATCGCGCCTAGCGTGGCCCTACATGATGAGGGCCTGCCAACACGCTGACAAAGATCAGAAAATCCCTGCTTCCTTGGCGATCAATGCAGCCTGGGTGCGGTTTTTGGCTTCCAGCTTGCGACACAGGGTGCGCACGTGCAGTTTGATGGTCACTTCCTGCAGGTCCAGCTCACGCGCGATTTCCTTGTTGGACAGGCCACGGCTCAACCCATTTAGCGTTTCCAATTCGCGTGGGCTCAGTTTCTGTGCCAAAGGATGCGTGTCTGCCGCAGCTTGTTCGCGCATCAGCTCGACCGGAATGTAGATCTCCCCGGCACTCATGAAACGCACCGCGTTCAGCAGCGATTTGGCGCCCATGGTTTTGGGAATGAAACCGATGGCGCCAGCCGCCAATGCATCTTGAGCGGTGCGGGCAGGGGCGGTGCCAGATAGAATGCCGACGCCCTTGCCGCCATTGGCGGCCAAGGTGCGGGTCAGCCCATCCAGACCCATCATTCCAGGCATATTATAGTCGAGCAGCACCAAATCAAATGGCCCGCTGGTCTCCACTTCTTGTAAAGCGGATTGCAAATCGATCGCCGTGGTAACATCTGCACCACCCTCGGATGAGAGGTAGGCAGAAATCGTCTCACGCACCATGTCGTGATCATCAGCAATCAAAATTCGCATAACTGGCGACACCTTACTCTTTGTCCCTGTATCCAAACATAAAGCTGAATTGGTTTCTAAATCCTCAACTTCATCCCATGCTTGTACCGCGTACTGATCCATCGTGCCCTCCAAAATATTCAAATTTATGCACTTTAGATTAGATTCAATTGTCTTTTTACGGTGAAACAACTCTGGTCAGGTCTCTTATTCAGAAGATGGAAAGTTATATACGAAAGACTACTCAGGTATCCTGACGGGCCAATGCAGCAACGGTTTTCCTATGCAATAGTTCGGTCAACACAGGGATTTTGTCTGAGAAGGAGTATTTTGATGAAGGGTATCATCAAGACGGTTACAACAACGCTTCTGACCGTTTTCGCACTGAGCACCGCAGCGCTGGCCGCTGGGGAGACTATTCTTACAGTTGAACATGTCGCCGCCAATGGCGACGTCACCAACAGCGAAAGCTATTCGCTGGAGGACCTGCGCGCGATGCAAACCGCTTCGTTCGAGACGGAAACGATTTGGACCGAAGGTGCGCAGACCTTCACCGGTGTGACCTTGGCCTCCATCGTGGCGCAGCTAGGCGTGAACGGCGGAGAGATTGAGGCGGTTGCTGTCAATGCCTACTCCGTTCAAATCCCGGTGGCTGATGCTGTGACAGGCGGTCCAATCATCGCTTTTGAACGCAATGGCGATACGATGAGCATCCGTGACAAAGGTCCGTTGTGGGTTGTCTATCCCTATGACAGCAACCCGGCCTACCGCACTGAGGCGGTCTATTCCCGCAGCATTTGGCAGCTTGAGAAAATTATTATTAATCAATAACTTCGGGTAATTATCATGAACTATCAGCAAGAGCGGAAGTTGCGGCGCTTCCGACGTGCCATCGCAGGTTTTGGATTTATCGTTCTGCTCTTGCTTTTTGGCGAGTCGATTTGGCTCGGCAGTAAAATTTTGCAACGTCTCGAAGGTCTATCGACCGCTCAGACGGACAATCTGCAATGGAATCTGACCCAGATTGAAGTTGAATACCTCAGAGTGGAAAATCGTGCGCTCGCGGTCGAGAGTGAGGCCGACTTGCGCGCACTTCGGCGCGCCTTTGATGTGTTTTTCAGTCGCATCACAACCGTGCGTGAAAGTTCGGTCTTTGCTCCTCTTCGCAATGACGCCGAAGCCAATAGACATCTGCTGCATGTTCAAGACCGGCTTGATGAGCTTGCGTCTTTTGTGGATTCTCCTGACAGCCAGTTCATGGCCAATATGGCTACTTTTCAAAACCAGGTGGTCGAAAACCGCGCCGACATGCGTGCGCTGGCCATCGCGGGTCTCTCGGTCTATGCGTCCGAGAATGAGGCCAAGCGTTTAGATCTTCATCGCTTGCTGTCCCAGCTTGCTGCGGTCGTTTTTGTACTGGTTACGGCGCTGGGTCTTACGGCGTTGCTGTTGGCGGTTCTCTATCGCCGTGTCCGCTCGATGGCGGCAAACAGCGTGCGCACCGCTGCGCGGATGCAGGCAATGGTGGCTTCTTCTTTGGACGCGATTCTGGTGGTCAACAGCGATGGGCAGTTGATCGAATACAACGGTGCGGCCCAGGCCGTGTTTGGCTATTCCCGCGAGGAAGCGCTTGGCTCTGATATGGCCCAGCTGATTGTCCCGACCCACCATCGAGAGGCTCATAAGCGTGGGCTCGCGCGTTTCTTGGAGACCGGCATTTCAACCGTCGCAGGCAAAGGCCGGATCGAACTGGAAGCTATGCGAAAATCAGGTGAGGTTTTCCCAGTCGAACTCTCTATTACGCCTACGCTGTCGGGTGATGATACCGTCTTTGTCAGTTTCTTGCGTGATATCTCTGACCGGTATGAGGCCGAAGCCGAACTGCGCGCGGCCCGTGATGATGCGCTAGCTGGTGAGCGGGCCAAGGCCAATCTGCTGACCGTCATGAGCCATGAGATGCGCACGCCGTTGACTGGCGTACTTGGCGCGATCGAGATTATGGAAAGCGAACAACCCACCGAGACACAGCGCAAATACCTGCGCGCCATGCGGGTTTCGGGTGAATTGTTGCTGCAACATGTCAACGATGTTTTGGAACTCTCCCGACTTGAAGCGGATGCCCTGCCTGAAGAAACCACCCAGTTTGACCTGGTGGATCTGGTCGAAGGGTTGGTCGCCAGCCAGCAGGCCAGCGCCCAGTCCAGCGGCAACGAGCTGTCGGTTTATTGCAATCTTGGCGGTTCGCGCTTTGTTGACGGCAGCCCACGTGCAGTCCAACAGACTTTGCTGAACCTCGTGGGCAACGCCTTGAAATTCACCCGAAATGGGGCCGTGATGGTGGAGATCAGCCGACGGGAGGGCAGCGATATTGTTGACTTCCAGGTGGCTGACACGGGCAAAGGGATCGCACCTGAACATCTGGAACGGATCTTCGAGGACTTTGTGACATTGGACTCCAGCTACGGCCGTATGAGCGAGGGGACCGGGCTTGGCCTTGCGATTACCCGTCGTATGGTCGCCAGTATGGGCGGTGAAATCTCCTGTGAAAGCGTGTTGGGGGAGGGGAGTACCTTCTTTATCCATGCGCCATTACCGGTTGTCGACAATACGGCGCCCGGGGTCATGAGCCGCTCTGATGTCGACCGCCGCTCCGCCCGGTTGCTGATCGTGGAAGACAATGATGTGAACCGCGAACTGCTGCTGAAAATGTTGGAACTGATGGGGCATAACGTCATCGCGGCCGCGGGCGGGGCAGAGGCCGTTGCCCTTGTCGCCAAAAACCATTTCGATCTTGTGTTGATGGATATCAGCATGCCCGAAGTGGATGGCATTGAGGCGATCCGCCGTATTCGCGCGCGCAAACTGGCGCCTCATACGGATATCGTTGCGCTGACCGCCCATGCGGCGGCCGATGACCACAAACGGATCCTGGCTGCGGGGTTCGCGGAAATCTTGACCAAACCGGTGAACAAGCGTCAGCTGGTCGAAGTCATCGGTCGACGTGCCCTGCGTCATGAAGCCGACAGCGAAGACGAAGAGAACGGGTCCGATATTGCTCAATTCTTCGAAGCTCTCGGCCCAGAGAAGGCGAACGAATTCCTGATGCGTTTCCTGGATGAGATCGGAACGTTCGCAGGTGAACTTGCTAAAGGTGGCGGTATCTCACGTGACATCCGCACGGAGTCTCATCGTCTCGCCGGATCCGCAGCTGTTCTTGGCCTGGCGGGACTGCGCAAGTGTTTGCAGGATATTGAGATCGGTGCCGAAGATCGTCCGCCGGCCTGCGATAAGTTCAGTGAAGTCTGGCAAGAAGCGGACGCTATTTTGATGGCCGAGCTTAGTCAAATCGCCGCGGAATAGAGCCCTGTCAAACCTATCCGTTTGCCGAGCATTCGGGTAGGCAATGTGCCGAGCCTATGTGCGACAGGGCATCTTGGTTTCTAACTGCGCGATCGCATCGGGATTGGTAGGCCACAGCGCGTCAGGTTAAATGCGCATTGTAGCTGCAAGCCAGCACAGCCAAACCTGACTGCGGCTGCAAAGCATCAAGCCATAGATTGAGATCTGGCCCTGGCATCCTTCGACGGTAACCAAAACGTCAAAAAGGGCACAGCTGTCGCAACTCTATAGGTCGCGGCAAGTTTCCTGGGGCAATTGCGAAATTTCAGAGCCAAGACCTGCCAACAAAACCCGACCAAAACCAGCAGTCGGCCTCAGGAATTCGTGAGGGCCAAAGGTTCCTAACGCTGCGCGCCGACACAGCGGTGGACAAAGGCCGCCACGTCCAAGACCATAATCGACTTGGAAACATTGCTGGAATTGGTTTGAACCATCTCCGTTACATCCTGCGCAGAGGCGCTGTCCGTGAACTGGGTCGCGCCGGCCTGAAATGGCAACACCTTGTCCGACGTGGTCATGATGATTTCTTTCACCATATCGACCAATATGCCGTACTTCTGGCCAGCAGTTTGAAATATTACGACCTTTTGCTTGTCTGTCGTCGCCTCCGGCAGATCATACAACAGGCGCAAGTCTATCAAAGTGATGATCTCATCGCGCAGATCAAACAGACCAGCCACAGCCGTTGCGGCATTGGGCGGTTTCATCAAGGTTTCGGGACGGTCGATCACTTCGCGTACCTGCGAGATGTCCATCGCAAAATCGTTGCTCGCGCTGAAGGTGATAAAGGTGCGACGTTCGCGCGTTACAGCCGCCTGTTGCTCCTCCTCTTGGCCGCCATCGGGGTAAAGCTCCTGACAGCATTGTGCCGCTGCAACCAAATCGGGCTGGCGCATGGTCTCATCATGATCGAACAGCATGACCAATTCGGTGTTGTTTACTGGAGGGCACCCCTTGAAGATTGCCTCATGCGGCATCGCGAGCTTGGAGATCGGCAGGATATCTGTTTGATAATAGGGGATGATACTGTCGATGGAATAAACAAGCAGACCGATCTGCCCTTCCATAAGGTTCATGATCAACGATTTTTTTGGACTGAGAGGCCCGGATCTGTTGACTGTCTGTCTGTTGCTTGCCGACAAAGCCGCGGAAATCAACGATTGGAACGATACGCCCGCGTAGGCTGATCGAACCAAGGACATAGCTGTGGGTCAGAAAGGATTTTTGGATTTCCGGGACTTAGTGCCGTTCACGCCGGGGTAGTTTGGGCCGGCAGGTCTAAATGGTGCAACCGATCTAGTGGCCGCAACGAGCCCACATTGACATTTGGACGCGAAGGCCAAACACATCACATATGAGAGCTGAAAGCACATATTCCCATTGGATCAGCTCTGCCGGAAATGAAGGCAGCAGAGGGTCTCAGTCAGCCTTGTTTCCTTACTGGAGCTTCACTAAAACGACGATTGCGATTTGCGCACTGAAGTTGTGCGAAGATTCCGTGTTAGATTTGGATGCGCCAATTGAAGACGCTGCTTACACATGTCGTCAGCTTCTAGCGCATACATCCGGCCTGCCAGACTATGGCCAATTTCCGGAATACGGGCGAGCTGTGCGCGCGCATGACGTCCCTTGGTCCCGCGAAAAAATGCTGGATTTGTCTTTGTCGAAAGGGATGCTTTTCGAGCCGGATCAAGGGTGGTCTTATTCAAACATTGGCTACATGTTTGTCCGGGACATGATCGAAGATGCAACCGGGCAATCGCTTGGGCAGGTTATTTCATCCATGATCTGTAAGCCTTTGCACCTCGACAGCATCGAGTTCGCGGATACGCGCGACCAGTTTGCAAAACTACATTGGCGCGCGGCCGCAAATTACGATCCTCTATGGGTTTATCATGGTTGTCTCATTGGCAATGCGGCTGATGCCGCGCGCCTGCTTCACAATCTGTTCACAGGTGACTTGTTGCGGCGTGAAACTCTGAGACTGATGATTGACACAAAGTTGCTCGGTGGTCCGCTGCCCGGTCGGCCATGGTCCCAATGCGGATATGCTCTGGGGCTCATGTCAGGGTCCATTGATGGTATTGGCCGTTCAATTGGACACTCTGGCGCAGGACCATTTTGCGTCAACGCCGTTTATCATTTTCCAGATGTAGATGACCCGATAACGGTTGCTAGTTTCACGGACGGCATTGATGAAGGCAAAGCAGAGTTCGCAGCTGTAGCGCTCGTCCGATGAATGGCAAAAAAGTCCGCCCTAACGCCATCCATCGGCCTTGCAGCCAAGGTCCGCCGTGAGCCCATTTTTTTGCAAAATGCTGCAACGCAGTTGTATACTTGAAAAATGAAGTGGTTGTCTCTCGCACTGGGTTTCGCTTTCTTAGGCCTTAGCTGGCTGATATTGCAAATTGCCAAAGGTTACACGTTCACCTATGGCGGATATGAAGAGTGGAACGACGAATTTCTCAGTAAATACAATGCTTGCTGCCTAACGACGGACTTAAAGTCGGTGGTTCCTTTTGCCTTGGTTGGCGTGTGCTGTATTCTTTTTGCCGTTTGGAAATTTGTACGTGAGCGATTGAGGCACTCAACACACTAAATGAAACCAAAGTGTCTGCTTCGTCCGCGATGTGGGAATTCGCCCAACACCAAAATTTACGGATGCGGCGAATGGCAGCAGAGCGGGCTGCAGACGCAGTATCCGAACTATGAGTCGCAAGGCTGGTGGGCGCCGTCGTCACGCGCTCGTTTCGAGACTGATCGAAGTCGCCCGTTCCGGGACAATCCGCGTCTATTGGTGGGTTTGGATCTGAAGGCGCTCGTGGAAGCGGCCGGGCCAAAGGTATTCAGAGCCGACCAGGAGTTCGTTTTCCATCCACTTCTCGGTTGAAGTGCGAGTGCCTTCCGATATCTCAAGGCACACTGGTTTCTGCGTCTGCCTTTACAGTATTGATGCCCGTTCTTTGATTTGGCCAAGTGCCATGACGTCTACAACTTTCATCCTTACGAGATCACACCCTCGGAGCTTGCTGTCGATCGCCATGTTGACCAAAGTGAGGTCGCGATGGCTCTCTGCAAATTCAAGTCGCACCCGGATTGCGCAAACATGCTTTGGTTTCAATGGTCGCTTCTGGCCCACGATACGACCCTTGTTCCAAACCGGACGAACTGCGCGAATGGCAGGTAAGTTTGGTGTTTCCATGACTAATCCTGCGATCAGCCATGCCCTCCCACCACGACAACCCGACGTTGACAGGGTAGCATATCATAGGATGCCGCGCTGCGTCTGAGGTCCAGAACGAGCCCAGACCTCCCAGTTTTGCAACGTAGCGAACGTCAGTTCTTCAAAGCTTTGGCGTTCATAGCGTTTGTGTTGCTCTACCTCAAGTTAAATGCAATTGAAGCAATATGTACAAAACGAAGTTGTCAGTTGTGTTCGGGATGGTGGCTATTGCAGCGACCTTGTTTGCATGGCGCGGATATCTTGCGATTTTTGGCCTCATGAATGGCAATCAAACCGCTTTCTTGACCTTCCCACTTTCTGTGATTTTACCAGTCATGATGTTTTCGTTCCTTGCGACGCGACGCAGTATGGCCTCCCAAGAGGGCGTCCTCATGCAACTCGGTGCGATGATACAAATTCTTCTCATTATCGCCTTGCCGCGCTTTGCAATTTATCTTGCTCTTGGCTTTCCCGTTGTTTTTCTTTTCGTCGAACTCTTTGAAACGAGGATGCCAAACGCGACCAAGACCGCCATTAAGCGAATATTGATCGCATGATTGATCTATCATTGCCTTTATCGTGGATGCTTGCGCTTCGCTGGCTTCTTCTGCTTGGCCCGGTTTGTCTGGCCTTGGTGATGGTTCGGGTGCGTCAATTCTCGCAGAGTTCGCAAATCGCAGGGCTATTTGCATTCCTCTACGGTGTTGCCATGGTTTTTGTGTCCCATTCTTTTGCCGTTTGGATGGGCTGGTGGCACTATGGCTGGGACGCATTGATGGTGAATGCGTTGCCTGTCGACATTATTCTGGGTGGCGCTTTATTGTTTGGGCCCGGACTGTATTTTTCATTTCCAAACACACGCCCGCTCATGATCTGCCTTCCCATCATCTTAGGATTGCACGGGACGCTCTTTAGCTCATTGGAGCCGCTTGTCTTTGCTGGTCCTCATTGGTTTTTAGGTGTGCTGTTTGTCTTTTCAACAGCGCACTTACCAGCGATCTACCTAGCCAAATGGACAGAGACAGACACATATCTCCCGTACCGCTGCACGCTTTTGGCGATTATGACCGGAGGTATAATTTTTGCGGTTTTGCCGTCACTGATCATGCAGGCCATGGGCGGGGCATGGGACATCTTTGCAAAACCTGCTTGGACGATCTGCCTTGCAGGGTTGGCGCTTTCAATTTCATCGCTGATAGGTTTGTCAGCAAATCAATCTCTTTGCCTTCAAGGTAATGGGACACCCATCCCGCTTGATCCCACAAAACGTCTCGTGACAACTGGACTTTACGCCTATGTTTCGAACCCCATGCAGTTGTCGGCTGCAATGGGGTGGATCATTTTAGGGCTGTTCTTACAAAACATATGGATCATGGCGGCGTCATTGATGGCATGGGTTTTCGTCCAAGGAATGGTGCGTTGGCATCATCGACATGATTTGTTGAAGCGGTTTCCGACAGGTTGGCCTGAGTATAAGCAAAATGTTCCTGAGTGGTTTCCCCGCTGGCGGCCTTGGACAAATGCAACGGCGACGCTGACATTGTCGAGGGCTTCTCCGCACCATCAATGGATCGCTTCATCGTTGAGGGCTATCGATCACCTAGAAGTACAGTGGTCAGACAAACCGAGCGCTCGGTATAGCAACCCTGACAACATTTACTGTTTTCAGGGCTCTTGTGCCATTGCAGCTGCATTGACGCATCTGAACTTTGCGTCTGCTATGCTGGGTCAAGCTTGGCTATTGATAGCTTTGCCATCTCGTTTTCTGTTTGATCAAATGTTGGGACGAAAGAGATGAAGGGACCATCGCCTGCCTTGTTAGGGCTGGATACGCTTTTCAAGATCAGACGTGACCAGCTGGGGTTTTACGCCGACATGAAGGCCCAGTTCGGCGACAGTGTACCTCTGCGCCTTGGACCGTACCGATCTTGGCTGTTGTTTCACCCCGATCAGATTGAAGTTGTCCTAGCCAGTCAAGCCGACAAGTTCATACGTTTTAAACGGATGATGAACGTCTTGCGCCAATGGAACGGGGAAAGCCTGTTCATTGCAGAAGGACAAAGCTGGCACAACAGACGCCGCAAAGTGCTTCCCGCTTTTGCTCGCAAGAAGATGCCAGCCTATGAGGCTGTTTTTCAACAGGTCGCTGAGGACTGGGTCAAGCATCTGTCGGCGCAGGCCGACAGCGAAGGAGATGTGCATCTGGACGCTGATGACATCTTTGCACAAATCGCTTTGGATATCGCTTTACGGACTCTGTTTGGTGGTGGGTTTTCCGACGGTATGGACCAAGTTTCTGAACACATCAAAGTTCTCTCCAAAGTGGCGTTCCGGGAATGCGCAAGTCCGTTGACACTACCCGACTATCTTCCGCTCCCCGGTAAGCGTGAGAAAAAGATCGCGATGGCTTTCATGCGTGATCTGGTCCGCGATCTTGTTGAAGGCAGGATCAACGGTCCGGTTGGTGACGACCTTCTTCAGGTTCTCATCGAAACCCATGCTGGTGACAAAAAAGAAATTTGTGACGACGCTATGAGCCTTCTTATCGCAGGGCACGAAACGTCAGGGGCTGCGTTGTCTTGGACATTTGCGCTTTTGGCAGATCATCCTGCGGCACTAGAGAAATGCCAAACCGAAGTCGCTAGCACGAATGATGTCGCGGAAATGAACTACCTTCGGGCGGTCGTCGATGAAGCACTCCGGCTTTATCCGCCAGGTTATACTTTGTTTCTGCGCCAAGCGACAGAAGACGTCGACGTTGCAGGCATCGCAATTAGAAAGGGCGAACTTTTGCAGGTTATTCCTTACATGACCGGTCGCGATTCAAGGTTTTTCGATGAACCCGACCAGTTTCGTCCAGAACGTTTTCTAACGGAGCCGACTTGGCCGTTCTTTGCCAATATCCCATTCAGCGCAGGGCCACGAGCATGCACCGGACATCAGTTCGCGTTGAAAGAGGTTTCGATCATCGCCGCCGAATTGCTTCGGTCTTTTCATCCGCGCTTAAATGGTCCCTTTCCGGCCCCAGACCCGAAGTTCTCATTGCGACCGCACGATGGGTTGCAAATGGTCTGGAAAAACCGCTGAACGCGCGTGCCCATGCACCAGCCGATCTTAGTGTTCCTTGGGCGGCAAGAAACACTGATCCATTTAACCAGCCAATCGACAGCGGTTCTTAGCCACTAGATCGTAGAACCAGTTGTGGAACGACTGCGGTAAGAAATACAGCGCAGCCGCCCAACGCCATGCAACGTCTTGAACATGGCAAATGTTGCATCCAATTTGATTATTGGCTGACTTTCGGTAAACTTTGTTGTGAAAATCTTTCCCTTAATGGCCGATCAGATCCTGACCAACTTTGTCGTCCACACCTTCGTGATCCAATTGATTGTGCACGCAATGGCGCAGACTGTGGAATGAGAGTTTCGCGCCATTCGCTTCAAGTTGTTGATCGAAAATTTGCCGCATGCTGCGACCAACTTTGCGTCCTTAGGCGTTGCTTCTCGCTTCATGAATGTCAGGGAACAGGCTGTTTTAATTGTTCTTTTCAGTCGCACTGAGATGGCCCACAAATTCGATCTCAATCAGGTGTGGATGGATAGGGATCATGCGGCGTGAGGACAGATGTTGCGACGCAACTCGGAGTCTTTGATCGAAAAGCACCAGACGTAATCGCGTTCCGCGATATCTAAGGGTGCCAGCCCAGCGATTTCCTCTCGGCCCGCGCCCGGTTAGGCGCCGATTAAGGGGCACCAGTAGATCCCGTTGTAAAATATGCTTGCCCGGCGGTTTGGTGATATTTGGATCGTGACCCGGTCCAGACAGGATTTTGGAAGACCCTGTTAAGCTGTTCAATTGTAAACGCTGCGCGCTTGTCGCGGTCGCGGACGGTTTCTTTCTTGCGAAATTTGGCCCGCTCTCTGCGGATTACAGTCGCCAGAAAAGCGCGCGCCTGCACTGGCGTGATACGACACTCGATGATGTGTTCCACGATTGGATCGCTCTCATCACTTACCTTTCGAGCTGAAATAAGCGCCTGATTGCGATCCGTCGTCCCAAACGACAGGTTGATATCACCAAATTCTGTGGAAAACCGCCGTGTTTTGCGTCGCCATTGATCGACGTATCCCCGTTTGGACAGATGAGGTTGCGCGTTCAAAATAACATTCCGTTTGGTTGAACGGATGGAGTACTTTGTGTAAGGGAAGGAGGAACACCGAGGTGCTGCAGTTAAAGTCCAACTTCCTCATAAGGCCTTGTGTATCAAGTGCTTATGAGGAAGTTGGCTCCGACGGTAGGGATCGAACCTACGACCAATTGATTAACAGTCAACTGCTCTACCGCTGAGCTACGTCGGAATGTGAGGCGTCGTATAGGGTTATCAGCTTTTCGCGTCCAGAGGAAAAACGCACCAAAAGCAAAGATTTTTTCAAACTCGGTGGAACGGCCGCGTGCTGCAGGCGGGAGGCAATAAAGCCGTTGCAATTCGACCGTACTGTCAGTTGTTTCGCACGCGAAACATTTGACCATCGGGTCAAATTCGCAAGGTATTGAACACGCAATACTTTGCAAAATTTTCGATATATTGAAAAATGGCTCCGACGGTAGGGATCGAACCTACGACCAATTGATTAACAGTCAACTGCTCTACCGCTGAGCTACGTCGGAACGGTCCGTGCGATATAGCGCTGCTAAATCCGGAGGTCCAGAGGGTTCGTGAGAAAAAATTCGAAAATTTTAGCCGACGCGGTGAAAAATCGCAGAAATCCCAAGTGGACCAGAGCAAGAGACCTCATTTTGTTGATGTAAATCAACGAGGTGAGCAAAAACGTTACGCTCTGCCGCTGGTAATAGGGCAGGCGGAGTATCCACATAGATGCTGCGGGCAAGCTGCGCAGCTGTTGCCGCGCCTTGGCTCAGTTGTTCCCGGATTGAGGCCTCTCGCGCGCGCCGATGTGACACCAGCCATTCCAACCGCAGCTTGGGCTCCCAGACAGGATCGCCGTGTCCCGGGAGAAAGACCGACCAGTCTCTGCTTTGTAGGCGGGCGCAAGAAGCCATAAAGTCCGTCAGGTCCCCATCCGGTGGCGACACGAGCGAGCTGGACCAGCCCATCACATGGTCGCCGGTAAAACAGCAGCCGCCCAGTGCCAGGCTTATGTGGTTGCCGAGATGGCCGGGGGTATGGATCACCTCTAGCTGCCAATCGGAGCCGGATAGGATTTTGCCGTCGGCCAAAGTGTGATCGGGGACGAAATCGCGATCAATCCCTTCACCGCCGCCTGCCAGCCCCGCCTCTGCGATCTGTGCCATGATCGCGCTGCGTCCTTTGGTCGACGCCCCGTAGGCATAGATTGGGGCGCCGGTGCGCTGGCTGAGCTCCGCTGCAAGGGGGCTGTGGTCCAGGTGGCTGTGCGTGACGAGAATATGCGTGATGCGCTGACCCGGCTCAACACTGGCCAGCAGCGCACGCAGGTGTTCTGCGTTCTGGGGGCCAGGGTCAATGATAGCCAGATCGGTTCGACCCACGATGTAGGTATTGGTCCCGTGGTAGGTCATCGGAGAGGGGTTGGGGCACAAGAGGCGGCGGATATCTTTGGCAACCTCAACCGGGGTGCCATAAACCGGAGCTGTCTCAGTTTCCGCTTTCATGCTGTAATTGCTCCACAATCCGATTATGGTTGCTCTGATCAAATCAAAAACCACAGAGCAGTTACGAATAGGGTTACCTGATGGCACGCAGTCGGCTCAAGTCATATGTCCCGCGCAGTCTTTATGGACGGGCTGCGTTGATCCTGTTGTTGCCTGTGGTGGTGCTGCAGCTGGTGGTCTCGATCTCCTTTGTGCGCCGAGACCTGACTGATGTGACCGGGCAGATGACCTATACTATTATGCGTGAAATCTCCTTGTTGGAGCAAGTCATTGCAGACGCGGATAACGTCGAGGGGGCGCTGGTCTCCTTAGAACCCTACGTGCGCCCCTTGCGGATTGATGCGAGTTTTTTATCGGCTGCATCACCTGCCGAACGGGACTTTCTGGACTGGACGGAGTTTTCAGGCCGCGTCGTGCGTGACACGCTGCGCAGCAATCTGCCTCATGTGATCGCGGTGCAGATGCCGGACAGCGAGACCGCCATAATCATTATAGACACGCATTTGGGGCCGATGAAACTGGTGTTTGATCAGCGGCGGTTGACGGCCGCCGCGCCGCACCAGCTGATCCTGACATTGGTGGTCTTCAGCTTGCTGATGACTGTGATTTCTTTTGTCTACATGCGCAATCAGTTGCGACCGATCAAGAAACTGGCGGAAGCAGCGCAAGCGTTTGGGCGCGGGCGCAGCGTACCCTATAATCCACGCGGTGCCTCCGAGGTCAAAGCCGCCGGAACCGCTTTTATGGACATGCGCGCGCGGATTGAGCGCCAGATCGAGCAGCGGACGTTGATGTTGTCAGGTGTCAGCCACGATCTGCGCACGCCGTTAACGCGCTTGCGGTTGGGGTTGGCAATGGTGGACGAAGAAGACGCCAAACCGATGTTGCGCGATGTCGCCGAAATGCAATCTTTGCTGGATGCGTTCTTAGATTTCTCACGCGATGCTGCGGCTGCAGCCCCCGAAGCGGTGGACGCCCATGCGTTGGCAGAAACCATCGTTGGGGATTGGCAGCGGCAAGGCAAAGATGTGATGCTGGGGGATATGGTGGGCTCCGGCACTGTGATGTTGAAGTCAGGCGGTATGCGCCGGGCCATTGAAAACCTGATTTCGAACGCGGTGCGTTATGGCACGCGGGCACGGGTTTCGGTTGCGTTGACGGAAAATGCGCTGCGCATCCGGGTCGAAGACGATGGGCCTGGTATTCCTGAGGATTTGTGGAACGAAGCCGTGCGCCCGTTTACGCGGCTGGACCCCTCACGCAACCAGAACAAGGGAAGTGGCGTTGGCCTGGGGCTGGCGATTGTGGTGGATGTGGCGCGCGCGCATGGTGGCGTTTTGCGGCTAAGCGCCAGCGAGACGCTTGGCGGGTTACAGGCGGATCTGGTGATTGGGCGCTAAGGGCCACTGCCGCGGCCGTAAACAGTTAACGCAACCCGTCAGGATGCTCAGAGGCGCAGTCTGCCAGCCAGCTTTCGATATTCAATCGCGCGGCGCCTATGCTGTTGAACCAGCCCGACGGGGCAGGGAGGCTCAATAGCCACAGCCGGGCGGTGTCTTCGCGCAAAGGGGACGGAGCTTCGATGTAACGGTCGAGACGCAACACCAGATCGGTTTCGCAATCCTCATGCAGGACCGCGGGAATGTCGGTTTCGGGACACATTACAATGGCGACTGGCATGATCAGCTCCCTCAAGGTGTCGGTCACAAAGATAGGCGCCGATTGGGTGGCGAGGGGATAGAATAGCCGCGAAGCATTAAAACCAGCCTTACGTGGTGCGCGCTCATCATCATACGTGGGGATTGTGCCTGCTCCTTAGGCGAGACACGTAAGATACGCTGGTTCTAATGAGCCAACGTATCCAAGGCATGGGGTTTAATGCGAAGCGTTGTCACCCATTGCGGGGTTATACAAACAGAAAGTCATCTGCGCTGAGGTCGAAGACATCGATCAAAAAGGCGGATCCGTCATCCCAGGACACACGTTGACCGTTCGCAACGGTATCGATGCTCAGATCGCCAAAAACGGCACCCGTGATTTCGATCGTATCAATGCCGTGTTGAAAATCGGTAAGGGTGTCGTCGCCCATGGTGAGATTCGCGTTGAAGGCAAACACGTCGGCCTGGGAACCACCGGTGAGCATGTCATTGCCTTGCCCTCCATACAATGTGTCCGACCCGTCGCCGCCAACAAGAGTGTCATGACCTTGTTCGCCATAGAGAACGTCATCGCCCTGGCCGCCGTTCAATAAATCTCCGCCGGATCCGCCTCCCAGCTGGTCGTTGCCAAACAGGCCGAACAACTGATCCAGTCCTATACCGCCGTCCAAGCTATCGTTCCCATAGCCGCCATTCAGCGTATCGGAACCTCGTCCACCGTAAAGTGTATCGTGGTTCGCATTGCCAAAAACCCTGTCGTTCCCGAAACCGCCAAGCAAAAAGTCGCTTCCGCGCTCTCCCCACAGGCTGTCGTCGCCGTCATCTCCCGTGATCAGGTCATTGCCCTGGCCACCATAGGCGAAGTCATCGCCGCGACCGGAATAGATCGAGTCGTTGTGCAGGCCGCCGCCAAGCGTGTCCTGGCCCGAATGTCCTGCCAAAGTATCAGAGCCACTACCGCCCAAAAGCCGATCAGATCCGACCTGACCAAAAAGCCTGTCATTCCCGGCGGCTCCGATAATACGGTCATTGCCAAAGTCACCAAAAATGTCATCGCTTCCGGCCCCGCCATCGATCCTATTTGCCAGTTCGTTGCCTTGTACGATGTCATTACCGGATCCAAGCGTGGCATTTTCGATCTCAGTGTCTCGTGCGATGCCGATATTGCCGATTTCCCCTGCCACGTTAGAAAAGCTTTGATCGTTCAGGTCTAAATAGTTGTGCTGAGAGTAAAGGGTCAGGTCGATAGTATCGATACCACCGGCATCATAGATGGTAAATGTCACTGCATCATTGGTGCGACGAGACAAAAGATCACCAAGATATCCATCCAGATTGGTGCCCGTTCCCCAGATGGTGTTTCCACCCGTAGCGCTGTTTTGATCTGCTGCGCCATAAAGATTTTGGATCGCAACAATATCCGCCATCATGGCGCTGACAACGGCGGCATCGCTGGCGGTCGTTGTTGGGTTTTCTGACTGTCGGAAATACGACATGACTGAGAGTTGCCAACTGTCATTGGCAAAGTTTGCATCTGATATGGAGGCGCTTCCGTTGTAGAGACCCTGATGGCCCAACCCCAAGGCATGGCCGATTTCGTGGATGTATGTCGCAAAAGAATAGCTGGATACAGAGGTTCCGAACTGGGCCAACCAATTGGTACTTACGTTCACGGTAGAGGAATCAATGTATGCTCCGGTTGTGTCGGAGAATGCATAAGCGCCTGATTCATTATCGAAGAAGTTGATATCAGCCCCTGCGTTGGCTTCTACAAACTCGATATCGGCGACAAGTTCCCATGCATCAAACGCCCAACGTGCCAAACGCTGGCCATCGGCATTCAGATTGGTGATGTCAACTGTAATTAGATTGTCCGAACTGACGTCAAATCTGCGTGGCCCGCTAGACCACCCATACCGAGCAGACGACTCATACCAAAAACCGTCCGTCAGATAATCTGCCAAATCATCCAAAGTCCCAACTGGCGAGGCCGCAGAGAAGTTTTCGATTTTGAGGGTATATGTGCCTATGTATGAGTCGGCAAACGCTCCGGCACTGACGTAATATGTTCCGCTAGACGGCGCAATGAAGGTAGTGTCAGAGTCGTATTCCAATCCGCCATCATCGTCCACTTGCAACAGATCCCCATTGGCATCGTAGATGCGCAAGTAACTGTCAGGCAACGTGCCGCCGCCGCTGTAAAACGCATCTATCGAAATGTCATAGGCCGACCCCGCCGTGAATGTGACGGCAACCCAGTCGCGATCGCCTTGATGACTTATTGTGCCGCTGAACGTATCACCCGCTACCATGGAGTAGGCCGTAAAGCGGCCATCCGCAGCGTCTTGGACTTCGAGGACTCGCATTGCCTCGGAGAGGGTCATGTTTTGGTGGCGAGAAGGATCAAACGAGCAGGTCAGTGCACATAGTTCACACATACAATTGGTCTCTTTAAAAAATCGCATTTGCGGTAATAACGGGCGTCGCATAGTTGTGACGAAGTTGTTACCTTAAATCAACCCTGGATGGCAAAATCCGCACGGACAATAGATTTACCCGCGTGCGAAGGGAAGTGTTTGGCGGAAGTAAGATATTCCTGACCTTTTGCGAACCACAACGATCTCTAATTGGCGCACGCAGATTGGCAGTTGGAGAGAATTCGCCTTCTTGAGATTACCAATGCCGACAAGGTGGCGGTTTGCGAATTTAAGAAACAAAGAAAGTTGGTAGGCCCGGCAGGATTCGAACCTGCAACCAAAGCGTTATGAGCGCTCTGCTCTAACCGTTGAGCTACAGGCCCACCTTGATGTTTGGCTACGATCTGTTGTGGGGAAGGTCAAGAGGCTGTGTTGCACAACTGCGCCTTGGTGTGGAGATGTTGCTCAGTCGGGACCACAAAAGCCCGCCGCAACGGGGGTAACCAAATGCGGAAAGACGCCGCACATGCGACAGAAACATTGGAGGTCCTGTGTAACAGGGCTCACTCCTGATCTTGCTCGCATAGGAGGGGGAGAATGCGCCGAAGTGACGGCGCCTCCATGGGGATGTGTTCGCAGGACTTAGGACGGGTTGGGCTGTTCAAAGAACTCTCGTGCACGAAGCGTCCAGCCTTTTGGCAAGCCATGTCCGCCATCATGCAAGTCGATGCGGACGGATGCGCCTGTGCATGAGGCGTCCCACACGCGACTTCTAAAATCTGCGTCAACGTTAATCCGGTCCGGGTGTGAACGACACCCATTGGCACGCCGCGCTTGCGCGAGCGCGTCCCACACGCTGCCTTGGTGCCAGTCCCGGATGGCGCGCCCCTCAAGCGGGACTTGCCCGTCGGTAAACCCGTGGACCTGCATAATCGGTAAATTCACCAAGCCGCTGCAATCTGTGTCATTGGGGCGGCGCAAGGCGCCTGCGACGCTCACCATGCCTGACAAGCGTTCTCCAGCCTCGCAGGCCAAAAGCCAAGCCATGGATCCGCCCGCCGAAAACCCGCTCACATAAAGCTGCGTCAGATCCAGGTTTCCGCGCGTTTTGGCGTGCTCAAGCGCTGCAAAGGTAAAGGCCACGTCGTCTCGCGCCGAACCGTCGCGGCCCGGAAAGAAAAACCGATCAGGGCTGCGTTCTGCCCGGGTTTGGCCATTGGGGGCCAACAAGGCATAGCCTTGGGCCAGAAAGTCACGCTGCAATCCACCGCCCCGATGGATCGAGCCGCCGGTGGAATTCGCACCATGATACCAAATCAACACAGGGTGTGGCCCGTTCCCATCTGGCAGTTTCAAATAGTAGCTGCCCCCGTCGATTTCACACGGGGCGTCCGGCCCGCAGTCCTGCGCGTGCACGGCCCCAGCCATCCAAGCCGCGACAAAAGCAATGAAAAGGCGCATCAATTGGTTTCCTGTCTAAATATAAATTCGCCAGTCGCGTGTCAGTCGACCAGGCCGCGTTCTTGCAAAGAACGCGCCACGCCTGCAATATTGGAGGCCCGCCAATTGAACCCCAACCAGTCGGAATAGGCGTCAAAGGTCAGTTCATCCTGAAGGTCCTCAACGGACTTACCAGCCTGCAATCCGGCCAGAACTTCGGCACGTAGGGTTTCCATATACGTCACGACTTCTGCAACGCTGTCATATGTGCCGACATTGCCGTGTCCGGGCGCAAGGATGTCAAAATCCAGCGTGCCAACTTTGCGGACCTGGTCGGTCCAGTCGTCGGAATTTGCACCAGGCATATCGCGAAATGGCAGGCGACGTGGCGCCATTGCGTCCACAACAAAGGCCACGTTTTCAGGGCGAACAACAACGGCCATCAGGTCAGCGCCGTGGCCCGCACCCAAATAGGTGAATTCAAATGTCTTGTCGCCAACCGTCATACTGTCCACATCGGCCACCCGACGGTCGACTTTGACCCCGACAATTGCATCGGGCGCATTTTGGTGCGCAATTGTTTCAGCCGTATCCTCAAAGACCTCGCCCCCCGAGGCGTGATCAGCATGGGAATGGCTGTAGATCAAATGCGTCACCGGCAGGTCGGTCTTTTTTCCAATCTCCGTTTCAAGCCAGGATGCGGCTTGCGCGTTGATTGGATCCCCGACAACCACACCCGTATCGGTAAAAACAACAAGTCCAAAGTGATTGTTGTTTTGCCAACGGTACACATCGCCTTCAACGTTGACCAATGAACGGGTGGCGTCTTGTGCAAAAGCGGCACTGCTCAAGGCCATCAAAGCCAATGTGGTGAGGTGACGTATTTTCATGACCGGCTCCTGTTGCGTCTTTGGCCACAGTAGGACGTCACCAAAAATCAGCCAGTCACGATTTGGAGAGTGGAAAGCCGGATTGCAGGCAGCTTTGCGTGCTGTTGCAAAAAAGGGTGTTTTGTATGCGTGACCGACTTCGGTCAGCCAATCGTATATTGCTTGGTCAGAGCCGAGTTCGCGGCCAAGGAGACCTTCGACGGCTGTGCCGCGAACGTCAGGAGTCAGCCCTTTGTGCACGATGCTGCGGTAAGCACTAATGTCCGCTCAGTGCAGTTGCATTGACTAAGCAACGATGATTTTGGAGGCAAAGATCAGCAGCATTTCTACCACTAATAGTCTAATGATCCCAAGTCATAGACTATCCAGTGTTTGTCAGTGAGCACGTGGAGTTTGTCGCCACGCGCCTTCATCTGGATCTGATCCGCTTCGATCCCTGCGGGCAGGCCAAGTGAAAGTTTGCGTCGGTGAACCAGCTTCCCCTTGTACAAATTCGTTGCATGGAAAGTGGTGGCAGGTTCGCGATACTGGCTTGAAAATACGAACCGCTGCCCATCCGTTACGAAGCTATGTGAGCCACTTATTGGGGTATCAAAGTACTCAACTGAAAAATCCCCTGTAACCCTTGCGACCTTAAAGGCCGAATAGAAGTAAAACCACACCCCAAGCGGACTCACATTCGTCGCATAGCAGTCGTCTATGTGTTCGGTTGAGTCTTCTCGGTTGTGTTGCCAGAGCAGTTCTCCCGTGCGGTCGAAGCAGTTAAGCCCTCCCGCACCTAGCCCAGTTGGCCCCGGATGCGACCAGCCAAAGTTGCCGAACACCCCTTCATCGAAATAGGAAATCCAAATTCGGTCAGCACAATCTACGCCAACATCTGCAATACCGTCTCCAAAGCAAACGCGTTTTGCAGTCTCGGCTCCCCGTTCGATTAGTGCGCCATTCAAATCAAAGTCGTCTTTGGAGCGCCAAGAGCTTCTTGCACCAACCAACAGGGACCCTCCATCGGAGAACTGATCAACGCATGGGAACGTAATGTTCATCGCCGGAAGTCTTGTCGTTTCCGCTCCAGCGCCGCTCTGAACGACAAGCGAAAAAGCCAAATCAGACGCAGAACGCGACTTTGGAAAAATGCCAATTCCTCGAGTCGCCTTTGCAGATGCTTTGGCTTGGTCGTGCCTGTTGGCGGTCAATAACAACGCGTTTCCATTTGCATCGACCGAAGTCGCAACTATCGATGCCTTAGCATCTGGCAGCGCCAGCGTTTCTACCGATATGGGTTCCCATGTTAGGTTTCTCATTGAATCTCACCAAGGCTTTCCAGCTAGCTCTAGCCCGAGATCAAACAAATAGCCAATCCAGAAGTGTACTTCCGAAAAGCGGACATTAGCCCGATGGTTGCAAACGGCAGCTTCGTCCACATGATCGACTGCAGTTGCAGTCGACCCGGTTTACAATGTCTGCTCAGGGTACGGAACCCCTCAAGGGAGGCCTTCGTCGGCTGTGCCGAAAACGGCAGGGGCCATCCTGAATGATCAATGAACCGTTATCACCCCATTTCAAAGATTGGTTCGCGATACTCATATCAATGGCTATCGAAATTTGCTCAGGTTGCATTGATGCAGTGCGCTGTGTCTCGACCAAGTCCTGAGTTGATGTCTTGCAGTCGAACTTCTCCAACGCTTCAGTAGCGCCCAGTTTCCCGCTTTCGATCCGACCCGTTCAGATGTCCTTGACCAACCGCAAGGCGTCGTAAATTGCCGCATGTGTGTTGCGGGCAGAGACGGCGTCACCGATCCGAAAGAGTTGGAACTGACCCGTTTCGTTGCGTCGGACTGTTTGTGGCGCGCCTTCGATCAACGCATCATAGTCCACCGCACCGCCATTTGAGCTGAGCGGTTTAAGACCGTTATACAGCTCGTCCAAGGGCAGGGTGCCATAGTTGATCACAACTTGGTCGTAGTCTTGGTCTCGCGAGTGCTCGCTGTAATCCGTGCCAATTGTTGCCGCCAATTTGTTGCCCTTGCGCGTCACGTCAAGCAGCCTTCGTGTGACCGTGAAGGTGACGTCCTTGTCCTGCAATGATCGCACATAGGGAACTAAATTCATCGCCATCACACCTGGGGCAAAGGTGCGGTCCGGGGTCATGATCTCAACCGATGATCCCGCCGCCGCTGCAACATCCGCAGCCTGCAGCCCGGCGTGGTCTCCAGCTTCGTCGTAAATCAAAACGTTTTGTGCCGGTTTCACGTCGCCCGCGATCAGGTCCCAAGATGTCACCACGTGAGAGACGTCCTTACCGCTTTCGAACAGTTCGGTGTTGGGAATCCCACCGGTGGCGACAATCACGACATCGGGGTTCAGAGCCGTAACATCCTCGACCTCGGCCCAGGTGTTGAAGTGAAACACCACATCGCGGGCTGCACATTGTGCCATACGCCAGTCAATGATCGACAGCATTTCGCGACGACGTGGGTTTTGGGCTGTTAGGCGGACCTGCCCGCCGGGGTCTGGTTGCGCCTCAAAGACGATAACGTCATGGCCCCGTTCCGCAGCCACGCGCGCGGCCTCGAGGCCAGCGGGGCCAGCACCTATGACTACAATTTTGCGTTTCGTTGCGGCGGTTTCGATCGTGTGCGGCATCGTCAGCTCGCGTCCAGTGGCCGCGTTGTGAATGCAGAGCGCGTCACCTGCTTCGTAGATGCGGTCCAGACAATAGGTTGCGCCGACACAGGGGCGGATATCATCCTCGCGGCCCTCGATGATCTTTTTCACAACATGAGGGTCGGCCATATGCGCGCGCGTCATCCCAACCATGTCGAGCAGACCGTTTTCAACCGCGTGACGGGCTGTGGCGACATCGGGTATCTTTGCCGCATGGAATGTGGGCATGCTCGTTAATTTCTTGACCTGCCCTGCGAAATCCAAGTGAGGTGCATTTTTCATGCCTTGGATCGGGATCACATCTGTCATGGCGGGATCGGTGTGGATCCGCCCGCGCACAACGTTGAGAAAATCAAGCTGCCCTGTCTCAGCCAGCGTTTTGGAAATCTTTAACCCGTCCTCGGGGGTGATGCCGCCTTTCTGCGCTTCGTCTGCCGTGTAGCGAAAGCCAACGATGAACTCTTCCCCAACCCGTTTGCGAATGGCTGCCAAGACGTCCAGCGGAAAACGCATCCGGTTTTCCAACGTATCTGCGCCGTAGGGTCCGACCAGATCATTGGTTAGCGGTGACCAGAATTGATCCAGCAGATGGCCATAGACCTGCAATTCAATCCCATCCATGCCGCCCGCTTTCATCCGTTCAGCAGCGTCCGCAAAGTCAGTGATGATGCGCTCTATATCCCAATCTTCGATCAGTTTGGGAAAGGCACGGTGCGCCGGTTCACGGTGTTTGGAGGAGGACACAGATGGCAACCAATCGCCTTTGTTCCATGTCGTGCGCCTGCCCAGGTGGGTCAACTGGATCATGACGGCGCATCCGTGTTCATGGCAGCCATCCGTCAAATTTTGGATCCACGGCACAACTTCGTCTTTGTAGGCGAGAATATTGTTGAACACTGGCGGGCTGTCTTTGGACACAGCAGCAGATCCCGCTGTCATAGCCAGCGCGACACCTGCCTTGGCACGTTCAGCGTGATAGGCGCGATACCGGTCTTTTGGCATACCGTCTTCGGGGTAGGCGGGTTCGTGACTGGTCGTCATAATCCGGTTTTTCAACGTCAGATGTTTCAGCTGATATGGCTGGAGCAATGGATCTTTGGTCACAGGAACGCCCTCGCTTGGCACTTGACAGGTGTGTCATGAAGGGAAGTTTTCGCTTAATTGACATATGTGTCAAGTCACTTAGGATGAAGCAATGAACACTTCTCACACCCGCCAACGGGGTTCAAAAGAACTGTGGCTGAATGCTGCCTACGAAATGCTCGTTTCTAGCGGAATAGAAGCTGTCAAAGTGATGGCACTGGCCAAGAAGCTGAACCTGTCACGCACAGGATTCTATTGGTTTTTTGACGACCTAGGTGCATTGCACGCAGAGATGATTGCGCTTTGGGAGCACAGGAATACAGGGAACCTGGTCGCGGCGTGCCAAGTGCCTGCGGAAAATGTCTGCGAGGCACTGTTTAACGTTATGGATTGTTGGCTTGATCCAACGCTCTTTGATGCGCCTCTAGACCTCGCGATCCGAAACTGGGCCCGCGTTGATGCGTCCCTTCAAGACCGGCTGAGCGCCGCAGACGCGCGTCGGCTTGACGCCGTTGCTGGATTGTTTCAGCGCCATGGCTTTACCCCTGAGCAAGCCGAAGCGCGCAGCATGACGTTGATCTACACGCAGGTTGGATACATCTCGATGTATGTCGAAGAAGATCGCAAAGAGCGCCTGTTGCGTGTGCAACGCTACGTCGAAGTTTTTTCCGGCATCGTTCCATCGCATGAGGATTTCGATCGTTTTCTCGCGCGCCATGCCTAGGGAGCGGCGGCGCGCATTTGCTTGATGAACCAGGTAAATTTAGCAGAAATCCGTAGGGAGCGTGCGCCTGGGCTGAAGGCATGTTGGGAACCTGGGTCGATGGTCCAATATAGCCATCAACCTGGTGACGGAACAACGCGGGCATGGCTTGCAAACGATGCTATGCGCAGGTTCAAAAAATGCCGGAGCACTTCAGAAAGACGTCGAGGGCTCCGGCATAAGGTTACTTTGAGTAGTCTTTAATAACCCATTCTTTGAAGCTTGCCTCCAACCCGTCACACGCGGCGAGAATGAGATCGCGGGATTGGTAAGGGCCTGCATCGTCGATGGTTTCTGCGACGGTCAAACACTGCGTGGGAGCCGAGGCGAGGTGTATCTGCATGCTATCGGTATCATAGGCAAAGACTTGGTTTGGGTCGGCGGCGTCGCAGGCGATCAATCCAAACGGGTTAACAGCATCCTCTGGTGCGTTATAGGCCATGCACAAGTTATCAAATGTGGCCGACGCAATCGTGCCGGTGTCTGCGGAAAATGCGAACAGAACGTCGTCACCATTTGGCTTGCAGGAATGGGCCTGGAGCTGATCGCTCAACCCGCGTCCTTCGGTGTCGATACACCAGCCCAGCTTGGCGTCTTCATTGAGGTTATCCTTGAGGTGGACAATGGGTCCAACCGTTTGGATGCGCGGAGCTTCGGCGAGCGATGCATGAGGGGTGATCAGACCAAACAATGCCGCCAGAATGCTGGAATGCGTTAGGATGTATGTTGTCATTTTAGAGGTTCCTTATTTGAGCGGGATCAAAACCTTCACTTGCGAAAACTGCGAATGTCCGAGGCAATTTTCAAAAACTGCAGGTGACTTTGGTGCGAAGGCAAAGGTCTGCGTCTACGCGCCGAACTGTTGTTGAAAGGTGCGAATGCGTGCGGCGTTCACGCCTCGGTCGCTTCGGCCTACGCGTGACACACTTCGCATATCTACACGGCTGCCGTCTGCCTGAGGCGTCACAACAATCACCACATCATCCGCAAAATAGAAGACTGGGGTGCGGGCGGTTGCCTCAAAGCGCAAAGCGGCCGCGTCTGAGGCCACAATTTCCCAGCCCATCTGCGCGGCGACGGTCAAAGCGCGCTGAAAAGCGTCTTCGCTGGGCAAATCGGTCATCAGTGGTCCAATATCGGGGTAGGCCTTGGCCTGGGTCTCGGCGAGCTCTGGTCCTCCGTATTTGAGGGGATTGCGTGCTCCCGGACGGGTTTCATCCAACACCAGAAAGGCCGGAGGATTGGCCGTGTCGGTTGAGATATTGTGGATTGGCGCGGCGCGTTTGGGTGGGTTCAACGTATTTGCGATCATTGGTGTCAAACACGCGCCACCAAAGGCCAGCGCAATAGCGCCAAGGGCGGCCTTGGACGTTTCCTTGCGGATCACGTGAATGACCAGCGCCACCAGACCAACGCCAGCGACACCCATGCCCAATGAATTGAAATAGTTGCGATAAAGGCCAAAGCCGGTGATCGGATCCCACAGTCCGAAGCGCGCGCCAAACAGCATCAAGGCGACACCCGCTGCTCCAAGGATGGCCACTATAAAAGCAATCTTGCCCGCATGTTTCATTTCGACCCCAACACTTGACTTGCCAATAAATTACCTGCTTGATATGCAAACTTTGCACACTATGCAAGGATTACATGAGTGACCTCTCCGCTACGTGAAAGACGACGTCAGGAAACAGCGCGCGAAATTCAAAAAGCGACGCTGGAATTGGCCATGCAGAAGAGCGTGGAAGACATCACAACCGAGGAAATTGCCGCTGCGGCGGGTGTCAGCACACGGACGTTTTTCAACTATTATCCCAACAAAGAAGCCGCTGCGATCGGGCATCCGCCGAGCTTTTCAGAAGAAACAAAGGATGCTTTGCGCAAGGGCACAGGGTCGTTGGCGGCTGATATCAAAGCGCTTTTGGATGAGCACATGAAGATATTGGTTCGGGATGAAGCCATTGTTCGGGGCGTGGGCAATGTCCTCAGGACGAATGAAAAAGCGCGCGGCATCCTTGATGGGTTTCTCGTAGGCGAAAGGCGCGCGCTGACAGAAGTTCTTTGTAGCCGTGTGGAAAACCGTCAAACCGCCACAGCACTTGCCAAAAATGCCGTCGACGCAATCGGAGGGTCAATTTTCCTTTGGGAGCACACAGAAGGCATGTCGCTTCATCAAGCTTTGGATGTTGTCTGGGACGGCTTGATCGATGCGTCACGGCTCCTTTCATCCTCGCCGACTGAATAGGCGAAACAATGTCGTTTTCTTTGCCTCTTGGGACGCGCGCAACTCGGGGGCACGTCAGCGAAAATTTATCGACCGAAATGTCCGTCTGCGCCGTTTGATCCGCAAATAGGAGTGAAACCAAAAGTGCCGGTGATGTTTGCGAAGGGGCAAATCGCAAATTTGAGCCGAACCCACACCCGCACCAGAGATTCTACGAAAGGCTAAAATATGAACAAGACTCTCTCTGTCCTCGCGTCGTTCTCCATTGTAGCGGGCGCTTACCTCTGGTCGTTTGGTCTTCCAGAAGTGTTCCGTTCGGGCGAGAGCGACCAAGCCGCCGCGGCGCAAGGCCCGGGTGGGCCTGGCTTTGGTCGACCTGGCGGAGGAGGGGCGACGACGGTCGTGTTGACGAAACTTGCCATGCAACCCTACGCCGATACGTTTCGGGCAATCGGCAGTTCGGAAGCGGTGCGCAGCGCGACGGTCACCTCAGACGTGTCTGGCAGAGTGGTTGAGGTCAACCTTCCGGCAAACGCACAGGTCGAGCAGGGCGATGTTCTGATACAGCTTGATGCACGGGCTGCGAAGCTCTCGTTGGAAGCCGCGCAGAACGAGCTGCAACAGGCCTCTGACACTGTGGCGCGCTACGAACGCTTGCGCCAGTCGGGAAACTCTACGGTTTCGGAAGTGACGATCTCGGACGCGCTGTTGGCGCAACGTCTCGCCGAAGCCAATGTTGGACTGGCGCAACTCACTCTCGAAGACCTAACGATCCGCGCGCCCGTCTCGGGTAGGCTGGGACTGAGCGACGTTAATATAGGCGATTTCATTAGCGCCAATGATGCAATCGTCACAATCGACAATTCCAGCGCGCTGTTGGTTGAATTTGAATTGCCCGAACGATCCGTTGGGTTCCTGTCACTTGGGCGCGAAGTGACCTTGGGAACGCCGTCTTTGACTGGGCGACCATTTCAAGGCGAGATCACGTCGTTTGACAGTCGAATTGATGGGGTGACCCGAAGCGTGACAGTCAAAGCGCGGGTCGAAAACCCAGATGACATACTGTGGCCGGGCATGACGTTCACGGTGCGGCTCACAAATCTGAGCGAACCCCTTCTGGTGGTGCCCACAACCGCCATTACCTGGTCACGCGAGGGCGCCAGTATCTGGTTTGAAAACGAAGGTGTTGCCATGAGCGCGCCCGCGACCATCCTGTTTCGCCGGGATGAGCGTGCCTGGGTGGATGTAGACTTGCCGACTGACACCAAGGTTGTGACCGAAGGCGCACATAAACTGCGCCTAGGTGCCGCGATCACTGACGTGAACATGGCCACCCAGGAGCCGACATGAGCACCCCAACCATCCAACGCGCGGCCTCTGGCCTGGCCGATCTGTTTGTTGCACGACCCATTTTGGGTTTTGTGGTCAATCTCTTGATCCTAATCGCTGGTTTGGCAGCACTGTCTTCTGTTGATGTGCGTGAAATGCCGGATGTCGACCAGCCGGTTCTGTCCATCAGCACGACATACGAAGGCGCGACGCCCGCAACGGTCGACCAGGAAATCACGCAGGTTCTTGAAGATGCGCTGAGCGCATTGGAGGGTCTGTCGTACATCGAATCCAGTTCCACCACAGGGTCGAGCAGCATCACCATCGATTTGTCTGAGGACACCGACATAGATGTGGCGGCCAACGAGGCCCGCGAAATCGTGTCTGCAACTGTGCGGGATCTGCCGGACGACCTTGACGACGACCCGACCGTTTCCAAATCGGATACCAACGCGGATGCCATCATTCGCTTGGCCGTCCTGGGGGATGTCACTCTGGATGAGTTGACGACCTTGGCCGAGGGTCGGATCTATGACCGGCTGTCCCTGATTGACGGCATCGCCGAAGTTACAACGCGCGGAGATCGCTCGAATGAGTTTCGTGTGACGCTTGATGATCGTCTGCTGCTGAGCCGGGGTTTGACCGTTTTTGACGTAACCGAAGCCCTTACAGACCTGCGCGACGATACACCCTTGGGGGAGCTGGAAACCAATGCGCAGACGATAGCCTTGCAGGTTGGAAACGCCGATGTCACCGTTGATAGTATCGGCCAAATTCTGATCGATCCCAACACGCGGGTGGCGGATGTGGCGCTGGTACAGCTGATCCCCGAAGACGCTAATGTTTTCACCCGCGTCAACGGACAGACGGCCATCGGCCTAGATATCACGCGCCAATCCGAAGGCAACACGCTCGAAATCTCGACCGCTGTTCGCGCAGCCGTCGAAGAGCTGCGCGCAGAGCTTCCCACTGGTGTGGAACTGATCATTTCAACCGATGATGGCGTGTTCATCGAAAGCGCCTTGGTCGAGGTTGTGAAGTCCATCGGCCTGGCCACCGGTATCGTGATCCTTGTGATTTTCGCTTTCCTGCGGTCGCTACGTGCGACGCTTATCCCTGCGGTCACGATCCCGGTCGCATTGATCGGCACTGTTGCTGCGATTTGGTTGACTGGGTTTTCGGTCAATACGATCAGCCTTTTGGCTTTGGTCCTGGCGACAGGCATGGTGGTGGATGACGCCATCGTTGTGGTTGAAAATATTGTGCGCAAACGAAAAGAGGGAATGGGAGCCTTTGCGGCGGCCGCTGCAGGCACAAACGAGGTTTTCTTTGCCGTCATCTCAACCACGGCGACGCTGGCGGCTGTGTTTATTCCCATTTCGTTTCTACCCGGACAGGCAGGCGGCGTTTTCAGCGAATTCGGCTTTGTGCTGGCGTTTGCAGTTACGTTATCCTCCACCGCGGCTCTGACCTTGGCCCCGGTTCTTGGGGCGCTTTTGGATCCCGGAAAACTGACCACAGCGCAGAAAAATACGCCTGAGACCCCAAGCCGCCTTGCACGTGGCTTTGACCGGCTGGTGGACCGCGCAATCCGCGCGCCTTTGGTGGTAATGGCTCTGGCTGTTGGGTTTGCGATCATCGCCGCCGGTGCGGCAAACACGCTGACGTCGACGATTACCCCCACCGAAGATCGCGGGTACTTTTTGATCCAAGCCAGAGGTGCGTCTGATACCACCACCGAGTATTTGGACACGCAAGTGGCTCAGATCGAAGCGATCTTGGCACCGTTTCAGGAACGCGGGCAGGTCAGTTCGGTGCAAAGCATCATTGGGATCAGTGGGGGAACAAATGCGTTCATCGTTGTGCGCCTGCCGGATTGGGCGGACCGCGATTGGACGCAACAATCCCTCATGCAGCCGATCAATGCCCAGCTTGCAACCGTGCCCGGTGTTCGGGTCTTTGCGATATCTCCCAACAGCCTCAACATTCGTGGTGGCGGCAATGGGCTGACATTTGCGGTGAGCGGGACGAACGTAGATGACATGAACGACGCTGCCGCTGCGCTTGCCGCCTTGATGGCGCAAGATGCGCATTTTACCAATCCGCAGGTTTCTGGCGACAGTGTGCTGGCCCAGTATGACATCATCGTGGATCAGGAAATGGCAGGCGTCTTTGGTTTGAGTGAAGCTGATATCACCAAAACAATCAGCGCGCTGACGCAAGGTTCTGACGCAGTGAGCGTATTTATCGATGATACAGAGGTCGACGTGCGCGTGGTTCCGGGTGGCCCACCAATTAATGACCCCAATGACCTTGAAGCGATCCAGCTCCGTCTGCCAAGTGGCGAATACGTGCCGCTTTCGTCAACGGCCTCATTGGTCCCTGCGATCAGCCAATCTTCAATCGAGCGGCAAGGCGGCTCGCTGGCCGTATCGGTGCAGGCCAATCTGGCTAATGATGTTGAGCTGGGTGCGGCCATGACCCGTCTAAGCGAGCTTGCTGCGGAAACCCTGCCGGACGGCATGGGCATCGTCTATACAGGCGAGGCCGCCTCACTTAGCGAAAGCCAATCGGGCATCTATTTGGTGTTCGGCGTGGCAGCGATTGTGGTCTTCCTTGTTCTGGCCGCGCAATTCGAAAGCATCGCAAGCGCTGTTGTCATCATGCTGACCGTTCCTTTCGGCCTTGCCGCCGCGTTCTTTGCGATTTCCATCACGGGAGGTTCGTCGAACTATTACAGCCAGATTGGCCTGGTTCTGTTGATCGGGGTCATGGCCAAAAACGGTATTCTGATTGTCGAGTTTGCCAACCAGCTTCGGGAAGTAGGTCAGGATATCGACAGCGCCATACGCGATGCCATGCGGTTGCGTATCCGTCCGGTGATGATGACCATGGTATCCACCGTCTTTGGCGGGCTTCCACTTGTTCTGTCGTCCGGTGCAGGCGCCGAAGCGCGAATCGCGGTTGGTTGGGTGATCGTTGGCGGGCTTGGCTTTGCCACGGTCTTCACATTGTTCCTGACCCCGATGTTTTATCGGTGGATCACCGTCTGGGGGGCCGAGCCCGGCGTGTCCTCTCGCCGTTTGCGTCAGGAAAAACAGATGTTGTTGGTGACAGAGTAGACGTCCAGCGTTGCCCGTCAACGCTGGGGCACGCAAATGGTGCGACGTCAGAGCGGCCTGCGCAATCTGACACATGCGCTTTTGTTCAGCGTCGCACTGCCTTTTCATGCGCCTCAGGCGGTGATGAGCTCGAGCCGTTTTGCCGGGGCGTGAGTGTTGCCGCTGCGCTCGGCGACCAGCTCAAGGAAGCCGTCGATGATTGCGTGTTGGCATTTGTCCAAACCGTTGCGAGACGGGTAGACGGCATAGACGTCTTTTTGTTCCAGCTCGACCTCGGGCAAAATCAATTCCAATGAACCATCAGCCAGTTGATCTTCGACCAGGAAGCGCACGATCTTGGCAAAACCAACCCCGCTTTCGAGCGCTTGCGCCACCACTTGGGGGTCGCTGGCGGTAAAGCCGACCTCAACCGGCGTGTCCGTCCACAGCCCATTGCTGCCGGTGCGGATCGCTGTGCTGGTGTTTTCCATATTGTAACGGATGAATTTCAATCGCTTCAAATCTGCAAGGTTTTGTGGACGCCCGTGTTTGTCCAGATAGGCGGGCGTGGCGACCAGCACAGTGTCGAGCTGGGCGATTTTGCGCCCGTAACCTTCGCTGTCGCCCATCTTTCCGGCGCGGATCGCCAGATCATACCCTTCGCGCACTACATCCACATAGCGATCTTCGGCACCCATCGCGATATCAAGGTCGGGGAACTTCTGGCTCATCTGCAGCAGAAGCGGGCCAAAGACGGTGCGTCCCAGAACGGTGCCGACGCTGATGCGGTAGGACCCGGACAAGTGATCCGACTGGGCGTCCAGATCACTTTCCAGCGCCTCATAGGCCAGCAAAAGTTGGCGGGCGTGTTGCGCTGTTGTCGCACCTGCACGTGTGGCATGGACACCGGAGGCGGTTCTGAGCAACAATTGGTGACCCAATGTGGTCTCCAACTGACGGATCTGCTGGCTGACAGCGGATTGCGAGATACCCTGGCGCTGGGCAGCCCGGCTGAGGCTGCCTTCATCCAGGGCGGTGATCAGTGTTTTAAGCAGTCCAAGACGGTCCATGTGCGCTACCTATAAGCATCTCTAATAGGGGGTCATCAGCGATATGGGGCTAGTTGAAAAAAATACAAACCCCTAACTTGCAATTGCAGCGGAAAATAAACCGCACAGCTTATTTTGGAGACATATCATGGCGATCAATCGCAGACAGATTCTGGGCGCAACTCTGGCGGCACCCGTTGTAGTAACCGGCGGTCTGACCCAGGTTGCACATGCTGAAGCGGCTCCGGCCAAAACCGGCACCATCAACACCTTCACCGTTGGCGACGCAAAAGTCACCGCGCTGCTGGACGGCCACATTGCGATTGCATCGCAAATCATTTCTCCGTTTGACCAAGCGGTTGCAGACGAAACTCTGGCCGACACTCTGTTTGGCTTTGGTGAGCAAGGCATGCCAATCCCAGTGAGCGGCTACCTGATCGAAAAAGCAGGCAAGTACACGCTGCTGGACGCAGGTGCTGCTGGCTTGTTTGGCCCCACCTTGGGTAACCTGGCCGCATCTTTGGCCGCCACCGGTGTCAAGCCTGAGCAGATCTCGACCATCCTGCTGACACACATGCACCCCGACCACACTGGCGGTCTGGTTGACGGCGACGGCAAGGCAGTATTCCCGAACGCTGAGCTGGTTGTTTCCGCAACCGAGCACGGTTTCTGGTACGACGACGCGATCATGGCGTCTGTTCCCGAAGGCAACCGTCCTTTCTTTGAAATGGCGCGCAACACCACCACACCTTATGCGGATCGCCTGAAGAAATTCGACGGCGAAGTTGAAGTTGCAGCTGGCTTCACCTCTCTGCCACTGCCAGGTCACACACCTGGTCACTCCGGCTACATGCTGGACGGCGGCACCGAATCCCTGCTGCTGTGGGGTGACGTTATCCACCTGACAGGTCTGCAGTTCGCACTGCCCGAATGGACAATCGCGTTCGACACAGATCCTGCGCTGACCGTTGAAACCCGCAAAAAGATGCTGGACCGCGCAGCAGCCGACAACATGTTGGTCACCGGCGCGCACATCGAATTCCCAGGCTTGGGTAAAGTTGTTCGCAAAGGCCAAGCCTATGGCTTTGCTGCGGCACCTTGGCAGTTCGCTGTCTAATAACAAAAATACACATGCACAAAACCTTGCCCTGTCCGCATTTGCGGGCAGGGCTTTTGCGTCGATGCACGCTGGCATGGCTGTGACAGGGCGATAGGCGATAATCGCGTGTTCCCTTTGCTTGCCGCTTGCGGTAAAGGCAGCGCATCCATTGCATAGGAGCCAAAGATGACCACTGGCAAAAACGGTCTGACATACGCAGACGCAGGTGTAGATATTGATGCAGGCAACGATCTGGTTGATCGGATCAAACCGGCGGCCAAACGCACCAATCGTTCTGGCGTGATGAGCGGGCTTGGTGGCTTTGGCGCTTTGTTTGATCTTAAGGATGCAGGCTACAGCGATCCGGTTCTGGTTGCCGCCACCGATGGCGTGGGCACCAAGCTGCGGATTGCGATTGATACTGGCGTTGTCGACGGCGTGGGCATTGATCTGGTGGCCATGTGTGTGAACGATCTGGTCTGCCAAGGTGCAGAGCCGCTGTTCTTCCTCGACTACTTTGCCACCGGCAAGCTGGAGACAGAGACCGCCGCGCGAATTATCGAAGGCATTGCTGAGGGCTGCGTGCGTTCAAACTGTGCGCTGATCGGTGGTGAGACGGCTGAAATGCCCGGCATGTACCCTGAAGGTGACTTTGACCTCGCTGGTTTTTCTGTTGGTGCGATGGAACGCGGCACCGCACTGCCTGCCGGTGTTGAGGCGGGCGACGTGTTGCTGGGACTGGCGTCCGACGGCGTGCATTCCAACGGCTACTCGCTGGTGCGCAAACTCGTTGAAGTGTCCGGCCTCACGTGGGGCGATGATTGTCCCTTTGGCGAAGGCACCGTGGGTGAGGTTCTGCTGACCCCCACACGTCTTTACGTCAAACAATGTCTGGCAGCGGTGCGCGCAGGGGGCGTTCACGCGCTGGCGCATATCACCGGCGGTGGCCTGACCGAAAACCTGCCACGTGTTCTGCCCGAAGATCTGGGCGCAGATATCGATCTGAACAGCTGGGAATTGCCTGCTGTGTTCAAATGGATGGCGCAGGCTGGCGGTATTGCTGAGGCCGAAATGCTGAAGACCTTCAACTGTGGGCAGGGCATGATCCTGTCCGTGGCCGCCGATCGCGTCGACGCGATTGTCGAGATCCTTGAAGGCGAAGGCGAGACCGTGACCCGTCTCGGGACTGTCACCGAGGGGGCAGGCATTCGTTACACAGGCGCGCTGCTGTGACCACACATAAGAAAGTCGCTATTCTGATTTCGGGCGGCGGCTCCAATATGGTGTCGCTGGCCAAAAGCATGGTCGGCGACCATCCGGCGCGCCCCTGTCTGGTGCTGGCCAACAGCGCCGACGCAGGCGGGTTGGTCAAGGCCGCCGAGATGGGGATTGAGACGGCTTATGTCGATCACCGTCCCTTCAAAGGCGACCGTGCGGCGTTTGAGGCTGAACTGGTCAAACCCATTCTGGCCTCTGGTGCAGATATCGTTTGCCTGGCTGGGTTCATGCGGGTGCTGACCGCAGATTTTGTCGGCCAGTTCAAAGGGCGGATGCTGAACATCCACCCTTCGCTTTTGCCCAAATACACCGGGCTGCACACCCATGCGCGTGCGCTTGAGGCTGGCGACAGCGAGCATGGTTGTTCTGTGCATGAGGTCACGCCGGTTCTGGACGATGGTCCCTTGTTGGGGCAGGCACGGGTGCCGGTGGAGCCGGGTGATACGCCCGATGATCTCGCCGCACGGGTGTTGGTGCAAGAGCACAAACTTTACCCAGCGGTGCTGCGCCGTTTTGCTGCAGGCGACAAAACACCTGTCTTGCTGCCTTAGGGCTGCGTGCTGGTTGAGGCCACATTTCCATGCCAATCCAATGCGCCCTGTGGGGGCGTTGGTGCGTCTAATGCTGGAAGCCCAAGGGCGGCCAGCAACGCGATGGCGGCAATAAACGGGGCAAGGTTTGACAGCCGCAGTTGAACAAAAGGCGCGGCGGGGAGCTGTTCTGTAAGGGACATTGGATCATCTCCTGTTTGGGTACAGCTCCAACGTAGGGATGAAATCAGTATTCTCAAAATTAATGTTTGATCGCACTTCAATCACATTTGTTGATGTGTCGTAACGAGACGAAGGCGGCCTGTTTGTAAAAGCCGCCTCCATAATCCACAGTCGCTCCCGTGTCGTCAGTCCTCATGCGCAGAGGCACGCATGCGGGCAAGATGGTCATCCCAGCCCTTATCAAGCGCCAGTGTCAGACCAAAGGCAGGCACGCCTTGCGGCAGGTCTTCGTGGACCAAGGTTAGGTTTGTGCCACCGGGAACCTCGGTCAACTGCCATCTGACTGTGCTGGTGTCATCCCCCATCGGTTTGATCGAGAATGTGTACTCCAATTGGGTGAAAGGCTTGGCCACCAACACGTCCCCCCACATCAGGCGATCGCCGCTTTCTGTGCCAAACATTTCATAGGGGCCTTCGACCAGCGGTGTGTTCGGTTTGTGAAACCAAATCGCAAGCTTCTCTGGGTCGGTCAGATAGGCCCAAACTTGCGCGGGCGTTGCCTTGAGGTAAATGGATTTCCGGATAACAGTGTCGGTCATTGCATGTCCTTTTCGATTGCAGATTTAAGCGTCTCAAGGCGGGTGTCCCAGAAGGCATCGAAGAAATCGAACCAGCTGAGGATCTGTTGCAGCCCGTGGGGGTTCAGCGCGTTCAGGCGCGTGCGCCCCTCTACCTGGACCGAGATCAGATTGCCCTCTTGCAGGACGGTGAGGTGCTTTTTCACCGCCGCACGCGTCATGTCGAAGTTGTCTGCCACTTCGGCAATGGTCAGGCTTTGGTGGGCCAGAAGTTGCAGAATATTGCGCCGCGTTGGATCGGCGAGGGCGCGGAACCCCATTTGTTCAGATGTGGTCATGGGCACACCTGCCGAGCACCTGTGGGACGTGCTGTTGCAAGTGGGTGGGTCACCTCGGTCAAACTCCTTTTGATACCATTTGGTATTATTTATATATAAAACCAAATGGTATCACGTCAAGCGGTAAAAAGACGTGCCGGAGCTGACAGGGCTGCATGGAACGACGGTGTTGTGACGGTTTGGCGGCAGACAACGCATTCTTTCCGGGCGTAAAGGCCACGCAAAGCCGGGACGTTTAAGGCACTTGTTTGCATTGCGAGAGACAAGCGCGTATCACGGGCAGATACATTCAAAGAGTAACAAGAAAAGCCGCGATTTATGAAAACTCTCTGCACCACCGAAGAACTGGAACAATTCTGCAAAGAGGCCGCCAGCCATTCCTATGTGACCGTGGATACAGAGTTTTTACGCGAGCGAACCTATTATTCGAAACTGTGTCTGATCCAGCTGGCGTTTGACGGCGACGGAGAGAATGACGCGGTGCTTGTGGATCCGCTGGCCGAGGGGCTGTCGCTGGAACCGCTCTATGAATTGTTCCGTGATGAATCGGTGGTCAAGGTCTTCCACGCGGCACGGCAAGACCTTGAGATTTTCTGGGTCGACGCCAAGGTCTTTCCTAAGCCTCTGTTCGATACCCAAGTGGCGGCGATGGTCTGTGGCTTTGGCGAGCAAGTGGGATATGAGACGCTGGTGCGCAAGATTGCCAAGGAGAGCTTGGACAAAAGTTCCCGTTTTACCGATTGGGCGCGCCGTCCCCTGAGCGAGGCTCAGAAGACCTATGCGATTGGGGACGTGACGCATCTGCGGGTGATCTATGAGTTCCTGAGTGCCGAGCTGGACAAAAGCGGTCGCGCGCATTGGCTGGAAGAAGAGCTGCGGGTGCTGACCAATTCGCAGACCTACGACATTCGCCCCGAAGACGCCTGGAAACGGGTAAAGACGCGGACCAATTCCGCCCGCTTCCTGGCCGTTGTGCGCGAATTGGCGGCGTTTCGCGAAGACTATGCCCAAACCAACAATGTGCCGCGCAACCGGGTGTTCAAGGACGACGTGTTGGTTGAACTGGCGTCGACCAAGCCCAAGAACAGCGGCGATCTGAGCAACTCGCGCCTGCTTTTGCGTGAGGCGCGCAAAGGAGCGATTGCCGAAGGGATTCTGGCGTCGGTGCAGCGGGGCTTGAACTGCCCGGCGGATCAGATGCCGAAACCCGACCGCAGCAAGGATAAGATGCAGGTAAACCCTGCGCTGGCTGATCTGTTACGGGTTCTGCTGAAGGCTAAAACTGAAAACGCGGGTGTCGCTGCAAAATTGATCGCGCCAAGCGCCGATCTGGATGCAATTGCCGCCGGGATGCGCGATGTGCCCGCGCTCAGTGGTTGGCGCAACGAGGTCTTTGGCATGGATGCGCTGCGTCTGTGTGCCGGGGAAATCGCGCTGGTGGCCCGTGGGCAAAACGTTGATGTGGTTGAGCTGTAAGCGACGTTAGTGTTTCAACCGGTTCAGGACGTGCGGTAAAATTTGCGCCGTGCTTCCTGTTCAATGTTCAGGCGCATCTCAAGATCAGCCAATTTGCGCATTTCTGTTTTGCGATGGTCCGCTTGTGTCGCTGCGGCCAAGACGCGGCGTTGGGCATCGACGGCTTTCTTCAACTCGATCTCACGCGGTAGGACACCGGCCTCTGCCATGATACCCATACCTGCGGATACGATGTCATCGCCGCTGTGTGGCGCCAAAGGTTTGCCCTGACCGGCAAGGTCGTCAAGCTGCCCCTCAGCCTTGGCTTTTTGAATCTGATGTTCTGCAAGATCGCGCCAATTCATAAGTCTGCGCTCCGCACATAAATGGATTGTCTGACAAACCACGCTAACGAGCAGCGCCGCACAAAGTCAATTGCGCGGCGTGAGTGTTAAACCTGACGAGCTGAAATGCAGTGGCTACTGGCGGCGGGTTTCGCGGGCGTTTTCTGCGGCCAAAACGCGGATCAGACGAATGTCACGCAGATCGCCATTGGACAGGCTGTAGGCCGCCCGCACAGTGCGGCTGAATTCGCTGCCGCGCTGAGTGGCAAATTCCGGGTAGTTCACCACAAACTCCAGTTCAAGCACGCCATCTTCGGCGTCTTCATTGGGGCGCAGGGCCACGTCAAACGCACCTTGGCGGGCGGGCAGGCCGGTTGCATAGATGATCGCGCCGGTTGGTGTGCGCTCAACCCGCATTTCGGTCACTGCGTTCAGCAACACACGGGTTTCCTCTTCTTCGGCTTTGCGGACCAGATCAACCTTGTCCTCCACAGGGATCAGCGGGTTGACGGTTTCGGCTTCTACTTCGCGGCGGATCTCGTCAGAGCGACCAAACCAATTGCGCGGGTTGACCTTGCTGTCGCGGATCACGCCACAACTGGACAAAAGGACCGCTCCGGTCAAAAGAACTGCGATGGATTTCTGCATAACGTCCGCCCGTTTAAGTGCCTCGGCAATTGGTTACCCGATTGAAGCGCAGTTGAAAAGCGGTTGAAAACAGTCAACAGGCCGCATAGGTCCTGATCTGGCCCGGATGCACCAAACCAACGCATCACTTTGACCAAGACGAGGAAGCCCCCATGGCAAGCGCCGCCTTTGAAGAGATCGTGGAAGATTTTGAATTCCTGGAGGACTGGGAGGATCGCTATCGCCATGTGATCGATCTGGGCAAGGCGATGGAGCCTTTGGATGACGCGTTGAAAGTGCCCGCGACCAAGGTTGACGGCTGTGCCAGCCAGGTGTGGTTGCATGCGACAATTGAAGGCGGCGTGCTGCAGTTTGATGGGGAAAGCGACGCGATGATCGTGCGCGGGCTGATTGCGGTTCTGCGCAAGCTTTATAACGGACTGGCGCTGGTAGATGTATTGGCCGTGGACGCCCGTGCAGAACTAGGCCGTTTGGGGTTAAATGATCACCTGTCGGCCCAACGGTCCAACGGGTTGCGCGCCATGATCGAACGCGTGCGCGAGATTGCAGCTGCGAACGCCTAAGTCCGAAGTCTCATAAATTTTGACACCGACGCGCGGCATGGCAAAACATGCAGCGCGCCGTTCTTGTTTGTGGGCTTCGTTTAGGTGTGTTGCGGTGAGCTACATCTAACCGCCGGATGTGCTGCTGCGTCATTCGTCCCATTTTTTGAGCAAGTCCCGAAGGTCGTTGCGCGTCAGGCCAATATCCTTCAGCCAATGGTCGTCTTTACGTGCAAGCATCCACGCCATTGCGCGCCTTCGATCACGTAAGCACTTCCACTCATTCCATAATTTCAAAATCATGCAATGTCCTCCGTTGATAGGTGCAAAACAACGATCAGGGATTTGTTGACATCAATCAAACGCATAGTAGTTATGGTAGGTATCGGTTAAACTAATGGGTGCTTGCAATGTTGCCACCACTTGAAAGCGATCTAATGCGGGGATTTCTGGCTGTCGTTGACGCAGGTTCGGTGACCCGGGCCGCGGAGAAAATGGGCCGCACGCAGTCGGCGGTGTCTATGCAGATCCGAAAGCTCGAAGAGAGTTTGGGTCAGAGTATTTTTGTCCGCGAACCCCGGGGCGTCAGCCTGACTGAAAGAGGTAAGCAATTGTTGCCCTATGCCCGACGTGTGGTCGGCCTGTTGGATGAAACGGCGACGGCCTTGCGTGAAAAACCGTTGTCTGGTCCGGTGCGCGTCGGCATTCCCGATGAATATGTGCAAAGCATCCTGCCGTCGGCCCTGGCCTCATTCTCGCAACGCCATCCAGACACGCAGGTGACCGCACGCTGTGACTTCAGCGCACCGCAGCTGGCCGCGTTGAAGGATGACAAAGTCGATCTTGCGGTGGTTTACCAGGGTCACAGCGAAGAAAAGGCTGAGGTTCTAGCCGTTGACCCGACCGTCTGGGTTACGTCCGTCTCTCACGCACAACATTTGCGACGGCCTTTGCCCATATCAATTTATTTCAGCTCAGTTTGGTGTCGCGGCTACGCTCTGCATTCATTGGAACAGATCGGGGTGGACTATTTTCCAGCCTTTGAATGCGACACATCTGCCAGCATGCGCAGCGCAGTCATCAACGGTATTGCCGTCGCCCCTTTGTCCCGCAGCTCTATTCCGGCGGGGTGTCGTGAGCTGACGGAAGAGGACGGGTTTATCACCATCGACAACGCATGTGTCGTGTTGCATCGCAATCCCGCAGGGACGTCCCCTGCAATTGAAGCGATGGTTGCCACACTGCGGGAGGCCTTCAGCCCGCTGTGCGAAATGGGTCAGGTTTTTCGGACCTAAACCGCCCTAGAAACACCCGCGCGTTCGATATTCGGGTAGTGATGTTCGGGACGCTGTTGATCAAAGACGGCGGTTCTAGATTCTGCTCCAGTCCCGCATCTGGGTTTCCAGATCGCCGTATCCCGTATGGCGGTGCTCAAACCTTAGCCCCATGCGCGTGGCGCAGGTCTGGGCTTTTTCCAACAGGGCAGGGTCGCTCACCTGGGATTGGTAGACCAGTGTGGTGTAGTTGCCAAAGATCATGTCGCGCAGTTCCGGATGTTTGTCTAACCCCATGGGGCGCCAGATAAACGCGTCGAATTGTTTCACCAGAAAATCAGTCAGATAAAAGGCGGTGATCTCACCCGCATCGGTGCGGTTGGCAAAAGTCTCATTGCCCTCAAAGAAGGAATAGCAATGCGGGCCCTGCACCATCTCCACGTTTAGCTCGGCACATTTTGCGGTCAGCTGACCGCCGGTGCCGCAATCGGCATATCCGATAAAGATCTGGTCATAGGTGTCACGGTGTTTCAGCACCGCGGCCTCGACGGCTTCGGTGATCTGATCCGGATAAAGATGAAGTTTCGCAGGCAGACAAGTGAGATCCAGATGATCCATGCCATTGGCCTGTTTGATTGCCAAGATTTCGCGGGCCAAGGCGCCGCAAGCAATCATCAAGACACGTCCCGCTTTGCGGTCCGGGGCTGCCAACCCGTTTTCAGTGAGGGAGCGTTCTTCGAGTGTGCGCCCAGAGGGAGGGCGCCAAGCGGCCCGCTGTGATAAGCGGGCTGCTCTGCCGCGTCTGGCCAAATCAGGCGCTCATTTGGTTGTGCTTGCGCGCGACGTATTCCTTGGCGGTTTCCACCGCAACAGCCGCATCGCGGCAATAGGCGTCCGCGCCGATGGCTTTGCCGAATTCTTCGTTCAGCGGCGCGCCACCAACCAGTACGATGTAGTCATCCCGCTTGCCCTGTTCGACCAGCGTGTCAATCACCACCTTCATGTAAGGCATCGTGGTGGTCAGCAGCGCAGACATGCCCAGGATGTCGGGCTTGTGCTCTTCGAGCGCTTCCAGATAGCTTTCGACCGGGTTGTTGATGCCCAGATCGACAACCTCAAAACCGGCACCTTCCATCATCATGCCGACCAGGTTCTTGCCAATGTCGTGGATGTCGCCCTTGACCGTGCCGATCACCATCGCACCCATACGAGGCGCGCCGGTTTCAGCCAGCAGCGGTTTCAAGATGCCCATGCCGCCCTTCATCGCGCCAGCCGCCAGCAGAACTTCGGGCACGAACAGGATACCGTCGCGGAAGTCAGCACCCACGATGGTCATGCCGCCCACCAGCGCTTCGGTCAGGATCTTGTAAGGTTCCCAGCCGCGTTCCAGCAGAATGTTCACGCCTTCTTCGATCTCTTCCTTAAGACCGTCGTAAAGGTCGTCAAACATCTGTTGGACCAATTCCTCATCATTCAGTTCCGAGAGGATGATGTCGTCTTCTTCTTCCGACATAGGCGTCTTCCTTGCTGGGCGGGAGATTCCCGCGGTGGCATCTCTTTGATCCCGTTTTCGTCAAATTGCCGCTGTTCGACTGTCTAAATTACGACGCTGCCGTGATCCGAACCGACCTATACGAGGAAATCTAAGAAATAGAAAATGAGAAATCTGCATGGAAATCTTCAACATTTCGGGTTTGTTCTTTATTTGTTCTCCTGTGTGTGGCAAATTCGGCAAATGGAGAGCGAACACATACCGAATATACACCAGCATCGCGGTCGCGCGGCTTTAAGCAATACACCGGGGCGGTTTGATTTGGACCGCGCGGCAGTGGATGACGGCTGGGCGGTGGAACCACGTGCCGATACTGTCACCACGCAGGTGCGCCAGGAAACCGTGCGCACGGCGATCACGTATAACAAGTCGCCGGACCTGCCGTTTGACCGCTCGCTGAACGTGTATCGGGGGTGTGAACATGGTTGCATCTATTGTTTTGCGCGCCCCAGCCACGCCTATCTGGGCTATTCGCCGGGGTTGGATTTTGAAACCCGGCTGATTGCGCGTCCCAATGTGGCAGAGGTTCTGCAGATGGAGCTAGGTAAGGCTCGCTACAAGGTGGCCACACTGGCAATGGGGACCAATACGGATCCGTATCAACCCTGTGAAAGCGACTGGCAGATCACCCGCAAATGTCTGGAGGTGCTGCGGGATTTCAACCACCCGATCGCTATTGTCACCAAAGGCGCGCTGATCGAACGGGATCTGGATATCCTTGCACCAATGGCCGAACAAGGGCTGGTTCGGGTGGGTATTTCGCTGACCACGCTTGACCCGGAACTGGCCCGGCGGATGGAGCCGCGGGTGCCGACCCCCGCACGGCGACTGGCAACTATAAAACGGTTGAGCGATGCGGGTGTGCCTGTCCGGGTGATGGCCTCACCCTTGGTTCCGGGTCTTTCCGATCATGAGATTGAGGCCCTGTTGGCAGCAGGTCAGGCGGCGGGTGCGGATGCGGCAAGCTGGATCATGCTGCGCCTGCCCCGCGAAGTATCGCCCCTGTGGCAACAGTGGTTGGCTGAACATTATCCGGACCGTGCGGGCAAGGTGATGGCGCGCCTGCGGGAGATGCACGGCGGGCGTGATTACGATCCGCGCTGGGGACATCGTATGCGCGGCGAGGGGCACTATGCCGAAATGATGGCGATGCGGTTCAAGGCCGCCTGCAAACGTTTGGGGCTGGCTGAAAAAACCGCGCCCCTGCGCCGGGATCTCTTTGCGCGCCCGCCGCAGGCCGGGGATCAATTGGCGTTGTTTTAAGCTTCCCGTTGGGCATCTTGTCGGCCTTTGTCTTGGCAGACAGCCGAGGTCAGCGGTCATTCAGGCTGGTGCACTGAATGACCGCTGTTGGTGATCCGTCTAAGCGACGGCTGTTGCCTCGATCTCAAACAACAGGCCGGGGATGGCGAGCCGTGTTACTCCCAGCAGTGTCATCGGCGGTGCGCTTTGATGAGGACCAAAACGCATCCCCATCTGATCAAAGTTCTTGAGCGCTTCGTCGACATCCGTAGCATAAATGCCAAGACGGGTGATATTGCTCAACGTCATGTCGGCCTTGGCCAAGACGGCTTCCAGATTGTCCAAGGCCAGGCTGATTTGCGCACGCATGTCGCCTGCGTGTTGTGGCGCGCCATTTTCGTCCACTGCAGTCTGTCCGGCGCAGGTCAATTGGCGGGTTGCACCTTCGATCACTTCGCCTTGGTTGTAGCCCAGTTTCAACGACCAATCCCATGGGTTCACAGCAGTCCGTTCCATCGCGTGTTTCTCCTTGTTTTGCCTTGCTGAAATTGGTCTACCTTTAAATAGTGCCAAAAGTTGTCACTATTGTTGATAAGGTTGCCCTATGAACATTCGCATGAGACATGACGCCATCGTCCGCAGCCTGCGCCGCAATGGCACCGCCACCGTTGACGCGCTTGCAGAAGAGGTCGGTGCCTCGCGACGCACAGTGCTGCGCGACATCAGCGCGCTGCGGGATGAGGGGTTTGTTATCCATTCCGATGTGGGACGTGGGGGTGGGCTACAGCTGGACCCGCAATCGATGCAGGCCAACGCACGGCTTTCAGTTCCGGAGGTTTTTGCCTTGCTGATCAGCGTTGCGGCCATGCGGGCAGCTGGGAGCCTGCCGTTTTCTGACCTTGCGGACTCAGGCCTTGCAAAAATTGAAAAAGCACTGCCTGCGGACAAGGTCAAAGACCTGCGCGCCTTTTTGGAGTGCTTGCATATCGGTCAGCTGTCACCGCTGCAGGATCTGTCGAACATTGGGAAGATGGATGCGGATTTGCTATCGGTCTTTGAGGTTGGTTTTTTGCAACGCCAGCTTATTCGCTTTGACTACAGCGACGCAAAAGGGCGCAACACCACCCGTACTGTTGAGCCGCAAGCTATGCTGATTTTGCTTCCCCTGTGGTATCTTGTGGCCTGGGATCCTAGTCGCGATGATTTCCGTCACTTTCGGATGGACCGGATCACCGCGCCAGAAGCAATCGCCGACAGTCGTTTTCAACGCCGCCATGTCCCGTTTGAAGATGATGTCTGTCCCTTCAAGGATTTGGTGCGATAGGCCTGCGAGATGTAAATCACATGCGCAGAGGTGGGCACGAGAACACCAGAACCACAGAGGTTCGTTCGAAATACGACGACCAATAAAAAAGGGCCACCGGTGGGACCCTTTCGCAATTCTAGTGTGTCGCCTGTATCAGGCGCGGCGGCGACCACCGCGACGAGAACGGCGTTCTTTGCCTGCCCCGCAGCAGTCCTCTGTACCGTCGTTGGGGGACGAAAACGGACCGAACATCTCAACAACTTGTTCCAGCGTTGGGCGTTCGCCGCGGGGCTGGGTGTCCAGCGCCTCGCGCATTTTTTCCAGATGCGGAGGCATTGTGCCACAGCAGCCGCCAATGATTTTGGCACCAGCGTTGCGTGCCATAACCGCATATTTGCCCATCAGTTCAGGCGTGCCGTCATAGCAGATTTGACCATCTTCATAGCGCGGAATGCCCGCGTTGCCTTTGGCGATAATGGGGCGTTCGGTGCCTTGTGCGGAAAAGCCGAGTACAGTGCGCAACATATCAGGCGAGCCGGTGCCACAGTTCGCACCATAGGCCAGGGGCGGCGTGTCAAATTCCTCTACCAATTTGGTGAGATCTGTGGACGTCACTCCCATCATGGTGCGCCCGGCTGTGTCAAAGCTCATGGTGCCACACCAAGGCATGCCCACCAAAGCAAAGGCTTCGGCGGCAGCACGGAATTCTTCGGGGGCAGAAATCGTTTCAACCCACAGCACGTCTGCGCCACCTTCTTTGAGCGCATCAGCTTGTTCATGGAACATCTCGACCGCCAGCGCGTGGCTCAGCTCACCAACAGGTTCCATAATCTCACCGGTTGGGCCAACAGAGCCTGCAACAAGCACATCGCGCCCGGATTGGTCCACCACGTCGCGTGCCAGTTCGGCGCCAATGCGGTTCAGTTCGCCCACCCGGCTTTGTGCGTCGTGCAATTTGAGACGTGCAGCGGTGCCGCCGAACGTGTTGGTCAAAAAGATGTCGCTGCCTGCATCAACGAACCCTTTGTACAGGGACTTGATTTTGCCAGGCTCATCCGTGTTCCACAACTCCGGTGCATCGCCAGATTGCAGACCCATGTTGAACAGATTTGTCCCGGTGGCGCCATCGGCCAGTAGAACGTCCTTGGATTGCAGGGCTTTTGCGAATTTGTCGGTCATTTAACTCGTTCCCATATGCGCGTTGTGAAAGCGGGTCCGGTTTCTGGACCGCAGGGCATTGCACCCTGTGTCATGCACGTCGCGCAAAAACAAATGCATTTTGTTCATCTTCATTATGAATGTCCGTTTCCCAGTCGCTTTGCGGCGTTTTGCGCAAGTCAGATGGGACCCAGGCCAAGGCGGGATGAACCGGTAGGGGGCGATGCACCAGCCGGACCAATTCAGCCAAAGACAAGGCGAGCTGCCCCCAGTTCGGAGCGGTGATGTAAAGGGGTTGCCAGCTTGGGTCAAAACAGGCTTTGAAACGGCGCAACCCGCGTTCTACGCGATGGGCAAAGCGGTGATCTGGCACCGCGGCGAGAGACAGGCGGGCGATGTTTTCTTCGGCGGCGGCCGCGATAGCGGCGCGCACAAGCGCATGCCCGGTGCCATCCGGTGCATCCGGTCCCATGCGGATCAGATCAAGACACCATTCCTGTTCGGCGACGTGAAAGGTGGCAAAGCCAATGATTGTACTGTTCTGCCAGGCAAGGAAAACCTGCTGCCCTTCAACATATCCAGGTTCGAAGCGACCCATCGTGGTGCCATGGGCCACGCCGTGGGTTTCGTGCCAAATCCGGTCTACGCGTGCAAGCTGCGTCATGGGCAGCGCTTTGGCGGCGTCTCGCACTTCGATTCCGGCTTTTTCTGCATTGCGCAGTTTGCGACGCAGCTGTCGTTTCGAGGAGCCGCCTTCGGTAAATGTCACCGGATTTACAAGAGCATCTTGGGCGATGCGCAATGCGCGCCAGCCTGCCTTGCGGGCTGCCAAGGCCACGCGCGGGGTACATTTGTAGTAGCAGGCCGAGGCATTGCGCGAACGTGCGTATTGCTGCAGCGGGGCAAAAGTTTCCTCTGCGTGACCTAACACTGGATCAAAAAAGGCGATTGAGGTTTGCGGCGTGTCGAGCATCGCAAGCTGGTTAAAGCCAAAGCTGCGCAGATGGCCGCCATTTTGACGGATCACGGCGGTTTCAGACCGCGGGCGGGCGTAAGCGATAGTATGAGGGCTGCTTTTGCGGGACCCGATGACGTCCAAGGGCTGGTACTGTCGCGTCTTGGGGCCCAAAAGGTTTGGCCATATCAGGAACACCGCCGAGACCACGGCCGGCGCAAGATAGTAGACAAGTCGAAATGCGAAAAGCCCCGCCAGGATTGAGGTCGAATCAAAGCTTGCGAGAAGAGAGACCATTGCAAGTTCAAGCGGGCCTGTACCGCCAGGAGACGACGAAATGATCGCAAGCCCGAGAGCAAGAAAGTAAGCCGGTAGTAATGTTGTCAATGTGATGCCGCTGTCGGGCGGCAAAAGGAGCCACAGGGCGGTGCCAGCGGCCGTCACATCGACAACTGCCCAGAGGCCAAGCGCGGCCATTGCGGCTAGGGAAGGCCAACGAAACTTGTGTTTTCCAAGTTTCAATGTTGGGTAGAAAAAGGTGGCGCTGCAAGCAAGGGCGCAGCCGACCAAGAGGGCCAAGCCGGTTGGGACGGCGTAGGGAAAGGGCGACCACGCGACCAGAGCCAGACCACAAATTGCGGCCAACGCCCCCATAAAGGTCAGTCCGGTCACGGCCGTCATTTGCGCGGCGCGCATCGGCGACAGACCTGGAAGCAGACGCCAGCGGGCAAAAGTTCCGGTGAAAATGCCAAAACCGGCGGTCTGGGAAAAGGCGATTGCAAACATGCCAGCCATGCGCGCGCGCGCGCCGTCCAGACCCGTGTGCAGATGGCGATGGGCCACGCTATCATACCGCCCCAGCGACCAAAAACTGACAAGGGTTGCAAGCCCCGCGCCGACCCAATGCAAACCCGGGATTTGCGACATCAGCGACGTGAGCTCTGCCATGCTGGGCAGGCGGACGCTGTTGGACAACAGCCATAGACACAGAACGGCAGATGTCACGGGTAACAAAAGCCGCATCGCACGCGACAGCATGTTTTGCGTCGCCGTCTTCGAACTGGACATATTGACCCCTCATCGCCCACAAACTCCGCAATCAAATTAGCGCGCTTACGATTTCGGTTCGGTTAATCCGGCCTTGTCCTTCTGGTAGAGAAAGAGTCAAATAATACACAAATCCCGCCACCGGATTGGGATGACGGGATTTAGTGTTGTGTCGCTTGAAAGCTGGCTGTGCAGAGCGATCTGCTTAGGCTGACTGGATTTGTTGACGCGCAACGGCGGTGAATTCGCCAAGTTTGGCTTCGATCACATCTGCGCTTGCTTTGCCATTCAGGTCGGCGGTTGCTTTGGCGACGATGCAATGCACATCGCGTGGCAGGACGCCAGCGATTGCATAGGACGCAATCATCTCGTCGCTTTTTTCGCTGTCTAAAGAAAGTACGTCAGCCACCCATACACCCAACAGTTTGTTGCGGCGGGCTTCGGTTTTGAAATCCAAATTTGCGTCATGGACGAATTTGGCCTCAAAGGCTTTTTTGCGGTCTACGAATAATGTCATTTGGTCACCTATGATTTATCCCATTGGCGACAATCGGGGCGATCCCTGCGGGTCATGCGGTGCATGGACTTTGTCTCAAAACACCAAGCCAGGGTCAGACTTCTGTCAGATCAACCGAATGTCTACGAAGATTAATAGGACAAGAAGAATGATGAAGACATCGGAGTTGAGATTTGGGGTTAACGCCCGGTTTATGAATTATCGAGACTTGTTCCGTTACGCCGGGTTGAAGTCTGGGTCTGATTGAATTTCGTCCATTGCGACGCTGACTTCTTCCGTCATTTTTTGATGCAGTTCTGCATCGGGAATCCGACCTCTGAGATCTCTCTTGAGGCGGTTCAAAAAGTCATCGTGGCCAGGTTCTTGAAGATCGCTTAGTGCGATGTGTTTTGCATATTTTTCAGCGTCTTCTCGGCTCATCCCAAGGCTACGGGCGACCCAAAGCGCAACCCGCCGACAGGCACGTGCAGTGGCGGCAAATTTCAGGTTTTCGTCATGTGCGAACTTGTTTTCAAAGGCGGCTTCGCGCTCGTCAAATGTTGTCATTCAGCTCCTCCTAAAAAGTAAAATCCATCCAAAATCTGAGAGGTTTTCTGCTGCGCATAAATGCAGCACGGCCCTCAAACGACGGGGATTGCCCCTTAAGGAACGGCCCCGTTCTAGTTATGTATTTTAAAATTTGTCGGTTTCTAGGGGTGCGTGCTCACTCAAAAACCGGGGTTGAGGCCTCTGAACGCGGCGGATTGGCCTGCAAATCTTGCGATAGGCGGGGGCTTGCACTATGAGGGCGTCACACCGGGAGGAGATTCCCGCAGTTTCAACCTCCGAAAGGCTGTCCATGGCGCGTCGCAAGAAAATCTATGAAGGTAAAGCAAAGACTTTGTACGAAGGCCCTGAGCCGGGTACGATCGTCCAGTACTTCAAGGATGATGCTACAGCCTTTAATGCTGAAAAGCATGACATTATCGAAGGTAAAGGTGTTCTGAACAACATCTTGAGCGAGTTTTTCATGCTCGGCCTTGGCCAGATCGGAGTTCCGACTCATTTCCTGAAGCGTTTGAACATGCGTGAACAGCTGGTGCGCAGCTGTGAGATTGTTCCGCTGGAAGTGATCGTGCGCAACTATGCCGCCGGGTCCATGTCCAAACGCCTTGGCATCGACGAGGGTACGCAATTGCCGCGCCCCATTGTGGAATATTGCTACAAAGACGACGCCCTGGGCGATCCGCTGGTCAGCGAAGAGCATATCGCGGCCTTTGGTTGGGCCAGCCAGCAGGATATGGACGATATCCTGAGCCTTGCGCTGCGGGTGAATGACTTCCTGTCGGGTGTCTTCCTGGCCGTTGGCATTCGTCTGGTAGATTTCAAAATCGAAATCGGCCGTGTGTACGAAGGCGACTTCCAGCGATTGGTTGTTGCGGATGAAATCAGCCCAGACAGCTGCCGCCTGTGGGATATCAAGACCGGCCAAAAGCTGGACAAGGACGTGTTCCGTCGCGATCTGGGCAGTTTGACTGACGCCTACAGCGAAGTGGCGCGCCGTCTGGGGGTTATGCCAAACAACCCGCCCACGCCCGGCAAGCCGACGCTGGTGAATTAATTTCCTAAACCTGCCCGTCAATTGGCTGGCAGGTTTTTGCTATTGTGAACAAGATAAAACGCCGGGCTGACTGCTGGTCGGGCGCGCTGAGAAGCCAAAGGAAAATGCAATGAAAGCACGTGTGCATGTAATGCTGAAAAACGGGGTTCTGGATCCGCAGGGCGAGGCCGTTCGTCACGCATTGGGAGCTATGGGCTTTGACAAGGTTGAAGGTGTGCGTCAGGGCAAGGTGATCGATCTGGATCTGGCCGAAGGTGCAACCGAAGCGGATGTGACCGAGATGTGCGAAAAGCTGCTCGCCAATACCGTGATTGAATCCTACAGCATCGAGACGCTGTGATGAAGGCGGCGGTTCTCGTATTTCCGGGTTCCAACTGTGACCGCGATCTGGCGGTTGCGTTTGAACAAGCTGGTTTCGATGTCTCCATGGTCTGGCACAAAGACAGCGCACTTCCCGAAGGTGTTGATATTGTTGGCGTTCCGGGTGGATTCTCCTACGGAGATTACCTGCGTTGCGGTGCGATTGCAGCACAATCGCCGATTTGTCAGGCGCTGGCCGAGCACACCAATCGCGGTGGCTATGCGTTGGGTGTCTGCAACGGGTTTCAGGTTCTGACCGAGACTGGCATCTTGCCGGGCGCGTTGCTGCGCAATGCGGGTCTGAAATATATCTGCAAGACCGTGGATCTGAAGGTTGCAACCTCGGACAGTGTCTTTACCCAAGGCTATAACGCAGGCGATGTGATCGGTATCCCGATTGCGCACCACGATGGCAATTATTTTGCCGATGATGCGACCATCGCAGCACTGCACGATCAGGATCGTGTTGCGTTTACTTATGGTGACAATCCAAACGGGTCACGGGATGACATCGCCGGGATCCTGTCAGACAACCGTCGCGTGCTGGGTATGATGCCACACCCGGAACGGGCTGCGGACGACGGCCATGGCGGCACCGATGGCACGGCGATGTTCCGCGCACTTGCGGGAATGTTGGCAGAGGCCTGACTTGTGCTGGGGCGGCGGCGGATCTAGAATCCGAATATGTCTGTCACGCCTAAACGCACAGCGCCCAAAAGCGCCAGTCCCAAGCGACCGCGCGCGCGGTCGCGCACAATTTCATGGCGCGTGCGCCTTGTGCTGTTCCTGTTTGTGTTGGCTGGGGCAGCAACAATCTGGCAAACCAATCGCAGTCTGACCAACCGGTTTACGGAGACAACCCGCAACCGGGCCGAACTGCGGCTTGCGTTATATTCTGGCAACCTGGTCAGCGAGTTGCGTCGCCATGCAATTGTGCCGCAGCTTTTGGCACGCGACCAACTGCTGATTTCGGCGCTGCAATCCAATGATTTCTCCCTTTCGACCCAGCGTCTGATCTCCTTTGTTGAGGAAATCGGCGCGGCCTCTATCTTCATGCTTGCCAAGGACGGGCGCACGGTCGCAGCAACGGACCGCAACCGGTTGGGTGAAAACCATCGCAACGCGCCCTATTTCATCGATGCGGTGCGCTCTAACGCCACTGTCTTTTCGGTGATCCCTCGGGAAGTGGCTGGATATCGGTTCACCTATTCGCGTCGGATCGTGGATGCGTCGGGGGTGCTGGGCGCAATTGTGGTTGAGGTTGATCTGCAGAAGTTTGAACGCGCTTGGGCGGGGATTTCGGATGCGGTGATGGTCAGCGACAGCACCGGCACCATTGTTCTGGCCACGGAATCGCGTTGGCGCGGCCTGTCTGAAACGGATGCGTTGCAACAACAGACCCCGGAGGGCGCCATTCAGCGTGCGATCCGGGCAACCACCGATTGGACTGCTTTGCCGCCCGACGCCTATCTGCAAGGTGAGGCGGTGATGCGTCTGGAAAGCCGGATCCCGTTTCGCGGCTGGCGGATGACCAGTTTCACCACCTATGCCTCGATCCGGGAGAAGGTGAATGCGGTTCTGGCGCTTGAAATCATGGGATTCGCGCTACTTTTGGCTTTGGCGTTCTATGCGCTCAGCCGCAAGACCGCCTTGCGCATGGCTTTGTTTCAACGGGAGTCGGCAGAGCTTCGCGTATTGAACAACCGGCTCCAGCGGGAAATTGCCGAGCGTGAACGCATGCAACAAAGCCTTGAAGTGGCCGAACAAAGCCTTGCGCAAAGTTCGAAACTGGCCGCACTTGGCGAAATGTCGGCCGCTGTCAGTCACGAGCTGAACCAGCCCTTGGCGGCGATGAAAACTTACCTGGCGGGCGCGCGTTTGCTGCTGAATAGAAACCGCCCCGACGAGGCGCTGGCGTCATTTGGGCGGATTGATGATCTGATCGAACGGATGGGCGCAATTACCCGTCAGTTGAAATCATACGCGCGCAAGGGGGGCGACACGTTTAGCCCTGTAAACTTGGGCGATGCGCTGGCGTCATCCCTGTCGATGATGGAGCCGCAACTGCGCGAACGGCATGTGAAAATTGGTCGTATCCTGCCCGAAGACCCAGTCTTTGTGATGGGGGATCAGATGCGGATTGAACAGGTGATGGTGAACCTGCTGCGCAATGCAATTGATGCCACCAAATCGGTTGACGACCCTGAGGTGGAAATCATCCTCGCCGCCGGCGAGACGGCAACCCTGTCGGTGCGCGACAATGGCACTGGGATCACCGACTACGACAACCTGTTTGAACCCTTCTACACGACCAAACAGGCGGGTGAGGGGGTTGGGCTGGGGCTTGCCATCTCCTCTGGGATCGTGAACGACCTTGGGGGAAGGCTCACAGCGCGCAACGGGGAAACCGGTGGCGCTGTGTTCGAGATGCAATTGCCGATCCTGCTGGATGGGATCGAGGCTGCGGAATAGCAGCGTGATAAAAGGAAAGGGCGCGTTATGGCACAGGCCATGAAAATAGCGATTGTCGATGATGAAAAGGACATGCGCCAATCGATCAGTCAATGGTTGGCGTTGTCGGGCTATGACACCGAGACCTTTGCCAGCGCCGAGGACGCGCTGAAGGAATTGGGGCCGGATTACCCGGGCATCGTCATTTCTGACATCAAGATGCCGGGCATGGATGGGATGCAATTCCTGAAAAAGCTGATGGGCAATGACAGCGCCTTGCCGGTGATCATGATCACGGGTCACGGCGATGTGCCGATGGCCGTTGAGGCGATGCGGGTTGGTGCGTTTGATTTCCTGGAAAAACCCTTCAATCCGGATCGGATGTCCGAACTGGCGAAAAAGGCGAGCAATGCACGCCGTCTGACGCTGGATAATCGGGTACTGCGCCGGGAGCTGTCCGATGGCGGGCAAATCATGAAGAAACTGATCGGCTCTAGCCCGGTGATGGATCGCCTGCGCGAAGACATTCTGGATCTGGGGCAGGCCGATGGGCATGTGCTGATCGACGGCGAGACTGGGACCGGCAAAACCCTGGTGGCGCACGCGCTGCATGCGGTGGGCAGCCGTGCCGGTAAGAAATTCGTGCTGATCTCCTGTGCTGCCTTTGAAGAAGACGCGCTGGCGAAACGTTTGTTTGGTCCGATGCTACCCGAAGACAGCATGTTGCCCGCAATCGAGGAAGCTCGCGGCGGTACCCTGGTGTTAGAAGACATCGATGCGCTGAGCGAGGCGTTGCAGGCCAAATTGCTGAACGTGATCAACGAACAGGGCATCCCGGGCGAGACGCGGATCGTCGGGATCTCAAACCTGCAGGAAGCGGGCAAGACCTGCGAAGACATTCTGCGTCCGGATTTGTTCTATCGCCTGGCCGCGCTGCGCATCACTGTGCCGCCATTGCGCCAACGTGGTGAGGACATCCTGACGCTGTTCACCCGTCTCAGCGAACAGTTCGCCGAGGAATATGGATGTGAGACACCGCAGGTCACCGCCCAGGAAGCCGCGCAATTGTTGCAGGCCCCTTGGCCCGGTAACGTGCGTCAGTTGATCAATATCGCCGAACGTGCGGTCCTGCAGGCACGTCGAGGGTCAGGCACCATTGCGTCTCTCCTGATGTCGGACCACGAAGAGATGCAGCCGGTGATGACTACTGAAGGCAAGCCGCTGAAAGAATATGTGGAAGCTTTTGAACGGATGTTGATCGACAACACTATGCGCCGCCACAAAGGCTCAATCGCCAGCGTGATGGAGGAGTTGTGCCTGCCGCGCCGGACCTTGAATGAGAAGATGGCGAAATATGGTCTGCAACGGTCCGATTACCTGGGCTGATTTTTGGACAAATGACATTTGCGCGACATCCTCACGCCCGTGGGGGTGTCGTCGTTTTTTGATTAAAATGCCGTAAAATACCAAAGAATCTGCGCCCTTAGGCAAATTTGATTAGCGAATTCTTTAAAGTTTCATGCAAATCGTGGGTTTCGCTGAGACCTATGAAGAATGCCCATTGTCATTACCTATCCACAGGTCTTATGTTGGTAAAACGAGGATGAGCCTCACTTGGGCTCCCTCAGAGATGAGATTCGCTGCTTCGGGCTTTTGTCCGGCCACAGCCGAGAAAGACCAAGCAGAGTGATAAGCTTCGTGACTGCGAAGCGATTTAGCAACCTGATCCAGCGACGTTGGTACAGGCAATTAATGGCAGGGCCACATGCTGTGCACCTGTCGGAGAAGAAACGCGATGACGCGCGCGCGAGCGAAGAGCATAGAGGCAGTGACGCTGGGGACCGAAACGGCCCAGGCTGCGCTCTATTCTGCGCCGCACTCCATCGCCCAGACCAGACGCCCCCCCAGACATTTGCACCCCATTGATGATACACGTGATCATATACGGGGCCGCGTTGCGCGCGGGCGGCGCATCAAGGAAACATGGCAAAGAAGATGCTTATCGATGCCACCCACGCGGAAGAAACCCGCGTCGTGGTGGTCGACGGAAACAAGGTTGAGGAATTCGACTTTGAATCTGAAAACAAACGCCAGCTTGCTGGCAACATTTATCTGGCAAAAGTAACACGGGTTGAACCGTCGCTTCAGGCGGCCTTTGTCGATTATGGCGGAAACCGTCACGGCTTTCTGGCCTTTTCGGAAATTCACCCGGATTACTACCAGATCCCGGTCGCCGACCGCGAAGCGCTCATGGAAGAAGAGCGCGCCTATGCTGAAGCGCAGCGTCAAAAGGACGAGGAAGAGGACAACAAACCCTCTAAATCGCGTCGCAAACGCAGCAACAAGTCGAAGGCCCAGAAAACCACATCGGCTGATGTGGTCGAAACCAAGGATGTCACCGAGGAGCTGAAAGAGACAGCGCCTGCGGGATCTGAGATTTCGGGTATGGAGACCATTGATTTGACCGACGAGGCCGAGACCTCGGTCGAGCAAGTCGCGGACCTTCCCGAAAATGGCGCCGATGCAGCGCCTGCGACGGACGCATCGGTTGAAGAGACGAGTGAGGCTGTAGAAGCCGCACCTGTTGAAGAAGCTGACACTGCGGCAGAAGACGTAACGACCGAAACTCCGGTTGAGGCCGAAGAGGCTGCTGCTGAACCGTCCGAGCCTGCTGTTGAGAGCGCATCTGAGGTTCAAGAGGCCGAAACTGAAGAGGCTGCCGCTGAAGACACGGCAGCTGAGGCCCCCGAAACAGCAACAGAAGCTGCCGCGACTGAGACTGCGGACGCTACTGCTGCCTCTGATGAGGGCGAGGCGCAGGCCGACACTGCAAAAGGTGATGAGCCTGAGGAAACAGAGGTCGTCAAAGACGATGCCGCATCCAAGGATGACAGCATTGAATCCGTGGCCGATGAAGATGACAGCGAAGACATTCGCCCGGCGCGCAAACCACGTCCGCGTCGCTATAAGATCCAAGAAGTCATCAAGGTCCGTCAGGTTCTGCTGGTCCAGGTTGTTAAAGAAGAGCGTGGCAACAAAGGCGCCGCACTCACCACCTATCTGTCGCTCGCCGGACGCTATTGCGTTCTGATGCCAAACACCGCCCGTGGTGGTGGTATCTCGCGCAAGATCACAAATGCCGTTGACCGTAAGAAGCTGAAAGAAATCGCCACTGAAATGGACGTGCCCTCGGGCGCAGGTCTGATCATTCGAACGGCGGGTGCCAAGCGCACCAAGGCCGAAGTGAAGCGCGATTATGAATATCTGCAACGTCTCTGGGAACAGATCCGCGAGCTGACGCTGAAATCGATTGCGCCTGCCAAGATCTATGAAGAGGGCGATCTGATCAAACGTTCTATCCGCGACCTTTATAATCGCGAGATTGACGAAGTTCTGGTCGAAGGCGAACGCGGTTACCGCATCGCCAAGGACTTCATGAAAATGATCATGCCGTCCCACGCCAAAAACGTGAAAAACTACCTGGAAACCCTGCCGTTGTTCGCGCGTTTCCAGGTGGAGAGCTACCTTGGTGGCATGTTCAATCCGACTGTGCAGCTGAAATCCGGCGGCTACATCGTGATTGGTGTGACCGAAGCGCTGGTTGCGATTGACGTGAACTCGGGCCGTGCGACCAAGGAATCCTCGATCGAGGAAACCGCGCTCAAGACCAACCTGGAGGCTGCTGAAGAGGTGGCACGCCAGCTGCGTCTGCGGGACTTGGCCGGTCTGATCGTCATCGATTTCATCGATATGGACGAGCGCAAGAACAACACTGCCGTTGAAAAGCGGATGAAAGACAAGCTGAAGACAGATCGCGCCCGTATTCAGGTGGGCCGGATCTCTGGCTTTGGTCTGATGGAAATGTCCCGTCAGCGTCTGCGTCCCGGTATGATCGAAGCGACAACCCAGCCCTGTCCGCATTGTCACGGCACAGGTTTGATCCGCTCGGACGACAGCCTATCCCTGTCGATCCTGCGTCAGATCGAGGAAGAGGGCACTCGTGGTCGTTCCCGTGAGGTTCTGGTGAAATGTCCTGTGGATGTTGCCAACTTCCTGATGAACAACAAACGTGAGCATATTGCCCAGATCGAAGCGCGGTATGGCCTGTCGGTGCGCATCGAAGGCGACCCGCATCTGGTCAGCCCTGATTTCTCCATCGAGAAGTTCAAGACTGCGACCCGGTTTGTACCAGCAGTCGAAGCACCTGTGGTCTCGGTCGATACGAAGATCATGGAAGAAGTTGACGCCGATGACGAAGAAGAAGTCGTCGAAGCTGAAGCGGTAAGCTCTGAGACGTCGGAAGATGGCGAAGAGACCAAGCCCAAGCGCCGTCGTCGTCGTCGTCGCCGCCGGAAGTCGTCAAGCTCTGAACAGGGCGAGGCGAATGGCACAGACGATCAGAACGGCGAGGGCCAGGACGACAACGCCGCTGATGGGGACGAGGCATCTGAAGGTGATGAGACCTCTGAAAGCGAAGTATCTGAGGATGCGCCTAAAGAGGAAAAGAAATCCCGCAGCCGCAGTCGCAGCCGGTCCCGTCGTCGTAAGAAGGACGTCACGGCGGAAACCGCTGAGGCGAGCGAGGCTGACGCCACAACTGCTGAAACTGAAACAGCCGAGGATGCGGTGGCTGCACCAGATGTAGCTGAGACCGCGGATGTTGCTGAAGCACCTGTGGCCGAAGTCGCAGATACCTCGGCTGATGCTGAAGCACCTGTGGCAGCGGAAGCTGCGCCGGTGGCAGAGGTCGAAACCGTTGAGGCGGAAGTTGATGTTCCGACCGAAGTAGCACCAGACGCACCGGTTGAGACTGTCTCTGAAACAACGGAATCAGCTGAACCTGCAGAGGTTGTTGAAGCCGAGGCAGAGCCTGTTGCGGAGGCTGAGGTCGCAGTACAAGACGCAGCTGCACCTGTTGATGAGACACCACCAGTAGAAGACACCGCCGTTGAGGAAGCGCCGGTTTTGGAAGCGGTGGGTGAACCCGCCGAACCCGAAAGCCCGCCCAAGCCTAAGCGGCGTGGATGGTGGTCCAAGTAAAACGAGAAAGGCGAGCCAGAGCGGCTCGCCTTTTTCAATTCAGGATCGGTTGTTTAGATCGATTTGCGAAGCCGATAGATTTGGTGGTCGGTGGCCTCATCAACGCCCAGGAATTCATGCCCCGCCTCGGCGCAGAAATGGGGCACATCCACAATGGCTGCGGGATCATCTGCCAACAGCGTAAGAACCGCGCCAGGTTCCAAGGACTTCAATCGTTTGCGCGCCTTGAGCACGGGCAGGGGACACAACAGCCCAATCGCGTCTAAAGTGTTGTTTTCATCAGTCATAACTCGCAGTTAATCACGATGTTTCAGTCTGTCCACAAGGATGTGACGTCCTGTGCAGGTGACCTTTTGAAATTCGGTGGTTAAGTGTAGCGCATGTTTGGAATTGATATCATCGACGCGGGCCTCTTGCCCGCCATGCTGGTGGCGCTGTTTGGCGGCCTTATCAGCTTCTTGTCGCCCTGTGTGCTGCCAATTGTGCCGCCCTATCTGGCCTATATGAGCGGCGTGTCCATCAACGAGATGCAAGGCACCACAGCCGCGCGACGCAAGGCGATAATTGCGGCGCTGTTTTTTGTGCTGGGCCTGTCGACGGTGTTCATTCTGCTGGGCTTTACCGCATCAGCCTTTGGCGCATTTGTGCTGCAGAACCAACAGCTGTTCGCACAGGTGTCGGGTGTCATCGTCATCATCTTTGGCCTGCATTTCCTGTCGATCTTTCGTATTCCGCTGTTGGATCGCGAGGCACGGATGGACGCCGGGAAGTCCGGCGGCTCGGCCCTTGGTGCTTATGTCTTGGGGCTGGCCTTTGCCTTTGGCTGGACGCCTTGCATTGGTCCGCAACTGGGCGCGATCCTGTCGCTTGCCGCCTCCGAGGGGTCGGTGTCCCGGGGCACTGTTTTGCTGGGGGTCTATGCGATGGGCCTTGGCGTGCCATTCCTTTTGGCCGCGATCTTCTTGAACCGGTCGATGGTTTTGATGAATAAGCTGAAACGCCACATGGGTGTGATCGAAAAAGTCATGGGCGGGTTGCTTCTGTTTGTAGGCTTTATGCTGGTCACCGGATTGTTCGCGACCTTCAGCTGGTGGTTGTTGGAAACCTTCCCGGCACTGGCCGTGCTCGGCTGATCTGCAAGACATCGTAAAACCTGTGAAGGCCCCCACGCGGGGCCTTACTCTTGCCAGATTGGCGGATTATGCTTGGTGAGAATAATCGTTTTACCAGTGAGCAGAGCGTGACCGGACAGGCAACTGCGGATCCATCCAGTAAAATTGTGCGCAGGCGGCGGGTGTTTTACATCCCCGGCTACGATCCGATTCATCCCCGTCGATACCGTGAGCTGTATCGCAAGGAAGGCACAGCCCAGGCTGAGATTTCTGACTACAGCCTGACCCTGACGCCCGGATCGACGGACGGCGCCTTTGGCTGGCATGTCTCCTCTCAGATCGCGGATGACACGGTTGAGACCGAGATGGAGGTCATGGTCTGGTCGGACATCGTGCGTGACAGTATGGATGCCAGTATTGTCGGAACCTATCTGCAGCTGATCCGCACTGCCTGGATTTACATCACCTCTGGCGCGCTCAGCCGCTTGATGCTGCTGCGCAAAGGACCGGTGATTGCGGCGCTGTATCCGGTGTTGATGCTGTTGGTGCAGGCCCTTCTCGCACTGGGATTGGCGGTTCTGGTGCATGAAGCAATTGCAGCTCTCTGGGCGCGGGTGATGTCGGTTGGTTTGGTGGCGAACATCATTGGATGGAGCGCAGGCGGGTTTATCGGCGCGCGGCTGCTGCACTGGTTCAAGCGGTTGGATAACAAGTTCTTTGCCTATTACCTGATGCATGATTACGCCTATTCCGCCGCCTCGAAAGGGGAGAACCCGCCCGAGTTGGAGGCGCGGATGGATGCTTTCAGAACCCGCATTCGTCTTGCGCTGGAAAACCCCGATTTGGACGAAGTGCTGGTCGTTGGTCATTCCTCCGGCGCACATGTCGGGGTGAGCGTTCTGGCCGATCTCTTGCGGCAAGGGGTGCCAGAAGATGCGCCGATCTTGTCGTTTCTGAGTCTGGGGCAGGTGGTGCCAATGGTGTCGTTCCTGCCGCGCGCTGCACGGCTGCGCCGGGATCTGCAATACTTGTCGCTTCAGGACCAAATGGCCTGGGTGGATGTGACGGCACCGGGGGATGGTTGCGCCTTTGCTCTGTGTGATCCTGTTGCCGTGAGCGGAGTTGCCACTGCGCAAAAGCGCTGGCCACTGGTCATTTCGGCCGCCTTTACCCAAACGCTCAGCCCGGCGCGTTGGTCCGAACTGCGCTGGCGGTTTTTTCGGCTGCATTTCCAATATCTTTGTGCGTTTGATCGCCCGCGTGATTATGACTACTTTCAAATCACCGCAGGCGCGCAGACCTTGGGCGCGCGGTACAAAGACCGCAAGCCTTCGCCTGCACGCATTGATGTGCAGGCTTCAAAATATACCTCTATGGCATTGGAATGACATCAGAAATACCCTTGCCACCAAAGCCACCCGCGCGTGCTGAACGGGTGTCGCTGTGGCGTTATGCCAAACTTTTTCGCCAGGATATTCTGTCGGCGCAGCCTGCACGCCTGTATCGGGCGTGGATGGCTGAGTTTCGCACGCCGTTTTTTCGATCTTACCTGATGAACCAGCCCGACCTGGTGGATACGGTGCTGCGCAAGCGGCCTGATGATTTCCCCAAATCCGACCGGATCGCCGAAGGACTGCGACCGTTGTTGGGGCAGTCTGTCTTTGTCACCAATGGGGATCAGTGGAAACGCCAACGCCGCATTATCGATCCGGCCTTTGAAGGGGGGCGGCTCAAGGAGAGTTTTGGCGCGATGTTCGCCGCCGGAGAGGCCGGTCTTGCACGTCTTAAAGGGCAGGGCGATGTGGTCGAAATTGAGGAAGTAACCTCGCATCTCGCAGCTGATGTGATCTTTCGCACCTTGTTCTCGATCCCGATCGAGCATGAGACCGCATCAGCCGTGTTCTACCGGTTCCGTGACTATCAACGCAGCCAGCCGATCATGAACCTGGCGGCCTTTATCCCGATGCCACGCTGGATACCGCGGTTTTTTCGGCGGAGCACCCGTGCAAATGCCGCAGAGATCCGCACATTGATCGCGACGCTGACACATGCACGCCAGGATGAGATTGCGGCTGGTACCGCACCGGATGATCTGGCGACCAAGATCATGACAACACGTGACCCCGAAACGGGGGATCTGTTTGATGCGGATGAGATGGTGGATCAGGTTGCGATCTTTTTCCTGGCGGGGCATGAAACCAGCGCCTCGGCCCTGGCTTGGGCGCTGTACCTCATGGCGCTTTATCCGGAATGGCAAGAGAAGCTGGCCGAAGAGGCGCAGGCCATCACCGGACCGGACTTCAGTGTCGTCTCCAAACTGCGTTTGTCACGCGATGTGTTCCGAGAGACATTGCGCCTCTATCCGCCGGTGCCGATGATGGTGCGCGAAAGCGCATGTCCCGAACAGTTCAGGGATCGCGATGTGGCAAAGGGATCGCAAGTTGTCCTAAGCCCGTGGCATCTGCATCGCCATGAACGGTTGTGGGACAATCCGGATGGGTTTGATCCAACACGTTGGCAGACAGAGAATGGCAAGACCTGCCAGCGCGAGGCCTTTATTCCGTTTTCCGCCGGATCCCGGGTCTGTACCGGCGCCGGATTTGCCATGGTCGAAGGTGTATTGCTGTTGTCGATGATCTTGCGCGATTATCGCGTGGAATACGCGGGCGATGTGCCACCGGTGCCCGTGGCGCATCTGACGGTGCGCTCACAAGACGGGATCAAATTGCGGCTGTCTCCACGCGTGCCTGCAGGTGACGCAACACATACAGACGAATAGCCGAGGCCAGCCCACAATCGGTGCCGCGGGTTTCGTCAATCTCGGCGGCCAGCTCGTTTATGGGGCGGCCGTATTGGGTTGCGATCTGACGAAAGGCATTCCAGAACTCATCCTCAAGCGAGACCGAGGTGCGGTGTCCGCGTAGTGTCAGCGAGTGTTTCTTGGGGCGCAGGCTCATGTGTCGTCGGTTTTGTGATTGTCCAGATCGCGCCGCAGCTTCTCGATCTTGGCGGTCTCCAACGATTTCTCGGATTTGCTGCGGCCAAACTTGGCGGCATTTGCGTCGGCCTGCGTCTTTTGATCGGCGCGGGCGCGGGTTTTGCGAAAGCGGTTCAGGTTCACGATCTCTGCCATATCCACAGCATAACCGAGGAGGGGACGCAAAATCCAGCACTTAGGCGGCAAAGAAAAAGCCCGGAGTGATGCCCGGGCTTTTGCGTGTCATAATTGAACGCGAAATCAGGCTTTGGGGCCGATCATCTGTTCGGGGCGGACCACGGCGTCAAAGGTTTCGGCGTCCACAAAGCCAAGCGCGATGGCTTCTTCTTTGAGGGTGGTGCCGTTTTTGTGCGCGGTCTTGGCAACTTTGGTCGCGTTGTCATAGCCGATGGTTGGCGCCAGTGCGGTTACCAGCATCAGCGACTCTTTCATCAGCTTGTCGATGCGCGGTTCGTTGGCTTTGATGCCGTTCAGCATACGTTCAGTGAAGCTGTCCGCAACGTCGCCCAACAGCTGCATGGATTGCAGCAGGTTGTAAGACATCATTGGGTTATAGACGTTCAGTTCAAAGTGACCCTGGCTGCCTGCAAATGTCATCGCGGCGTTGTTGCCCATGACATGCGCTGCAACTTGGGTCATCGCCTCGGCCTGTGTCGGGTTCACCTTGCCCGGCATGATCGAGGAACCCGGCTCGTTTTCCGGCAGGATCAGTTCGCCCAGACCGGAACGCGGGCCAGAACCCAGGAAACGGATGTCGTTGGCGATTTTGTACATCGAACCTGCAACAGTCGCCAATGCACCGGACATAAAGACCATCGCGTCATGGGCGGCGAGCGCTTCGAATTTGTTGGGGGCGGTGACAAAGGGCAGGCCGGTGATTTCAGCCATGTTTGCCGCAACAGTTTCACCCCAACCCGGGGCGGTGTTCAGGCCGGTGCCGACAGCGGTGCCGCCTTGTGCCAGCTCATAGATGCCGGGGAGGGCGGCCTCAACACGGGCAATACCCTGGCGGATCTGGTGGGCATAGCCGCCAAATTCCTGACCCAGTGTCAGCGGGGTCGCGTCCTGGGTGTGAGTACGACCGATCTTGATGATGTCTTTAAACTCTTCCGACTTTGCTTCCAGACCTTCGGCCAGTTTGGTGAGGCCCGGCAGCAGGACGTCGCGCACGGTCATCGCAGCCGCGATATGCATCGCAGTCGGGAAAGTGTCGTTTGAGGACTGACCCATGTTGCAATGGTCATTCGGGTGAACCGGGTCTTTGGAGCCGATAACGCCGCCAAGGATTTCGATCGCGCGGTTTGCGATGACCTCGTTGGAGTTCATGTTGGACTGGGTACCGGACCCGGTCTGCCAGACAACCAGTGGGAAGTTGTCGTCGAATTTGCCTTCAAAGACTTCGCCGGCGGCCTGGATCACGGCATCCGCGATCTTGGCGTCCATTTTGCCGTTGGCTTTGTTCGCCATTGCGCAGGCTTTCTTGATCACACCCAGCGCGCGCACGATGGCGACGGGCTGTTTTTCCCAACCAATGGGGAAGTTCATGATCGAGCGCTGCGTCTGTGCGCCCCAATATTTCTCTGCAGGAACTTCAAGCGGGCCAAAGCTGTCTGTTTCGGTGCGGGTTTCGGACATGGTGTCTCTCTCCGTCTGGTAAACCGTCCCAGAGGCTTTAGCGCAGGGGGGCACGCGGTTCAATTGGCTAGCGTAGAATTGACGAGTAGCTAGCGCTCACAAAGTCACGGAAACCTTTTCAAAACGGGTTTTGAGACATACATAGCAACGTAAGACATCGCAAATTTCTTGCGATCTGCGCAAAATGGGCAAAGTTGATGGAACCGAACGTTCAAATAGCTGCAATCAATGATTTGTCGTTGACCAGAAGCCGGGCGGTTCTGACCGGTTTCTTTGCCCTGTGTGTCGCTTGTCTTTTGCTGCTGGTGCCCGGGCAGGCGCTGGCGCAGAAGTACGGTGAAAAAGCTGCACCAGAGCTTGTGCGGTTTTTTGGATCCTACACGGGATCGGCAGAGGTCACACGCGCCAATGGTGAAGTTGAAGACCGCAATATGCAGGTTGAGATCCGCGAAGCCGGGCAGGGGTTCTGGGTCAAATGGACCACGCAGCGTATGAAATCTGGCGGCAAGGTCTCTGCCAAAAGCTATGACATTTTGTTTGAACCCGGCGGGCGCGGCGATTTGTATTCAGCCGCGATGCGCCAAAATGTGTTTGGCCACGCTGTGCCGCTGGATCCGTTAAAAGGCGAGCCCTATGTTTGGGCACGTCTGGTCGAAGATACGCTGACGGTGTTTTCATTGTTCATCGACGCCAATGGCGACTACGAGATGCAGCAATATGACCGTACTTTGGTAGAAGGCGGGATGGATTTGCACTTTTCCTCCCACCGCAATGGGTTCCCCCGGCTGGAGACGCGGAGCTTTCTAGAGCGAGATTGATCGCCGCAGGTTTTGGGACACGAAAAAGGGGCACGCTAGGCGCACCCCTTTGTGAAACAGACTGTTTTGCAAGATCGTGAGACAGACAGTGACCCGTTTTTATTTACGGAAACTGTCGAGCGAGACCACGTCCGCATCCTTGTTCGGGGCGTCCGCCTCGGGCTCCTCATTGACTTCAATCTCGTCTTCTTCGGTGACCTCATAGAGGGTTGGGCCATCGTCGTCTTCGTCGTCTTCCGCGCTCTCAAACCGCAGGCCGAATTCAACGGACGGATCCACAAAGGTGCGCACCGCGTCAAATGGAATATACAGTGGCTCAGGATTGTCGCCAAAGTTCAGTGTGATCGAGAAACCCGCATCATCAACCACAAGATTTTCGAACCAATGCTGCACAACAATGGTCATTTCGCCGGGATAGCGGTCCGAGAGCCACTGAGCGATCTGAACATCGGGTTGGTTGGTATCAAACGTTATGAAAAAGTGATGGTTGCCCGGCAGACCATTCTCGCCCACGTCTTCGAGGACGGTTTTGATCAGGTTGCGCATGGCGGCATGCATCAGATTTCCATAATCGATTTCGCCGGTCATAGAGTGTTCCCTTGCTCTTTTTCACAAGCATAGCCGAATTTTGGGGAAACTAAAGAGATTGCGCAGCGATGCAGCATTTTTTTCCACAGGGTATTTTATGTAAACAGTGGAAGCCTTTGCAGCGCAATCGCCAGTCCCGCCATCAAAGGAAGAAGTAGAAACAGATTGCCACGCAGCAGCTTGTGAAACACCGGCGCCAGCAGGACCAGCAGTAGTGACAAGAGGTTCAAGCTGGACCACTCGGGCAGGCTGAACTGCAACAGGCCACGCTCCATTCGGATGACGGTGTCAAACAGGATGGAAATGGCAAACCACAGCGACAGGTTGAGGATGACACCCACCACAGTGGCGGTAATTGCCTTGAGAGCCGCATTTAGACGCGGGATGGATGTCAGCCGTTCTACAAAAGGCGCGGCGGCAAAAATCCACAGAAAACAGGGCACAAAGGTCGCCCATAACGCGGTGATCCCGGCAGCGATGGCGAGGGTGGCTCCACCGATTTGCGCGCCGGTCAACATGGCAACAAATTGCGTGACCAGGATCAGCGGGCCAGGTGTGGTTTCAGCCAGCCCCAGCGCATCCACCATCTGTCCAGAGGAGATCCAGCCATGATCCTGCACCACGGTTTGGGTCATATAAGACAAAACAGCATAGGCGCCGCCAAAGGTGACCACCGCCAGCTTGGCAAAGAACCAGCCGATCGAGGCGAGAACGGGTGTACCCCAGAACGTCAAAGCCGCCAGCGGAACCAGCCACAACGCGGCCCAAAAGCTGGTCCGGGCAAGATGCAGGGGCAGCGAGGTCGCCGATGGCGCGGGGTCCGGTATCGGGGCGGATTGGCCGTTAATCGCAAACCACGCAGGCAAAGCCGCGCCGATCATCGCACTGACGGCGATTACGACGGGGAACGGCAGGTCAAGGAAGAACAACGCCACAAAGCCAAACAGCGAGAAAAGCCCATCCAAGGGGCGGTGCAGTGCTTTTTGGCTCAGCTTCCACAGCGCCTTTAACACGATCATGATAACGGCCGCTTTGATGCCAACAAATCCCGCAGCCACATGAGGTTGAGTGCCAAAGGTGACGTAAAGCCACAAGAGTGCTGCAATCACGCATGCACCTGGGACAACAAATAACGCACCGGCCACCAGCCCACCGAGGGTGCCGCGCAGGCGCCACCCGGTATAGGTTGCCAGCTGCATGGCTTCGGGACCTGGCAGCAGCATACAGAAGCTGAGACCGCGCAGAAATTGCTCTTCCTTGAGCCAGGGGCGCTTCTCAACCAATTCCTGATGCATCAAGGCGATTTGCGCGGCCGGGCCGCCAAACGACAACAGGCCGATCCGGCCAAAGACCCGGAACAACTCCGAAAAATGAGGGGACATGTTGTGCTCCAGTCCTTAGCCGCGTGTCGTGGGCCAGTCGTGGCCTTCATCATATCCATCGCGCGCCCAACGATAGAGCGCATCGTAAATCTCAAACCCGGCCAGCATTTGTTGCTGATCGTCTTTGAAACGACGCGACAACCCCACAGAGATTGCCAGAAGACCGGCCGCTGCAGGGGCGAGGTCATGCCTGTTGGTATCCGCAGCACGTACCACCAACGCCAGTCGTTCCATGACCGCCGATTTCAAACCAAACTCGTCGATCATTGTATCAAACGTGCAAAACGCGCCGCGATGGCTCCAAAAAACATCTTCAACGTCAAATGGCGTGGCGGAAAAACGCTCCGCGACGCTTTTGACTTCGGAAGGGGACACAAATAGGAAGCGCGCCTGCGGATCCACGAAACGGCGGATCAGCCAGGGGCAGGCGATGCGGTCAATCTTGGGACGGTGCCGGGTAACCCAAAGCGTTGTCCCACCCTGTTGAGGAGGGATGGTAGCCAGGGGCACGCGGGGTGCACCTTCGGTTGCAGCCCAGCCCAGGTTGCCACCTTGCAAGTATTCGGCCGCAATGCCTTCACTGGCAAGCCATGCGGCAAGGCCCTGGCTCAGTTTTTTGCCCTTTTGGCAGACCAATATAGCCGGCCTCCCGGACAGGCGAGTGATCAGTCCGGGTACATCCGTGTGTTCGTGTCGAAAAGCACCAGGGATAAGGTAGGGGTCATTTGCAACGTCTTCTGGCAGAGTTACATCCACGATTTGCGGACACTCAGGCGTTCCGATCAATCGCATCAATTGCTTTGGGGTCATTTCATTTGGCGCAGGCATGCTACATCCTCTGATATCTTGGGGTTTCAGCGGATGCGACTTTGGCTGGCGCCTCACGGGGCGGTCGCATGGGCCCCATGGGCACGACAATTTGCAATTGTCACGGCAATGTCAAGTGGCAGCTGTGTTAGCTTGTCTCTGCTGTAAAGCGTTCGCCGGACAACAGGAGTTCATGCGATTGTTCCGGCAATTGTTTCATTTGCACAAATAAATTCAAGTAGTCAAATGAGTCATAGCATTCGACAATTTTGTCGCCTTCAAAGCGTACGCAAAGCTGCCCTGTAAGGTCCATTGGGTGAACGCCGATCGCTGACGTCGCAGTGCAGCGATATAGCATCTGCACCCAATTCCCGGTCTCGGTCACGACCAGTGGTTCAATTTTGATGTTTTTCATGATGGCCGCAATGACCGGGACAAATTCACGAAAATCATCGGGACCAAGCGAGATGCCACGTAGAACACCATCGACCTTGAAGTCGTTTGCAAAATACGTGTCGATTGCCGCGATGTTATGGTCGACCCAAATGGCTTTGGTGCCTTCTATCAGCAGCTTCGCCTGACGTGTCGTGGTGTTGATACCTTGAGCGGTCGACATTCAAGATCCTTCGTCTCTTACGTGGTAAGTGAGATAGCGATAACACGAAAAGCTAAGAGAAGGGTTATTATCGTGTCAACAACGGAGCTAAAATAACCTATAAAGACAAAGATTTAGCCAAAGTGCGCTAAACGTTTGGTAAGGTTCGCGACAGGATTCAAAAGAAGGGGAAGTGCAGGTTTCTGTTGCCAGGTACCTGCGAACCCCGCCTTACGCGGCTAGGCGCAAGGGCTTAATTTCGGTTTTCCGAACTGCTTACGCAGCCAGGGCTACCGGAGCACGATTGTCATTTGCAATTGTACAAGTTTCGCCGATAACGGTGGCAGACAGCCGAAACAAAGCTAACCCCTTTAGACGTCCGTCGATCCTGTTTCGACCCCATGATCCCCAAATGAAGGATGTTTGGTGGAGTCGCCGGGTACCGCCCCCGGGTCCGATCCGTTTATTACGAGCGCGTTTATGTCCATAGTCCCCGAAGGAACAGAACAAATATACGCGTGCTGGTGCCGAAGTTAAAGGGGCAAAATACTGAAAACAGTATACTCTGATTGTTGGATGATGAGGTTTCAAACCGCCTGTATCACGTCCATAAGGGCACCTTCAGTGGGTTCTTAGTCACTTAAGGTGAGAGCGCAGCCGTTGGTGGCCTGCTCGATTTCGCATTCCGTTGGAGATTAAAAAAGGATCAGGAGTGATCCAGTGCCCAGCTGATTGCGTATTTGATTTACTTGCTTCGCACCCACTGTTGAGGCGGGCTATGACACATCGCGTTTTGGGATGTTTTGGAACTTTAGAAAGGGTACGGATTGGACAAAGGACAATGCGTCATTTGGTGGATACGGCGCGATTTGCGGCTCTCGGACAATCCGGTACTGGACGAAATCACCGCCCAAGGGGCAACGGTGCTCCCCCTCTATATTTGCGACCCGATTGACGAAGCTCTTGGGGCTGCGCCACAGTTTCGCTTGGGGCTTGGCCTTCAGAGATTGCGGCGCAGCCTTGAGGCGCGCGGGCTGAAGCTGATTGTGCGCAAAGGGGCTGCGCTTGAGGTTTTACGCGACGTTCTGACTGAAAGCGACGCCACCGGCGTTTATTGGTCGCGTCTTTATGATCCTGAAGCCATCGCACGTGACAGTGAAGCTAAAACAACTCTGCAATCCCAAGGGGTTATGGCACGTTCTTTTGGTGGTCGATTGCTGTTTGAACCGTGGACAGTGGAAAAGAAAACCGGCGGGTTCTTTCAGGTCTACACACCGTTTTGGCGCACTGTTGCCCAACGACCCGTTGCTCCTCCCACGTCTGCGCCTGTGGCGTTGCAGCCGCCGCAGGTGTGGCCGCGCAGTGATGAACTGAGCGATCTTGGCTTTGATCGACGTATGCATCATGCGGCTGACATTGTTGCCGCGCATTGTCGTGTGGGGGAGCAGGCAGCCTATGCGCGCGCAGAGCAGTTCGTGCACGAGGATTTGCCAGATTATGAAAACTTGCGGGATGTGCCGTCGTCGGGCGTGACGTCTGGCCTATCCGAGAACCTGGCGTGGGGTGAGATTAGTCCGCGCCAGATTTGGGATTTGTGCGATCAAGCGAGGGTGGGGAGTGCCGTAGAAAAGTTCCGTAAGGAATTGGTCTGGCGGGAATTTTCCTATCACTTGATGTATCACACACCGCATATCTTGGACCGTAACTGGCGAAGCGGTTGGGATGGATTCGCATGGCAGGAGGCACAAAGTGATGCGCTCAAGGCGTGGCAGCAAGGTCGCACCGGGATTGACTTAATCGACGCGGGCATGCGCGAGTTGTATGTGACCGGTAAAATGCACAATCGGGTCCGCATGGTTGCGGCAAGTTTCCTGTGCAAGCATCTGATGGTGCAATGGAAATTGGGGATGGATTGGTTTCAAGACTGTCTGGTTGATTGGGACCCGGCCGCCAATGCGATGGGGTGGCAATGGGTTGCAGGCTGCGGTCCGGATGCGGCTCCTTTCTTCCGAATTTTCAATCCCGAGGGGCAACGGCAAAAATTCGATCCTGAGACTGCGTATTGCCGAAAGTGGATTGCCGAAGGGCAGCGCGACGCGCCTGAGACTGCTTTGGCGTTTTTTGAGGCCTGTCCAAAGAGCTGGAACATGACTGCCGACACACCCCGGTCGGCGCCCATCGTCGAGCTTGCGACGGGGCGTGCGCGGGCGCTTGCAGCCTATGAAACGTTACGAAAAACCGGCTAGAGCGCAGCCCTGACAGAGAATTCTTGTCATGAAACTGTTTCTTTTCTAGCCTGATTATTAACACTCAACTGCGACGGGGAAGCGAATGATATTCACGACCACCGAAGGCCACAAAAACTTGCCACGTTATTTTACGCAGGTTTTTAACGCGCTGTGCCAGATGGATGCAGGGCAGCTTGATATTTATTTGCCGGATGGGCGCGTGTTCCGGGCCAAAGGGCGCAATCCCGGCCCGGCCTCGGATTTGCATATCCATAATCTGGACAGTTTTGCCCGTCTGATCCGCGAAGGCGACCTTGGTTTTTCAGACGCCTACCTTGAAGGGTGGTGGAGCACCAACGACCTTCAGGCCTTTATGGATCTGGTGCATATGGGCGCTGACACGGTCTATGACGGCTTTCCGGGGCAGGGTTTGGCGCGGGCCTATGAACGGTTCCGGTTCTGGTTGCACCGCAACCATCGCAAACAAGCGCGCAAGAACATCTCGTATCACTATGATTTGGGGAATGATTTCTACAGCCTGTGGCTGGACGACACGATGACCTATTCCAGTGCCAAGTTTGAGACCGGCCAAGAAAGCCTGGAGCGGGCGCAAACCGCCAAATACGCGTCAATGGTGGATCAGATGGGGGTTAAACCCGGCGATCACGTGCTGGAAATTGGCTGTGGCTGGGGTGGATTTGCCGAATATGCTGCCAAAGAACGCGGTCTGCGGGTCACCGGGCTGACGATCAGCGAGGAACAGTTGAAGTTCGCGCGCAATCGGATTGAACGGGCAGGTCTGGCGGGGCAGGTTGATTTGCGGATGCAGGATTATCGTGACTGTGAAGGACGATTTGACGGCATCGCCTCGATCGAGATGTTTGAGGCGGTTGGGCAAAAATACTGGCCGACCTATTTTGACACCATTCGCGACAGGCTGAAACCCGACGGACGCGCCACATTACAGATCATTACTGTGGCTGACCGACGCTGGGAGATCTACCAACGTGGCATTGATTTCATCCAGAAACATATCTTTCCCGGTGGGATGTTGCCGAGCCCGGGTGTTTTGCGTCAACAGGTGGAAAATTCAGGTTTGAATGTAGTGCAGTCGATCGAGTTTGGGCCGAGCTATGATCAAACACTGCGACGGTGGCATAACACGTTTAACGACCGCTGGGATCAGATCCAGTCACTTGGTTTTGATGACAGATTTCGCAAGATGTGGAATTTCTACCTGACCTCTTGTGCGGCGGCGTTTAAAACAGGTACCTGTGACGTCACGCAAATTACAATCGCTCACCGCTCGTAGGACAGACTGAATGCCCACTTCCGCTCGATTAGCCGCAGCTCTGTTCCTCGCGTTTCTGGCCTTTGGTGTTTCGATCCAGGTGATGCCGTTGTTTCCCGAAGGCACGGATTTCGGGTATTTCGTTCATTTCAACGTCATATTGGGATCACTGGTCGGCTGGGTCTACATGGGCAACCGGGTCGGGCAAGGGTTTGTGTCGTCTCTAAACAACGGGCTGACGGGCATGGGACTGCTGGTAATTGCGGCACTGTTGGCCCAGGGTGCCTGGGAAATGTTCCGTTTGGCTAAACGTTTACGCTATGACGGGCCTTTTGAGGCCTTGAGCGCAATATTCACGATTGCTTTGGACTATTTCTTTGTTATCGCAGTGCCACATGTCTGGGCGACTTTGGTCATCGGCGGCTGTTTGGTTGGTCTGATCACAGAGCGCGCTTGGAAACGCTGGCACTAACTCTGAAATAGAGGCCCGGAATAAGTGATAGATCTGTTTTTTTATGGCACGCTGCGGCATGTGCCTGCGCTTGAGTGCGTTCTGGGGCGCCCTGCCTCTGACTTTGAGGCTGTTGCAGCCTTTTTGGATGACTACGAAGTGCGCGAAGTTGTCGGGCATGTCTTTCCAACAATTTGCCATGCGCCTGGCGCACGTATCGAAGGGCTGCTGGTGCGCGATCTGGATGCTGAGGACCTGGAATCCTTGGCCCATTATGAGGCCGGGTTTTCCTGCGACATAGAGACATGCCAGGTAAAGACCTCGAACGGGGACACGTTTGATGTGCAGGTCTTCTTTCCGGAAAACCCCTCTTGGGAGACCAAGGGCGTGTGGAATTTTGAACAATGGAAGACGGACTGGGGCGCATTGAATTTGCGCGCCACCGAAGAAGTCATGGCCTGGAAGGGGCGGCGCACGCCAGAGCAGATGGCGATGAGCCTCAACGCGATCCGCAACCGGGCCTCTGCCTGGGCGGCGTTGCAGCAAAACGACGAACACCCGGATCATCCCCTGGACCGTGACGTGATCGTGCATGCCCACAAGCGCGAATATATCAACTACTTCGCGATGGACGAAATGGATCTGCAATATCGCCGGTTTGATGGCACCATGAGCGAAGTCATCAACCGCGGCGCTTTTCTGGTCGGCCGGGCTGCGGCCGTTTTGCCCTATGACCCGTGGCGCGACGAGGTTTTGTTGATCCAGCAATTTCGCGCGTCGATTTTTATTGCCGGGGATAAGCAACCGTGGCTGTGGGAGACTGTCGCAGGGGTCATCGACGCGGGCGAATCTCCCGAAGACACCGCTGTTCGTGAAGCCCAAGAAGAAGCCGGTATCCATATCAAGCATCTGGAGCCTGTTGCTGGAACATTTCCGTCCTCCGGGTCCATGGGGGAATTTGTGCACCATTTTGTCGGCGTCGGCAGCTTTGAACAGGTTGCGACTGGCGGTGGTTTGGCCTCGGAAGGGGAAGATATCCGTCACCGTGTTCTGAGTTTCGACAGCTTCATGGAAGGAATTGACGCGGGCAAATACCGCGATGGACCATTGGTGACCTGTGCGCTGTGGTTGTCGCGCCACCGAGAGCGCCTGCGCGGCTTGGTAAAATGACCCTTTGCTTTGGGGTTCGCGCCTTGTGAACCTCGGATCGCTTCGCTACATCATTGGGGGAATGATCGAAAGGGATACCATGCGCATTGCACGCGACTTGGCCGATGCCATTGGCCACACACCGTTAATCCGTTTGAACCGTGTCAGTGATGAGACCGGCTGTGAGATCCTAGGCAAGGCCGAGTTCATGAACCCAGGCCAATCCGTCAAAGATCGTGCGGCTTTGTTCATTATCAAAGACGCGATCGCGCGCGGTGACTTGAAGCCCGGTGGAACCATTGTTGAAGGCACCGCAGGCAACACCGGGATCGGTTTGGCCCTAGTCGGAGCTTCCATGGGGTTCAAGACCGTCATCGTTATCCCCGAGACGCAATCGCAAGAGAAAAAAGACATGTTGCGTCTTGCAGGTGCACGTCTGGTTCAGGTGCCAGCGGCACCCTATAAAAACCCGAACAACTATGTGCGCTATTCGCAGCGTCTGGCCGAACAACTGGCCAAGACGGAACCAAATGGCGCGATCTGGGCCAACCAGTTTGATAATGTCGCCAACCGTCAGGCTCATGTGGAGACCACTGCGCCCGAAATCTGGGAACAGACCGGTGGCAAGGTCGACGGGTTTACCTGTGCCGTGGGTTCAGGCGGAACCTTGGCCGGGGTCGCAGAAGTCCTGCAGCCCAAAGGCGTCAAAGTTGCTCTGGCTGATCCGCTCGGCGCGGCGCTTTATTCCTTCTACACCACGGGGGAGCTGGCGTCCGAAGGTTCCTCGATCGCGGAAGGCATCGGCCAGGGGCGCATTACCAAGAACCTCGAAGGGTTTACCCCTGATTTCTCCTACCAGATCTCTGATAATGAGGCGCTGCCTTATGTCTTTGACCTTCTGCACGAGGAAGGCCTGGTATTGGGCGGCTCTTCTGGGGTCAACATCGCCGGCGCGGTACGCATGGCCAAGGAAATGGGCCCCGGCCACACCATCGTGACGGTTCTGTGTGATTATGGCACACGGTATCAGTCCAAGCTGTTCAACCCGGATTTCCTGCGCGAAAAAGACCTGCCGGTGCCGGACTGGATGACCCATGGACCGACGTCCATTCCGGGCGTGTTTGAAGACGTATGAGTGTTGGATTGACGAACATGTTGAATTCTATCCTAAGGCTGGTCATTTTGATCAGCCTTTGTGTTTCTGTGCAGACGCAAGCCTTGACTGCGCAGGCCAGTGACGCCGCCAAAGAGTATTACCAAGCCTGGCTCAGCACAGCAGATCGCGCCGAAGAGGTGATTGACGCCAACCGGGCCTCGACTGCGGCCTTGGAAGAACTGCGTCAGGATCTGGTCAGCTATCGCGATACGTTTCGCGATGAACAGTCCAAGAACGGTGAACGGATCACAACGTTACAGGCCCAATTAGACGCGCTTGGTGCGGCACCGGGGGAGGGCGAAGATGAGCCCGAAGACCTGGCCAGCCTGCGCGCGCGCCTCAGCGAACAGCTGCTGGCGTTGCGGGTGCCACGTATCGTGTCGGATGAGGCTTTTCGTCGGGCTGATGGTCTGATTGGTGAGATCGACAATATCATCCGCGACCGACGCACAACCGTTCTGTTGGAACGAGGGCCGACGCCGTTGAACCCGGACAATTGGTCCGAAGCCCTAAGCAGCCTGTCCAGCGCCAGCAGTGCCATGTGGAATGAAACGGTCAGCCAGGTCAGCCACCAGACCACCGTTGCGCAGATCAAACGCAATTGGCCAAGCCTTGCTCTGTTACTGGGAGTAGGGATGTTGCTGCTTTTGCGTGGCCGGGCGATTTCGCGCAAGACCGCGGCCTACGTGCGTAAACGCGATCTGCAAAGCAGCGCGATTTGGGAGTTTGCGGTTTCCTTGTGGCAAGTTGCCCTGCCGTATTTTGGCGTGGTTCTGATTGTTAACGCGGTTAAAACTGCCGAGCTGCTGGGCGTGCGCGGATACTTGTTGTTGGACAATGTCTCAGGCTGGGCGCTGATCCTTCTGGCGTTCCACTGGCTGGGGGGGCGTCTTTTCATTCGCCGCGCTGAAAACCCATTGCTGCCGGTGGACCCAAAGAATGCCCTGGCCACATGGTTGGTGATTGATCTCTTTGCCGTCATTCTGGTCGCCAAAGATGTGCTGAGCACGTTGGAAGACTTTATCTTCTTCACCGAAGGCGCGCTGGCCGTGGTCCGTTTCCCGCTGATTGTTGCTGCGGCTTTGTTGCTGTTGCGCCTGCACCGCATTGGCAAACAACAGCGTGCAGATGCGGATGACGAAAACAGTGAAGATGGCGCGCTGGCGGTGGGTGTGAATGGCATCATTCATACGGTGCGCAGGATTGCGTATTTGTTGGGGTTTATCTCGCCGGTTTTGGCAGCGGCAGGTTACATCAATGCAGCCGAGGCTTTGATTTACCCGTCGATCCTGACACTGGCCTTGATCGCCACTTTGTTGGTGCTGCAACGCTTTCTGGTGGATGTCTACGGCTACTTTAGCAAGAAAACACGCGACGAGGCCGCCGACAGCCTGGTGGCCGTTTTGCTGGGCTTTGTCATCACCTTGGCCAGCGCGCCGTTCTTTGCGCTGATCTGGGGCGCTCGAGAAGCGGATCTGTTGGAGCTGTTGAGCAAAATGCGCAACGGGTTCCAGGTGGGCGATGTGTCAATCTCACCCACTGCGTTTCTAAGCTTTGCCGTGATTTTTGCGATCGGCTACACGGTCACACGGATCGTGCAAAGCAGCCTGCGCACGTCTTTGCTGCCCAAGACCAAACTGGATCCGGGCGGGCAGAATGCCATTGTGTCGGGTACCGGATACGTCGGGATTTTCCTGGCAGCGGTCGTGGCGATTTCGGCAGCCGGCCTTGATCTGTCGTCGCTGGCGATTGTTGCTGGTGCGCTGTCCGTTGGCATAGGTTTTGGTCTGCAAACCATCGTCTCCAACTTTGTCTCTGGCATTATCTTGTTGATTGAACGCCCGGTCTCAAAAGGGGATTGGATCGAGGTGGGCGGCATGATGGGATATGTGCGTGATATCTCTGTGCGCTCCACTCGGATTGAGACATTTGACCGAACCGATGTGATTGTTCCGAATTCAGATCTGATTACCGGCACGGTCACCAACTTTACCCGTGGCAATACGGTCGGTCGGGTGATTGTATCAGTGGGCGTGGCCTATGGGACCGACCCTCGCAAGGTTGAGGCGATCTTGTCTGAGATTGCAAACGCCCATCCCATGGTTCTGGCCAAGCCTGCGCCAAGCGTGGTGTTTCAGGGCTTTGGTGCCGACAGTCTGGATTTTGAGATCCGTGCCATCCTGCGCGATGTGAATTGGAAGCTGGGTGTCAAATCCGACATGAATTACGCAATCGAGGAACGGTTCCGCGCCGAGGGGATCGAAATCCCATTTGCGCAACGCGACCTATGGATCCGCAATCCAGAGGCGCTGCGTGGCGATCCAGAGCCGGACGCGCAGACGTAAAATACTAGTCAGACAGGGGCCCGACGCAGATGTGTCGGGCTCTTTTTTTACCCTTGGTTCGGACCTCGAAAAAAACGTTATATTTCGGCGAAAAATCCTGTTTTCGCTCTTGCAATCCCCTCTGTAATCAAAGATATATCCGCCTCACGGAGAGGTGGCCGAGTGGTCGAAGGCGCACGCCTGGAAAGTGTGTAGGCGGGAGACCGTCTCCAGGGTTCGAATCCCTGTCTCTCCGCCATTAACTTCTTTTGGCAAGAAAACCCCTCTAACACCTTGAATGGTAAGGTGTTTTTTGGTGTTCGAAGTCCTTCATTTCGCGCGTAGGTAATTTGCTCTGCAAAGGCCAGTCTCAGGACAGTGCGTTGGGCGATCAGGTTGCCACTTTTCCAGAGTTTCCAAGGGTTTGATAGGAATTGTAGGGCGTGTTCGAACATTTGGTCGAAGGTGTGCATTGGCTTTCCTTGGTTTTGCAGTTTTTCGTCTAGAACCAGCTTCTCACGCTCCATCTTTTCGATGCGCTTCTCGTAGGCGGTAATCAGCGTTGTGCTATCCGCGTCTACTACGCGATCCAAAAGGCCTTCGATTTGCTTATCCAGTTTGTTGCGCTCCGTGCGGATCAGGCGTTTGTCAGCCTCCATTTGTCCCGCACGTTGCCCCCAAGCGTCTTTGAACATCTTTGACGCCATTGCAAACATGCCCTCGGATGGTTTGAGGCTTTGCATCAATTCGTCAAACTCACCCTCGAGCACATCGCGACGGATCGATTTGCGATAGCTCGGGCATCCTTTGGCGTGGCAGAGGTAATACGGATGTTTCTTGCCCGACTTGCTGGTGGACCAGCAGGCCGTCAGAGGCGTGTTGCAGTCATCGCAGCACACGAACCCCCGCAGTGGGAAATCCGCATTGATATCCTTGCGTGCGGGCGCTCTGGCCCCGTCCTTGATCCGTTGCTGGATCAATTCATGGGTCTCCAATGAGATCAGGCCTTCATGATGGCCTTTGCGCAGTGACACATCCCACTCAGGAATTTCGATGTAACCCGCAAAATGCGTGCGGGTCATCAGGCGGATGATCCGTTCAAAACGGATCGTGCCATCGGCGAAGTCTTTCGGGAACGCAGGTTTGGACTCCAGAAACCGCTTTACTTCGGCCTGTGTTTCAAAATGTCCTGAGGCAAACCCTTCCAAGGCTTCTTGGATGATAGATGCCAAAGGTTCATCGCGCACTAGCATATTGCCATGCCCTGCAACGCGTTCATACTTGTATCCTATCGGTGCGCGGAACACCCAATACCCATTAAGCGCACGGCCCCGCATACGGTTCTTGGTTTGCTCACCACTTTTCTGGCGTTGGTGTTGAGACACAGACGCCAACAGGTTTTCCACCAGAATGCTGTCACTGTCCTCACCGAATTCAATCGACGGGCTTTCCAGCTTGCCGCCCGCTTCGGCCAGCAGCGCCCTCAGTTGCCAATGCCCAACCACATCCCGCGCAAAGCGGTTGATGTCATCAATAATGACAACACAGGTTTCCTTTTGCGCCTTCAGGTACGCCAGCAGAGCAATCATGGCAGGACGATCAGCATCACCACCCGATTTGTTGTCATTGAAGACCTCAAGCACCTCATAGCCCTTATACCGCGCATATTCACGGCAACGGCTTTCTTGCGACGCCAGCCCGTCACCCTTCTTCAATTGAGCGATGCTCGAAACGCGGGCGTAAATGACAGCGTGTTGTTTTGTTTCCATTAAAGACTCCCTTCTTGTCGCGCGTCAGTCTCGGGAGCTGCGGCAGTTTCAAAAGTTGTTTTGGTATTGGGTAAGTTTAGCACATCCACAGCGGGCATTTCTGCCAAAGACACGTCTTTTCCACAGGCTTGCTGGACGGGGTGAACGCCGAACCCAAGATCGACAAAGCTGACCATGATAGACCACAATGCTTCGATCAACTCGCGCTTATGTTCATCCGAGATATCATCGTCTTCGAAGAATGGCAGATAGGCATCCCAATCAATCGTCAGGCTTGGCGGAGCCGTTTCGGGATTAAACTCTGGTGGAATGTCGGTCATGGCCTGTCTCTTTCTGCCTGTCGGCGTTTCTCTGGTTCGGGGTCTCCTTTGTTGCCTCTCACCACGAGAGAACATAAGCGGAACAATATAGGACATTATTCCCAAAACCCAAAGCGTGAATTTTCTGGCTTCGAGGCTTGGATATCCTAAAATACCACTGCAATGGCCGTAGGTTGCGGGTAAAATCGGGTAGTTTTGAGGCATGGATTTTGATGTGGATAAAAATTGGAAGTCAGCGACCAAAGCTGACCGCGCCGCCCTCTATCATGTTGCCCGTTCTGTTGCGGACACCACCAACCTGAGCGTGGAAGCCATTATGGAGCAAGCCTTCGGTCACAAGCTGATGGTTGGGACCGACTATCTATCGAATTTTCGCAGCGGAGCCATTGGACGGCCCAAAGCCAAGCTGATCCATGCATGGATCGCTGAAAACCATGCTGATACGGCGCATGCGGTCGATCCACGATTATTCCCGAAAACGCATACAGATGCATGGGCCGATTATCTTGCCAATCATGCCATCTACGGCAAATTGCGCATCGCTCGGTTCGACAAATCGTTGGGGCTGGTGCAACGAAAGCGCAACCAACCTAAACCTGATGAGGTTTTGAGGCTTGGCGAGGAATTTTGCTTTCATTTGGATAGCGATATTAACGGTCATGCAGTGGCGTTCCAGTTGTATGAAGGGATCATGCACCAATTGCCGCTTGGTCCTAATGAAGAGCGAACAACCACCGTTTGTGCAGGTGAGCAGTTTCTTCCACTCGACGAAGTCGGGGAGCCTGAGAAATTATTCGAACTAAATGACCTAGGACATCACCAGTTCATAATCGCAGTGATGGAGGATGCAGAATGTTTGCCAAAGCCAATACAACTGCCCAACCAGAATTGGGAAATAGATTTTCATGTCGTTCAGGTTCAGTTTATTTCGTAGTTTTCGTCTCCTATGCGGTTCGTAGAAGGAAATAGAGGCGCCACTCAAAGTTTCGTTTGAAGTAACGCTATCTATTGACTGAGCCAGCTTTCAATACTGCCTTGGCCGCAGCGCTGAACTTGCGAATCCGAGCGAGTGGAAGGATGCGGGTGTTGTTTGTAACTATCGGAAATCGAGTGACAACAAACGGTTCGACCCTTTCAAGTCCAAGATGATTTTTAAGAAGGTCCTCACGCGAACGCTCCTTGACGATTGCCCTTTCATAGTAGCGCTCGAGCGTCCGGTTGGTTCGGATGAAGCGTTTCGGATCGAGATCAAGCCAAGATGGGTCAACTAAGTTGTTCTTGCATTGAACATTATAGCAAACGCCATCCCGCGTTGCGATAACGTCGAATTCTTTGCGATTGATCCTCGTAATCGGTTGCACTGTGAAGCCCTGCTTCGTGAGTTCGTCTTTAATACGTTGTTCGAAGATGAACCCAGAGCGTATCTGGAAGCGGCGTTTCCTGTAGAGGCAGACATTTTTGAAGTTGTAAAGAAACCGACTAAGCAGGGTAACTGAACTTTGGAACTGGTTTCCATTGCGAACGAACGGTGCATAAGAGTTTAAGGACGAAACAAATGTTGTACCTGAGAACGTGAGCAACTGTCGATGTGCAGTCGACACTCCATATCTTTCTGAAAGTACATCAAGCTCTGCGGACGTTACAGTTATCCAAAAATCGTCTTGAACAAGATAGGAAAGCTCACGGACCAATGCAGCCATTCCAGAAAAGGCAGTATTTTGGAGCTCGAATTCATCAAATGCCCATTCCATGAGTGTGATATTGTTGCGCAACTCACTAGAACTAAACACTCGGTCGGGCGGCACATTCTCGATCTTTTGGGATTGAAAATATGACGTTCGTTCAGTGATGGGTACTCTTTCGGCCTCAAGGAACAACTCATCCAAGTTCGAATATTGGTGTGACGCGGTAAACCCTTTCAATCCGACGTAGAGTGTAAAGTCGTCGAAGAGTTTTCCCAACACTCGCTGCTGCAGCAGGCCAGTAATTGTAGTTCCGCTTACTTCCGCCTGCGGCAATATCCACGTCAAGGCGTCGCTAGTGGTCATAGCAACGTGACCCCTGCATGCCCCTGATCCCATCAAATAAAGCAGGCCAACAAAGTGGCGACGCCTTGATTGTAAATAGCCGATAGCCTGTCTAACAGTCGAGAGGCCCAGCATAGCTGGAAGGATACCATGCATTGCAAAACTCTGTTGCATTGCTGAGAGTTGAATGAGCAACTTTGCCTGTCGCTGGGCGAAGTCAGCACCATATAGGTAACTCAGGTGGTGCAATACGAATTTCAAACGCGATGAAATATTTGCTTTAGTGAGAGTGAGCCCTACTAATTCTCGTTCGAGTACATCGTCATCCAGTTCGCTCGGTAGATTTATGAGTTCCTCAATCGCGCGAAGTGTTTCGAGCCAAGCGTCTATCGCAGCCTGAGGTTCTAATGTGGCCAATACGTTGAGGATGCCGTTGGTATGCTGGTTGAGCTGGTCTTCGATCAAATCGAGCGCGTCCTGCCCAGCTAAGCTGTGTTCAATCATTTTTGGGTCAGCTCTGCATCCTAGAAGCTATTTCGTCCAACACTTCTCTACCTTGAAGTTGATGCGACCACCCTGCAGCAAATGAAATATCGTTAGAATCAGGTAGTTTGTCTTTCGGCAGTGTTCTAATCTTAACTCTCGCGGGCAATGCGGCTGCTTCTCCGACAAACAACGCTTCTTGTCTTGGTAGAGAAGACAAAACCGAGGTCATGTTGGAGAGGCTATCGGGAAGAAATCGCTTTACATGTTGTTGATCTTGACTGTTTGACAACCGCAAAACGATCCACGAGTTGCACTGTGAAATGACAGTGCCTTCGACATCTGCTGGGCGTTGCGAAATCAACATGAGGCCTAGGCCGTATTTCCGCCCCTCGCGGGCGATGCGGCGAACCGCATCTTGGGCAACGGCGTACTGGGCTTCGCCTCGATCTGGAACATATCGATGCGCTTCCTCACAAACTAACAAGATCGGATCACGTTCCCGCCCCTCTCGGTTTTGGGCAAGCTTATATTGGAACAACAACCTCGCGATCGATGCTGTAAGTGGTCCGGCGACTTCGTTGGGGAGGCCTGAAATATCGATGATCTTAATTTTTGTCTGTTGGTCGCCTGCAACAGACAAAAACTGAGCGAGAACATCAGAAAGAGTCAGTGGCTGGGCTTCGTCGAGATGATCGTTTAGGAGGAACGAAATCCTCGTATCAGAACTCAAAACAGTCACTTTATCGAGAATTGAAGAGAACTTTTGTTTAGCCCCGTCAGTCTCATCATCCCATTTACCTTTGAAGTAGCGTTTGGTCTGTAGTTCATTGATGTGGGCTACAAATTCTGACAACCTGAAGGGACGCGGCTTATCTCTGTCAAAGTTTGCGATTGCTAGCTTACGTGCCGCCAATTCGTCAGGATCATCTGAAGGAATAACTATCGGTTCCTGTGGATGTTGATCTGCTCCAAGAGTGGACAGATCAATATTTTCCACTGCCTGTATTAATCCTGCTTCAACCATCCGTGCATGGGTGAGGGCTTTGTAAACGATGTTTGACTGAGACGTGGCTTCGTTCTCAGTCTTCCCAACTACTAGTGAACGGAATTCATCACTCGACATAAGCCAAAATGGGAGCTTCAGGTTAGCATGTCCTACTGCTGCTTCATTTGGAGCGTCATAGGCTCTGTACAGCGACGCTTCCTCTCCGAAAGCAGCAGCGTATTCCCCATGGGGGTCAATAATTACAATGCGTGGATTGGAATTTTGCCCTTCAACAGGCTGGTGAGAGATCACTGAGTGTAGGATTGAAGCTACCGTACCGGACTTACCTGAGCCGGTGGAGCCCAAGACAGCACTATGTTGACCAAAAAGCTTATCAATGTTGGCTCGACATGCGACACGAGTAGCCCCAACATAGTCACCGATTGCGACATGACAATCGACATTGTCGTCGCGCGCGCTTTCAACGCTTGCATAGAGCCGCTCGGTTTCTCCCTTTGTCATCAAAAACACAGACTGTAGTGGGAGCGGGAATGTGCTTATACCGCGACGGAAATCTAGCTTTTCTTCCTTTGGTTGCCACCAAGCTTCACCTAGCAGATCGGCCTCGATGACGCGCTTGTCAAATGTAGAGACTGCGCTTCCAGCAGAGGCTGCAATTGCGGCAGCTTCCTCGTCAGACTGAAGGCGCAAAAGACTCACCGTGGCAAAGATAACCTTCCTGCCGATGTGCAGTTTAATCACACTACCAAGCTGACCAACGGAATAGCTTCTCCCGCGATAGCCCCTTGTTAATTCTGTGATCCGTTTGTCGAGGGCAATTTTGATGGAATTGCCGGAAACCTCGAACACCGTACCAATCTCAAGGCCAGGCTCTACTGTAAAATCAGTCATGCCATTGCCTCCTGAATGTCTGCTGGCAGACCGTCCGAGAGCATTTCCGTCACGCCACCGAACGTCCACCAATCACGGCCGCCCTCTTTTTCCCAGAATGGTCCACGGTTGCCGTTATACAGCCCCTTTGTTGACACGACATAGACTCTCTCACCCCAAGACGTCTTCCTCCAAATATCAAGTACAGGAGGAAGCGCTTCTCTTTCTTCGGAGAATGCTACTAGGGTTAGCTGACTATCAGGAGCGGACATTGCAACTTCAATGTCCTGATTGATATGTTCGTCTCCGAAGGAATATCCGCAAACCAGTAAGACCCTTTCTGAGCCGTCGGCGAGGTTTGCGCGAAATCGTTGGAATAACTCAGCAAAAGGATCAAGTTGGGTGTTCACGTATTTTGTAGACTGCGGATAAATCACCACTTGGTTTTTAGGCGCAGGGTAAATGTCATGATGCCGAACTCTCAAAAGCCGCGAAGCATCGTCTTTGGGAGCCACCCAATCGATTGAGCCGTGCAGCTTGACAACTCTTGCCTTGGAGGTCGGGTTTGTGTCGCGGCTATAGCCAGCCCAGAATGCCACACCACCTCCAGAAAATCCGTCATCATAAGGAACACCACGCAAAGCGAGAGCATCTTCGATTAGCGTGTCATAGTTCGTTGTGAAAAATTCTACTGGCCCGCGAAGTGCTTCAAGCCCAGCTCTATTGCGCCCGAATACTGCTTTTACAAAACTAAGGTGGTGTTCGACGGTCACAATTGGCACTTCTGAAGTTCCCACATTTGGATCCACTGGTTCGCCGTTTTCGTCCCAGTTCTCGCGGTAGCCCCAACGGATTGTGTCAGAAATGATATCCAATAGCCCGTGGTGTAGCTTGGTCAAAGTATCGAAGCCGATTTTCTCATTTCCCAACTGGACAGATTGATCACGGGAGCGCACAGACATAGAAATTAAATCTGCCAAGTGGGTCAAGAATATCTCTATGTGCGCGTTCGCATCGATGTCACCTGCAATAAAATCAATGGTCGAGAGTATTTTAGCCTCATCTTTGAAAATCTCGGTTTTTGCCAACTCCAACACACGCCTTGTCAAAGGATACATCAAGGGGATGTTGGACATGAAGCTTGCGCCCGCAGCCAGTAGCCAAGTCTGTTTCGGTATGTTAAAGGCTTTTTCGAATTGTTCTGCTATATCTCTGGCTTCGTCAGACATCTGTAACTACTCTAAATTATTCAATAATATTGAAGGTGAAGGATTTTTTGGGGTAGCACAAGCGAAAGTTGAATTTTTGAATCGAAAGCCTAATTTCTCGTGGCCTTGGGGATGACGTTCTCTGCTGCGTGAACGGTTAAGTTTCTTTCAAACTTAACAACACGGCTTTGTCTCTGAACTTGACTAGGCTGCTCCACTGCTTTGCCCCAGAGGTTACAAACTCATCTGATCCAGCACCACTTATGAGCTTTGCTACTTGAACATCGCGGAAAAAGTCGTTCGCGCTGCCGAGGTCATGTGTGATCGACCCAGCCGCTGCAACCATGGCAAGCGAAACCGCATCAAAAAAGGCGGGAACGACAACTTGCGCGGCAAAACATTCCTGTTCCGCTTGCGTGGGTAGATTGTTTAGGTGATTCTGACGGTCAGAGCCTTGGTTCGATCCTGAATGTGCTGCAAGCAAGGGCATGTCGATAACGTGACCAAGAAGCTGAAAAATGCGTGTTGCGGCCTTCGGGTGCGTTACACCCGACGTTTGGTTCGAGCTATCGGCCCGCTCGATCAACATCATCATCGCTGAGATGGCCGCAACGCGAGTGCGAAGGGAAAGCCACTCATCAGGTGAGTATGCGTCCAGCAACATTTCGGTTGCGTCATGGTCCGCCTGCATTTCGATAAGCAGGTTGGTTTCAGCGGTGTTGAAAGAATGAGTTGGAGCGCTTCTCTTTGGCCGAGTGACCAAGCCGCGTTCTTCGGATGCCTCTTTCTTAGATAGTTTTTCTATGCTGGTGGCATCGAAATGCCCCATCTGACAATGATGCAATTCATGCAACATCAGCCAGATCAGGCTGATATGGGTCATCATGGATGCATCAGCACCAGTCGGTTTTCCGAAACTCTCGCGGAACTCCTCATCGGCAAATGCTGAGCCCCAGAGCGAGGCCGTTCTATGAGCGGTTCCTACGCTCGCCCGAATGCGGAATTTGTCGCCGTCCATTTCAGCAACGGCCCAAAAAATTGGATCATCGACGACGTCAAGTGCTGGCACCATGGGGAATGCTTCCCCCATCGTTTCAACATATTGCGCTAATGCCGTTTCAAGTGCGCGCTCGAGGTTTTGCCTTACATCTGACATTCTGAAACTGTCGCAGAGGTGCACCCGATCTGCCACCCCGCAAATGACGTCAATGACCTCAGCAGTATCGGTTAAGGTTAACCGCAAGCATCTGTTGGTCAGCCCCACCTGAGTGGTCCAATTTGATTGTTAGTGCATGACCGGCCTTGGGTCCATCTGGACGATGGTTTCG
>CANMIX010000011.1 GCA_947497985.1 uncultured Paracoccaceae bacterium
ATCTTACGCAAAATCGCAGAAAACGACTTCGGATCCCTGGGCGACACATCAACCCTCGCCGACCCGTCCGTCGTCGACGACCTCATCAAAAATCGCAAAGACATGTAAAGTCCAAGACCAAAAAACGCGGCCCCCAATTCGGGAGCCGCGTTTCATTTTCAATTGTCCCCAACTGATTATTTCAACGCCGCATCTGTGATGGCATGTGTCCATGCGCCTTCTGGCGCTTTTGTAATAACCGGATCAGAGCCGCCGCTCAGAAGCGTTGCAACCGTGCGTTCGTAATCACCAACGTCCAAGGCACCATTGCTGCCTGCGGTGAGTTTTGCAATCTCACCCATCATGCGCTTTTGGTGTTCTTCGGTCTGCGCGCCGGATGCATCATTGTCCAATACAATCTCAGCCGCCTCGTCGGGATGCGCCTCAGCGTATTTCCAGCCTTTCATGGATGCGCGTACAAAACGCTCCATCTTGGCGACGAATTCTGGATCATCCAGCTTTTCTTCCAACACATATAGCCCGTCTTCCAACGTGGCGACGCCTTGGTCTTCGTATTTGAAGGTCACCAGTTCGTCCGCGCCAACGCCTGCATCGATCACCTGCCAGTACTCATTGTAGGTCATGGTTGAAATGCAGTCCGCCTGACGCTGCAACAGCGGATCAACGTTAAAGCCCTGTTTCAGGACTTCGACGCCAGTTGCGGACTTACCCTCGGTGGAAATGCCCAATTGGCTCATCCAGCTCATAAACGGGAATTCATTGCCAAAGAACCAAACGCCCAACGTACGGTCCGCAAGATCTGTGGGAGAGGCAATCCCGGTGTCTTTCCAACAGGTCAACATCATGCCTGAGGATTTGAAAGGCTGCGCAATATTGACCAGCGGCAGGCCTTTTTCGCGGGCGGCCAGCGCGGCCGGCATCCATTCAACAGCGACATCAGCACCGCCCCCGGCAATCACTTGGGTCGGCGCGATATCGGGACCACCGGACAGGACGGTGACGTCCAGATCTTCTTCCTCGTAGAACCCTTTGTCGAGCGCGACGTAATAGCCTGCAAACTGAGCCTGTGTGACCCATTTGAGCTGCAATGTAACCTCATCCGAGGCCTGGACAGACCCGGCTGCCAAAGCGGCCAACGTGGTGGCTGCAAGAAGATTTTTCATGGATCTAGCTCCCTGTTGTGGTGATCCGATTTTGATAAAAAGCGCAGACAATCCAAAAGCTATTCTGTTGTTATCGTGCTTTGTGTTCGATCTGCGCCAAAAGAATGAGCGCCGCTTTTTGCGACCCTCACATTCACATCTAACTCCGCCCCCTTTGTGAGGGATGCCAGAAGGTCAGCGCCCGCTCCAACGCCGCCATCAGCCCATAAAACAGCGATCCTGCAAGAGCGGCCACGACAATCTCCGCCCAGACCATATCCAACGCAAGCTGACCAACGCTTGTGGAAATCCGAAAGCCCATCCCCACAGTCGGAGAGCCAAAGAACTCAGCCACAATCGCGCCAATCAGGGCCAGCGTGGTGGAGATTTTCAACCCGTTAAAGATAAACGGCAGTGCCGCGGGTAGGCGCAGTTTGAAGAAGCTCTGCCAATAGCTGGCAGCATAGGTTTGCATCAGGTCGCGTTGCATCGCATCAGTTTCGCGCAGGCCAGCAACCGTGTTGACCAACATGGGGAAGAAGACCATCACAACAACAACCGCTGCTTTGGAATGCCAATCAAACCCAAACCACATCACCAGAATTGGCGCGGTACCAACGATGGGCAAAGCGGCGACAAAATTGCCGACAGGTAACAGTCCGCGCCGCAAGAAATCACTTCGGTCAATCAAGACAGCAACCAAAATCGCGGCCAAACATCCGATGATGTAGCCGCCAAGCGCGCCTTTCAGGATCGTCTGTGTGAAATCCGCCCATAGGATCGACAGGCTGCTTGCAAAGCGCACCGCAATTTGGCTGGGGGGCGGCAGGATCACCAATGAGACCGACAACCCATGCACCAACAGCTCCCACATGATCAGGATCGTAAGGCCAAAAATCACCGGAATACCCAGCTGCACCAATTGTCTATCGGCGTGTGGACCGTTGGCCAATTTGGCGTTCCCCCACCAGCCAATGCCCCACACGACGAGGGCCAATACGACGTAAATCATTGTGGCCTCAGCACTTGTTTGACTCTGGGTCGATGCTGCGCGGCTTGAGGGGTCATGATTTTACCCCCATTCGGGCAAGGATCAGCCGTTCAACCAGCCCCAATATTGCAACCAAACTGGCAGCAAGGATCGCGGCGGCAAAAAGGGCCGACCAAATCTGAACCGTTTGCCCGTAGTAGCTGCCTGCCAGAAGACGCGCGCCAAACCCAGCGACTGCGCCGGTTGGTAGCTCCCCAACAATTGCCCCGACCAGCGAGGCTGCAATACCAATTTTCAACGAGGCAAACAGATAGGGCATCGAAGATGGCAAACGTAACTTCCAAAATCCCTGTGCCGTATTGGCCCCGTACGTTTTCAAAAGGTCGAGCTGCATATGATCCGGGCTGCGCAGCCCTTTGACCATACCAACCACCACCGGGAAAAAGCTGAGGTAGGCGGCAATAATCGCCTTGGGCAACAGCCCCTGAACGCCAACAGAATAAAGCACCACAATGATCATCGGCGCCAGCGCAATGATAGGAATGGTCTGGCTGACAATCGCCCAGGGCATCACCGACATATCCATCACCTTGGAATGAACAATGCCCACGGCCAACAAAACACCCAAGCCGGTGCCGATGGCAAAGCCAAGCAGGGTCGAGGACAAGGTGATTTTGCCATGGTAGATCAGGCTGCGTTTCGAGGTGATCTTTTTCTCAACCGTTGTCTCCCACAACTCCATCGCCACCTGATGTGGTGCTGGCAAGCGTGGACGGTCCACCGACCAAGACCGGGCAATAACAAATGTATTTCCCGCCACCAGCCCCAAAGCACCGGCGTCGCGACGATCACGAGCCGCGGCAGGCGTAACGTGCTCCCCCGCCCGTTCTGCAGCATCCAGAACACCTTTGATGTTCATCGGAACACATGCGGCGTACCAGAACGCAACAATCACGGCCAACACTGCCAGAACGGACATCACTGTTTTCATGAGGTATGCCCCGCACGAAGTCCCTCACGGACCCGATGCGCAATTTCGATAAACGCGGCACTGTCGCGAATGTCCAGGGGCCGCTCCTTGGGCAGCGGGCTTTCGATAATATCCGTGATCCGTCCGGGACGAGGGCTCATCACCACGATCTTGGTCGACAGATACACCGCCTCGGGAATGGAATGCGTCACAAAGCCGATGGTCTTGTTTGTGCGCGCCCAAAGCTGCAAAAGCTGTTCGTTCAAATGGTCGCGCACAATTTCGTCCAGCGCACCAAAGGGTTCATCCATCAACAGAATATCGGCATCAAAGGCCAAAGCCCGCGCAATGGATGCACGCTGCTGCATCCCACCAGAAAGCTGCCAGGGAAACTTTTTGCCGAACTGTTCCAGTTCCACCAGTTTCAAAACCTCGGCGACGCGTTTGTCCTGTTCAGCCCTGCTGTAGCCCATTATTTCGAGCGGAAGTTTGATGTTTTTGGCAATCGTGCGCCACGGGTACAGCCCCGCGTGTTGAAACACGTAGCCATAAGCGCGCGCCTGACGGGCCTCGTCCGGGGTCATGCCGTTGACTGTCAGACTGCCCCCTGTTGGCTGTTCCAAGGCCGCAATGCAGCGCAAAAATGTTGTTTTCCCACAGCCAGAAGGCCCAATAAATGAGACAAAGTCCCCTTTGTTGATGGTCAGGTTGACATCTTTCAACGCATGGACCGCGTTTTCGCCTGATCCAAAAATCAGGTTCAGATCTTGCGCCTTGACCACGGGTTCGGCTGCGGTGGGGCTAACCTCCGCAAAGCCGTCAATTTCAGTTTGGCTCAACACGTCCCTCATACTCCGGTCGCCGGTATCCCACTGCGTTCAACCGGGCGCGGCGCGGTCAGCTCTTTCCAAGTCGACAAGGCCTTGTTCACAGTCGTGTTTGGGGCTCGTTCCACAAATTCGCCGTGGCCTTCTTGCGTCTTGATCTCACCGTCCATCACTGCGACCTTCCCGCGTGACAAGGTATAACGTGGCAGACCTTTGACCGCGTGACCTTCAAAGACATTATAGTCGATCGCGGACTGCTGCGAGGCGGCGCTGATCGTTTTGGTCTTCTCGGGATCCCAAACCACCAGATCAGCATCTGCTCCGACCAGAACTGCGCCTTTCTTGGGATAGCAGTTCAGGATTTTTGCGATATTGGTTGAGGTTACGGCGACAAATTCATTTGGCGTCAGGCGTCCGGTTTCAACCCCATGGGTCCAGAGCATCGGCATGCGATCTTCCAACCCGCCAGTGCCGTTGGGGATCTTGGTAAAGTCGCCAATTCCAAACCGTTTCTGTTCGGTCGAAAAGGCGCAGTGATCGGTCGCAACCACAGACAGGGAACCGGACTGTAAACCGGCCCACAGGCTGTCCTGATGTTGTTTGTTCCGGAAAGGCGGCGACATTACGCGCCGCGCCGCATGGTCCCAATCTGCATTCATATATTCGCTATCATCCAAGGTCAGATGCTGGATCAACGGCTCGCCCCAGACCCGTTTGCCTTGCATCCGCGCCCGGCGAATAGCCTCGTGCGCCTCTTCGCAGGAGGTATGCACCACATAAAGCGGGACGCCGGCCATGTCGGCGATCATGATTGCGCGGTTGGTCGCTTCCCCCTCGACCTGTGGAGGCCGGGAATAGGCATGGGCTTCAGGACCGGTATTGCCCTCAGCCAGCAATTTGGCCGAAAGCTCCGCCACCACATCGCCATTCTCTGCATGAACCATGGCTATGCCGCCCAGCTCGGACAGACGCTGGAACGAGGCATACATCTCGTCATCATTGACCATCAACGCGCCCTTATAGGCCATGAAGTGTTTGAACGTATTGATCCCGCGCGTCTCAACCACGGTTTTCATGTCCTCAAAGACCTGCTCCCCCCACCAGGTCACCGCCATGTGGAAAGAATAGTCGCAGTTCGCCCGCGTTGATTTATTGTCCCAACGCTTCAGCGCATCCAGCAGACTTTCGCCGGGGTTCGGCAGCGCAAAATCCACCACCATCGTGGTTCCACCTGCCAAGGCGGCCCGCGTTCCACTTTCGAAATCATCCGAGGAATAAGTGCCCATAAACGGCATCTCAAGATGGGTATGCGGGTCAATGCCACCGGGCATTACGTAACAGTCCGTGGCGTCCAGAACCTCGTCGCCTTTGAGGTCCGCGCCAATCTCAATGATCACGCCGCCTTCGACCAGGACGTCTGCCTTATAGGACAGATCCGCCGTCACCACGGTGCCGTTCTTGATAACAGTTGTCATCTCTATCTCCCTGTGCGCATTGCCAATCCCGGGCTCTGCTTCTTTGGTGTGCGAGGGTCTTGCGCCTCAGTCTTCACCTTGGTTTTTCATCTTTTCAAAAATACTTTCGTGGTCCGGGGGCTGCCCCCTGGCACAACACTTCAGCCGACGATCTCGGCCGTTTCGGCCACCGCATGCAGCAGCACATTTGCGGCAGCCGCCGCCCAATCCTTGGTGATTTCTTCCGCTTCATTGTGCGACAGACCATCCACACAAGGGCACATCACCATCGCAGTGGGGGCTACTTGATTGATCCAGCAGGCATCATGGCCGGCGCCCGAAACCAGATCCATATGGCTCAGCCCCAGGCGTTCTGCCGCGTCACGCACCGCTGTCACGCAGCCTTCATCGAATGTGACAGGATCAAAATGCCCCGAGGATTCGATTGTCAGCCCAAGACCCAGCTCATCCGCAATCGCCTTGGCCTTCACCTCATATTGTTCCCGCATCGACGTCAATTTGGCCAGATCAGGCGAGCGGAAATCCACGGTAAAGACGACTTTGCCCGGAATAACGTTACGAGAGTTGGGGAAAACATCGCAGTGACCAACGGCACCCACCGCATGAGGTTGGTGCGCCATGGCGATCTGATGCGCGGCTTCAGTCATCCGCGCCATACCAAGGCCCGCGTTCACGCGCATGTTCATTGGGGTCGATCCCGTGTGCGCGTCCTTGCCGGTCACTGTGCATTCCAACCACCACAAGCCCTGCCCGTGCGTCACGACGCCAATGTCTTTGCCTTCGGCCTCCAGAATCGGGCCCTGTTCGATGTGTAACTCAAAGAATGCATGCATCTTACGCGCGCCGACCTCTTCATCGCCTTTCCAGCCGATCCGTTTCAGCTCATCGCCGAAACTCTTACCATCCGCATCTTTGCGGTCATAAGCCCAGTCCTGAGTGTGCATCCCAATAAACACGCCAGAGGCCAGCATGGCCGGGGCAAACCGCGTGCCCTCTTCGTTGGTCCAATTGGTGACCACGATCGGGTGTTTGGTTTTGACGTTCAGATCATTCAGGGATCGGATCAGTTCCAATCCCCCTAAAACACCCAAAACCCCGTCATATTTCCCGCCCGTTGGCTGGGTATCCAGGTGGGAACCCACATAGACCGGCAAAGCATCGGGGTCAGTTCCCGGGCGCGTTGCGAACATATTGCCCATCGTATCCAAACCCATGGTGCAGCCAGCCGCTTTGCACCAGGTTTGAAACAGCGCGCGCCCTTCGGCGTCTTCATCTGTGAGGGTCTGGCGGTTGTTGCCGCCCGCAACACCGGGGCCGATTTTGGCCATCTCCATCAGGGTATCCCACAGGCGGTCGCCGTTGATTTTGAAATTCTCTCCGGGTGCGGTCATTTTTTGCTTCCTTCCAGTCGCGCACCCCAAATTGTCTGGGCTTTATGCGGTGACACTTCGGTGGCCTTTGTTATAGAGATGCCCGGATTCCATGCGACGGGCACAATTGGTGGTGCGGCAAAACAAACAGTTATTTGACCAAGTGGTCAAACTGACGCTATCACGGAGTAAGCGCCAGTCAAGATAATGCCTGAAATTTGCCCAAACGAACATCAGCGCAGCGCCGCGACTGACGTAAAATAAGGCGCTGGATCACGGCGCAAAACAACAGGAGCAGTTTGCCCCCAATGGCCAAAAGCCCGAATACGACTCGTATCCAACAACGAAACCGCGCCACAATTCTGGAGGCCGCGCTGGACGTGTTTTCGCAGAACGGGTTTCGTGGCTCGACCGTGGATCAAATTGCCAAGGCAGCAGGGCTGAGCAAACCAAATCTTCTGTATTACTACCCGACCAAGGACGCGATTTTCAAAGCCGTGATGTCGGATCTTCTGGATACTTGGCTGGACCCGTTGCGTGCGATGGACCACGACGGAGAGCCGTTGGTGGAAATTCAGGCCTATGTCGCCCGCAAGCTTGAGATGAGCCGCGATTTTCCGCGTGAAAGTCGACTGTTTGCCAATGAGATTGTCCAAGGCGCGCCCCGCCTGTTGGAGACCTTGTCGACCGAGCTGAAAGAGCTTGTAGACGAAAAGACGGTCGTGATTGAACGTTGGATGGACGAAGGAAAGCTGAACCGCATTCATTCCAGACATCTGCTGTTCTCCATTTGGGCACTGACACAACATTACGCTGATTTTGACATTCAGGTTCGAACGCTGATGGGCGACGAAGACCCGTTCGATGCGGCGCCTGCGTTCCTTGAAACACTGTACGAACGCCTTTTGACACCACTGAATTAACGCGAAACACACATACATTTCGCTCACGAAGCGAAACATGGGACGCGCGATCCGCGCCCCAAATTCGTTTACTTCGCCGCAGCCATTGGGTTGTTTGGATGTGTGATCCAGCTCCCGTATTCATCGCTGACAACTTCGCCAGTGCGTTGGTCGATTTGCCCAGCGGGAACTTCTTCCATGGTGATGCACCCTTCGACGGGGCACACATTTACACAGAGATTACAGGCCACGCATTCGTCATCCTTGACCGAGAACACCCGATCGTCAGACATGGCAATCGCCTGGTGTGACGTGTCTTCGCAGGCAGCATAACAGCGACCGCACTTGATGCAATCGGCCTCGCTGATCTTGGCCTTGGTGATGTAGTTCAGATCCAGGTGCTGCCAATCGGTGACATTGGGCGTCGCCATGCCCTTGAAATCACCAATAGAGCTGTAACCCTTTTCATCCATCCATTCGGACAGGCCCGAAATCATCTCTTTGACCACATCAAACCCATAGGTCATTGCCGCGGTACAGACCTGTACGTTGCCAGCCCCCAAGGCGATAAATTCAGCCGCGTCGCGCCAGGTTGTCACGCCGCCAATGGCCGAAATCGGCAGTCCTGCGGTCTCTGGGTCGCGGGCAATTTCAGCGACCATATTCATGGCGATTGGTTTCACGGCCGGCCCGCAATATCCGCCATGCGTGCCTTTGCCACCAATCATCGGTTCCGGCGCCATCGCATCCAGATTAACGGAAGTAATGGAATTGATGGTGTTGATCAGGCTGACTGCGTCGGCATTCCCCGCATTGGCCGCACGGGCCGGAAAACGGATATCGGTGATATTGGGTGTCAGCTTCACGATGACCGGGCGGTCATAATACTGTTTGCACCATTCTGTCACCATCTGGATGTATTCCGGCACCTGCCCCACGGCAGACCCCATACCGCGTTCCGCCATCCCGTGTGGGCAGCCAAAGTTTAGCTCGATCCCATCGGCGTTGGTTTCGGTCACGCGCGGCAGGATCTTCTTCCACGCCTCTTCCTCACAAGGCACCATGATCGAGGCGATCAGCGCGCGGTCAGGGTAGTCCTTTTTGACGCGGGTCATCTCCTCCAGGTTCACCTCAAGCGGGCGATCCGTGATCAGTTCGATATTGTTCAGCCCCAAAAGACGGCGGTCCGCCCCCCAAATCGCGCCATACCGTGGACCATTGACGTTCACCACCGGTGGGCCTTCGGCGCCAAGCGTTTTCCAAACGACGCCGCCCCATCCGGCCTCAAATGCGCGGCGCACGTTGTACTCTTTGTCGGTTGGCGGTGCAGACGCCAACCAGAATGGGTTGGGAGACTTAATACCCAGGAAATCTGTTGTAAGGTCAGCCATTTATAAGCTCCTTTTCATGCTTGCCAAGGCTGCGCATTGCAGCCAGGCTGGCTCAGCCCATCAGGCTCGCGTGAATATCCATAGCCGCATCGCGGCCCTCGGCAACGGCAGTGACGGTCAGATCTTCGCCACCAGAGGCACAATCGCCCCCGGCCCAAACCCCCGTGACTGAGGTGCGCCCGGCGTCATCAACCTTGATCTTGCCACCCTCGAGGTCCAGCGCGTCAGGCTGCCCCTCCAGCGTTTGACCAATCGCTTTGTAGACTTGATCAGCTGTCAGGCGCAGGGTTTCACCGGTGCCAGTAACCCGCCCCGCGACAACGGAGGTGTATTCCAGCTCAATCTCGCTGACGGCGCCATCACCATGAAGCGCTTTTGGCATGACGTTAAACATCAGCTTCACACCTTTTGAGGCAGCAAGATCTTGTTCAAAACGGCTTGCGCCCATGGCGTCACGTCCACGGCGATAGGCGATGGTCACGTTTTCCGCACCCAGCAATTTGGACTGAACCGCCGCATCAACTGCAGTCATACCGCCGCCAATCACAACGACATTTCGCCCAACCGGCAGTGCCGCCAGATCGTCAGCCTGCCGCAGCTCTGCAATGAAATCCACCGCATCTGACACGCCGCTCATATCCTCGCCCGCAGCCCGCAGCGCATTCACACCGCCAAGACCAATGGACAGAAACACCGCATCATAGTCCTGCGCCAACTCATCCAAGGACAAGGCGTCGCCCAGCATCTTGCCGTATTCGACCGTGATTCCACCGATCTGCAGCAGCCAATCAACCTCGCGTGCGGCAAAGTCATTGGTGGATTTATAGGCCGCGATACCAAATTCATTCAGGCCGCCTGCCTTAGGTTTAGCTTCGAACAACACCACATCATGGCCCAACATCGCCAGACGATGCGCGGCCGCAAGACCAGCCGGCCCTGCCCCAACCACAGCGATTGTTTTTCCAGTTGCCTTGGCACGCGTGAATGGCTGCGCGCCTTTTGCCATCTGCGCATCAGTTGCGTAGCGTTGCAGGCGACCAATCTCGACCGGCTTGCCTTCGGCCGTCTCGCGCACGCAGACCTCTTCGCACAATGTCTCGGTCGGACAAACCCGCGCGCACATCCCACCTAGAATATTCTGTTCCAGAATAGTCTTTGCCGCAGCGGTGGGATGCCCCCCTTGGATTTCGCGAATGAACTGGGGGATGTCGATGGAGGTTGGGCAGGCCTGCATGCATGGCGCGTCGTAGCAGAAGTAACAACGGTCCGCTGCAACCGCCGCTTCATGCGCGTCAAAAGGCGCATGCAGGTCCTCGAAATTCGTGGCGATATCCTCGGCGGACAACCGCCCCGCCTGAATACCCGATGCCTGATGGCTTTGTGCCATTGGGTGTCTCCCTGTCTCTTATCTTTTATTAAGAGTGACAGGATTCATTTTTTTATCAACTGGTAAAATTTTTCAGCGCAGCAGATCAGCTTTCAAAACCCTCAAGAGCACACCGCAACCTATTAATAAAAATACACAATCGAAAATGACCAAGATTTAAGCACACAGACCAACGCTTAAAAAAAGAGCCGCCTGCACCTTGTACACACGGCTCCCTCGATTTCGAAAGTCACGGCAAACGCGCCACGAGTTCCTAAATTCACGCCATGCCAAGCGCTTCTTTGTACATCTCCAATACCGCTTCTTCTTCGGCGATATCGTCCTGATCCCGTTTGCGCAGTGCAATCACTTTGCGCATGACTTTGGTGTCGTAGCCGCGTGCCTTGGCTTCAGCCATCACTTCTTTCTGCTGCTCGGCGAGGGATTTTTTCTCCTCGTCCAAACGCTCGAACTGTTCGATGAACTGGCGCAGCTCACCTGCGGTTACACGGTAGCTTTCGCTTTTTTCGTCTTCTGTGATGTCCATATCGGCTCCATGCGCATCCTGCTCGATGCATGTGCTTTGAGAATTGGTTTGCCATTGGATACAAGTCTGAACCAAGTGCCGCAAGACTGGATAAGGCCGCATCGGTTAAAGCTGCGCGATCCTTTGCGCAGGATGACCCGTTGCACTTGCGCACAAGACGCCTTATGGCTCGGCGGCGCGATTTTCCCTGCCCCACTGCGAAGGAGCCCACAATATGGAATTTATGGTCTGGATCGGTGCCGCCGTATCATTGGCGGGTTTGCTCGGACTTTTGTGGTGCATTGCAAAAGTAGCTCTCGCAAAACGAAAGAACCTCAGCGACGAAGAGCTTCGCGCCGAGGTTCAAAAGGTCATTCCCTACAATCTGGGTGCATTGCTGCTGTCAGTGCTTGGTTTGATCCTAGTAATGGTAGGTCTATTTCTGTCGTAACGACCGTTGGTGGACGCCATAGCGTTCAACGACCCGTAGTAACAACAGACCGCCTAAATCGGCATATTGTCGAACATCCGTTCTGCGGCTTGCTCTTCAAGCTGTACGTCCAGACGTCGCAGGCGTGACGGTACTTCTGATCCGCTTTGCCGGATATCGCGCAACACTTCTCGCAATTTTGGCTGGTAACTCAATCGACCTGTCGGTGGCGTAGCCAGAATCTGTTGTTCCAACTGAGCCGCATAGGTCAGTAGTTCAGTTTTAGTCATGATGTGTCCTCCCTACACTCATGTCGCCTCCATAATACCCAACAATTTCCAAATTCAAAGTTTTCAATTTGAACCGAAGCTTTGTGAGCCCTCTGGTTGATTAAAACATGCGAACACGACAGTAACACAACTAAAAGTTGATGCTTTTATCAAAATTTTTCGATTACAATGTCGATTCATAGGCATTCGCCTTGCAACACATTCTTCTTTTAATATATTTATATCCGTAAATGCAGGAGATGAGTATGCACCCCTCGGTTAAAGCATTCTTTGATAACGCCACAAACACAGTCTCTTACGTTGTTAGCGAACCAACACGGACCCGCTGTGCCATTATCGACTCGGTTTTGGACTACGATCCGGCGGCCGGACGCACCTGTACTGTTTCAGCAGATCGGATCGTCGAATGGGTGAAAGCACAGGGTTTTAGCGTTGACTGGATTCTCGAGAGCCATGTCCATGCGGATCACCTGTCGGCTGCTCCGTATTTACAAGACAAACTCGGCGGGCAGATCGGCATTGGCCATCAAATCACCGTCGTGCAGAAAACCTTTGGCAAAATTTTCAATGAAGGCACCGAATTTCAGCGCGACGGCAGCCAGTTTGACCAACTGTTCGATGAAGGCGACACCTTCCACGTCGGGGACATGCTGGGAACCGTTCTGCATACGCCGGGGCATACTCCTGCCTGTCTGACCTATGTGATCGGTAATGCGGCCTTTGTAGGAGATACATTGTTCATGCCAGACTTTGGGACGGCACGGTGCGATTTTCCAGGCGGAAGCTCGAAAACCCTATTTAACTCAATCCAAAAGATCCTTGCCCTGCCGGACGAGACACGCATTTTTGTCGGCCATGACTACAAAGCGCCGGGACGCGATGAATACGCCTGGGAAACCACAGTCGCCGAGCAAAAAGCGTTGAACGTGCATATCGGCGCGGGCAAGTGCCTCAATGAATTTGTCCAGATGCGTGACAACCGTGATGCCGCGCTTGGAATGCCGCGTCTGATCTTGCCTTCGCTGCAAGTCAATATGCGCGCCGGACACATGCCAGAACCCGAAGCGGATGGATCGGTCTATCTGAAAGTTCCAGTGAACAAACTTTAAGAACCTGAAAAAGAGGGAGCAGAGCAATGCAACAGGATTGGATATGGGGCCTGCTTGGCGGCGGGTTGATCGGTTTGGGCGGTGCGCTCTTGTTGTTAGGAAATGGACGCATTATGGGCGCAAGCGGTATCCTCGGTGGCCTTATCACGCGCGTTGGCGACCGGGCATTGCAACTGGAACGTCTGGTCTTTTTGGCGGCTGTCATTGGGGTTCCGCTTTTCATGCATCGCATCGCCGATATCCCGGTAGAGACGACGGTAACCCGAAACATCCCATTGCTTGTATCTGCCGGCATCCTAGTGGGGGTCGGCACGCGAGTGGCGAATGGCTGCACCTCTGGCCATGGTGTCTGCGGAATCTCGCGCCTGTCCCTGCGCGGGATCACGGCCACAGTCCTATATATTGGAGCGGGCGCGCTGACAGTCGCCGCGATGCGCCATATCTTTGGAGCCCTCTCATGATCCGCTTTGTTATTGCAGCTCTGTCTGGTGGCCTGTTTGGGGCCGGACTATTTTTGTCCGGGATGACCAACCCGGGCAAGGTTCAGGGATTTCTTGATCTCTCTGCCGCTTGGGATCCGACCTTGATCTTTGTCATGGGAGGCGCATTGGTTCCGATGGCCTTGGCTTGGCGTCTGACCCCAAATCGCGCGCCACTCGTCGGAGGAACCTTCCCTGCTCCATCGGCCGCACACCTGGATCGCAAGTTGATCACCGGCTCTGTGCTTTTTGGAGTTGGCTGGGGTTTGGTTGGTCTTTGCCCGGGCCCCGCCATCGCGTCCCTTAGCTACCAAGGCGCCAGTGGCGCAATTTTCTTGCTCGCGATGATTTGTGGCATGCAACTGTCGCCGATGGTGGCAATCCAACTGGACCGAGCCACGGCAAAAGCGTAAAGAAGATCACATGGACCTACGAAAGCTCACACCCCGTTATTCGGTTTCGCCGCAAATCGCGGTCGAAGATGTTCCCGCCATTGTCGAAGCCGGGTTCAAAACCGTCATTTGCAACCGACCCGATGAGGAGGTTCCCCCCAGCCATCAGGCCCAAGCCTTGCAAGAGGCTGTGGAAGCGGCGGGACTGAAGTTTGAAATCCTTCCCCTGACCCATCAGACGATGACGCCGGAAAACGTGGGCACCCAGCGCGCGATGTATGAAAACAACCCCGGTCCGGTTTTGGCCTATTGCGCGTCCGGGACCCGGTGTTCGGTGATCTGGGCGTTAGGCCAAGTTTCTGACCTTGGTGTAGATGCCGTTTTGAGCACCGCCGCGGAAGCAGGTTACGACTTGTCCAACCTGCGCCCTGCTCTGGAAACGCTTGCTTAAAGTACCCAAGGCTGAGACTTTTAAATGCGCTCCATTTCTTTTGAAGTGGGGCGTTTGTTTTTCCGAAAGCAAATTGCTGTCGCCTCGGACGACACTGGCAGACGCCAAAAAATCTTACTTGGGCCGGCCGTTTTTGGCATGTGTTAGTTGTCGTCGCCCAATCCGGCGAGTTCGGAAATCTCCGCAGCCGCTGTATCTGGGTTAAAGTCGCCTAGGTCGCCGCCCAGCGGAGGTAATTCACCCAGATCTCCACCAAGATCGCCTCCTAAGTCACCGCCTAAATCGCCACCAAGATCACCTAGCGGTGGCAAATCGCCATCCAAACCGGGCAGATCGCTGCCAACATCGAAACCGCCAAGACCACCATCAAGGTCACCGCCAAATCCGCCAAGCCCACCTGGGTCATCCAAACCCTCACCAGCGATTTCCAGATCGATTGTCGGTGGTTCCATCGCCCCCGGTGCGGGACCGACTGCGGATCCAAACCCTTCGACGCTTCCCAGGTCGTCGCTCGGCTTGGTCCCCGGCGCGACCAAACGAATGGCACGCGAGCCGTTGATCTGACCCAACCGTCCTTGGGCAACATTCTGGCCGCTGATGGTCAAAAGATTGGTTTCATAGAGGAAGGCATGATCGAGCGGGATACTGTCGCCGATTTTCAAAGACGCAAACTCATTAAGCGGCACTTTTACACGACACAAAACCGCGCTCAGCTCGGCGCGTAGAGAGTCCATATTGGCGCCAAGGGAACGTCCAACAACCGGTTCGTCTGAATCGCTCTCGACCTTTGGTTCAGGAAGGACCAGGACCAGTTCGCCCTGCATCATCCCGCCAGCAAGGTCGACGGTGACACGGATCACGCGGTAGTCGCTTCCTTCAAGGCCGAGCACAAGGTTGCGCACATTATCGATCTGCGCCCCAAACCGGTATCCGGCAAAGGTCTTGCTGTCGCCTTCGCCATCCAGGAGCGCGGTGACTTTTTCAAAAGTACGCTCCAAGAATTCGGCCATCATCGCGGCATCTGTCGGGGTATAGTTTCGCCCGTCTGACCCTAACCCAAGCACCTGACCCATTGTTTGCTGCTGGATCAAAGCCGTCACAAGCGCCGCGTCAAGCGAGGCTGCGCCAACGCGACCGCTGGGTCCGTCCAGAACAATCAACAAATCCCGGTCAGACAAATGTCCCGTGAGATCCTCGGGAATTGCATTTGCCTGGCGCGCTGCGATCACCCCCAAAGGCAGTTCGCACAGATCCGCAGCCGCCCGCGCAAGCGACCGGCGCAAAGCCTTTAAGGTCAAAGAGCTGCCAAGCGTCTTTGTCCCTTCTTTTGTCGCTGCTAGCTTCTTGGCGAGTACGTTGATCAAATCGCCAGAAGAATCTGCATTGTTTGAATTAGCCATCGAGATCAGCCTGCACCCGTTCGTGCCCCTTTTGTATAATGTCTAAGGCGTGGTGGTTACTAAGGTCTTTACAAGACGCAACTATTCACCCGTTTCGATGGCAATTGGCAAGGATACGCGAAAAGCCGCCCCGCCTTTGTCGCGCAGGTAAACAATTTCGCCGCCAAGACGTTCCATAATCTCGCGGCAAATTGCCAATCCCAACCCTGCTCCGCCAGCCTTTTCCGGGCTAACCCTAGAGAATTTCTCGAAAATAGTCTGTTGGTGCTCGGTCGGGATACCGCTGCCATTGTCGACAAAATCAACGTAAACGCCGGTGCCGAATTTTTGCACACGGATGATCAATCTCGGCTTAACAGCGTCACAATATTTCTGCGCATTCGCGATCAAATTGATGAAAACCTGCGCGAGCCGGTCAAGATCGGATGCAACCATAACAGTTTCCGGCGTCGCATCGCGCACCACATTCATAGGCTGCTCAGCACCAGTCAGAGCCGTGGACACCGCACGATCCAATATCTCTGAAAGATCCCCCGTTTCATGGTTCAACGACACTTGGCCGTTTTCCAAGACGCTCAGATCCAGAAGGTCGTCGAGCAATCGGGTCAAACGGCGCGCCTCGTCATGGATGATCCCAGCGAACCGCTTTTTGTCGGGTGCGGGCATTTCCTCCGCATCCCGCAAAATCTCAGAAAACGCGCGGATGGAAGTCATCGGTGTGCGCAACTCGTGACTGACTTGGCTGAGGAATGAGTCCTTCTGGGCCGAGATCTGTGTCAGCTTTTCGTTTGAATCCCGCAATTTGCGAGCCGTGTCTTCCAGTTTCGCAGATTGCAGCTCCAACCGGTTTGAATACTCCAGCATCTGAGCGGTTTCATCCGCCACGGCCATCAAATCTTCGACTGAGACGGACGATCCACCGACAATCTGGCCAATCATCGCATGCGAGGCTGCCGCACCGATGGAACCGCTCAACTCCCGTTCCAGCCGCTCAAGAAAGCTCGGCGTCGGCTCCGGCAAAGTGCCACGATCCCCTTGGCGCAGGCGTTCCTTGTCGAAAAACGCCTGCGCTTCGCGCGCACCGAGAATACGCTGTGACATCACCATTAGGTCTTCGGATTGGGCAACAGACCCGCTCCACCCGCGTGGTCCGGCGGAATGTTCAAACACATGCACAAATTGCGCGCCCTGCAGGCGCTCCAAGGGGCTGGGAAACCCAACCAGAGACACCGCGCAAAACACCAATGTATTGAAACTTAACGACCAGAACACCGCGTGGACCATCGGGTCGATCCCGTCCAAGCCAAACATGGCATGGGGACGCAGCCAGCTCAGCCCCCAAGGTCCGTGCAACATGACAGTATCGCTCAGCAAACCCGGCCCAAGCGCAGGCAACAACATACAATAAAGCCAAATTGCAAACCCAACCGAAATCCCCGCTAAGGCGCCATTACGCGTGGCACCGCGCCAGAACAGGCCGCCCACCAAGGCCGGCAATATCTGCGAAATCCCGGCAAAGGCCACCAATCCAATGGTCGCCAAGGCGGTCCCCCCGCCGGTGAGGCGATAGTAGAGATAGCCAAGCGCCATGATCACGCCAATGCACAACCGTCGGGAATATAGGACCACATTGCGCACATCCCCCGAAACAGACGCGCCGCGCGATTGGCGATGCAACCAGATGGGCATGACGATGTGGTTTGACACCATTGTCGACAAGGCCATCGCCGCCACAATCACCATTGATGTCGCGGACGAAAACCCGCCCAAGAAAGACAGCATCGCCAGGTTTTCCTGTCCAAGGCTCAAAGGGATGGCCAAAACAAAGAGGTCCGGGTTGGTGCTTTCGGGCATGATCTGCAGGCCGATGGCTGCAATCGGTAAGACAAACAGCGACATCAACATCAGATACAGCGGGAAGGCCCAAGAGGCCGTGCGCAGGTGACGTTCGTCTTCGTTTTCGACCACCATGACTTGAAACATCCGCGGCAAGCAGACAAAGGCGGCGGCAGACAGGAAGATCAACGTGCTCCATCGTCCCGAATCCACCTGCCAGCTGCCGATCGGAGAGCTGTCGATTTTGTCGAGGGTCGGCCCCACTCCGCCGCCGATGCCCCAGACGACAAATATACCAACGGCCAACAAGGCCACCAGTTTTACAATCGCCTCCAGTGCGACGGCCGTGACCACACCGTGGTGGCGTTCATTGGCATTCAGGTTACGGGTGCCAAACAGGATCGCAAAGGCTGCAAGCCCAACGGCCACGCCGAATACCGTATTGGTGTCACTGAACCGGCTGTCTGGGTCGACTTCTGCAAAAATCGCAAACGACAGAGTGATCGACTGCAATTGCAGCGCGATATAGGGCGTTACGCTGATAACGGCGAGGATTGTGACGCCAATCGCCAAAACATGGGACTTCCCGTAACGGGCTGATATTAAATCCGCGATCGAGGTTATGCGTTGACTGCGACCAACCCGTACCAGTTTTCGAAGACCCCACCACCAGCCGACCATGACCAGAGTTGGTCCCAAATAGATGGTGATGAACTCCAAACCTGACCGCGCCGCATTGCCAACTGCGCCGTAAAACGTCCAAGCCGTGCAATAGATCGACAACGAAAGTGTATAGATCAAAGGAGAGCGCATCCAGCGGGCGCTTTTTCCGCGTGCCGCCAGATGGTCCGCGACAAAGGCCACAAAGAACAGCAAAACCACATAGGCCAAGCAGACTAGGACCAACGTATTCAGGGACCCCATCAGTGTCCCTCGCGATCATCCGTCGGCGCATAGGGCGCGTCGATCCAGTGATACGCCCACCGACGGACGGCCATACCAAAGAACAGCGCAAGCACGATCAAGCCAACCCAGGTCGTGAACACATAGATCAAGACCGCAGACATCGACCAAGTTGGCTCATCTGTTCCGCTGGGCGACCACATCAATGGCAAAGTGAGCAACAGCGCGCCAAACACCGGCAGCATGCGCGACAAATCCATCAAACGCCGCCGCCGATACGTGCGACGATCCACAAAGGAGCTTTTGACCTCTCCTTCACGTTCCGCCCCATCCGAGGCGATTATCGTTGTTCTGCTTGCGCACATAGGTCTCTTACAGCGGTCAGAACCTCTGCATTGGAAAAGGGTTTGGTCATGAACCGGGTCACACCGGCTTTTTCCGCCATTTCGCGGTCTTTCAGCTGGCCGCGCGCTGTCAGCATAAGCACCGGTAGATCTTCAAGCCCGTCCAGGCCACGCACTTCGCGCACCACATCAAGGCCGCTCTTGCCCGGCAACATCAAATCCAAGATGACGATGTTCGGCTTGGAATTATGTATGAAATCCGTCGCCGACGCGCCATCGGCGTGTGACTCAACGGTCCAGCCGTCCCGTTGCAACAAGAAACGGATCGCCTCGGTTATATTTGGTTCGTCTTCGATCAAAACAACATGCCTGCTCATCAGCAGAAAATCCTCCCCTGCACCGCCTCCCAGACGTGTCCGTCACGGTGCTTTTCATAACCAGTACAATAGGCTGGTCCATTACATACTGTCAAAACCCATCCTTCAGGATTGTCGGTTCACGGCGCGCCTCACACGCGTCACGCGTACACACCCTGCAACTCACACCCACTGGAATAGCATCTTCCGCATCGTCCGTCAGCGGAAAGATCAGCATCGCAGCTTGCACCATCGGGTCAGAGCCAAAGCCCGCAGGACCTGCGTGCCACCCATAGGCATAGCATACATACCGCTGTGCGCCACGTCCCTGCTGCTGAATGACGCGGCGCAAAGGGATATGAGGCTGGCTGAGCGCCTGATACAGCGGCCACAAAGGACAGGCTGCACCATATTGCGGGATTGAGAAGTTGCCGGTAGGCCGCCGAAGCAATGTTGCCCCCGATGCATCACACACCACGCATCCAACATCACTGCCCAGGTCTTCCTCGGTCATCATCGCAAGCCGATGCATCACCTGTTCCAATCGGACCTCATATTTCCACGCCAGCGCCCCGGGATCGACGCCCGTTTGTTGGATATCTTGTTTCATCGCGTCGAGCGGCAGCGCGCGAAGGTTTCGCACATATTGTTCAAGCACCCGAGTGGCAATGTCCTTGGCTGCGTCACTTTTGAGTTGTTCGGCCGCCGCCACCATGGATCGCGGCGTCTCGGTCTCTTGTTCAAGCTCGGGAAAATGAAAACCGTGATCCGCCAGGAACCGATCCACCTCATCCTGTGGCATCCCCTGATTTTCAGCGACCGTGTTTTCCTCGTCGAGAAAGGACACCAAAGCGCGGCTGCTGTCGGCCAGTCGCTGGGCATCCTGGTTGAGGTTCTGGTGAAAGCGATCCAACCATTCGGATTCCAGATCGTCGTTTTCCGCCAAGATCCCCGCAGTGGATCGGATCGCCGCAGCAGTAGACAGCATCTCATGGAGCGAGGCCGCCAGTTGCGGATCATGCGTCAGACGGTCGGACAGAACCTCAACCGTGCGCTCCAATGCCCCTATGCGCCGATGGGATGCGGCCAGAACTTCGGCCCAACCGGGAAAGCGACTGGCGAATTCTTCGGTTTTGTCCAGTTCGGCCACCGGCGCGGCCCCTTCTGATCCCGCCTCCCGCAGAGCGCTCAGCAATGTCTCTTCGGCGCCTTCAGTCAGCATCGATGGTTCGACATCCAAAGCTTGGGCAATACTGACCAGAAGTTTGCCCCCGATTCTGCGTCGATTGTGCTCAATCAAATTCAGGTAAGAGGCAGAGATACCAACTTGACGCGCCAGATCAGCTTGGCGCAAACCATGCACGAGGCGCCGTTCCCGGATTCGACTCCCGGTCAACATATGTCGCGGCATTTCGCTCCCCCCTGACAAAATTAGTAATATCAAACACTTTCTGCACTGCCGCATAAGTTAATTTACAGTATGCGACGGTTTACTGTTCATTTGTTTACATAATAATCCTTTGGGGCAAAGGTTTTATTGCGAAATTTTACAGCACCCCCGCATAGTAAATTTGCACAAAAAGTGCGGGCCAACGTGGAAGTGAGGAGCTGCGTCGGCCATTTTCTGGGAGGAAAAATATGGATAAATCTAATCTATCGCGCCGCGGCGTGCTGAAGTCCGGTGCCCTGACAAGCGCTGGCCTGGCTCTGCCGACGATCTTTACCGCGCAGTCTGCGGCGGCGTTTACAAATGACCCCACCGGTAGCACCGTAACGCTAGGCTTCAACGTGCCCCAAACTGGTCCCTACGCGGACGAAGGTGCCGATGAGCTGCGCGCCTATCAGCTGGCTGTTGAACATATCAACGGCGGCGGCGACGGCGGTATGATGAACACCTTCAGCTCCAAGGCGCTGAAAGGCAGCGGCATCCTGGGCAAGGAAGTCAAATACGTAACCGGTGACACGCAAACCAAATCAGACGCGGCGCGTGCCTCGGCCAAGTCGATGATCGAAAAAGACGGTGCGGTGATGATCACCGGCGGATCTTCATCTGGCGTTGCCATCGCGGTCCAAGGCCTGTGCCAAGAAGCCGGCGTGATTTTCATGGCGGGTCTGACCCATTCTAACGACACCACCGGAAAAGACAAAAAAGCCAATGGCTTCCGCCACTTCTTTAACGCATACATGTCTGGCGCCGCGCTGGCACCTGTGTTGAAGAGCCTTTATGGCGACAACCGCCGCGCCTATCACCTGACCGCCGACTACACATGGGGATGGACCCAGGAAGAGTCGATCAAAGCGGCGACCGAGGCCTTGGGTTGGGAAACGGTCAACACGGTCAAAACACCGCTCGCAGCAACGGACTTCTCATCCTATATCGCGCCTGTTCTGAACTCCGGTGCTGACGTTCTGGTTCTGAACCACTACGGCGGCAACATGGTGAACTCGCTCACAAATGCGGTTCAGTTCGGCCTGCGTGAGAAGCAAGTGAACGGCAAAAACTTTGAAATCGTCGTGCCGCTGTACTCGCGTCTGATGGCAAAAGGTGCCGGTGAAAACGTAAAAGGCATTCACGGCTCCACCAACTGGCATTGGTCCCTTCAAGACGAAGGCAGCCAGGCCTTTGTGCGGTCGTTTGGCACCAAATACGGCTTCCCGCCCAGCCAGGCGGCACATACCGTTTACTGCCAGACCCTGCTGTATGCAGATGCGGTAGAACGCGCAGGTTCTTTCAACCCATGTGCGGTTGCAGAAGCGCTGGAAGGCTTTGAGTTCGACGGTCTGGGCAACGGTAAGACGTTGTACCGCGCCGATGACCACCAGTGCTTCAAAGACGTTCTGGTTGTACGCGGGAAAGAAAACCCGACCTCCGAGTTCGACCTGCTGGAAGTTGTCGAAGTCACTCCTGCTGCTCAAGTCACCTATGACGTCGATCACCCGATGTTCGCAGGTGGTGCATTGGGCAGCTGTAACCCGGGCGCATAAATCGCGCGCCTTGGCACGGACGGGAGCGCCCCCTCGCTCTCGTCCAATTCTTCACATTCAGACCGCGAACCGCGACCGGGTCCCCCTCTCCGGCGACGGAACCTCTGTTCCCGCAAACCCGTTCTGACCAAAAGGGTAAAGGACGATGGACGCTCTCCTACTTCAAATTCTAAACGGGCTCGACAAGGGCTCGGCCTATGCGCTGATTGCACTGGGTTTGACACTTATCTTTGGCACGCTTGGCGTGGTGAACTTTGCCCATGGCGCTTTGTTCATGATCGGCGCCTTTGTCGCCGTGACCCTGCAACGTGTCCTCAGCCTCAGCTTTGAAACAATCGACCCAACCCAAAAAGACTTTCTGGGTAACCCGCTCAAAGTAAAAACCCCCTATGTCGAAAGCTGGTTCGGACCAGAGACCGGTGGCCTGATCATCGACTGGGCGGTGCCTCTGGCAATCCTCTTTGCGATTCCGATCATGATCGCGGTTGGTTTCATTATGGAACGCGGCCTGATCAAGTATTTCTACAAACGCCCCCATGCGGATCAGATCCTTGTGACCTTTGGTCTGGCGATCGTTTTGCAAGAAGTTGTGAAATACTTCTATGGCGCGAACCCGATCCAGACCCCGGCACCTGATGCGCTGAATGGCGTGGCAAACGTGGGCGCGGCCTTTGGTATGGACATCGTCTATCCCGTCTGGCGGATCGTCTATTTCTTCTTCTCGGTCATCATCATCGCAGCCATCTTCAGCTTTCTGCGCTTCACCACCTTTGGCATGGTTGTGCGGGCCGGCATGGCTGATCGCGAGACGGTCGGCCTGCTCGGCATCAACATCGACCGCCGCTTTACCATTATGTTCGGCGTGGCCTCAGCGGTCGCGGGGCTGGCTGGCGTCATGTATACGCCGATCAACCCACCCAATTACCATATGGGCATGGACTTTCTGGTGCTCAGCTTTGTGGTTGTGGTTGTCGGCGGCATGGGCTCGCTTCCCGGTGCGGTTCTTGCGGGCTTCCTTTTGGGCATTCTCGAAAGCTTTGCCTCGACCACATGGGCGACAACCACCCTGCCCGGCATCAATCAGATCATCATTTACCTTGTGGCCATCGCTGTTTTGCTGACGCGTCCGCGCGGGTTGATGGGGCTCAAAGGCGTGATGGAGGACTAAGATCATGTTTGGACTAGATAAACGCGACACTGGCGTATTGATCATAGTGGCTCTTCTGGCGCTGTTTGCGCCCATCATCCTGAACCCGTTTCCAACAGATTCCGCCATGGCACAATTCAACGCGGGCTATCCGGATCTGATGCAGAAGTTTGTGATCTTTGGCATCTTTGCCATTGGATTCAACATTCTGTTTGGTCTCACCGGGTATCTGTCCTTTGGCCACGCGGCGTTTCTTGGGATTGGATCTTACTCCTGCGTCTGGATGTTCAAGCTGTTGGGGTACAACGTCATTCCCGGCATCTTCCTGTCGATCCTGATCTCTGGCCTCTTCGCACTGCTGATCGGTTTCGTGAGCCTGCGCCGTTCTGGCATTTATTTCTCGATCCTGACGCTGGCCTTTGCGCAGATGTGTTTCGCGCTGGCCTATTCGGTCCTGTCAAATCCACGGTTTAACCTGACCAATGGCGAAACCGGGCTGCAGGTCTATGCCAATGATCCGCAGTGGTTCCACCGTGACGGGCTGCCGGATCTGCCACACCTGTTTGGCCTGTCGATGCGCGCCACGCAAAAGATCCAAGTCGGCGCTTGGGAATTCCAATTCAACGCAGGCTATTACCTGTGTGCGCTGATCATGCTGGTGTGTTTCTATCTGGCAATCCGCATCTTCCGCTCTCCATTTGGAATGATGCTGCGCGCTGTTAAATCCAACCAGCAGCGGATGAACTACACGGGTCTGAACTCACGTCCCTATACTTTGGCCGCCTTTGTGATCTCAGGCATGTATGCTGGTCTTGCGGGTGGCCTGTTGTCCGCAGTGGACCCACTGGCGGGTGCCGAACGGATGCAATGGACCGCGTCTGGTGAGGTTGTTCTGATGACCATCCTTGGCGGTGCCGGCACGTTGATTGGCCCGGTTCTGGGCGCAGGTTTCATCAAGTATTTCGAGAACATCTTCTCCAAAATCAATGACAACGTGCTGCACAGCTGGTTTGCGTTTCTGCCGGATGGGATGGAGGACTTCATGGTCTTCATCATTCACCCCTTCATCGGCAAAGGCTGGCATCTGACGCTGGGCATCCTGTTCATGCTGGTGGTGATCTATCTGCCCGGTGGTTTGGTCGAGGGTGGACAACGCATTCAGGGCTGGTTCCGCAAACGCGGCACCAAAACAGAAGCCAAAGCCGGCAAAACAGAACCTGCGGAATAAGGAGACAGACTTATGGGAATTCTCGAAGTCAAAAATGTCGGCAAACGGTTCGGCGGGTTGCAGGCGCTCTCGGATGTGAACCTCTCCGTCAAAGAGAACACTGTACACGCCATTATCGGTCCCAATGGGGCCGGTAAATCCACCCTGTTGAATTGTCTGGTGGGCAAGCTGATCCCCGACACCGGATCGGTGATGTTTGATGGTCAATCCGTTTTGGGACGCGCGCCCTATGAGATCAACCAGATGGGCATCAGCCGCGTCTTCCAAACACCTGAAATATTTGGAGATCTTACGGTTCTGGAAAACATGATGATCCCCTGTTTTGCCAAACGTGATGGTTCATTCATGTTGAACGCCATGCCGATGGTTTCCAACCAGAAAGAGGTGCTGGAACGGGCAGAATTCATGCTGGAAGAGATGAATATGGCGGACAAACGCCATATGCACTCGGCTTCGCTGTCACGCGGGGACAAACGGCGGCTGGAAATCGGCATGTGCCTCAGTCAGGAACCGCGCTTGTTGTTATTGGATGAACCCACTGCCGGTATGGCGCGGGCGGATACCAACAACACCATCGACCTTCTGAAAGAGATCGCAGCAGAGCGCGACATCACCATCGCCATCATCGAACATGACATGCATGTGGTGTTCTCACTGGCGGATCGGATCACCGTTCTGGCGCAGGGCACCCCATTGGTCGAAGACGATCCCGAAAACATTCGCGGCAACCCAAAGGTACGCGAAGCGTATCTGGGTGAGACGGCGTAAGGAAAGGAACACCAGATGAACGTCAAACCCGACTTTTCCAAAAACGCCAATCAGGCCACAACGGCACCGGCATTTCTTTCTGTCTGGGATATGCACGCCTACTACGGAGAAAGCTATATCGTGCAAGGCATCAGCTTTAACGTCCATGAAGGTGAAATCCTTGCCCTCTTGGGCCGCAACGGCGCAGGCAAAACATCCACCCTGCGCTCGATTGCGCGCACCGGGTCTCCGATGGTGACACAGGGTGAGATTTGGCTGGACCACAAGCCGCTGCACCTGATGGAATCTTACGAGGCCGCAACGGTTGGTCTGGGATTGGTGCCCGAAGATCGGCGCATTATCCCTGGCCTAACCGTGGAAGAGAACCTGCAGCTTGCGCAGATTGCGCCCCCCATCGGTTGGTCAATTGAGCGTCTGTATGAGTTGTTCCCGCGTCTCGGCGAACGGCGCAAACAGGAAGGCGTCACCCTGTCCGGCGGCGAACAGCAGATGCTGGCGATCGCCCGTGCCTTGGCCCGCGACATCAAGGTGCTGTTGCTGGATGAACCTTACGAAGGTCTGGCCCCTGTTATCGTGGACGAGATTGAAAAGACCCTTGTGCACATCAAGGAACAGGGCATGACCACCATCATCGTCGAACAGAACGCTGTGCGGGCGCTGGAACTGGCGGATCGCGCGGTCATTTTGGACACCGGAGGAATCGTTTTTGACGGAACTGCGGCCGAAGTTCTGGAAAATCACGAATTGCGAGCCGAGTATCTCGCTATCTAACTGCAACTCTCCGATCCTACACACCGCACTGCGAGAGTTTGCTGGCCGCCCTTCCCCGAGGGCGGCCTTTTTTCCGGTAAATCTCTTTTCACAACACGCTGTTTATGCGCATAAATCCGTATGAGTGAATTTGCCTTTGACCACGCCCCCGTTGGCCTCGCGGTTCTGGAAAATCGGGTTATCAAAACCTGCAATCTCCAGTTCGCGCAAACCTTTTGCGGTGATACGGCAGAGTTTCTGGATCGTACAATCGCAGAACTCTACCCAAGCCAGGAAGACTTCCAACGTGTCGGAAATGTCCTGCAACATCTGGATGCTCCAGAGGGCAGCTATACCGACGAGCGCATCATGCGCAGGCTGAATGGTGAGCTGTTCTGGTGCCGTGTGCGCGGACGTTCCACTTCGCCAACGCAGCCCTTTGCAACCGGTGTTTGGTCCTTTGTCGATATCTCGCAAGACCGCCCTGTGGTCAGCTTGACCCCACGCGAACGGGAAGTGGCCATTTTGACCTGTCGCGGGCTGTCAGCCAAAGAAATCGGCAAAGAGCTCGATCTGTCGTACCGCACAATCGAGACCCACCGCGCACATCTGTTGGCGAAATTCGGTGCGCGCAAACTTCCCGAATTGGTGGCAAAACTCTCTGGCATGCCCCTTTAAGGCGCAAGATGTTGCAAAGCGCCCAATGCATAGCCATTTATCACATCACTCAAGAGTGCTTTCCATAGGGCAAAGCTTGCCTTATAAGCGCTCTGATTTCCAACCCGCCCCGCATGGCGGGCCTGTCGGAACCGGCTGAGGACAAAATGACAAACAAAAATCATGAAGCAGACGTAGCATTCATCAAGGCACTGGCCGAACTGCTGCGGGACAACGATCTGACTGAACTGCAAGTGAAGCGGGATTATGGTGAAGACGACAGCCTGAATGTGCGCGTGTCGCGCCAGATGGCCGTTGCAGCGCAGGTACAAGTTCCTGCAGTTGCAGCACCTGCACCAATTGCCGCAGCGGCCCCTGCCGCGGCAGCAGCACCTGCAGCAGAAGCAAGCGAAGATCCCGCCAGCCATCCTGGCGCAGTGACGTCGCCTATGGTGGGCACAGTATACTTGCAAGCGGAACCGGGCGCTCCTGCCTTTGCCAAAGTTGGTGACAAAGTGAGCGAAGGCGACACCTTGCTGATCGTTGAAGCGATGAAGACCATGAACCACATTCCCGCTCCCAAAGGCGGCACTGTGAAACGCATCCTGGTCGAAGACGGCGCTGCCGTCGAATTCGGGTCTCCGCTGGTCATCGTCGAGTAAGGATGGCCCATGTTTGACAAAATCCTGATTGCCAACCGGGGGGAGATCGCACTGCGCGTGATCCGTGCCTGCCGGGAAATGGGCATCAAATCTGTTGCGGTGCATTCCACCGCCGATTCTGATGCAATGCACGTGCGTATGGCAGACGAATCTGTCTGCATCGGCCCGCCTTCCGGCGCCCAAAGCTATCTGTCGATCCCTGCGATCATCTCGGCCTGTGAAATCACTGGCGCGCAGGCGATCCACCCGGGCTATGGCTTCCTGTCGGAAAATGCGAATTTTGTGCAGATCGTCGAAGACCACGGGCTAAAGTTTATTGGCCCCTCGGCCAAACACATCAGCCAGATGGGCGACAAGATCACCGCCAAAGAAACCGCGCATGCCTTGGGGATCCCCTGCGTTCCGGGTTCACCGGGCGGCGTTCCAGATGTTGCAACCGCCAAGAAGGTTGCCGCTGACATGGGATACCCCGTGATCATCAAAGCCACCGCCGGTGGCGGCGGGCGTGGCATGAAAGTGGCCGAAACTGCAGCAGATCTCGAAGTTGCCTTCTCGACCGCGCGGTCCGAGGCCAAAGCAGCCTTTGGCAATGACGAAGTCTATATGGAGAAATACCTCCAGAAGCCGCGTCACATCGAGATCCAGGTCTTTGGCGACGGTCAAGGCAATGGTGTCCACTTGGGCGAGCGCGACTGCTCGCTGCAGCGACGTCACCAAAAGGTCTTTGAAGAGGCCCCCGGCCCCTGCATCACTCCGGAAGAGCGCGCCAAGATTGGTAAAACCTGTGCCGACGCAATAGGCAAAATGGGCTACGCCGGTGCGGGCACCGTTGAATTCCTTTATGAAGATGGCGAATTCTATTTCATCGAGATGAACACCCGTCTGCAGGTGGAACATCCGGTGACCGAAGCGATCTTTGGTGTGGACCTTGTGCGCGAACAAATCCGTGTGGCCGAAGGGCTGCCTTTGTCGTTCACGCAGGACGACCTAGAGATCAACGGCCACTCGATCGAGGTGCGGATCAACGCCGAGCGTCTTCCGAACTTTGCACCCTGCCCTGGCAAAATCACCGCGTTCCACGCACCAGGTGGTTTGGGTGTCCGGATGGATTCGGCGCTGTATGACGGCTATTCGATCCCGCCCTATTACGACAGCTTGATTGGCAAACTGATCGTGCATGGCCGTGACCGCCAGGAAGCGATTGCCCGCCTGCACCGCGCGCTGGGTGAGCTGATTGTGGATGGTGTCGACACTACGGTGCCACTGTTCCATGCACTGCTTCAGGAACCTGACATCCATTCCGGTGATTATAACATTCACTGGCTGGAACGTTGGCTGGAAACAAACCTTCAGGCCTGATAGGTTAGAGGTTCAAGCGAGGCGCGCTCCGGCGCGCCTTTTTTGTCTTTGGACGTTGCATTCATATGGAACTCACCGCAGAGCTGTTGCTGCACGCCTACTCCATCGGAATTTTCCCGATGGCCGACGACCGCGACGATCCCGAAGTGTTTTGGGTCGACCCTAAAAGGCGTGGTGTGCTGCCTCTTGATCGGTTTCGCATTTCTCGATCCCTGGCACGTACCATCAAACGCGAGCGGTTTTTGGTCACTTACAATCAGGATTTTGCGGGCGTCGTGGACGGCTGCGCCGACCGGCCGCAGACTTGGATCAATGACGAAATCCATGAACGTTACGTAGAGCTGCATCACTATGGCCACGCCCACTCCATCGAGGTTTGGGACCACGATCAACTGGTTGGTGGCTCTTATGGCGTCTCTTTGGGCGGGGCGTTCTTTGGCGAAAGCATGTTCTCGCGCCGCACAGACGCAAGCAAGGTCGCCCTTGCATACCTCACATCGCACTTGGCGGCTTGTGGATTTACATTATGCGACACGCAATTCATCACGCCACATCTGGCCTCGTTGGGGGCAATTGAAATATCACGCGCTGCTTATCAAGGCGTGTTGAAAGATGCCTTGGAAATCGATGCCGATTTCACAGCTCGCGCTTTGCCAACCGCTCAAGAGATCTTGCAGCGCAGGACCCAGACGTCATAACGATTGTGATCGAGCGCGCTCAGCGCCGGGCTTGAGGCGATCATCCATCCCTGAAAGAAATCGACCCCGTCCTGCGGATTTCGGATCCTCAGATAAGCATAGGCTTCACCGGTTGGATTATCGACCGGATAGCGACAATCGCTCACAGTGACCATCAACCCCTGGGTCTTGGCACTGCCTCCAATCGGAACTTCGACATCTTCGACCCGGCCATTGACCTTGTCCAGGCTGCGCAAAACCGCGCCTGCGCCCGATGCAGCCGCAACATTTTGCGCCTGTGCGACCCCGGCCACAACAATGGCCGTCAAAGCAAGTGCCAAGCTGCGAAAGATCAAGACCCATCCCCGCCAGAGACAAATTTCAACAAGAGCGAAATCAGACTTACCGAGCCTTGAGTGTCCAAAATCTCATCCCCGGGCTCAAGGCCAAACGGCGACCCTCCCGGCACGATCTCAACGAAATTTCCACCCAAGAGGCCTTCGGATGCAATCACAGCCGCACTGTCGTCGGGGATCTCAACACCATTGCTGATGCTGATGGTCGTATCCGCACGAAATGTTTCCGCGTTCAACCCAACTTCGGTCACGGTGCCAACTTTTACACCAGCCAGACGCACATCGGTGCCGACATTCACCCCCTCGATCGAGCGGAAAGAAGCGGACAGCGGATAGTCAGAACCGCCACGTGAAAGACCCGCGGCCTGGCTCGCGAAAATCGCAAAGCCAATCGCCGCAGCCAAAACAACGCCGCCAACGACGACTTCAGTTGGATTTTGAGACATAATATGCCGCCTTTGGCTTATTCAGGAACCCAAGCGTCGTAGTCGCTGCGCGCCTTGGGCTCACCACCCGCGCGGATCGAACCAGCCGGCGCATATGCAAGCGCAGTACCGGTCAGATTTTCCTGATGCGGTTGCTCCCAGGACTTGTGCTTCAGCGGCTTTTCGCTTGGCACTTCGTTATATGTACGATGCAACCAGCCATGCCAGTCCGCGCTCACACGGGAGGCTTCGGCTTCGCCGTTGAACATCACCCAACGCTTGCTGTCATCTGCATTGCGATAGAACGTGTTGCCCTGATCATCTTCACCCACTTTGGTGCCATTGCGGCGTGTGTAAAGCACGGTGTTCAGGGTGGCGCCATTCCACCAGGTAACAGCTTGCAAAAGAGTGTTCAGGATTCCCATGGGTCGCCTCCGCATAATCCGCTTTTGATATGACCTAAAATCGCGGTAAGGTCCAGATGCAGAACGAGCCTAACCAACAATCTGGCGCAATCTTGCAGCGCGCTGCCTTAATCCCATATTAAGAGCATCACCGCAGACTGCCTGTCAGCGCAGAAAACTTCTGTTTTGGGGCGACATCGTGTATGGTTTTGACAGATCACAAGGAGAGGCAACAATGACCCTAGAAGGTTTTGGCAACGGGTAAGCCCCGTCTTCTTTCAAAAACGCGATTTTTAACAAGAGATTACAGCCCCAATGGACAAGTTTATGGCTGGGATTCTAGCCGTCGGAGCCCTTGGGTTTCTGGTTCTTGTGATTCTAATTTCTGCCGGGTTTGCTGCATTCCTGCTCACCGGTGAATTTCGCGCCCTACTTAGTGTGATCCCGGACGATCCAAGCAATGAACATCGCATACTTGTCAGCCTTCTCGGCATAGCAACGGCAACGGTAACAGCGCTGTTCACCACAGGCATCGGGCTCTTTGCCGCATATCGCACCTACCGCAACACAGCAAAGACAAACGCCAAAGCACAGCGAAAACAGCACACGATCAATATCCTGTTTCAAAGTCGCCTGTCAGAATATTTCCAGAAAACCAATAGCCTGCGCAAAGAAGTCTTCCCGACCGACCAAGATATCTTTTTGGACGATTGGAAAGCGGCCCGTGCTGGTGAGGACAAGCCACGCGAAGGGGCCGAAGCCTTGCAACAGCTCTTGAACTACTATGAGTTCTTGGCGGTTGGTATTGCGCAGGGCGATTTGGACAAGGATCTACTGCATAAATCCATTCGCGGGATCATGTGCAACCTTGTCGACGACGCGCGGTATATGATCGCTGAGCTGCGCGAAAATGACCCCAATACATTGGAATATCTCGCGCAGCTTTATGATGAGTGGCGCGTCGAGAAGCTGAACTACGCGGGCGCGTTGTCCGAACGCCCGATCCCCACGCCGCAGGAACTGGCAGACGCCTTAACCAGCCGGAGCCAGCGCAGTTAGCTCGATCTCGATCCGGAACTTTGGATCAATTAGGTTACATTCGATCATGGTCGCTGCAGGTGGGTTTGCGCCAAAAGTCTCTGCCAACAGTGGAAAACAAGGCTCAAACTCTGCTGCATCCGGCAGGTAATAATTCACGCGAACCGCATCCGCAAAACTGGCACCCGCTTTTTCAAGTGCTGCACCAATGGTGTCCAACGCAGCCTTGCACTGGGCGACAACATCGTCACCGGCCCCAACAGTGCCCGCAACATGCACGAAACCTCCTGCGACAACGGCACGGCAATAGCCAACCTTGGCTTCAAACTCTCCACCAGAAGAAATACGTTTAATGGTCATGAGGGTTTCCTTTCCTGTTTGGCCAGTTAATCGCCAAAGCGCGTACGGGCTGCAAGCCTTTGTTGCGGTGCAAAAATGAAGAATATTTCACTAACAGGCCCCCGGACGTACCAGCCACCGCTCTCATAAAGCGCCGCTTTCAACGCGTTTTAGAGAGGGTTTTCGGCCTGTCTTTTAAAGTTTCTCAGGTTGATCGATCAAGTTTGCCGCTCAAAGCAGCGCTCTCGAAACTGACTTTGTGGACTTTGTTGTCCGTTAGAAAAGGTTGAACTCTACGTGAATATTCTGGTCCTTTTGGACGTCGTCAAAGACTGTCTTAAAGCGAAAAAGCAACGCAGAAACATGTGCTGGCGCCTGCTCGTGCCCCGTCACTGTGATAGAGTATGGTGGCACCAACCCATTTATTTCGTCGCCTGTTATACTGTCCCAAAGAGCGTCTAAGTTATGTCCATGCCAGTCAGGAGCACGCAGTACCGTTAGTATGCGTTCGTAGACATCTCCGGCGTTCAAGCAATCAGCGACATCAATTTTGAAAGTCCTCATGGTGTGACCTTTGCATTTACAGCACTGGTCAACATGGACTCATTCGGTGACTTCTACAAGCTGTGCACGCAGTGCCGCTATCCGCAATCTGTCTCTGATCGATTGGTTGCCGGACGATCATGCCCAAATTGCCCAACCACAAAACACGAAAAAGGCCAATGTCAGTACGACATCGGCCAATCCTTTGAACAGTGATTTGAAAATCACCTGATCTTATCCTGCGCTTGCAGGTTCCTTATCGCCTTCGGCGTGGATCATCAGTGGTTGCTTCTCTGAATTGACCGCCTCGTCGTTGACGACAACTTTTTCAACACTGTCCATACCTGGCAAGTCGAACATCGTATCGAGCAGGATGTCTTCCAGAATGGACCGCAGACCACGTGCGCCGGTTTTCCGTTCGATCGCTTTGGAGGCAATTGCCTTCAGCGCTTCGTCGGTAAAGTCCAGCTCGGTCTCTTCCAGTTCGAACAAACGTTGGTATTGCTTTACCAGAGCGTTCTTTGGCTTGGTCAGGATGGTAACCAGCGCGTCTTCATCCAGATCTTCGAGCGTTGCCAGAACCGGCAGACGGCCAACAAATTCCGGGATCAGGCCGAATTTCAGCAGATCTTCAGGCTCAAGCTCTTTGAACAGATCGCCGACACCGCGGTCATCGTTGTTGCGCACATCGGCGCCAAAACCCATCGCAGAGCCTTTGCCGCGCTGCGCGATGATTTTATCCAGACCCGCAAATGCACCGCCGCAGATGAACAGGATATTCGTGGTGTCCACTTGCAGGAATTCCTGCTGTGGATGCTTACGACCGCCCTGCGGAGGTACACTGGCCACGGTGCCTTCCATCAGTTTCAGCAACGCCTGCTGAACGCCCTCACCCGATACGTCGCGGGTGATGGATGGGTTTTCAGACTTACGCGTGATCTTGTCGACTTCATCGATGTAAACGATACCGCGTTGCGCACGCTCAACATTGTATTCAGAGGCCTGCAACAGCTTCAGGATGATATTTTCAACATCTTCACCCACATAACCGGCTTCGGTCAGCGTGGTCGCATCCGCCATGGTGAAGGGGACGTCCAAAATGCGTGCCAGTGTTTGCGCCAGCAGCGTTTTACCGCAACCGGTTGGGCCGATCAAAAGGATATTCGACTTCGCCAATTCAATATCACCGCCCGCTTTCTGGGCATGATTGAGACGTTTGTAGTGGTTGTGAACAGCAACGGACAACACGCGCTTGGCGGTCGCCTGGCCGATGACGTAATCATCCAGCACGTTGCAGATATCCTGCGGAGTCGGCACGCCATCGGTCGCTTTCAGCCCGGACGCTTTGGTCTCTTCGCGGATAATATCCATGCACAACTCGACGCATTCATCACAGATGAACACTGTTGGGCCTGCAATCAGCTTACGCACCTCGTGCTGGCTCTTTCCGCAGAAGCTACAGTACAGGGTGTTCTTGCTGTCACCGCCTGAGTTCGTTGCCATGTTCTACCTTTCAGTACGCTCGGCTATGATAGTCACCCCAACCGTACGCCAGAGGGACCCTCGCCATGTGGCAGCTTAGGACAGGTCCCAAGCGGCCACAATCAATAAAAACTGTGCATCAGCGCATGGCTGCACACATTCGCGACAAAGGGCTTTATTCGCTTGCCTCTTCATCACCTTTTGCGCGGTTTTCAACGATTTCGTCGATCAAACCGAACTCTTTTGCGTCTTCCGGCGACATGAAATTGTCGCGCTCAAGCGCATCCACAATCGTGTCATAATCGCGACCCGTGTGTTTTACGTAAATTTCATTCAGGCGTTTCTTTAGTTTCAACGTCTCTTCGGCGTGAATCATGATATCAGTTGCTTGACCCTGGAAACCGCCTGATGGTTGGTGAACCATCACACGCGAGTTCGGCAGCGAGAACCGCATGCCAGCTTCACCTGCGGTCAACAGCAGAGAGCCCATGGAGGCCGCCTGACCAATTACCAACGTCGAAACCTTCGGTTTGATGTACTGCATGGTGTCATAGATCGACAGACCAGAGGTCACAACACCGCCTGGGCTGTTGATATACATAGAGATTTCCTTGGACGGGTTCTCCGCCTCAAGGTGCAGAAGCTGCGCCACGATAAGCGAGCTCATCCCGTCGTGGACCGGGCCATTCAGGAAAATGATACGCTCTTTCAACAAGCGCGAGAAAATGTCATAGGCCCGTTCGCCCCGGCTGGTCTGTTCAACGACCATCGGCACAAGGGTATTCATATATGTTTCGCGGGGATCAATCATTGGGACCTGCCTTCAGTTCACTTGTAAGCGCCATCATAGACGCACGGTGGTTACCTGAGTCTTAGTGGCGCCCAAATACTGCTGCAAGAGGCAGAGGTTGATTTTAATTGTACAAATGGCGCAATCGCCACCACGGAGGCGCTTCGTCGGTTTCAAAAACACCCATGTCGCAAACTTAACATCAAAAACCTGAATCGATGCTACAACCCTACAGACACTCCCCTCTCGCCGGACAAAACATGGACCCAGCACGAGACAGGACGCATCCATGACCCAAGAAAATTTCGTGCAACGGGCTTCCTCCGCGCATTTTGATATTCGGTACGATGGGCAACCGCAGGATTTCTATTTCCTCGTCCTGCCGCGCAGCATGATGTTGGGGGTCGCAGCTGCGATCGAGCCTCTGCGTGTCGCCAATCAGGTAACTGGTAAAGAGCTGTTTAGATGGTTTATTTTGACCGAAGACGGCGCACCTGTGCGCTGTTCAAACGGGATGATGATCACCCCGGACATGGCTTTGAATGATTGCCCAGACAACGCTTTGACCTTCGTTAGCGCAGGCGGTGAACCACAACTTGCCGCGAGTGAGAAAACCCTCGCCTGGATCCGGCGAGCCGCTCGATTTGGTCGCCCCTTGGGCAGTCTGAACACAGGGGCATTTGCCCTCGCACAGGCGGGCGTCCTTAACGGGCTGACATTCACCCTGCACTGGGAGGATCAGCCTGCTTTCCTTGAGGAATTCCCCAACCTCTCCCCCTCTTCAAATATTTTTGAGATCACGCCAAAACTGATCTCCTGCGGCGGCGGTCATGCTTCGACGGATATGATTCTGACCCTGATTGAAGAACGCCATGGCGAGCAACTGGCAATTGTCTGTGCGGATATGTGTCTACACATGCGCTCCCGCCGGGGCAGCGAGCCGCAGCGATCCAACTTTGCCGTCGCTGTCGGCAGCCGCAATCAACGTCTCTTGAATGCGCTGCAAATGATGCAGGATTCCATAGAATCCCCGCTAAGCATTCATGAAATTTGCGACCAATTGGATATCTCACGCCGTCAGTTGGAGCGCTTGTTCACCCGCTACCTAGATCAGAGCCCAATGCAGGTCTATTTTGATATGCGCTTGCATCACGCCTACGGGCTGATGAATGAAACCTCACTCTCCGTGACCGAGATCGCCCTTGCGTCCGGCTTCAACAGTGCCACGCATTTTTCACGACAGTTCAAACGCCGTTTTGGCGCCAGCCCCCACTTCTTCCGCAAAGGCTGGTCCTAAGCCGCCCGTTCATGTGGCCACGGGAATGTGACAACTCTTTCAACGTAAAACGGATAGAATTTGCGCAAAATTGCTTGCACAAAGGATGTCCTATGTTTGGCCGCTTACTTCGACTTTGCCGTATTCTGCCAACGCTGGCGCTCCTTCCCTTAGCCGCTGTCGCTGATGAATTGTCCGAACAGCCAGGCTGGTCTGTCCACCCAACTGAAAAACCTTACGACGTGCTGATCAAAGACCTGTCTGCCGCGGTCAAAGCCAATGGGTTGATCGTGGTGACGCAAGCCGGACCAACCAAAGCGGCGGCCGCGCGCGGGATAACGATCCCCGGCAATCGTGTGATAGGCGTGTTCAACAATGACTATGCCGTACGTGTCCTAAACCTGTCGACTGCGGCCATGATTGAGGCCCCAATCCGCTTCTATGTCACCGAAGAGCCTGACGGCAGCGCCACGCTTTCCTACAAAACTCCAAGCTTTGTTTTTGCACCTTATGTGCAAACAGGTGGCGCCGAGTTGCAAGAAATTGCCGATGAGCTCACCCATCGGTTTGACGAAATCGCTGAAATCGCAATACGTTAAAACAAATGTAACGGTTCTCACACTGACGTGAGACCCCTTGCGCGAACTGCGTCTGGCAGCAATCTGGGCGCAATACTCGAAATGTCAGGATAAACCCGATGACCACGACCCTACGCGCGGCGGATGTGCTTGCCCGTCGCCTTTTTGATGCCGGGTGCCGTCATGCTTTTGGCATGCCAGGCGGCGAAGTTCTCACCCTTGTTGATGCGCTAGAGAAAGCTGGGATTACGTTCCACCTGGCCAAACATGAAAACTGCGCCGGTTTCATGGGCGAAGCCGTGCACCACGCCGATGGCGCACCCGCTATTTTGGTGGCCACGTTGGGCCCGGGTGCGCTGAACGGCATCAATGTGGTTGCAAATGCCCATCAGGATCGTGTGCCGATGATCGTTTTGACCGGCTGTGTTGATGCCGCAGAAGAACAGACCTACACCCATCAGGTTCTGGATCAGCAATCGGTGTTTCGTCCCATCACCAAAGCCACCTTCCGTCTGGATGCTGAGGCAGCTGAGGTGATCGCCGACAAAGCAGTCTCAATCGCCATCGAAGCCCGCCCGGGACCGGTTCATCTGGATGTGCCCATCACGGTGGCAAACACGCCAGCCACCGAACGCGGCATCCGCCGCGCGCCTGCAGGAGCCACCGCAGCCACCGGTGAAACATTGGCGCAGGCGCAATCCTGGCTGTCCGAGGCAGACCGCCCACTTGCCATTATCGGCGTTGACGCCATGCAGGAAGGCGCAGGTGACGCGCTCAAAACCTTTATTGAGACGCATAACATTCCCTTCATCACGACCTACAAAGCCAAAGGCCTGATTGATGAGGTCCACCCTCTGTGCCTTGGCGGTGCCGGTCTGTCGCCTCTTGCTGACAAACACTTGATGCCATTGATCGAAGACGCCGATCTTATCCTGTCGCTTGGCTATGACCCAATTGAGATGCGCACCGGCTGGCGCGATGCTTGGGATGTCGCCCAAACCCGCGTGTTGGAAATCGGCGCAGAGCCGAACACCCATTACATGCATCAGGTCGGCATTTCGATCACCGCCCCCCTGGCCCCTACGCTTGCGGCGCTCTCAGACGGGCAATCCCCCAAGGACACTTGGGTCAACGGCGCGTTCAAAACCGCAAAAGACGGCCTTACCAAAGCCTTCCCCACCGATGACGATTGGGGTCCTGCCGGTGTCATTGCCGAGACCCGCGCCGTGATGCCAGCCAACACGCTCGCTTCAGCTGACAGCGGTGCACATCGCATCTTGCTCAGCCAGATGTGGACCTGCCACGAGCCGCGCGCCTTGATCCAATCGTCGGGTCTGTGCACCATGGGCTGTGCTGTGCCAATGGCCATTGGACGCAAGCTGGCACAACCCGAACGCCCTGTCGTCAGCTTCTCTGGCGATGCGGGCTTCTTGATGGTGGCGGGTGAACTGGCAACGGCGGCCGAATTCAAACTTGCACCGATTTTCCTGGTCTTCGTTGACGCCTCGCTTGCCTTGATCGAGTTGAAGCAGCGCCAACGCCAGTTGACCAACACCGGTGTTGATTTTGCCCATCACGACTATGCCGCGATGGGCCGCGCTTTTGGCGGCAATGGTTATACTGTGACCAATCGCACAGAATTACGTGCCGCACTTACCGAGGCGCAAGACTCTGATAAGTTTACAGTGATAGCAGCCGTTATTGAACGCGGAGGTTACGATGGTCGGATCTAATATGTTGCCACATGGCGCTTTGAATGGGGTTAAGGTGCTGGACCTCTCCCGCATCTTGGCCGGCCCCACCTGCACCCAGCTTTTGGGGGATCTTGGCGCTGATGTGATCAAGGTCGAAAACCCCAAGTCCGGCGGGGATGACACCCGCCAATGGGGTCCGCCCTATGTCGAAGATGCAGATGGCAATCCAACCGACCTCTCCGCGTACTACATGTGTGCAAACCGAAACAAACGGTCTGTGGCGATCGACATCGCAACACCCGAAGGACAGGCGCAAATCCGCACGCTTGCGGCCGAAGCTGACATTGTGATCGAGAACTTCAAGCCCGGCGGGCTGGCGAAATATGGCTTGGATTACAATAGCCTAAAAGACGACCTGCCCGGCCTCGTCTATTGCTCCATCTCTGGCTACGGACAAACCGGACCCAATGCCTCAAAACCGGGTTACGACCTGATGGCGCAAGGGTACGGCGGCATCATGTCAGTCACCGGAGAGCCAGACGGCGCCCCCATGAAGGTCGGTGTTGGTATCGCCGATGTCATGTGTGGCATGTATGCCTGTATCGGCATTCTTTCTGCCCTGCGTCACCGCGACCTGACGGGTGAAGGCCAATGGGTCGAACTTGCCTTGGTGGACAGTCAGATCGCATGGCTGATCAATGAAGGAACCAATTACCTGACCTCTGGAACCGTGCCTCAACGACGCGGCAACGGGCACCCAAATATCAAACCCTATGGTGTCTACGAGACTTCGGATGGGCATGTGATCCTGGCCGTGGGCAACGACAGTCAATTTGAACGCTGCGCGGCCTTCTTTGGCTTGGCAGCTCTTTCCACAGATCCGCTCTTTGCAACAAACCCTGCGCGTTTGGAACATCGTGAAGCTTTGGATGAAATCCTGATCCCTGCGGTCAAAACCAAATCCACAGATGAGATTATCGCAGGGTTAGAGGCGCTCAAAGTTCCTGCAGGACCGGTGCAAACGCTGGATCAGGTCTTTGCCTCTGATCAGGTGGAAGCACGCGACATGCGCATCACGATGGACAGTGCCGCGGGCCCGGTGGATCTAATCGGGAATCCCCTCAAATTTTCCCGCACGCCCGTCACCTATCGCCACGCGCCACCCCACTGTGGGCAGGAAACTGCCGAAATTTTGGACGGCATACCCAGCTTTTCGGACCCGGAAAATCCGCAAAAATGAGACACTTTTTGCCAAGTGTTACAAAAATCGGCTGCCCCCTGCGCAGCCACTGTAAGGATTGCTACATAAGCATCCGTTTTTCGCGGGTTTTTGCCGCAATTCAGGGGGCTGTGAGCAAGTTTTCACAGAAAACACACACAGGCCTTCACCAAAGCGCGAGCAGCCGTCGCCCGGTGCGCTGGCTTCCTCTACTCTCCATTTAACAGAGACGCTGTTTTAGATTGCAAGGATAACGACCCCATGACGCAAGACATCTTCGGACAAGAGACCAGTCTTTCTTCTGCTGAGGCTCTGAATGAATGGAATGCAGCACAGCTGGGCGTTCTCGCCCACGCAGCAAATACAGCGGATCACCTTGGTGCGGTTTTGAACGGCGCACCCGAGTTTGCAATGGGGCATGCCCTGAAAGGCATGGCGATCTTGATGCTGGGCCGGTCCGAGCTGAACCCGATGGCCGTAGACGCGCTTAAAGTTGCCAAAGGATTGTACGAAGGCGCCCTGCCCCGCGAACGCAAATATGTCGACGCGCTTGAGGCATGGGTGAACGGTCGCCCGACGCAGTCGATCCACATCGTTGAAAGCATCCTCGACAGCCACCCCTGCGATACATTGGCGATGAAGCTGAGCCATGGCATTCGCTTTATCATGGGCGACAATCACGGCATGCGCACATCCGTCGAACGTGTGATGCCTGCCTATGCACCGGAACATGCCGGACGTGGTTACCTGCTTGGCTGTCACTCATTCGCGCTGGAAGAGACCGGCTCATATGAAAAGGCGGAAAACACCGGGCGTCAGGCTCTGTGGATGGCGCCGGATGATGCTTGGGGTCTGCACTCTGTTGCCCACGTGCACGAGATGACCGGCAATGCCAAAACAGGTTTGGAATGGTTGACTGGCCGCGAAGAAGCCTGGGCCCATTGTAACAACTTCCGCTACCACGTCTGGTGGCACAAGGCGCTGATGCATCTGGACCTCGGTCAAGTGGACTTGGCGATCAACCTTTACGATACCGAAGTCCGCAAAGAGAAAACAGACGACTATCGCGACATCTCCAATGCCACCTCGCTTTTGATGCGTCTTGAGCTTGAAGGCGTCAATGTCGGCAACCGCTGGGAAGAGCTGTCAGAGCTTTGCGCAAATCGTACAGACGACGGCAGCCTGATCTTTGCCGATCTGCATTATTTGCTGGCGCTGGCAGGCCACGACAAAGAAGACGCAACCAAGCGAATGGTCGCCCGAATTCACGCAGATGGGCAGAAACGCGCCAACGATGCTCAAGAACGGATGGCGACACCTGGCCGCGCGGCGTCACTAGGCCTTGAAGCCTTTGGCGAAGGCGATTATGGCAAGGCTTTCAACCACCTGCGTTCCGCTCGTGACACGATGCAGCTTGCTGGTGGTAGCCATGCCCAACGTGATGTTTTTGAACGGATGACAATCGATTCAGGTTTGCGCGCAGGTGCCTTTGACGTTGTTGAGGCGATCCTCGATGACCGACGCGCCAAACGTGCAGGGGGCGAAGACAATTATGCCCTGGCCCGGCGCGCGCTTATCGCAGAAGCCCGCAGTGCCAGTACTGACCACAGCGTACCGGCCGAATAACCGGTACCTCTAGTAACGAATTTGACTAAGAAAAATGGCCACAATAACGCCCATGCCCAAAGCGCATCCGGTCCCGGATGCGGCGAACAGCCGGACGGCTCCGCAGAAGACGGTACAACGTCAACGCGACCCGCGTTTGGACTTTTACCGCGGCATAGCCATGTTCATCATTCTGATTGCCCATGTTCCCAACAATCGTTGGACCGGCTGGATCCCTGCCCGCTTTGGGTTCTCTGACGCGACTGAGATCTTTGTGTTCTGTTCCGGCATGGCCTCGGCGATCGCCTTTGGCGGCTCCTTCGCCCGCAAAGGGTGGTGGCTGGGCACGGCACGGGTTGCTTTCCGTTGCTGGCAAGTGTTCTGGGCCCACATCGGTCTGTTTTTCTTTATCGCGATGTCAATGGCCGCGCTGGATCTGTTTGGCGGGTTCGAGAAAAGCTATATCGCCTCGCTGAACCTGACGCGGTTTTTCAACGATCCCGCGCCACAGCTGGTGGGCTTGTTCACGCTGACATATGTGCCGAACTATTTTGACATCTTACCGATGTATCTGGTGGTCTTGGCGCTGATGCCGGTGGTTATGGGGCTCAAAAAGATCGGTGTTTGGGCAGCGGCTGCATTTTCAATCCTGGTGTGGCTGGTCGCGAACCCCTATCTGATCGGTCTTGGACCGGACGGCGTGAGCTTGCCTGCAGAACCTTGGTCAGAGCGCGAGTGGTTCTTTAACCCCTTTGGCTGGCAGCTACTTTTCTTCACCGGATTTGCCTTTATGGCGGGTTGGTTGCCCAAGCCACCCGTTTCAAAAGCTCTCATAGCGTTGACCGCAGCCTTTCTGATCCTGTCGATGCCCTTTGGATCGTGGAAAGTCTTCCTGTGGGTTCAAGGCGCAAACGAAGACTTGGCCGCAACCATCCGTCCAACCTGGAACTGGACAGCACAGTTCCGTGAGAAAAGCGATTTTGGCCTGCTGCGTTACATGCACTTCCTGGCGCTGGCTTACCTTGGCTGGGTAATCGCGGGTGAAGCGGGACGCAACCTGATCGCACGCGGGCAGTCCACCGGCGCACGGGTCTGGTCCTTCTTCCTGTCGATCATCACCAAGGTTGGCCAACAGTCGCTTGCGGTTTTTGTCTTCTCTATGGCGCTGGCCCGTTTCATTGGTGTCGCGCTCGATCAGACAGATCGTGCCATCGTGACAACCGCTTTTGCAAACCTTGTCGGCTTTGCCTTGATCATCGGCTGCGCCTATGGCGCTGCATGGTTCAAGTCCCAACCTTGGAGGCAAAAGAAATGAGCCGTTTGACGCGCCGCTCCTTCTTGTCTGCCGCCTTGGCAAGCACCTCGATTTTGGCCTTTCCCAAGGTTTCGATGGGTGAAGTGTCCTCGCCCTTCTCCTTTGACGGTTTGGTCGAACGTGCACGCGACCTAGCCGCAAAATCCTACCGTCCGCGGCCCCAAGTTCCGCAAGATTGGCTGAACCTGTCCTATGAGGAATACCAGACCATCTGGTTCCGGGGCAAAGACGCATTGTGGTCGAATACCGATCGCAGCTACAACGTCGACTACTTTCTGCCCGGACTGTATTTCCCGCGTGCGGTACAAATCAACACGGTCTCGGATGGACAGGCAGAACGTCAACCCTTTGACCTGTCTCTGTTTGACAAAACCGACAAGGCGCCAACCCTCAGCGAAGGTGGCGATCTTGGCTATTCCGGCTTCCGTCTGCGGACCGAGCTTTCGGAACCGGGCAAAAAGCTTGAATTCTGTGTTTTCCAAGGGGCCAGCTATTTCCGCGCCATTGGGGCTGCGAATGACTATGGTCTCTCGGCGCGTGGCCTTGCGCTCAAAACGGGCGACCCTGAGGGTGAGGAATTCCCCGAGTTCGTAGAATTCTGGTTGGAAGCCCCCGCGGCTGGCCAAAAGAACATGGTTGTCCATGCGCTGTTAGATTCCCCGTCGGTGACCGGCGCATATCGGTTCAACATCATTCCCGGCACATCCTGTGTCATGGATGTAGAGGCCCGTATTTTTGCACGTGAAGAGCTGCCCCATGTTGGGATCGGCCCGCTCACATCAATGTTCCTGTTTGATGCCACCAACCGCAGCCGCTTTGACGACTTCAGGCCTGCTGTCCACGACAGTGATGGATTGTTGATTGAAAACGGCAATGGTGAGGTTCTGTGGCGTCCACTGGCAAATCCGGCCAAGCTGCAGATCTCATCCTTTGTCGATGAGAACCCGCGTGGTTTTGGTCTGATGCAACGAGCGCGCAAATTTTCTGACTTTGCGGATCTGGAAGCCAATTATCACAAACGCCCCTGCCTGTGGGTGGAACCCAAGGGCGATTGGGGCCGTGGTGCCGTCACCCTGGTTGAGATCCCAGCCGACAAAGAAATCTACGATAATATCGTCGCCTACTGGCGCCCGCGCGAAGCCTATGCTGCCGGGACCGAAATTGACCTGTCCTATCGCCTGTCTTGGGGGCAAGAGCCCGACATGAAGCTGCCTCGCGCCGTTGATACCGCCGCAGGTGCGCGTATTTTTGGCGAACCGGGTCGGATCATGACGATTGATTTTGAGGCAAGCCCTCTGTTCGCAGAAGGCCCCGACGCAATGGATATCGTGGTCTCGTCTCCCCATGTGGAGACCAGCGCAGGCGTGCTGCAAAAGAACCCCGAAACCGGCGGCTTGCGCCTTGCGTTCTCCTTTGATCCCGGTGAACGCGATCATGTGGAGCTTCGTGCACAGCTGCGCAAAGACGGGCAACCCGCAACAGAAGTTTGGCTATATCGGTGGACCACATGACCCAAGATCGCCTTTTGCCAGCCGAGCATCCGCTCGACATGCCCGAACAGGATTTCGCGGCTCCGTTCCGCGACGATCAGGCCCCAGATACGGTGCCCGCGCAACAGGCCGCCCTGTGGCGGATACTGAGCTTTTCGCCTGCGATGATCATGACCGCAGCGCTTGGGTGGGTGATGGCGGGATGGTTTACGGATGATGGCGTCACGGTGCTGGAAGGCATATTGCTGACGCTGATCATCTTTAACTTCTTCTGGATCAGCTTCTCAGTCTCGACCGTTTTGCTGGGGCTTTATTCCTTGGCTCGCCGCAGCGTTGTGCGTTTGCGCGGTGCTGTTCCGGCGCAAAAAGTCGCCCTGCTGGTCCCGGTCTATAATGAGATCCCCTGGTATGTTCTGGGTAATGCCCAATCCATGCTGGAAGAGCTGAACGCCCAAGGCAGCAGCCACGATTATGCGATGTTCATCCTGTCGGACACGCGTGACGACGAGATTGCAGATCAGGAACGCCGCAGCGTGGAAGCGCTGCAAGCAATGCTACCCGCTTCCATGCCGCTCTATTACCGCCGCCGCGCCGATAACGTGGGCCGCAAGGTCGGCAATATTGCCGATTGGGTCCGCCGCTGGGGCGGCGCCTATGATGCGATGCTGGTTTTGGATGCAGACAGCCTGATGACTGGTCGCGCCATCGCGCAGCTGACCAGCGCCTTGGCCCGTGACCCAAGCGCCGGCCTCATTCAAAGCTTCCCGCAACTCATTGGCGCACAATCGGTATTTGGCCGTATGCAGCAGTTCGCAAACACTGTGTACGGCCTGGCGTTGGCCGAAGGTCTGGCACGTTGGGCGGGGCACGAGGGTAATTATTGGGGCCACAACGCAATCATCCGTACCCGCGCCTTTGCGGCTTGTGCAGGTCTGCCATCGCTGCGCAGCCTGACAGGCAAGGAAAGCCTGATCATGAGCCACGATTTCGTGGAAGCCGGTTTGCTGCGCCGCGCGGGGTGGAGCGTACAGTTTCTGCCGCGCATCAAAGGCTCGTATGAAGAGACCCCACAGACGTTGATCGATCACATCCAACGGGATCGTCGCTGGTGCCAAGGCAACCTGCAGCACATCAACCTGCTGAACGCACGGGGTTTCCGGGCAATCTCACGCTTCCATCTTTTCCATGGCGCCGTTGGCTATCTTATGGCGCCGATCTGGTTTGCGCTCTTGGTGATCTGGGCCATTATCGGTCGCGGCGAAGAAGCCTCTGTCCTCACCTATTTCTCTGAGGCCAACCCAACCATGCCGTCGTGGCCCGATATGAGCGAGCCGCGCCATGTGCTGGTCATCTTGTTGATTTACGCGATGTTGCTTGCGCCCAAGCTGTTGGCTTCGATTGCCCTCCCCCTTAGCGGGAAGAAGTTTTCGGAATATGGCGGCGCAGGTCAGTTCCTGTTGTCGGTGACGTCCGAGATCATCTTGGCCATCCTTTATGCGCCGATCCTGATGGTGCAACAGATGATTGCCGTATTCCGCACATTGCTGGGCATTCAACGAGGCTGGGCCCCGCAGGCACGTGATGGCGGTCAATACAGCTGGCGCACCATTGCTATTTGCCATGCTCTGGAAACCGTAAGCGGTGCGGCACTGTGGGTCGGTATTCTGGCCGGAATGGTGTCGATCTGGCTGTTGCCGATTGCGCTGTCGCTGGTGCTGGCCATTCCTTTGTCAGCCCTGTCAGGCATGCCAATCCGCGAGCGGATTGGGCGTTGGATGGGCACTCATGATCACTTCAAAGAGCCGCAAATCACCCAGGCCGCGCGTGCCTATCGCAGCCAGATGCGCCAGTTCTTGGAAAACCAATCCCAGGCCACAGCTGCCGAGTAGCTGTCTCCAGATCGCGATACTAGAATGGAAAACCCAGCCTTATTGGCTGGGTTCTGCTTTTTCAAACCAAGTTGTCACAGCTTCGGCCCAGCCTTTGGGGATCGTGTGCCCGCCGGGATGGATGCTAAAGGTGATCTCTGCCCCTTCCCCACAATCCCACCGGCGCAACAGATTTTCGTCGCTGCTCCACGAGCGGTTGGGTGCGTGTGTCGTGCAGCCTAACGTGTCGCGCCACAACTCAAGCCCGGCATAGATATCGCCCTGTTGCCAGGTTCCGTTACGCAGGTAGCGTCCCTCTAATGGGACAACACCGTCGCTCCAACCATGGGTGTGGTGCAAACGAATAGGACCGTCGCAAGAGGTGGGCTGAGGTCGCCAAAATCCGCCTGCCACCGGCGCATAGGCGGCAAAGGTATCAGGCGCTTCGCAGGCCAGATAATTCACCATAAAGGCACCGGCCGAAAACCCTGCTAGGATCGACTGTTCGGGATCTACATTGAACCGCTTGGATGCGTCTTCCAAGATCTCCTTGAAGAACCCAACCTCGTCACGACCGTCCCAGCCAGGGTAGAAATTCCACGACGGCGCGCCGTTGGCGGAGCGTGGCACGCCGTTTGGGGCAATCACCACATAACCGCGCTCTTGCAACGCGGTGACCATGCCGCTGTTCTTCAACACGCCTGCGCCGGTGCCGCCGTATCCGTGTAGAAACAGCACCGCAGGACGGGCAGTTGATGCATCGTCAGGAAGGATAACGTCGTAACTTCCGGTGCTAACCTCGCAAGACGCCTCCTCGTCGGCGCAGGCTGCGTGGGCGCCAGTGGCAAAAGCACTGGTCGCCGCAATGGCCACCGCACCCCACACACAGGAGGTCAACCGTTCCACTGCTTTACCGGAAGATTTGTTCTGATCCATCCTGGTCCTGCCTTTGATCCAAGCATGCCCTCAGGCACGTCAATTATATTTGTAAAACCTGCTTCGCTTAACCGAAGCGTCATCCGGGCCGACCGCACACCACGCGCGCAAATTAGTGCGACGGGCGCGTCCTTGTCTGAACCGACAATTTGCATCAGGACATCCGTGAAATCTTCGCGCCGCATATCAATCTGTTGCCCGCCTTCTGGCACGCCAGAGGCACGCCATTCGCGCGGCGTGCGAATATCCACCAGTGTGATGCGACCGCGCAGAGCCAGATCATGCGCCTCGGACACGCTCAACCGGCTGTTCTTATGGGTGGGCGGCGTCAGATATTGCCCCCGCGCAACGCCAAGTGCGACAACCAAAACACCAGCGCCGAGCAAAACCCGACGTCGGCTGAGACCAGTCGCGTGCTTATCACTGTTCACTTTTGTCTTGCCCCATTGGACACCCTGTCAGTGATTGAAACTGATCTCGAAATTAGCATTAAGCCTTGGGAAAATCAGCAAATGCCAGCTTGAAATACAGCATTTCATAATCAAGTTCTTGTCATCGCCTGTATTACGAGCCTGCTGTGATACTGCTCTACCTGAACGCAACATCAAGTTAATTTATCTTAAGCGTCCTGAAAGGCTGGAACCGGAGATAAAAAAAGCTTAGTCAAGCGTGACTTTTTTAAATGCCAGCCAGGAGAACTGCCACGTGTCCCTGTTTCTGATAGCGGCCCTTCCCTTTTTGGGAGCGGTCTTTCCCGCACTTTTGATCCGCGCCGGACGAAATGCCTCGGCCTCATCTGCGGGTTTGACCACGCTTTTGGCGTTCATCGGATTGATGTTACACGCGCCCGCGATTTTGCGTGGTGAAGTGATCACAGCCAAATTCGATTGGATGCCAGGCTTGGGCCTGAATGCCAATTTCTTCCTCGACGGTCTTGGGTTTATGTTTGCCGGGCTGATCCTTGGAATTGGACTGTTGATCATTATCTACGCGCGGTTCTACCTGTCGCGTAAGGACCCGATGGGGCAATTCTACACCTACCTCCTGTTGTTTCAGGGTGCGATGGTTGGGATCGTAACGTCCGACAACATACTGCTTTTGCTGGTTTTCTGGGAACTCACCTCGCTCAGTTCCTTCTTGCTGATCGGCTATTGGAAGCATCTACCCGAAGGTCGCCAGGGTGCACGTATGGCCCTAACCGTCACCGGTATGGGTGGTCTGGCGATGATTGGTGGCATGCTGATCCTCGGCAACATCGTGGGCTCATATGATCTGACGGTGATCTTGCAGCATAAAGAGGCCATTCAGGCGTCGCCGCTGTATCTGCCAGCACTTCTGTTGATCCTTGCAGGTTGTTTCACAAAATCCGCGCAGTTCCCGTTCCACTTCTGGCTGCCGCACGCGATGGCAGCCCCGACGCCCGTTTCGGCCTATCTCCACTCGGCAACGATGGTTAAGGCCGGTATCTTCCTGATGGCGCGTATGTGGCCGGTTCTCGCGGGCACACCGGAATGGTTTTATATCGTCTCCACCGCCGGTCTGGTGACCATGGTGGTGGGTGCAGTCATTGCCTTGTTCAAAGACGACCTCAAAGCGCTGTTGGCGTTTTCCACGGTGTCCCACCTTGGGTTGATCACCATGCTGTTGGGCTTTGGCACCAAGGTCGCCGCCGTGGCCGCCATTTTCCACATCATCAACCACGCGACATTCAAGGCGGCGTTGTTTATGTCCGCAGGGATCGTGGATCACGAAGCCCACACGCGCGACATCAAACGCCTTGGTGGTCTGCGCCATCTGATGCCCGTGACCTTTACCATTGCAGTGGTTGCAGCCCTTTCGATGGCTGGTATCCCTCCATTAAACGGTTTCCTGTCCAAAGAGCTGATGCTGGAAGAGGCCGCGCATACCTATTGGTTGGGCAACCACTATATCGTGCCTGGTCTTGCGGTTCTGGCGTCGCTGTTCTCGGCGGCCTATAGCTTTCGCTATATCGGTCACGTGTTCTTGGGGCCGAAACGGGATGACTACGCCGGCCATCCCCATGATCCGGGCTTTGGCATGTGGGTCGCGCCTGCGTTCCTGGTTGCGCTGGTTGTTCTGATCGGCCTGTTCTCGGGCCAGATTGCCGAACCACTGGTTCAAGTGGTTGCCGATGCGGTCACGCAACAACACCCGCATGTGCATCTGAAGCTGTGGCACGGTGTTACCCCGGCGCTCTATATGTCGATTGTTGCCGTCGGCGGTGGTTTCATCGCCCTGCTGGCGCATAAGAAACTGGAAGCGATCTGGAATGCGCTGCCGCGTCCCGAGGCCAAAGTCATCTTTGACCATGTGATCGCAGCTGCAACTCAGCTGGCCGATCGTGTCACTGCCGGGCTGCACAACGGGTCGATCACCCGCTATGCGCTGGTGATGATCGTCTTTTGTACCGGCGTCAGCTATGTGGCCTTCCAAACCGGTACGCTGCCGGAAGCCACTCGTCAGGTTCAAGCCGTCGGCCCGCTGCCTGTGTTGGGTTGGTTCGCGCTGATCGTGGCGACTGGTTTCATCCTGTATCACCACCACAACCGCCTGTTGGCACTGGTGCTGATCGGCATCGTCGGTCTGGTTGTGTCCATGGCATTCAACTACCTGTCTGCTCCCGACCTTGCGCTGACGCAGATCTCGGTTGAAGTGGTTACCATCATTTTGATGCTGCTTGCCCTGAACTTCCTGCCCAAGGAAACGCCAAAAGAAACGCCGGTCAAAACCAAGATCCGCGATGGGGCAATTGCATCGGTTGCAGGCCTTGGCATCGGTGGGTTGATCTATGCGCTGATGACCCGCGATTTCGCGGCTGAGACCATCTCGGGCTACCACCTTGCCAATTCCTACAAAGGCGGCGGCGGCACCAATGTGGTGAACGTCATCCTGGTGGACTTCCGTGGATTTGACACCTTTGGGGAGATCATCGTGCTGGGCATTGCGGCCATGGTTATCTTTGCCCTGACCGAAGCGGTTCTGGGCACCAAAGTCCGCGCCTACCTGCTCAACCGGAAACCGGATCTGCCACAAGACGGCGACCCGCACCCGTTGATGATGGTTGTCGCCACCCGCGTGATGATGCCACTGGCCTTGCTGGTTGCGGCCTATATCTTCTTCCGTGGGCACAACCTGCCGGGCGGTGGCTTTATTGCCGGTCTGATCGCCGCGATTGCGATCATCATGCAATATATGGCTTCAGGCTTTGGCTGGGCGACTGAACGCCAACGCATGTTCTACCACGGGATCATCGGCGCAGGCGTATTGATCGCCGCTGCCACCGGCATGGGGGCATGGTTCAACGACCTGCCCTTCCTGACATCCGCATTTGGGTACATCCATTGGGAACCGCTGGAAGAGTTCGAATGGGCAACCGCCGCCCTATTTGACCTTGGAGTTTTCCTAGCCGTCGTGGGCGCGGTGCTTTTGGCACTGGAAAGCCTGGCACGTTTTGCCTGGCAGCCTGACACAACCAGCGAACACGCCATGGATATTAACCCCGCTCGTGATGACGAGCCCAAGATCAAGAGTGAGGTTTAATCGATGGAGCTTCTTGTTGCATCTGCCGTTGGCGTGCTGACGGCTGCGGGGATTTACCTGATCCTGCGCCGACGCACCTTTCCGGTCATCCTCGGCCTGTCGCTGCTGTCCTATGCTGTAAACGTGTTCCTGTTTGCCACCGGACGTCTGCTGGTTGGCGCGCCGCCAATCCTGAACAAATATGAAGAGGTCGCCTATACCGACCCGCTGCCACAGGCGCTGGTTCTAACCGCGATTGTGATTTCATTTGGGATGACAGCGGTCGTGGTGATGATTGCGCTTGGCGCGTATCTGTCTTCGAAAACCGATGACATCAATATGGACGATGCCGCCGAGGCAGGAGAAGACGCATGAACCATTTGCTGATTGCACCCGTTGTGCTGCCTGCTGTGGTGGCACCGCTGATCGCGATGGTGACCCGTCACCATATCGATCTGACCCGAATTTTCTCCCTTGCTGCATCTGTGGCGCTGGTTGTGATCACCCTTGTCTTGGGGTCACAGGCGTTGGATGGCTCGGTCCAAGTATATGAGCTGGGCAACTGGAAGGCGCCGTTTGGCATTGTTCTTGTGCTCGACCGCCTATCCGCCATGATGTGTATTCTGACGGCCATCCTTGCCTTGGTCATCAACCTTTATGCGGTTGGCACGGGCTGGGACAAACGCGGCAGCAACTTCCATTCGCTGTTTCAGTTCCAACTGATGGGCATCCAAGGCGCGTTTCTGACGGGCGATGCTTTCAACCTCTTTGTCTTCTTTGAGGTTCTGCTGATCGCGTCCTACGGCCTAACGATCCACGCCGGTGGTGCACGTCGCTTTCAGGCCGGTGTGCAATATGTGGTCTATAACCTGTTGGGCTCCAGCCTGTTTCTGTTTGCACTTGGCACCATCTATGCGGTGACCGGCACGCTGAACATGGCCGATCTGGCCGTCAAAGTTGCCGAACTGTCGCCCGACAACACTGCCCTGCTGCGCGTCGGCGCGATCATGTTGCTACTGGTCTTCTGTATCAAAGCCGCGTTGTTGCCGCTGCACTTCTGGCTGCCAGCCTCCTATGCAGAGGCCCCTGCCCCGGTCGCCGCGCTGTTTGCGATCATGACCAAAGTTGGTGCCTATGCAATTCTGCGGTTCTTCACCCTGATCTTTGGGCCGGACGTTCAGGCAACCACGGGCCTTGCCGGAGACTGGCTGTTACCCGCTGCGCTATTCACACTGGCGGCTGGTGCGGTCGGCGTGCTTGGCGCGCGTGATTTGGGCCGGGTCATTGCTTATGGTGCCATTACCTCGATGGGGACGTTGCTGATTGCAGTCTCATTGTTCACGCCCGAGGCCGCAGCGGCTGCGCTCTACTACACTGTGCACTCGACCTTTGCGGCGGCGCTGTTGTTCCTGGTTACCGACATGGTCGTGGAACGGCGTGGAGCTGAGGTGACGCCCAAGGCACCGATGGCGCAAAACGGATTGATCGCGGCGCTGTTCTTTGTCGGGGCCATCGCCCTGGCAGGCATGCCGCCAATTTCAGGCTTCATCGGCAAACTGTTGGTCATGGACGCCGCCCGCGGGCATGAGATGGTCTGGACCATCTGGGCCGTTATCCTGATCGGTTCACTGGTAACCATCCTCGGGTTGGCGCGTGCAGGCACCATCATCTTCTGGAAGTCCTATGATGCCACAACCGAAGTGCCAGAACCCGCAACTGAGGCCGTGGACACCCAGCGTGCCGCAAGCTTGCCCTTTGTCGCGACCTTTGGTCTGGTTGTTGGTCTGGTCCTGCTGACCATCTTTGCAGGCCCGATGAGCAGCTTTGCAGACGCGACAGCCAACCAGCTGTTCACTCCTGAAATCTATATCGAAAATGTACTGGGGGACACGAAATGAAGCTCCTGCGCCGCGCCCTCCCGCATCCTTTGTTGACGCTGCTGTTGACCGGCACCTGGTTGTTGCTGGTCAATGGCTGGTCGCTGAACTCCTTGGTATTTGGCTTTCTGCTGGGCTGGTTGATCCCTTTTGTTACCGCCGCCTATTGGCCGGACCAGCCCAAGATGCGCGCCCCGTTCAAGATCCTCGCCTATATCGGCGTCGTGATCTGGGACATTATCGTTGCGAACTTTGTCGTTGCGAAAATCGTGCTGTTCAAATCGAACGCGGACCGCAAACCAGCCTGGGTCACTGTCCCGCTGGACCTGCGCACGCCTGAGGCCATCACTGTGCTAGCAGGCACCATCACCCTGACCCCCGGCACGGTATCGGCAGATGTATCTGATCACGGTCACGCCCTCTTGATCCACTGCTTGGACGCCGACGATCCTGACGCCGTGCGCGATGAGATCAAGACCCGCTATGAGGCCCGCCTAAAGGAGATTTTCGAATGATGATCTTTGCCATCTATTTTGCCTTTGCCTGTTTTGGCGCGGCTGTCCTGATGAACCTGTGGAAGGTGGTCTTTGCTGATCAAGTCGCCGATCGGATCCTGGCGCTGGATACGATGTTCATCAACGCCATTGTCTTGATGGTGCTCTACGGCGTCGCCAATGGGACCGAGATCTATTTTGAAGCCGCCATGATCATTGCCATGCTGGGCTTTGTCTCAACCGTGGCTTACGCGCGCTTTATCCTGCGCGGCAATATCATCGAGTGAGGAGAACGATATGGAAATGATCCTAGAAATCGCAGTCAGCTTCTTTCTTGTCACTGGTGGTATCTTTGGCCTTGTTGGATCGTATGGCTTGCTGAAACTGAACGATCCGATGTCACGTCTTCATGCACCAACCAAGGCCACGACCCTTGGCATTGGCGGTGTGCTGATAGCGTCGATCCTACATGCCATACTGGCGGAACATCATGGTTCGGTTCATGAAATCATGATCATCCTGTTCCTTTTTGTTACCGCTCCCATCACAGCAAATTTCATTGCGAAGGTGCATATTCATCGCCATGAAACACCTAAATCCCTGCCAGACGCAGGTGAAGATACCTGTTGGGCGACCCACGCCATCGCGGACAAAGACGAGGGTTAACCAGCTTTAGGCAAGAGGCACACAGCGCATGACGTTCCCCCAAGACCACAAAAAATCCAAACACGTGGTTTTGGTTGGCGGGGGACATGCTCATGCGCTGGTCCTTAGATCCTGGGGCATGAGCCCTTTGGCGGACATTAAGTTGACCGTCATCAACCCAGGACCCAACGCGCCCTATTCCGGTATGTTGCCGGGTTTTGTCGCAGGCCATTACACCCGCGATGCCTTGGACATAGATTTGGAACAACTGGCCTGTTTCGCCGGTGCGCGGCTGATTTTGGGTCATGCAACGGGCGTTGATCTCGCGAGCCAACGTATACATGTATCAGGCCAAGCTGATGTCCCCTATGATGTCACCTCCATCGACATCGGCATCACATCTGATATGCCGGTGCTTCAGGGGTTTGACACCTATGCAGTCCCCGCCAAACCCTTAGGTCCTTTTGCCGCCAAATGGGAGGCGTTCCGCGATGAGACCGGGCCAGCCCATATCGCCGTGATCGGCGGCGGTGTCGCCGGGGTAGAATTGATTATGGCGATGACACATGCATTGCACGCGCGCGCCCGGATGGGAGGTGCGACGTTGATCGACAGCGCGCAGGCTCTTTCTGCGATCCCACCAAAAGCCGCAAATATCCTGCGTCAGAAAATGTCATCCCTCGGGATCTCGTTGGTTGAAAACAGCCAAATCTCAGAGGTTTGCGCCGATCACATCAAGTTGTCCGATGGACAGGAGATCCGCTCTGATTTCACCACGGGTGCGGCGGGCGCGCGCGCCTATGACTGGGTCAAGGACACCGGGCTAGCATTGACCGGTGGTTTCATCGACGTGGACGAAAATCTACGCACCTCGGACAAGAACGTCTTTGCTACCGGTGACTGCGCCAATCTTGTCGCCTCTCCTCGTCCCAAAGCGGGCGTTTACGCTGTCCGACAGGCACCGGTTCTGCTGCGCAATTTACGGGCTTCCTTGGCTGGAGAGGCAATGCATCCCTACAAAGCGCAGAAGGACTATCTGAAACTCATCTCCCTTGGCGGCAAATCCGCGATGGGCGAGAAATTTGGCCTCCCCTTTTCAGGTTCTCTCATCTGGAAGTGGAAGAACCAGATTGATCAGAAGTTTATGGCGCAGTTTCGCGACCTGCCTACAGCCGACACTACCGATTGAGCCTCGGCTGAGATCAACGTGATCTCGGTTTTCTTGTGACTTGAATTTCGATCTGGCACCCGCCCCGCGTGCCAGACGACAAGCAACATTTGTCTCGTCCAACGTTGCAGTGTTCGAACGATTGGCTTCTGTCGCATTCTTCAAAATTCTTAAGTTACGACTATCGCTGCCCAGTATGAGGTTCAAAGTGGGCTCGCGAAATTCGGCCGTTTTTTGGCCGTCAAACCTCATTTTCTTGCGATAGCATCGTCTAAATCGGCGAAAATCGGCTATTTTTCCCATAAATTTTAAAAACTAACTTGCCTCCGCTTTCAAATAGAAAGTATCGGTAAAGGCGCCAAATGGTTAACACAAAACAAAAACTGCCACTGGTTATTACAGGAATTGAATACATGACCTCTCCCAAATCGGAGATGTACACGCTACCGTCCCACCTTATCCGCCGCCTGAATCAGATCTGCGTGGCACAGTTTTCTGCGGCTATGGCCAAGGCAAACATCGACCTCACTCCCGTTCAGTATTCTGTTCTCTGGGCGGTGCAAGATTTCCCGGGTGTGGACCAAGCATCGGTTGCCAAGCAAATCGGCTATGACCGTGCGACACTGGGAAAAGTGGTGGATCGTCTGGAACAAAAGGGGATGCTGCGCCGCGAGATCAGCCAGAACGACCGCCGCGCACGGGAGATTTACCTCACCGACGTGGGCAAAGACCTGTTGGACTTGGCCCACCCTGTTGTCTTGGCGAGCCAGGACAAGATGTTGCCAGGCATCAGCGAGGAAGAGCGTGCAGCTTTTCTCGAGCTAATGCTGCGGATCGCAAAAGCCGCCAACCAGGAGACAACGGCACCCACTTTGTCGCCGATGGATCCCTGATCGTTGCCGCGGCAATTCCAACTTCAGTATGCCTCGTTAGAACAACGTCCCTTGCGGGTCGTCATTCGGGTGTGTTGAACGCGTATGGTTGTTGTCGACCTCGATCACATCGCCGCCGTCTTCGGATACGTCGTCTGCAAAGGGTTCAATTAACTCCACCCCTGACGCTCGATTGGAATTCACACGCGAATGCACCCGGTGAAACCGCAAGAGATCCTCGTGCCCCGGCGCCATCAACCGCGCAGCACCCGTCCCCTCTTCGCCCAGCCATTTGCCCCAATCTGAAGGCTCCAAAATCAATGGCATTCTGTGATGCAAGGTTTGGAGGGGTTCACTGGCCTGAGTTGTCACAATGGCACACGTCGACTGACCATCTGGCCCCCAATCCTGCCACAGGCCTGCAAATGCAATAGCCGCACCATCAGTTCGGGAGAAATACCAGGGCAAACGGTTACCCGCCGGATCCTTGGTCCATTCATAGAAGCCCTCCGCCGGAATCAGGCACCGCCTGGTGCGACAGGCGTCAGAAAACGCAGGTTTTTCCGCCAATGTTTCCGCCCGCGCGTTGATCAAAAGCGGACCGTCAGTCTCGCTTTTGTACCAATGCGGCAGAAAGCCCCAGCGCATGGAAACAAGTTGCCGCCCAACATCAACAGCGCGGATCGCCGCAATCTGATTGGTCGGGCAGACATTGAAATTGGGCGCGACGGGAATGTTGTTCGCAGGCTGCGCCGCAAACAATTGTGCCATCGCGTCCGGGGGCAATGTGACTGCAAAACGACCACACATGTGTCAACGCAGATGCGCTTTGCGCGCCAAGTCGATGCGCGCTTCCATCATCGACATCTCTTTTAAAATATCTTGACGTTTGGTGCGATCACCAGTGTCCCGCAGCTCCGCGCGCAACCGTTCCAGCTCTCGTGACAAAGAGACAAACTCAGGAACGCCACCGCTCTCCCGCACCAATCGATTGACCAGATCGTTTTCGGGGTCGTCGCTCTTGGGCAAGGGTTTGCCCGCGCCTGCCAAATTATCGAATTCACCGTCGGCTTGCGCTGCGGCGATCTTTTGGTTGATGAGGTCGATCAGAGGATGGTCCATAGACAAATTGTGCCAGAAACGACGCCAAAGAAAAAGCCCCGCCGCACGGATCGTGCAACGGGGCCCGCTTATCAAACAGAGAAATTACTTCTTGCTGATGCGACCATCGGTGTAGGGCACATAGGGGCCGACCTTGGCCAGGTATTCCGCCGTAACGTCCGCGAGGTCGGGACCAAAGTCATAGGCCTTGGCTGCATCCACAAACATCCGGTAGCCATCACCGCCGCCGCGCACATAGTTGTTGGACACCATCCCGTACATCTTGGCAGGGTCGATGGGCACCCAGGCCTCACCTTCCTGAACCAGAACCTCGGTAATGCGTCCCTCACCCGCCGCAACGGATGGATCCCAGGTGAATTTCAAACCGGCAACCTGAGGGAAGCGACCTTTGACCTCTTCGACTTGGCTCACACCGTTTTCAAGCGCTGCGATGACCGCCTCGCCCGACACTTCAAAGGTCGACAATGTGTTCTGGAACGGCAGCACGCTGAGGACCTCGCCCATGGTGACCTGGCCTGCGTCAATTGACGCACGCAGACCACCACCGTTCTGGATCGCAATCTGAATGCCCTGATCCTTCACGCGGTCCAACATCGCATCGGCAACAAGGTTGCCCATCGCGCATTCGCCTGTACGGCAGATATCGCGCGATCCTTCGACAACTTCGGATGTTTCTGCCACGATGCGCTGTTTCAGCTCTTCGATGGGCGCACCCATTTCACCAACGCGTGCAGCAATTGCCGCATCCGGCGTCACAGAGGCATCCAGCAGGATCGGCTCACCCGTGGCAACAGTGACGTGACCCGCGTCATCGAAGGTCACATTCAGCTCACCCACGTATTTGGAATAGGCGTAAGCCTGAACCACAGGCACGTCGCCAACCAGTGTCGGATAAGCACCGGCCGCACGTTCGTTGGTATTTGACAGCAGCGTGTGCGAATGGCCGCCAACCACCAGATCAAGCCCCGGAACCGCCGCCGCGATCTCCAGATCCTTGGCCAGACCGACGTGGGTCAGTGCGATGATCTTGTTGATGCCCTCTGCTTCAAGTGCTGCAACATCGGCCTTCAGGCTTTCAATCTCATCCTGGAAGACAACATTTGGTCCGGGCGAAGATGTATCCACTGTGTCTGTCGCCAGAACCGAAATCACAGCGATCTTCTCGCCGCCGACGTCCAACACAACATGGTTGGCGACCTTGTCCTTAAGGCTGGCTTCTGCAGAGAGATCCAGATTGCCTGAAATCACAGGAAAGGACACTGCATCGATGAAATCTGATAGCCCTTTTGGTCCGTCATCAAATTCATGGTTGCCCACGGCCATCACGTCGTAACCGATCGCCTCCATAAATTCGGCCTCTGCTGCGCCTTTATATGTGGTGTAAAACAGCGAACCTTGGAATGGGTCGCCCGCATCCATCACAAGCACGTTTTTGTCGGCCAGCTCTGCGCGTTTTGCGTCGATCATGGTCTTGATCCGGGCGACACCGCCAAAGCACTTGCCTTCGGCCTCATCATCGGCACCACAGGTGGAGTCATATTTGTTGATTGACTCGATGCGACTGTGAATGTCGTTGGTGTGCAAAATCGTCAGATCGAACTCAGCGGCCGCCATGCCGGACGTCAGCCCCAAAGCTGCGACACTGGTCAGGAAACGAGACATCTTCATCAGTGAACTCCCTGTTCTGTATGTTTCTAGTTGATGAGACTAGATCCGATGCATCCTCTGCCAAAGGGGAAATCGCGACAATAACACACGCGGCGATTTCTGGCCATTTGGTCAAAAACGCTCACAACTGACCGGAAGCTGTGCGTTTCTGGCAAGGCTTCCGTCACGTAAACAGCTGTATTTTGTGATTTAGCTCTCGCGCCTCTGTCAACAACACCGCACGGGAACTCTTGACCCGCGCTGAGGAGCGGTGCATCAGACGTTCATGCTGATTTACAAGATTTTCCGCCAAGCTGAGTGGAAGGCCTTCCAAGCCGACGGGGAGACCCGGGGCGCGCCAGTTGATCTGGCCGATGGCTTCATCCATTTCTCTACCGCTGCACAAGCAGCTGAAACCGCTGCCAAACATTTCGCAGGCGAAAGCGATCTGTGGCTCCTCGCGCTAGAGGCCGACGATTTGGGCGATGCTTTGAAATGGGAAGTGTCACGCGGCGGCGCCTTGTTCCCGCACCTCTTCCGCGATCTGCATATGACGGACGTCAAATGGAGCAAACCCTTGCCCATCGTTGACGGCACGCACCAATTTCCAGACGAGATGACCTGAGGATCGACACCCGCTTATGAAACTGACCGAAAAGCTGGCGCTTGCCGCGCTGCACCGTATGGACCCAGAAGCGGCCCATGGCATGTCGATCAACGCGCTGAAATCCGGCCTTGCGCCGTCCCCTGGCCCCGTCAGCACGCCGCGTCTGCGGACCACAGTTGCCGGTCTGGATTTGCCCAACCCGGTTGGTTTGGCCGCGGGCTTTGACAAAAACGCCGAGGCCTTGGCCCCGCTGAGCCGGGCGGGATTTGGGTTTATCGAAGTTGGTGCAGCAACACCACGTGCGCAGCCGGGCAATCCCAAACCGCGCCTGTTTCGCCTGACCGAAGATAAAGCTGCCATCAACCGCTTTGGTTTTAACAACGAAGGTATGGAAGCGATTGGCGCGCGCCTCGCAAAACGTCCCGCAGATGCAATAATCGGCCTGAACCTGGGTGCCAACAAGGACAGCACCGACCGGGCCGCCGATTTTGCCAAAGTCCTGCAACACTGTGGCGCGCATCTTGATTTTGCGACGGTCAATGTCTCCTCTCCCAACACCGAAAAACTGCGGGATTTGCAGGGCAAGGCCGCGCTCAGCGCGTTGTTGAATGGTGTGATTGACGTACGCGAAGGGTTGGAGCGCCGGGTGCCCGTGTTCCTCAAGATCGCGCCGGATCTGACCTTGGAAGAGCTCGACGATATCGCGGCGGTTGCAACCGAGACCGGCATCGATGCCGTGATCACCACCAACACCACCCTGTCACGCGACGGTCTGCAAAGCGCCCATCGGGCTGAGGCTGGCGGCCTGTCGGGTGCGCCCCTGTTTGAAAAATCGACACATATCTTGGCACAGCTTTCCAAACGTCTGGACGGCGCGGTGCCTTTGATTGGGGTTGGTGGTATCAGCACCGCAGAACAGGCCTATGCCAAGATCTGCGCCGGTGCGTCCGCCATCCAGTTTTACACAGCGATGGTTTATGGTGGGCTCAGCCTAGCGGGCGAGATCGCACAGGGGTTGGACGCACTGTTGAAACGGGATGGGTTCGAAACTGTTGCTGACGCCGTTGGCAGCAAACGCGAGGACTGGCTGTGATCACCTATTGGCACAATCCGCGCTGTTCAAAATCCCGCGCAGGGCTCGCATTCTTTGAAGAGAAAGGTGTCGAACTGACCGTTCGCCTGTACCAAAAAGACGGCCCAACTCTGGAAGAGCTCAAGCGCGTTCACAAGATGCTCGGCCGCCCCGCCTTGCAGATGATGCGCAGCAAGGATGCCTTGTTCAAAGAGCTCGGCCTTACCAACGAAATGGATGACGACCGTTTGCTGGACGCCATGGCGAACCATCCGGCGCTGATCGAACGCCCCATTGCGTTTACCGACACTGTGGCGCGGATTGGTCGCCCGACCGAGGCGCTTGCCGATCTGCTGTAGTGGTCAGCTCCCGGCGCGCGCTTCCAGCGCCGGGTAGCGCATCCCCAGCGTAATGCCGCGCGCCACGAATGAGATCAAAAGCGCGATCCACAGCCCGTGATTGCCAAATGTCGGCAATAGTGCCAGCACCGCGATCACATAGGCACCGGTGCTGAGGATCATCATATTGCGCATATCCCGCGATGCAGTGGCGCCGATGAAGATCCCGTCCAGCATCCAACTGGCCCAGCCCAAAACAGGTGCGGCCACGATATAAGGCAGAAAGACGCGCGCGGCCTCGCGCACATCAGGTGCGGTGGTCATCCAGTCGATAAAAACAGCCCCCCACAGCGCAAACGACAGCGCCATCAGGGTGACAACAATCATCCCCCAAAAACTGGTGATCGTCGCACTGCGGCGCAGCTCTTGGCGCTTTTTGGCCCCCAAGGCCTGCCCCACCAACGTCTCAGCCGCAAATGCAAATCCGTCCATGCCGTAAGCGGTCACAAACATCAGCTGGATCAGAATTTGATTGGCCGCCAGCACCACATCCCCTTGACGCGCCGCCATGAAGGTAAAGGAGGTAAAGACGGCTTGCAGCAGCAGGGACCGGATCAGGATATCGCTGTTGACCATCGCCATATGTTTGAGCCTTTGCGGATCCAGAACACGCGCCCAGTTCCGCCAGCGCGCTGAGGCAAAAGCGTCGCGGCAAAGCCACAGACCAACACCAAATCCCGACCACTCGGCAATAAACGTGGCAATGGCCACCCCTTCGACACCCCAACCGAGCCCGAGAACAAACCAGACGTCCAGCACCATATTCAGCAGGTTCATCACCACCTGAATGGCGAAAAATGCATAGGTGCGCTCCTGTGCGATCAGCCAACCCGACAGGCCATAAATGGCGATCATCGCCGGGGCAGACCAAATGCGGATACCAAGGTAGCCGCGCGCAAGATCACTGGCCTCGGGCGATGGTCCAGCAAGGTACAGGGCAAAGGAAAAGAGCGGGGTTTGCAACAGGACAAACGCCGCTCCTGCCCCAAGGCCGATCAACAGACAGCGGGTCAGGATCGCGGTGACTTCATCGTGGTCCCCACGCCCCAGCGCCTGACTGGCCAGCCCCACCGTGCCCATACGCAGAAAGCCAAACATCCAATAAAGCGAGGTCAGGATGATGGAACCTACCGCGACCGCGCCCAAGGACGCGGCCTCTCCCAGCTGCCCGACAACGCCGGTATCAACGACGCCAAGCAATGGCACTGTGGCATTAGAGAGAACCACCGGCAGCGCGATTTTCAAAACGCGGCGGTGGGTCACAGGATGCGTGGCGGTGGCTACGGTCATGACGGGTTATTCTGCCTCAGAGGATGACATCAAAAAATGCCCGGTGGCTTGTGCCAGCAATTTGTCCTTGTTGTCTTGCCAGGCTTCCACGTGGACCGAGGCAAAGCGCCGCCCGGACCGCCAGACCCGTGCGCGCGCATAGGCATCACGGGGCAAGCCGGAACGCAGGTAATCAACGCTGAAATCAATCGTCTTGGGCTGTCGCGGCAAATCGCCCTTTGCCATCGCTTCAGGATCAAGGGATCCGTTCTCGATCCCTTCCCACAATACCGTCCAATGCAAGGTCACCATTGCGGTCATTTCCAGAAACGCCGCCGTAGCCCCGCCATGAAGCGCAGGTATCATGGGGTTGCCGATCAGTTTCTCGTCAAAATTCAACTGCGCCGTCAGCTCATCTCCGCGCCGATCAAAGGTGATGCCCAGAAATTGGATGTAAGGCACCGATTTGACCAACGCATGTAGCGCGGCATCGCGACGGTGTTTGACTTGTTGAATGGGTTCTGGCCGGGGGCGGTTCATGATGTGGCCTCTGTTTTGCGTTCCACGGTAAAGGCTCCGGTGGCCGTCGCAACCGGGCGGCTGCGGTCCTCGTCCATGGCCACCGCGCGCACAAAGGCGACGTTGCGGGTCATCTGATGGCATGTGGCCTCGGCTAAAATGGTCTGGCCCGGTGTTGCACTGCGCATGTAGTCGATCCGCAGATCGATTGTCGCTGTGGAATAGGGGCGATCGGGATGTGTAAAAACCGCCATGCCACAACAGGTATCCATCAATGCCGACACCGCCCCCCCGTGCACCACGCGAGTCTTGGGGTCGCCGATCAGTTTTTCATCGTAAGGCATTAGAATCGCAGCCTCTCCGCCGCCGCAAGAGACCATCGTCATGCCCAGCGCGCGTGAATGCGGCAACGCAATCAGGAACTCTTGTGCACGTTTGAGTTCATCATTCATCGGCCGCTCCCAAGTGGTACATATAGATTTGCTTATTTATGGTTCTAAAGAACTGGCTCGGTTGTTGCACTTGCAAAAATACAGTCCTAGGTTACCCCCAAGGGAGAGAGCGAATGGCCAGTGACGAATTGTCATTCAAGGAGATGTGCGCAGCCTATGATGTGACGCCGCGCACATTGCGATACTATGAATACATCGAGCTTTTACAGCCGCGTCGGGAGGGACGCAGCCGGTTTTACGGTGCTAAAGAGCGCGCGCGGATGACGTTGATCTTGCGGGGGCGCAAATTCGGATTTCAGTTGGAAGAGATACGCCAATGGCTGATGATCTATGAAGACCAAGGCACCCAGGCACAGCTAAAAGCCTTTCTGGAGATGGCAGACCGCCAGCTTGCGGAATTGGCAAAACAACGCGAACAGATAGACATCGCGTTGGCAGAGCTAACAGAGCTGCGCCGCACAACCGTCGACCTTATCGACAAGTGACACCTTAATTTACAGGCGTCCATCTGGGCATCGGATCTTCCGGTGCCTTTTTGCGTGGTTTTCCCCTTAAAAACTTGAACCCAACGTCACAATTGAACGTGACGTGACGTATAAGTTACGTAAACGTCAAGAAATGCTTTTATCATAGTCAACATCTCCTTGGTGCCGGGTGCCTCCGGCTTACGAGGGCAAGAAAACAAGGACCGCTTTCGAATGAGTGACGAAACTTCGACCATCCGCGAAATGTGCGACGCTTTCGACGTCACCCCGCGCACTTTACGCTTCTATGAAGCCAAAGAGCTCCTTTTCCCGATCCGCGATGGTCAACGACGTCGTTTTACCAAACGTGACCGTGCCCGGCTCAAACTTATTCTGCGCGGCAAGCGCTTTGGGTTTAGTCTGGAAGAGATACGCCAGCTCTTGGACCTTTATCACGCCGACGACCAACAATTGGTCCAGCTGACCCGTACCTATGAGGTCGCCTGTGAACGTCTGGCCGATATGGAGCGTCAACGCGACGAATTGAATACCGCCATCGACGAGCTAAAAGACCAATTGCGTTGGGGCGAAAAAATGATTGCTTCAATGAAGACGCAAGCCACCGGTACTTGAAGTCACTATTCCCTGTATCAACGGAGATTCACTATGCCCCGTTACTCTGCCCCGACCAAAGACGTGCAATTTCTGCTGCATGAGGTGTTGAAAGTCTCAGACAGCGACATTCCCGGATATAGCGATCTGGAACCGGAATTTACAGGCGCAGTACTGGATGAGGCGGGTAAGATCGCGTCACAGGTGCTACAGCCTTTGAACGCAATTGGTGATCAGGAAGGCTGCCGGTTTGAAAACGGTGTAGTGACAACCCCAACCGGGTTTAAACAGGCCTTTGACGAGATGAGACTGGGCGGCTGGCCCGGTCTGGACATGCCAGAAGAGTATGGTGGGCAGAACATGCCTTCTGTTCTGGGCACCGCAGTTGGTGAATTCTTCTCGGGCGCCAATCAGGCGTTCACCATGTACCAAGGTCTGACCCATGGCGCGGCGTCTGCAATTCTGGCGCATGGTACCGAGGCACAGAAGGCCACTTATCTGCCTAAGATGGTTACCTGCGACTGGACGGGCACCATGAACCTGACAGAGCCCCATTGTGGCACCGATTTGGGACTGATGCGCACAAAAGCAGAGCCCCAAGAAGACGGATCGTTCAAAATCACTGGGCAAAAGATCTTTATCTCTGCCGGAGATCATGACCTCGCAGAAAACGTTATCCATCTGGTTCTGGCAAAAATTCCCGGAGGTCCTGATGGCATCAAAGGTGTGTCACTCTTTATCGTCCCCAAGATCCTGACCACAGAGGACGGTAACCTAGGCCCACGCAATGGTGTCTCCGTTGGCAAGATCGAAGAAAAGATGGGCATCCACGGCAATTCAACCTGCGTAATGGATTACGACGGCGCGACTGGTTATCTGTTAGGAGCAGAGCACAAAGGTATGCGTGCCATGTTCACCATGATGAACGAAGCGCGCATCGGTGTTGCCATGCAGGGCTTGGCACAGGCAGAGGCCGCATATCAGAACGCCGTTGATTACGCCAAGGACCGTCTGCAGGGGCGTGATGTCACCGGCGTCAAGAACCCGGATGGCCCGGCTGATCCGCTGATCGTACACCCCGACATTCGCCGAAACCTGATGGATCAGAAAAGCTTTGTCGAAGGCGCGCGTGCCTTCATGCTCTGGGGGGCCTCCCTGATCGACCAGTCCCATCGCAGTGACGATGCGCAGGCCGAAGGGTTGATCTCCCTCATGACGCCGGTCCTAAAAGGGTTCCTCACCGACAAGGGCTACGATATGACCGTGCAGGCGCAACAGATCTATGGCGGTCACGGCTATATTGAGGAATGGGGCATGTCCCAGTTCACCCGCGATGCCCGTATCACCATGATCTACGAAGGAGCCAATGGTGTTCAAGCGCTGGATCTTGTCGGACGTAAGCTGGCACAGGATGGCGGCAAACACGTTATGGCATTCTTTGAGATGGTAAAGGCCTTCTGCAAAGAAGCAGGCGAGATCTCGGATGACTTCAAGACCCAATTTGTCGCCCCCTTAAAGGCAGCTTCCAAAGATCTGCAGGCCGCCGGCATGTACTTCATGCAGAACGGCATGAAGAACCCCAATCACGCGCTGGCAGGGTCCTATGACTTTATGCATCTCTTTGGTCAGGTCTGCTTGGGCCTCATGTGGGCCCGCATGGCGCAAGCGGCACAAAAGGCGTTGGATGCGGGCACAAGCGACGCTGCGTTTTACGAGACCAAGCTGACCACTGCACGGTATTACATGTCCAGGCAGCTGCCAGCGACCGCACTCCACCTTGCGCGCATTCAATCTGGGGCGGACGCGGTTATGGCTCTGGACGCAGAGGCGTTCTGAGGTAAAGCTCGCCCCACTCGGTTCGCGTATCGAGTGGCAAGAAAAAGGACTAAATGATGCCAAAACGCTTTCGCCTCACGCGTCGGTTCCCGGTCTCCATGACCGAAGACGGATACCGCCGCCTGCGTAAGTTCGCCCAAGAATCAAGTCTCGATGAAGGAGAGGCCCTGTCGTTCTTGTTTGAGAACTTCGACAGCGTGACCAACTACGAAAATTTAACCCATCGTATGCGCATTTTTAATGCAGAGCTTGAGGACAGGAAACGCTGATGTCCGCCGCCACATTGGATCTGGCACACACACAATGGCATCTCGCACTTGCCTCCATCAAAACTTATTGTGGCACGGCGGTTTCAAACATCGGTTCAAGACATACCTATTCAAAAGTGTCGCATAGCGAATGTTACACCTTCTTCTGAATTCCACGCGTGGTTGGGTCGTGCCTCAACCCCATCGCTAAACAGGACGAATTATGACCATTAAACTCTATTGCTTCGGCGAAAGCGGCAATTCCTACAAAGCCGCACTGGCCCTTGAACTTGCGGGCCTTGATTGGGAGCCGGTGTTTGTGGATTTCTTCAACGGAGAAACCCGCACCGATGCGTTTCGCGAGATCAGTGTTCAGGGCGAAGCGCCTGTGCTTGTTGACGGCGGCGTGACCCTAAGTCAATCGGGGGTAATGCAGCAATATATCACTGATAAAACTGGGAAATTCGGCGGACCGCCAGAGGAAAAATACGAAGTTCTGCGCTGGGTTTTGTGGGATAACCACAAACTGTCCAGCCAGGCCGGGATGACACGGTTCCTGATGAACTTCCTGCCCGAAGACAAACGTCCCCAACAGGTGATCGAATTCACCCAAGGGCGTCTGAAGGCTGCGTACACCACTTTGAATATGCATCTTGAGGGGCGTGACTGGATCGTCGGTAACGGTGTTACCAACGCCGACCTCAGCTGTTGTAGCTACCTGTACTACCCGGAGCCCTATGGCTTTGACCGGGCAGAATGGCCTCATATCGACGCGTGGCTGACCCGCCTCAGCGAACAACCCGGTTGGAAGCACCCTTACGATCTGATGCCCGGCAACCCATCTGATCGCGCCTAATCCCCGATCACGCTTGAGGAGAGCATGATGACAGACGCCTATATCTATGATGCGCTGCGCACCCCGCGTGGCAAAGGTCGCAAGGACGGATCCCTACATGAGGTTTCGGCCCTTCGCCTGTCCGCCCTGACCCTAAATGCCCTGAAGTCCCGAAATGGGTTGGACGGCCATATGGTCGAGGATGTGATCTGGGGCAATGTGACCCAAGTCATGGAACAAGGTGGCTGTCTGGCTCGGTCTGCGGTTCTGGCATCTGACCTGGACGAACGCATTCCGGGGCTCTCCATCAATCGCTTCTGCGCTTCTGGCCTGGAAGCGGTCAACCTTGCCGCCAATCAGGTAAAAGGCGGCGCAAGTCAGGCCTATATCGCGGGCGGGGTTGAGATGATGGGCCGCGTGCCCATGGGATCAGACGGCGCGGCGATTGCCGTGGACCCCAGCCTTGCGATGGAAAGCTATTTTGTACCGCAAGGGATCTCTGCCGATATCATCGCAACCGAATACGGGTTCACCCGAGAAGACGCCGATGCCCTGGCCGTTGAGTCCCAACGCCGCGCAGCCGCCGCGTGGGATGACAACCGCTTCGAAAGATCCGTCATTCCTGTCACGGACCAAAACGGACTGACCATTCTTGACCGCGACGAATACATGCGCCCCGGCACCGATATGGACGCGCTTGGCAAACTGAACCCGGCTTTTCAGATGATGGGCGAGCAGATGCCCGGATTCGACAAGGTTGCGATGCTGAAATACCCGCACCTGGAAAAAATCCACCACATCCACCATGCAGGCAATTCATCTGGCATCGTGGATGGTGCCGCCGCCCTGTTGATTGGCAACAAGGAATTTGGCGAAGCGCACGGGCTGAAACCCCGCGCCCGCATCAAGGCCTCCGCCAAAATCGGCACAGATCCTACCATCATGCTGACGGGACCAGTGCCGGTGACCGAAAAGATCCTGACCGATACGGGTATGGCAATCAGCGACATTGACCTGTTCGAGGTCAACGAAGCCTTTGCCAGCGTGGTCTTGCGCTTCCAGCAGGCGTTTCAGGTGGATCCGAATGTGGTGAACGTCAACGGCGGTTCCATCGCCATGGGCCACCCATTGGGTGCGACTGGTGCGATCATCATCGGCACGCTTTTGGATGAGCTGGAACGCCAAGATAAAGAATGCGGTCTGGCCACCCTGTGCATTGCATCCGGCATGGGTGCCGCCACGATTATTGAGAGGGTCTGATGCCGAAACTTGATCTTTCGAAAATCGAAACACGCAGCGGCTCTGGATATCCCGGAAAATTGTCCGATCCCGTACGCGGGCGTTCGTCACAACGCGTCGGCGATGCCGGTGGCCTTACGCAGTTTGGCGCCAACATCGTCCATCTGGCCCCCGGAGCCGCGTCTTCTTTGCGACATTACCACATGAAGCAGGACGAGTTTGTCATGGTCACATCCGGCGTCTGCACGCTGATTGATGATGACGGGGAACATCAAATGCTGCCAGGTGATTGCGCGACCTTCCCGGCGGGTGATGAAAACGGCCACCATTTTTTGAACAAATCGGATGCGCCTGCCAGCTTTCTGGTGATCGGCACTCGCACCGAGACAGAGACCGCCTTTTACAGCGACGTCGACATGATGGTGACAGTCGAAAACGAGGACTACGCATTCACCCGCAAGGATGGCAGCCCCCTGACCAAAGAACAGACAGGAGAAGACACATGAGCGACTTTACCTATTCTGTTGACGACCAAGGGATTGCAGTCATCACTTGGGACGCGGTTGGCAAATCCATGAACGTTCTGACCCGTGAGGCGTTTGGACTGGTAGAAGAATTCATGGACCGCGCTTTGTCTGATGATGCGGTCAAAGGCGTGGTGATTACCTCAGGCAAGAAGGACTTTGCCGGGGGTATGGATCTGAATGTTCTGGCGCGCATCCGCGAGGAAAGCGGCGACACCCCAGCCCAAGGCCTGTTTGACTTCACCATGGAAGGCCACCGGATCCTGCGCAAATTGGAACGCGCAGGGATGGAGCCCAAAACCAACAAAGGTGGCAAACCCGTCGCCTGTGCCATCAATGGCACCTGTGCCGGCATCGGGACCGAGATCGCGCTGGCCTGTCACCACCGGGTGATGACCACCAACCCCAAGGCCAAGATCGGCCTGCCCGAAATAATGGTCGGCCTCTTTCCCGGCGGCGGTGGCACCACGCGATATGTGCGGATGGTGGGCGCGGTCGCCTCGGCACCAGTGCTGCTCGAAGGCAAAATGCTGGAGCCGAAAAAGGCCAAAGGCGCAAACCTTGTGAACGCGCTGGCGGATGATCCGCTAGCTGCGGCCAAAGAATGGGTGCTGAACGCCAGCAACGCCGACATCGTAAAACCTTGGGATGCCAAAGGCTATAAAATGCCCGGCGGCGCACCCTATCATCCTGCAGGTTTTATGAATTTCGTGGGCGCGTCTGCCATGGTGAACGCCCAGACCCAAGGGGCGTTTCCTGCGGCCAAGGCACTGCTCTCAGCGATCTACGAAGGTGCGCTGGTGGATTTTGACACCGCCCTCAAGATAGAGGCGCGCTGGTTTACCCATGTGCTGATGAATCCCTCGTCCTCGGCCATGATCCGGTCGCTGTTTCTGAACAAACAGGCGCTGGAGAAAGGTGCGGTGCGCCCAACCGGCATTGACGATCAAACGGTCCAGAAGGTCGGCGTGTTGGGCGCTGGTATGATGGGCGCAGGCATTGCGTTGGTCTCCGCCCAAGCCGGGATCGAGGTTGTCTTGATAGACCGCGACCAAGACGCCGCAGACAAGGGCAAAGCCTATGCAAGCGCCTATGCGGACAAGGGTATCAAACGCGGCAAGACCACGGCTGAGCAGAAAGAGGCAATGCTGGCGCGGATCACCGCAACACCCGAATTGGACGCCCTAAAAACCTGTGATCTGATCGTCGAAGCGGTGTTCGAAGACCCCAAGGTCAAGGCCGAGATGACCGCCAAGGTCGAAGCGATCATTCCCGATGATTGCATCTTTGCCTCCAACACCTCGACCCTGCCAATCACCGAACTCGCCAAGGCGTCATCGCGGGCAGAGCAGTTCATCGGCATCCACTTCTTCTCTCCGGTGGAAAAGATGATGTTGGTCGAGATCATTAAGGGCAAGGCTACAGGCGACCGCGCGGTGGCCAAGGCGCTGGACTATGTGCGCCAGATCCGCAAGACACCGATTGTGGTCAATGATGCACGCTTCTTTTATGCCAACCGCTGCATTATCCCATACATCAACGAAGGCATGCGGATGATCACCGAAGGGGTCTCTCCGGTATTGATCGACAATGCTGCACGTCAACTCGGCTTCCCTGTTGGTCCAGTGCAGCTGACGGATGAGACCTCAATCGATCTTGGTGCCAAGATCGCCCGCGCAACCAAGGCTGCGATGGGCGACGCTTATCCCGAAAGCCCGGCGGATGATCTGATTTTCTGGATGGAAGAACAGGGCCGATTAGGTCGCAAGGTGGGGCAAGGCTTCTTTGACTATGATGCCAAAGGCAAGCGGGTGGAGTATTGGAAAGGCTTGGCCGAGAAATACCCCCGTGCCGACGAACAGCCAAACCTCATCGAGGTTCAGGAACGTCTGATGTTTGCCCAAGTTCTGGAAGCGGTGCGCGCGTTGGAAGAGGGCGTATTGCTAGACATTCGCGAAGGTGATGTGGGCGCGATCTTGGGATGGGGGTTTGCCCCTTGGTCAGGTGGGCCCTTGTCCTGGCTCGACATAATCGGCACGCCGTATGCTGCTGAGCGCTGCGCAGAACTGGCCGAAACCTACGGTCCGCGCTTCACTCCCCCTGCCCTGTTGCAGGAGATGGGTGAAAAGGGACAAAGCTTTTACAACAGGTTCGACCCCGAGCGCACAGCAGCATAAGCAGCACCAAGACAACACCAACGCTGCGCCTTTTTAGGCGTGGCGAGGTTCGTTGTCGGAACGCGCTGCGTAGAAACGCAAAGCAGCGGTTTAGCGTTGTTTGATCCCGCTAAATCCGCTGCGTTTAAGGTCAAAGACTGCTCGGTCTTGCCTGAGGCCAGATCCATGTCTGGCGGGAAAAATTCTATCGGCCGTTCAGCGCATATCCAACGGATCATAGAGATCCGGCGCGATATGAAACGGCACGTTTTCTGTTGTCTTTTCATCCGCGTCAATCATATCGATGACCAACGCACGCGCGTCGCCAACCGGTAGGACATTGTAAATCTCTTTTTGCGGATTAATCGCATAGTCCAGAAGGTCTCGGCTGCTTGGGCAGTAACCCATTGCGCCGGCTTCGACATAGACGACCTCATCCTGTGCAAAACGCGGCACGATCAGCTCCATTCGCGCACCAGGTGGCACGCGGGTAATGCCGCGGAACCCGTTCAGGGTGCAGGCCGGCACAACTGCAAAAGGATCACCAAACTGGCGTTCAATCACATCGCTTTCAACCAGGATCCCCTGGTCCGGCATCACCCACATGGGCGAGCGATTGAACAAAGCATCTGTTGGGATGTAGACAGGCGCCCGCAACGCCGTGATCGCACCGTCTCCGGTGACCAAAGTCTCACGATGAAGCTCGGTAATGGGCTGCATGCCGTGATCAAATGTCAGCACCTGATCGCCAACGGCCAAAGCTTCGACCGTGCGCCATCCAAGGTTTGACGCAACATGTGTCCCCGCCAACAGCCCGCCGGTTCCGGTCCCGACCAAACGAACCCGCTCCGACAGGCGACGCCCTGGTTTAAAGTCTTTGCGATTTAGCAGCCATTCCAGCATTCTGCCGTACTCCAACCCAATCGGGGACATGCCCCACGGTGAAATTGGTGAAAAACGGACCGCAACCTACTGATTGTGAAGGCTTAAAGCCATGACACTTCCAAAGGCCCGGTTCGGATCTTCTACCCTTTCAACCCAGTTCCTAGGACTGTGTTAATGGCAAATCGTTAAAAGAGTATTCAAATCGCTCGATTTCGACGGCGGATATCTGGCGCACGATCTCGGCGGTTTCATCGGTGTAATAGCCACGCCAATCGCGGGCACGATTGCTTTCGTTTGTCCGTGGCAAGGAAAGCGCAAACCCCAGATGATCAAACAAGGGCTGCGCGTCTTCGGCAAATTTTTCCATCCGAATGTACTGATCACAGCGTTCAACCCCGTCCGACCCAGTCATGTAGTGCGGCGCTGGATTTTCCAGCAACGCGCGTTGGATCATGGGATGTCGCAGAAAACTGGCAAAGTCCAACTGCTGCGCCAAAGCGACGGCAGCGTGATCAAATGTCTGGGTTTGCAGCCAGTGGTAATAGCTCACCATCCGGTCCCACGGATTTCGAACCATCGTAAAGGCGAACAGTTCGTTCATCTCATCTTCCGGGATCAAACCTTCCAGGTCACTGCGCGTCGAATGTTTCCAAAGGCGACCACGGGTTGTGACATCTTTCAACCGGCGCCGCCGCTTCAGCGCCTTGGGCGTGTCCCCGAGCATCAAGTCATCCGCCATCGCCCGCCCCTCAAGCGCCAGCGCCAGAGATGTGCCGCCGGTCTTGGGGATGTGGACAAATAGATATCGGCGGCCAGGTGACAGGATCATGCGCCACACGCTAGGACATCCCGAATGTGTAAGAAAGGCATATTGGCCAGAAAACCTGTGGTTTGCAGGGCTTTAAAAGATCAATCGCATTTGCCGCACCCCGCAAGCTTGTGCTATCTTGAAGCCAACAAAAAAGCAGGCAAGCGCCATGACGGCACTCAAGGAATTTGAACGGCTCGAAGCAGCTGGGTTGTGGCGCGCCACACCCGAATCCCAGCGACGCGATGTGATCATCGCAATCGGGGATGCGACGCTGACCATCACCGATCTTCAGGACCGGCCATTGGCGCATTGGTCACTGGCTGCAATTCATCGTCACAACCCAGGACAGTTTCCGGCCATTTTCCACCCTGATGGCGATCCCGGCGAGACATTGGAAGTCGCCGAGGATGAGGTCACGATGCTGGAGGCTATCCAAAAGGTGCAGCATGCCATCGACCGTGCCCGACCGCGCCCCGGTCGGTTGCGTCTGCTGGGCACATTGGGGATCACCGCTGCGGTGTTGTCCGCTGTCACCCTATGGTTACCGGGTGCCCTGCAACAACACGCCTTGTCCGTCGTCTCGGAGATCAATCGCAAAGCCATTGGTCAGGCTTTACTGGGTCGCATCGAACGCTTGTCTGGCCAGGCCTGCGTGACTCCCAAAACGGCACCTTTGCTGGCCAAGCTTGCCCTGCGCACCAATGCCCGCCAGATCGTCGTCCTGCGCGATGGTGTGAGCACCAGCTTGGCGCTTCCGGGCGGGACCTTCCTGTTGAACAGCAGCTTCTTTGAGGATTTTGAAGACCCTGCCGTAGCCGCCGGCGCAATACTGGTTGAACGTGCGCGAAGTCGGGTAGAAGACCCATTGATGGCGCTGTTGGCCGCCGGTGGTATTCCGGCAACCTTTCACCTTTTGACGACGGGTCAGCTGCGGCAAGAGACGTTGGACGATTATGCCGAACTCGCGTTAACGCAGCCGCGTCCAGAGGTAACGGACCAAGCCGTTCTGGCTGAATTCGCCCAAAACGCCATTCCATCGTCGCCTTACGCCTATGCGCTGGATGTCACAGGAGAGACCACAATTGGTCTGATCGAAGCCGACCCATTGGCCAACCGCGCACTAGAACCACTGCTGAGCGATCAAGAATGGGTGCAGCTGCAAAACGTCTGCGGATAAAAGGCTTGGCCAACAAAAAAGGACCCGAAAAGATCGGGCCCTTTTGCACGAAATTCGCTCAGGTTACTTGCTCAAACGGGCCCGTGTGAAACCGGCGCTTTGCACTTTGGACAAGGCGCTCAGCGCAGTGCTCTCGCCCTGAAACGGTCCGGCAAGCACAACTTTATAGCTCTGCCCTTTGCGGGTCATCCGTCCAAAGCGTACGGGCAATCCCTGCGCCGCCAAACGTTGCGCCGCACGGTCTGCTTCGGCTGCATTGGTAAAAACGCCCGCCCGCACGTAACGCGGCGATATATCGAGTTGTGCGCTCACCTCCGCAGACAGAAACCCAAGCTGTGCATTGGTTTGCTGCGCTCGGTTTTCAACCGTAACAGTTTGCGGCGTCGGTACCGACGCCAATTTACGTGGTAAAGTTTCGGTCCAGATCTGCGCTGTACGCTCATCCCCGGCAAGGGTTCGCTGCCCTCGGTTCGGGTTCAGGCGCGCGGCGCTGCTGGGGACACGCACGAACCCTTCGGGGACAACTTGTGACGACACCGAACGGGGGATCAGATCTTGCTCGCCGCGTTTCGGGTTCAAACGCCCATCCTGCCAGACCGTGCGATATCCAGCTGGCGTTTCAACGCCTTTTGCCAGCTGACGGTCCCGGTAAAGATGCGCGGGCAAGACCCGCGTGTCCGGCGGCAGCTGTAGCGAAGACTGCGGACCAAACGTGACTGGTGACTGGTCTTGTGGACCGCAGCGCACGCCTGTGGAATTGGTGTATTGGCGGCTGATGTCCGACAAACCAGCGCAGCTGCCCGCCGCGGTCGAAGATGGCGGTGTTGGTGACGGGGTCACAACAAGGGGCGCTGCAGGCACAGCCCGTTGCACCCGGCGTACCGTTTGCGGTTCAGGCTGCGGCACAGGCGCCGCGCGTGCTGGCACAGGGGCGACCCGACGCGGTTTCTGCTGGGCCACGACTTTTGGTGGTGGAGCAACCGGAGCTGGACGTGCCACGGCGGCGGGTGCAGCAGCAGCGGGTGCATTTGGCTGATCGGCTGAAGGCAATGTGATCAACTCAGGTCCGGATGCAACAGGTGCAGCTCTGCTTGTAGGAGCCGCAGCCCCCGCCACACCAGTCGGTTGAAACCCGCACAATTGGCGCCGGTTGCGTTCAACACGCGGCACCCAGTTGACCTGACCATCGATACCAGCGCGAATGTAAACGCAGCCGCGGCTATCGACGAATTGCCGCCCTTGATAGGAACTCGGCGGCACCTCCGACGGAGGGCTTGCTGTGCGAAACTGCTGCGCAATAGCGCCGTTACTGCTGATTGTCCCTGCAATTATGGCGAGAGCAATAATTCTTGTTAGTTTCATGCCAATGCCCCACTAAATATGGGGACAGAATGCCTTAAAAGCGATTCTGAGTAAAGATCACATTGGCGAAATTGTGGCAGGATTGGGGCGTGCTTGTCGTTCTCGCCCTATCAAACGACCGTTCGGGCTATTTGGTCCCGAACATCCGATCACCTGCGTCACCCAATCCCGGCATGATGTAGCCCTTTTCGTTCAGCCCACGATCCAAAGACGCTGTAACGATGGAGACATCCGGATGCGCTTCATTCATACGCGCCACGCCTTCGGGGGCTGCCAGCAAACAGAGGAAGCGAATGTCCGTTGCGCCTGCCTCTTTCAGCAGATCAATAGCAGCAGCCGAGGAATTGCCCGTGGCCAACATCGGATCCACCGCAATCACCATTCGATCGTTCAGAGATTCTGGCGCTTTGAAATAATACTGGACCGGTTTCAGCGTTTCCTCGTCGCGGTAAAGACCAACAAACCCGACCCGCGCCGACGGCACTAGTTCCAGCACACCATCCAACATGCCATTGCCGGCACGCAGGATCGACACCAGCGCCAGCTTTTTGCCTGCAAGGATCGGAGCTTCCATGTCTTCCATCGGGGTCTCAACCGGCGTGGAGGTCAATGGCAGGTCGCGCGTAACCTCATAGGCCAGCAACTGCGTGATCTCGCGCAGAAGACGTCGGAATTCCGCAGTCGAGGTGCTTTTGTCCCGCATCAGCGTCAACTTGTGCTGTACCAGCGGGTGATCCACAACTGTAAGATGCTCGGCCATAGTTCTCAGCTCTCCTCAAATCTCCCGGTTCCATAGCCGGGAGCGCCCGCGATGGACAAGTTATTTTTACCGAACGGTCAAATAAAGCTCTGCCCGTCGCTGCAATTTTCCACACCCAGATGTTCAGCCAATGTAGCCGCGACATCAACAAACCGACGTTGACCAATTTCGCCGGCCCCTGCTCCTGCCACCAAAATAGGCACTTGTTCGCGAGTATGATCTGTTCCCGGCCACGTGGGGTCGTTGCCGTGATCCGCAGTCAGGATCAGAATGTCTTCGGGGCGCAAAGCATCCAAAACCGCGCCAATCTCTCGGTCGAACCATTCCAGCGCACGCGCATAGCCGGAGACATCGCGACGGTGCCCATAAAGACTGTCAAACTCCACAAAATTAGCCACCGTCAGACTGCCCACGGCAGCAGTTTCTACCCGTCGCAGCAAATGTGTCATCAACGCAGCGTCGTCACCTTTGTCTAGCGTATCAATGCCTTGCATGCTGAAGATGTCGCCGATTTTGCCAATGGCATGCACCTGCCCTCCCGCGTTATGCACCCAATCCAGAACCGTAGGTTGGGGCGGGCGCACAGCATAATCGCGACGGTTTCCGGTGCGTTGAAATCCGGTGTCAGCGTCCCCTACAAAGGGGCGCGCAATGACGCGGCCTACGCGCATCTTATGTAGGCGGGGCGCGATTGCCTCACATAGGGCCAGCAGCCGGTCCAGACCGAAATGCTCTTCGTGGGCTGCTATCTGAAAAACGCTATCGGCAGAGGTGTAACAAATCGGCCAACCCGTCTTGATATGGGCTTCGCCTTCCTTGGCCAGGATCGCGGTGCCTGAGGCATGACAATTGCCCAATGTCCCTGCCACCCCCGCAATTCGGGCGATGTCTGTCATCAGATCAGGCGGAAAACACTCTGACTGATCTGGAAATACATGCCACAACCATGGAACCCTCACCCCAGCAAGCTCCCAATGGCCGGTTGGTGTATCTTTGCCGGGGCTCTCTTCGACTGCGGTGCCCCACTTACCCTGCGGCTCTTCAGTCAGTCCTAAAAAAGGCACCGCCGAAGCCGCGCGCAGGGCCTGCCCCAATCCTAGTCGAGACAAATTGGGCAGTTGCAAAGGGCCCGATCGTCCCTCCTCAGCCTGACCGGCAGCACAGGCCAGTGCAATATGGGCGACTGTATTGGCGCCGAGGTCCGGCAAATCCCGGTTAAAAAAGGCGCCAGCATCCGGAGCACCACCTATCCCGACAGAATCCATGACCACAAGAAAGGCACGTGCCATTAGCCTACTCTTTCATAGACAAGCGGCGTCAGTGGCGGCGCGGTTTCTGCAACGGTAATCGCCGCCTGAACCGACCGTACCGCAGCCGCGCCGGTTTCTTGTGTCGCCGCATGAACCACAGCCAAAGGCGCAGCACTTTCCACGGCTTGCCCCAAACGCAGGAGCGCCGACACCCCAACAGACGGATCAATATGGTCGCTTTCGACCAAACGCCCGCCTCCCAAACGCACGACCGCGTGCCCTAAGGCCTCGCCGTTGATGGCCGCGACAAATCCGCTGCGTGGTGCCGGGACAGGAATTTTCACGGGCGCATCGGGCAGATACCCCTGCCAGCCTGCGCCAAAGTCCTCCGGCGCGCCTAATTCAATAAGCATCGACACGAAACGATCCCGCGCAGCACCACTTTTGATGGCGGCCCTGATCGCGCTTTGCCCAGTCGCCTCGTTTTGAGCAAGACCACAGTCCGCCAGCAAACGCCCGCCCAGAATGACAGAGATCTCCACCAACGGGCCATCGGCACCAGACAGGGTGCGCATGGTTTCAGCGATTTCAAGCGCGTTCCCCAGAGACGCTGCAAGCGGTTGATTCATGTCAGTAATCATAGCCGAACAGGCACATCCTGCCGCCTGGGCTGTTTGGGTCAAAGCCTCTGCCAAGGCGCGCGCATCTTCTGTGGACTTCATGAATGCACCTGACCCAACTTTTACATCAAGGATCAAGGCATCCGGGCTTGCTGCAAGTTTCTTCGACAGGATCGACGCCGTTATCAGATCGAGGCTTTCCACCGTCCCTGTCACATCGCGGATCGCATAAAGACGCTTGTCCGCAGGTGCGATCCCCGCCGAGGCTCCAACGATAGCACAGCCTGTTTTGGCAACGATCGCCCGCAACTGGTCTTCGGTAACCTGAGTTGAGACACCCGGAATAGCCTCCAATTTGTCCAACGTACCCCCAGTGTGACCAAGCCCGCGCCCCGAAATCATGGGCACATAGGCGCCGCAAGCGGCCAAAGCGGGGGCTAAAACCAAGGAGACGCAATCACCAACGCCGCCCGTGGAGTGTTTGTCCAGAACCGGCCCGTCCAACTCCCAGCGGAAGACATCGCCCGTGTCGCGCATCGCGCGTGTCAGTGCTGAGCGTGCCTCGGTATCCAACCCGCGCCAACATACCGCCATTGCAAATGCGCCCGCCTGCGCGTCGCTTACACTGCCATCTGCGAGACCTTGCGCAAACCAGTTGAAGCTTCTCTCATCTGGCATTTTGCCTTGGCGGAGCTCTGCAATGATTGCGCGCGCCTCCATGGTCAGTTTTGATCCAAAAAGTCAGCGCCAAACGATCCGGGCAACAGGTCGCCCACGGTTGTCTCGCTTGTTACACCATCCGTTGTGGCCAGCGTGATTTTCACATCGGCCTTGGCAAATTCGGCCAACTTCTGTCGACAGCCGCCACATGGGGGCACCGGCGCAGGACAATCGGCAATCACAAAGGCCTCGACCAATTCGGTCTCTCCTGCCGCCACCATTGCTGCAATCGCTCCGGCCTCGGCGCAGGTGCCTTCAGGGTAGGCTGCGTTCTCTACATTGCATCCAGCGTAGATCGCACCCGAAGCGGATCGTACCGCCGCGCCAACTTTGAATTTCGAATATGGGGCATAGGCATTTTCGCGTACTGCCACAGCTGCAGCTTTCATTGGATCCGCGGTTGAACTCATGCTGTTTCCTTCCACATCTACCGCAGATCATCACGGCAATGGTCATTTTTGATCTTTTGGTCAGTTTTCATATCTGCCCGCAATGTTCAGTCTGCGCAAGTCGGCCTGAAGCGCAAGTGTCGATATTGTCTACACCCTTGCCCTCGCGCCAGGCAGGCCGCTGTCATCTCACTAAAGAACCGCAAAATTCTACCGATGTGGTCAAAACCGGTTCCCACGCACGGGTCTGTAGTTTAATGTTAAACTAAGTTTGGGAGAGCTGTAATGTCTGAGACCAAGACCCTGCGTGAAGACGCGTTGAACTACCATGAATTCCCGCGCCCCGGTAAGCTGGAGATCCGCGCCACCAAGCCGATGGAAAACGGCCGCGATCTTGCACGCGCCTATTCACCAGGCGTGGCCGAAGCCTGCGTGGAAATCGCCAAAGATCCCACCACCGCAGCCAAATACACCGCCCGTGGGAACCTGGTCGCTGTGGTCACCAATGGATCTGCGGTTCTGGGACTGGGCAACATCGGTGCACTGGCGTCAAAACCAGTGATGGAAGGCAAGGCCGTTCTGTTCAAGAAATTCGCCAGCATCGACTGTTTTGACATCGAAGTGAATGAGACAGACCCCGAAAAACTGGCCGATATCGTCTGTGCGCTGGAGCCAACCTTTGGTGCCATCAACTTGGAAGACATCAAAGCACCTGATTGTTTTATCGTGGAAAAACTGTGCCGCGAGCGGATGAACATTCCGGTCTTTCACGACGACCAACACGGCACGGCCATTGTTGTTGGCGCGGCGGCCACCAATGCGCTCAAGGTCGCAGGCAAGTCTTTTGCGGACATCAAAGTTGTCTCCACCGGCGGCGGCGCTGCGGGTATCGCCTGCCTGAATATGTTGCTGACACTCGGGGTGAAGCGCGAAAACGTCTGGCTCTGTGATATCGAAGGGCTTGTCTATGAGGGTCGCGAGAAAGATATGACCCCGCAAAAAGCGGAATACGCCCAAGGGACCGCGGCCGCGTCACTGGATGATGTGATTGACGGTGCGGATCTGTTCCTGGGCTTGTCTGGTCCCGGCGTTTTGAAACCCGAAATGGTGGCCAAGATGGCGGATCGGCCGATCATCTTTGCCCTGGCGAACCCGACGCCCGAAATCATGCCCGAAGAAGCCCGCGCTGTAAAACCGGATGCGATCATCGCAACCGGCCGCAGCGACTTTCCAAATCAGGTCAACAACGTCCTGTGTTTCCCCTTTATCTTCCGGGGGGCGTTGGATGTTGGTGCGACCGAGATCAACGAAGAGATGAAGGTCGCCTGTGTCGAGGGCATCGCCGAACTGGCGCGCGCCACCACCAGCGCCGAGGCCGCCGCAGCCTATAAAGGGGAACAACTGACATTTGGGGCGGATTACCTGATCCCAAAACCCTTTGACCCACGCCTGTCCGAGGTTGTCGCCAAGGCCGTGGCCAAAGCAGCGATGGAGACCGGCGTCGCAACCCGCCCCATGGATCTGGAAAACTATCGCGATCAGCTGAACGCTGGTGTCTTCAAATCCGCCATGCTGATGCGCCCGGTCTTTCAGGCCGCGGCCACCGCCAGCCGTCGCATCGTCTTTGCCGAGGGTGAAGATGAACGCGTTCTGCGCGCAGCCCAGGCGATCCTGGAGGAGACCACCGAACGCCCCATCCTGATCGGCCGTCCGGATGTGATCAACCAACGCTGTGAACGCCTTGGCCTGTCGATCCGTCCAGACCGTGAATTTGAGCTGGTGAACCCCGAAAACGATCCCCGTTACCGCGACTATTGGGGCACCTATCACGAGCTGATGGCGCGCAAAGGTGGCACACCGGATCTTGCCCGAGCAATCATGCGCACCAACACCACCGCGATCGGCTCTGTCATGGTGCATCGCGGCGACGCCGACAGTTTGATCTGCGGCACCTTTGGTGAATACCGCTGGCACCTGAACTACGTGACACAAGTTCTGGGCAATGAGACCTATCAACCAGACGGTGCCCTGTCCCTGATGATCCTCGAAGATGGCCCACTGTTCCTGGCAGATACCCACGTCTGGTCCCTGCCCACCCCGGAACAACTGGCAAGCGTCGCCATTGGCGCCGCACGTCACGCCCGTCGGTTCGGGGTTGAACCCAAGATCGCATTCTGCTCGCAGTCGCAATTTGGCAACCAAGGCGCAGGCTCCGGTAAACGTCTACGAGACGCGATCACCCTGCTTGATGGAATGGACACTGACTTCCAATACGAGGGCGAGATGAACATCGACGCCGCACTGGATGCAGAACTGCGCGAACGCCTGTTGCCGGGCAACCGTCTGACTGGTGCCGCAAACGTGTTGATCTTTGGTCATGCGGACGCGGCCTCTGGTGTGCGCAATATCCTCAAGACCAAGGGCAACGGCCTGGCCGTCGGCCCCATCCTGATGGGCATGGGCAATCGCGCGCATATTGTGACCCCTTCTGTCACCGCGCGCGGTTTGCTGAATATGGCAGCTATTGCGGGCACCCCAGTTGCCCACTACGGGTAAACAAACTCACTCTCTGCGGATCCGCGCCAGGATCCGCAGCTTGATCTTGGGTCCGACCAGATTGGCATAACCGTCTGCACCAAAAGCATGTCGATCCAACTCCCCCGTCAACAAAATGCTCAACCGGTCCAGATCTGTGACAGCACTACCTCGTTGGCGAAAAAGCTGTGCATCCATCACAATGGGCCGTGTCACGCCCTTGACCGTTAGATCCCCACGCACCTGCGCCTTGTGTACCGTTCCAGTAATATCGCGTGCGACAAATCGAATACTGCCATGCCGCGCCACGTCCAGAACCTGCGCGCTTTTCATCGCTTCAGTGGCGATCAAAAACCCAGCCCGCGCCTGACGGGCATTCAGGGTGACCTCAATCTCGCTGTTTTCAATGCGGTTGAGATCCAGATCCAAATTGGCGGAGGCGACCGGCATTTGCCCCACCGTTGCCCGACCATCCAAGTAATAGGTGAACCCAACTTCGCTTGTATCCCGTTCCAGCGCATAGAGCTGCGGTGCCGCCGCCAACCTGCCGCATGACAGGGCAAGGACCGCGCAGAAAAATAGCTGTTTAAAAAATGACACTCGACGTCTCCGTTGGTTCCTGCGTTCACGCAAGACATAGGGCGACACCGGGCAACCTCCGTTCATGTCGCTTCACATTCGCTTGAAGGGCGCGTCGAAAAATGCCCTGACGCAAAACCACCCGCCGTGATTGCGACGTCGACACGTTGGGCGGGAACCGTGGAGCTGTTTTGCAAACTGTGGCACGGTTAGCCCGAGAGTTTGCAGACTTCGCGACTTTGCAAAATTTTCCGCAAGCCTTTTGTAAATCCTGAAAAGGTAGAGGGAGGTTAGGCAATAAATGCGTTAATTCTTTTACAAAACTTACGAAACACCAGACCGTACGCTTGCCAGTTTGCAAACCCGTCGCCTACGCAAGAGTGAGGGAGGACATTTACCATGGGTTATCGCGATATTTATTCCACGTGGCAGGCCGATCCAGAAGCCTTTTGGATGGACGCCGCCAAGGGGATCGACTGGATCAGTGAACCGAAAACCGCGCTCACGGACAAGGGCGACGGGCTCTACGAATGGTTTGCCGATGCCAAGGTGAACACGTGCTGGAACGCGGTGGATCGCCATGTGGAGGCAGGTCGCGGTGAGCAGACGGCCATTATATATGACAGCCCCATCACGCATACCAAACGCGAAATCTCATATGTGGAATTGCGCAACCGGGTTGCCACGCTGGCCGGCGCTCTGCGGGCCAAAGGTGTCGAAAAGGGCGACCGGGTCATTATCTACATGCCCATGATCCCCGAAGCGTTAGAGGCGATGTTGGCCTGTGCCCGTCTGGGTGCTGTACATTCCGTGGTCTTTGGTGGTTTTGCAGCGAATGAGCTGGCGGTGCGGATTGATGATGCCACCCCAAAGGCGATTGTCGCCGCCTCCTGCGGGATGGAGCCCGGGCGGGTTGTCCATTACAAACCGCTTTTGGACAAGGCGATTGAACTGGCCGACCACAAACCGGATTTCTGTGTCATCTTCCAACGCGAGCAAGAGGTCGCGCAGCTGATTGAAGGACGCGACTTCAACTGGCATGGGTTCCAATATGGCGTGGAACCCGCCGAATGTGTTCCTGTCGCAGGCAACCACCCGGCCTATATCCTGTACACGTCCGGCACGACCGGCGCACCCAAGGGCGTGATACGCCATACGGCCGGGCAGCTTGTCGCCCTCAACTGGTCGATGAAGAACATCTATAATGTGGAGCCCGGCGACGTGTTCTGGGCCGCATCAGATGTGGGCTGGGTCGTCGGGCATTCCTATATCTGCTATGGACCGCTGATCCACGGCAACACCACCATTGTGTTCGAGGGCAAACCAGTTGGCACCCCGGATGCCGGTACGTTTTGGCGGGTGATCGAGGAACATAATGTCACCAGCTTTTTCACAGCACCAACTGCCTTTCGCGCGGTCAAACGCGAGGATCCCACCGGTGCCTGCATCACCAACTATGACCTATCCTGCCTCAAACAGGTCTACCTCGCCGGAGAGCGCGCCGACCCCGACACGATCACGTGGGCCCAGCAGCATCTGGATGTCCCAATTGTAGATCACTGGTGGCAGACGGAAACAGGATGGGCCATCGCGGCCAACCCGATTGGGATCGAGGAGCTGCCAACCAAGCTTGGCTCGCCCGCGGTGCCCATGCCCGGCTATCAGGTCGAAATCCTGGATGACGCGGGGCATGCCGTACCCGCAGGCACATTGGGCGCCATTGCAATCAAATTGCCGCTGCCGCCCGGGACCCTGCCCACCCTGTGGAACGCCGAAGAGCGGTTCCGGAAAAGCTATCTGACCACGTTCCCCGGTTACTATGAGACGGGGGATGCCGGCATGATCGACGAAGACGGCTATATCTCGATCATGGCGCGCACCGATGATGTGATCAATGTCGCAGGCCACCGCCTGTCCACCGGCGGCATGGAAGAAGTCCTGGCATCCCACCCAGACGTCGCGGAATGCGCGGTGATCGGCGTGACGGATGCGCTCAAAGGGCAGCTGCCCATCGGGTTCTTGTGCCTGAATGCCGACTGCCAACGCGAACACAGCGACATCACCAAGGAAGTGGTCAAACTGGTGCGCGAAAAGATCGGCCCCGTCGCAGCCTTCAAATTGGCCGTCGTGGTGGATCGTCTACCCAAAACGCGTTCTGGCAAAATTTTGCGGGGTACGATGGTCAACATCGCCGATAGCGCACCGTTCAAAATGCCCGCGACCATCGATGACCCGGCGATCTTGGACGAAATCAAGACAGCCCTAAAAACCCTGGGATATGCGCACAGTTAACGGTTTAACTGACGCTTTTCGCAGGCTGCCAATCACCTGTTAACCCCTCGTTAACCCATGCCTCTTTTTAGCGCGCCGCGGATTTCTTCCGCGGCGTCTCTTCGCGTTTTACTTGCAACCTTATGCATGCGTTCTACGCTCCGAATGAGGAGAGAACACATGAAAAATCAAGAGACCTGGCGCTTGGACGCCAGCGGGTTAACTGTGTTGACCCGCACAGGAGCAGTGACCGCAGAAAAGATCACATCCGACGCGCTGGAGCGCATGGATGTGGTCAATCCAGGCCTCAACGCCGTCGTGGAGGCCTTGCATGAAGAGGCATTGGAAACCGCCCAAAAGCTGGACACGGCGCGCGCAAACGGCGTGCCTTGTGGGCCGCTGCATGGGGTGCCGGTAACCGTCAAGATCAACGTGGATCAAAAAGGATGCGCCACCTCAAACGGGGTCGTCGCCCTAAAGGACGTGATCGCTCCCGATGACGCACCTGTGGTTGCACACCTTAAAAAAGCGGGCGCTGTTATCATCGGGCGCACCAATACCTCTGAATTCTCCTTTCGTGCCGATACCGACAATCCGCTCTTTGGCCGCACCCATAATCCCTGGGGCTCGTATGTTTCTGCGGGCGGTTCATCCGGTGGTGCAGGCGCGGCCGTCATGGCTGGGATTGGCACATTGGCGCATGGCAATGACATCGGCGGCTCACTGCGGTTTCCGGCGGCTGCCACCGGTGCCGTGACGTTGAAACCCGGCCTGGGTCGTGTCCCAGCCTGGAACCCGAGCCAAAGTGCCGAGCGTGGACTGCTGGCACAAAGCATGTCCGTTCAGGGATTGTTAACGCGATCTGCACGGGACCTTGACCTGTCGATGCCGTCGCTGATCGCCGCGGACCCTCGCGACCCTCTCCACTGCCCCGCGCCCTGGCAAGGCAAACCCATGGATGGCCCCGTTCGGGTGGCATTTACCCGCGAAACATACGGCTATGATCTGCACCCCGACGTAGACGCGGCGCTGGAATCTGCGCAGGACGCCTTAGTTGAAGCAGGCTACCGCGTTGAAGAGGTTGAGACGCCGAGCGTGTTCGAGGCCGGGCGCATTGGTTACCGCGCCCTCCTGGGTGAGGTCAAAACGTTGATGGGGCGCGACATCACCGACATGGGCTCTGAGACCATTCGCGATGTATTCGCCAGCTATTATCAGGAATTCTCGCCCCTGTGTGGCACCGATCTGTTGCGTGTCATGTCCGAACGCAGCCGTTTCATGCGGGATTGGAACCAGTTTCTGACGCGTTATCCGCTGGTTTTGTCGCCCTTCATGTTCCGGCCCTTCTTTGCACCTGGTCGCGATACCGAAGGTCACGACGGGGTGCAGGAAGTTCTGGGCGAAGCAATCTATTCCTACGCAATGAATTTTCTCGGCCTGCCGGCAGTGTGTTTGCCTGCGCGGCTTGCAACCGGACCCGCAGGCCCACAGCCAATCAATGTGCAGATCATCGCACAGCGGTGGCGCGAAGACCTCGCCGTTGCGGCCGCCCAAGCGATCGAAGACCGGTTGGGGCAAATGTGTCATCCCCTGTGGGAGATTATGGAGGGCTAAAGCGCCCTCCACCGTGTTGACCTATAGCGTGCGTTTGCCTTCGGAAGCCCGGGTCGGCACAAGCGCCTGCATCAGACGCCCCATATGCAAAACACCCACTGGAGCACCGCCTCCATTGGTTACCCGATAAGACGCATCGGTTTTCCCGCCACTCAGCGCGATGACCTGTTCCAGAGTGGCTTCCTGATCGATTTCATCCGTGATCGCCTCACCCGTATCAGGCTCCATGATGGATCGCACCCGCAGCACCCGCGCCCGGTTAATGTCCGAGATAAAGTCGACGATATAGTCATCCTCTGGCTGTAACAGAATATGCTGCGGCTCACCTTGCTGAACGACCTTGCCATCCTTGAGGATCACCAAATGGTCCGCCAGTTTTAGCGCTTCATCCAAATCATGGCTGATAAAGACGATGGTCTTGGCCAGTTCCTTTTGCAGCTCCAACAACAAGTTCTGCATGTCCGTGCGGATCAGCGGATCCAAAGCTGAGAAGGCTTCGTCCATCAACATGATCGGGGCATTTGACGTCAGCGCACGGGCAATCCCCACACGCTGCTGCATGCCGCCGGACAGCTGGTGCGGATAGCGGTCCTCAAACCCGGCGAGCCCCACACGCTCCAACCATTTGATGGCCTCGGCGCGATAAGATTTCGCCTCATCGCCGCGCACAATCGGCGCGAGGGCGACGTTTTCCAGAACCGTCCGGTGCGGCAACAGCGCGAAATGCTGAAACACCATCGACATCTGCGTGCGTCGCATCTCGCGCAGGGCGGTATCGTCCAGTTCTAGAACGTTGTCACCCTGAACCAGCACCTCCCCCGCGGTGGGATCAATCAACCGGTTCACATGGCGGATCAGGGTGGATTTACCAGACCCCGAGAGCCCCATAATCACCGTGATCTCACCCTGCTTCATATCGACATTGATATCCTGCAGTCCCAGCACGTGGCCGTGTTTTTCCAGCAGCTCATCCTTGCCCATACCGTCATAGACATGCTGCATCATGGCCTCGGACTCGGGGCCAAAGATCTTGTACAGTTTGCGGATCGAAATCATCACATCGTTGTTCATCATCCGCCCTCCTTAATGGTTCTGCGCCGCGTTAACGCGGGCAACGGCGGATTTGGTGACACGATCCAGCATAACGGCCAGCAGCACAATGCCGAGGCCTGCGACAAGACCGACGCCCAATTCAAGGTTGCGAATGCCGCGCAGCACCAGAACACCAAGACCCGGTGCAGAGACCAGCGAAGCAATCACCACCATTGCAAGACTCATCATGATGGTCTGGTTGATACCGGCCATGATGTTGGGTAGCGCAAGCGGGATTTGTACCTGAAACAGCTTTTGGCGCGGGGTCATGCCAAAGGCCTGCGCGGCCTCCATCACCTCTTTGTCGACAAGGCGAATGCCAAGGTCGGTCAAACGCACCACCGGCACAATCGCATAGAGGATGATCGCAATGCCATAAAGCTTGCTCTCGGTAACACTGAACAGGAAAATTAGCGGGATCAAATAGACAAATGTCGGCAAGGTTTGCAGCATGTCCAAGACCGGCAACATGATCCGTTGCAACCGGTCAGATCGCGACATGGCAATGCCAATTGGCACGCCGATCAACACACAGATCGCGGCACAGACAAAGATAATGGCGAGGGTCTCAACCGCATAGGAATAATGGTCGATAAACGCCAATGCGCCAAGCGACGCAGCGACAAATCCGACCAGCTTCATCGATTTGGTGACATAGAATGTCAGCAAAAACAAAAGCGGCATGATGACGAACCAAGGCGCCGACTGGGCCACATACAGCGCGCCATCCAACATCCAGCTGAGCGGTTGCGTGATCGGGTCTAGCACAAAGCGCAACGCATCCTTGATCGCCAGAAACCCCTCTTCGAGCCCTTTGGTCAGCTCTCGTGATTTCGGAAAGTTTGTGCAGGCCTCATTCAAAACATCCATCGAAGGGAACGGCAGATCCCAAACAGAGGTCTCTTTGGCGCCGCCGCCCTGGGCCAAAAGATCCGCCATAGAGAGCGGCGCGGCGCTGCTGCCCGCATCACACCAGTCCCGAAGGCCCAATGTGTCGAAAAGAAAGTCATAGCTCGCCATAATCTGTCCTTTGCGTCTGACGCAAAATAACAAACGCCCGCACTTACAGGCGGGCGTTTGTCGTTTTAGTCGTATTAGTTGAGGATTTGCGACAGGTTGGCTTTTGCGTCGTCACTCAACCAGCCGGCCCAGACCGACTTGTTGTTGATCAGGAAGTTCACAGCCGCTTCTTCTGCAGATGCGTTGTTGTCATCCTGCCAGGCCAGAATGCCGGACATCTCTTCTGCGGTGAACGAGATATTGGACATCAAAGTTGCCACATCGGGATGCGATTTTTCGAATTCTTCTGTGACAACAGTCCAAACCGGCGACGGTGGGAAATCGGACACTTCAGGTGCATCCCGGTCCGCAGTCTGGTTACGGTGATGCGCTTCGGGGTCGACGGGGCCAATTTCGATCCGGGTCATGTCGTATTTGCCCATGATCTTGGTCGGGGACCAGTAATAGCCAAACCAAGGCTCACCCGCCTCATAGGCAGACGCCAGCGAGGCCGCCAGCGTTTCGCCGGAACCGTGCCCAAAGACTTCGATACCTGCGTCCTGAACACCCACCGCGCGGGTCAGGTTATCGTTCAGGATGCGGCAACCCCATCCGTCTGGGCAGTTGTTAAAGCGCCCACCAACCAATGCGGGATTGGCCAATACGCCCTCGATTTTTGTCAACTCAGGGTGCGCTTCCGCCAGATAGGTTGGGATCCACCAGCCTTCAACGCCACCGGGGCTCAGCACTTCGGTCAGCTCTTTGACACGTCCGGCTTCGCGCAGTTTGACATAAGCCTCACCACCGCCGTTGATCCACATCTCGGTCACGATGTCTGGCTCGCCGTTTTCCGACAGTGATGTCACAGCTGGGACCGTATCAGAAGGTACGCGGGTCACATCGCACCCATAGCCATGGGTCATCAGAAAAGTCGAAATCTCGGTTACGATGGCCGAAGACGCCCAATTCATGTCTGTGATCGACACTTCACCGCAATCGTTGGCCAGTGCAAAACCCGGCATAAACATCGCACAGGCGGTTGCTGCAATCTTGTAGTTCATCTTGTTTCCCTAACTTTCTGTTTTTCTGACGCATCAATCAGCAGGCACCCTGGACAGAGATCCATTTGTCCCATCTTTACCTAAGGTTAACTGATCGCACCCTGCGGCATGAGATACATAAATCACAGATTAACACTCCAACAGCCCACCGCGAGACGTCGAGGGAAAAAACTAAGAATGACGCAAACAGGCCATACTGGTCGCTTTTGTACATCATCTAGCACGAAGCACAACTGGATCATCCCTGCGCCACAGGCATCGACAGTGCTCCAATCCAAGCCCGTTGCCCTGGATAAGGAAACGACGGATGCAAAAATAGAAACTGGATGTGAAGATTGCGGCGTTTGACGCAAGAATTGCGTCAGGCGAATTGCTCGGAAATCAGTCGTTCTTCCAAACCGTGCCCATGATCGAACAGAATGCGGTGCGTCACCTTTTGCTCGGTTCTGATTTCAACCCAATCCACATCGACAAAAGATTCCGAATCGGCATGGGCCATCACGGGCCGTTTGTCCGCTTCCTGGACCTCGAATCTGACGCAGGCCTCGCTGGGGAGCAAGGCCCCGCGCCACCGACGCGGACGAAACGCCGCAATCGGCGTCAGCGCCAGAACATCTGCACCGATTGGCAGGATCGGTCCATGGGCCGAGTAATTGTAAGCTGTCGATCCGGCAGGTGTTGCCACCAATGCGCCATCGCAGACCAATTCCTCCAGCCGCTGTCGGCCATCCACCAGGATCTTCAATTTTGCGGCTTGTGGGCCAGATCGCAGCAAAGAGACTTCGTTGATCGCCAAGGCATGATGCTCTTCGCCGTTGCGTGTCATGGCACGCATCGACAAAGGGCGCACAATTTCTTCTTCCGCCGCTTCCAGGCGTTCGATCAGGCCGCTCTCATTGTATTCATTCATCAAGAAGCCAATAGTGCCGCGGTTCATACCGTACACTGGCACGTCAAGGTCGAGCATTTCTTGCAGGGTTTCCAGCATGAAACCATCGCCCCCAAGAGAGACGACGACATCGGCGTCTTCGGGGCGGGAATCACCGTAGCGACCGATCAATGCGGCCCGCGCGGTTTGCGCCACCGGGGCGCGGCTGGCCAAAAAGGCAATTTTCACAGGATCGACCTCTGTTTCCGGTGTTACGCGTTTGGTTCCAAAACAATCACAGCTTTTCCCAGATGACCAGACTTAGACCTGCGAAGTCGCTGGGAAATCCTAAAATGTCGCTTTACATTCTTCCAATCCCGTGATGTTTCCTATAGGAAATTTTTCACCTTTCACCTCCAGCCTGACGGAGCGAGCATGACCACGACCCGTGATCCCGGTTTCTTCACCCAATCCCTGTCCGAGCGCGACCCCGAACTCTTTGCATCCATCACAAACGAGCTGGGCCGCCAGCGTGATGAGATCGAATTGATCGCATCGGAAAACATCGTATCTGCCGCCGTAATGGAAGCGCAAGGTTCGGTGCTCACCAACAAATACGCCGAAGGGTACCCAGGCCGCCGTTATTATGGCGGTTGCCAGCATGTGGACGTGGCTGAGAACCTCGCCATCGACCGTGCCAAGGAACTGTTTGGCTGTGAATTCGCCAACGTTCAGCCGAACTCTGGCTCGCAAGCCAACCAAGGTGCGTTCCAGGCGATGATCCAGCCTGGCGACACCATTCTGGGTATGAACCTTGCCTCCGGTGGTCACCTGACCCACGGCGCGGCTCCCAACCAATCCGGCAAATGGTTCAACGCGGTTCAATACGGCGTGCGTAAGCAAGACAATCTGATCGACTATGATGAGATCCAGGCACTTGCGACTGAGCATCAGCCCAAGCTGATCATCGCCGGTGGTTCCGCGATCCCACGTCAGATCGATTTTGCCAAGTTCCGCGAAATCGCCGACAGCGTTGGCGCGTTCCTGATGGTCGACATGGCACACTTTGCCGGTCTGGTTGCTGCAGGCGAACACCCCTCGCCCTTCCCGTATGCGGATGTTGCAACCACCACCACCCACAAGACCCTGCGCGGTCCTCGTGGCGGCATGATCCTGACCAACAACCCGGATCTGGCGAAAAAGATCAACTCTGCGATCTTCCCCGGCATCCAGGGTGGTCCGCTGATGCATGTCATCGCAGGCAAGGCCGCCGCGTTCGGCGAAGCGCTGAAGCCTGAGTTCAAAACCTACCAAAAGCAAGTCCGCGCAAACGCAGTTGCGCTGGCGGATGAGCTGATGAAAGGTGGCTTGGACATCGTCACCGGTGGCACCGACACCCATGTGATGCTGGTCGATCTGCGCCCCAAGAAAGTGACCGGCAATATCGTCGACAAAGCGCTGGGTCGTGCACATATCACCACCAACAAAAACGGCATCCCGTTTGACCCGGAAAAGCCCACCGTGACCTCGGGCATCCGTCTGGGCACACCGGCAGGCACCACCCGTGGCTTTGGCGAAGAAGAGTTCCGCGAGATCGCCCGCCTGATCGTCGAAGTTGTCGATGGTTTGGCTGCAAACGGTGAAGCCGACAACGCAGAAGTCGAAGCAGAAGTCCGCGCCAAAGTCGCCAACCTCTGCGGCCGCTTCCCGCTGTACCCGAACCACTAAAATTCTCTGATCTTTGAGAATACGACCGCCGCCCTTGTTAAGGGCGGCGGTTTTTCTATGCTTCACGAATTGAATCAGTAATTTAGAGACATTTCGTGACCCAATCGAATTCCAACCGCACCCGGCGCCTCGAACGTTCGCTTGGCGATCGTGTCCGCGCAAAGTTACCGTTTTATCTGGCCGAGTTTGTCATGTTTGTCCTCAAACAGGGCTGGGCGGCAATTTTTGGCATTCTCTTGCTTGGCGGCCTCATGGTCACAGATTGGATTTGGCAAGAGGACTGGCCCATCGCGCGCTATGATGCGTTGTTGATTTATGCGCTTTTGCTCCAGGCCGCCTTGCTGGCCACCGGCATGGAGAGCTGGCGAGAAGTCCGCGTCATCTTCCTGTTTCACCTCACGGGCACAGCCATGGAGATTTTCAAGGTTCACGCAGGCTCGTGGAGCTATCCGGGCGATGGTGTGATCAAAATTCTGGACGTGCCGCTATTTTCCGGCTTCATGTATGCCTCGGTTGGATCATTCATCGCACGGGTGATCCGCCTGTTTGACATGCGCTTTGCCCCCTATCCGCCTTACTGGGCAACTCTGCTTTTGGCGGGGGCGATTTATGGGAATTTCTTTTCTCATCACTTCGTGGCGGACATACGCATTTGGCTATTTGCCGCCACCGTCTTGCTGTATTTCCGTACCAGTATCTGGTTCACGATTGGCGAACACCGGTATTGGATGCCATTGCCGCTGGCCGCGTTCCTGGCAAGCTTTTTCCTATGGCTGGCTGAAAACATCGGCACCGGTACCAAGACGTGGCTGTACACTGGACAATCGGTGGAGACTTGGGTGAGCTTTGCGAAAATGGGCTCGTGGTATCTGCTGCTCTATGTGAGCTTTGTGACCGTCACAGTGGTCTTTCGCGAAGCGCTCGTGGCACCCAGCGAACCCGGCCAAAAACCAAGCGATCATTGATTGGGAATCACCCCGCGTCTTGGGTCAAACAAATCCGCGCAAACGCAAAACGGTAATCAACAGGATCAACACGACCAGAATTGCAAATCCTACGCTGCCCAAAACATCTAGAATGCGTCCACGGCGCCGGTCGGAGACATTTACGCTGTTCAAATGTCCCCGCACCTCTTTGACGGCTTTACGCAAGGGGGCCTGATCCACAGTCATCTGCAGCTGCGGATGTGCCAACAAGGGCAATGCCGCAGCTAGGGTCATTCCCTGACGGTAAATGCGACGCGGCAGCTGACGGCGACGTTTCTTTAGCACGGTTTCAAGGTCCCCCCGCCCGCCTTCGCGACTGCGCAAGAGGCCGTGAAGCTCTTCGATATCTGCAATCAAATCCTGCGCCATGTGGGTGTGCCCTGCTTCGCCCAAATCCTGGCGCACCGTAACAGCAGGACCTGCCCGCTTCAATCACAGCAACGGCCAAACGGCGCCGAAAAACACTGGCCCCCTTTTGGAAACAAAGCTATCACCCCACCTATGCTGAACACGATCTCCCATGGCTCTGCCACTGACCTGCCCCCGCTTTTGATTGTACATGGGCTTTATGGCTCTGCCCGCAATTGGGGCGTGATTGCCAAACGTCTCTCGGATGAACGTCAGGTCATTGCGGTGGACCAGCGCAACCATGGCTTCAGCCCTTGGCAAGACACGCACAGCTATCCCGAACTGGCGGATGATTTGGCCGAGGTCGTTGACGCCTATGGTGGCCAAATGGATGTGATCGGCCATTCCATGGGGGGCAAGGCCGCGATGACCCTTGCATTGAACCACCCGAACAAGGTGCGTCGACTGCTTGTCGCGGATATTGCTCCAGTGGCGTATACGCACAGCCAGATCCAATTCATCAAGGCGATGCGCACCGTCGACTTGGAGCAACTGGAACGCCGTTCGCAGGCCGAAGCACAACTGTCCGAGGCCGGTGTCGACCCCGCGCTACAGAGCTTTTTCACCCAATCGCTCGACATTCCCAACAAGCGCTGGCGCCTAAATCTGGACGTGTTGGAAGACCAGATGCCCTTGGTCTTGTCCTTTCCCGAAGAGGTCACAGGCAGCTGGGAGGGTGCAGCATTGTTTTTGTCGGGCGCCACGTCTGACTATGTCCAACGCGAGCACCGACCGCGCATCAAGTCACTGTTCCCTCAGGCAAAGTTTGCAAAAATCCCCGGAGCGGGACACTGGTTGCACGCGGAAAAGCCACGTGAATTCGAAGCCGCTTCACGTGCCTTCCTGAACGCGAACTAACTGCCTTAGTTAGCTATTCAAATTCGCAACTGACACATTTCCCCACAGTAAGGTGAATTGACCTGTTACCCCATCGCGCGGGACAACCGGGCCAATTCTATCGGCTTTGGGCGAACGGCCCAGACCGGACGTATTTAAAGGGAAAAACTCCTTATGGTCACAAAGCGAACTGCCATTGCCGCGCTTGTCATGCTCACGGCTGCCAGCCAATCACAGGCCTGCGGTGCGGAAACCGACTGCACATTGGGCGACCGTCACTACCGTATCCATATGCCTGCGGGTCACGATGGAACCACGCCAACTGGCGCGATCATTTTCACCCATGGATACAAAGGCACGGCCAAGGGCGCGATGAACAATACCAACCTGACCAAGCTGGCCGATGACTTAGGGGTCGCCTTGATCGCCACCAAATCCGCCAAGGATGACTGGTCCATTCCCGGCGCCCCCTCCAGCGTCACGGATCCCGACGTGGATGAGCTGGCCTATTACGATGCGGTTCTGGCCGATGTCACCGCAAAATTCCCCATCGACGCGGATCAGCTGATGCTCACCGGATTTTCGGCGGGCGCCATGATGGTGTGGAACCTTGCCTGCCACCGCAGTGAGGCGTTTGCGGGTTTTGTACCGATGTCCGGCACCTTCTGGCAGCCCGAACCGCTGACTTGTGACACCCCGCCTGCCAACGTCATCCATATTCACGGAACCGCCGACAAGATTGTTCCGCTGGAAGGGCGCAAAGTTTTGGACACCCACCAGGGCAGCGTTTCGGGCGTTTTGGAGATGTACAGCAATTACGGTGCCTTCGCCGACACTGGCAAGGCGTCACTGGGTGAACTCGCCTGCGACACACAGGCCAATGAATCCGGTGATATCTTGAACTATTGCACCTTTGACGGTGGCCACACGTTCAAGGCAGAGTATCTGAAATCCGCCTGGGATCTGTTGGCCACAACCGGCAAACTCTGACACGTCAGACATATGTAACCCAGCGACAGGTCACAACTGTCGTTGGGCAACGACACAGTCCACAGTTCGTACAACTAAGGTTGAGAATAGATGGTACCCGCGGCCGGACTCGAACCGGCACGGCACTAAGGCCTGGAGATTTTAAGTCTCCTGTGTCTACCATTCCACCACGCGGGCGCGCCTGGGACAGCAAGCCGTCCCGGCGTCTAAGGCATTGATCTAACGGCAGCAGTCGTTTGGCACAACCGTAAAGTTATAAAATTTCGGCCGAAGAGTTTCCCTTGCGGAAGCTGACAAGGCAACCAAACTATTTTCTGTTTTCAAAGGTCGACACCATCAACTGCCAAGGGGCCACCCGGGGATAATAAGCCCCGCTCAGGCAGCCATGGATTGAGCTTTAGCGCTTCCTCCAAAGCCACGCGCGCGTCCTCTCGACGTTGCAATCCCACCAAAGACAAGGCGCGCCCGCTCATCGCAGCCACATGGCGCGGCGAAATTTCCAACGCTTTTTCCAAATCAACCAGCGCTGCCGCATAGTCCTGTTGCAGGAAAAGAACAAAGGCACGTTGATTATAACCCTCGGCGTAGTTCGGACAGTATGCGATCAGCGTGTCAAAATCCTGCAAGGCCCCCAGAAAATCAAAGGCCGCCCGTCGCTCCATTCCACGGTTCAGGATCTCTTGTGACTGTTCATCCGGAGCATCCGCCCAATATTGCCACATCTCATTTGCAAGAATTTGCGCCTCTGTCTCGGACTTGGCACTTTGGACCGCTTCAATCAAATCTTCCAAAGCAAGGGTATGATCCGGTGACGCCGGACACAGCGCCCAAGACAGGGTTGGCAGCAGCAAAACAGGTATACAAAACAGACATCGCATGACCCAATGCTGACTCAAAAATCGAAAATTACAAAATGTCTTTTTCGTGTGGCCTTATATTGGCTGTGGACCAGCCTGCTCCTTGACTGCTTGCATTGCGACATAGGTTGAGGTCGATGAAACATGCGGCAGCCCCGAAATCTTCTCTCCTAGAACGGCGCGGTAATCGGACATGGACCGTGTTCGAACCTTCAGTAAATAGTCAAAATGAGAGGCCATCATATGCGCTTGTTCGATCTCAGGAACTTTGGCGACCGCGACATTAAACGCGCGTAGGGCTGCTTCGCGGGTATCGCTCAGTTTCACCTCGACAAATGCGACATGATCCAACCCCAGCCGAATGGGGTCCAACATGACCCGATACCCGGTAATGATCCCTTCGGCCTCCAGTCTTTTGACGCGCGCCTGGGTCGGGGTTTTTGTCAAACCTATCCGGCGCGCCAAATCCGCGACCGAGATCCGCCCGTCCTCCCCCAAAACGGTGATAATCTGTCGATCGTAACTATCCAAATTTGATTGGGCCATTTGGACCTCCGATGCTTCTAAAATTGGTTCTTTGAACTACGTTATTATAAAAAATAGACGAACAGACCAGAGAAAAACCAGCATACTGAACAAAACACCTAAACCAGATTGGGGATCACTCATGACCACACATCAGCAACTGCGCGATTTGATTGATCAGGAAACCTATGCGGATCCTTCGGCAAAACGCGACGCTTTGGTTGCGCAGGCCGCACTGTCAGAAACCGATCGCGAAGACATCGTCGCGCGCGCCGCAAATTTGGTGCGTGACATTCGCGGCCATTCCGACCCTGGCCTGATGGAAGTCTTCTTGGCGGAATACGGGTTGTCCACCGACGAGGGGATCGCTCTGATGTGTCTGGCCGAAGCCCTGTTGCGGGTTCCCGATGCCGACACCATTGATGCGCTGATTGAGGATAAGATCGCCCCTTCAAACTGGGGCAAACATTTGGGGCATTCCACATCCTCGCTGGTCAACGCCTCCACCTGGGCGTTGATGTTGACCGGGCGCGTTTTGGACGAAGATCGCGCCCCGGTCGGCGCCCTGCGCAGTGCCATCAAACGCCTGGGAGAGCCGGTGATCCGCACCGCTGTCAGCCGTGCCATGAAAGAGATGGGACGTCAGTTTGTTTTGGGCGAAACCATCGAAAGCGCGATGAAACGCGGCAGCGCCATGGAGGCGAAGGGCTACACATACTCCTATGACATGCTGGGCGAAGCCGCCCGGACCGAGGCAGACGCCGCGCGCTATCACCTGTCCTATTCCAAAGCGATTTCTGCAATTGCCGCGGCCTGCGCCGACGCAGACATGCGAAACAACCCCGGCATTTCGATCAAGCTCTCGGCCTTGCATCCGCGTTACGAGCTGGCGCAAGAACACTCTGTGATGGAACAGCTGGTGCCACGCTTGAAGTCTCTGGCGCTTTTGGCCAAATCCGCCAACATGGGGTTGAACATCGACGCCGAAGAGGCCGACCGCCTGTCGCTTTCGTTGGAGGTGGTCGAAGCTGCGATTTCGGATCCCGCGCTCGCAGATTGGGATGGCTTTGGAATGGTGATCCAGGCCTATGGTCCAAGGACCGGGGCCGCCATCGATGCCTTCTATGACATGGCTCGGAAATATGACCGCAAATTCACCCTGCGTCTGGTCAAAGGCGCGTATTGGGACACCGAAGTAAAACAGGCGCAGGTCGAAGGCATCGACGGCTTTCCGGTCTTTACCTCCAAAGCGCTGACCGATGTGTCCTATATTGCCAACGCACGCAAATTGCTGGGGATGACGGACCGGATCTATCCCCAATTCGCCACGCATAATGCGCACACCGTTGCCGCCATTCTGCATATGGCCACGCCGGATCAAGCCTATGAATTCCAGCGCCTGCATGGCATGGGCGAAACGCTGCATCAGATGGTTCTGGATCAGAATAGGACACGCTGCCGGATCTATGCACCGGTCGGCGCGCATCGCGATCTGCTGGCTTATCTCGTGCGCCGCCTGTTGGAAAACGGCGCGAACTCCTCATTTGTGAACCAGATCGTCGATGAAGACGTGCCGCCAGAGGTCGTGGTTGCCGACCCATTTTCCGCCATCGCAGACGTCACCCCACCGATGCCAACCGGGCCGAACCTGTTTCAACCGGAACGTCCAAATTCGCTCGGGTTTGACATGGGACACGCGCCAACGCTCGCCCGGATCGCTGCCGCCCGCGCGGCTTTTATCACTCACGAATGGGACGTTGGCCCCCTTCTCGCAATTGAGGCCACAGACGGCGACATTCAAACTGTCACCAACCCGGCTGACCAATCCACCGTTGGCCGCGTTACAATCGTAACGCCGGAGACCGCCGAAAAAGCAATCGCAGCTGCGGCCCCTTGGACCGTGTCCCCTGCTGAGCGCGCCAAGATCTTGCAACGCGCAGCCGACCTTTACGAAGCGAATTTTGGTGAATTCTTTGCGATCCTGGCGCGGGAAGCCGGCAAGAGCCAACCTGACGCGGTGGCCGAACTGCGTGAGGCCGTGGATTTCCTGCGCTACTACGCCGCCAATATCCCTGCCGCAGAACCCGCCGGAGTGTTCACCTGTATCTCGCCGTGGAATTTTCCGTTGGCGATTTTCACAGGCCAGATTTCGGCGGCCCTTGCAACCGGCAACGCCGTGATTGCCAAACCGGCCGATCAGACCCCCATCGTCGCGGCACGCGCGGTCGAATTGCTGCATCAGGCTGGTGTCCCACGTGACGTATTGCAATTCACCCCTGGGTCCGGCCGCACAATCGGCGGCACACTCACCGGAGATCCCCGCGTCAGCGGCGTGGCCTTTACAGGTTCGACAGAAACTGCGCTGCGGATCCGCTCTGTGATGGCTGAAGGCTGCCGTCCCGGTGCGCCGTTGATTGCCGAAACCGGAGGTCTGAATGCCATGATTGTGGATTCAACTGCCCTGCCCGAACAGGCGGTGCAATCCATCATCGAAAGCGCCTTTCAATCCGCCGGGCAACGCTGCTCTGCCTTACGCTGCCTTTATGTCCAGGATGACATCGCAGACACGGTGTTGACCATGTTACAAGGTGCGATGGATTGTCTGACGGTTGGTGATCCGTGGCACCTGTCGACCGATTGTGGCCCCGTCATTGACGCAAACGCGCAGGCCTCAATCAACAGCCATATTGCAACCGCCCGTTCAGAACAGCGCGTTTTGAAAGAACTCCAAGCACCCGAAAACGGCACCTATGTCGCGCCCACTTTGATTGAGATCTCCGGCATCGCGGATCTCAAAGAAGAGATCTTTGGCCCCGTCCTCCATGTCGTTCGCTTCAAATCGCACGAGATCGACGCGGTGATCGACGCCATCAACGCGACCGGCTATGGGCTGACCTTTGGCCTGCACACCCGGATTGACGACCGCGTGCAACATGTATGTGACCGGATCCATGCGGGCAATATCTACGTGAACCGCAATCAGATCGGCGCCATTGTGGGCAGCCAGCCCTTTGGCGGCGAAGGTCTGTCCGGCACCGGTCCCAAAGCGGGCGGCCCCCTTTACATGTCACGGTTCTGCGCACCTGACCGTCAGGAAGGAGACGGTCATTGGTCCGGCGTCATGTCCACCTTGCCCCCCTGTCCGGATGCAGGTGCACACGCCAGCACCGTCTCCTTGCCTGGTCCAACGGGTGAGTCAAATCGCCTGACCACCGCCCCACGCCTGCCGCTCCTGTGTGCAGGCCCTGGCCCCGACACGGCCCGTTCGCAGGCCGAGGCCGTAAGAGCGCTGGGAGGGCGCGCAATCGAAGCCACGGGCGAGGTCGACACCTCACTCCTAGACAGCGAGACAGCAATTTCAGGAGTTCTGTGGTGGGGCGACGAAGGGCAAGCCCGTCAAATCGAACAGATCCTGGCCACTCGCCCAGGGCCAATCATCCCGTTGATCCCAGGCAAACCAGACCTGGCACGGGTGATGGCAGAACGCCACGTCTGCGTAGATACCACCGCAGCAGGGGGCAATGCGGCGCTGTTGGGCGGTCAGGGTTAGGCCTTTTGCCTTGACGCTGGGCCGAAGAAGGCCCAGCGTTTTCACATGTTTCCACTGAGAGATCATAACCCGTCCGGGCGCACGCCATATGTGACCTATGGTTTGATGGCTGCGAATATCATCGCGTTTTTTTGGTATTCCTCGCATTTCCCCGAGGGGCGTGCCTTAGCGCAGTTTTATGACGTCTTTGCTGTGGTCCCCGTGGAAATCAGCCAGGGTCACAGCTACGGAACACTTGTGACATCCATGTTCGTGCACGCAGGCCTAATGCATCTGGCTGGAAACATGTTGTTCCTATGGATCTTCGGCGACAATATCGAAGACGAGATGGGGCCGATAACATATTTCCTGTTCTATCTTTCCTGCGGCGTTGCGGCGGCCTTGGCGCAGGTGGCGGCGGACCCGCTGTCCCGGATCCCCACTGTTGGCGCATCCGGCGCAATTGCCGGTGTCATGGGCGCCTACCTGTTGCTCTATCCCAAGGCCAAAGTCGACGTTCTGCTGATCCTGATCATCTTCTTCCGGATCTTCTCCATTCCGGCGGTCTGGGTTCTTGGCACATGGCTGGCGCTTCAATTTTTTGGCGGTTTCACAACACGCGCCGACGACGGAGGCGTTGCCTATTGGGCCCATGCAGGTGGCTTTGTCGCGGGGCTGCTTCTCTGTCTCCCCCTCTGGCTCAAACGCGGCGGCCCGCGTTTTTGGGCCCGCACGCACGGTCATCCGCCAAACCCGGATACCCGCTACACCTACGGCGAAAGCCGCCTGCCCAAAGTTCCACGCCGCCACCCGACCCAACGCAAACCCGGACCTTGGGGCAAATAGGCCCTGCGGGTTTCATCTTGTCCCCATGGGCTCCGCCCGTTCGGCCTTCGCCGAAGGCTCGCAAAATCGAACCCGGCGACACATATTGAAAAACGCGCCTCCCTTCCGGCAGACGCGTTAAACGGTTTCAAATTTAGCCGGGTGAGATCAGCCGCGGATCACCTTGGCAAAGTTGTCAAAAATCTGCTCGTTGCCGCAGATGATTGTACCGCTGTCGACGATCTTATCTTCTGGGTCCAGCGCTTGGGCCAACCCGCCGGCCTCTTTAACGATGATAATGCCAGCAGCCAGATCCCACGCGTTCAGACGGCGCTCCCAATAGCCCTCGTAACGGCCAGCTGCGACGTAAGCCATATCCAGCGCGGCAGAGCCCCAGCGGCGCACGCCAGCACAGGCAGGCGCGATTTGCGCCAGATCCTGGATGGTCTCGGGCAGATCTGCGCGACCACCAAACGGAATTCCGGTTGCAAAGATCGACTCGATCATGCGGTGACGGGCTGAAACACGGATACGCGTGTCATTCATCCAGGCACCTTCGCCTTTTTCGGCAAAATACATCTCATCCTTGGCGGCGTCATAGATCACACCGGCAACGATCTTACCCTTATGCTCCAGCGCGATCGAGATCGCCCAGTGGGGCAGACCGTGCAAAAAGTTGGTGGTGCCATCCAGCGGGTCAACAATCCAACGACGGGTTGGATCTTCGCCGGGCTCTTCGCCACCTTCTTCGGCCAGCCAGCCATAGGTCGGGCGCGCGCCCATCAGCTCATCCTTGAGGATCTGCTCGGCTGCAATGTCGGCGCGGCTGACAAAGTCCCCTGCCCCCTTGGTCGAGACTTGCAGGTTTTCCACCTCGCGGAAGTCTTTCACGAGCGAGCGGGCAGCCTTGCGAGCGGCCTTGATCATCACATTGAGGTTTGCGCTACCAATCATTGTACGGGCTATCCTTGGACGGGGAGATGTCGGTCAAGGCGTGCCTATACGCGCCCAAGACCCATTTGCCAAGGGGGCAGACCCCGCCAGCCCTTGCATTCCCTGCAGATCAGACCTGCAATTTCCGCGCTTCGGTTTTTGCCAGACGGATCAGCTCTTGCACATAGGGTTTATCCTCATCCTCGGTGCGGATGGCTGCATACAGGCGTCGGGTGATCCCACTGTCCGTCAGGGGGCGCGTGACATAGTCTGAATTGTATTTCACCTCACGCACCACCCAATCCGGCAAAACCGATACACCGCGGTTGGAGGCCACCAGCAACAAGATCACTGCCGTCAATTCCACCTGTCGCACCGCACCCGGTTCCACACCGGCCGGGATCAACAACTGGCTAAAGACATCAAGACGTGTCTTGTCGACCGGATAGGTGATCAGCGTCTGCCCTATGAAATCTTCGGCATCGACAAAAGGTTTGTCAGCCAGCGGATGCTGGCTTGAGGCGACGAACACCGCTTTATAGTCGAACAATTCGATGAAGGTCACACCGGCAATGTCTTCTGGATCGGAAGAGACCACCAGATCCACTTCCTCTTTTTGCAGTGCAGGCAGCGCATCAAATGCCAGACCCGGCCGGATGTCTACATCCACATCACCCCAGTTTTTCCGAAACCCTTCGAGCACCGGAAACAACCATTCAAAACAGGCATGGCATTCGATGGCGATATGCATCCGCCCTGTATTGCCGCTGCGCAGGGCTGAAAATTCCGCTTGCGTGGCTTCTACCTGAGGAAGGATCTGGTTGGCCAAACGCAACAGGCGCAGCCCGGCCGCCGACAGTTTCAACGGTTTGGAACGTCGCAAAAACAACTCGACCCCGGTCTGATCCTCCAAACCTTTGATCTGATGGCTCAGCGCGCTTTGGGTGATATTCAGCTGATCCGCCGCGCGCGCCAGCCCACCTGCTTCGTGAATCGCCTTGATCGTGCGGAGGTGGCGAAATTCGATATGCATGGATCTTTTTTCCAGATGATGTTGAGCATTTTATGAGAAGTGCAGCGGTTGCGCCTAGCCGACAAAACCCGACCCCACCGTAAAAACCGTCACAGATTTCGCAAAAACACGCGTGATAACAGCGCCTTGAGTGAAATTTAAACAGTCTTGATGCGACACTGCGGCGCCTATTCGCGACACGGAACTCATATCCAACTCATGTTATTCTTGAGGATAATGAATTTGTCTCACAAAGCGGGCTGTGCAACAAGGGACGAAATCGTCAAAAGGACTTATGAAAATGAGCGCACCTGAAATCTCTTTTGAGTTCTTCCCGCCCAAATCGCTGGAAGGCTCTTTCCGTCTTTGGGATACAGTTCAGGTGCTGGCACCTATGTCACCGCGGTTTGTATCTGTCACCTATGGTGCGGGCGGCACCACCCGTGAATTGACGCGTGATGCGGTTGCCACTTTGCATAAATCCTCGGGTCTGAACGTTGCGGCGCACCTCACATGTGTGAATGCGTCCCGCGCGGAAACATTGGAAATCGCCGACCAATTTGCCGAAGCTGGCGTAAATGAAATTGTTGCCCTGCGCGGCGACCCTCCGAAAGGCGCTGGTGAATTCACCCCGCATGCGGATGGTTTTGCCAATTCAGTCGAGCTGATCGAAGCGCTGGCAGATACTGGCAAATTCAACATCCGCGTTGGCGCCTATCCCGATCCTCACCCCGAGGCGCCGAATGCGCAGGCCGATGTGGACTGGCTCAAACGCAAGATTGACGCCGGTGCGGATGAGGCCCTGACGCAATTCTTCTTTGAGGCGGAGACATTCTTCCGCTTCCGCGACGCCTGCCAAAAGGCTGGCATCGACGGCGATAAGATCACGCCAGGCATCCTGCCGATCGAGAATTGGAAAGGCGCGCGCAATTTTGCCAAGCGCTGCGGCACCCATATCCCAGCGTGGGTCGATGACGCCTTTACCAAGGCCGCGCGTGACGGGCGCGAAGACCTGCTGGCGACTGCGATCTGCACCGAACTGTGTTCAGAGCTGCTCGACGGTGGCGTCAAGCGTCTGCACTTCTACACGCTGAACCGCCCCGAGCTGACCCGCGATGTCTGCCACGCCCTTGGCGTACAGCCCAAGGTCTCGCTGGAAAACGTGGCCTAAGCAACGCTTTCGTAGGGAATTCCAAGAAGGTCCGCATTGGCGGGCCTTTTTATTTGAATGTAGGTCTAACGCTGCTCGTCACGCATTAATTTTCGCACATCCGCATCGGCAACCGCGTCGCGGGCATAGGAAAACTGCCCTTCCCGCAATACTTCATCCGCGGCTCGCATCAACGCGCCCAGCGCGGCACGGGCAAACGACCCCCCAACACTGACACGTGCCACACCAACGGCCGACAGTTCTGCAAGACTATAATTCGGTCCAGATAGTCCCATTACCACGTTGACTGGCTTATCGACTTCGGCACAGAGCGTTCGAATATCCTCCAAACGGGTTACCCCCGGTGCAAACAGGACATCGGCACCGGCCTCTGAAAAACGTTGCAATCGGGCAATTGTGTCTTTCAAATCCGGGTTTCCGCACAGAAAGTTTTCCGCACGTGCCGTCAGCAGAAACGGTAGACCGCGACGGGCTTCGGATGCGGCAACGACTCGTTCCACCGCATGTTCAAAATCATAAAGCGGGGCATCAAAGCTTCCAGTTGCATCTTCGATTGACCCACCAACCAGACCACAGCCACTGGCAGCACGCACGGTCGTCGCGCAAGCGTCGGGTTCGGCCCCAAAACCATCTTCTAAATCGCCTGAAACCGGCAGGTCAGTCGCTAGGACAATTTCCGCCGCATTGCCGAGGATCTCATCACGGGACAAAGATGCGCTTGAATCTTGTTTGCCTTTGGAAAACGCATAACCTGCGCTTGTCGTTGCAAGCGCCGCGAAACCAACATGCTGTAAAATCCGTGCAGATCCCGCGTCCCATGCATTTCCCACAACAAAGGCGTTCCCAGGCACATGAAGGGATTTAAACGTCTGATACTTCTGATGCTGATCCATCATGTGCTCCTTGCGATCGGAGAACAATAGCACAGGTGCACTTAGAACAAAACGAAAACATTCCTTCTATCGCGTGGATCGACGCAGGGCTGCGCCCCAGCCGGTTTCGCTTTCGTTTTCCAATATATGCACACTGCTATGAAGACGTTCCTTGGCGCATTGTCCAACACGGCGACGTCCCCGCAGCACAAAGATCTTTCCCCACCCGCGCCAAGTCCCAACCGATGGGGCGGCGGCGTCCGCTGAAAACCGCAACCGCCAATCCCGTGGCAAGGGCAGACTGCAATCCTCGGCCCGTTCTAACATCCAGATGAGTGATAGATTGGCCAGGGGCCGCGCCGTTTCATACCCCCCAAGGTGGCCACCAATATCCCCGTGAGACCCGCGAAACCACACTTGTTCCATGTGGCCTTGCCACCCTTCGGGACAATCCCACAGAACCGGAGCAAAAACCTGACGCGTCTCGTCCAGTGCGAGGGCCTGGAAACCATTTTTCACGTGATGACCCAGCGCGTGACTGTGAAAGGAATGCTGGTTCTCGGCCCAACGCCACAGCAATGGCAATCGCAGTCCCAATGCTTTGACTGTATCCCAAACCCCCACCATCTCTATCTCGACGTCTTTATGGCAGAAGGTTTCAGTGAACTTCTGAGAGAACTCGGTTGCCTGGTCTTTGCGATAGTGTCGATAGGCCGTGCGGATATTGCGCACAGTCGCGTTTTCGGCTTTGAGCAACCCGACCTGATCAATAACACCCGCCAAGGAGCGCACGGCATAGGCCCCACGGGAATACCCAAACAGATAGATCCGGTCCCCGGGCCGATAGCGCGATGCAAGATACCCGTAAGCGCGCCGGATTTGACGATTGATCCCGCGTCCCATCATTACATCTGGCGCGCTTTTCCAACCGTTCCACTGGATCCCGGATTCGTAAAAGACATTGATGCGTCCGGCGTTTTCCTGACAGAGGCGGAATAGACGACCGGCATGGGTCTCAAACCCCTCGTCCAGCGTGGACATGGTCCCATCCAGGATAATCACATGCGCTTGTGGACCGCGTTGTTTCACCTCGGCTGAATGCTCGGACAACAAAGGCCGTCCAAGCCAGGCTAAAACCCTATTCTGCAGCCGTCTGAAAACCATCCTTACCACTTCCAATCACACCCCAAAGGGTCATTGACGGCGGGAACAGGAGTGTGCGCTTCCTTGGGCCAAGCTGCCCCGCAGCCTGAATATGAATAGTATAGCGTAAAATTCGCGTTCTTCGTATCAGCTTTGCTCACGAATGCGGCAGAAGCGAGGCTTTGACCTTAAATCATACGCATATGACCCGTCTCTATAGAATTGCTCACAAGTCTTACGATTGCGTAACGCATGCGCGCTTAGGTTTCTGATCTCTTAAGCGCAAGGACTGTGACCACTTCAGACACACCATACCCATTAAAGACGGTGGTCATCGCCAGGGAATAGGCCCCGAGCCCCGGAAACAGCACAAAATCGCCGATTTCACTGTCGTTTGGCAGCGGCAAACCATCTGGCAGACGATCAAGACTGTCGCAAGTCGGACCAAAGACAATGCGCGCCGTGGGCTCTCCCATCCGCCATGTCCCGTTGTCAGCCACAACATGCACGCGTTCGGGCAACCCCATGTCACGGATATCGACCAAGCCGCCATAGATCCCATCGTTCAGGAACACGGTGTCCCCATCCGGGCGCATCCCCTTGATGCCCGCCGACAGGGTAAAAGCCTCGGACACCATCGCGCGACCGGGTTCACAAATAAGTTGAGGGGCATCCTGGCCAAAGGCCGCTGTCACGGCAGCCTCTATCGCGTCAAAGACCGCCTCTAGGTCAGGCGCTGCGCCGGTGCGATGCGCCGCAAATCCGCCGCCGACGTTCAGACGCACAACCGCAACCCCGGACCGTTCCACCAGATCGCGCGCGGCGTGGATATACTCCACCCAAGCCGCAGCATCTTCGCACTGGGTGCCGGGGTGAAAGCTGAGCGCAGGCACCCAGCCTTCCCGCGACACCCGTTTCAACAAATCGACCGCCTCATCCGGCGTGGCGCCGAATTTGCTGCCAAAGTCATAAGCCGCGCCCGCCACGGGCAAGGCAAAGCGCACCGCGATCTCACACGACTTGGGCACATCTCGCAATTTGTCCAATTCGCTGTGACAATCCACCGACCAACTGGCGACCCCATGAGAAATGCCAGCCGCCACTTCCACAGCAGAGCGGACCGGGTTGTTGTAATGCAGTGCAGCCGAAGCGCTTGCAGCCCGCACGGCTGCCATTTCGGCCGGGGACGCGACATCAAACCCGCTCACTCCAGCGGCAACCAGATTGGACAGAACCGCCGGATGGGCATTCGCCTTCACCGCATAGGTCACCAGCCCACCGAACCCCTCCAAAAACCGCTGTGCCGTCGCGTGCAAAACAGAAGGTGCAAAGAACAGCACCGGATGGTCGGGAGCGACGCGCGCAAGGTAGGTTTCGGGATCACGCCAAAGCGCGGGAATATTCTGCATGGGAGGCCTCATCCTGTTTTATTCAGGATCGCCAAAGCACACGTCGATTTCACGCGACACATAGCCTATAGTGACAATAAGATTCGTCACTATGATAGGTGCAAGATGCAGATTGACGAAACCGACCAACGTCTGATGGGGTTTTTGCGCGACAATGCGCGCCAATCTGTTGCGGAACTTGCGCGCCAACTCGATCTGGCGCGTACAACGGTACAAGCGCGGATCGAACGGTTGGAAGCCTCGGGCGCAATTGCCGGCTACACCCTGCGCACCTCGCCTCTGATGCGCGCACCGCTGCAAGCCACCGTTTTGATCACGGTTGAGCCACGCGCTGCGCCGGGGGTGCTGTCCCGGCTAAAATCCCTACCAGGCGTCCAGATCGTTCATACAACGTCCGGGCGCTTTGACCTATTGGCACAGGTCGAGGCACGCACCACCGAAGAGCTGGACGAAACAATCGACCATATTGCCGGTGCCCGTGGCGTGCATGCGTCGGAAAGCCTGATCCACCTGTCAACAAAACTCGACCGTTTGGGGGCCTAGCGCCGTCAACCGCCCCGACACAGGCCATCTCGCGACTGGTTTAACGCCCTTGCCCGCAATCCCGTCTTTCCCTTTGGGTCCCATTTCGATATGGGACTGAACAACCCGAAAAAGATGTGATGCAGGACAGATTTCATGGCGATGGAAAAAGCATTCAACGCGGCCGAAGCTGAAGGTCGTTTGTTCGAAGCCTGGGAAAAGGCGGGCTGCTTCAAAGCAGGCGCAAACGCCAAGCCCGAGGCATCAACCTATTGCATCATGATCCCTCCCCCGAACGTGACAGGCGTTCTGCACATGGGGCATGCGTTCAACAACACCCTGCAGGACATTCTGATCCGCTGGAAACGCATGCAGGGCTTTGACACGCTGTGGCAGCCTGGCACCGACCACGCAGGTATCGCAACCCAGATGGTTGTGGAACGCGAACTGGCCAAGAACCAGCAACCGTCGCGCGCCGAACTGGGCCGTGAGAAGTTCCTGGAAAAAGTCTGGGCGTGGAAAGAGCAATCCGGCGGCACCATTATCAACCAGCTCAAACGTCTGGGGTCATCCTGTGATTTCGACCGCACCGCCTTTACCATGGCAGGCGCAGCAGGGGACACCCGCACCGGCCACGAAAACTCGCCAAACTTCCACGACGCCGTGATCAAAGTCTTTGTTGAGATGTACAACAAAGGCCTGATCTATCGCGGCAAACGTCTGGTGAACTGGGACCCGCATTTTGAAACCGCGATCTCGGATCTTGAGGTTGAGAATATCGAAGTTGCGGGCCACATGTGGCACTTCAAATACCCGCTCGCGGGTGGTGCGACCTATACCTATGTGGAAAAGGACGAGGACGGCAACGTCACGCTGGAAGAGGTGCGCGACTATATCTCTATTGCCACCACCCGTCCCGAAACCATGCTGGGCGACGGCGCGGTTGCGGTGCACCCGGATGACGCGCGGTACGCGCCGATCGTTGGCAAACTGGTCGAAATCCCGATTGTCCCCAAGGAACACCGCCGCCTGATCCCGATCATCACCGATGAATATCCGGACATGAACTTTGGTTCTGGCGCGGTCAAGATCACCGGCGCGCATGATTTCAACGACTATCAGGTCGCCAAACGCGGCGGCATCCCAATGTACCGCCTGATGGACACCAAAGGCGCGATGCGTGCCGATGGCGCGCCATATGGTGAGGAAGCCGCCAAAGCGCAGGCCCACGCCAAAGGGGCTGAGTTCACCGAAGGTGAAATCGACGCGATCAACCTTGTCCCAGAACACTTGCGCGGTCTGGATCGCTTTGAAGCGCGTAAAGCCGTTGTGGATGAGATCACGTCTGAGGGTCTGGCGGTGATGCAGACCCTCACCAAAACGGTGAAGGACGACGAAGGCAACGAAACCGAGGTTTCCGAAGTTGTCCCAATGGTCGAAAACAAGCCGATCATGCAACCCTTTGGCGACCGCTCCAAGGTTGTGATCGAACCGATGCTGACCGACCAATGGTTCGTGGACGCCGAAAAGGTTGTAGGCCCGGCGCTGGATGCGGTGAAAGACGGCACCGTCAAGATCCTGCCGGAGAGCGGTGAGAAGACCTATTACCACTGGCTGGAAAACATCGAGCCCTGGTGTATCTCCCGCCAGCTCTGGTGGGGTCACCAGATTCCGGTTTGGTTCGGTCCCCAATACGACGAGAATCGCGAATGCATCGATATGCTGGGCGAGATGTTCTGCGCAGCGAATTTCGAAGAAGCAAAAACACAAGCAGCGCAAAAGTACTCCGAAAAATTCGGCTATACAGTTGAAGTCGTTGAGCAACTTGTTCCAGACCAAAGTGTAGCTGAACGCAAGGAACCTATGCCTACAGCCCAAGGCATCGAAGGAAAGGGAATTGTTCGTATTGCTCTTTCCCGTGACCCAGACGTGCTCGACACTTGGTTCTCCTCCGGTCTCTGGCCGATTGGCACACTGGGCTGGCCTGAGTGGGGCGAGGACACCTCCAAATACTTCCCGACCTCGACGCTGATCACCGGGCAGGACATTTTGTTCTTCTGGGTTGCGCGGATGATGATGATGCAGCTGGCGGTCGTGGATGAGATCCCGTTTGACACCGTTTACCTGCATGGCCTTGTGCGCGACGCCAAGGGCAAGAAGATGTCGAAATCCACCGGCAATGTGGTCGACCCGCTGGAAATCATCGATGAATACGGCGCCGATGCGCTGCGGTTCACCAATGCGGCGATGGCCTCGCTGGGCGGTGTGCTGAAGCTCGACATGAAGCGGATCGAGGGCTACCGGAACTTTGTCACCAAACTGTGGCAGGCATCCTCATACGGGGACAGCCAGATTGATGCCTTCAGCGCCGAACGTGGGGCCGAACCGCCTGCGGCCACCCTGCCCCTCAACCGTTGGATCATTGGTGAGATTGCCAAGGTCCGCGAAGAGGTGGACGCCGCGTTTGACGCCTTCCGGTTCAATGACGCCGCCAATGGCCTTTATGCGTTCTTCTGGAACACCTTCTGCGCGCGCTACCTGGAATTCACCAAGCCGATCTTCTTTAGCGAGGATCAGGCCGCCAAGGATGAAACACAGGCGACCTATGCCTGGGCCATCGATCAGGCGCTGATCCTGATGCACCCGATCATGCCGTTTGTGACCGAAGAAATCTGGAACGTGACCGAGGGACGCGGCTTTGAAACTGGCGAAGCCTCCAAAATGCTCGCCCATGCGCCGTGGCCCACCTATACGGCAGCGGATCTGGTTGATGCGGAGGCTGAGGCGGAAATGAGCTGGGTCATCGCAGTGATCGACAACGTGCGTTCGGCCCGTGCCGAGGTAAACGTGCCCGCCGGTGCCAAGGTGCCAATGGTCGTGACGCAAATCGACGCGCAAGGCCAAGAATACTGGGATCGCAACGAGGCGCTGATCAAACGCTTTGCCCGGATCGACAGTCTGACAGCGGTTGATGAGGCGCCAAAAGGCTGCATCGCCATCGCAGCCCCCGGCGCATCCTTTGGCCTGCCGCTGGCAGAGATCATCGATGTGGCCAAGGAAAAAGCGCGGCTGGAAAAGAACCTCGGCAAATTGGCCAAGGAGCTGGGCGGTCTGCGGGGACGGTTGAAGAACCCCAAATTCGCAGCCTCGGCCCCGCCCGAAGTGGTCGCCGAAGCGCGCGAAAACCTTGCCGCACGCGAAGAGGAAGAGGCCAAGATTTCCGAAGCGCTGGCGCGCATTTCCGAGATCGCCTGATCCATCGTAATACCATCGCGAAAACGCCTGCCCCTGAGCGGGCGTTTTCCATCTCAATTTCCGTCGCTCCGACTGTTGAAAAACTGCGGGGAAAAAAGCCTTCATTCTTATCATTGCCTTTGTCCGCATTCTGGGCCAGCCTGCACTTCACAAAGGAGAGAGCACACATGCCAAAAGGCTACTGGATCGCCCATGTGGACGTCGACGATATGGATCGTTACAAATCCTATGTCGCCGCAAACGCCGCCCCTTTTGCGGACTACGGCGCGCGTTTTCTGGTACGTGGTGGACAGAAAGAAGTCCGCGAAGGCAGCTTACGCAGCCGCTCGGTTGTGATTGAATTCAAAGACTACGAGACCGCCAAAGCCTGTTACGACTCGGTTTCTTATCAAGATGCCAAGGCCTTGCGCGATCCGGTTTCGACCGGTGACATGGAAATCATCGAAGGTTATGACGGCTAACCATAGCCGCTGACATGAGGGCGCTTAACCGATGCCAATGTTAAAAAAATTGTTCCAGGCCTTCAGACCCGAAGCCCAAACCGGTCTGCCGGATCCGGACGCGGAACTGGCGCTTGGTGCTTTGCTGGTGCGTGTGGCCCAGGGGGATCGCGCCTATCAGGTGGAAGAGATCAGCCTGATCGACCGCATTCTGGCCCGTCTTTATCAACACGACGCAATCGAAGCCGCCAAAGTCCGTGCGACCTGCGAAAAGCTGCATACTGCGGCCCCGGATACCGACACCTTTGGTCGTCTGATCCGCGAGACCACAGGTCTCGAGGACCGGCTGTCAGCGCTGGATGCCCTGTGGGAGGTTGTTCTGGCCGACGGAATCGAGCGTGAGGGTGAGGTAGAGATCGTAAATGACGCCTGCCAGGCCATGGGCCTGTCGATCAAGGACAACACCCGTGCCCGCGCGCGTGCCCGGGCCAAACTATTCCCGGAAGACGTTTTAAAATGATATTTCGCGACCTCTTGAATGTCCTGCTGGACCCGGCCCCGCAACCGCTGAGCGATGGTGACGCCCGTATGGCGTTGACTGCGCTACTGGTCCGGATCGCGCGTGCTGACAACAATTACGCCGAGGTCGAAAAAGACCGGATCGATCGCATCAACATGGCGCGCTACAATCTTGATGTCGGTGGCGCGATCATTTTGCGCGAACAAGCCGAAGGCCTAGAGGCGGAAGCACCCGATACCGTCCGCTTTACCCGCGCCATCAAAGATGCCGTCGCTTTGGATAATAGAATCGCCGTGATCGAGGCCATGTGGCAGGTTGCCCTTGCCGACGGAGAGCGCGACGCCGAAGAAGACGCCTTGATGCGGATGGCTGCGAACCTTTTGGGGATCAACGACGTACAAAGCGCGGCCGCCCGTCAAAGGGTCGAAAAGAGCACAAACAACGGCTGATCGTGCCGCTTTTTTCGACGGTATTTTTCCCGTTCAGACGAAATATGCCGACAATTTGCATAGAACGCGGAAACTGCCGCCGGTTTGTGAGTTGCCTTTGTCGGTTTTTTTTGTCCAATTAGTCAGATCAGCATTGAAATGGACTGACTGACCTTGACCGACATACCTTCTGTTCTTGAAATTCGCGGCCTTCACAAATCCTATGGCGAGTTGGAGGTGATCAAGGGCGTCGATGTCAACGCCAAACGCGGCGATGTGATTTCCCTCATTGGCTCCTCCGGCTCCGGTAAATCCACCCTTCTGCGGTGTTGTAACTTGCTGGAAGAAAGCCAACAGGGCGAGATCCTGTTCAAGGGCGAGCCGATCAAATGGAGCGGCACAGATCGCAATCGCCGCCCGGGCGACGCCAAACAGATCATCCGTATTCGCACCAATCTGTCGATGGTCTTTCAACAGTTCAACCTGTGGTCCCATATGACGATCTTGGAAAACGTGATGGAGGCGCCGGTTACCGTATTGGGCCGTGATCGCGCCACCGTCGAGGAAAAGGCGCGTCACTATCTGGACAAGGTTGGCATCGGCGACAAATGCGACGTCTATCCGGCACAACTGTCCGGGGGCCAACAGCAACGTGCCGCCATTGCACGCGCGCTTTGTATGGAGCCCGAGGCGCTGCTGTTTGATGAACCCACATCCGCGCTGGATCCCGAACTGGAACAGGAAGTGATCCAAGTGATCAAAGATCTTGCCGCAGAAGGCCGCACCATGTTGATCGTGACCCACGATATGGACATGGCCGCGGATATCTCAACCCATATCATTTTCTTGCATAAAGGATTGATCGAGGAGGAAGGCACTCCGGATCAGGTCTTTGCAAACACCCAATCTGATCGGCTGCGCAGCTTCTTAAAATCGACGCGCCACGGATAAAACCAATAAACAACAAACTATCGGGAGAACTATTGATGAAATCACTGCTTCTGGGCACTGCCATTGCGGCATTCGCCGGCACATTGGCATTTGCCGAAACCACTGTGCGTCTGGGCACCGAAGGGGCCTATGCACCTTGGAACTTCCTCAACGATGCGGGCGAAATCGACGGTTTCGAACGTGAGCTGGGCGATGAGCTGTGCAAGCGCGCGGAACTCACCTGTGAGTGGGTCACCAATGAGTGGGATTCGATCATCCCAAACCTGACCTCGGGCAACTATGATGCCATCATCGCAGGCATGTCGATCACCGACGAGCGTGACGAAGTCATCGACTTTACCCAGCCCTACACCCCACCGGACCCCTCGGCCTATGTTGCTTTGTCTGCGGATGTAGATCTGGCCAGCGGCGTTGTTGCGGCACAGGCAACCACCATTCAGGCTGCTTTCATTGCGTCCCAAGGCTGGACCGTGATTGAATTCGCAACGCCAGAAGAATCCGTTGCAGCGGTGCGCAATGGCGAAGCTGATGCGGTTCTGGCGGACAAAAGCTTCCTCGACACTGTTGTCGACGGCGAACTGGTGATGCTCGATAAAACCGAAGCGCTGGGAGGCGGTGTTGGTATGGGCATGCGCGAATCCGATGCTGAGCTGCGCGCTAAGTTCGACGCGGCGATCGATTCGATGAAAGAAGACGGCTCGCTGAACGAACTGATCGCCAAGTGGGAAGTTTCCTCCCAGTGGTAATCTGATCCTTTCCGGATCCCGCAGGCCCGCCTGATCCGCGCGGGCCTGCCTCATTCTCTCCCGCGCCCGACCTGGGCATGATCAGAGAAGACAGGTTTTATATGTTTTCCTACTGCACGGACCCATCCGTTCTCGAAGGGGTGTCTTGGCTCAGCTGCTATCTGACCACTGGCAAACACATGGCGTTTTACGTCTCCTTCGGCACCGTCCTTCTGCTTTTGGCCATCACGGCCCCTACTGCATTGTTGTTTGGTCTGGGCGGCGCTGTTGCGGCCCGCGCGCCAATTGCTCCGATCAGCTGGATCGGGCGCGGCTATATCGCCATTGTGCGCGGCGTGCCTGACATTGCCTTTTTCCTTTTCTTTGTGATCGCGTTGGACCAAGGCATCGAATGGCTGCGCCACAAGGTGAAATGCCCCGACTGGTCCGAATCCATCCGCCAGGGCAGCGACTTTTTGGTCTGCGACATCGCCAAAATGCCGCTCAGCTCTTCACCGCAATGGGTACACGAAGTCTACGGCTTTAGCCTTGCTGTGCTGACGTTTGCCATCGTGTTTGGCGCCTTTGCGGCCAATGTTATCTACGGCGCGATGCAGGCCGTGCCGCGCGCACAGTTGGAAACCGCCGCCGCTTATGGGTTGACCCCGCGCCAGACCTTCCGCCGCATCCTGTTGCCGCAAATGTGGAGCTATGCCCTGCCCGGCCTGTCGAACCTATGGATGGTGTTGATCAAGGCCACACCTCTGTTGTTCCTGCTTGGCGTTGAAGACATCGTCTATTGGGCTCGTGAATTGGGCGGCACCAAGAACGCACGCTTTACTGACTACCCGCATGGGGATTGGCGCATGTGGTATTTCCTGGCGTTGCTGATCTTCTACCTCGGCTTCACCAAAGTGTCCGAAATGGTTCTGTCGCGGATCACGGTCCGACTGTCACGTGGCCAAGCCACAGTCGCGGGCGAAGCCCTGCGCAAAGCGAAAGGGTGATCACATGAGCTGTCTTGAGACCATCCAAGCCTATGCTTTCCGCTCCATCGGTTTTGGCGAACGCCTGCTGCCGCGCAGCGACTTTACCCTGTGTGAGCAGTTCACGCTGATCGGGTCGGGTATGTTGTGGAACATCTACTTCGGCATTATTGCGATCATCTTTGGCTTTATCTTTGCCAATGTTCTGGCGCTGGCCAAAAACTCTGCCAACCCGGTGACACGCAAACCAGCCGAATGGTTCATCTTTCTGTTCCGGGGCTCGCCGCTGTTTATCCAGTTTTTCTTTGCCTACTTCCTGTTCTTGCAGCTCAAGTCCCTCTCACCGCTGTTTGATTCTTTTACCGCTGCGGCCGTGGGCGCGTTGATTGTTCTGTTTCTCAATACATCTGCTTACTCCGCAGAAATCTTCTATGGTGCCCTGCGATCCGTGCCCAAGAATGATATGGAGGCCGCAGACGCCTATGGGCTGACAGGCATGGCCAAGTTTCGCCGTATCGTCTGGCCCACCATGATGCGTCTGGCTTGGCCCTCCTACACGAACGAGGCGATCTTTCTCTTTCATGCCACAACGCTGGTGTTCTTTTCGGGTTTCCCCTCGTGGCGCCAACAGGGCGATGCGCTTTATTATGCAAGCTATTTTGCGGATAAGACGTTTAACCCCTTTGTGCCTTACCCTATCCTCGCCTTCTATTTCATCCTGCTTACGCTCTGCGTCATCTCGCTGTTTGGCATGGTGAACCGCAGGTTGAACAGACATGTGCCGCAAGCGCAGCGCAGGCGAATGCGCATCAGAATGAACCTGATCCGATGATCTAAAATCCAGCGGCTCCCCATACGGGAGCCGCTTTCATATCGACATACGAAATATTTTGATCAAATTTCCTTGTCCTTTCCCTGTGACCTCCGTTAGGCTGTGGTCAACGAACAAAGGTTAGCCCATGGATATCAGCAGTTTTTCCACCATTCGCCTTGGCTGTGTCGATCTGAACGGGATCTGGCGCGGCAAACGTCTGGCCAGCGCACAGGCAGGAAAGCTCGACGCCGGTGGCGTGCGGATGCCTTTGTCTGCGCTCAACGTTGATATCTTTGGGTGCGACATCGAAGACAGCCCGCTGGTTTTTGAAAGCGGCGATGCGGATGGTATGTTGCTGCCTACCGATCGTGGCGCAGTGCCGATGCCCTGGCTTGGCACACCTTCTGCATTGGTCCCAATGATGACTTACCGCGACGATGGCACCCCGTTTCTTGGCGACCCGCGCCAGGCCTTGGTGCACGTCTTGGATCGTTATGCTGCGCGTGGATGGCAGGTTGTCGCCGGAACCGAGATGGAGTTTTGCCTGATCGATGACAGCGGTGACCAGCCAAAGCCGCCTGCAAACCCGTTGACAGGCCGCACCCTCGCCCATCAAGAAGTGTTGTCGCTCGCCGAGCTTGACGCCTTTGACGCCTTCTTCACCGACCTTTATGACGGATGTGCTGCAATGGGCATTCCGGCGCAGGCTGCGATTTCGGAATCGGGCCTTGGCCAATTTGAGGTAAACCTCAATCATCAGAACGCCTTGCGCGCGGCAGATGATGCAGTGCTGTTCAAAACATTGGTGCGCGGCGTGGCACGCAAACATGGGTTTGCCGCCAGTTTCATGGCCAAACCCTATGCAGAAGAAGCCGGCAATGGCCTGCATGTGCATTTCTCGGTCGTGGATAAAGACGGGCTGAACGTCTTTGACAATGGCGCGGATGAGGGTTCGGATCTCCTGCAACAGGCCGTCGCGGGATGCTTGGCCGCCATGCCTGCCAGCACCTTGCTGTTTGCCCCCCATGGAAATTCATACGCGCGATTGGTCCCCGGTGCGCACGCCCCCACGGCCGCGCTTTGGGGCTACGAAAACCGCACTGCTGCCCTGCGCATTCCGGGCGGCTCAACCAAGGCCCGCCGCATCGAACACCGCACCGCCGGTGGCGACATCAACCCCTATCTGATGCTGGCTGCTGTGCTTGGTGCTGCAATGATTGGGATAGAAGATCAGATGCAGCCCCCATCCCCGGTCAAAGGCGATGCCTACCAAGTCAGCGATGCGCCGCAACTGGCACCTGACTGGGAAACCTCGATAACTTGGCTGGAACAGGATCCCTTGATGGCACGTATTCTGCCAGCAGAGACCATCCGCAATCTGGTCATGACCAAACGCCAGGAGCTGCGCAGCTTTGCGGCCATTGACCCCAAGTCCCATTGGCAGGTGCTTCTGGAAACCGTATGAAGCGGACCAGAGCCACGCGCCACCCTAAAATTTGATCATATTTGGTGACCCATGAAGATCGGCATCCTACAAACCGGCCACGCCCCGGATGAGATGAAACAGAGCCACGGCAACTACGACGAGATGTTTTTACGTCTGCTCGATGGCAACGGTTTCACGTTTGAGACATTCTCAGTTGTGGACGGTTTCTTCCCCGACGGTGTGGATGCGGCGGATGGCTGGCTGATTACCGGCTCCAAACACGGAGTCTATGAGGACCACGCCTGGATCCCACCATTGGAAACCCTGATCCGCGCGATCCACGATGCCGATCTGCCTCTGGTTGGCGTCTGTTTCGGCCACCAGATCATCGCTCAGGCGATGGGCGGCAAGGTTGAGAAATTCACCGGTGGCTGGGCCGTCGGGCGCACCACATATAATCTGGATGGAACAAATGTTGCCTTAAACGCCTGGCACCAAGACCAGGTGGTTGAGCCCCCCTCCGGCGCAGAGGTGGTGGGCCAAAACGCGTTTTGTCAAAACGCGATGCTGGCCTATGGCGACAAAATCTGGACCATCCAACCCCATCCAGAATTTGACGCCGCTTTTATCGACGGCCTCATCCAGTTTCGTGGCACCGGGGTCGTGCCGGACGCCCAGCTTGCCCAAGCGCATGAAAATCTGGAGCAGCCGGTCAACAACAATGATATGGCAGAGCGTATCGCCGCCTTTTTTAGAAGAGTGAGGTCCTAATGGCCGACTGGTACAAAGACATTCCCCAAGCGGCGATTGATTATCTTGGCGAACATCGTCTGGACGAGGTCGAATGCATCATCTCGGACTTGCCCGGGATCGCCCGCGGCAAGGCCGTTCCTGCATCCAAATTCGCGCGACAGGAGTTTTTTCACCTGCCCGACAGCATCTTTTACCAAACCGTGACAGGTGACTGGGCAGACGCCGCAGATGAAGACGGCTGGATCGAAAAAGACATGACCCTGCGCCCAGACTTCTCCACTGTCTCTGCGGCACCTTGGACAGGTGACTGGACGTTGCAGGTCATCCACGACGCTTATGATCGCGACGGCGCGCCGATCCCCTATTCGCCGCGCAACGTGCTGAAACGGGTAGTGGAGCTCTATCACGCCAAAGGGTGGGAACCTGTGGTGGCCCCCGAAATGGAATTCTATCTGGTGGCCCGCAACACGGATCCTGGCCAGGAAATCAAACCAATGATGGGCCGCTCTGGTCGCCCTGCGGCTGCACGTCAGGCCTATTCCATGACAGCGGTGGATGAATTCGGTCCCGTCATCGACGACATCTACGATTTTGCTGAGCACCAAGGGTTCGAGATTGACGGCATCACCCAAGAAGGCGGCGCAGGTCAGTTGGAAATCAACCTGCGTCATGGGGACCCGGTCAAACTGGCGGATGAAGTCTTTTATTTCAAACGCCTGATCCGCGAGGCCGCGCTGCGTCACAATTGCTTTGCCACCTTTATGGCTAAACCAATTGCTGATGAACCGGGATCGGCCATGCATATTCACCACTCGATCATCGACAAAGAAACCGGAGAGAATATCTTCTCTGGTCCGCAAGGTGGCGAAACGGATGCGTTTTATCACTTCATCGCCGGGCTTCAGAACCACCTGCCCTCAGGTCTTGCGGTGATGGCCCCTTATGTGAACTCATACCGCCGCTATGTGAAAGAACATGCCGCCCCCATCAATCTGGAATGGGCCCGGGACAACCGCACCACTGGCATTCGCATTCCCCTATCCGGCCCGGCAGCCCGGCGTGTGGAAAACCGGATTGCCGGAATGGATTGTAACCCCTACCTTGGCATCGCGCTGTCACTGGCCTGCGGCTATCTTGGCCTCACCAGAGAAGAGCGCCCACGCCGCCAGTTCAAGGGCAACGCCTATGAGGGCGAAGGCGATATTCCTCAGGTCATGGGCCAAGCGCTTGATCTCTTTGACGCAGCATCCGAGCTGCACGAGGTTCTGGGCGCCGATTTCGCCCGCGTCTATTCGATCGTCAAACGCACCGAATATGATGAATTCCTACAGGTCATCTCTCCGTGGGAACGCGAACACCTGTTGCTGAACGTCTGAAACACTCAAAATTCCGCCGATCCCCCGCCCGTCGCTGCAAAGCGGCGGGCGTTTTCGCAACACAGCCGCAAAATATCGCATGTTTTGCAGCTGTTCGATGGCTTTGTCTTGGAATGTTTACCTCTTTGTTTTACATTTTTGAAAGTCTGAGTTTAGGATTTTGAAATATGCAGCAGATTCCAAACGTTCACGAAGCTGAACCTATCCCCGAAGCCGCCCGCGCAGAAATTGATGCTCTGCTGCAATCCGGGGATTTATTCCGCTATACCGCGCCAGAAAACGCCCCTGTGACCATGCTGGAGCAGGAATTTGCCAAGCTTTTGGGCACGAAATACGCACTGGCCGTCTCATCCTGTTCTGCGGCGCTGTTTCTGTCGCTCAAGGCGCTTGGCCTGCCACGTGACGCGCGGGTGATGATCCCCGGTTTCACCTTTGCCGCTGTTCCGTCCGCCGTGGTCCACGCCGATTGCACGCCCGTTCTGTGCGAAGTGGGCGACAACTATCGCATCGATATTGCGGATTTCGAAGCCAAGCTGGACCAAGACATCCAGGCCGTCATCATCAGCCATATGCGCGGCCACACATCCGATATGGATGCAATTCTGGCGCTGTGTGATGCGCGCGGTATTCCCGTTGTCGAGGACGCCGCGCATTCCTTGGGCACAACATGGCATGGACGCAATATTGGCACCATCGGCAAGGTCGGCTGTTTCTCCTTCCAGAGCTACAAGATGATCAACGCAGGCGAAGGTGGGATCCTGATCACCGATGACGCCGACCTTGTGGCGCGCGCCGTGATCATGTCCGGCGCTTATGAACATAACTGGAAAAAGCACAAAGGCCCTGAGGGGCAGAACGATCCGGAACTGGCCGAGGCTTTCACCAAATGGCAAAATCAACTCCCGCTTTATAATCTGCGCATGTCTAACTTGTCGGCTGTCGTGATCCGCCCCCAGATCCCGGAACTGGCACGCCGCGTGACAGACGGGCTTGCAAATCATGACTACATGGCAGCGCAGCTGAACGCGCACCCGCATTTCCATGTTCCGGCTCCGCTGGCTCCAGAACGCCGTGCGCCAGATTCAATCCAGTTCAACCTGGTCGACCTGTCCGATGCGCAGATCCAGGCTTTTTCTGAGGCTACTGCTGCACGTGGCGTCAAAGTACAAATCTTTGGCCGCTCCTCTGACAATGCACGGGCTTTTTGGAATTGGCAGTTCATCGGAGAGGTGCCCGAGCTGCCGCAAACCCGTGCAATGCTGATGAATGCCTGCGACGTCCGCCTGCCTGTCCGCCTGACACGGGACGAGCTGGACATAATCCTGTCGGTCCTGACCGGCGCCATGTCTGACACGTTGGCCAAAGAAGCCGCCTGACCGTCTTGACGCAACCGCGCCGCGCGTCAGCGCGGCGCTTGGCCCAACTGTGCGGTCGGATCTTTGATCCGAGCGAAACAGGCGGGAGCTCCCGCCCCTTTAACATGGCAGTAAACTGCCAGACAAAGCGTTGGGCGTGGCAGCGGGCTTGCGCCCGCTGCGATCATACAGTGATCGATGCGAGCATCAAACACAAAAGGCCGCTCTCCTCCGGAACGACCTTTATGTGACTTGGCTCAGAAACTTCTATTTTAATTTTGACAGCTTCTCTTGCAACTCTGCCAGTTGCTGTTTGATCGTGTCCAGGTCATCTTCTTCGCCTGCTGCACCACCTTCGCGCTCTGGGCTGCCGCCGCCGGTCCATCCGCCGGAAAACCCACCCGTCATCGCTTTCAAAAACGCTTCCTGCTGTGCCTTCATGGCCTCAAACCCGGGCATCTGCGCCATTGGGTTCATGGCCGTCATGTTTTCGACCATCTTTTCCTGGCTTTCGCGCAGCATATCAAACGACGACTGCAGGAAATGTGGCATCACGCCACCGCCTGGGACCATATAACTGCGCACCAGATCGTTTAGCACGTTGACGGGCAGAACATTTTCGCCGCGGCTTTCGTGCTCTGCTATGATCTGCAACAAATACTGCCGTGTCAGGTCATCTCCTGATTTCAGGTCGACAATCTGGACCTCTCGACCCTCGCGAATAAACCCCGCTATATCTTCCAAAGTGACATAGTCACTGGTCTCCGTATTGTAGAGCCTGCGACTGGCATAGCGTTTAATTAGCAAGGGGCTGTCCTGATCCGCCATATTTTCCCTCTCAAGACCATGATGCGACGCAGAAAAGCCTATGCGAGCGCAGCACAAAAAGAAAGCCTTCCTTGCTTTTAGGCGAAATGGCAAGCGCCTCCAGAAAAATAGCCCTTGACCTAAACCAAGGTTCAGGTCCTATCCAAAGATCCGCAGAAGTTGTAAATGTGGGATTGTTTCATGCGGATTGTAATTCTTGGCGGCACCGGCAGTATCGGAACTGCGGTCACACGACGGCTTGTGTCAGAGGGATATCATGTCACCGGTGTGGCGCGCAGCGCCGCCTCCGCTCAACGATTGAAAGATCTCGGCGCCGATGCGCATCTGGGGGACATGCTCTCCCCGTTTAGCTGGTCAGGAATTCTTGAAACCGCAGATGCCGTGATCCAGCTCGCGGCCACCTTTGATGATCAGATGGCGGAGGCCGACCGTTGCGTCACCCAAGCCATATGTGACCATGCCGCGACGCGCCGCCGTCCGTTGCGGGTGCTTTATACCGGCGGCTGCTGGCTTTATGGTGAGACCGGAGACCGGGTGGCGACGGAACGCACGCCCCTGCGCCCCATTGCACCCTTTGCCTTTATGGCGCGCCACGCGGCGCAGTTACAGGCGACCGGGAACCTGTCCATCGCGACAGTGCATCCCGCGCTTGTCTATCACAAAGCCCCCAACCATGCCCAAGGCGCCTTTCACCGCTTTGTCCAAGAGGCACAAACCGCCAACCCGATTGAGATCTGGGGCAGTGTAAAAACCCGCTGGCCCTTGGTCGAGGCGGATGACTTGGCCGCCGCCTATGCGGCCTTGGTGGTTCGACCCGACTTGATCGGCGCTTACAACGTCGCGGCTCAACACGGGGTTTCGGTGCAGGACATTCTCACCCACATCGTCGAAACCTTTGACCATAATGGCAGTTTTCTGATCCGGGATGCAGCCTATGTTCTGCGCAATTTCGGCGCTATGGGACAGGGTCCCATGCTGGACCAGCAAATGGCTGCTGAAAAGATCAAGGACGCCACAGGCTGGAAGCCAAGACTGCGTGATTTTCGTGAGGCCTTCACTCTGCGCCAACCCGCCTAACGTCAACGGACAGCACAGGGTACAATAGAAAAAGGACAGGCCGGGCAGCCTGTCCTTTCTTCACGCACGGGAACGGTTGGGAGGAGAGCTTGTTCCCGCGTCGCGGCCGTTTCGATTAAGCAGCAGTTGCTTTCTTCGCAGCAGTTGTCACCTCTTCGGTGGCTTTCTTGACAGCTGCGGTTGCTTCTTCGCTCATGTCTTTGCCAGCCGCCATCAGCAGCTCAACTGTGTCCATCTGAACTTTCTTGGCGATCTCTGCAAAAGCCGCCATGTTTTCAGCGGCAGTTTCAGCGGAAGAGGACGCCAGATCAGTTGCCGCTTTTGCGTATTCTGCAGGCTCGGTTTTTGCTTTGGCCATTTCACCCATTTTGGACAGCGCATCTTTGGTCCAAACGGTCGACAGCTCAGTAGACTTTTCAGCCGCGTCCAGAGCAACAGATGCCAGTTTCTCATTCAGAGCGGCGGTGCTTTTGAAAGCCTCTTCCAGAGCAGCGGTGTCTACTGGAAATGCGCCCATCATTTCTTTCATGAAGGCGGTGAAATCTTGGGTCTTAGCCATTGATCGTAATCCTCTAGATGTGTCGCGGGGCGCTTGCGAACCGCTCTGTGTTACTAAAAACAATATGCATGCTGCGACGCAGCAATTCAAGGAAAATCATGCTGCGATGCAGAAAAACACCGTAAAACCACTAAATTTCGAGATTTATTCTGCAGTGCAGCATTGTCGTTTTGGCGCATGTCACGCCGAACACCACCGCTTTGCCACTGCTCGGCCCAAGGAGCGAACGACTCAGTCGTGCTATGCTCTGGCCTATAAAAGACCCCGCACTCTTTGGGGTGCGAGGTCTGTTTATGTTAGCTATGCGACGCCCACATTACAGGCTCGCCTTGACTTTGACATTCTGCCCTGGCGCGGCTTCGAGCGCTGGATAGGTCGCGGACCCCGGCACGCGTGCAGGGACCTGTTTGCCAGAGCGTCCCTTCAACCAATCACCCCAAACCGGCCACCAGGACCCTTGGTGGAATTCCGCATTTTCCATCCAAGTCTCAGCATCGCCTTTCAGGCTCTTGTTCATATAGTGGCCGTATTTATTGCGGGTCGGCGGATTGACGATGCCCGCGATATGCCCGGACTGGGACACCAAAAAGGTTTTGGACCGTGATCCCATTTTCTGAACACCCCGAAAGCAATCCTTCCAGCGTGCGATGTGATCGTTCTCACATGTGATCGCCATCACCGGCACGGTGACGTCTTTGACATGCAAGGTCTCGCCCATCAGTTCAAAACCGTCGGTGGCGAACTTATTGTCCTGACAGAGGCCACGCAGATATTCGATGGCCATTTTGCCTGGCAGGTTGGTGCCATCGCCATTCCAATACAACAGGTCAAAGGCAGGCGGCGCCTCTCCCATCATATAGCTGCGGATCGCGGGCCCATAGATCAGATCATTTGACCGCAGGAAGGAAAACGTCCGCGACATGATCCAGGATTTCAAGATCCCGTCCTCGCCGACCTGATCTTCGATCCCGTCGACAAAGTCATTCTGCAAGAAGGGCGTAAACTCCCCCTGATCGTCAAAATCGGTCAGCGTCGTAAAGAAGGTCGCCGATTTGACCGAGGTATCGCCGCGTTTTTTCAGCAACGCCAACGTCAGGTTCAACGTGGTGCCCGCAATGCAATAGCCGACAGCGTTTACCTGCTTGACGCCACAGATCTCTTTTACGACGTCGAGAACCTTCAGATAGCCGTCCTGAACATACGCCTCCATCCCAACATCGGCATAGGTTTCATCGGGATTAACCCAAGACACCACAAACAGGGTGAAGCCTTGATCGGTGATCCATTTCACCAGGCTGTTTTTTTCTTTCAGGTCGAGGATATAAAATTTGTTGATCCACGGCGGAAAAAGAACAACCGGCGTCTCGCAAACCGTTTCTGTGCTGGGGCTGTATTGGATCAGCTCCAGCATCCGATTGCGAAACACCACCTTACCCGGCGTGGTGGCAATATTGCCCCCAACCTCAAAGGCGCTTTCATCCGCAAGCCGCACCACCAGCTCACCATTGTTGGCTTCGAGATCCGCCACCAGATTTTCCAGGCCATCAATCAGCGACTGCCCTTCGGTGGTCAGCGCCTTTTCCAGCGCATCGGGGTTGGTGGCCAGGAAATTGGTCGGCGCCATCATCTGCACGATCTGGTCGGCAAAGTAATCAAGGCGCTGTTTGTCGACCGGATCCAGATCTTCAATCTCGGTCACCGCGTTGCGCACGGCCTCGGCGTTGATCAGATACTGCTGTTTGACATAGTGGAAATAGGGATTGCTGTCCCACAGCGGATTTTTGAAACGGCGATCTCTCTCTTCGCCTTCAACAGGTTCGCGACGCAGCACTTTTTTCTGCGCCTCCGCAAAATTCAGAACCGTTTTGCCCCAAAATTCAACCTGCTGCTCCATGAGCTTTGCGGGGTTCATCGCCATTTCGGCCCAATACGCACTCGCTGCGCGTGCGAACAGACCTTGATTCGGTCCGTCCAAACCGGGGTTATGGTGGGGTTTTGCGGACATCACCTGCACCAATCGCTTCGAAAGGCTCTCAACACGGGTCATATTTTCTTTAAGCCGTTCAAGCGCTTCTGGCGAAGTGGCGGTGGAAATGTCGTCACTAGTTGTCATCTTAATGTTTCCCCCGTAATCTTTCTGCTGTGCAGAATTCTTGCTTAGGTATTCTACGACAAAGCGACCCCACCATGAGAAGGTGAAAATGTCGCAATTCGATGATACCTAGGGTTGTGGTCCTTTAAGGAGACACAAATGCGATATATGATGGCGTACGACCTAATGGAAACCGTGCGCAACACCAATCAATGGCTGGGCGCCTCTGCCTTGTCTCTTGCATCCTACCCTGCTTTTGCCGGCATGCCAAACCCAGCGCTCAGTTGGATGGCAGCTTGGGGTGAGGTCACCGAACGTACGTTTCAGCGTATGATTGCCAAACCCGACTGGGGCATCCACACGATGACCTGCGCGGATGGCAAAGATCACCTGGTTGAAATCGACACAGTGGTCGAACGCCCCTTTGGCGATTTGATCCACTTCCGAGTGTCCGGCCGGGCCGAACAGCCGCGCCGCGTTTTGCTGGTGGCGCCTATGTCGGGCCACTATGCGACGCTCTTGCGTTCGACGGTCAAAAGCCTGATGGAAAACTGCGAGGTCTACATCACAGACTGGCACAATGCCCGCGACATTCCGGTCTCCGAAGGTAAGTTCGATGTCGAAGATTACACAGCTTATCTAGTTGATTTTATGCGTGCTTTGGGCCCTGACATTCACGTTGTGGCCGTCTGCCAACCGGTGCCGCTGACGCTTGCGGCAACCGCCTATCTGGCCGAACAGGACCCAACCGCGCAGCCCAATTCACTCACGCTGATCGGCGGTCCGGTTGACCCGGATGCCACCCCAACCGATGTGACCGATTTTGGTCGTCGCGTCACCATGGGCCAGCTTGAAGAAACCATGATCCAGCGGGTTGGGTTCAAATATCCCGGCGTAGGTCGCAAGGTCTATCCCGGCCTCTTGCAGCTGCAGTCGTTCATGTCGATGAACATGGATCGCCACTCCAAAGCTTTCATGGATCAGATCTCTCGCGTCGCTCAGGGCGAGGCAACAGACCACGATCCCCACAACCGCTTTTACGACGAATACCTCGCGGTGATGGATATGACGGCTGAATTCTACCTGTCCACGGTTGAGCGTATCTTTAAAAATCGTGAAATCGCCAAAAACGAGTTTGTGGTCAACGGCCACAAGATCGACATTGGTAAGATCACGGATGTGGCGGTCAAAACAGTCGAAGGCGCAAATGACGATATCTCGGCCCCAGGCCAATGTATCGCGGCGCTGGATCTGTGCACCGGCTTGGATGAAAGCAAAAAGGCCAGCCATTTGGAACCTGACGCGGGCCACTATGGTATTTTTGCGGGTCGCAGCTGGCGCAACAACATCCGTCCGCTGGTGATCGAATTCATGAACGCCAACACCCGCCATCCGCGCAAACCGCAATCACAGTCGGCGGCCAAGTAAACAACATCTGCCGACCGGGAGGCGCGCGGCGATGACAGAAAAAACAGAACCTAATCCGCTGGCGTTTTCCTGCGCCTGCGGGTCAGTTGAAGGGGTCTTGTCACTAGACGGCGCCAAGGCTGGCACACATGTGGAATGCTACTGCGCCGACTGTCGTGCAAATGAGCTGCTGCACGCCCAACCCGACCCCGCACCCGGGGCGGTGCGCTTGCTCCAGGTCTCACCTGATGCGATCACCGTGACCAAGGGCCGCGAACATCTGCGCCCGATCCGTCTGACCCCGCGTGGCATTCTGCGCTGGCATGCAAGCTGTTGTAATACGCCGATCGCCAATTCGCTGCCCAATCCAAAGCTTCCCTTTGCCGGTGTGCGCACCGCGAATTTTGCCGACCCCACCTACTTCGGCAAGATCCGGGTCAAAGCCTTTATGCCTCAACCCGGCAAACCACCCCGCACCCAAGGTGCCGTCATGATGGTGATTGCCATGTTCAAACGCATGGGTACGTCGCTGTTATCCGGCGCGTGGCGCAAGACACCATTTTTTGACACCGATACAGGCAAGCCCATCGCCGAGGTCAAATTGCTGAGCAAAGAAGAGTGCGCACCGCTCTATCGCTGACCCATCGGCAGGCTCAAACGGGCAGCGACAGCCACTCGGCAAGGGCTTGGTTCACGCCTTGCGGATTTTCCAATGTGGGCAGATGCGCGGCATAGGGCACCTCGATCACCGCGCCACGCGGCATCAGTGTTGCCGCAAAATCCTGCCGCTTCTTGGGCACCACGCGATCATATTCACCGCGCAGAACCAAGCCAGGCCCCGTACAGCGTCGCAACGCATTTTGCATGTCACTGCGCCGCTGCATCGCGCGCGACTGGGCAACAAAAACCTCGCCGCCAAGATCCAGCCCCATATCGATCAGACTTTGCGCCAGCTCCATACGGTTGCTCGCCGGGGCCAGAAGATCCGGCTCGATGATACTGCGCACGGCCTCGGGCAATCGGCCGGTGCGTGCACCAATGATATGGGGTTCGCGCTCAGAGGATTTACCCGGACTGTCAGGCTGTGCAGAGGCAGACATCAGACACAGGCGTGACACCCGTTCCGGCGCACGGCGCAGCAGCTCCATCGCAACCACACCGCCAAGACCCAGTCCCACCAGTGCAAAATGCAGCGGCAATTGTGGCAGCATTTGCGCGGCAATTTGCTCCACCGTGTCACCGCTAATAGGCGGCGCGATCATCACGGGCATAAAGCCGGAAAACACCTCCAATTGCGGTGCAAACACCCGGGCATCTGACATCATGCCGGGGATCATCACCATAGGTTCCATTTCCAGCAGAGAGGTGACTGTCATTGTCTTTCCATCACATTACGCAGAACGTCGCCCTTGGGGTCGGCGCATGCCGCCAACTTGCGGCTTTCCCGTTGAAATCACAAGATTTGCATACGATGTCCAGGTGCAACCGTGACTTTAATACCCGTCCCAGCAAAAGGCGCCATCTTTGCGCAAGGGGGCAAACGGGTTCATCGTCACCTCCCAGAAATGGCCCTCGGGGTCGCGGAAATATCCGCCGTATCCGCCCCAAAATACCTCTTCTGGTTTTTTCAGGATCTCGGCGCCCGCCTTGGCCGCCGCAGCCATCACCGCATCCACTTCGGATCGGGTGCGCCCGTTATACGACAAGGTGCTGGCGCCCTGCCCCAGCTCTTGCACCGGCAGCCCCATATCCTTGGCCAGCGCTTCAATCGGGTACAGCCCCAGCGTCTGCCCCAAGAGGTCAAAGACCACGATCCCATCCGGGCTTTCCAATTCTTCCCAGCCCATCGCGCGGTAAAACGCCGTAGCCTTTTCGAGATCCCGCACGCCCAAAGTGATCAAACTGACCCGCTGTTCCAAACCGGATACCCTCCCTGGTCTTTTACGGCCCACCGCCGCCGCCACAACTATAGGTGCAGTACCTCACCGACACCACCGGTGAGGTGAAAACACCATTCATACGCCCCCTGTTGCCTGCACGAGTGCTCAGCCAACAGGCAGCTGCTTAACCTCGGTATCAACCGTTTCAATCGGCTGCCATCCGTGGATCAGGCTCCAATCGGCCAGATCAATAGCAATGACATTCCCACCGCCGCCGCCCGGTTGGTCCCACTTGCGCGCAATGGCAACCCCCATGACGTGACACAGGGTCAATGCCCCGACGCCGCCATGGGCCACAACAGCGATGTCACCTTCTGGAGCAACCTCGGCGATTTGGCGCAAGGCCGCAATCACCCGGCTTTGCGCATCCACGGCCCGCTCCCAACCACGGATGCTCTCAGTCGGGTTGGCAAAAAACGCATCTGCGGTGCGCTCAAACTCTTCTTTGGGCAAAAACCCGGTGGCAGAGCGGTCATTTTCATGCAGCGCCTCAACCACATGGTGAGGGGCATCGACCTGCGCACAAAGGATCTCCGCTCCGTCGCGCGCCTTTTTCTCGGCACTGGAATAGACACTGGTGATCCCGCGCACATAGGAGCTGGCAGAAAACACCTCATGACGCGCACGTCCCGTGGCGCTGAGCCCCCAATCAGGCACCGGCACCGCGGGATCAATTTCAACCTCACCATGGGTGATAAACAAAAGACGACGTACCATTTACAAAACCTCGTTTACGGCGGCCTCAATCAGGGTCAGGCAGGCCTCATCAGAAAATCGGTGATCTGCATCCTTGATCAGGGTCAGACGCATATCAGCGCAATTGGCATGATCCATCAGCTTTAATGCAGTCTCTGTACTCACGGCCGTATCCGCCGTGCCTTGCAGACAACGGACAGGAAACGGCAGATCCAGCTGGTCGCGCAACACCAGATGGGCGCGGCCGTCCTCGATCATCCGCTTGGTCACAACATACGGCTCCATATAATCGGATGGCAGGTAGACAACGCCTTTGTCCTGCAACTCGGCCTTTTGGTCATCGGTAAAGCTTTGCCACCAACCGTCCTCGGTGAAATCGGGTGCGGCTGCGATAGTGACCATGCCTTTGATACGGTCCGCGCGCGCCTTGGCCAGCAATAAAGCCTGCCAGCCCCCCATAGAGGATCCAACCGGCACGATCTCACCTTCGGTCAACTGGTCGATCACCGCCAAAGTGTCCTGATGCCAGTCACCGATGCAGGTGTCCTCATAGGTCTCGGAACTGATGCCATGGCCGCTGTAATCGAACCGCAGAAACGCACGTCCCTGCGCCTTGGCCCAGGCCTCAAGGTGCACGGCCTTGGTCCCTTCCATATCGGATTTCAGCCCGCCCAGAAATACGATGACAGGCCCGGCTCCGTCCGTCTTGTGATAGGCGATCCGGCGACCTTGGTCCGTTTCAAGATAGGGCGCGTCTTTGACATCCGACATAGGCGTTCTCCTTCGGGCTCATCCTATCGACCGCAATGCCATGTTTCACCAGATTCGCAAATAATCTGGTTTTCCCTCACCCATTTAAATTGCCATCCGTCCAAGGGGTTGACCTTGCAGCTTCATTTCGCCATCAACGCATCCGAACCATAACCCGCAACCGGGCGCTTTGTAGGCGCCAAAACGACGAGGAGAGCCAGGATAATGGCCCAAGTCTCCCTTACATTCCCCGATGGCAATGCACGTTCCTATGACGCAGGCGTAACCGCTGCTGAGGTCGCATCTTCCATCTCCACCTCTCTGGGTAAAAAAGCGATCTCTGCGACCGTTGATGGTCAGCATTGGGATCTGCAATGGCCGATCAACGCCGATGCCTCCATCGCCATCCACACCATGAAGGATGAGGATCAGGCGAACGAGCTGATCCGTCACGATCTCGCCCATATCATGGCACGCGCTGTGCAGGAAATCTGGCCCGCAACCCAGGTCACCATCGGCCCGGTGATCGACAACGGCTGGTATTATGACTTTGACCGCGCCGAGCCCTTCACCCCCGAAGATCTGGGGGCGATTGAGAAGAAGATGAAGGAAATCATCAACAAGCGTGATGAAGTCCGCACCGAAGTGTGGGAACGCGACCGCGCGATCCAGCATTACACCGACAACAACGAACCCTATAAGGTGGAGCTGATCGACAGCATCCCCGGCGACGAGCCGCTGCGCATGTATTGGCACGGCGACTGGCAGGATCTCTGCCGTGGTCCGCACCTGCAACACACCGGTCAGGTTCCGGGCGATGCGTTCAAACTGATGTCCATCGCCGGTGCCTATTGGCGCGGCGACAGCGACCGCGCGATGCTGCAGCGGATCTACGGCGTGGCCTTTACCGGCAAGGAAAAGCTGAAAAAACACCTGAACATGCTGGAAGAGGCCGCCAAACGCGACCACCGCAAACTAGGCAAGGAAATGGGCCTGTTCCACATGCAGGAAGAGGCCCCCGGTCAGGTGTTCTGGCACCCCAACGGCTGGCGCGTCTACACCACCCTGCAGGATTATATGCGCCGCATGCAGGACAAGGACGGCTATGTTGAGGTCAACACCCCGCAGGTGGTTGATCGCAAACTCTGGGAAAAATCCGGTCACTGGGACAAATATCAGGAAAACATGTTCATCGTCGAAGTTGACGAAGATCACGCGCGCGAAAAAGCGGTAAACGCCCTGAAGCCCATGAACTGCCCGTGCCACGTGCAGATCTTCAACCAGGGCCTCAAGTCCTATCGTGATCTGCCGATGCGCATGGCCGAATTTGGTTCTTGTGCACGGTATGAACCTTCCGGCGCATTGCATGGCATCATGCGCGTGCGTGGCTTTACCCAGGACGATGGACACATCTTCTGTGCCGATGATCAAATCGAAGCAGAGACCGCAAAATTCATCGCCTTCCTCGCCAAAGTCTATGCTGATCTGGGCTTTAACGACTGGACCATCAAACTGTCGACCCGCCCGGAAAAGCGGATCGGCTCGGATGAGACTTGGGATCAGATGGAACAGGCGCTTGGTGATGCTTGCAAAGCTGCCGGGTACGAATTTGATGTGCTGGAAGGCGAAGGGGCGTTTTACGGACCCAAGCTCGAGTTCACTCTGACGGATGCGATTGGTCGGAACTGGCAATGTGGCACCATTCAGGTCGATGCGAACCTGCCCGACCGGTTGGAGGCCTCCTTCATTGGCGCCGACGGCAACAAACACCGTCCCGTCATGTTGCACCGCGCCTGCCTTGGTTCGTTCGAACGCTTCATCGGCATCCTGATCGAAGAACACGCAGGCAAACTGCCGTTCTGGCTCGCGCCGCGTCAGGTTGTTGTGGCCTCTATCACCTCGGATGCAGATGAGTATGTGGCTGAAGTGGTGGAAACACTCCAAGCGGCCGGTGTCCGGGTTGAAGCCGACATCCGCAACGAGAAGATCAACTACAAGGTCCGCGAACACTCGCTGGGCAAGGTACCGGTTATTCTTGCTGTTGGTCACCGCGAAGTGGAAGAGCGCACCGTTTCTGTCCGCCGCCTGGGTGAAAAACAGACAAAAGTCGAGAGCCTCGCAGATGTAACAAATGCATTGAAAGTCGAGGCAACACCGCCCGACCTTCTGTAACATTTGCTCACGACCCTCAATTAAGCGGCCCGGCGACGGGCCGTTTTTTTGTTTCTACGGTACAAATCGGCGAACAAATTGCGGGAAACCGCCGGTAAATGACGATTTTTCGTAACAGATGCTGACGGGGGCGTTACTAACAGCCTCGTGACTTCACGCAGGCTACACTTCGGGTTAGGTTTTTTATGTCATCACGACGACACCGCATGTGTAATCAAGAAGGATTATTGAGATGTCGAACACCGCAAAAACATTTGCAGTTGCAGGCGCAGTAGCCGCAGCAATGACCGCAACTCTGGCAGGCTCTGCTTCTGCTCAGTCCAAAGAGAAGTGCTACGGCGTTTCCCTGGCTGGCCAGAACGACTGCGCCGCCGGCCCCGGCACCACCTGCGCGGGCACATCTACTGTTGACTACCAAGGCAACGCATGGACACTGGTTGACGCGGGTACCTGCGCATCCATCGAACTGCCTGCAACCGCTGACGGTTCTGCACGCGCCGGTTCCCTGGAAGCTCTGGAGCGTGACCTGCCGGCATAAGCCACAGGCCCAGACTAAGGTCTAATATGTATATTTGGGGCGGAGCATGCCGCGTCCGCCCTTTATTATTCGGTAACCAGGAAACGCGCAGAACGGAGCATGGCAATGCTGGATAAACCCACATTCACTCATCTGCCGCACACACCAGGCGTTGGTTACAAACCCCAACATTTCAACGACATTATCTCGGACGCGGGCTCTGTTGGCTGGCTCGAGGTACATGCCGAAAACTATATGGGCGATGGCGGACGCCCTCTGGCGCAGCTGCGCCATCTCGCCGAACAATTCCCGATTTCTGTCCACGGCGTTGGCCTGTCCATTGGCGGCGAAGGCGCGCTGGACCGTGATCACTTGGCCCGGCTGAAACATCTTGTTGACTGGTTGAACCCGGCGTCCTTTTCCGAGCACCTCGCTTGGTCAACGCATGAGAGCGCGTTTTTCAACGACCTCCTGCCGCTGCCCTATACGGACGCAACGCTGGCGCGGGTCTGCGCGCACATCAATCAGGTGCAGGATCTTTTGGGGCGGAAAATGCTGCTGGAAAATCCCTCCAGCTATCTGGCTTTTGCCGAAAGCACCTGGGAAGAGCCTGCGTTTCTGCAGGAGGTCGCCCGTCGTACCGGATGTGGCCTGCTGTTGGATGTGAACAACGTCTTTGTCTCTGCAACCAATCTCGACTTCAGCCCGCAAGGCTATATCGATGCCTATCCGCTGGATCTGGTGGGTGAGGTGCACCTTGGCGGCCATGACGAGGACGAAGACGACCATGGCAAACCCCTGTTGATTGACAGCCACGGGCGCGAAGTGGTTGATCCGGTCTGGGCGCTTTTGGATTACACGCTGGCGCAATCCGGCCCCTTGCCCTTGTTGGTCGAATGGGACAATGACGTGCCCGATTGGCCTACGCTCGAGGCCGAGGCCCGCCGCGCTGCAAGCGCATTGGCCAATGTGACCGCTGAGGTCGCCAAATGACCACCGGAGCCACCCCACCCGCTGCGGTCAATCAGGCCGAGTTCACGCGCGCGATGATGGATGCGGCGATCACAAACCCCAAAGGTCTGCGCGACAGTCAAAACCGCCCTGCGGGACGCCGGTTCAACGTCTACCGCAACAATGTCGCGGTCTCCCTGACCGAGGCCGTGCTGCAGGCCTTTCCGGTTGTGACCAAACTGCTGGGTGAGGAAAACATGAAAGGGCTCGCTGGGATATTCCTGCGTGCTCATCCGCCACAATCGCCGCTGATGATGTTTTACGGGGCAGAGTTCCCGGATTTTCTGGCCCAAATGGAGCAACTGGCGCATTTGGGTTATCTGGCTGATGTGGCACGCCTGGAACAACACATGCGCCGCGCCTATCACGCGGCTGATGCAGCAGCGATTGACCCCGACGCGCTTGGCGCCCTCACACCCGAGGAGCTGATGCAAACCCGCGTGGATTTTGCCCCTGCGTTGCAGCTCATCCGCTCTTCCTGGCCGATCTTTGACATCTGGCGGTTCAATATGGAAGACGGCGCGCCAATACCGCAGGCCGGCGCCCAGGACGTATTGATCACCCGACCAGAATTCGACCCGCTGCCCCAGGCCCTTCCGGTCGGCGGCGCCACTTGGATCACTGCCCTGATGGGGGGCAAAACGATTGGTGAGGCTTTTGAGGTCGCCAACCAAGACGCTGATACCTTTGACCTTTCGACAACACTCGCCTTGCTTTTGCAAGGCAACACACTCACCGCACTTCACAGGAAAGACTAAAGCATGACTTCCCTCCTCTCGCTCCACGATAGCCTTGTTGGCTGGGTAGAAAAGATCGGCGATCAGCTGACACCCCTACTCGCACGTTTCATTTTTGCGGCAACGTTGTTGGTGTATTTCTGGCAGTCCGCCGTATTGAAGTTGGGTGAGGGTTTCTTTGGCATCTTCAAAGTCACTTCCGGCGGTTTTGGACAAATCTTCCCCAAACAGGCCGAGGCTGTTCTGTGGGATGTAACCCAGATGACAGCGTTTCAAAAACTTGTCGTTCTTGCCGGTACTTGGGCGGAAATCATTCTGCCGTTGCTGATCGTCGTCGGTCTGCTTACGCGTTTGGCCGCAGTTGGTATGATCGGCTTTGTTGTAATGCAAAGCCTCACGGATCTGTTTGGGCACGGCGGCCTCGCGCATGTCGAAACCTTCGGGCGCTGGTTTGACAAGGCACCTGACTCTGCAATCCTGGACCAACGCCTGTTCTGGTGCTTCCTGCTGCTGGCCCTCGTGATCAAAGGTGCAGGTGTCCTGTCGCTGGACACGCTGCTGCGGAAAAAACTGACCGCCAATACGACCATGGCCTAAAGGCCAAAAACCACTCACTCACAAAAATGAAAAAGCCCCGCTTCGCCGCGGGGCTTTTTTGTTGTGTGTTTAGCCAAGCCCCAAAGCCCCCTGCGCCGCCTTATCAAAGCCAAGCACCATGCGATCCCCGTCTACAATCAACGGGCGTTTCATCAAGGTTGGATGTTCTGACAACAACGCAAGCGGTGCTTTTTCGCGTTCCGCCGCATCCAACTGGCGCCATGTCGTTGACCGAGTATTCAGCAGCTTGCTTTCAAATTGCGCATAAGCCTGTTCCAAAACATCCGACGGAACACCGTCGCTGCGCACGTCAACAAATGCGACATCAGGCAATACTTTCAATGCCTTACGGCAAGTGTCACAATTTTTCAGTCCGTAAAGGATCATAAAAGGCTCCTATCGCACAGGTCACTCCAACACAATTTATGGTAGTGATCCTGTGTTTTGCTTGATTTTTGCAATCCGCGTGCAACAGTTAATGCAGGTTCGTCAAGCCATTCAGACCTTTGCGCGGTCACATTTCTGATCAGGCGGCTGGTCTGAGGCGCGGCGTAACCAACTCATGGGGGAGGCCTCGTGAGAATGTGCAAGGTAGAAGGAGACACGGGATATGCCAACCGGCACCGTGAAGTGGTTCAACACCACAAAGGGATATGGCTTCATCGAACCAGACGAAGGCGGCAAGGATGTGTTTGTTCACATTTCTCAAGTTGAACGCTCTGGTCTGACGGGCCTGACAGACAATATGAAGGTGGACTTTGAGCTGACCGAAGGGCGTGACGGGCGCCAGATGGCCGGCGAGATCAAGCCGCTGTGAACTAAATCAATCTGCTGCGCCCATCTCAGGGGGTGGGCGCAGCAGATGCTTTCCCCTTTTGTACCGTACTGCATCCTCCCTTTGGGGATGTGGATGCTTGCTTTGCGCCGCACCGTCGTCCGCAGCAGCACCCGTGGCGCAATGGAAAAAGCAACACAATCCCAATAACATATATTTTAAATGCACCTTTCTGGATCCGGCCTACAGTTGCGCTCATTCTCAAGGGCGTTCCTGTCGGCGTTCCTTCCGCGCTGGGTGTGTCGGGGGTCGTCTATACACCAACATGCCACGTCCGAACATATTGATCGGAGCAGTCAACATGACCTATTTCCCCACATCCCGTAGCATTTTGACGACAGCAACACTTGCCCTTGGCGCCACGACGCCGGTTCTGGCCGCGAGCGGCGACGCCCATGTCGACGATGACGTCATCGCCAAGCAACGCGCCGCACTCGCCTCTGCAACCAAAGACGCAGGCTTTGGCCCACAAGCACCGCGTGATTTGACCAAAGCCGACGGTGCCAACACCCGCGCCTTTTCGACAGCCCCGGCCTATACGGCAATGAACCTCTGCGACATCCACTTCCACGAAAACGCTGAACACAAGGGCGGCGAATTCACCACCTTTGCCGGCAACGGCGACGGGCATGGCTATGGCACTGGGTTCAAATACGACGGCACGCTGACACAGGATGAGTTGACCCCCGTCGGCCACCCCATTGGCGTCACCGAACATGGTGATCTGCAAAGCGGCGACACAATCGAGATCCACTTTGTCCACTCCACCGCACAGGCACAACCCGGTCCCACCCTTGGAACGTGCCTCAGCGATGCAATCGCCAATCCGCAATTGCGGGTGGAAACCGTGGTCGCCGTATTGGTCAACGACACAGAAGCCGTCGATTTCACTGAAATGGCCACAATTGTCACCGTGGATGGGCTGCATCAGGCCCCAAACATCCCCAATTCCCTGGGCACGCCGGTCGTCTACGAAGGCTCCACCACTGGACCCAGCTACAATGAAAAAGGCTCACCTTTTCAGGTCACATGGAGCGTTCGTCCACAGGTAATCAAAGTCGACATCAACTCGGTCGATACTTGGTTCAAAGCCAATGTGTTTGAAGAAGATCACGCCCATGGAGTGCGCAATCTGGTCGAAAACCTGGAGCTGCTGTCACCGATTGGCCATTAAAACCCCGGACCGCCTCTGACCAATCAGGGGCGGTTTTCCAATCATCGCAGGCTCATGCGCGCAGATATTCGACCATCACACAAGTCGGATCCGCAACGCGCAGCGGGTTTCGCGCCGCGGCTTTCCATGCGGTCTCGGCCACATCGGGAAAGAACGTATCCGCCCCCTCGACAACCGTTTCGACTTCGGTGATCAACAATCGATCCGCGTCCTCCATCATCCCCTGATAGATCCCGGCGCCGCCAATCCCATAGATACGCATGTAGCCCTGCGCCCGCGCTTCGGTGATCGCTTCCGCAGTTGAGGACACGACCAGGTCGGCACAATTCGGGTCTGACGACACAACAATATTCAGACGGTTTTTCAAGGGCTTCACCGGCAGGCTGTCCCAGGTGTTGCGCCCCATTATGATCGCGCCCCCCATGGTTTCGCGCTGAAACGCCTTCAGGTCTTCGGGCGCAAACCACGGGATTGTATTGTCTTTGCCAATCGCGCCATTGCGGTCGCGCGCCACAATCAATGTAATCATAATTTGACCTCTTAGACGGCGACCGGCGCTTTGATATTCGGATCGGCCTCATATCCCACGACCTCAAAATCTTCGAATTTGAAGTCAAAGATAGAGCTGACCTCGCGCACAATATTCAGCTGCGGCAAGGGTTTTGGCGTCCGGCTCAGCTGCAGATCGACCTGCTCCAGATGGTTGGAATAGATATGCGCATCCCCCATCGTGTGAATAAAGTCGCCGGCCTCATAGCCAGTCACATGGGCCAGCATTTTCAGCAACAGCGCATATGAGGCAATGTTGAATGGCACGCCCAGGAACATATCGGCCGAGCGTTGATACAGCTGCAGATGCATCTTGCCACCTGCGATCCGCACCTGCCACAGGGTATGACACGGCGGCAGCGCCATGTTTGGCACATCGCCCGGGTTCCAAGCCGATACAATCATGCGGCGGCTGTCGGGGCTGTTTTTGATCAGCTCAACCAGATCGGTGATCTGATCTACCGTGCCCGCCCGATAAAGCGGCTCATCCCCTGTTGTCCCCTCTACCAGCTCCAACTTGGGAAATTGGCGCCATTGGTAGCCATAGACAGGCCCCAAATCGCCGTTCTCATCGGCCCATTCGTTCCAAATCCGCACGCCGTTGTCCTGCAAATAGCGGATATTGGTGTCACCGGACAGGAACCACAGCAATTCATGGATGATCGACTTCAGATGCAGCTTCTTGGTGGTGGTCAGCGGAAAACCATCCGCCAACGGATAGCGGCATTGCATGCCAAAATGTGAGATCGTTCCCGTGCCGGTTCGGTCCGTCGAACGCACACCGTGATCGCGCACTGTGCGCAGGGCTTCAAGATATTGCTGCATGGCTTTTCCCCCGGGACAAACCTCTATCTGTTGTGGTCTTTTTTGCATGCCACCCCAGAAATAGCCAGAGCTCCACGCATCGGGCGTTTGCGAAATTTCATGCAGCCTCTGGTTTTATCGCAGCCTACGCCCTAGATGTTGAGCGCCAACATGGCTCCAACATCGGAGAATGAGATGCCCCTCACCTATTTGCACACAATGGTCCGCGTAAAAGACCTGGAAAAGTCCATGGCCTTTTACGAGCTTCTGGGCCTGAAAGAGACCAAACGTATGGACAGCGAAAAAGGCCGTTTTTCGTTGATTTTCATGGCAGCCCCCGGCCAGGAAGACACACCGATTGAGCTGACCTACAATTGGGATGGCGACGAAGCGCTGCCCAGCGACAGCCGCCACTTTGGCCATCTGGCTTATGGCGTGGATGATATTTACGCGGTCTGCCAGCATTTGATGGACAATGGCGTCACCATCAACCGCCCGCCGCGTGACGGGCACATGGCCTTTGTCCGCTCGCCCGACAATATCTCGATTGAGTTGCTGCAAAACGGCGACCGCTTGGAACCCGCGGAACCCTGGGCCAGCATGGAAAACACCGGAGGCTGGTAAGCTCCCCCGACGAAGACAAGTGCTAGCCTGCACGTTGGGCTACCACTTTTTTGGAAGTTTACGCAACTTGAATGACGCCCTCGACCAATTTGGGCTGCGAGACCTTTGGCATCCCACCGCATTTTTACAAGACCTGAGTTTTAGGTTCATTGAATAAATTACGTGACGCATTCAACCGAACTTTAACTCAACACATAGTAGAAGTTGAATTACGTATTTTCACTTAATTCAACTATGGGACGCTACTATGAAACCTACTCTATTGGGCGCAGCGCTTTTGTTATCCACCAGCGCGACAGTCGGACAAGCCGCCACAGTAAACTGGGCGTTAGAAGGCACTGCAACCGTATCACGCGGAGGAAGCACCGCAGCTCTGGCGATCGATGGTGACGAGACGACCGGTTGGAATGCTGGCAGTCTCCCGTTCCACTTCTTTGAAATTGACCTTGGTCAACAACGCGAGGTTTCTGCGGTGCGCGCATTGGTGGGACAAAGGCCGAATGGAAACACGCTGCACAATGTCTTTTTGGACGGTGTCGAAAGCTTCACCTGGGACCAATTCACGAGCAACGGCGATTGGCTGACCTTTGTATTGCCTGAACCGACAGAAGTCCAATTTGTCCGTATTGAAACGGTAAGCTCACCAAGCTGGACAGCCTGGAACGAGATCCAAATCTTACAAGGCGACATCGCCCCTGTTCCCGTGCCAGCCTCTGCGCTGCTTCTTCTTGGCACCTTCTTTAGCTTTGGTTGGCTGAAACGCCGCTCCGCCAAAACCGGCCTGCGCCCGCAAACCTCTTGAACAACAAAAGCTGGACACCTTAAGCTTTTTCGACAAGTAAATTTTTCTTAGGCCGCGCATATCAGCGCGGTCTTTTTCGTCGTATCCCATTTGCATCTTTCGACCGTTAAACGCAAAACGACCGCCCATTTAAGAGCGGCCGCTTTTTGAATTGGTGTTCACCGTTGCATTCTACAACGTGCATCAAAACGGTCGTCCGGGCCATTCTGGCCGCTCCGTCAAGACGCGGAATTCTTCAGGTCTGATCTACGTTTAGTAGATGTAGCGGATCTGGTCAGACCAGTACCGCTCCACGCGCTTTAGCGACGTGGTAATATCGGCAATCCCTTCGACGCTGATCACGTCTCGGTTTTCCAGCCCCTCAGCGTGGCGCAGGAACAATTCGGTTACGATGTCCCGAATTTCACGCCCCTTGGTAGTGAGGCGTACACGGACAGACCGCCGGTCGATTTCACAACGTTGATGGTGCATATACCCCATCTCGACCAGCTTCTTGAGGTTGTAGCTTACGTTACTGCCTTGATAGTAACCACGGGATTTAAGTTCCCCCGCCGTCACCTCATTGTCCCCGATGTTGAACAGCAGAAGAGCCTGAACCGCGTTGATTTCAAGAACGCCTACGCGTTCAAATTCATCCTTGATCACGTCCAGCAGCAGACGATGCAAACGCTCGACTAGCGCTAGCGCTTCAAGGTAGCCAGTCATGAACCCTTTGGAGTCCTGCTGGCCAATTGGCATTTCCATACTCATGCGCATCTCCGACTCGAATTTGCTAGAGACAGAATGCGCTGAATTTCCGAAAATTGCGTTAAGGCATTTCAGATTTATTTTTGATAAGTTTGCGAGACTTTCTTAACCAAATCAGCAAGTTCTTCGGGCGGGCTCATCTGACCGGTTACCCATTGCAGAAGATCCTGATCATTCTCGTTCAGCATCGCCTCGTAAAGGTCCAACTCAGCCGTCTCCATCCCAGCAAGGTTTGCCTCAGCGTAGCCTTGCAGCAGAATGTCCATTTCCTTGATGCCGCGCCGGATCGACCGCATATAAAGCCGCTTTTTGCGCACCTCGATGGGTTCGTTCTTGGGGCTGTGCTCTTTCAACATCAAACCGGCTTCGCGCAAAGGGTCGTTCACGGGTTCATCTCCTCGATGATGGTTTTCAACCGTTTTTCCAAACGGGCGGCGCGGTCGGTGTTCTCGCGCATCTCGCTGCGCAATTGCCGCAGATCCCGCAAAAGGTCACGCAAATTTTGTGGAGCGTTGTCTTCCTCGGGCGAGGACGTGCCCTCACCTTCGCCAGTCATCAACCACATGATCGAGACATTCAGAATGCCTGCCATCATGGACGTCCGGTTGGCACGCGGTTCTGACAGATCCTGTTCCCATCCGACCAGCGTCACTTTTTTGACGCCCAAACGCCGCGCCAATTGCGCCTGCGTCATGCTTGCCGCTTCGCGTGCCGCTGCAATTCGATCTCCCAATGTGGCCATATCCGGGCCGTACCAGTCCATCTCTGTTTCGACTGCTTCGCCTTCGCTCATTGCCACACTCCTGTATCGATACGCGATCTCGCTTGATCGCTCCTAGGGCGCACCCTATGACAGACGCGTTCAACATTCAAACCGAGGCGTAAAATGTCCGATCTGCCCGCAGATTTCCTGTCATCCACTCTGGCCCGTGTAAAACCTTCACCCACGATTGCCGTCTCCAATATGGCGGCCGAGCTGAAGGCCGCCGGGCGCGACGTGATCGGCCTGGGTGCCGGTGAGCCGGATTTTGACACGCCTCAAAACATCAAAGACGCCGCCGTCAAAGCCATTGCCGAAGGCAAGACAAAATATACTGCCGTCGATGGCATCCCCGAGCTGAAACAGGCGATCTGCGCCAAGTTCAAGCGCGACAATGGGCTGGACTATACCCCCGCGCAGGTCACTGTGAATTCGGGCGGCAAACACACGCTGTTCAACGCGCTGGTCGCGACGCTGAACGAGGGCGACGAAGTGGTGATCCCCGCGCCTTATTGGGTGTCCTATCCTGATATGGTGCTGCTCGCAGGTGGCACACCGGTCGCAGTCCCTGCAACGCTTGAGAACAACTTCAAACTGACCCCGGACCAGTTGGAAGCGGCCATCACGCCCAAGACCAAATGGTTCATCTTCAACTCCCCGTCCAACCCAACAGGTGCGGGTTACACGGCGGATGAGCTGAAGGGGCTGACCGATGTTCTGATGCGTCACCCCCATGTCTGGGTGATGACCGACGACATGTATGAACACCTCGCCTATGACGATTTCAAATTCGCCACCCCGGCCGAAGTGGAACCCGCCCTCTATGAGCGCACACTAACCTGCAATGGTGTCTCCAAAGCCTATGCAATGACCGGCTGGCGCATCGGATATGCCGCAGGCCCTGCCAAGCTGATCGCCGCCATGCGCAAGGTGCAATCACAGTCCACCTCCAACCCCTGCTCGGTGTCACAACACGCAGCTGTCGAGGCGCTTAATGGCACGCAGGACTATCTGGCGCCCAACAACGAGAAATTCGTTCGCCGCCGCAATCTGGTGGTGGATATGCTCAGCGCGATTGACGGCATCACCTGCCCGAAACCCGAAGGTGCGTTTTACGTCTACCCCTCGATCGCTGGTCTGATCGGCAAAACCACCCCTTCGGGCGTCGTGATCGAGAATGATGAGATCTTTGCCACCCAATTGCTCGAAGATACAGGCGTCGCGGTGGTCTTTGGCGCGGCCTTTGGCCTTTCACCGAACTTCCGCGTCTCATATGCCACCTCGGATGAAGCTTTGATCGAAGCCTGCACCCGCATGCAGAACTTCTGCGCATCCCTAACCTGATGACAGGCGTGCAGATCACTGCAAATCTGCCCAGCCGGGACTTTGATCGGACCGAAGCGTTCTATCATCGTCTCGGCTTTGCCACCACTTATCGCGATGGCAGCTGGATGATCCTCACTTATGCGGACACGCAAGTGGAGTTTTTCCCTCATCCCAAACTTGTCCCCGCCGACAGCTGGTTTTCCGCCTGCCTGCGGGTCGACGACATTGCGCCGCTTCATGACGCCTGGTCGAAACTGGGCCTTGCAACCGAAGGGTCCGTCACGCCCCGTTTGGGCGATGTGATCCCGGTCCGTGGCACCGTACCGCGCATGTTTCCCCTGATTGACCCCGACGGCACGCTTTGGCGGGTGATTGACTTAAAAGGGTTAGGCTAACGCGCCTGTCGTGTTACACAGCGTTTCGGGCGCAACTGGCCCGAATGGACTGACACGAGTTGACCGGCCTGCGTTGATTGGCCCGAGTTGAAAGGACGATTATGAGCGTAGAGCTTCCCGAATATTACTTCCGCATCCGCGAAAACGGGGCTGTTGTGTTCAAAGTCGACACCGAAAATCGCCACCGCCGGATCGACATGGATCAAATCGCCATGGTCAATATCCGCAACGGCGATGTCAAACCCCATGGTAATCGGGTGTTGTCACCGGAAGATCTCGCAGCGATTGAAACCTGGAAAGCCGACCGCCGTGCCACCTTGGCCAGCCGCGATCTCGACGACATTCACCGCACCATCGACCATCTGAACCTGACCACACAATGGGCCCAGTCCAAGGCGGATCCGGATCAGTTGGATGACGTCACCGACCGCCTGCTGATGGCCATGCACGACCTGCGCACTGTTCTGGTCCGCAAAAAGGCCGACCGGCTGAGCAAAGGCTAAGCTCCGATCGACGCGGGCAAATGACCCGCGCACATCTCGCATCACAACCGTTTTTCGAAATACACCCGGTTAAATCCATCCTCATGGCGCCGCCCGGTCTCGTGGTAGCCGAGATGGGGATAAATCTGCAGATTATCGACCATCTTTTCATTGGTATATAACCTGACCAAGGACATGCCAGCCTGGCGCGCCTGCGCCTCACAAAGGCCGATCAATGCCTTGCCAACTCCTTGCCCAGCGGCGTTTTTGCATACGGCCACATTTTCTAACAACATGTGGCTACCTTCCGCGAAGAAGACGATAAAACCAAGCACCTTCTCGCCAGGCCCGACAGCCACATGCATCACCCCGGCGTCAATCAACCTGACAAAATCCGCAACCATCGGCGCAGGTTTACGGCCAATGGCTGCAATATACGGAGCATAAGCCTCCTCTGCGCAGCGCTGCACGGCGGCGCAGTCGTCTGTCTGTGCTCCCCGGACTTCAAATTCTTGAGTCAAAACACTCTCCTAAGATCCACGGCCCGAACCTCGCCATCAGCAACGCAGCCAGTTTCGCTTGGTTCGCCGCGATTTTCGCGTCCCCCTTTTGTGCACGCGCGCTGTGTCCAAAGCCAAACGGTCGATTTAAGTTACCAACACATCGGACAGGAGGTAAGAGATATGTCACTGATGCCAATCGGTCGCCTCATACACGCTGACAAAAACGGCGTGCTGCCTCGCATTGGTTGCCCACCGCACCCGTCGTGGTCTAGTGTTTTGAATGATCTCGTCTGGCAGCTGCAAAGTCACTGCACCGACAACGCGTTCTCGGTTGTGCTACGCGGGTCTGTGGCTCGCGGCGCCTCCCTCAATGAAGCCGCCGATTTGGATCTTGTCATCTTATACGATGATACGATGCCACCGATACAAAACCTTCAAAGCAATGTGGTCCCAACATTACCGATTGAGGTTTCCTATATCGAACGCAACGCACTGAAAACTGACGCGAAATGGGTTTGGATGCGATTTATGTTGGCCCACAACGGCCACACAATCTTGGGTCCTGACACGCTCAAAGATCTGCCAGAGCCGCGCATAGGCCCCCAGTGCTATGCCCACTTACGAGACGCGGATGAATGGTTGCGTGATTGGCGCCTATACTGGGATCGGGACCAGGATTACCCGGCAATCTGCACATGGCTCATGAAGCGTATCGTGCGTGCGCTGTTTGAAAGCCAAGTCACGCGGATCAACGCGTTCAGTCGCGATATCTATCCCTGTGCCCAAGTCGCCAAAGACGCATTCCCACATGCACGCCCTGCTATTCACAAAGCGGCAGAGCTTGCGATTACCCCAACCTCCGATTTTGACACCATTGACCAAACCGTTGGGCGTTTGTCTGACATCTTGCTTTCACAACACGCTGAAATCACAATGTAATCCCATGCAAAGCAGCATTTTGTCCGCAAATTCACCACAGAAACCAATGCGCTGCAAACGCGTCTGCGGGAAAACCACATCAGGTCACACATGACGTCGCAGCCAAGCCTTGTGTCATCCACAATTGACGGCTCATATTACCTGAATCACAAACCGCCATTACAGGAAGGACCCGCGCTTATGATTGCTTATGTCACTGTTGGAGCTGATGACATCGACTGTGCAAAGCGGTTTTACTGCGCCTTTTTGCCGGCCCTCGGGTATTCCATAACTGAAGGGGTCGAGGGTCTCAGCTTTGTGCTCCCCACCCCTGAAGGTGAACACCCGACAGCGCCGGATTTCTACGTTAAACCTCCGTTCAACGGTCACCCGGCCAGCTCCGGAAACGGAGCCATGGTCGCTTTTGAAGTATCTCGCCAGCAACAGGTTCGCGACCTACACGCTGCCGCCTGTGCTGCAGGTGGCACAAACGACGGGCCTCCCGGATTTCGCGCAGCCTATGGCGCGAATTTCTATGTCGGCTATCTTCGCGATCCGCACGGCAATAAAATCGCGCTTTTTTCCAGTAATCCCACTGAGGCCGGACGCGAAGGGTAATACCCGTTGGTGACATTGCTGTTGGCTGATCAGTTCCGCGCGTCCAACAGGAAACACAAGCCGACCGGGCGGGATTTATTTCCCGTCGCGCGCGGCTTTTTCTTCTTTGGTCAGCTTGTTGTTCCAAACATTATTGCTGAGCCCCATTTCAGGATTTTGCGGCTTGGTCTTGCCAACAGTCACCTTGCCGCCTTTGTTCAGAAACTCCTGAATAAGCGCGTCGTCGGTGGTGTCTTTGGGAACATGTTTCATCAGTTATCCTATCCGCAGTTGCGCGACCTGCCCCAAATGGACATCCGGCGGCTTTCACGCTGACAGGTTAACGAGGCAAGCACAACAGAATGTGACGGCGCACCAGCCTAACACAAAAGAAACCTGGCCTCCCACAATGTCCCGTCACACACAGGTACATCGCAAAAGGCCAGGTTTGCGGTTTCAGATCTGCCCGCGGTTAGGCCGCGTTGAAGACATCGTCTTGTGCGCTGTATCCGCCTTGGGACCCGCCGTTCGAAGTCAGCTGGAACCGGGTCACAAGCCCCGCCAGTTTCTCCGCATCCGAATTCAACATGTGACCGGCAGCGGTGGATTCCTCGACCATGGCGGCGTTTTGCTGGGTCACGCGATCCAGTTCAGAGACGCCAGTGTTGATCTCGTGCAATCCGTTTGCCTGTTCTGCGGCCCCTTCGGCAATACCTGACATCAGACCAGAGATGTGATTGACCTGCTCCACGATTTTTTGGATCGCGGTGCCCGCCTTGCTGACCAGATCCACGCCAGTTTCAACCTGACGCGAGCTGTCGCCGATCAAAGTCTTGATTTCAGTCGCCGCATCCGCAGAACGCTGCGCAAGGCCACGCACCTCAGAGGCGACAACCGCGAACCCACGTCCGGCTTCACCGGCTCGTGCGGCTTCTACCCCTGCGTTCAGCGCCAGAAGGTTGGTCTGGAATGCAATATCGTCGATCACACCGATGATTTGCGAGATCTTGACCGAGGACTCCTCGATCGCCTTCATAGCTGTCACAGAGTCATTGACGATGTCGCTGCTGGTTTCCGCCTCGGTGCGGGCCTCACCCATCGAATTCTCAACGCTGCGTGCACTGTCTGCGGCAGCACGTACCGATGTTGTCATCTCTTCCAGGGCGGCGGCAGTTTCTTCCAAAGTGGCCGCCTGGCTTTCGGTGCGATGAGACAGATCATCAGAGGCTCGCGTAATCTCTCCGGCACCGTTGTTGATCCCATGGGTGACATCCATCACCTGCATGATTGTGTCTTTCAAAGCGTTGACCGTCGTATTGAAATTCTGGCGCAACGTTTCGTATTCTTCGGAGAATTGCGTGTTAATCTCGCAATCCAGCTTACCTTCCGCCAGATCACCAAGATGATCTCCCAGCGTTTCGACAACCTCGGTTGCGGCCCGCTGGCTTGCGGTTGCTTTTGCTTCTGCTTGGGCGGCGGCTTCGGCTTGCGCCTCTGCTTCTTCCTGTTTGGATGCAAGTTCACGGTCTGCCGCACGGCGTTGCATTTGGCTCATCAGCAGACAGCCGGTTTCCAACACAACGATCGCGGCATGGATCGCAGTACGTTCAATATTTTCCAACGGAGTGCCACCGGGATAGACCAACGACGGCAGCAGCAAGCTGAAGGAGAGGTGATGCGTCGCAACCAGAACTGTCGCAAAAATCAACGCCGCTGGGCTGCCTACGGTCGACACAATCGCCAGGGCGGCAAAGAACAGCATATGGGCGTCAATTTGCCATGGGTGCCCGTTCAGCGCAGAGGTGAACAGGACACAATGCCCGACAAAGCAGAAGCTTAACACAAACTCACGTGTGGATTGGCTAACTCGTTTTGACAGAAATGCAGCTAAACCCAGCCCCAGGCTGAGGACACCGAACAACCACCAGTTTTCCAGACCATTCAGAAAATATGCGGCTAAAGCAGGCGTCGGCATTAACAGCCAGCTTGCGATCATCAGCACAAGGCCCTCTTGGGCGTTGTTTTGGGGTGCAGAGGAAGCCTCCGCCGTTCCTAGTACGCGCATAATTCTAACACTTTCTCTCCGTTAACAACGACCCAAGCTCCGCTGTCAAAAAGTCGATCAATGGTTTCACTGGAGTCCAATTTCACAAAAACACCAAGCGGAGGCTGTACCGGTGAAACCTCTGGCGCATTCGCGCGCACCGCAATTTCACCCGCAGTTCCCCGCCAAGGTTTTGACAAAACCAGAGCAACCTCTCCAACGGCGGGCTTCTCTTGCAAGACAAGCGCGATCGCCGGCGAAAGGGCTGTGAACATAACTGCAAAAATCATAAAAATCAGCCTGTGCATGGCACCCTCTCTTACAATTTCGTTAGAGCAAAGAGTTCTTAACAAAGGCCTTCACTTTAAGAATTCCGAATACCTAATACTCATCCGTTACGTGTATTTGCATAAGTTTTTATTCAATTCTCGGCACGTCTCCGCGCGCAGCATGCGCCCTCCCCGATCCGTGACTTGCAACCAGACCCTGCCCTCGCTACCTGTTGAATATGCGGATAAAACCCTTTCTTGCTCCTTTGGCTCTGGCAGCCGCCTTTGCGCCCGCAATGACGGTCGCGCATCCCCATGTCTTTGTGGACCTGTCTCTGGCGCTCAGGATTGACGATCAAGGACAGCTTCAAGGGCTGGAAGTGACATGGGCTTATGATGACTTTTACTCCCTGATCATTTTCGAAGACCGCGCCTTGGACAATGATTTCGATGGCGAATTGAACACGCAGGAATTGCAACAGCTTCAAGGTTTTGATCTGAACTGGAGTGAGGGATATGAGGGGGACACCTATGTGACCCGCTCCGAGATCCCGCTTGCCTTGGCCGCACCACAGCACATGGAAACGACAGTCAGCGCAGGGCGGATCACGTCGACCCATTTCCGCCCCCTCGCCGAGCCGCAAGATGTCGACGGTCTGACCATCCGGGTTTATGACCCCACCTATTATACCGCCTATACCGTTGGAACCCGCGTGTGGCTGCCATCGGCCTCCAAATGCGCCGCCAGCGTTCAGGAACCCAACCTTGATCAAGCCTATACGCTGGTCGAGGAAAGCCTGTATTCGCTATCGACCGAGGAGGCTGAAGACGCCTTCCCCGAAATCGGTCAATCTTTTGCAGATACCATCAGGATCTCCTGTGCCCACGGATCATAGCCCCAGCGCCCCGAACCTGCGCCCTCGCCGCATCTGGTTGAGCCTTGCCGCCATGTTTTGCGTATTCGTCGCGATCTGGCTTTGGGGATTTGGTGGCGCGGATGATTTGTCCCGCTGGGCGGCAAGAGGCCAGCAACAGGTGCAAAACGCGCTGGCCCAGGCCTTGCGCGCGCTCAAATCCAACCAACCCGGCGCGTTGACCACCCTGCTTGGTCTGTGTTTTGGCTACGGCTTCTTTCACGCCGCCGGACCCGGACATGGGAAACTGGTCATCGGCGGGTATGGGCTGGGCCAATCGGTGCCGATGATGCGGTTGATCGCCCTGGCCGTTGGGTCTTCGCTGGCGCAGGCGGGCACCGCGATCCTTCTTGTGGTCGGCGGCCTCTCGCTGCTGGATTGGGGCCGGATCGAGCTGACCGGCCTGACCGAAGACATCCTTGCGCCGGTCTCATATGGGCTGATCGCGCTGCTGGGCCTGTGGCTCGCACTGCGCGGCGGACGTAAACTGTGGCCCCGCAACCGGCAAAACAAACCGCATCACCACCACCCGCAGGTTGAGGTAAAACACCACAGTTTGGGACGCAGGCTGCGGCACAGTCTGGAACACAGTCACACAGACGGTCACATAGATGGGCAGACAAACAAACACCCCGCCCACCATCACGACGACATCTGCCCCGATTGTGGCCATCGCCATGGACCAACGCTAGAAGAAGTCGCCAACACCAAAACTATGCGCGATGCATTGGCGATCATTGCGGCGGTCGCGATGCGCCCCTGCACCGGCGCCGTGTTCCTGCTGCTGTTGACCTGGCGGCTTGATCTGATGGTGGCTGGCGTCCTTGGCACGCTGGCCATGGGGCTTGGCACCGCATCGATCACGGTTGTTGTCGCCATTGCCTCTGTAACGTTCCGCCAAGGCACGCTGGCCCGGATCTCAGGTCCCAATGCCCGCCGTGTGGCTGCGCTGATGGAGCTCGTGGGCGGCGCGCTCATCCTGCTGCTCGCAAGCCAAATCGCTTTGCGCCTAATCTGATCGCTGACCTTTGCCCGGCATATCCAGCCGGACAAAACTGCACAGCCCTTTGTGCATCACGCAATGGCGCGCGGTTTCATCTTGAAGCGGCAAAACTCCGCTACTAAGCACTGTCTATGACACATGCTGCCCCCCCTTCCCAGCCGATGAGCGTCACAGGCCATGTCCGCGCCATCGCGATCCTTGGCTTGCCCCTGATTGGCGGTCATGTCGCACAGATGGCAATCGGGCTGACCGACACCGCGATGCTGGGCTGGTACAGCGCGTCAGCTCTGGCGGCGATCACGCTGGCAAGTTCGTTTTTCCATGTGATCTTCCTTTTTGGGTCCGGCTTTGCCTTTGCGGTGCTGCCCGTCGTCGCAAAAGCCATTGGCTCAGGTGACACGCGCATGGCACGCCGTGCCAACCGTATGGGGCTTTGGCTCAGCATGGCCTATGGCGCAGTCGCCATGCCCGCGTTTTTGTTCTCCGAGCCCCTTTTGCTCCGCCTTGGCCAAGACGCCGAGGTTGCCGCCAATGCCGGCTCCTATCTGCGGATTATGGGCTGGGGCATCTTCCCTGCGCTCGCCGTCATGGTATTGAAATCGACCCTCGCCGCCCAGGAACGCGCCAAGATTGTTCTGATCATGACGCTCCTCGCGGCGGTGCTGAACGCCGTGATCAACTATGTGCTGATCTTTGGCAACTTGGGCTTCCCGGAAATGGGTCTCGCTGGGGCTGCAATTGCGTCGCTTGCGACGGTCACTGCAAGCGCGCTGATCCTGATCGCCTATTGCAACCGCATCCTGCCCGAGCAGGAATTGTTCCGAAACCTGCTGCGCCCGGATTGGGATGCCTTTGTGAGGTTGTTCCGCTTGGGCATTCCCATTGCCTTTACCACGCTGGCCGAGGTCTCATTGTTTTCGGCGTCTGCCCTGATGATGGGCTGGACAACCCCCATCACCCTGGCCGCACATGGGATCGCGCTGAACCTTGGCGCGGTGGCATTTATGGTGCATCTGGGCCTGTCAAATGTGGCTACCATCCGTGTCGGAAATGCTATTGGACGTCAGGATCTGCCCCATCTTCTGCGAGGGGCCTGGGTCATCTGCACCCTGTCGCTGATCGTTGCCCTTTTGTCTGTCGCGATGTTCTTGCTGATGCCCCAGTGGCTAATCTCCCTCTTCATCAGCGCCGACGACCCCGACTATGCGTTGATCCTGAAAATCGGCGTCCAGCTTCTTGTTGTGGCGGCGATCTTCCAGCTGATGGATGGTTTGCAGGCCATCCACCTTGGCCTTTTGCGCGGACTGCAGGACACGAATGTCCCAATGATCATGGCAGTCATTGGCTATTGGGGCGTAGGCATTCCCTGCAGCTATCTGCTTGGTTTTGTCTTTGGCTATGGTGGCGTCGGTATCTGGCTGGGGCTTGTTGCCGGGCTCAGCGTGGTGGCCGCTGGCCTGATCTGGCGTTTCTGGCGCTTTTCAATACAGCGCGACGACCTTTTTTAAGGCCCGTTTTCGCGCCTCTTATCCACAGCTTCTAGCGTCCCCCTTTCGCACGGCCACAACTGCTGCCATAATGGACGCCAACAAACATCAAATCACATCCAGTTGAGAGCAGCCCCAACACATGGCAGACGATCTTCTTTCTACGCCCCAAGCCGAAGTTTATGACGCATCCTCCATCGAAGTCCTCGAGGGATTGGAACCTGTGCGCCAACGACCCGGCATGTATATCGGCGGCACGGACGAACGCGCGCTGCACCATATGGTGGCTGAAATCCTCGACAACTCGATGGACGAAGCGGTGGCCGGCCACGCCAACCGGATCGAGGTCGAGCTGCACGCCGACTACTCCATCACCGTGCGTGACAATGGCCGCGGCATCCCCATTGACCCCCACCCCAAGTTCCCGGACAAATCCGCGCTTGAGGTGATCCTGTGTACGCTCCACGCCGGTGGTAAATTCTCGGGCAAGGCCTACCAGACTTCGGGTGGTCTGCACGGTGTGGGCTCCTCGGTTGTGAACGCGCTCTCCGACATCATGGTGGTGCAAGTCGCCAAGAACAAAGAGCTTTATGAGCAGAAATTCTCCCGCGGCCTGCCCTTGGGCGGCGTGGAAAAGATCGGCGCAGCCCCCAACCGGCGCGGCACGTCCGTGAACTTCCACGCGGATGAGATGATTTTTGGCTCCCACCGGTTCAAGCCCAAACGCCTGTTCACCCTGGTGCGCTCCAAGGCCTATCTGTTCTCGGGCGTTGAGATCCGCTGGAAATCTGCCATCGACGATGGCGAAACCCCAACCGAGGCCACATTCCACTTCCCCGGCGGCCTGCGCGATTACCTGTCCGAGGTTCTGGGCAAGACCACCACCTATTCCGACGCCCCCTTTGGCGGCAAGGTGGAGTTCGCCGATAAATTTGGCGAACCCGGCTATGTGGAATGGGCAATCAACTGGACGCCGTCCCGCGACGGTTTCACCCAGTCCTACTGTAACACCGTCCCCACCCCCGAAGGCGGCACCCATGTCACCGGTTTTTGGGCCGCGATCCTCAAAGGCATCAAAGCCTACGGTGAGCTGGTCAACAACAAGAAGGCCGCGCAAATCACCCGCGACGACCTGATGGCGGGCGGCTGCGCGCTGGTCTCCTGTTTCATCGCCGACCCCGCATTTGTGGGCCAGACCAAGGACCGCCTGTCGACGGAAACCGCCGCCAAAATGGTGGAACAATCGGTGCGCGACCACTTTGACAATTGGCTGGCCGCCGACACCAAATCCGCCGGTGCCATCCTCGACTTCCTGGTGCTACGCGCCGAAGAACGTCTGCGCCGCAAACAGGAAAAAGAGACCCAGCGGAAGTCCGCAACCAAGAAGCTGCGCCTGCCGGGCAAGCTGACCGATTGTACCGCCAAAAACCGCGCGGGCACTGAATTGTTCATCGTGGAGGGCGACTCGGCCGGTGGATCCGGCAAAGGCGCGCGCAACCGCGAAAATCAGGCGCTCTTGCCGCTCAAGGGTAAGATCCTCAACGTGCTCGGCGCGGCCTCCTCGAAACTGGGGTCAAACGCCGAAATCCGCGACCTGTGTGAAGCGCTTGGTGCCGGTCTGGGGACCAAATTCAACCTTGATGACCTGCGCTATGACAAGATCATCATCATGACCGATGCGGACGTCGACGGCGCCCATATCGCGTCGCTCCTGATGACCTTCTTCTTCACCCAAATGCGCCCGCTGATCGACGGCGGCCACCTGTATCTCGCCTGCCCGCCCCTGTTCCGCCTGACCCAAGGCGCCAAACGGGTCTACTGTCTGGACGAGGCAGAGCGCGACGCGTGGCTGGAAAAAGGACTGGGGGGCAAAGGCAAAATCGACGTCTCCCGCTTTAAGGGCTTGGGTGAAATGGACGCCAAAGACCTGAAAGAAACCACAATGGACCCCAAAACCCGGAAATTAATCCGGGTGACAATTGACGAGGACGAACCGGGAGAGACCGGCGACCTCGTCGAACGTCTCATGGGCAAAAAACCTGAGCTCCGTTTTCAATATATTCAGGAGAACGCCAAGTTCGTGGAGGAGCTGGATGTTTGATGTCTGGGAATTGTTGGCTGTGCGATAAGCCCGCTGAATTGTGCCAAAGTCATATTATCCCAAAGTTTGTATTCCGTTGGCTTATTGATACAGGCGGCTCACCTTACCTGAGGTCCGGATCGAACCCCAACAAACGGCTACAAGATGGAGATAAACACTACCTCTACTGCAAAAATTGTGAGGATCGTTTGTCGCGTTGGGAAAATGACTTCAGTCGTAAAATCTTCTCACGAGCCACAAAACGAGAAGATCTCAGAGGCCCATACAGCCATACATTATCGCGTTTTGCCGCATCTTTAGCATTTCGGACTCTCCAGTCACAAAAAATTCGTGGAATCTACGAAAAGTACGACGATAATTCTCGAAAATTAGTGATCAAAGCCGAGAAACAATGGAAGTCGTTCCTTCTGGGAGACAAAAAACATCCAGATGATAACAAGCTGTTTATGATATATCTTGGCTACTTTGATAACTTTGATGCCGAGGATCTGCCCCCCAATTGGAACAGCTGGGTTCATCGCTCTGTAGAACGTGACGTGATATACTCTGAGACTGGACAATTCATTGCTACATTCTCCAAACTTGGCCCGCTAATTTTCATAGGAAAAATATTTGATAAGAAACAGATTTTAGGAGAAGACTACCTTCGATGCGGAGATGGGTATTTTGATAGTCCGATAGGTAAATTATCGCAGGCGATGTTTAATTTTTTCATTGACCGGGCGGCCAACGTTGCGAAAGTCTCTGATAGTATCTCGCCAAAGCAACGTCAAAAAATAATCCGAGAAGTAGAGGCAAAACCCGGACACTTTCTAAATTCGGAGCAAGCCAAGGTCATGCTGGATGATCTGCGCCAGTTTGGAACCGGTTCAAGGAACAAGCCCTAACCTATACTGCGCCTGCGCGTTACCGGGAAGAGTGAGCGACGTTTCAGAAATGCCCCGGGAGATCATTTCAGGCCTGAACCGGTGTCGACCCAGACGCATTTTCCTGTGCACATCACACTACAAAAGGCCCTCGCCTGACCTTGGCGAGATGCGACTGCGCCTTCGTCGTGCTGGAAGCACGCGTCCGGCGTGTCGGGAAGGTCAGGCGCGGGCCGTGCGGCTACCGCGACACGCCCCCAAAGGAGCCACTTTACCAATCAGTCAGGTTGCAAAGGGTTCCACTCGTTCTCCCCCCTCAAAACGCCAACGTGCTCTCCACCGCGCGTTTCCAGGCTGTATATTTGGTCTCTCGGACCTTGGCGGCCATTTCGGGGCGGAAGTTGCGGTCCAGTGCCCAGCCCTTGGCGAACTCTTCCTGATCGGGCAGCGCGCCCATTTTCATGCCCGCCAGCCACGCCACACCCAGCGCCGTGGTCTCCAGCACTTTGGGGCGGTCCACCGGCGCATCTGTGATATCGGCCAGAAATTGCATCGTCCAATCCGACGCGCTCATCCCGCCGTCGACCCGCAGCACGGCCTCTCTGGCGCTGATGCCGCCCGTCTGTCCCCAATCGGCGCGCATGGCGTCGATCAGATCGCGGGTCTGGTAGCCGACGCTTTCCAGCGCCGCTTGGGCCAGTTCATTGGGGCCAGAATTACGAGTCAGTCCATAGATGGCACCCCGGCAATCCGGGTTCCAATAGGGCGCGCCAAGGCCCGTGAACGCTGGCACCATCACCACCGACTGCATCGCATCGGCCGCATCCGCCAGCCCTTGTGTTTCAGAGGCTTCGCGGATGATCTTCAACCCATCGCGCAGCCATTGCACCACCGCACCCGCGATAAAGATTGACCCCTCCAGCGCATAGGTCGGCTTTCCATTCAGCTGATAGGCAATGGTGGTCAGCAGACGATTGGTGGATTTCACCGGCACATCGCCCGTGTTCAACAGCGCGAAACAGCCCGTCCCATAGGTGGATTTCAACATCCCCGGCTGGAAACAGGCCTGCCCCACAGTTGCCGCCTGCTGGTCGCCTGCCACCCCACGGATCGGCAGCGCGCGGCCAAAGAGGTCGGCGCGACAATCGCCGAACTCATCCGCGCTGTCCTTGACCTCGGGCAGCATGTTCATCGGGATATCCAGTAGATCACAGATCGTCTGGCTCCACCGCCCTTTGCGAATGTCATAGAGCATGGTGCGCGCCGCATTGGTGGCATCGGTCACATGTCGTTGGCCGCCGGTCATCTTCCAGATTAGGAAGCTGTCGATGGTGCCGAATAACAATTCACCCCGCTGGGCCCGGTCGCGCGAACCCTCCACATGGTCCAGGATCCACTTTAATTTCGTTGCCGAGAAATAGGGATCGATCAGCAAGCCGGTGCGGTCCGAAAACATATCGGAATAACCGGCCTCTTGCAGAGAGCGGCAAAAGTCAGCCGTGCGCCGATCCTGCCAAACAATTGCGTTATAAATCGGCTTACCGGTATCGACGTCCCAGACCACCGTCGTCTCTCGCTGGTTGGTGATCCCAATCGACACAATATCCGTCACATCCACACCTGCGCGTTCAATCGCCGCGCGGCAGGTGCCTGCGGTCGTCGCCCATAGATCATCCGGATTGTGTTCAACCCAGCCTGACTGCGGGAAAATCTGCGGGAATTCTTCCTGGGCAGTGGCCACCGGCGTCAGGCTTTGGTTAAACACAATGGCTCGGGTGGATGTGGTGCCCTGATCAATGGCTAGAACATGTGTCATCGGCTTCCCTCTTTTTACGGTTCACGCAAACGCGGCGTGTGGCTTATTTGGCGGCGGCTGTGACCGCTGCGGCGCGACGTGCAGACATCCACTGATCCAACAGCGCAATCTGTTCCTCGTTCATACGCAGGCCCAGTTTGCTGCGCCGCCAGACCACATCCGCTGCGGTGCGCGCGTATTCCTTGTCCATCAACCAGCAGACCTCACGCGCACTTAAAGTGGCACCGAAATCCTTGCCCAGATCGTCCTGCGTGGTGACGCCAGCCAACAGTTCTGCCACTTCGGTTCCATAGGCCCGCACCAGCCGCAATGCCCAACGTTGCGTCAAAAACGGCAGACGCTTGCGCAGATCCGCAACCAGCAACGGCACACCATCAACCGGGAAATTTCCACCTGGCAGTGCGACGCCCGCCGTCCAGGGCGCGCCCACCTGTGGAAAGACCTCTGCAACCTTTTCCAGCGCGCTTTCGGCCAAACGGCGATAGGTGGTGATCTTACCACCAAAAACATTCAACGCTGGCGCGCCGCAGGATCGGTCCAGCTGTAAGACATAGTCCCGCGTCGCCGCCGTCGCACTGCTCGCCCCATCGTCATACAAGGGTCGCACACCGGAGTAGCTCCACACCACATCATCCGTCGAGATCGGATTGGCCAGATACTGGTTGACGAACTGGATCAGGTAATCGCGTTCTTCATCCGAACATTCAGGTTTGGTGTCAGGATCGGCGTGATCGGCGTCGGTGGTGCCGATCAGGGTAAAATCCGTCTCATATGGAATGGCAAAGATAATACGCCCGTCGGTACCTTGCAGGAAGTAACATTTATCATGATCAAACAGACGTTTGGTGATGATATGTGAGCCCCGCACCAGACGCACGCCGCTGGTGACATTGCTGCGCAAAGTACCGCGCAAGACGTCACCGACCCAGGGTCCGGCTGCGTTGATCACCATGCCCGCCGTCACGGTCTGCTCTTTGCCGCTGGCCATATCGCGCAAGGTGACGTGCCAAACACCATCCACAACATCCGTAGAGGTGACTTTATGCCCGGCCATGATCTTGGCACCGCGCGCTTCGGCGTCCCGGGCATTCAGCACCACCAGACGGGAATCTTCGATCCAGCAGTCGGAATATTCATAGGCCTTGGCGAATTTTGATGTGAGCCCCCGCCCCTCAACACTGGTTTTCAGATCCAGTTTGGAGGTCCCCGGCAGGATCTCGCGCCCGCCCAGGTTATCATACAAGAACAGGCCCAAGCGGATCAGCCACGCAGGTCGCCGCCCCTTCATCCAGGGCATCATCCGGCTCAACAGTTTTGAGGTCGGCGTGGTGGCGTCAAACCGCATGCTCTTGTGATAGGGCAGCACAAACCGCATCGGCCAGGCGATATGAGGCATTGCCCGTAACAGGGTTTCCCGCTCGATCAAGGCTTCGCGCACTAGGCGAAATTCGAAATACTCAAGATAGCGCAGACCACCGTGGAACAGTTTGGTCGAAGACGCCGAGGTCGCCGATCCAACATCGTTCATCTCGGCCAAAGCGACGTTCAACCCTCGTCCCGCCGCGTCCCGCGCAATGCCACAGCCATTGATGCCGCCACCGATAACAAGCAGGTCAAAATTCGTGTCCATCTCATCCTCCGCGATCCACCACATTCGGCACGCGCGCCATAAATGACAAGAAAAGACCACAAAAGGAAGATCTAAATGTTCGCTTTCGCGCGAATGCGTTCAACTCATTGGAAATGATAAAAAACGACCGCGAAAAATTACCCCAAAACACGTGAATTTCTGCCGATCTTGCTCCGACTCACCCATTTACGAACAGGAAAATTTGCGTTCACGCGCGGTTTTGCGCTATGCCACCCGGATATCACCCGACACACAAAGGCTCCGCCGTATGGTCCAGACGCTGCGTAAACCCGAGATCATCAATATCGCTCGCCGCGAAGGCAAAGTGACCGTCGACGGGTTAGTCGCGCATTTTGGGGTGACGCCCCAGACCATCCGCCGCGATCTGACCGAACTGGCCGATGCGGGCGAGTTGGAGCGTGTTCACGGTGGCGCCATTTTGCCGTCGACAACCGCCAATATCGGCTATAGCGAACGGCGCGATCTGAACCTTGCCGCCAAGGTTGATATTGCGCGTGAATGCGTCAAACACATCCCCAACGATTGCTCGCTCTTCCTCAACATCGGCACCACGACCGAGGCGGTTGCCGCAGAACTACAAAACCACGTGGGCCTGTTGGTGGTCACCAATAACGTCAATATCGCCACCATTCTTTCCGCAAACCCTGACATTCAGGTGGTGGTCACCGGGGGCAATCTGCGGCGGTCGGATGGCGGGTTGATTGGCGAACTGGCCCGCAACACCATTGCGCAGTTCCGCTTTGACTTTGCGGTGATCGGCTGCTCAGCCCTCAATGCCCAGGGCGATATTCTGGATTACGACATCCAAGAGGTCGGCGTCAGTAAGGCGATCATCACGCACAGTGATCAGGTGATCCTCGCTGCCGATGTCTCCAAATTCGAGCGCAAAGCCCCGGTGCGCATTGGCGCGCTTGCGGATGTGGACATGTTCATCACCAATGACACCCTGCCCCAAAGCTGCAGCGACATCTGCGCCGCAGGAAACACCCGTGTGATCACCGTGACTTAGGTGCAGGTGTTGCGTCCGGGGCGTACGCCCAATAACAACACCTGATACGCGGGATTAAAGCCCCCGCCAACGGGTGCAGGACGTGCCCAAGGACCCGAGCGCTCTCCCCTTGTCGGGGTTTCCCCGACCCGGCCTCCGCCCTTCGGCGGCCGCCACCTTTATGGACATTGCCCGTCACCACCCCTGATCCCGCCTGAAATCCCCCTGGCACCCCAAGGATCGGCACAACACCAGAAATTGTGATCCCGCCAACCCTCACAAACGGTTGATCGGGCCTCTTGTTGCACCCTAAACTCAAGCTCAGTTCACCCGACGGAGCCCACCCCATTTCATGAGTTTTATTGCCGATTATCAGCTGCCCCTGATTTCCCTGTTCTTCTTGTTGGGCTGCGGCGGCACCCTGTTTCTGTTTCGCAAACCTGCAGGTCACCGCGCCTGGCGCATTGCAGATCTGGTCTGGGTGGTTCTGGGGGGGGTTGGCGCCATCGCCGCTGTGATCGCTGGGATCTATGCCGAAGACTCCTCACGCATTGACCGTCAGATCGACATCGCTTTTGCCGCAACCGATGCCTTTGACCGCGACGCCGCGCGCTTCCGCCTGCGGTTTTGTGATCCCGCCTATGATCCCGATACGGCCGTTCTATGCGACAAGGTTGAATTCCTCTCGGCTTCCACTGCAGGCAATGCCGAATTGCCCCTGTTCCTCGCCGTCACCCGCGAGGTTGCCCCCTTGCAAGGCTTGCAAATCTTTGCCCCAGAAACCCCGATGGCCGAGATGGCGGACAAGAAGGCGCGCGCCGATGCCTTTGATCCCGAACCCTTTTTGGTCTTCACAACACTGGACGCCCCCACCCAGACGGCGGTCGACAATCTGCGACGCAAAGTGCCGGCAATTGCCGGTGACTATCTGATCATTGCCCGTGCCTATGACGATTTGATCGCACAAGTTGAACAGCTCAAAACCGAATGGGAAATCCTGCAGGCCAATGCCCATATCCTGCTGTTACAAGTCTTTGCCCTCTGCCTCGTCAGCTTTGCCGCGCCGTTTCGCCTTGGCAAATCGCTGGTCGAACTGGCCCCCAAACGGAACTGACCCCATGCGCCCCTTTGATGAGATCTACGAAATTGCAGCCACCCGTCAGGGCAGTGTCGCCGCGCTGGAGGCACGTCTGAACGACGGGCTGCGCGGCCCCGCGCCTGGCATTACGGACCTGACCGAGGACCGCTGGCTGGCCACTATGACCAAATGCGTCTTTCAGGCAGGGTTCCAGTGGAAGGTGATCCAAGCCAAATGGGACGGGTTTGAGGAGGCGTTCCACGGCTTCGACATTGGACGCAACTCAATGATGAATGATGAGGGGTTTGACGCGCTGATCCAAGACACCCGTATTGTCCGCAATGGTGCCAAAATCCAGACCGTGCGCGACAACGCCGCCTTCCTTCTGGAGCTGCGCGCCGAAGGTGGAGCCGGCAAGGTGCTGGGTGGCTGGCCCTCGGATGATTACATCGGCCTGCTGGACATGCTCAAGAAACGTGGCAGCCGGTTGGGCGGCGCAACGGGCCAATACGCCATGCGCTTTGCGGGGCGTGATGCGTTTATCCTCTCCCAAGATGTCACCGCGCGGCTGATCGCCGAAGGGGTGATCGACAAACCCGCCACCTCGAAAGGCGCACTGAAAAAGGTGCAAGAGGCGTTTAATATCTGGGGTGCGCAATCGGGACGTTCTCTGACAGAGATGAGCCGCATTCTGGCGATGAGCCTCTGATGTGGCGCGCCGCCCTCCTTGTCTGTCTGGTGCTTGCCAGCTGTGGTCGCCCGCTCACGGTCGAAGAACGCGCATTTCTAGGCGGTATTCACGGGGAAGCGTTGAACCTTGATCGCCTGCGACTGGTCAAAGGCGCGCCGGTTCTGCCCATCACCGTCCACCGCCAAACCCGCCCTCGCGTGGCCTGTCGTGAACGTATCCTGCCGCCCACCAAACCCGGTGTGGTGCGGGCACGTCCGGCGGCAATTGCGCTGTTTAACCGGGTGTTTTTGACCAAAGACTGGTTTGAACCCAATTACATGCCCCGCTTTCCCGACCGTCTGCATCTGGTGGAGGCCATGCTGATCGCTCATGAAGCGACCCATGTTTGGCAATGGCAAAATCGCGCTGTGACCGGCTATCACCCTCTGCGCGCCGCAGCCGAACATGGCGGAGCCGAGGATCCCTATCTGTTTGACCTTTCCGAGGATCGTCAGTTTCTCGACTACGGTTTTGAACAACAAGGCGCCATTGTCGAAGAATACGTCTGCTGCCGCGCGCTAAACCCACAAGGGGCACGCACCCACCGTCTACACGACATGCTGGGTGCCGCCATGCCCGTGGCCCCGCTGCCAGGCGCACGTGAATATGACGTTGTGTTGCCGTGGAAAGATGCAGAGCTTTCGGGCATTTGCAGCTAGCAGCTTTTCATTAATAGAGACGCAACGGAACAGCTGCGGCTGGTTGTAACCCCGTGTCATGCGCGCGATGGTGCCCCCGTGACCACATGCCTTGCAGCTAAGGTCATGCCCCGCCCCAGAAACAGGACCCCGGCTGATGACCCATTACGCCCTGATCATGCTGGCCGCTGGCATCGGCATCCCGATTTTAGCCGCGCTCAATGCAGCTCTTGGCCGGTTCATCGGCTCGCCTACGACAGCGGCCGTTGTGCTGTTTTCCGTGGCCCTGATCTGCTGTGTGCTCTTCATGTTCGCGACCTCAGGCAGCCAAGCGCTGACAAGGGCCTTGGACGCTCCGCGCCATCTGTTGTTGGGCGGTGCATTGATTGCATTTTATGTACTGACCATCACCCATATCGCACCGCATTTCGGCATCGGCAATGCGGTGTTTTTTGTCCTGTTGGGTCAGCTAATCTCGGCTGCGGCGATTGACCACTTTGGACTGTTCGGCGCTCAACTCACACCGCTTGGGTGGATCCGCGCAGGCGGGATTGCGGTCATGGCGATCGGCGTTTGGATCACGCAACTGGCTTAACTGGATACGCCATCTTCTGCGCCAAAGGCGCAGGCGCGCGCCAGGGCAGCTGTGCTGCCCTGGCGCGCGCGGGTCCGCCCATATAGATTATGGGCGGAGGGCCTTACGGCCCGGTGCCCGATCCACATCCTTGGAATTACCCAGAAACCAAACGCCCGGCCTCAAGGCGCAATACACGGTCCATACGGGCCGCCAGTTCCAGGTTATGGGTTGCAATCAGCGCAGCCATGCCGCTGTCACGCACCAGCGCCAACAAGGCGTCAAACACCTGATCTGACGTTGCAGGATCCAGGTTCCCAGTCGGCTCATCCGCCAGCAACAGACCCGGCTCATTTGCCAAGGCCCGACAGAATGCAACACGCTGCTGCTCCCCACCAGAAAGCGCCGCAGGTCGATGCGCGCCGCGATGCTCTAGCCCCACAAGCGCCAACAGATGGGCGGCGCGCGCCTTGGCGTCACGCTCAGTCACACCATTTGCCAGTTGGGGCAACACGATGTTTTCCTCTGCCGAAAACTCCGGCAGCAAGTGGTGGAACTGATAGATGAACCCCACTTGGCGACGGCGCAGCGCGGTGCGTTTGCCTTCGCCCTTGACCTGCGGCACCGCTTCGCCGCCGATCTCAACCCTGCCCGCATCGGCATTGTCCAGCAAGCCCGCGATATGCAGCAAGGTTGATTTGCCTGACCCAGAAGGCGCCACCAACGCAACCAATTCACCAGCTTGCAACTCCAGATCCACACCCCGCAGAACCTCGACGGCATTGGGTTTGCCCGGGTTATAGGCTTTGGTGATCCCTGCTAGCGACAACATCACATCCTTACTCATAGCGCAGAGCCTCCACCGGATTCAGCCGCGCCGCGCGGCGAGCTGGAAAGATTGTAACCACAAAGGACAGCCCCAGTGACAGACCAACCGCCTTCAGAACGTCGTTCAGATGCAGCTCGGCTGGCAGCGCATAGATACCCCGGATCGACGGATCCCAGACACCGCCGCCCATGAGATAATTCACAAAGGAAAAAATCGGGTCGATATAGATCGCAAACAGGCACCCCAAGATCACTCCCAGCGCGGTGCCAATCACGCCTGTGAAAGCGCCGCATATGAAGAACACCCGCAAAACCGATCCTTCGCTCAGGCCAATCGTGCGCAAGATACCAATGTCGCGACCCTTGTTTTTTACCAACATAATCAGGCCAGAGACGATGTTCATGGTCGCAATCAAAACGAGGATCGACAGGATGATGAACATGACATTGTCCTCTACCTCCAAAGCGCGCAGAAAACCGCTGGAGGCATCACGCCAGGTCCAGACCCCGGTTTGCCCGCCCGCGGCACGCAGCAAGGGCAATGCCATCAGGTCCACTTGTTCGGGCTCCTCGACCATCACCTCGATCTCATCCGCGACGCCTTCGCGGTTGAAATAGCTCTGCGCCTCGTCAAAGGGCATATAGATCCGGGTGCGATCAATGTCATACCGCCCTGCGGTGAAGATATAGACCACCTCATAGGCGTTCACCCGGGGTGACGTCCCAAAGGCAGTTTTGACACCGTTGGGGGAAATCAGCTTGATCCGCTCCCCCACTGTGACGCCCAGCTCGCGGGCCACGCCGGAGCCGATCGCGATGCCTGCGTCAAAACGTGCAAGATCGCCGATCGCCTGTTCGCTGTGGGCCACACCGGGAATGTCAGCGATGTTTTCAGCCGTGATCCCAAACACCTGCACGCCTGCGTTGCGATCTGTGCGCGATGCCATCACCTGACCTTTGATCAAAGGCGCGGCGCGGATAACGCCCGGCACCGCCCCCAGACGTTCGGCCATAGCGTCATAGTCTTTCAAGGTGCGATCAATGCGTCCATTCTCATCCACAACGCCGTGGGTATAGATCGACGCATGTGCATTGGCGCCCAGAATGGTGCCGACAAACTCAGACCGAAAGCCCGAACGTACTGCAAGCGTCGCAATCAATGCAAAAACCGCAAGGGTGATCCCGATCAACGAGATCCAGGTCATCACGCTGACACCGCCTTCGGTGCGGCGCGCGCGTAAATATCGCCAGGCGATAATCCATTCAAATTTGGAAAACGGCGGGGGGGTATTGGCCATGTCTGCTCCGGTTTTTATCCGCCCAAAACGGTTGCGCGAACCCTAGGTAGACCGGTCCATACGGTCAAGCAGATCACCGCCCCGATGGCCGCCTGATCGGCACGGCCTTGCCACTGGAACCGCCCCACCACACAGCCACCTCACGCAGAACACACCAAAGGTCACAGTCGCGCGAGGCACATCCAATTGACTGGTCGGAGAGGTCACCCCGCTGGTAGCGGCTTACGGTAAACTTTTTCTGGAGGACTTATGCAGCCGGTTCTTATCATCGTCACTTTTGCCGCCATCTTGTTGGCAAGTCTATACATCGCACCGCGCCGGGTCACCGAGCAGAGCTTTTTCGGAGGGGCCGGTGCAGATGGGCAGGCTCCCGGTCTTTGGACATTGGTGTTGAGCCAGGTCACCACCTGGATCTTTGCCCGCTCGCTGATGAATGCCGCGATCCTGGGCTATTACTATGGCAGTGCCGGTGTTCTGGCTTATGCCGCCTATTACGGCTCGTTCCTGACCGGTGGCTATGTGGTCGCCCGCCTGCGCGCGCGCGGTGCTGGATCGGTGCAGGATTGGCTGGCGGATCATTTTGGGACCTTTGGCACCCTGTGTTACAATCTGGTGATTGCCCTGCGGCTGTTGTCCGAGATCTTTGCCAATCTGATCGTGGTGGGTCTGATCTTTGCCGCGATCCTGCCGAGCTTTGCAGCCTGGGAAAACACTGTGATGATCGGGGTTGGTGCATTGGCATTGGCCTATTCTCTCTGGGGAGGCCTCAGCGCGGCGTTGCGCACAGATGTGATGCAGATGGGTCTGTTCCTTGTGGTCTTTGGGGCGGCGTTTGTCGCCCTGGTCTTTAGCCCCGATTTCGACATCGCGGCCACCGTCACCGCTGCCGGAACCGCGGGGGCCTATAACGGCTGGGTTCTGCTGCTGGTCGCGGCTTTGCAGGTGTTTTCATATCCGGTGCATGATCCGGTGATGATGGACCGCGGCTTTGTCGCTGATGAAGCCACCACCAAAAAGAGCTTTGTACATGCGTTCTGGATCTCATCCCTGTGCATCATTGCCTTTGGTGCTTTTGGCATTCAGGCCGCCCTGCAGGGTGCCGCCTATGAAGGTCAGTTGATCGGCACATGGTCACAGATGCTGCCGGGCTGGGTCTTTGCAGCCCTGATGGTATCTTTGTTGGTCTCGGCCCTGTCGACGCTGGATTCAGCACTATCGTCTGCCGCGCGTCTCGCCGTGGAAGAGCTGCGCCTGGCGCCACGTTCTTTGACAGGTGGTCGACTGGCAATGACAGGTTTCGCCGTCTTGGGCGCGGCCCTCACCCTTTGGGGCAATCAAAGCTTGTTTGATGCTGTGGCCGTATCAGGCACCGCGTCGATGTTCCTGACCCCAGTTCTGATTGTTGGTCTGGTGATGGGGCGACGCATTGCTCCTTGGGCTTACGGTATCAGCTTTGGGGCTGCGATCCTGGGCGCGGCGGGTTACTTCCTGCGTGGCAATCCAGCGGTCGCGTCGCTTCTGTATGATGGCCACAAATACGAGCAGCTGTTGCAGATCTGTGTGCTTGTTCTGGTGGTCGGATTTGGCGCCGTCCTGGCAGGCTCCACCGCACGTGTGGCCCAAATGGCCGACAGCTAAGCGCTCTCCATCGCACCAAAGACTAGATGACGCCGCGTGTCCGCAAGGGCTCGCGGCGTTTTAATGTTTCCACATCGGTCCCCATCCAAAGGCACGAAATGGCAGCTCAGGTCTGCACATGGTGCGGGCTTTGACGGTTTTGGCATCAGCAACAGCGAAGTGCCGTCGGTGTAAGTCCCCGTCCGGCAACCATACCCGCCGTGTCTTGTGACAGGGGGATAGAGCTATTTCTGATAAGAACTTTCCGTTCAACCCAAAGCCCTCAGGAAGGGTTGTCCGGACTTTGTAGGCTGGCCGCAGTCGGGTATAGTTCTACACATGCAGACTTTCGGACCACTTGCAGACCGTATCACCTATCGCCCGTCTACAGCGCGGGACATGGACGCGGTATTTGCAATCACCGAAAATGCAGTACAACGTCTTTCCCCTGCCCCCTATGCGCCAGAGGTTGTGGCAACTTGGATGGCCAACCGCAGCCCTGACTATTACCAGAGCGCCTGCGCATCGGGCGCAGTCTGGATGGCTGAGCTTAATGGTGAACCGGTTGGGTATAGTCAGGGTATTCCAGGTGAGATCCTTCGCCTTTTTGTTGCAAGCCAGGCGATGGGGCGCGGAATTGGCCGCTCTTTGATGCGCAAAGCCATGGCACAGGCTTTGGAATGCCCGGTCGAAAACGGCTGCGCCCGGCTCAGGAAAACAGACGCATATGAAGGCATGCGTATTGTCCGCGTGGACGCGAGCCTAGGGGCGGTTTCGTTCTACCAAAAATGGGGATTTCAGGAAGTTGCATGCGGCACTGTCCCCGGTCGTGAGGATCTGCCGACGATAGACATTGTCAGGATGGTAGCCAAGATCCCATTCTAGGGACCCTGTTTTGGCGGCCGCGCTTTTAACCTGCTGGCTCAAACAAGCGCTGGCACACCATGGGCGTCTCCAACACAACACGTACCCTGCGACCATCAACCTCTCCCGCTCCCTGCCCCCGCGCTCTGCTATCGCAGAACACCGGTTCAGGCGTTGGGCGTGGGGGCCCGGCCGGTGGGGCGGGGGCCCCCCCCCAACCCCACCGGGGGTTTTAAAACCCCCCCCCCCGCGGGGGGGGGGGGGGGGGGGCAAAAAACCCCCGCGGTTTAAAGGGGGGGCAAATT
>CANMIX010000012.1 GCA_947497985.1 uncultured Paracoccaceae bacterium
CCGAGACCGAGACCGAGACCGAGACCGAGACCGAGACCGAGACCGAGACCGAGACCGAGACCGAGACCGAGACCGAGTTAGACGCGGCTGGGGCGCCTGCCGAAGGCGTGTCATTTGATACGCTGGAAGAAGCGCCGGTTCAAATCGAACGCGTTATTGAAAAACGTGGTGGTTTTATACCGACTGTCATTGGCGGTATTGTGGCTGCGGGCATCGGCTTTGGCTTGGCACAAACAGGTGTTTTGAGCGGCGGCGGTGACCGGATCGAAGCGCTTGAGTCGACGCAGGCAAAAATGCAATCCAGCCTTGGTGAGATCGGTTCACAAATTGACGGCATCGACGTTCCTGATTTGGGTCCTCTGAGTGTCAGGATCGATGCGTTGGAATCGGTTGCGGATAACGTGAGTAATGCATCCGCCGATCTTGCTCCGATTGAGGCAAGACTGGACGAGCTCGAAGCGAAACTGGCGGAACTACAATCGCGTCCGATCACCAGTGCGGCCTCTCCTGAGGCGACAGCTGCCTTCGAAGCCGAAATGGCGAAACTGCAAGAGAGCTTTACGCAGCAACGCAGTGACGTTGAAGCCATGTTTGCTGAGGCTCGGGCATTGGAAGAAGCAAGTGCCGCCGCAGCCAAAATCGCCAGTGCGCAAACTGTTCTGGCGCGTCTGCGTGCGGCCTTGGATTCCGGCCAATCCTTTGGCGGAATGATCCAAGAATTATCTGCGCTGGGCGTCGATGTTCCCGCAGCTCTGTCAGATCGTGCTGCGGATGGAGTTCTGACGTTGAGCGCATTGACCGAAGGTTTCGCGCCGTCTGCACGAGAGGCTCTGGCAACCGTTCGGGACGAAAACAAAGCTGGCGGCGGGTTGTTGGACTACGTGAACCGCCACCTGGGTGCCCGCTCTGTGGCACCACGCGAGGGTGACGATACGGATGCGATTTTGTCCCGTGTCGAAGCGGCTGTTCGTTCAGGCGATCTGGATGTAGCTCTGCAAGAAACGTCATCTCTCCCGGAAGCTGCAGCTTCTGCCATGGCGGATTGGATCGGTGCAGTTGTCGCGCGTCAAGAGACGCTTGCCGCTGCTGAGACACTCTCCCAAAGCTTGAACGCCAATTAAGGACATTTCCGCATGCTCTGGTCTCTTTTCAAATATCTCATCTTTGTAGCGATTGCGGCGGCGCTGGCTTATGGCGCTGGTCTGTTGCTGGAAACCTCCGGTGGGGTGCAAATTACCGTAGCTGGTACTGAATATACCCTTGGCGCGTTGCAGTCGGTTCTGGCGCTAAGCGTTTTGCTGGTCGTTTTGTGGCTGATCTTGAAGCTCGCGTCGCTTCTGGTGGCCACTATTCGTTTTATCAACGGGGATGAAACTGCACTGTCGCGCTTTTTCGACAAAGGTCGCGAACGTAAAGGTTATCAAGCGCTTGCCGATGGTCTGATGGCTTTGGCCGCTGGTGAAGGCCGTCAGGCAATGGCAAAAGCCGCACGAGCTGAACGCTATCTGGAAAAGCCTGAATTGACTGATCTGATCACCGCGCAAGCGGCTGAAATGGCCGGTGACACAAAGAAGGCCGCCGAAGCCTACAAACGACTGCTTTCGGGTCAGGCAACGCGGTTTGTCGGCGTGCGTGGCATCATGAAGCAAAAGCTGTCGGAAGGTGATTCCGAAACGGCGCTGGCTCTGGCTGAAAAAGCCCTGGCATTGCGTCCCAAGCACGAGGAAGTGCAAGACACTTTGTTAAAGCTGCAAGCGCAGGCACAAGATTGGGCTGGCGCACGCAAAACCCTCACGACCAAGTTGAAAACGGGCACTTTGCCCCGTGAAGTGTTTAAACGCCGCGATGCGGTTCTGGCGCTTTCGTCCTCGAAAGCGCTGTTGGATGAAGAGACCACACCCGCGCAGCGTGACCAAGCGATTGAAGCAAACCGTCTGTCCCCTGATCTGGTTCCGGCCGCGGTCTTGGCTGCGCGTGCCTATATCGCAAAGGACAAGAAACGTCAGGCCGTGCGTATCATCAAGAAAACTTGGGAAGCACAGCCCCACCCGGACTTGGCCCATGTTTTTGCGGAAATCGAACCCGAAGAAACTCCGGCTGCCCGTATCAAACGGTTTGATCAACTTGCGCGTTTGAACCCCAAACATGATGAAACGCGCCTGGTTATGGCTGAATTGCAGATTGTGGCAGAGGAATTCCCGTCCGCCCGCCGCGCCCTTGGTGATTTGGCAGAACGGGCGCCTGATGCGCGCGCTCTGACCTTGATGGCTGCAATCGAACGCGGCGAAGGTTCCGATGACAGTATCGTAAAGGGATGGCTTGCTCGCGCATTGAGCGCTCCGCGCGGGCCCCAGTGGGTTTGTGAAAACTGCAACCACATCCACGCGGAATGGGTGCCGGTTTGCGAAAACTGTGCAAGCTTTGACACGCTCAGCTGGAAAACCCCTGACACGCCTGAGATCGCAAGTGCAACTGGTGCGCACATGCTGCCGCTGATCGTCGGCGCGTTGGAAGATAAGTCCAAAGAGGCAGATGTTGAAACGGTCGATGAGGAAACCACTGAAGTGGTCGATATTGTCCCCGAGGAGACCAGTGAGCCGATCAAGGCCACCAACTAAGATTGAGAGAAGGAGCGCGTGTCTAGGTTTGCGCGCTCCTTTTATTCACAAAAATTGTCGCTTAACGGCGACTAGGATTACCGGTTTGCTATGCCTGCGTATCGAGGTTGTGCTTGTTGTTACGTGCGGAATGGTCGTTTTGCGCCGTTTGACAAACCGATACGGTCCATTCAGCATTCTTAACTGCCGGCAAATTTATCTGTTAAGGCCTGTTTAACACCCCACCTGTTATCCCAGTTATGGGTGAATAAAAGTGGTGGTGACTATGAGCGCACAAGGCAATGCGGCGCCCATTATCATCAAGAAGAAAAAAAGTGGCGGCGATCATGGACACCATGGTGGCGCCTGGAAAGTGGCCTACGCTGACTTTGTGACAGCGATGATGGCCTTCTTCTTGTTGATGTGGCTATTGAACGCAACGACTGAAAAACAACGTAAGGGTCTGGCGGATTACTTTTCGCCGACTATTCCACTGAGCCGTGTGTCGGGCGGCGGTAACGGAGCATTCAGCGGTGAGAGTATGTTCACCGAAGAAATTCTCCCGCAATCCGGAACCGGCGCAAGTGCCGAGCATCCGGAGGATGCACAACAGGCGCAGGGAAATACCGGCGTTGAAAAGCAAGACAAAGAAAAAGAGGCTGAAGACCGCGAATTTAAAGCCATGCAGGATGCATTGGCCGGACGCAGCGGCGAGAGCATGGTCTCGATCGAGATGGCTCGACATATTGTGACACGTGTCTCGGATGAAGGCCTCATTATCGAGATGTTCGACACTTCGGATGCACCACTGTTTGAACCAAACAGCTCCACGCCAACCCGCCTTTATCGGGATCTTGTACGGATGGTGGCTCGGGTAACGAATGTTGTCGGAAATGACATTGCAGTTAGTGGGCATACAAGATCGCAACCGGTTGTCGTAGCTAAGAACCCGATTTGGGAACTGTCGCATGCGCGGGCGGATGAAACACGGAAACTTTTGGAATCGGGCGGCACCGCAGCCAAGCGTATTCAACGTGTAACCGGTCACGCAGATAGGAAACTGTCTCAACAAAACCCGATGTCGGTCATGAACAACCGGGTTGAGATTCTCCTTTTGCGGGAATGACCCCCCCCTAAAACCACTTATTTCACGGCTTTGGGGCTAATGGATAACTCACATTTTATCTGTTAGCCCCGTATTAATGCCCATTGGATACCTCTGACTGCAGAAGAGTTTTGATGCAGCAGAAAGGCGTATCCATGACCATTTCTTCGTCGTTGAATGCAGGGGTAGCAGGATTGACTGCCAACGCTTCACGCTTGGCTACTATTGCCGACAACATCGCCAATTCGTCGACACCGGGTTACAAACGGGTTCGGTCCGACTTCAATTCGCTCGTTGTTGGGTCGTCCGGAGCGGGCTATACGGCAGGCGGCGTACGCGCGAGTTCGTCCCGTGAAATTGATTCACGTGGTTCGCTGGTAGGCACTAACAATTCCACAGACTTGGCCATCCAAGGCCGCGGAATGTTGCCGGTCGCAAGTGTCGCTGAGGTTGCGGGTGGCAATCTAAATCCGTCGATGTTGTTGACCTCTACAGGGTCTTTTAACACAAACGAAGATGGCCTTTTGTCCACTAGTTCCGGTCTGGTATTGATGGGTTGGCCTGCTCTCCCAGACGGGTCTATCCCGAACTTCCCACGGGATACAACCGATGGGCTGGAACCAATCGTTTTGAACCGCAGTCAGCTTTCGAGTGAACCGACCACTGAGATTGATCTGAATATCAACTTGCCAGCAACAGCGACTGAGGCAGGTGGGACACCGGATCCGGCGGACACAACAACGCCGATTGCATACTACGATAACCTTGGTCGCGCCGAGGAAGTTATCGTCGAATTCGAACCGACAGTGCCAGCTTCGGGAACATCGAATGAATGGACGCTTCGCATAACAGATTCCGCCAGCGGCGGTGCTTTGATTGGCGAATACACGCTTACATTCAATGACAGCCAAACAGACGGTGGTTCATTGGCTTCTGTGACGGCTATTACCGGTGGTGCTTATGATCCCACCACTGGATCAGCGATCGTCAACGTCGCCGGTGGAGCGATCGAAGTCGGTCTTGGACTTTTGGGGCGCTCCAATGCTCTGACCCAGTTAGGCGATCAATGGGTTCCTTCCAACATTTCCCGTGACGGGGCTCCTGCCGGCAACATTGTTGACGTTGAAATTGACGAAAACGGTTTTGTCCTCGCAAGCTTTGACTCAGGTATCACACGTACGGTCTATCAGGTGCCGCTTGTCGACGTTCCGAACATGAATGGATTGGAGACGCTTGATCGACAGACATTCTTGCCCACGACGGACAGTGGCTCTTTCTTCCTCTGGGATGCGGGTTCTGGCCCTGTTGGGGATGTTGCTTCTAACGCACTGGAAGAATCCAACGCAGACGTTGCGACCGAATTGACCGCAATGATCACAACCCAGCGGGCTTATTCTTCGGCCTCCAAAGTCATCCAAACAGTGGATGAAATGCTGCAAGAAACCACCAATATCATCCGCTAATAGCGGATGATTCCCTCTTACAAACACATGGTTTGACGAATGACTCTGTCTAGTGCAATCAATGCTGCAATGTCGGGCGTTTACGCTGCCTCTCGCAACACCGCTGTTATTTCTGACAACTTGGCGAATGCGCTAAATCCGGGCCATTCGCGCCGTGTGTTGTCAGTGACGTCCGCTGGCGCAGGTATTCCTGGCGTACGTGTCGGCGACGTAGAACTTGTAAAAGATCCAGCGGTTCTTGCATCCCGCCGCGTTTCAGAGGCGGATTATGCAGCCGCGGAACAAACCGCGACTTTTTTTAGCCGTGTGGCCAGTGCTGTCGGAACAGTAGATGACGAGTTCTCTCTTGCTTCGCTACAATCTGACTTCAATTCTGCGCTCGTGGAAGCCATTTCGCGTCCGGACTCAGGTCCACGCTTGAACGAACTGGCTGTTTCAGCAGCTTCCTTGACGGAGGGGCTAAATGCCGCTTCAGAGGAGGTTCGTGAACAACGTGTGGCGGCCGAGAATTCTATCGACGCTCAGATTGATACCTTGAATCAAGGGTTGAAAGACGTGGAACGATTGAACGCTAAAATCGTTCTTGCGCAGGCGAGTGGACAGGACCCGGTCGGCCTTCTGGATCAGCGGGATCAGATCATTGACGAAATCAATAACATTGTTCCAGTCAAAGTTATTGAGCGTAGCAATAACCAGGTGGCCCTGTACTCTGAGGGTGGTGAAATTCTCCTCGAAGGCGCGGCCTCTCAGTTTAGCTTTGAAGCTCAACGCGACATCGCGCCTCACATGACGATCGACAACGGTCTATTGTCAGGCTTGGAGCTTGATGGGCGGCCTATAGATACCAGTGCGACTGGCCGTTTGCGTGGGGGTACATTGACCGCGGCTTTCCAAATTCGTGACGAGTATGCGGTCAGTGCTCAATCAGATCTCGACTCAATGGCGAGGGATTTGATCGAGCGGTTCCAAGATCCAGCTGTCGATCCTACGCTTTCGGCAACGGATGCAGGGATTTTTACTGATGGCGGTTCCGCTTTCGACGCCGCAGACGAAAACGGCATCGCCGCGCGTATTTCGCTGAACGAATTGGTGGCATTGGACGGCCAGGCGGAGACTTGGCGCTTTCGGGATGGTCTCAATGCCGTCACGCAGGGAGATGCTGGCGACGCCACTTTATTGCGTTCATACACCGATGCCTTGGAGGCAAGCCGCAGCATCACGAGTGCGACACTTGGGACGATCAATGTCACTGCTGCAACTCTAGCCGCAGATATCATTTCGAGATTTGCTCAAGATAATGAAACCAGTTCAAATCGCGTGGCATTCACCGCTGCAAGCTTCATCGAAACCAGTGAGATGGAGCAAGCTCAAGGTGTCGATACCGATGTTGAACTGCAAAATCTATTGATCATTGAGCAGTCTTATCAGGCCAATGCCCGTGTCATAACGGTCGTAAACGAACTAATGGACACCATTCTAAGGATTTAAACTGATGCTATCTTCTTCTTATGGCGATCTAGCGCAATACACATTCCTGCGGATACGGAATTCAGACCTTAAGTCAACGGTTCAAACTTTGGGTCAGGAATTGACGACCGGGCGAACAACCAATGTGACGGAGCGGCTGGGCGGCGATTTTACGTACTTAGCGGGGATCGAACATACCCTTAGCCAGTTGGACAGTTACCAAGTTGCTGCGACCGAAGTTACGGTACTGGCGTTGACTGCCCAGTCTGCGATGGAAAAAGTCCAGGACAATGTGCAAAGTCTGCGGGACAATATCTTGACCCTCAGCTCGACCCTGTCGGCAGAGGACGCAACCAGCTTGGCCGAAGATGCGCGCCTGCAGTTGGAGAACTCCATTAGTGCGCTGAATTCGACGGTGGGTGGCCGAAGTATATTTGGCGGCACCGCGACTCAGACAGCTGCGTTGGCAGGTGCAGACGTCATGATGGCCGCACTCGTTACAGAAATTTCTGGTGCGGTCACTGCGGATGATGTCATTACTGCGGTCGATGACTGGTTTAATGATCCCGCCGGTTTTGCGACCATTTCGTACTCGGGATCCTCGACCCCTCTCGCGGCTGTAGACGTTGGAACGCATGACGAAGTCGAGCTCGACGTTATGGCGACCGATGAAGCGTTCAAGCAAACCTTGAAGTCCTTTGCTCTTGCCGCACTGACGGTGGAACCGGGTGTGACATTGTCGGACCAGGCGACGTTTGATCTCATTAGACGCACCGGCGAGGAACTGTTCACGGCCAATGATGGCATTATTTCCCGCAGATCTGATCTCGGCTTCATGGAAGAACGCATTGAAAATGCCCGAACACGAAACGAAGCTGAGATCACAAGCCTTTCAATAACAAAAAACGAAATGCTGGAAGCTGATCCCTATGAAACCTACTCCAAGTTGGAAGAAGCTCAAAACCAATTGGAAAGCCTTTACGTAGTAACACAAAAGTCGTTCGAGTTGACTCTTCTGAGATATATATCATGATGAAATACCTACGTTTCCTGGTTTTTTTGCTCTTGGTGCCAATGGCTGCGCATGCGAATGCCATTCGGTTAAAAGATTTGGTCGAATTTGACGGTGTGCGCGGAAACGACTTGGTTGGATACGGTCTTGTTGTTGGATTGAACGGCACGGGCGATGGTCTTCGGAACTCTCCGTTCACCGAAGAAATCATGACCAACATTCTGGAACGACTTGGCGTAAATGTCACGGGCGAGCAGTTTCGACCCAACAATGTCGCGGCCGTATTTGTGACAGCAAGTTTGCCACCATTCGCGCGAGTGGGGTCGTCATTGGACGTCACGGTCTCGGCAATCGGTGACTCAAGCAGCCTATTGGGGGGCACGCTCATTATGACGCCGCTCAATGCAGCAGACGGTCAGATTTATGCGGTGGCTCAAGGAACTATACTTGCGGGCGGCGCAGTCGCTGAAGGCGATGCGGCAACTGTTACCCAAGGTGTTCCAACGTCAGGCGTTATCCCGTCAGGTGGACGGATCGAACGCGAAATTGAATTTGATCTGTCTTCGTTGTCGACGATGCGTTTGGCTCTTCGTGATGCGGATTTTACAACCGCCAACCGGATTGAACGCGCGATCAATGCCGAATTTGGTCGAAACGTCGCGCTTATGCGCGACTCGGGCACTGTTGAAGTGGATATACCTCGCACGAATGCACGTTCTACTGCGCATGCCATCGGACGTATGGAAAACATCTTGGTTGAACCTCAGCGCAAAGCCCGCGTTGTTGTGGATCAGCGGTCCGGCACAATTGTCATGGGAAGTGATGTGCGGATTTCACGTGTAGCGGTTGCCCAAGGCAATTTGACCCTTCGTATCGAAGAAGCGCCTTTGGTCGTGCAGCCGAATCCTTTTACAGATGCCCAGCCTGTGGTTGTTCCACGTACCGGTGTTGGTATTGAGGAAGAGGAGAATGTCCAACTAGCGGAAGTTCCCGAAACCACATCTTTGTCCGAAGTGGTGTCTGGCTTAAACGCATTGGGTGTTTCGCCGCGCGATATGATCGACATTTTGAAGAGCCTTAAGGCCGCTGGGGCGCTGCACGCTGAATTTCTTGTTCGGTGATCACGATGTGTCAAACTCTTTGACGGGAAAGGGGCCGAGTTCGGCCTCTTTTTTGTTTGTACCGGTAAGTATTTGATCCAGCTGTTTTTGGCTTTGCACGTCTTGTTCTGAAATTGCAGGGTGGAGCGGACACCGCTAGCTTTGGAGCCCTTCGCCGATGACCCTGGTTTTTGACCTACCAGAACAGTTGACCCTGCCAATTCAGTCCTCTGACCATCGTTTTCCGGTTGGACGTATCTTTTGTGTTGGTCGCAACTATGCAGCGCATGCCGAAGAGATGGGCAACGAAGTGGATCGTGAAGCACCGTTTTACTTCACCAAGTCGGCAGCCAATGCTGTGCAAAGCGGGGCCGAGGTTCCCTATCCACAGGGAACAAGTGATTTTCACCACGAAGTTGAGCTGTTTGTCGCCCTTGGAAACACAGTGGATTGTGCCGAGGGCGCCGACCTTTTGGATGCTGTATTGGGTTACGGCTGTGGTTTGGATATGACCCGCCGCGATTTGCAAATCCGCGAGCGTAGAAAACAACGGCCTTGGGACCTTGGAAAAGACCTTGAAAATGGCACAGTTCTGGGAAGCATCACGACTAGACAAGACTGGGCGGGACCAAAAGGCCAGTCTGTTTGGCTCGATGTGAATGGTCAGAGACGCCAAGCAGGTAATTTAGAAGACATGGTGTGGTCTGTTCCTGAATTGTTGCGCCACCTATCAGAGTTCTATCATCTAAGGGCGGGCGACATCATTATGACAGGCACGCCAGCGGGCGTCGGCGCCGTAAAACCTGGTGATGTCATCACCGGGGGAGTGACTGGTTTGTCAGAGGTTACGCTGACATTGAAACCCTAACGTCTACCAGCGTTTCAATGTGTCGCCATAATCGATCGTTGGTGTCAACGTAACATGCTTTTCGATTTCGGCATTTGGGTCTTCCAGTCGAGCGGCGATGATTTCGGCAGCTTTCCGGCCAATTTCCTGCCGACAGGCATCCATAGTCGCCAAACGCCGCGGTAGCCCGTCCAAAAGTTCAACTCCGTTGAAGCCCGCAAGTCCTATTTCTCTTGGAATATCAACGTTTTGTTCCAACAGGTATAGTAGGCCTCCAGCGCCGATCATGTCATTCGAATAATAGATAAAGTCCAAATCCGGCGAGCGTTCCAATATGTCTTGTGTCATCTCACGCCCTTTGGCGAGCGCAGATCCACCTGAATAAAAAGCACGATCTTCGATTTCGACACCGTCTTTTGCCAGTGCTTCTGTAAACCCTTCAAAGCGTTTGCGCGCGCGATGGTCCAACGGCATTTTCGTACCCATAAAGCCAATATGCTGGAACCCGGCTTTCAGGATCGCTTTTGCCATTTCGCGGCCGGCACGACGGTGGGAAATACCAACCATTGAGTCTACAGGAATGCCGTCGGTGTCCATGATCTCAACCACTGGAATTCCTGCAGCGGCCAGCATGGCTTTGCTGGCATCGGAATGCTCAAGCCCAGCGATAATCACGCCAGAAGGTCGCCAAGATAGCATCTCATAGAGGACTTTCTCCTCTTTTTCCGGTTGGTAATCCGTGACCCCCACAACAGGTTGCAGATCGGTGTTTTCGAGCACGCGGTTAATACCAGTCAAAACTTCTGGAAAAACCATATTGGACAGCGAAGGGATAATGACGCCGACTAAGTTCACGCGACTGGATGCCAAAGCCCCGGCAATTTTGTTTGGCACATATCCAAGCTCTTTGGCAGCGGCGAGAACTTTTTCTCTTGTCTTGTCAGACACATCACCCCGGTTTCGCAAAACCCGGCTTACGGTCATTTCTGATACGCCGGTCGCTTCTGAAACGTCGCGAAGAGTGAGGGGACGATGAGAGTCGTGCGTCACGCTGAACCTGCCTTTTGTTGCTCGATGAAACAACGTTACCTCACGCAACCGTCAAAGCACAATGGGGCGTGTAGGCGCAGATGCACTCCATTTGATAGGAAGAAACTGCAATACGCGGGCTTGGTTTGTCGCGCGGTTACATAGATTGACTTAACCACGCAGAGTGAACTAGGCAAATGATCAACGGCCCCGTGGCTCAACTGGATAGAGCAGCCCCCTCCTAAGGGGCAGGTTGCAGGTTCGAATCCTGCCGGGGTCGCCAATTAGCTAATTTCACGATTTTTCCTCATATTTTACAGTAGGTTGCGCGGATGTGTCCCGCTTTTGGGTAAGCGTGTCCCATTGTTAGGCTACCCCTACCAGCAACTTGACCATCCGTTCACGGTCAGCAGCGCGCGTGTAACGCTCTACCTCAGAAAGGCTCATATGCCCAGCCATCGCCGCAATCTGGTGTGTGGTCGCGTCATTTTCTGCCCAATAAATGCAGAAAGCTTTGCGAAGGCCATGAAGGCGAGAAGCTATGCCAGCTTCGCGTGCTGCGTCGCCAAACTCATTTCCTAGACTTGTTGCCTTAAAGGGCTTACCGGCATTGGTAAGAATAAAGGCGGGAGCAATATCTGGGGTCCGATTTATAGCGGCTCGAAGTTCAGCCGTAAGCGGCACACGCGCAACGATACCACTTTTCTGGCGCTCATAAACTAACAGGTCGCCCTTTATGTTCTTTCGGCCTAGCTTGGCTAGGTCAGTTCGAGCCGCACCAGTGTATAAGCCCAAATCAAAAATCAAGCGTTCCCGCGTGCCTACTGGCCAGCACTTTTGGAAGGCTGCAATGTCTTCAGCGTCGGCGACAGGAAAGCCTTTGATCTTGGGTTTATCTAACTCGATCCCGACTAGCGGATTTTTACGGATGAAGCCCAGGCGACGGAGGTGCTCAAAGACCGGCTTGAGCGCCTTGTACTCATTGACCGCGCCGTGCCCGCCCTTGGTATACAGGGCGCGTTCAACGACTTCACCTGTGATCGTCTTGACCGGGCGCGCGCCTTGCGTCTTTCGGTAACGCGCAAAGATCGCAGAGCGAGCCGCGCGTGTACCCTCTGCATAATTCGCCCAATCGGTATTACCTGAGATGTATAGGTCAAGGGCCCATGCAAATGTTCCCGTCTCTGGGGTCTCGGTATCCGGTGGCATTTCCTGCCAACGCGCGTGTTCGGCCGCCCACGCGGCCAAGACCTTCGGGTCAGACGGGTGCAGTCCATGGACTCCTAGAGACCGTTCAGCATCGCCGCGACGATAAGTGTGGAACCAACGCCCTCGGCGCAATTTAGAACGTAGATAAGGCAGTTTTTTCATGCCGCATCTCCTGAGAAGGGCTGGCCTTCCCACTTATGGTTTGCTTCGTCTCGATCAGGATAGTCAAAGACAACACCCTCGGGACCCACACCCTTGATACGCGCACCAGGGCACAGTTCACGAGCGACCCTGTATGCTTCTTTGATCTGGCGCTCTGTGGGCATAGAAGGGGATCGAGGACTCGGCATTAAAAGTTAAATCCAAACTTTGTCAGTTAACCAGTTTCCTGTCACATTGGGCGCGGACAGTTCATCGTTTTTCTGTTTGACCTTATCGTTGTGCAGTTTGTTGCATCGACGCGGCGTCTATTCTCAGCAATGCATCGATATGAGCAGCGCTGAGCAACATCGCACGCCCCAGGGAGTAGAACTGCCCATGTTCTCTAGCTTTTGTACGCAAAGCCCTGGCAGAGATTGTTGCACCGGTCTTACTTAATTTTTTGCACCATTCTTCTGGTGTCAGCGCATCTTCAAAATCATTCACGAGCTTGCACTCCCAACTGCGGATAACTGCAAGTTATTGCATGTTTTTGTCGGCTATCTACCTTTCATTTTCGGATTTTGATGTTAGGATCTTCGTGGGAACAAATGTTCTCAAGTAACCCTAGAAAGCTCATGGACCGAAACCAATTCTTAGAAAAATTCAATAGTGAGGCTAGGCGCGAGCGTAGTCCACAGCATCGCGCCGCCCTAATCAAAGGGGCTGACAAACGCACAAACGAGAGTATTGAGCAAAGAGAACGTCTAATACGCAAGCGAAAGCTCCACGCCAGTAGAAAGAACTTGAGTTTTGCTCAAGGCCTGAAAACTTGTCGCAAATTGCGAGACATGACTCGAAGCGAATTTGCAGACGCAATAGGCGTTACAAGGCGAGCACTGTACAACTACGAAACTGGGCAACGCAGCGTACCAGGAGATCTTATCGAAAAAATTGCGAAAGAAGGTGACTTAGATCTTCACGAGGTCTTTGGAACTACTTTCGAAAGAGCTCCAGTTGAACGGCGTAGATCAGATGCCGCTCTTGCTATCCGACTCTACGTGAGCCTGAAGCAACATTTCTCTACAGCTGACGATTCTGTGGTCTCGCACATCATGGCTGAGGATGCTGACATCCAACGCGAAGCAGCTGAAGCTGCAGCAAAATGGCCGGCTAACATTAAAATCACTGAGAAGAGCATCTCTAACGTCACCAGACGTCTGGCGGAACAATTGGCTGACGACTACGCCCTGGCGGGTTTGGCTGACTAGTAGCGTAAAAAATGCACCTCTGGCGCAACCGGAGCGCCTCAATGACCCCAAAAATGACCATCTTTGAGTTTGAGGATCGGCTATCAATTGGGCGATGTTGACTTTTTCGTTTCACAGAATTATATTCTGAAACAGAAAGGTTGCATCATGAGCGTCATAGCATTTCCAAAGCAAACTTCCGTTTTTCAGCCCGTTGCTCACTACATTCGCCTGGGAGAAACGAGTTACCGCAAGGTGGCTGACCTAGCGGCTGCAGGGGTGATCAAGAGCAAGCGTTTTGTGATTGATGGATCAAAAATTGGATTTCAGAAAGACATCATCCAAATGCTGCAGGGGCTTGGTGCGGAGATCCTACTTGATCCACGCATCATTGAGCTCTCCGCACGGAGAAAATGCGCAGGGCTGGCAGCGAGTGCACCATGGGCGTCTGAGACCCGTGGCGTGCCGCTTGCGCCAGATGTGTTTCGGGGTGGACACCCAGCCGATATCTATGGGGCGATTGCACGATGTGCCGTTGAACATGGTGTAAGTGCCGTGCTTTCGCCATCGCACTATCTTGCTGATCCCGGTTTTGATGGCTGGCAAGCCGTTGATCATGAAGCCTGTTTGCTGTTGCGTCGCGCGCTTGATGCAGAAGGTGGTAAATCAATCGCGATAGACTACCTAATGGCCGCGCGGCTGACAGACTTCATGGATGAGGGCTTCCAATCGAAGATGATGCCGAACCTATCGGACCTGCCTTATGACAATCTGTGGGTGCGGGCTTCGATGTCCAAAGCTCTTGGGCCGCTGAACGCGCAGCGTCTCGTGCGCACTCTTTCGCGTTGGCACAATATTGGGAAGCCGATTGTGATGGATTATATGGGCGGTTTGTCCGCCGAGTCTTTGGCGGCCATGAATGTTGTTTCGGGCATTGCACACGGGTTCGGAGAACAAACGTCCTTTACGACCAGTAAATGGGCGGAACCACCTGAAGAACGCGACAAGGACAAACGCGGAGGGCGTGCGACGCGCATTGGTGTGTCGTCGCTTGGGTGCACATTCACCAGCGCTGAACTGGACGTGCTGATGTCGGCACACGGCGCGAAATCAGCCTTGCTTCCCAATGACCGGACGGTGTTGCCAAACGGTGTGGAAGACATTCGCCGCGACCCGCGCAGGTTCAATGTCTACGATGCACAGCGCCGCATGGAAGAGATCAACGCCATTCCGACAGCCAATCGGCCGGATCACTTTGCCGACAAGCGCATGCGCGAGGTTGTTGCCACGGCGAACAAGGCAGCCAAGCTGAATCCAAAAGCCGAGATTGCCAAGGCCAAAAACGTCGATCTGGCGAAGCTGCGCTCGCGGCTCGTCAAGTTCAGCACGCAATCAGAAAAACTCAGGGGGACATATGAAAATCTTGCACAAGAACGTACGGAACAGGGGGCGACTGTGAGAGCGATCGGCGATTTACGTCGGAGCACTCCACTCAACCAGACTGGAACGGAGCGATGACCTCAACAGCAATTGCAAGGAGCATTTCGGATCTTGAATCTATCGGTGGCTTGAACGGAACAGACATTGCCAATGTGACGGATGTCTCCAAGGCCACGGTTTCACGTTGGCGCAATGGGACCAAGCGTCCTCAGCCAAATAGTGAACGGGTTCTGTCTGACCTCATTTACGTCGTAAAAAGGCTCGAAGACTACTACTCCAATGACGAAATTCGTCTTTGGCTTTATGCTCGCCATCCGCAGCTCGAAGGGCAGCGGGCCATTGATTTGATCCATGATGGTGAGGTGGTGGAAATCTTCCGCGTGCTCGATCGTCTGGACGCTGACGGATATCTGTAACATATGATCGAAGGTCCCAGAGATCACACGCTCATCGATGCTCTGGAAGGACTAGCGACCCAGGCATATGAAGGACGCCTCTGGCGCGTAACGCGCGATGGGCGGGATCCAACCCTCTTTTTTGCCGGCGGCAACCGGTGGGATGACGGCACATTCGAGGTGCTCTACACCTCATTGAGCCGGGAAGGCGCGCTTGCTGAAATGCACTTCCATGTCGCGCGCGGGCAACCGATTGCGCCATCGAAGATCAAGTATCGATTGCATGAGTTGCAAGTGAAGATCGATGGCGTTCTCGACCTGACGGACAAGTCTTTCCTAGCCGGTCTCGGGATCGATCCGGCGACATATGGAAAGCTGCCTTACCTTAAACGGGAAGGGGAGTATGAAGCGTGTCAGAAAATCGGTGAAGCTGCGCATTTCCTCGGCTCAGATGACGAGGACGATCCTTCGGCGCTTCTGGTGCCAAATGCGCGGCATGACGGCCATAATAACATGGTGATCTTCGGCGACTATGTCAGTTTTGAAGCCATTGAGCATGTGAAAGATCACGGTGTGATTGACTGGTCAAAGATCTAGTTGAATTCGCGACCAGCGCATCATTTTTGCGCTTTGGGGTTGAAGGCCGCTCAAACGGTTCTTATTCTTGGGTTATGGCTGACGCCCCAGCCTCCCCCCTCCGTTGGGAAAGTATTCAGCATGCAGGGTATGAAATAGAGCTTTTTCTGTTCGAGCGCTCACATAAGGAGGGATTGTGAATTTTTGCTCGCAATAGGAGAAACTCAGATGAACCTATCTGCACCGATCAATGAACTGAAACGCAAAGCAAAACTGCTGCGTCGTTCCGAGGGTATTCCACTCAACCAAGCTTATGCGCGTATCGCCAAAGACGAAGGCTATGCGAGCTGGGGCCTATTGATCCGGGACTATGAAGCACAAAAACCAAAGCCTACTGTGCAACCTCGAACGGGCTATCAGATCACCTCTCTGCCGGTTGATGACGCCTATCGTAAAGAGGCGATTGAGCTCGCAGAAAGCACGTTCGAAATGGTGATGCGTCGCATTGAACCGGACAATCCCAAACGGACCCGTGTGCTTTGGAACGCTGAAAACTATGTCGACAATCATCACTTAAGCGCAGACATGCTCCCGATAGACAGTGAATATGCGCTGTCTCTGATCGAAGCGTTTCTTGTTCACCATGTGATCAACCTGGCTGTTCAGGCTGATGGTATGGCTGCCGAGGAAAATTAAAAGACCATGGGGTGAGCGTTTGGTTCACCCCATATTTATTGTGAAAATTTGAATGGGCAGTGACTAATTGCAGAGACCGTCTGGCCTTTTCAGGCAGCGCCCTCGGGACGCAGTTCACTGGACTCGAAGTAAGCTGCGTAGTCTCCAGCATTCATATTGAAAGGGCAAATCCGATGCACAAAATCACGTTTTTTGCGAACAAGGGAGGTTCAGGACGAACCACCTCCACGATGGCACTTGCGTCAGGATTTCTCGCACAAGGTAAGCGGGTTGCGGTGCTAGACTGTAGTGACCTTGCTGGGTATGCGGAGTCACCCCTTCGCGCTTGGTTAAAGCAAATGGAAACAAGTAGGTTATCCAAACCGGAACTAAACCTGATAGAAAGTCAAACCCGCGAAGAGGTCGAAGATGCGGTAGCCGCTGCCCAAACTTCCGGTGTTGAGGTCTTGTTAATTGATACGCCTGCACGGATCTACGAGCCCCAAGCCGTAGCTTTAAATTTTGCCGATTTGGTTATCGCTCCCGCCATCGGGCCGCTCGACAGTAAGCGCATTTCAGCAGGTATCAGCGAACACCTAGACGAAATCGAAAAAGTGCTCGGCTTAGTAATCTGTTTTGAGAGCAATTCGCCCCAAGCAGCTAAGACACGTCAAAATTTCGGCTACAATTCTGTGCTCAAATCTGAGCTCCCTTGGGCCGAGGTGCTATCTGAACAGATGTTGAATGGCGACATTGCTCACTTCGTCGCCAAGCTGGCTCGCCAGCCTGGCGAACCGGGCTTTGCTCGTTTCCGCCAAGCACAATTGGCATGGACTGCTGTGCAACGCTTGACCTTTGAGATCGAGTGGGCGCTCAATGGCCGGCGGTTGGAGCAGTTTATTGATAGCCACCACCAATCCTTCTGCGGAAGAAAGTCTGTGGCGTGAGTGTCAACCTCTTACCGCTTTCAGGTGACACAGTTTGGATTCTTTTCGCCTCTCTCACATGGGGCGCGAGTGCTCTCCACGAGCCCCTCACCAAATAAGAAGCGCAACAAAACTTTCTATGATCTCGTCAGCCGAAATTACCGTAGTCAGCCCGATACTAGATACCGGCAGTAGGCACAGCGAGCGCTTGATACCAACTTAAATCAAGCGGTTCTGCCAATAAGGTGGCGTCCACGAAAGCGACAAAAACTAACGCAAAAACTTGTGATCATGCTGCTTGTATCTGCCCGTACTTGTGCCACCATATGGAGAAGCTTGCCACGGATAGCTACTGAGCAGAAACAGAAATCAGCATTTGGACAAAATCGTGTAATGTCATTTGAGAGAGAAATTCATGCAGTAGGACATCATCTACAGACGCATGTGCATGGTCTAGCTGAAGGGCAGAAAGACGCGTATGCCCGATCTGCCTTCAATCGGTATTACTATAGTGTTTTTCTCAAATCTCGCGAACTCTTTAGGGCCCTAAACCCCGCGTGGTCTAAATTGCCCCATGCCGATTATCCCCTCATTTTAAGAGGAGATGTTAGAAAGCAACTGAAAAAGGGCTGGACACGGGCGCGCAAAGGTGGAGATGGGCAACTCATGAGAGATGCGGAAGCTGCGCTGAGGGCCGTCGAGGCACTAAGTGGTCTACTTGAAAAAGCTTACGCAATTCGGGTCGTCGCAGACTACGAGCCGGAAGAAGTGGTTGATTTCAGCGGTGGCGATAGATTTTCATTGAAAGAGGTCGAGATTACGTCTGCCCACGCTTGGCGATCCCAATGCGACACATTTTGTTCGGAAATACACTCGGTATGGATTCAAGTGAATGTTTGAAGTTAGTGAATTGAAATCACTGGCAGCAGAAAGCAGCCTCATTCTTATTGGTGAACCTGTGGATGATCCAGACGTGAACGGAGGGTCCATTGTCTTCGTCAAGGCGACTGGGCAAGAGCCTGCTTCGGTGCCTGGGTTGATCGCAAAATTCTCGAAGAAACTGAATGAAAAAGGTTGGCCCGTCAAAATTGTTGGTCCAAATCAAGGCGAGAAACAGATAGGAACTTTTGTCGGCGCTGCAATCAAGGCGCGCCTGCCTGACATCGAGCTAGACCTTACTGTAGCTGCAGGATTGGGCAAAATAGCTATCTGGGTTGATCTACCTTTGGAGCCCAGTGCCGAAGAGAAAACGGAGATCAACAGTGTGATTCAAAACTTCCTGAGTCAACTCGGGTTCAAGGATCAAATAGTCAGGTTTAAGACAGAAAAAAACTACCCATCACCGACCGCGTGTCTACGTGTGTTACGTCGAAACGCACCTTGCAGCCCTGAGACACTTACCCAACTTCTGCAGCTACCGGGCTTCGATCCAATGACGGTGAACGAGGTTCGCCGACTCCTAGATACCGCACGGCGGAAAGGACAGGTCATACGGAGAGGTGACGGGAAATATATAATGTCTTTGCAAGGCCTTATGAACCTTGGAAGTAGCCGAGATCGGTTTAGCCCCGACATTTCTCGAGCTCTTGCGTTGCGACGCCTCGGCGCCTAGATTTGTGTCGTGGGAACCTCGGGCGAAGGTGTGCATCACACCTGCTTGCCGAGGCTAGACTATAGAAGGTTCCGCCATCTTCAATTGGCGCTCCTTCAGATCGCCAATTGAAGATGGCGGTACTTACGAAAGGTTACTTTGCTAATGAGGTTCCCACACCCTGATTTTTCTGAGCTTTGCCTGTTCGCTCAGTCTCCGGACATCCTCATAAAGGCTCTCGGGGAGCTTGTTGATGACGATGAACGTCAAGCTATTCTAGAGTATTGTGAAAACGGCCTTCCGCCGGTCACCTCGGTGGTGTCGCTCGCAGCCATGACGGGTTTTAACCCTGGCTTCATTTGGTCAATCGTTACCAGGCCACACAAGCACTACAGAACCTTTCAAATTCCCAAGGGGAATGGATCACCACCTCGTATTATCAATGCCCCCAAAGTCGGTCTGAAAGCCATCCAATCTTGGCTATCGTTGCATTTGGTCGCGAAGTTTGATCATCACCCAGACTCTTTTGGTTTCATACCAGGGAAGTCTCACGCCCACGCGGCCAGGCGCCACGTAGGTGCAGAGTGGGTAATTTCCGCCGATATCGAGAACTTCTTCCCTTCTATTCAAAAAGGTAGAGTCGTACAGGCTTTATTGGACCTAGGGTATCAAGAGGGAGAAGGCACTGACTTGATGGCAGACCTGCTTTGCTTCAATGGCGCCTTGTCTCAAGGATCACCAGCAAGCCCCGTCCTATCAAACGTAGTGCTTAAAGCCTTGGATGAGCGCCTTTCTGCCCTTGCCGTGGGTGCGGGAGCCGTGTTCACGCGATATGCTGATGACATTGTCTTTTCAGGTAAGGGAGAATTGCCCGATGGCCTATTGGACAATGCGATTAACGAAATTTCAAATGATGGGTGGACCGTTGCTGCTGACAAGATTTATTCCAGCGCCTTGCCTGCTCGATTGAAGGTTCATGGCTTGTTGGTCCATGGAGCTTCAGTTCGGTTGACGAAAGGGTACCGGAATCGAATTCGTGCCTACCGTCATCTATTGAAGCAAGGAAAGATTTCTGAGGAAGATTTGAAATCTATACTTGGCCATATTTCCTACGCAGAATTTGTCGAAAATCTTTAAAAAGCATCATTTACATTAAGCGTGTGAGCTTTGATCAGTGAATCCATCACGCACTACAAAAAGGGCACTCTGCGACGCCTCAACTTGCTGCACTGTCCTGCATGAAAAAAGTGGCGTGTCTGTTATTCGCTTTTACGCACTAAGGGCCCTCTGGCCCGCGAAGTTTGAACTCCTTTGCAGGTTTTGAAAGTTTAGCTTCATGAGCTGTTTTTATCTCGGCAAGACGTTCTCTACCAAAAAGGCTCCTCAAAACGGCCCATAACATATCGAGGGCGCGTTTGAGGGCCTTTTCACGCCTTGCTGCTGCCGTTGCTTTCTCCTCGGCTTTCTGGAGCCTCTCTGAACCTCTCTCCGTGACCATCTCGTCAATCCGACGCTTGACCCGTTCCCAAGCACGCTCTTCCGCCTCTAAGTAGGCCTCTGAGCGATGTTCTTCATGTAGCGCCCACCTCTGGTCAATTTCGGCCTGTATGATGGTCTCAACGTCTTTGACAGCATCCTGACGTGCTTGCTCTGCCAGTTCTTTATAGAGATCTGGTGGTACATGTTCACGGCCAGTCTCTTTTTTGGGTTTGCCGCGCTTCAGTCGATTGTCGAGATTGTTCTGAGCCCACTTCGCCCAATCTGTTTGCTGTGCAGTCCAACCGTTCGAGACCCCGTGCTTCTCTGCCAACTCTTTGTTGGCTTTCCTTACCGAAATCGAAAGCTTGCTAGATCCGCTTTTGTGGTACTCTGTTCTGATAGGGCTGGCTAGGATATCGACGATTCCGCTTCCAGCTTCATCGGTGTCATAGCGCACGGCCCAAACAGCTCCCTCACCCATCCAGCTTTCAGCCCATTGCTTGGCTTCTGCAATGAGCTGCTGAACGCGAACGTTAGTGAGGTCTCGAGGATCTCCAGTCTCTTCGAGCCACTCAGGTGACACGCAGACAAGCGTGTGAACTCCTAGCGCTGCATTCTTCCGCTCGCTCTTTACGCCCATCTGCTTTTTGTGCTTGCGATAGGCCTTGGAGTAGTCGGCACCGCCGCCCTCGAGGCCATCACCCATCTTGGACCAGAAATAGTTGGCTGTGTGGCTGCGGCCCTCTACCTGCCGAGCTTGAGAGGTTGCATCCTTTCGCTTGGCGTGGCTCTCTGCCGAGACGATATCTGAAAAGCTACCCAGATGGTTCTTATTGCTTTCTCGCGTTGGATTGCGAACGAATGCATACATGGGATCAGGCACAGCTCTATTAGCCTTCGCTGGTTCAATAGTTAGCACACATACGGTTGGGCGAAATTCCTGTCGGATTTTCGCCGCGCTCCGCTCAACCAGTGTGCCCACCGGGGGTCTCCGATCTTGCAACTTTCAGCCGCGATCTGCGCGGATCTTTGATCCTTGCGAGCCGTCCTGACGGACGGCGCAAAACCCGCTCCTCCCCTGCCTTGTGGCGGGCGATGTCGGTGCGGATTTTGCGGGGAGCCTGGACAGCCCGGAGACCTCAAATTTCGGAGGGCTGGCCAGGCGGTGGTGCAGGAGTCTTGTTGGTCAAAAAAGCATGCCATCCCGCTTCGCCTTAAGTTGGTTGAGCAAACATTTCTCGGCATCATCCAGCGCCGCCATCTCTATGGGATGCGCGGTTTCCATGATGACCAGGATAGCGCGCCCATCCAGTTCCGTGGCGGCTGTGTGACGGGCAACGGCACGCGAAATGTTTGGGGTATCTGAGAGCGTGTGGAGCTGAACGGGCTTTCCCGCCACGAGCCGTTTGCGATGATCTTGTAGTTGGCGGCGTCGGCGGGCAATTTCCAGTTCCGTTGGTTGTCTGTAGGCGGGTTCTCCTAAAACATAAAAACGCGACGTCGTTCGCGCCCATTTTTTGCAACGATCGAGCACAAGAAGTGGCGACGTGAAGATCCGTTGATCATCCAAGACTGGGTGTCCTGACACTTCACCGCGCAAACGTGTGGATCTGGAATCCCGAATTTTTGACCATCGCTCTAACCGGGGAGCAATTGCCAGGTCTGCGGACGTTGGATTGAATTTGCTGTTCATCCCTCGATCACCCGGCCTACGCCTTTCACTCCCGCGCTGTCAGCCCCAGTGCGACCACACTCACACCATGCAACACCGCGCGTTTCGCCCTTGGGCATGTACTTTGTCGTGTGATGCCAACTTTTGGCGATGGTTCCGCAATGAGGACACCTGACCTGGAACGGGCTGGTTGTCGGAGTTCGCTGTTTTTTGGGCATGATCAGTATCCTTGCCTGATTATCGGCTCTTCGGCTTGCGCAGAGCCGAAATCACGAACATCGCTAGGACCAACAGCGCCGCATAGCTGGTTGTGATGGACCAAAGGATTAGGACAACCGACGCCAGATAAAACTCGATGCCAACGTTGCCGCCCGGGATGTTCTTTACGGCATCACTAAGCGGAAAACCCCAAGCCAGTAGAGACAGCACGAGCGCCCAGGCGGCTCCAAGATACCGCCGACCAAGCCGCTCGAGCCATCCCCTCTTCATTGCGGTGAGCGGGCGAAAGAACGTGGTTGCCATATCGAACAATAGGTTATCGAGAAACGTGGTCATTGCGCGACCTCCTCGACAAGCCAACCGGCATCACCTTTGAAGACATGTCCGCGAATATCCTTGATGCCTGCCTGCACCACAAAGCCATCATCGCGGAGCAGGTCGAAATTGTAGATGCACAGATAACCAACATTGGTCGGATGCTCTTCGCATGAGGTCAGCTCCACGTTGCGGGCGCGCATCTTCAACGAGAGCTGCAAGCCAGCGGGCATGTCTTCCATTGCCCCATATTGGGCAAGAGCGGATTTTTTGTCGGCCTCGATACCGTTCAGGTAACCTTGCTCAATATCCGCAGCAGTTGGGCCGTCAGCTTTGCATCCTGCCAGAGCCGACAATGCCAGCACTACAATGAATGTTCTTATCATTGCCGGTTTCCTTTCGATTTTGGACCTTTGAGGAGGCGCTGCGCACCATGGCCGACTCCAGCCTTTGTCACACGCCCCACGGCAGCCGCTTGATTGCTGATGATCCGTGTGGGTGCGGCAGTGCCCACCACGTTGGATTCAAGGTTCATGGTGTTCGCTCTTTCAGTGAGCATCCCAGCAAGCGAAAGCACACGATCACCAAGCTCTGTGATCAAGCTGGACGCCACAATGACCAGGTAGAGCGTCACCAGAACGTACATACAGACCAGGCCCACCAGAATGATCACAGTGAACCAGGACCCACCCGCTGTCATGAAACCCAGGAAGCCCGAGAACAGCAGGAATAGAAAATCCATCCCGATCCGCATGATGATCAGGCTGGCAATGAAACCCAGAATAATGAACAGCGGTCTTAGAGCCGCTCCAAGGATCGAGGTCAATATACCTGCCGCCGGGCCGATTAGCGTTCCGTCTCGGGCGGGCGCAAAATATGCGAGAACGGCTAGAGGTGCTGCGAACAGGATTTCAATGACGGTCAGCAGCCAGGACAGAACAGCGGCGAAGAAATACACGAGCGGTATCGCCGGAATGATCGCGATCAAGACGAAACCGAAGATCAGCAGCGCCCACCCGACCGGGTAAAGCAGATACTCGGCGACATATCCGAGACCCTTTGCAAGCCCGCCAAACATCGAAACACCATCCGCAACAGCACCAGCGGCAATCATTGTCCCGCCCACGGCCGAGATCTGTTTGCCGACCGTGATCACGTCCGCCATCGGATCAAGATAGGTCGCGGTGTCGCCGCCATCTGTGACTGTGAAGACTTCAAGTAAAACCTGATACAGTCGATAGAACCAACCGCTGGTGTCGCTGTTACCAGCGTTCACGACTGTCGCAGTCGCACCAGGTTCATACGTGCCCAGCTCGGTCACGAAGCCCTCGAATTGCTCTAGGTATCCGAAGTCATCGTTGACCTTCTGGAACATGGCGGCATCGACGGAGCCTGTCATTCGCGACAGCAGCCCGCCAAAGTAATCGTTAATGCCGTTGTCGAAACTGGTGTAAATCTGAAGCTCGGCAGCGGTTCCAGTGGATGTGTATGCGGCCATAGTAATGCCGCGATGCCAGCTCAGCGCAAACGGCCAGCCCAGACTATCCACCTCGTCCAGCAGATCGGCGTGAAGCGCCTCGTACTCGGTGTTCGACAAGCCTCCAGATGTGATGCCGGCCATGTAATTGGCAAAAGCGTTCGAGACTGCGTCATCCATCAAGGTATGGATGGCGTCCCGGTCGCGCTGTCCGGTGAAAATCAAATCTGCGATCTGGGATGCCACAGGCAGCAGATTGCCTGTGATGGCACCGTCAGCTGCTTGGTATCGATTTAGCAGAACACCTGAACCCACCCGCGTTGCGAAGTCGGCGCTGTTTTCACCATCTGCGGCTGCAATGTACTCGACCTGATGCGAAACGCTGGCGCAGAGATTGTCGGCGCGGCCATAAGACCCGCCCTCATCCGAGTAATAGATCTGACGTTCCAGGTGCGTGTATTCAGTCGAGTTTATTCCCAGAAAACCTGTCCGCGTAACACCATAACTGTCGGAATCTACGACGCGCTGCGTTGTCCCTGCTGGCCTCTGTGCGAGGACCGCAAGGCGGTCCATTTGGCGTTGGCACAGTTCGCCATGGGTAAGCGCATAGAGCGTATTCGCGAACTGTTGGTTGATCAGGTAGTCGGTTTCCGAAAGCGGCGCACTGGCAGCGAGGACGGGCTCATCGCGCAACGCGCCATCTGCAACAGTACGCCATGCCACGTCGCCCAGGGCCGATCCTTGGACACTCAGCCAGATCAGCGCGAGCTGCGCCACCGTCAGCCCGCCTTGGATGGGAACAAACGAGATCGCGCCGACAAGAATACGAACGACGGTGTATTTTGTGTCCGATTGGTTGCCGAAGGTTTTGCCATCGGCGGCAGTGTCGAAAACAAGCACGTAAGTCGTATAACTGCCGACGATCAGAGCGAGCAAAAGGCACGCTGTGTTGAAGATCGAAATCAGGTCTGTGAGCAGCGTTCCATCTGTCAAAGATCCGCCTTCTCCGGACACAAATTCCACAACACCACCGAAAACACGCGTCAGAAGGTCTACCGCATAGTCGTTGTCTGAAAGATCGAAGAGATCACTGAACTCCATGTTGCCTCCGTGGTGCGGCAAACACCGCTGCTCTGTGGTATTGGGGGAGGTGCTCGTAGCCCGCACCTAAAACTCTCGATGCGGTGCTTCGAGGAAGTGGCCCGGTTATGACCAAAAGGACGGCCTGCGACGGAAAATCTGGCAGAGCTCTGTCGCAGTAGCGGCGGGTGTCTAAAAGCAGTGCATCTGCTGGGGTGGCTTCGGTGATTTGATCCACGACCACGACATTTCTACGTTGGTTGAGTTTCAGCGTTTTGCGGGCAAGGCGCAGGAACATGGAATCTGGATCAGTGCAGAAGATCTGACGTGTGTACGGTGCAAGATATGCGGCCCTAAGACCCGCGCTGCAGCCAAATTCAGCTACTGCTTTTCCCGACAACAACGGAGCGAGCCAATCGTTCTCTGACAAGCATTCCCCGAAGCTCAACTCGGCAGAGATTTCCGGATGCGAATTTGCTGCAGCGGGCACTTTGAGCGAACAGAAAGTTATTTGTTCTTTTGGAGTGATCATAGTTCTCCTCCGGATTGGATGAGCGCGTGTGTCAGTTCACCAATTAGGCTGCCTAAAACAGCGGCCTCTCTGGCTTCGCTTCGCGCCATTTCTGTGAAGGACGCCGCTGCATTGTCGCGCTGAAAACTCCCCTTTCGTTGAGAGTTTCGGTCCGCGACAATCAAACAAAGCACCGTCGGCCACACGCCAATTTGAGTGCACATCTCTCCCCAGATTCGGCGCGATATACCCAATTCATGAGCTCGGTCATGCGCTGCGCAGGTGATCGATTCATAATCCGGAGGGCTGCCATTGGCGTAGAAGTCAATGTGCGCTCCAAACTGTTCGGCTGCCAGAAGCCGAGCGTGTGCGGGGGTGGTGTTCGATCTGGATCTATCGGACGCCTTCACAGCCATACGAGTTTTGTTTTTCTTTTCTTTATTCGTATTGAGTCGGACATTTTTGTCTGACCCGTCAGTCATCTCTGGCTGACCGTCGACAGAAGAAAAGTCGGCAAGCACGGCTTCCAGTGCTTCGGCAACCTGCTGCATCGCCTCAATGCCGTTCAGTTCCGTTGGGCGACGGCGAGGCAAAATCTTGGTTGCCGCCTCGTTCGCATCAGCGTTTCCGAGTTCTCGAATCTGCCGGAAGAGATCTTGAATGTGTTCGCGAAGCCGCTTGTGATCTTCGTTAGCCTGCATTTGGCGACTGACCAGCAAACGAAGGTACTCCGCTTGCTCGATAAGGGGAGCCAAGTTAATGCCCGCCGCGCGCTTTATTACACCATCAACGCGTTCGCCGGAGCGACTTTTACGTTCTGGGTACGTGCGCTTGATCCAACCGGATTCAACAAGTTCCGCCTCGAACCGTCCGACCTGCCGTTTTGATACTCCAAAGTTGAGGGCAAGCCGTTCTAGCGAATGCCAGATGGCGCAGATCTTGCCTTGCCGAAAGTCAGAGGGCTGGCAATTATCTATGGCAAATTCAAGGTACTTCAGTGCTCCGCGAGAAAGACCTAAGGAAGCCTTCGCCTGCTGCAACAACAGTTTCAGTCGATAGGGCGTGATGTCGTCTGGCAGTCCACTGTGCGTCAACCGAACACTCATGACACACCGCCTAGAATCGGTTTGTCGCCCTGATTGTTGGTTGCTTCTGCGCCAAGTTTTGAAATAAAGTGGCGGTGAAAGCTGGAGGCTTTTGCTTTAGAATTGATCCCGGTTTCGGTGGCCGCCGAGCCGGGATTTTTCTTAAGGGATGACAAGAAGCAGTGTCCCGGACCCTGGGGTAACCCATTGTTCTCTAAAGCACCGAAAAACCTGTTTGTGTCCCGGTGGCAACGTTGATTTCGTTGAGATTTCCAGCAACTTTGAGTGTTCTGCCGGGGTCGCCAATTTACGAAGGGAAGGTCCTGATGTGTGCCCGCAGCCGTTAGATTTCGGAAATGCGTATTTAGGTGAAAAATTCGCATCGCATTATGTGTTGCAGCGCGAACCCAAAAATCAACATCAGGCTACTACAAACAGGGAAAGATTTTCAGAGGGTTCAACAGGATAAATGGTGCCCAGAAGAGGACTCGAACCTCCACGTCCATACGGACACTAGCACCTGAAGCTAGCGCGTCTACCAATTCCGCCATCTGGGCACAGATGTCGTGAGGAGGGCGTATAAGGGGAGTCCGGAGGCTCTGCAAGGGCAAAAACACAGAGCGATTGCTTTTATATTGATTGCGGAAAGCAGAAGAAAAGCAACCTGTTATCTTGGCTTTTAACCGCTGCTTCCAAAGCAAGCGGATCTTTGTCGGGGATATCTCGACCAAATGGTGGTTTTGACCGGGCTCCTGGATCAAGTGAACCCGAAGTGCCCGATCGATGACCATAGTCGGCTACGTCAGTTCGGAAATTGAAACGGCGCGCCCTTCTTTCATAGAGATCTGCGCAGCCATGCCCATCAACACCGCCAGTTTACCATCGTACAGGCTCACCTCTGGCGCATTCCGCTCGCCGCGGACCAGTTCAAGGAACTTTTGATGTTGGTAGAAGGTCGATCCATTGTGATCGCCGGCTTCCAACAGTTCGGGATCAACCGGGATTTCGCGCAGTTCCGGCCCTTTGGGGTGACGTGGGCTGACAATCAATTGGGGTACCGGGGGGGCACCAAGATGTTCAGGCCAGAACCGTCCCGGTCCGGGAACCAGTGCTTCTACTTTTCCGGCAGGACCAACAGCGGAAATTTCTTCCTGATACCGTGACCCTTCGGCGAACATGCACAGTTCCAACATCGCACGGGTGCCATTGTCGAAATCAACAATCACATATCCATTGTCGAGGATGTCAGGCCTGTCCCCTTCGTAGGCTTCTTCCAGGTGGTTTGCATCCTGTCCGCCGGACGCCATGACCCGTACAGGTTCCGCCCCGAGGGCAAGGCGCATGAGATCAAAGAAGTGGCAACATTTCTCAACAAAGGTACCGCCTGTGTAGCGGTTGAACCTGTTCCAGTCGCCGACCTTTTCCAAAAAGGGGAACCGGTGTTCGCGGATGGTCAACATCTTGATCCCGCCTGTTGCTGCCTTGGCGCAGTCCAACATGGCTGCCACAGGTGGCATATAGCGGTATTCCATCGCGACCCAAACCGGAGCGGGGTAGCTTTGGATGAACGTGTTCAATTGGCTAAGCTGTTCAAGATCTGTGAACAGCGGCTTTTCCACCAAAATCGGCACAGGACGTTTGTTGGCGATGGCGTGCAACTGCTCAACGTGCCGGAAATTGGGGCTGGCGATCAGGATGCAGTCCAGATCCGAAACCTCAAGCAGCGCATCGATGCTGTTCACAAACATGGCGCGCGGGGCGAATTTTGCAGCTTCGGCGCGCATATCGGCATCGGGTTCAAAAATGGCTGAGACATCGGTATTTGGCAGCAAGGCGATATTGCGCAGGTGTTCTTGACCCATCATGCCGCAGCCGATGATACCGTAGTGGGTGGTGGTTGACATGCTCTCTCCCTATTTCAGGCGCTGCACATAGCGCGCTGATGTGTGGTCAAACCAGGTTTTAGAAAATTCAACGGTGCCGACCTGATCCGAGTGGCTGAACCGCTCGATGTAGCCGACAGGAGTGTTTGCAGGTTGTGGAAAATCTGCAGGTGCCCAGTCGGGCACCGGGGCGACGCCAACGGAGTCTTCGGCGCGGGAAATCCAGAAACCCAGCTGCATTTTGTAATAGCGATAGAGTGAATCCGACAATGTGTCCGGGTCGATTTTACCGGCTGATTCGTCGAGCCAAATCTCTTCGACCGCGATTGGAATCCGATTGAGATACCTGAGACGGCGAATACATGTGCCGCGATCTGAGGTGCCGAATTTTGGTAGCCCGTTTGGTTTTTCAAGCTCATTGACGGAAAGAACATGCGCCGTTGGCAGCCCGCCGCCGCTGGTGAGTTCAAGCCGGAACATTGAATAGATGCTTTCGACTGCGGGGCTGGATCGAACATAGTTGCCTGACCCATGAATGCGTTCGATCAGCCCTTTTTCTTCTACGATTTCCAACGCTTTTCGCAGGGTCCGCACGGTTGTGAAATGCTGTTTTGCAAGCTCACGCTCGGGGGGCAAACGGGTCCCGTCGATCAGGCGGCCCGACGCAATTTCGCGGATCAGAACTTCGCTGATTTGCACATATATGGGCAAAGCCGAGGTGGTTGTTGGTCGTTCGTAGATGGTCTGTGACATCGCGTTTTCTATGTGCCTTTTGGTGAATTGATACACCATTGATCCATAATAAAGACACTGTTAACGATATAGAAAGTCAAGCGGTTTCTAGGGAGAGAGCCGCGCCGGACGTCGAGCAAACAGGAGGAACTGGTCATGGGTGTTGTGCCTATTACATCCGAGGATTTGGATGCAGTAGAGGTGTCGTGGTTCGCCGCGCTTTGTTCCGATGATTACCAGTTCTTGGGCATGCCTGATGGAAAGCTGCGGTCATCCTGGGATCACTGTTCGCAAATTGTAAAAACCGCCGAAGCGCAGGGGTTTCGCAATATTTTGTGCCCGTCGTCCTATCAGGTGGGTCAAGACACGCTGAGCTTTGTTGCAGGCTGTGCGCCGATCACGTCGGACATCAATATGCTGGCGGCGGTGCGCTGTGGTGAAATGCAGCCGATCATGTTGGCGCGTACCATCGCAACGCTGGATCATATGCTGAACGGCCGGTTGACGGTGAATATCATCTCTTCTGATTTCCCGGGGGAAAAAGCCGAAAGCAGCTTTCGCTATCAGCGCTCACGCGAGGTGGTTGAGATCTTGAAACAGGCCTGGACCCAGGATCAGATCAACCACGCGGGCGAGGTTTATAACTTTAGCGGTCTGACGACCGATCCGGTGCGCCCCTACCAGACCGGCGGCCCGCTTCTGTATTTTGGTGGCTATTCACAAGATGCGTTGGAGCTGTGCGGCGAGCATTGTGACGTCTACCTGATGTGGCCCGAAAAGATGGAAGAGCTGGAAGGCCGGATGAAGGCGGTTCATGCGGTGGCCGAACGGTACGGGCGGACGTTGGATTATGGTCTGCGGGTGCATGTCATTGTGCGCGACACCGAAGCCGAAGCACGTGAATACGCCGATTACATCGTGTCCAAACTGGATGAAGATCAAGGCGACGCCATCCGCAACCGGGCGCTGGATGCAAAATCCCTTGGGGTGAGCCATCAAGCCAAGAACCGTGAAATTGCTGATGACTATGGCTATATCGAGCCGAACCTGTGGACCGGTGTCGGCCGCGCGCGCTCTGGCTGTGGTGCGGCTTTGGTGGGATCGACCGATCAGGTTCTCAGCAAGTTGGAAGCCTATCAGAAGATGGGCATTCGCGCCTTTATCCTGTCCGGTTATCCGCATCTGGACGAGGCCGAACATTTCGGCCAACGTGTCCTTCCGCAGATGAACACCTGCTCGTTGCCGCATGCCTACGGCCGGGTGCCCACGTCAACGCCTGCTACACCTCTTGGAAACGGAGAACGCCGTTAATGATGCCCCGTGTCTCACTCACCCCGGATCTGTCCTTTAGCCGCCTGATCTATGGCATGTGGCGTTTGGCTGACGATAAAGATACATCACCCGCGCATGTTGAAGCCAAGATCAACGCCTGCCTGGAGCAAGGGATCACCACCTTTGATCAGGCGGATATCTATGGTGATTATGGTGCCGAGGCGGTTTTGGGCATCGCGCTGGGCGCGAACCCCGCGCTGCGCAATCGGATGGAGATTGTCACCAAATGCGATATCATTGCGCCGATTGGCCGGTATGCGGATGCGCCAGTGAAATACTATGACACCTCGCGCCAACATATCTTCAAATCGGTGGATGCGTCCTTGCAGGCCATGCAGATCGATCACATTGACCTGCTGCTGATCCACCGCCCAGATCCTTTGATGGACCATGTCGAAACGGGCAAAGCGCTGGACGATGTGATTGCCAGCGGCAAGGTGCGCGCCGTTGGAGTGTCCAATTTCCGCCCATGGGATTGGCAATTGTTGCAATCGGCGATGTCGGCGCAACTGGTCACCAACCAGATCGAAGTCTCCCTGTCGGAAATCACCCCGTTCACCAACGGCGATGTCGCCTTTCACCAACAGCACGGCCAGCCGATTATGGCATGGTCGCCGTTAGGGGGGGGATCGCTGATGACCGGGGATGGCAAGCTGGCGCAACGCTTGGATGCAATCGCGGCCGATCAGGGCGTTGATCGCGCGGCGGTTGCTGTGGCATTTTTGGTGCGCCATCCGGCGAACATCCTACCCGTGATGGGTACCAACAACCTTGATCGTATCGGCTCTATTTCGGATGCGTTGCGAGTTGAATTGGATCGCCCAACCTGGTTCTCGCTGTATGAGGCGGCGCTGGGCCGCGAGGTCGCATAACGATGTTGGCCTCACCGGATGACATGCATCAATTTGAACCAGGTCCGACCAACGAACGTGTCCTGCGGGATGCTTTTGGCCGATTTGCAACCGGGGTGACGGTGGTTACCGTTGGCACGGACAACGGCCCGGTTGCGATCACCGCCAACAGTTTTTCGTCGGTCTCGATCGACCCGCCCCTGGTATTGTGGTCGCCGCAAAAAACATCCCGTCGGTTTCCGTTTTTCGCCAAGGCTCCGCATTTTGTGATCCATGTCCTTTCTGCCGAGCAAAGCGATCTGTGCTGGGATGTGGCCAAGGACATGGCGGCACTTTCCAAATTAGATCTGGCGCAAAACCCCGAAGGTGTTCCAATCTTGGAAGGGTGTTTGGCGCGGTTCGAATGCAGCCATCATGCCGCTTATGACGGCGGTGATCATGAGATTGTCGTCGGCCGGGTTCTGCGGGCTTCGATGCGCGACGGTGGCGACGCGCTTGGTTTCTTCAAAGGAAGGATGAGTACGTTTCAGGCCCAATAAGCCCAGTGGAGGGGGCAGGTGTTCTGGACGATAAGTCGTGATGGGTCATGAGGGGCCCCAGTAAAAATTAAAGGGAGGACAATATGAAACAATTGATCACATCGACAGGCATGTCGATTGTGCTGATGGCGGGTGCTTTTTCCGCGTCAGCAGATGAAGTGAATTTCCTGTGCTATCAGGATGCAACCGAATGCGATGTCATTGCCGAGATGCTGCCGGCATTTACCGAAGCCACCGGCCATACCGTCAAATTGCAGACCGTTGGCTATGATGTCATTCGCGACCAGCTGGAAAATCAGCTGCAAACAGACGCGGCCCCCGATGTGGCGCGGGTGACAAATCTGGGTGGGTTGAACCAGTATTACCTCGATTTGACACCTTATGTGGACAGTGACGCTTGGAACGCCGCCTATGGTGCCACCCTTCCATGGTTCCGTGCGCCCGGCGGCGATGATCAGGGTATCTATGGCTGGATGACGCAGCTGACCGTGACCGGCCCTTATGTAAACGTCTCTCTCTTCGAAGACGCGGGCGTTGATATGCCGGGCGACGGCGCGACATGGGACGATTGGGCGACTGCGCTGTTGGAGGTCAAAGACAACACTGGCATCACTGCCGGTCTGGCAATGGACCGGACCGCGCACCGTTGGGCAGGACCTGCCTTTAGCTATGGTGCAAAATTCTTTGACGACGCAGGCGCCCCAATTCTGGTCGACGATGGATTCCGTAACTTTGCCGAAGTCTTTGTGGGATGGCACAAAAGCGGTCTGATGCCGGCCGAAGGCTGGCCCGCAGGGGAAGGCACCCAATACCGCAACGCGGCACCTCTGTTCCAATCGGGTGAAGTGGCGATGCATATGTCAGGGTCGTGGATGATCAACAGCTACGCCGACAATATCACCGATTTCGATTGGAAAGCTGTCCCTGCACCTTGCGGCGACGGTGGCTGTGGCGCAATGCCCGGCGGCGCGGCGGTTGTAGCGTTTAAATCGACCAAATCGCCAGAAGCGGCTGCGGCCTTGATCGACTTTTTGGCGAAGGCTGAAAACGCGTCCACCTTTGCGGCGCAGACCAAAAACATCACGGCGCACCAAGAGTTGCAAGAAACAGGCATCGACTACGCGGATGCGTCACCCGCAGTTGCGGCTGCATTGTCCGTTTTTGCCGCCAACGCAGGCACTGCGGCGCGCACCACATCACAAGCCTATACTTTCCAAGGCTATGCCAAGAACTTTGTCATCTACGGTGTGGTTCCCGATTACATCACCAAAGCCATCACGGGTGAGATGTCGTTGGATGACGCGCTTGCAGCTATCGACGCGGATGTTGCCGCGAAGATCGCAGAATAATCAGTCGGAGGCATTCGTATGACTGAGGCGCTTCACGCCGCTTTTGCGGGTGCTCCATGGCCGCTGTATCTGCTGGTCTATCTGATAATCGGTTGGGCGCTTTTGCGCCCGACCGGACCATTGTGGGACCGGGTTGTCAGCGTGGTGGGTTGGCCAATTGAGGTGACCCAGCGGCTGTCCGGTTCAACCGGGCTCCCCTATCTTTTCCTGCTGCCGAATATCTTGATTTTTGGTGCCTTTACCTTTGCACCGATGTTCATCAACTTTGGGTTTTCGGTCACCGAAGGGCAATCGATCCTGTTTAGCGAGCGCGAATGGGCGGGGCTTGATAACCTGCGCCGTTTGCTTGCCGAGACTCAGATCGACACCGGTGCGCCGAACCTCGAAGACGACAAGTTTCTCTCATCCGTATACAGCACCGCGACATTTGTTGTGTTTCAGGTCCCGGTCATGATCGCGATTGCGCTGATCTCGGCTTTGGCGCTGAACCGAAAAATCGTAGCGCGTGGATTGTGGCGGGCGGTATTCTTTTACCCCGTCATGTTGTCACCGGTTGTTGTGGGGTTCCTCTGGTCTCTTATCCTGAAACGACAAGGTGTCCTGTCGCAGACCTTGATCAGCTGGGGCTGGATACAAGAGCCGATCCAGTGGTTGACCGATCCTTCATGGACCATGTTTTGGTCCGTCTTTGTCTACACCTGGGCGCATCTTGGATTTTATATGCTGATCCTTCTGGCCGGGTTGCAGGCAATCCCGCGGGACGTCTATGAAGCCGCCGAAATGGACGGCACGCCCGCATGGCGACAGCTGACCCGGATCACCATTCCGCTGTTGGCGCCGACCCTGTTGGTGGTCACGGTTCTGTCTCTAATCAAGGCGTTTCAGGCCTTTGAAGAGCTTTATGCCATGTCGGTACGCTGGTCGTCGCTGGTGGCCTATATCTTTGAAACCTCGGGCCTGCGTGGCCAACCCACCGCCAATGGTTTGGGTATTGCGGCCATGGCATCGCTGTTGGTGGCGATCGTGCTGATCTTCCTGTCCCTGATGCAGGTCTACTTTACTTCGAAATCGAGCAAACCATGAACGCAGTAATAACCTTTCTGACGCGTAAAGCGGGCGGACAGCGGGCAAATTGGCTCGACTATATGACCTATGCGTATTTGCTGACCGGTGTGTTGTTGATCCTGTTGCCGGTGTCGTGGCTGGCGCTGAATTCGCTAAAGTCATCATCACAGCTGGAAAAGCAGGACCTGTCCCTGTTGCCATCTTCGTTTGAACAAGTCGCCCGTGCGACCGTGTCGTTTCCTGATGGCAAGCAGATCTTCTTTATCCCCGATTTGCCCCAATGGGTTTTGGGTTGGGATGATTTGACGGATGAAGAACAAGCAGAACAGGATCTGTCCGGGTTTCTGGCGCAATATGAGGGCAGAGACCTGTATGCCTTGCGCTCGCATCTCAATCAGGTGCCGCAGCTGGTCCGCAGCCTGATTGCCGCGCAAGACCTGCCGGAGTGGTTGCTGCGCTACCCGTCGATGTCGGCCAGCGCCAAGGTGGAAAATGACGTCGGCGCAGTCTTGGCGCAGCTTGACGGTGAACAGGCGCGGTTGCTGTCAGAGTATCTGAACCTGCCCCCATATGAGCCCGCGCGGGTGTCGCTCCAGATCATGGTCACGGCACCGGATCCGATAACCGGTGATGAAACGGTGTTTGGTATTTCCAACTTTAAAGCGACGCGCGATTTTACGCCCGCACGCTATGTGGACAATCGCACCGACAAAGTCGTGCGTCTGGATACCAAATCGGTGACCATGCGTCGGATTTTTGACCCGTCCTGGGAGAACTTCACTGATCCCATCACCGGGCAGGCCTTTGGCTTGAACGTGAATTTTGCGACCTGTTTCACGAACTCAGTTCTGGTCACGGTCATCGCGACCATTTTAACGCTGCTGGTCAATTCGATGGCGGCGTTTTCCTTAGCCAAATACAAGTTTCGTGGCCAAGTGGCGTTTTTCATTGTGATCCTTGCCACCTTGATGGTGCCACCGACAATCACCTTGGTTGGGGTTTTCAAAGCGGTCTATGCAACCGGTCTGTCAGGTTCGATCTGGGGGGTCATTATTCCGGGTGCGGCGACACCCACAGGTGTTTTCCTGCTGCGCCAATATATGTTGTCGATCCCTGATGAGCTGATCGAGGCTGCGCGAATGGATGCGGCCAGCGAATGGAAAGTCTATTGGCGGATCGTGCTGCCGCTGGCGCTGCCTGCCATTGCTGCTTTGGCCATTCTGTCGGTGATCTGGCGCTGGAATGATCTGATCCTGCCCTTGGTCGCGATTGCCACAACAAAAGACGCCTATACGATCCAGTTGTGCCTGCTGGAATTCCGCGGCGAACACCTGAGCCAGGAACACTATCGACTGGCGATGACGATGGTCAGCCTTGTTCCATCCACGCTCGTCTTTGTGTTCTTGCAGAAATACATCACTACCGGCATCGCCAACACGGGGCTTAAATAATGACGAATCTTGTCCTTTCGAAAGTTGTGAAACACTACGGAGCGGTTGAGGTGGTCCATGGGATTGACATGGAAATTGCCTCGGGTGAGTTCTGTGTCTTTGTTGGCCCGTCGGGATGCGGAAAATCGACATTGTTGCGGATGATTTCGGGGTTGGAGTCCATCACCGACGGGGAGGTCTGTATTGATGGCGAGGTGGTGAACCACGTGCCAGCCGCGCAGCGTGGCCTGGCGATGGTGTTCCAATCCTACGCGCTGTATCCGCATATGTCGGTGCGCAAGAACCTCAGCTTTGGGTTGGAGAACCTGAACACCTCCAAGCCAGAGATCGACAAACGTGTAACCGAGGCGGCACGGATGCTGCAAATCGAGGATTATCTGGATCGTCGCCCGGGCCAGTTGTCAGGTGGACAACGGCAACGTGTTGCCATTGGTCGCGCGGTGGTGCGCGAGCCAAAGGTGTTCTTGTTTGATGAACCTTTGTCCAATTTGGATGCAGAGCTGCGTGTGAATATGCGTCGCGAGATTGCGAACTTGCACCGACGTCTGGGCAACACCATGATCTATGTGACCCATGATCAAGTGGAAGCAATGACAATGGCGGATAAAATCGCGGTGTTGCGGGCGGGCAAAGTTGAACAATTCGGCACCCCGCTGGATCTGTTCAACGCGCCAAAGAACCGTTTTGTTGCCGGGTTTATTGGCTCTCCGGCGATGAATTTTGTGGATGGGGTGATCGCAGACAACGGTGTTCGGTTGAGCGATGATACGTTGATCGCATTGGACAAACCACGTGCCGGCCTTGCGACTGGCGACACGGTCGAGCTGGGCGTCCGTCCGCGCGATTTGGTGATTGATCCAAACGGCAGCCTGTCGATGACAGTGTCCGAGGTCGAGCAATTGGGGTCCGAAAGCTACATGTTTGGCACCCTTGGCAATGGTCAGACGGTGACCGTGCATCAGGCCGGGCAGACAGACACCCGCATTGGTGAGAGCATTCGCCTGTCTGTTGCGCCAACCGCGGCCTATCTTTTCCGCAAGGACAATGGTCTGGCATGTTATTGACCGCAAACAGCCTTCGCGACATTGGCCCCGGCCTGTTTATGGCGGTGTTGGTTGCCATGGCCGCGCAATTTCTGTCCGATCACTACGGCGCGCCGGTGATGTTGATGGCGATCTTGTTGGGCATTCCGTTCCAATTCCTATCGACCGAGGCCAAGACCGCAGACGGGATCAACTTTGCCTCGCGCATGGTGTTGCGCGTTGGGGTGGCGCTTTTGGGAGTTCGGGTCAGCCTGGATCTGCTGGTTGGAATGGGGCCGACCTTTGCCGTGTTGATCACGCTAGGGCTGGCGGTGACCATCCTGCTTGGCATTGCGCTTGCGCCAGTTTTTGCACGCAGCCGGTCATTTGGGTTTCTGGCTGGAGGCGCGGTTGCCATTTGTGGAGCCTCGGCTGCGATGGCGATTGCCAGCCTGTTGCCCAAACATGACAAAAGCGAGTCGGATCTGACGTTCACTGTGGTCTGCGTCACCGTCGCCTCAACCGTTGCCATGATCGTCTACCCGGTGATTGCGACCAGTTTGGGGTTTGATACCAATCAAGCGGGCGTATTCTTGGGTGGGACAATCCATGATGTTGCCCAGGTTGTCGGTGCAGGATTTTCCATGTCCGATGAAACCGGTGACGCCGCGACCTTGGTCAAATTGTTCCGTGTCACCCTATTGGCTCCTGTTGTCTTTCTCGGCGCGCTGTTGCTGCGCAACGGGGCTGAGGTGGGCGCGAAGCCACCATTGGTTCCGGGATTTGTTCTGGCGTTTCTGGCCTTGGCTGCACTGAACTCTGCACATTTGTTGCCCGAGGTTGTGGTGACCATTGCCGATCAGATCTCTCGTGCCTGTCTGGTGACTGCGGTTGCGGCCGTGGGCATGAAAACATCCCTTCAGGAGCTGCGCACTGTTGGCGGATCCTCCGTAGGGTTGATTGTGACCCTCACCGTGTTTTTGGCTGTGTTCATTGCAGTTGGGATCGTGGTTCTGTCTCAATAAGTCAACACGACCTTGGCGCTCGTAAACCCAGCCGAACTGCCCCTTAACCGGTGCAGTTCGGCTCACTTAGTGGCACAACGTAGGCCTCAACCGATTTGCCGACATTGTGCAGCACAAGATTCCCCAGCGAATGCGCGGTGCAGGTGTGGCACAGGCTGTTGCGGCTCACGACAATCTGTGCGCCGATGGTTTTGCCATAATCGCCCAAACGTGCCGCGATATTCGCAGCTTGCCCAACAACCGTGAAATCCAACCGCTCACGCGAACCGATGTTGCCATAAGTGACGGAGCCATAGGCCACGCCAATGGCGCAATCCAGATCTGGCACTTCGGTTTCGTCACGCATGTCGATCAAGGCTTGCGTGCTTTCGCGGGCGGCAAGGATCGCTTGTTTGCGGGCTTGATCGGCAGCGTCGCCGGCGGGGAACACGGCCAGAACAGCGTCGCCAATGAACTTTAGGACTTCGCCGCCATGGGCGTGCACAATGTCGGATGTGCTTTCAAAGAACCGGTTGAGCAGCTTGATATAGGCCTTGCGACCTAGTGTTTCCTGCAATCGGGTGGAACGGCGCAGGTCGCAGAACATGATGGCCGCGTCAATCTCATCGCCGTCGCCACGACGTATTTCACCGCCCAAAACCCGCGAGCCGGATCGTTTCCCGACGTAGGTTTCCAACAGTGACTTTGCATTGTCGCGCTGGGCGAACACTTCATAGTACCGTGCGATTACAGCAGAGCATTCAAAGATCAGACCCAAATCGGACGTGCTGAACCCATCCGGGTGGTCGGTTGCAACTGTCATCACATTGATACGCCCGTCTGAGAACGGCAGCGGCATGGCGACGTAATCGGTGGCGCCAGCCCGTTGCAGGTCTTCGAGGATCGGGAAGGCAGCAATGTTGGAATCTTCATTCAGACGGTGGCGTACCCCGCCAAGCCCTTTGGACACATGTCGGATCGGACTGTTGTGATAGGCGGGTTCATCGTAAATCTCATAGGACGGCGTGTGCACGTTCACCTTGTCTTCGGCCTTGGACCAGATGAAGTTTTTGCCGGCAATCATCGGATGCAAAGACCAGGCCATCACAGACAGGCGCGACAGGGCCACGCCTTGGCTGATCAATTTGTGCGAAAACGCTTGCGTAAATTCTTCGGGCGAGGGGATGAACGAGGCGTCGCGCAGCAACCAATCCACCAACGGGCCTGAGATATTGGCATAAGACGGCGCAAGAATTTCGTTCAGGCCCGCGTCAATCTCGAGCCCGTCATTATGGGCAAAGCTGACAAAGCGGTCGATCCCTTCAACCTCGGGGAAAGGGCAATCGTAACCCCAGGCCGCCTTGTCCAAGGGGCCATTCCGGGTATCCAGATCGTAATAACGGGCGGTGCCTTTAAAGGGGCAGAAGGTGCGCAGGCCATCGTTTTGAACCAATGACGCTTTGAGATCATCAACCGGCAGATAGATCGACGGCGCGTTGCGGGTCTCAAACATCACTTTGGCGCGGCCGCTTTGCGCAAGCAGCTCACCTTCGTAGCGGACATAGACAGGATGGGGGAGGTCTTCGACAAGAATACCATAACCGCCCCGATCGGGTTGGACGTGCACGTTCATCGGCCGTTTCCTTTGCTGCAGCGCAATAGGCGAGATATGGGGCCAGTATATCCTATTTTCCAGATGCAGGAATGTATTTCGGCGGCAATTTTCACGGTCAGACCATGCGGATCACGTCTTTGCTAATGGCAAGCACATAGCCGCGTTTGGCGATGTTTTTGACCAAAAGCTCACTGACCATCTGATTGCCGAGCGTGTCACGCAGGCGTTTGATCCGCGTCGCACCTGCGGCTTCCTCACAATCAGCGCTGTCGCGGCCAGAAATCACCGATTCAATTTCGACACCCGATAGCACATCTCCATCCAGGCGTGCCTCTGCAAGAACAGCCAAGGTCTCCATTGCGGCTGGGGTCAGTTTGAACCCCATATTGTTGAGGTAGACCATGTTTTCGTCGCGGCTGATCAGCAGCTCGCTGACCTGAATGCCATCACGTTCGATCTGCGCCATGCGTCGGTTCAGCGTGACCAGCATCGCCAAAACAACCAGCGCAGCAATCATCATCGCGGTGGCAAAGACCAACAGCACAAAGATCACCATACGGTAGCTGCCAAGCGTGTCTGCGAATGCCGTCCCAGACTGTGCCAAGATTTCCAGCAGCTTGATTTCCGCCTGCGAGGTCATATCGCTTTCGATAAACAGGCGTTCGACCTGAGTGTTGAAAGCGTTTGCGTCGGGCAGTGTCAGCAGCAGCAGCGTTCCTGCAATCGCGAGCAGGGCCACAATTGTAATAATGCCAACCGCGATAATACGGCTGCCTACGCTGCGGACTTCAGAAACGGAGATAGAAGGAGCCTGCATTGCCTTTCCTTTGTTGCAAACCTTCCGGCCCAAACACCGCAAGCACGTTCAAAAGCGTCCAGCCATCAGAGGCAATCCGCGACGCGATTTCGTTCTTGGCGGGTCCCTTTTTACAGGGACCTCGCAACTGCACCACACCATAGTGCAATCGCAGCGGGCCGTCTTTCTTGGCCTTGTAGTCAGCATAGCACTCCGCGGCTGATACCGGGGAAGACAACGTGAGCGCAAGCGCTACACCAAAGGGGATCAGGGTTTTCTGCAACATAGGTTCACAATGCGCGGAGCCTCGCTGATATTCAATAACCTCAACGGCTTGAAGGTGCTGATATTCGATAACACTGGGTCGATATTGCCTGTCTGGAGCGGTGTGATCCAGTTTTGGTTCAGCAACAGGGCACATGCCTTGGCCTCAACCCAAAAAGGTCTGAACCTATGAAACATATTTTCCGCCCCCAACCGCATCGTAAATTTATTGCATTGATCCTTGGGCTGTCACTGGCGGTCAGCGGATTTTCTGCGGCCCCCGCGCGTGCCGATGATGATGTTGCAAAATTCATTGCCGGCGCTGTGGTGTTGGGCCTGATTGGCGCAGCCGTCAATGATGCGCGCAAGGATCGCAAGCGTGATCAACACAGCTATTCACATAGCAGCCGCAACAACACCCATACTCGCAAGAACACACACAACGGCCACCGCGCGCGTCCCCTGCCATCATCGGTGGCCAGATATGACTTACCAGCTCGCTGTGCCAAGGTCGTTCCGCAATATAGCCGGAGCCGAACTGTAGTTTCACAGAATTGCCTGTCACGCAGTTATGGGTATGTGAACAGCCTGCCAAGCCAGTGCCGTTTGTCCGTGCGTGACGGACATCATCACCGGACCGCCTACAAAACCCGTTGCTTGCAGAAACATGGTTACCGTTTGGTGGGACGCTGATCTCGGCCAAGGATTGAGGTCTGGCATCTGCTGGGTCGCGCAGTGGAAAGAGTGGGATTGCACCCCGCTCTTTCCTTCTATGTTGCGAGTCGGGTAAAATCGCGGCATCCAAGAGCTATGGATTACCCAGATTTCACATTGGAAGAAGCTGCCCAAGCGCGCGGCTACATTCGGATCGCCGGAGTTGACGAAGTTGGCCGGGGCCCCTTGTCCGGACCTGTGACCGCCGCAGCCGTGGTTCTAGATATAGATGATCTGCCTGACGGGTTGAACGACTCCAAAAAGCTGTCTCCCAAGAGACGTGCCGCGATCGAAGTGCAGATCCTTGCCAAGGCCGAGGTCTGCATTGCGCATGCGACGGTCGAAGAAATTGATAATTTGAATATTCTGCGTGCCTCGCATCTGGCGATGGAACGTGCAGTTGCGGGCCTTGACCCTGCGCCGGACTATTTGCTGGTTGATGGCAATCTGATCCCTAAGGATTTGAAATTACCGGCAGAAGCGGTGGTCAAAGGGGACGCAAAATCCCTTTCCATTGCCGCGGCGTCAATTGTTGCCAAAGAAGAACGCGATCGGATCATGGGGGATTTGGCGCAACAGTTTCCAGGATATGGATGGGAGAAGAATGCAGGTTACCCGTCCAAACAACACCGTGATGCATTAAAGACACTGGGTGTGACACCACATCATAGGCGTAGTTTCAAGCCGGTACACAAGATCTTGTATCAAGAGTAAAGCCTAACCCCTGTTGTTAAAAAACAAATTGACCTCGAATCTTTGTTCAATCATCCTGTGGACAACCAAAATGAGCGCAAAAATGCGCCGTGGTTTGAGGCAGAGAAAATGACAAATACCATCGAGAAGGGCGCGGCAGCGCTCCCTTTAAACACGATTATTGGTGGTGACTGTATCGACGTTATGAACAGTCTCCCGGCGAACTCGGTGGATCTGATTTTTGCAGATCCGCCCTATAACTTGCAGCTCAAAGGTCAGCTTCATCGCCCGGACAACAGCAAAGTTGATGCGGTTGATGATCACTGGGACCAGTTTTCCAGCTTTGCGGCCTATGACCAATTCACCCAAGCCTGGCTGAAAGCGGCGCGTCGCCTGCTGAAACCCAATGGCTCGATCTGGGTGATTGGTTCCTACCACAATATTTTCCGTGTTGGCTCTGCAATGCAGGACGCGGGCTATTGGATCCTGAACGATGTGGTCTGGCGCAAATCAAACCCAATGCCGAACTTCCGTGGCAAAAGGTTCACCAACGCACATGAGACGATGATCTGGGCATCCAAGAAAGAAGGTGCAAAATACACCTTCAACTACGAAGCGCTGAAGGCGCTGAACGAAGGCATTCAGATGCGTTCGGATTGGGTGCTGCCGATCTGCACCGGCCATGAGCGTCTAAAAGACGCCAACGGCGACAAAGCGCATCCAACCCAGAAACCAGAATCGCTGCTGCATCGCGTGTTGATTGGCGCTACCAATCCCGGCGACGTGGTGCTGGATCCGTTCTTTGGCACCGGTACAACAGGCGCCGTTGCCAAGATGCTGGGACGTGAGTTCATTGGTATCGAACGCGAAGCAAGCTATCGCGAAGTTGCGGAAAAACGCATCGAGACTGTGCGCAAGTTTGACCGTGACGCCTTGCAGGTCACCGCTTCCAAACGCGCTGAGCCGCGTGTTCCGTTTGGCCAGCTGGTCGAGCGCGGTATGTTGCGTCCGGGAGAAGAGCTTTATTCCATGAACCGCCGCCACAAGGCCAAGGTCCGCGCGGACGGCACTTTGGTTGGGGACAATGTCAAAGGGTCAATTCACCAGGTCGGCGCGCATCTTGAAAACGCGCCAAGCTGCAACGGCTGGACCTATTGGTGTTTCAAACGCGAAGGCAAAACGGTTCCGATCGATGTTCTGCGTCAGCAAATTCGGGCTGAGCTGCAGAACTGATCGTTCTTAAATACAAAGAATACCGCCGGTGCCCCTTTCTTTCAAAGGGCGCACCACACCTGACCCCGCCTTACTGGCGGGGTTTTTTTGCCTGTATGGGTTCATGATCACTGACAAAAGCTTATGTTGTCTTCCGAGGGAATGGTGTTTTCATGGTAGATGTTTCGGTGAACAATTCGGGCGTCGCGCAGACGAGGGGGAAAACCCCAGCTACCCCCGGGCGCAATGGACAGGCTTATGCGCGCACAGCGCTTGAAGAACACAAGAGAAAAGGTCTGGAACTCGCGGTCAAAGCCCGCTGGATAGCGATGGCGGCCACCGCCGTATTCCTGTTCTTTGTATATCCGGATTGGGGCGTTCTCTACTACCACGCGCTGCTTGGCATATTATGTCTGAACGGTCTTTTGATCCGCCGGTTTGGTCGGGTCGGGCAGTCGCGTATTGAGCTGCTTTTGATCTTTGTCGACCTGGTGGTCATGACATTCGCAATGATCTTTCCAAATCCATTTGGGACAGATGCATTGCCCATGGCATTCAGCTATCGGTTCGACAACTTCCTGTATTTCTTCATTATTCTTGCGGCCGGCACGATGGCCTATTCCTGGCGCACCGTGGTTGCGATTGGCACATGGACCAGTGCGGTCTGGCTTCTGGCGCTTGCAATGGTGTGGTATTTTTCGGACCCTTCTTCGGCGTTCCAGACCGTCGTATTTGACGCTTTTGCAGAGTATCCGCGTGTTCTGGAGCTTATGGACCCCAACAGTTTTATGCTGTCGCTGCGGATCCAAGAGGTCATGGTCTTTCTGCTGACCGCAGTCATTCTGGGCTATTCGGTGCGCCGGTTTGATGTGTTGTTGCTGTCCAATGCAACGCTTGAACGAGAGCGGGCCAACCTGTCGCGCTATTTTTCGCCCAATGTGGTTGCGCAGCTGTCGCAGAACGATGACCCGTTGAAAGAGGTCAAACGTCAGAACACTGCGATTCTGTTTGTGGATATTGTTGGGTTCACCGGCATGTCCGAAGCAATGCGCCCCTTTGATGTGATTACCTTGCTGCGCGAATTTCACGGGCGGATGGAGCGCGAGGTATTCCGGCACGATGGCACGCTTGATAAATATCTGGGGGATGGGTTGATGGCGACCTTTGGCACGCCGATTGCCGGAGAGCGGGATGCCAGTGATGCAATTGCCTGCGCGCGTGCGATGCAGGCCAATATCGCGGATTGGAATGCGGGCCGTAAACGCCGGGGCGAGCCGCCGATTTCAATTGGCGTTGGGGTTCATTTCGGTGAGACCCTGTTGGGCGACATCGGTGCCAACCGGTTGGAGTATGCGGTGATTGGAACTGCGGTGAACGTGGCCTCACGTTTGGAAGGGCTCACCCGGATTTTACAGTCCAAGGTCATTATCAGCGATGCGGCCTATTCAACATCTGTAGACGAAATTGGGCCCACCGAGATTTTGGATGGGTTTACGCGGATTGAGCAGCAAAACGTTCGCGGCATTCGTGAGCCGATCACAGTGTGGTCGTTGACGTAATCCGTCGCTACCCTTGGGTTGGGTTTTCGGCTTTGTTGTACAAAGACCAATCGGTGATTTCAGGGTAAAACTGCTTGCGCCAAGCGCGCACTTTGGGGTTCATCATGCGCCGCCACACAGGTGGCACCATCGCTGCCATGGCCATGATTGGATAGCCAAACGGCAGTTGCGGTGCCTCTTCGGTGTCATAGGTTTGCAGCAAGGGAAAACGGCGATCAGGCTTGTAGTGATGGTCTGAATGCCGTTGCAGATTGATCAATAGCCAGTTTGACGCTTTGTGCGATGCATTCCACGAATGGCGTGGTTTGACGTGTTCGTATTTCCCATCACCCAAATGTTTGCGAGTCAGGCCGTAGTGTTCGACATAGTTGACCACTTCCAATTGCCAGATCGCGACACCCGCCTGAACCAAGAAGAAAACGATGCCGATCCATCCGCCACAAAGAAAAGCCAGCATCATCATTACAAGTTGGAGTGCCCAATACCGAAAAAACGGATTGCGCTTGTCTGTCCATGGCAGGTTTTTGCGGGCCAGCATGTCACGTTCGGCGGAGAAGGCGGAATGCCAACACTGGATCAGGACCCGGGGATAGAACTTGTGAAACCCTTCATTGTAGCGCGCCGTCACAGGGTCCCGTGGGGTGCCGACATGGCGATGGTGGACCAACAGATGTTCGGACCGAAAATGGGAATACAACACCATCGACAACAGGATATCGCCCAGCCAACGCTCGACCTTGTTTTTCTGGTGCATCAGCTCGTGGCTATAGTTGATCCCAATTGTACCGCTCAGGATGCCCATTCCAAAGAAAACGCCAAGTTTTTCCCAAGTCCCCAAATGATCCGATCCTGAGACAAAGGCGATCAAACCAAACAGCGTTAGAAACTGTGCGAGCGGCCACGCCAGTGTCAGACGGCGGTACCAGCTGAGGTCGGCCTCAGCTGTTTGCGGGTCGGCGTTGTTGGTGTTGAGGCCCAATACCGCGTCCAAAACGGCAAACAGATACCATGTAACCAGTGGCGGCAGTAAAACCCACAAGCCCCCCACATGCGCCGCAAACCAGATCAACGGAATCAGCAGAAAAGACAGCCAAAACGGCAGAGCATTTTTCCAATGGGACAGGGGTAGGTTGGACGGCATGAGGGACTCATTGAAATTGGGCGCGCGTTCAGAGGCGAGCCTAGACCGTATTGGTTATGATCCCAATACCTCAGACGTGCGGCAAATTTTGAAGGCTTTCCGCATGACTGTTGGCAAGTCTGTCGGGGCGAACTGGTGACGTTCGACCAACCGTTGGTGCGGGGCCAGATTGAACCCGTCTGGAACCTGCGCGACATGCACCTGCAGGATCAGATGGAAATGGGTAAAGGTATGGCGCACCTCGCCGCTGCAGTGCTGCCAGTCACCTTGAAAGGGCGGCACTTGTTCGGGGGCGTCTCCCCATTCCGACCCGGGCCAACCCATCATGCCGCCAAGCAATCCTTTATCCGGGCGGCGTTCCAACAGCCAACTGCCGTCAGACGTACAGGCGACATAGATATGACCGTGTCGCGTGGGTTTTGGTGTTTTTGGGGTCTTCTTGGGCAGTTCGGGCGCGGTGCCATTTTGCCGGGCAAGGCAGGGATCACGCCATGGGCAAATCCCACAAGCAGGCGACTTTGGTGTGCAGATCGTCGCGCCAAGGTCCATGACAGCTTGGGCGTAGTCACCCGGACGCAACGCAGGCGTTAAGTCAGCAGCGCAACTTTTTAGCTCCGGTTTGGATCCGGGTAGTGGGGCGTGAATGTCATACATCCGCGCCATCACCCGCTCGACGTTGCCATCGAGTACGGTTTCACAGCGATCAAACGCAATCGAAGCAATCGCGGCTGCGGTATATGGTCCGATCCCTGGCAGTTTTAGCAAGTCGTCGTGGCTGTCCGGGAACTGACCGCCATGGTCTGCCACCACAGCACGAGCACATTTCAGCAAGTTTCGCGCGCGGGCATAATAGCCAAGGCCTGCCCATTCGGCCATCACATCATCATCCTTTGCGGCCGCCAAATCCGCGACGGTCGGCCAACGCTTGGTAAACCGTTGAAAGTAATCAACGACGGCAGCAACCGTGGTTTGTTGCAGCATCACTTCGCTGAGCCAAATGCGATAGGGATCAGGCACCACGCCGGCCGCACGGTCTGCGGGTGCTGTCCGCCACGGCATGCTGCGCGCATGCACGTCATACCACGCCAGCAAGATATCGCTCAGCACGCCAGAGTTCGGTATCTCATCACGCATAGTTTATACCTCGTCGCGCTGAAGGGGTGGTTCTTGTTTGATGGCTCTTTACATTAGGGGGGAGGGTCAAGCAAAACCACTGTCATGTCATTTAGACGATCATCCACGCGTGGGTTCAAGCGCACCGGCTCGGTTTTAAACGAGCAAATCCGCAAAGCGGGTGAAACGCGCGGCTTTGCCGTATCGCGCCTCTTGACCCATTGGGCCGAGACCGTTGGCAGCGATATTGCTGCTATCGCCCGTCCAGTGAACGTTGGCTATGGTCGCGGCTCGTTTGGGGCGACGTTGACAGTGCTGACCACCGGGGCGCAGGCACCGATGTTGGAGATGCAGAAGGAACAGCTGCGTGCGCGGGTGAATGCGGTCTATGGTTACAACGCCATTTCGAAAATCCGTATCACGCAGACTGCGCCTACCGGATTTGCGGATGGGCAGGTGGCCTTTGAAAGCCAATCTGCAAAACCGCAACCGCGCCCGGCAGATCCCAAAGTTACATCTGAGGCCCAACATGTGGCTGATGGTGCGCAAAGCGACGAGTTACGCGCGGCCTTGGAAAACCTGGCGCGCAATTTTTTGACCAAACAGAAATCACAAGGGAAAGGGTAAATATGTCCCGTCTTATGTCTGGAGTCCTGACCGCGGCAGCTTTGACTGTTGCTTCCATCGGGATCAACACTGTTGCGGGCCCGTCTGCCCTGCCATTCGTCAGTGCTGCTTATGCGCAGGATGCTGCAGAGGTCGACACCTCTACCATCGTTGAAATGGTTCAGGGCGTCGAAGATGCGCCGATCACGATGATCGAGTACGCGTCTTACACTTGCCCACACTGTGCACGTTTTCACGCAGATGGGTACAAAAAGCTAAAAGAAGACTTCATCGATACCGGTAAGGTAAAGTTCGTCTACCGTGAGGTCTATTTTGACCGTTACGGCCTGTGGGCGTCGATGATGGCACGTTGTGCAGGTCCTGAGAAGTTCTTTGGCATTACCGATCTTCTATTCCAAGGCCAGTCCGAATGGGCGCGCGCTGGTGGTCCAACCGAGATCGTGGATGAACTGCGTAAAATCGGTTTGCTGGCGGGTATCGAAGGTGAGCAACTGGATGCTTGTCTGCAGGACGGAACCAAGGCGCAGACGCTTGTGAGCTGGTACCAAGAAAACGCAACCGCCGACAAAGTGGAAGCCACGCCGAGCTTTGTTTTGAACGGTACCGCGATCCGCAATCAGCCCTATGATGATCTGAAAGCGCTGATCGAGGCTGAGCTGGAAGGCTGAACCTGATATCAAAGACGCGCCGCGCCTTAACCTTGGGGCGGCGCAACCCTGTTCACTTGCTGGCGCAGTTCACTGTCATCAGATAGCGACAGGCGCACCGGCAAGGTGATGACTTTCATCCGAAAACTGTCGGGCAGACGCACGGCGTCTTTCTCGGTTGTGACCAACTGAGCGTTCAATGCTTTGGCTTCTTGCTCTAATCGCGCCATCAACGCATTGGACAGTGGCTGATGGTCGTCCAGAGCTTCGCCCCGGACCACTTCGGCGCCGAGACTGCGCAAGGTGCCAAAGAATTTTTCAGGATGACCAATACCAGCAAAGGCCAATACGCGGGTGCCGTTCCATACCATCCCAGTTTGCAGCGGTTCCAAATGGCCGGTCGTATGGGGGAGCGTGATTTTGGTGCTCCACGTTCGTGAAAACGCATTCTGTGCCTGGGACGTTCCCAACGACAACACAAGATCGGCGCGCGCCAATCCGGCATGAACCGGTTCCCGCAGAGGGCCGGCGGGAATACAGTAGCCGTTTCCGAATCCTTTGGCAGCGTCGACCACGATGATCGACAGATCCTTATGGAGGGCAGGGTTCTGGAACCCGTCGTCCATGATCAAAACCGTGGCCCCAGAGGCAACGATTAGATCCGCACCGGCACTGCGATCCTTGGCTACGCAGACCTCGGTAAAGGCTGAAATCAAAAGGGGCTCGTCCCCAACATCGTCCGCCCCATGTTGGCTGGGATCGACAACGATGGGACCTGCAAGCTGTCCGCCATAACCCCGACTAAGAACCATGGGCGTGTGCCCAATGCTTTGCAGATATTGCACCAACCAGATCACAGTGGGCGTTTTTCCCGTGCCGCCTGCATTCAGATTGCCCACGCAGATTACCGGGATTGGCAGGCGATTGGGGTCGCTTTGGGCAAGGCGACGTTGTGTTGCGCGTGCATAGAGTGCGCCCAGAGGCGACAATAGCACGCGACGCAAGTCAAACGTCTGCGGAGGTTTGTTCCAAAATTCAGGTGGTCTCATTACCGATGTCCGGCATATCTAACAAATCCTGTGCGATTTCCAAAAGGCGATCGGTGGTGCGCGATCCTTGGGTTACATAGTTCCATCCAGCAAGGGCCATTTCGGCCGCCGCGTCAGGTGAGGACAAGCGAATGACCTCGTCTGCTAGCTCTCCCATGGATCGCACCTGTGCTGCGGCACCGCTTCTGCGCAGCGCCCTGTAGTCGCTCACGTGATCTGATACCCCTTTACCGTATAAAACGGCAGATCCCAGGGCTGCGGCATCCAAAGGTGAGTTCCCGGTGAACTTCCGCTCCAAGGATCCCCCGATCAACGTCACAGGCGACACGCGATACCACAAGCCTATGTCATCACGGTCGCTGAGCAGCACTTGTTGGGTTTCCATAGGCTCTTCGCCAGTGTCCCAATCCGCAAAGTTCAATCCGCTACCTCGGATTATCGCACGCGCCGCTTCTAGGTCGGTCCAATTCTCAAGGGAGACAATCAGCAAAAGGCGATGCAAAAGTTTAAGGGATTTGCGATGCGCATTTAAAATCGTCGTGAGCTCTTCGAGCTTTACATGAGACGCGAGCCAGACTGGTCGCCCAGACAGAACAGATTGCATCTCGTTCAAATTCTCATGGGAACAGGCAGGCGGCATTGGCGATTGGCTCAAAGGGCCTGTGACGGTTATGCGATGGGGCGGAATCCCGGTGCGTTGCAGCGTCTCAGAGACGTTTTCATCCGGCGACAGAATGGCGGAAAAACTGTTCAACAAACGCGCCCGATGATCGGGCCACCAACGCGAGGCGCGGCTTGGCAATTCATTGATCTCGATGTCAGTCAACAATGCCGGCACGTCTGCTTCGGCCAAATACCGTGTCAGCGTGCGCCGCAGATTGCCACCTGCCCAGATACACAAATCAGGTGACCAAGTGTCCAGGAACAGCCGCATCTCAGATGGAAGATCTTCGGCAAGAATACCGACCTGGATTTCGCGTGTATTGGATGATCTGAGCACACCGACACCGGGCTCCCAGGTGCTGATCACGGAAAGATCTGGATAAAGACCACAAAGCCGGGTGGCTACATCGCGCAGAGCAATCAGCCGCTGTGTTGAGGTCGCGTGGAGCCACAACAGCTTGCCATCTGGGCGCACCGACAATTGTGTTAGATCGCTTGCAACACGGCGCAGGGACATTGCGCGGATATCCTTGTCTCTAATACCAATCACGGATGGGGTGAGCACGTTGAACGTTCACAGCGGTGCCAATCCGGGTCCTTCAGGATTAAGGTTCGCCAACAGTTCTTGGTGTAATTGATGGTTTGCAGCCAGAACACCATTTAACTTTGGTGTCGGGTTGTTAAAGCGCAAAACCTCGCCGGTGCGATCGGTGCAGTGACCGCCTGCTTCCCGAATTAACAAGTCACCAGCGGCGATGTCCCACTCCCAACTTGGGCGCAAGGTCAACATGGCGTCAAACCGTCCCTGGGCTACGCTGGCCAACCGATAGGCCAACGAAGGCCGATATTCCCGTGTGAAAGCAGGTATTTGGCCATTTTTCCAATGTTTGGGATCCATTGCGGGACGGGCGGTTAAAACACTTGCGGCCGCAATCTCCGCTTCGCCGGAGACCACAACCGGCGCTCCGTTCAATGTGGTCCCATGGTCCTTGGCCGCGGCGAACATCAGATCGAGCTGCGGCAAGAAAACAGCAGCAGCCGAAATCACCCCATCCGTCGAGATTGCCAGTGAATGGGCCCAACTGCGCGACCCTTCTGCAAAGCTGCGTGTACCGTCAATGGGGTCCACGATAAAGACTTGTGATTTGGCTTGCCGGGCATCGTTGTCTTCGCTCTCTTCCGACAGCCAGCCATAATCGGGGCGTGCTTCCTGCAGAAAAGAACTCAGGAAGGCATCAACCTCTAGGTCAGCCTCGGTCACGGGGCCCGCACCGTCAGGTTTGTCCCAACGTTTTGCATCCGGTCCGTGGTAACGGTTTGCGATCTCGCCGGCCTTTTCGGCTGCTTCGATCAGCAAAGACAGATCAGTTGCCGGCAATGGTCATCCCTTCGATCAGCAGCGAAGGCACAACGCGGGACAAATAGCTACGTCCGTCGTTGCCGGCGATCATATTGCGCAGCATGTCTTTTAAGTTGCCGGCAATGGTGCATTCGTTGACCGGGTATTGAATTTCGCCGTTTTCGACCCAAAATCCGGAGGCCCCACGGGAATAGTCGCCGTTGTTGGGGTTGATCGTCGATCCGATCATCGACGTGACCAAGAGCCCGGTGCCCATGTTGCTTAGCAAATCCGCGTGGCTGTATTCACCCGGCGTCAGAGAGATGTTCCAGTTCGCAGGCGAGGGAACTGACCCGATACCACGGGCGGCGTTGCCCGTGCTGGTAAGATCCAGTTTGCGGGCCGAGGCCAAATCCAATGTCCAGCCTGTCAGCACGCCATCTTTGATAATATCACGGCGTTGCGTTGGTAGACCTTCTCCATCGAATGGGCGCGAACCGGCCATCCGTGGACGAAACGGGTCTTCGATGACGGACAGGTTGGCGGGCAACAGCTGTTCACCCATGCAATCTTTTAGCCAGGATGCACCACGCGCGATCGCGGCCCCATTTGAGGCAGACAATAGATGACCAATCAGGGACGACGAAATGCGTTCGTCAAATAGGATTGGAAAACTGCCAGTTTCGGGGCGTCGTGCGTTCATGTGAGAAATCGCGCGTTCGCCGGCCGTGCGCCCAATCTCTTCAGCGGCGCGCAGATCTGATTGAAAGGTGCGCGAGTCACCATCATAGTCACGTTCCATTTGCGTGCCGGTTCCGGCAATCGCGGTGCATGAAAGCGATCGGTTGGTGCGAGAATATCCGCCTGAAAACCCATTGCTGGTGACCAGATGGACTGTGTGGCGCCCATAGCCGGCACCCGCAGATTGTACCTGGCTTACCCCATTGACCGCAAGCCCTGCAGCTTCCGCCGCAAGCGCGTCTATCTTCAGCGCCTCAGGTGCGGGTTCCGGGCTTTCATCGGCGAGTTCAAGCGCGTCCAAATCCCAAGGTTGGGCAAGGTCTGACGCATCTGCCAGACCAGTATAGGGATCTTCGGGAGCTTCGCGCGCCATGGCCACCGCGCGCTCCGCCATGGTCTGGATGGTGTCTGGCCGCATATCTGAAGTCGACACCAATGCTTGTTGTTGCCCGATCAGGACACGAAGACCAAGGTCAACACCTTCGGACCGCTCGGCGTGCTCCAATTTACCGCCATGCACTTCGATGGACAGGGACTGACCTTCGGCAACGATGGCATCAGCTGCTTCCGCTCCGGCGGCTTTGGCGGCGTCGATCAGGGCGTGGCACAAGGCTTCGGGCGTTTGGGTCATGGTGTCCTGCACTTTTGTTCCTGTATCAGAGCTATCTAGCCATACAGCGGCCTGCAAGGGCGCATATGATAAAAAGGGCCGCCCATATGGCGACCCTATTGGTTGTATCGATAAAAAGTGGTTATTTGAGTCGCTGCCCATTGGCGCTGACGGTTCCACCTTCGCCAAACTCGATCTCGGATTTCAGCGAGTCTTCGCCTTCACCTGGTACGGCCAACAATCCCATCATTAGACGCGCGCCGGTGGCATCACTGTCAACGAGCAGCCCCATTTTGATCAGGTTGTCGATCAGACCATTCGCACCAATAAGGGACAGATTCGCAATCCCCACTGGCGCGGGCAATCCATCAAAGGATTCCAGATCATTGTAATCCAGTTCAAACGCGCCGTTTCCGGTCAATTCAGCTCCAACGGCGCGCAGCAACAATTGATTGATCACAACAGAATTCAGCAAGGCTGGCGTCTCGCCTTCGATCCCAGCTTCGGCCGCGACTTCCGGGTCGAAAACATCGATCAACAAACGGCCTTTACCAGACAGGTCCAAGACAATTGACGCTGGATCATGTGGCAAAGCTCCGGTGGGGTCAGCCAAAGCCCACAGGGCTTCTGGGACGTTAAAGTCGCGCAAGGTGATGCCCACTGCCATGTCACGGTCATCTTCGGTCACAGTCGGAGGTGTCTGAAGTTTCATGCCCAATTCAGCAGCTGAAAACGCGATGGGGAATGGAAGATCCGATGCCGACATTGAAAGTTCGGTCGCTTTTTGCAGGAAGTCATACTTCAATTCATCAGCGTTCATCGCGATCTCAAAGGAGCCACCCTGGGACGTACTGTCAAACTCGAACGCGTTTGAGCCCTCGTTGCCAGTTGCGGATGATTTGCCTGCGCCAAAGGTAAAGACGCCCTCAAATGCAGTACCTGCGGCGAGCATAGATCCCAGGTCGGTTGCATCGAATTCCATTGGCAACGCGCCAGAACCTTTAAAGGTCAACGCTTCCAAGTCAGCTTTCATTGTGCCTTTGGAATCGGCATTTGTGGGGTCTTGAAAGCTAAAGTTATAGCTCAGTGTTCCAATGTCATACGTCTGTTCGTAGGTGCGGGTTTCACCGCGCTTCATATGGGTCGTGCTGTTCAGATCGCTCATTGAAACAACGGCGCTGAAAAATTCAGGCGGCAGTTCGTCACCCGGTGTGGTCAAAGAGCCTAAAGCCATTTCAAACAGATCTGGATTGTAAACATAGGTCATGTCGTCCGGGTCGCCGGTAAACACAGCGGCAGTTCCGTCAGTGCGCAGAGTGATTTCTCCCGCAAAAATGGCCTTTTCGGTTTCGCCCAATGCCTCAAAACCAATCGCAGATGCTGCGGGGAAAGACGCGTTGACCGATCCGTCGCCGTTATCAACAAAGGTCAAGGTCGGCAGATGAACCTGTACGGCGCCTTCGTCCTCCGGGATTGGAACCGTCATTGTAAGATCAGAAACGGTAAACGTGTCACCGCTTTGCACCTCTGCGGAGGTAACGGTGTATCCGCTTCCTTCTAAATAGGCTTTCCACTCAGCCCAGACATCCTGGGCGCTGATATCAGCCCACGCGCTTTGCGCTGAGAAAATCGTAAGAGCAGCGATACTGCTGTTACGCAGAAATGAGACGGACATTAGAAAACCTTTCGTTTTGACCTTCAATGATCAAGATTAATGACGGCGGTAGGATCCACAAGGTGCCAAAGACTGGACCGCTCCCCGTTTGAGGACTACCACAAATTAATACCAATGATTTGGAGAAGCTGGGCATGGATTTCAACGACAAAACCGTGATCATAACCGGGGCAAGCCGTGGAATTGGTGCGGCAGCTGCGCGGGTTTTCGCTGATGCAGGCTCAAATGTTGCCCTATTGGCCCGTGATGAGGCAGCCTTGAACGTGCTGGCGAACGAGATCGGTACCTCAGCGCTGCCGGTTCCATGTGACGTTTCGGATTTTTCGAATGTGTCAGCTGCTGTGTCGCAAGTCTGCGAAACTTGGGGTGAAATTGACGTCTTGATCAACAACGCCGGCATGATCGACCCGATCTCACGTTTGGCCGATGCAGATCCAGCCGAATGGGCAAAGCTGATTGAGGTGAACGTCACTGGCGTTTTCAATGGTATGCGCGCGGTACTTCCAAAGATGAAAAACGCTGGGGGTGGCACCATCATCACCGTGTCTTCGGGCGCGGCGCAGCGGCCCCTTGAAGGGTGGAGTGCGTATTGTACATCCAAAGCAGGTGCAGCCATGTTGACCCGCGCCTTGGATCTGGAAGAGCGGGACAATGGTATCCGGGCAATGGGCCTGTCACCGGGAACGGTAGCGACCCAGATGCAACGTGAGATCAAGGCCAGCGGCGTAAATCCGGTCAGCCAGTTGGACTGGGAAGAACATATCCCAGCAGACTGGCCTGCACGCGCCTTAAAGTGGATGTGTACAGCGGATGCGGATGCCTATGTGGGTGAAGAAGTCTCGCTGCGGGACGAGGTCATCCGCAAACGCGTGGGTTTGGTATGATTGAAATTCAAAAGAGTGACCAAAATGTCTGGACCGTCACGCTAAACCGGCCGGACAAGGCCAATGCGCTGACCGCTGAAATGCTTGCGCAATTGGTTGAGATCATGACGCAGGCTCAATCAGCCCGCGGTGTAATCATGACCGGTCGCGGCAAGGTGTTCAGCGCAGGAGCGGATTTGGACGAGGCCCGCGCAGGGCTGGCGGTGTCTCCCCTGTGGGAGGAACTGTCCAATGCAGTGGCGGCTTTGCCTTGTATGACTGTGGCCGCGTTAAACGGGACTTTGGCCGGTGGTGCGAACGGAATGGCGTTGGCTTGTGATATTCGGATCGCTGTCCCCACGACCAAAGTGTTCTATCCGGTGATGAAGCTTGGATATTTGCCCCAACCATCTGACGTGACGCGCATGAAGGCTCTAATAGGGCCTTCTCGTACCAAAATGATCATCGCTGCCGGGCAAAAGATCACGTCAGAAGAGGCGCTTTCGTGGGGATTGCTAGACCGTGTTGTGGAGCCAGATGTGTTACTGTCGTCGGCAAATGAGCTGATGGCACATGCGGTTGCAGCGGATCCGGAATTGACGGCCCAAATATTGGCAAGCTGTTCCTAATCTTTGCGTGCGCTGTTGACGAACAGTTTGGATCCACTGTGCCGGGTCTCGTCAAATAGGGGCATGTGTAATACATGCAGGCCACACAAACCGCTGGTATGAGGGATAGATGACGCAACATTGGGACACAGCGGTGATTGGTGCAGGACCTGCAGGTCTGATGGCTGCAGAAGAGATCGCGCGCGCCGGGTACCGTGTCATTGTGCTAGAGGCCAAACCCTCAGTTGCGCGCAAGTTTCTGATGGCGGGAAAGTCGGGTTTAAACCTGACCAAAGATGAACCTTATGATGCCTTGGTGACCCATTATGGCCCCGCCCAGAAGTGGTTGGCGCCAATGCTGCGCGACTGTGATGCCGCCTGGGTTCAACGCTGGGCACAAGATTTGGGACAAGAGCTGTTTACCGGCTCCACCGGTCGCGTGTTTCCAACCGCAATGAAAGCATCCCCCCTACTGCGCGCCTGGTTGGCGCGTTTGGATGATCTCGGGGTTGAACGTCGCCTTCGCCATCGTTGGATCGGCTGGGATAGGAATGCCTTGACCTTTGACACCCCCAATGGCGCATCTACCATCACAGCCACAACCACGGTTCTGGCCCTTGGTGGAGCAAGCTGGGCGCGGTTGGGCTCTGATGGTATTTGGGCTGAAATTCTGAAAGATCGCCATATCCCGCTTGCGCCATTTGCGCCGTCAAATGCCGGGCTTTCCGTGGGCTGGAGCCCCTATATGGAAGCGCATTTTGGCGCCGCCTTGAAATCTGTCCGTTGGACCGCCGGGGATTTGTCCAACCGTGGCGAAGCTGTGTTGTCGAAACAAGGGTTAGAGGGGGGAGGGCTTTATGGGCTGACGCCCGCTATACGCGCGGGGGCAGATCTGTTTGTGGATCTCGTACCGGATCGAAGCATTGATGCGCTGGTGAAAACGCTTCCAAAAGATCCTAAAAAGGCCCGTTTGGCGCATTGGTTGAAAAATACGCTGCGGCTGCCTCCGGTCAAAGTGGCGTTGATCAACGAATTGGCGACAGACCGCAGCCTGCCATCGTCTGCTTGGGTCAAGTTAATCAAGCAACTGCCGATCAACGGATGCGCTCTGCGCCCGATGGATGAGGCAATTTCAACGGCGGGGGGTGTACCGCAAAGTGCTGTGACTGACGATCTGATGCTCAATGCGCTCCCCGGAACCTTTTGCGCCGGAGAGATGCTGGATTGGGAGGCCCCAACGGGTGGCTATCTGTTGACGGGTTGTTTCGCCACCGGACGTTGGGCCGGTCAAGGCGCAGTTCGCTATTTAAGCAGTGGCAACAAACGCTGAAACGTAGGGCGTGCGCGCATTTCAGTTGCGTGGGCCAGCACCTTGGGGTTTGTGATCTCGATCTTCACCGCTTTGGCCCAGCCGACGCAGTGGGACAGAATAATATCCGCGACGCTAAACTGGTCACCGGTAAGGTAAGGGCCTGTCATATCCTCGGCCAAACGGTCTAGGTTGCGGTTGAGCTCCCAAGCGGCGCTGGGTCGAATGTCCGGCACCCGCTGCTCAGCGGGTAAAACAAACGTATGACGGGCGTTCATCCACAATAGCGCATCTAGTTCATCCAGAAGGCGGAAGGTCATAGCGTCCTGCACCGCACGTGCATTTGTGCCCGCCGTGGCCAGCAACCCGCCGTGTTTGTCGGCCAAATAATGGATGATTGCCGTGGAATCCGTCAGTTTGAAGTCGCCGTCTATCAGGACGGGTACTTTGCCCGAGGGGTTGATCTCCTTAGCTTCGGGCGAGCCGGGTAAAAACGGGTTCAGCTCATATTCAAGTCCCAGCTCTTCGAGCGCCCATAGCACCCGAATTGTTCGGGTCACTGGAAATCCGATTACCGTATACATCTATGGTCTCCCTCTTAGACACCGACCCAAGATGGGTACAGAAGATGCAGCAGACAAGAGGAGCGCCGCGTCACCGTGCGCGGCTTAACATCGCCAACCGGATCATAGCGCGTTCAACCAACGCCAAGGCAGGCGCGGTTTGCCCGGCAGAGCGTAATTGCAGGTCGGTATCCGTCAATACCGTCAGGGCAGTTTCCAATCGGTTTGCCCCCCAACCTTGCGCTTGGCGCAGGACGCGGTCACGCCGCTTGCCATAAAGCGGCGGACGCAGCCTTCCGATGCCCTGTGCCGGGCCACCGGGGTCCGACGCGACAGTGTAGAGCCTACGGAAATGGCGTGTCGCGCCAATGCATAGGCCGACGGCTTGGGTGCCTTGGGCCTGCAAACGGCTCAGAACTGGTCCAATTTCGGTGGTGCGCCCTTCGGCGACGATGTTCAACAGATCGTCCAACGCCGCTTCGGTGGATTGTGGGGCTACGGCCTCGATGTCCACCAATCCCAATGGGGCGCTGTCCTGGTGTTTATAAAGGGAGAGTTTTTCAACCATCCTGGCAAAATCGCCGGGCCCGATATCATTTGCGATGTCCACAAGGGCAGACATGCTGTCGCTGGGAACCTCGCGAATTCCAGCCTCGCTCAGCAAACGTTCGATTTCGCTGCGAGAGGGGGGATCGTCATAGATGCCGACCGCATAGGCATTGCTGTGCCCCTCGAACGCTTTGCGCAATTTCGAGGAGGCTTTGAGCTGGCCCGCTGTAATAACGATTTGCGCGTCACCAGGTTGCCATTCTTCTAAGGCCGTCAGAATCGCAGGGGCCGCAGCATCATTGGCGCTGTCGACAAAGACTGCGCGCTGACCGGGAAAGAACCCTACGGCTTTGATCGCATCTAGAACTTGGGCCGGATCTTTGCGCAGATCCGCGCCAGACAGGCGGGACAGGCGCATTTCTTCTTCGGCGGCTGGGCCAAGTAGGGCGGCCAGAAGCTGTTGCCGTTTTAACGCCACGCGCATGGCATCGCCGCCATAGATCAAAATACCGGTTTTTCCGGCATCTGGTCGGGCGAAATACCCATCGGCGTCACGCGTGTTCAGCTTCATTCAGAACCGGCGTCGAGGTTGGTTGTGGTGTAAAGGCGCGTGACGATTTGGTCGGCCAAGATTTCCATCAACCGCTCTTCCGCGTCACGTTCGCTAGCCAATGTATCGATGGTGGACCCTGTTGCGGAGTATCCGGTAAAGTTATTCACGGTCCCGCTGGCCATCACCGCACCATCTGATTGGCGGCGCAGCGTATAGTTGGCGGTGCCTTGAACAGAATACCGGGTAATTTCGTTGTCGGCGGTAATTGCCTGGCCTTCTACGGCCTGATTAACCCTCAGGTCCAGCGCATATGTACCGCTGCTGCCCCGACCGAGATCGTCTTCCAACGCACGTACCAAGAAATAGGCCGCAGCATCGCTGTTTGACGGAACCTCTTCGGGTGCCTGGATCAAAACTTGATCATGCAGCAGCGCGCCCGTGCCACCGGGCGCGTGAACCGGCGTAAAGCCGCACGCACTGGCCCCCACAAAGAGAGCCAGCGAAGCGATGGATACAATTCTGCGTTTAAGCCACGACATTGACGATACGACCCGGAACCACGATCACCTTTTTCGGCGCATTGCCATCCAGCGCCTTTTGCACAGCTTCGTGGGCGAGGGCGATTTTTTCAACCTCGGATTTGTCGAGGTCCTTGGAGACTTCGATTTCAGCCCGGCGTTTGCCATTGATTTGGATGGGCAGAGTGACCGTGTCTTCAACCAACATGGCCTCATCAGCGACCGGCCAAGGCGCGTTGGCGATCAGACCTTCGCCTCCCAACAGCTCCCAGATTGCTTCCGACAGGTGCGGCGTCATTGGGGACATCAGCTGTGCAAGCACTTTGGCGGCTTGTTTTTTCGCAGCTCCGCCAGCCTTGGATTTGGCCAGCGTATTGGTGAAACCGTACAATTTGGCGATGGATGCGTTAAAGCCAAAGCTTTCCACGCCAAGGGTCACATCCTGAATGGCCTTGTGGGTTTCACGAACAAGCGTGTCATCGTCTTTGCCTGTGCCATCGTCCATTGTCGCAGCCTCGGCGGCGATGCGATAAACGCGTGACAGGTGTTTGTGTGCCGCCTCCGCACCAGAAGCGGTCCATTCCACGTCCCGTTCAGGAGGCGAATCGGACAGAACAAACCAACGCGCCGTATCGGCCCCATAGGCCGAGATGATCGCCAGCGGGTCCACCACATTGTTCTTGGACTTGGACATCTTGGCGGAAGGGATCACTTTGATCTTTTCGCCAGTCTCTTTGACAAAGGTGCCGCCGTCGCGCTCTTCGACTTCCGCAGGATAATGATAGACGGTGCGGCCGTTCTCATCCTTGCGTTCGGCGTTTTCATAAATCGCGTGTGTTACCATGCCTTGGGTGAACAGGGCATCAAACGGTTCCACGGACTTTTCAGGCAAATGACCACAGATCTGCATCGCGCGGGCAAAAAAGCGCGAATACAGGAGGTGCAGAATCGCATGCTCGATGCCGCCGATGTATTGATCGACGTTCATCCAATACTCAGCCTCGGCCATATCCGTGGGTGTGTCGGCACGTGGGGCGGTGAAGCGAGCGAAATACCAGCTTGAATCAACAAACGTGTCCATCGTGTCGGTTTCGCGCAGCGCTGGCTTGCCGCATTTGGGGCAAGAACAGTTGCGCCATGTCGGATGACGGTCCAGCGGGTTGCCCGGTTTGTCGAATGACACATCGTCGGGCAGCTCGATTGGCAAGTTCTCTTTCTTCTCAGGAACAACGCCGCAATCGTCACAATGGACAACAGGAATCGGGCAGCCCCAATAGCGCTGGCGGGAGAGGCCCCAATCGCGCAGTCGGTATTTGGTGACGCCTTCACCCCAGCCATTTGCCTCAGCTTGATCGACGGCGGCATTCACCCCGTCTTCGCCGGTCTGCTCGGTGTCCCCGGCAAAGCCTTTGACGTATTTCACCTTCTCAGCTTTGGTCGGAACATAGGCTTCGGACAGGTCCCCGGTGCCAGCCGGATCTTCAAAGACCGGAATGATCGGCAATTCATATTTGGTGGCAAACTCAAAATCGCGCTGATCATGGGCCGGGCAAGCAAAGATCGCACCAGTACCATAATCCATCAGGATGAAATTCGCGATCCAGACTGGCAGTTCCCATTCAGGGTTCAGCGGGTGACGCACGCGAATGCCGGTGTCCATGCCCAGCTTTTCGCCGGTCTCAATCGCTTCCTCGGTGGTGCCACCTTTGCGGCATTCGGCAACAAAGGCCGCGACCTCTTCTGATTCGGATTCCAGTTGCTTGGCAATCGGGTGGTCTGGCGAGATACCAACAAAGGACGCGCCCATCAGCGTGTCGGGGCGAGTCGTATAAACGGTGATCGGCTCTTCGCCGTCCACACGTTCAAAGCCAAATTGCAGGCCGCGCGATTTGCCGATCCAGTTTTCCTGCATCAGACGGACCTTGGCCGGCCAGTTTTCAAGATTGTCGAGCGCGGACAGCAATTCTTCGGAGTGATCTGAGATCTTAAAGAACCATTGCGTCAGCTCACGACGTTCTACCAATGCGCCAGAGCGCCAACCACGGCCGCCTTCGACCTGTTCATTGGCCAGAACGGTCATGTCGACGGGATCCCAGTTCACCACCGCGTTCTTGCGGTAGACCAGACCTTTTTCCAGGAAATCGAGAAACAGCGCCTGCTGCTGGCCGTAATATTCGGGATCGCATGTGGCAAACATCCGCGACCAATCAAGCGAGAGGCCCAGTGGCTTCATCTGCTCAACCATCGTGTCGATGTTGTTATAGGTCCATTCTTTTGGGTGGCCACCAATGGCCATCGCGGCGTTTTCCGCCGGCATGCCAAAGGCGTCAAACCCCATCGGGTGCAATACATTATGGCCGGTTGACAGTTTATACCGCGCGATCACGTCGCCCATGGTGTAATTCCGCACGTGGCCCATGTGCAGTTTGCCCGATGGGTAGGGGAACATCTCGAGCACATAGTATTTGGGCTTGTCGGCCGTGCGCTTGGCTTCAAAAGTCGAGGCCGCTTCCCAGGCCTCCTGCCATTTCGCTTCGATTTGCGAGGCTTCGTAACGCGACATCTTGAGCGGTCCTTTGCATGAAAACGCCGGGTGCATGACCCGGCGCTGTAATACGTGTGTTTTTCAAGTGATTCCAGAGCCGACCTTTGGTGGCTTAGGTATCAAAGCTTTTTATCGGCGATGCGCAGCTGACGTGCACGAGAGAGAATCGCATCTTCTACGGCACGTGCAGTCGACGCGTTAACCGCGCGACCATTGCGAGACTGCAGGGCAACATTCAAAGAGCGGGCGTCCAACGCTGGGTCCTTGATGTGGACCGTTGCCCGATAAGACTGTCCACTACCGGGCGGTGTGCCGTAATCTGTTATTATTACCCCGGTAAACGGGTCAACAGATTGAACTGGCAGGAATTCAAGAACATCCAGTGACGCAGCCCAAAGGTAGCGGTTCACTTGCACTGTTTGTTCGGTCTTGGTCGGGCCAAACGCATCAAAGATCGTAGTGCGATTCGACCCTGGCAGGCCTTCTTCGGCCGCGCGATCCGAATTCAAGAATTCATCTGCGTTCTCAACAGGTCGCTGCCGATCTTTGCCACGGCCAAACGCGCCGCAGCTGGCAGTGATAGTCAAAGCAGCGATTAAAGTAACATTCAAAAACCAACGCATTTTCGGCAGCTTCCGTTCATCATTGGGAGTCCGAAACAGTCCTAGACAACACAACGGCGCGCAACAAGCCCCTTCTTTGCCTAGCGCAAAAGAGGCTGCGAACAAGTGCTTAACATAACATGTAATATGTGTCTTTTTCGCGTCACTGTAATTTGCCAAGCGAAATGTTCTTCAAAAATAGTTGATGCACAAAATTTTTGCATTACCAATCCGTACCTACCCAATCAGTGTACTAGTATCCCAGAGTAGTATGGCAGACTAGGACACCAGTTGGGACTCATTTAGAGGAGCATGAGGGTGAAAATGAAGAAAGTTCTATTCGCAACAACCGCACTGATCGCCACTGCCGGCGTTGCGGTCGCTGAGTCGGATCTCAGCTTTGGGGGATATGGTCGTTTTGGTCTTATCTATGACGAAAGCAAAACCGGTACAGATAAAGAGACACGGCTTGAGCAGCGTTTCCGTCTGACCATTACGGGTAAGACCGAAAGCGACGCTGGTGTGAAATTCGAAGGCCGTATTCGCCTCGAGACCAACGAGAACGACGAAGGTGGCGCAGGCGGAACTGGTCCAGGCGCGGCAGGTTTTGCAGTGACCGCAGGCGGTTTCCGCTTGGACGTTGGCCATGTGTCGGACGTTCTTGATTCCGGTGACGTCGTCAAGCTGAACGGTATCGGCGTCGGCTTGACCGGTTTCATCGAAACCAACGATGCGGCGACGGGCTTTGACAAGAATGGCTTTGGCGCTGATGAAGTCAAACGCCAAAAAGTGAAAGCGCGCTACAAAGTCGGCGATTTCACAGTTGCTGCATCCTTCGCGCAAGGCAATCAATCGCTGGGCGCGGATTCCTATGTTCAGTTTGGTCTGGGATATGAATTCGGTAACGTTCAAGTCGGTGCGGTCTACGGAGCCCGTAACAACGACGAAGACGAAGATTACTGGGCGGCAAACGTTCGCGGTTCTGCCGGGGCTCTGAAGTACCACGCAGTTGTGGGTGATTCCGATCAGCAGGATGAATTGTTCTACGGATTGTCATTCTCTTATGACATTTCCAGCGCGACTCAGATCCAGGCTGTATTTGCCGATGGCGGCGAAGACACTGCGACAACCAGTGACACCGTCTTTGGCATTGGCTTCAAGCACAACCTCGGCGGCGGAGTTTCCCTGCGTGGTGGTATTGGTCAAGAGGACGACGGCCTAACACGTGCCGATCTCGGTGTGCGTTTCGACTTCTAAGTCAGATTGCGTATCCAGGGCTGAGGAGTTTTCCTCAGCCCTACTTGGTTTGCCACTGTCTTTGGTGCCATAGTTGAAGAGTGTTCCTTTTTGGAAGGAGCTTGACCGGCGCTGCCGTCGGGAAACGCCAAGCTCACGTGTAAAAATCCCACTTAAAAATGCGAAATCCATCTTTCGCCAAGGTTGCTGCAGGAGTGTGGCAGCGATAGCACCGACTGTTGCGTGCTTGCATCATCTCTCTCAGATAGAATTCTGAATCTAACTCACGTTGTTGTACCAAAATCGTGAAGCTGCGATATGGATTTCGTACTTAGGCATCCACGGCAGGTGGTGTCTGAGATTAGAAATCTAAATCCGAGGGATAATCATGAAAAAGATTCTCTTTGCTACAACCGCGCTGATCGCAACCGCAAGCGTTGCCGCAGCAGAAGTAAGCTTTGGTGGTTACGGCCGCTTTGGTCTGTTCTACGATGAAGGTGCGGACACAACTGCAGGCGAAAAAGAAACTCGTCTGGAGCAGCGCTTCCGTTTCAACATCACTGCAACCGCAGAAACCGATGCGGGTGTTGAGTTTGGTGGTCGTATCCGTCTGCAAACTGAGGAAGGTACTAGCGGTGGTGCGTCGGGCGAAGGCCCTGGCGGCGCAGGTTTCTGGGCAATCTACGGCGGCTTCCGTCTGGATGCAGGCAACACCTCTGACGTATTGGACTCCGGCGACGTTGTTGACTTCTTTGGTAACGGCGTTGGTCTGACAGCGTTTGTCGAGCAGTCTGACGCATTTGGCGGTGACGCAAACGGTTTCGGCTCCGGTGCTAACGATCGTAACACTGTGAAAGCACGTTATACAGTTGGCGATTTCACCGTAGCTGCATCCTTTACTGAAGAAAATGAAACTGTCGATGTTGAAGATGGTTACAGCTATTACCAGATCGGTTTTGGGTACGACTTCGGTGCAGTAGCCGCTGGCTTGGTCTACGGCGATCGTGACTCCGATGTAACTCCAGCTGCAACTGAGGATGCAGACTACTGGATCATTGGCTTGTCCGGCGATATCGGTCAGCTTTCTTACAACTTCACCGTAGGTGAAGACAGTGTAGTTGACGAGATTGCTTACGGTGTGTCCGTTGCATATGACATCTCGTCCGCGACCACTCTGACTGCGGTTATTGCCGACAGCGGTGTTGACGCCCTGGACGAAGTTTACGGCGTTGGCTTCAAGCACAGCTTGGGTGGCGGTGTTACCCTGCGCGGTGGTGTTGGTCAAGAAACCGACGGCGACACGCTGGCAGACTTGGGTGTCCGCTTCGACTTCTAAGTTGAGCTGATATAAAATCTAATATTGAGGCCTCCATTTGGGGGCCTCTTTTTTGTAACACATACGTGATATTCTGTATTGAGATTATGGGAATTCTCAAGTAATCTAGATTGTGTGGATATTATGAGAGCGCATTGTCTAGCAGAATTTCACATTGCAGATACCCGAGGGGAAGACTTCTTCGGCGTTCTGAAGGGTAACGATGATCAATGCGCCTTGGCGCGGTTAACGAGTGAATAGGTGAGAAGAAGAGAGACGACAGAATAGTGCATCGAGGAACGAATTCGACGTAGTGAATGTGCCCCGACTTAGAGGGCATGCAATACGAGCGGGTTTTGAAGGGAAAGTTTCTCGCCACAGTGCAGACAGCAAGAAATCTTGTGCTGCGTGACCGTGCTTAGCGGTGGCGTAATTCACTGTGACATTGATGCATCATGTTTTCGGGAATGGAACTGGTCGGTTCAGGCCAGACTTGCGCACGCCCTCTGAAAAGAGCGAAACGGTGAGCGTACTCAAACTTGTGCGCTCTGCCTTGTTTGGGAAGGAAATCCAAACCCGAGGGAAAATCATGAAAAAGATTCTCTTCGCGACCTCCGCGCTTATCGCAACCGCAGGCATGGCCGCAGCAGAAGCCGAAGTTACATTTGGCGGTTACGGCCGTTTTGGTCTTGTCTATGACGAAGGCAACTCTGACTCCTCTACAGCAAAAGAGACACGTCTTGAGACTCGTTTCCGTCTGAACATCGGCGCAAGCACAACAACCGACGCGGGCGTCAAGTTCGAAGGTCGCATCCAGCTGGAAACAAACGACGAATCCGTAGGTGGCCAAGAAGGCGAAGGCCCTGGTGCTGCAGGCTTCGCGGTATCAACCGGTGGCTTCCGTTTGGACGTTGGTAACGTATCCGACGTTTTCGATTCTGGCGACGTTATCGACATCTTCGGCCACGGCATCGGTCTGACCGATCTGGTTGAAACCAACAACGCGTTTGGCGACAATGGCATCGATGAGCAAGGTTTCGGCGAAGATTCTATTCGTCAGAACGTAGTAAAAGTTCGTTACACTGTTGGCGACTTCACAGTTGCTGCATCTTACACAGAAGAAAACGACACTGACTCTGATACTGACACACCTGAAATCGATGTTTCGAACTCCTACTATCAGTTGGGTGCAGCGTATTCCTTCGGAGATCACACCATTGGTGCAGCTTACGGTGAGCGTGACAACGCCGCTGAAGACAGCTATTGGGCGATCAACGCCAACGGCGAATTCGGTGCACTGGGCTACAATCTGCTGGTTGGCGACTCCGATGTGATCGATGACCTTATTGTAGGTCTGTCCGTGTCATACGATGTGTCTTCCGCGACTGAGCTGCGTTTTGCTTCTTCCTTCGGCGGCGACGATAGCAATGATGACGCATACGGCATTGGCTTCCGTCACAAGCTGGGTGGCGGTGTCTCCCTGCGCGGCGGTGCCGGTCAGAACATCGACGGCGATACCATCGCTGACTTGGGTGTTCGCTTCGACTTCTAAGTCGATCTGACACACAAGATTTTGGGCGGGCTCTTACAAGCTCGCCCTTTTCTTTTTTGTTGAAACCGTGTTTGTCTGCAGGTGTCAAACAGGGAGCAGAACATGTCGCTCGTCGAAATAAAAACGCGTATCTCAGAAGCTGAGTCTGCGGCTGGCCGCCCTAAGGGTTCGGTCAAGTTGATCGCCGTGTCAAAAGTGCAGCCAAATGAGAGAGTGCGCACTGTGCTGGACGCTGGCCACCGGTGTTTCGGCGAAAACAAGGTTCAGGAAGCTGCGGGCAAATGGCCCGACTTTTCAAATGATTTCAACGATTTAGATCTACACCTCATTGGGCCGCTGCAAACGAACAAAGCACGGCAAGCCATGAGCCTTTTTGGCAATATCCACTCGCTCGACCGCCCCAAACTGGCCAAAACCATCGCGCGTTTGGCACAGGAAATCGGCTCCTGTCCTGACCTTTTTGTGCAAGTGAACACCGGAGCCGAGGAACAAAAAGCAGGTATACTTCCGCCTGAGTCGGACGCCTTTGTTGCCGAATGCCGGTCAATGGATCTGCCAATCCAAGGCTTGATGTGCATCCCCCCCGTCGACGAAGAGGCCAGCCTGCATTTTGCTCTGCTGGCAAAAATCGCCAAGAGAAACGGTTTGACTGGGTTGTCTATGGGCATGAGCGGCGATTTTGAGAAAGCCATCGCACTTGGTGCCACCCACGTCAGGGTTGGGTCCGCAATTTTTGGTGAGCGTGTTAAACCTCAGGGATGATCAATCTGCTGCTTGAATGAAGGTTCCGTGCGATCCAGTGTAGGTCTAAGCGAGATAGCGCAACACACCCTTCGGTTGCAAATCCGGGGCGTCGCCATTGATGAATAAAAATCGCGGAGCCTTTTCCTGGTTCGGAATAGGGCCAATTCCAATCCGTCGCAATAACAAGGTCGTAAAGAGGATCCGAGCGCCTTAGCTTTTCGTGACTGAACCGAGATGGCGCTTTGACCACGTGATTGTAATCCGGATCTGATATATCATCTGACCAAAGATCACGGGGTCCGATCGGTTCTGCCCAAGGCGTAGGTTTCTTAATTCTATCAGGACGATAGAGCATGCCAACCAAGTCATGAACGCCGGAAGGTGACGCGCCGTCTCCTTCGCGTTTTGATGCGGAGATGCCACCTTTGCCGATTGTGCAAGGGAAGTACCTGCCCAAAAAGCGTAGGCCTTTTGATGTAAGAACCAGATCTTGTGGGGTCACAGCATATGCCCAGATTTGCTGGCCTTGGTTGCCAAATATTCGGAATTAAATGGGTTTTCGCCGACCTTCAAAGGGACGTGCTCCGCGACTTTGATGCCAGTGCTTTCCATCATTGAGATCTTCTTTGGGTTGTTTGTGAGCAATCGAACCGAAGCAAACCCAAGTTCTTTGAGAATGGCTGAACCCAACCGGAAATCGCGTTCGTCATCCTCAAAACCAAGCCGGTGATTTGCCTCCACCGTGTCAAAGCCCTGATCTTGCAGAGAGTAGGCGCGCATTTTGTTGGTCAGGCCGATCCCGCGCCCCTCTTGGTTAAGGTAGAGCAAGATGCCGGCACCATTTTCGCCCATTTGACCCAAAGCACCACGCAATTGGGGGCCACAATCGCATTTGAGCGAGCCCATGACATCTCCGGTAAAACAAGCGGAATGCAAACGCGCCAAAACCGGTGCGCTACGATCAGGACGCCCAATCTCGATTGCGTAATGTTCTTCATTGCCGTCTTCGGGGCGGAAGATATGAAGCCGTCCGGCTTCGGTGGCCTCAATCGGCAGGCGCGCGGCGGCGACGGGATGAAGGGGGGAGCTTTGATCCAGCAGTGGCGCCGCAAGATCGAGGTCCAACAGCGAAAGACCGTTTTGCAAGGCAAACGCGTCTCCGTCATCAATCGAGACCAAGAGAGCCGCCGGCAGCAGGCGTGCGGATTTGGAAAGGGCAATGGCCAGGCGGGCAAATCGAGCATCGTTGCAGCGCAGACTGTCCAGCGGCCCCTTCATTGGCGTGCTCAGATCATCCACGGGGTTGGCCAGCGCATGGATCCAGTCCAGTTGTGCATCCTTTGGAACATGCACGCGACAGACATCGTCATTGTAGACCCGTGCCTTTAACGTTTCTGCGCGTCTTGCAGTGAGGGCGAGGGATACGGCGCCGAGTTCCAGAATGTCTTGAAGGCGTTCCGTCGAGAGTGTTTCGGCGGAAATCGCAAGCGAGGTGCGCTCGCCATCCTTCAACACGATCGGCAGTCCCATACGCAGATCGACTCGCCCACGGGCCAGCATTTCAATCATGGTGGGCAACAAGCTCATTCGCTTACTCCGTATGCAACTAGTGAAACGTTAGCTGGTTGTGCTTACGATGGATTGCAAGGAAAGTGAAATATTTACCGTGCCTTGGACACGTCGACGTGAGACAGGTGACAGAAAGCTTGTCGATCACGGGTCAGCTGCGCATGTGTGAACGAAAAGGAGGTTCGCCTATGGCACAACTGAAAAAAATCTTGCTGGTCGATGATGACGAAGACCTGCGTGAAGCACTGAGTGAACAGTTAATCATGACCGAAGACTTTGATGTCTTTGATGCAGATTCTGGTCACACCGCAATGGAGCGCGTCAAAGAAGCGCTTTATGACCTGATAATTCTGGACGTTGGACTGCCGGACACGGACGGACGCGAGCTGTGCCGCCTGATGCGCAAGCAAGGCGTCAAGGCACCAGTCCTGATGTTGACAGGCCATGACAGCGACGCAGATACCATTCTGGGTCTGGACGCGGGCGCCAACGATTACGTGACCAAGCCGTTCAAGTTCCCGGTCCTGCTCGCCCGTATTCGCGCACAATTGCGTCAGCACGAGCAATCCGAGGATGCCGTGTTTGCGCTGGGGCCATATACATTCAAACCTGCAATGAAGCTCCTGGTGACCGAAGATGATCGCAAGATCCGTCTAACGGAAAAAGAGACCAACATTCTGAAGTTCCTGTACCGGTCCACAGATGGTGTCGTGCCGCGTGACGTGCTGCTGCATGAGGTTTGGGGCTATAACGCCGGTGTCACCACCCACACGTTGGAAACGCACATCTATCGTCTGCGTCAGAAGATCGAGCCAGATCCCTCCAACGCGCGCCTGTTGGTGACCGAATCCGGTGGTTACCGGTTGGTGTCGTAACCGCCAAACAAGGGGAGGAATTAATCTTCCCCATTAGGTGAACCTTTTTGACTATTGGGCCGGGCCCTGTCCCGGCCATTTTTAAGTAAGACGCATTTAAAAGTGAAACTCACGTGCGACTTTGGCTGGCGCGTGAGGTGATCTGCGGGCAGTATCGCGCCGAGAAATCTGTTCAAGAATTGGGACTGTCATGGGATTTACGCTGGCCACTTGGAATATCAACTCGGTCCGTCTGCGCGCGCCAATCGTGCAAAAGCTTTTGCAAGAAGAGGCACCGGACGTTTTGTGCCTGCAAGAGACCAAATCCCCGGTTGATAAGATCCCGTTGGAAGAGTTTGCTTCGATTGGTTATGGCCACATGGTTGCCCGTGGGCAAAAAGGCTACAACGGTGTTACGATCCTGTCGCGCCTTCCCATCAAGGAAGTTGCAAGCGAGGATTTTGCCTCGCTCGGCCATGCGCGCCACATTGCAGGGCAGCTTGAAAATGGTGTGACCATCCATAATTTCTATGTGCCAGCGGGCGGTGATGTGCCGGATCGTGAGAAGAACGAGAAGTTTGGCCAAAAGCTCGATTATCTGGCCGAGATGCGGGACTGGTTTTTGAAAGAACAGCCACAGAAGTCGATTCTGGTTGGTGATTTGAACATTGCCCCGCGTGAAGATGATGTTTGGGACCACAAGAAGCTCTTGAAAGTTGTCAGCCATACGCCGATTGAGGTGGAAAAACTGGCGGAAGTTCAGGACTCTGGTGCCTGGGTCGATGTAACTCGTAACGATATACCGGACGGGCAGCTGTATTCCTGGTGGAGCTATCGTGCCAAGGATTGGGATGCGGCCGACAAAGGCCGTCGGTTGGATCATGTCTGGGCGACCAAAGATATCGCGGCATCAGGCCATTCCAGCCGAGTTCTGCGTGATGCGCGCGGATGGGAAAAACCCAGCGATCACGCGCCGGTTTTTGCCACCTTCGATCTGTAAACCACGTGGGCGGCGGTGTGCTCCCGCCCGTTACGCGACAATCACAGATTGCCACGCGCCCGTTGGGCCAAGCGCCGCGCAAACGCGCGGCGCATCAGCGCTCCCAAGATGCGTAGGTGGGAGAGGCGGATTTCATATCCTGATAAAGCCAGACCATACGATCCACGAACCAGAGCTTGGCGCCCATCGTCAGCGTGAGCCCCATCAGTATAAAGCCCCAATCTAGCTGCCAAAGACCATAGACCCAAGGCACAATCCCAACGCCGGCCAGCGCTGCAAGGCCGCGTGCCCATGACATGTGGTGGTCCGGCACCGGAAATTCTGCGTGGTTCAGCATGACGCGTTCGCCAAATGTGCCGTGGGACGCCCAGCCCGTTGTGGATGTCGGCGCGGAAAAGGCGCGCGGGTTCCACCAAGTCCAGAACAGAACCCCGGCAATTGGCAGCAACGCCCACCAGCCTAGCCAGATGCGAGATACAATTGCCAGCGTCATCAGCGGCAGGATCGACATGCGGCTATAAACGCTGAGCGGATTTGCATGGCGTTGCCAGCTGTCCTCGTTCATCGACATGCTGCGCGCGCTGGCCTGTAGTATTTTCGACCAAGTTGACGGCATTGGGCAACTCCCCCTTGGTTTCTGGTGCGTCTGCTTTCATATAGGGGGCAAGTCCAAATTGGAGAACATGCAGATGATGGATATTCTGGGTAATGCCGCCCCCGCCGCCGATCTGATCAAAGATGTGAGCGAAGCCACCTTCATGCAGGATGTGGTTGATGCATCCATGACAACGCCGGTCCTCGTTGATTTCTGGGCCCCTTGGTGTGGCCCGTGCAAAACATTGGGCCCGATGCTGGAAGCTGCAGTGACCAAAGCGAACGGCGCGGTCACGATGGCAAAAATCAACGTTGACGAGAATCAACAGCTGGCCGCGATGTTGGCACAGCAAGGTTTGCCGTTGCAGTCCATTCCAACAGTGGTTGGTTTCTTCCAGGGTCGTCCGGTCGACATGTTCCAAGGGGCCGTACCCCAGTCCGAGATCGACGCCTTTGTGCAACGTCTGGCCGAGGCCGGTGGCGGCACTGCGGACGGCGGTCTGGCGGATGCCTTGGAAGCGGCCGAGCAGATGCTGGAAGAGGGAGCTGTGGAAGATGCTGCGCAAACCTTTGCCGCGATCATTGGCGAAGATGATAAATCCGCTGCCGCCTATGCCGGTCTTGCGCGATCCCATATTGCGTTGGAAGATCTGGACCAGGCCGAGGCGGTCTTGAACGGTGCTCCTGCTGAAATTTCTGAAGCTGCGGAAATCGAAGCGGTTCGGGCGCAGATTGAATTGGCCCGCCAGGCGGAGAATTCAGGCCCAGTTGGCGAGCTGCAAGCCGCAGTCGACGCAGATCCCACCAACCATCAAGCCCGGTTTGACCTGGCTCAGGCCATGCATGCCGCCGGTGACGCAGATGCGGCAGTGAATGAGCTGTTGGAATTGTTCCGCCGCGATCGAGAGTGGAATGATGGTGCAGCCAAGGCACAGCTTTTCACAATTTTCGAAGCGCTCAAGCCCAATGACCCGGTTGTGTTGAACGGCCGCCGTAAATTGAGCTCGCTTATATTTGCCTAATCGGTTCGACGCGCTACTGTTGATGGCATCATGATCCAGGCTGCTGACCTTCCCGATACACTTGCCATCTTTCCCTTGCCCGGGGCGCTGTTGCTGCCTCGGGCGCGGTTGCCGCTGCATATCTTTGAGCCGCGATACCTGCAAATGCTGGAAGACGCGCTGAAAACAAGCGAGCGGCTTATTGGCATGGCGCAGCCGTGCCCCACACGGGGAGAGGCGGAAACACTGCATGCCATCGGCTGTGCCGGGCGGATCACGCAGTTCTCTGAGACCGAGGATGGGCGCTATATGATCACCCTGTCAGGTGTCTCGCGGTTTCGAATCGAAGCAGAGGTCAGCGGTTTTACCCCGTACCGGCGTTGCAGTGTCAGTTGGACGAGCTTTGATCGAGACTTGGGGCGATGCGAACCCGATCCGCAATTTGATCGGCGCGCCTTTCTTGATCTGCTCGAGCGGTTTCTGAATTTCCGTGATCTGTCTGCCGATTGGGATGCGCTCAAGGAGGCGGACGAAGAGCTGTTGATCAATTCCCTGTCGATGATGCTGGATTTTGATCTGGAAGAGAAACAGGCCTTGCTTGAGGCTCCGTGCCTTGCCACAAGGCGCGAAACCCTGACGACCTTGATTGAATTCGCCCTACGTGGCGGCTCCCAGGAAGAGATTTTGCAATGAACGAGCACGTCCCCCCCGCCTTTGATCGCCGCATGCTAGAGGTGCTTGTCTGCCCGCAGACCCAAGGGCTGTTGGAATACGATGCGCAGGCGCAGGAATTGGTATCCAAAGCTGCGAATGTGGCATTCCCGATCCGCAATGGAATTCCGGTTATGTTGTTGGACGAAGCCCGCGCGCTGGACTGATCTGGCGATCAGATTGGTTTGCCCTGCAACAGTCGCGGCAGATCTCCGGTCAATCCCGCAGCTTCGCGCATGAAATTGCGACGCAGGCTGGGGACTGAGTTGATCAGCCCCATTCCCAGATCCCGTCCCAAACGCAGCAGCGGGTTGTCGTTGGAAAATAGGCGATTGAACGCATCCGTCGCGGACGCCAATGTGGCTGTGTCGAACCTGCGCCATTGTTGGTAGCGCTCCAAAACCAATGGGCTTGCGATAACTTCGCCGCGACGTTTCGCTTCGGTCAGAACTTCGGCCAACGCGGCCACGTCCCGCAGACCTGCATTCAAACCTTGTCCCGCGATGGGATGCATTCCGTGCGCCGCATCGCCAACAAGCGCCATCCTGGGCGCGACAAAACTGTTGGCGATGGTCAGGTTTAGCGGATACGTGAAGCGTTTCCCGACCAGACGGATGTCTCCTAGAAAATCGCCAAAGACTGGCCGCAAGGCGTCCAAAAAACCGTCGTCATCCAAGCCGTGAATGCGATGGGCGCGCTCTGTCTTTTCGCTCCAGACGATCGAAGATTGGTTGCCTGGCAGCGGTAGGATCGCAAGCGGGCCCGAGGGCATAAAGTGCTGATGGGCAATTCCCCCATGTGGCAGATCATGGTCCAATGCACAGACCAGAGCGGTTTGACCGTAATCCCAGCCGGTACGTTTAATACCTGCTCGTTGACAGGTTCCGCTGGAGCGACCATCGGCCCCAACGAGCAACGCCGCACTCAGGGTCTCGCCGCTGTCCAGGTGAACCGTCACCACCTCTGAGGAGGTCTCTTGTGCAATCACGCGGCAGCCGTTGCGTATTTCGATCAGGGGATCTTGTTCGATCGCATCCATGAGTGCCCGGCGCAGGAAGCGATCTTCGACCATGAAACCCATCGGACCTTCTTCGATTTCGGCGTGATCAAAGTGCAAGAAAAACGGAGACGGTGCACGTCCCGGCGCGCCGTCGCTCACCTTGATCTCATTCATCGGTTGGCTATGTGCCGCGACCTCGGACCAGATGCCGATCTGTGTCAGCAGTTTCTGCGACGCCAGCGCCAAGGCATAGCCGCGCCCGTCAAAGCCCGCGTCCTGGCGCTGCTCAAACGGGAGTGCGTCGATGATTGTGACGGAATGGCCAGTGTGCGCCAGTGCCAGCGCCAGCGCAGGGCCATTTAATCCACCACCTACAATGATGATATCGGTTCTATTGCTCATGCTGTGCAATATGCGCTTGTGGAGCCATTTGTCCATGAGCCAAGGTGACGCTTGCGACGCATCGTCCACAAAAATTTTCGACTAAAAAAGCACACAGAAGGCATTTGAAATGAACGACTGGCTTACAATGACTGCCGGCGCGCTTGGCCGCGGGATTGCAGCAGGTGAGATTTCGCCACTGGCGTTGACCCAAACCTATTTGGATGCAATTGCCGTGCATCCGCTCAAAGACAAAATTTATGCTGTTGTCACCGCCGACCGCGCATTGGCCGAGGCCGAAGCCGCCGACGAACGCGCAAAGCAGGGCGTGCGGCGATCGCTGATTGATGGTGTACCGATCAGCTGGAAAGATCTGTTCGACAGTGCAGGCGATGTGACCGAGTCCGGGTCGGATCTGTTAAAGGGACGCGTGGCCGAAGAAGACGCGGTTGTGTTGCAACGCGCCACGGCAATGGGGGCCGTGTGCCTTGGCAAAACCCATATGAGCGAGCTGGCGTTTTCCGGCCTGGGACACAACCCTATCAAAGAAACTCCGCCGTGCATCAACGACCCTGAGGCCGTGCCGGGGGGATCCTCATCTGGCGCTGCGGCCTCGGTGGCGCATGATTTGGCAGTATGCGGGATCGGCTCTGATACAGGGGGATCTGTCCGTATTCCGTCCGCGTGGAATGATCTTGTCGGTCTAAAAACAACTGCCAAGCGTCTGACGCTGGAAGGGGTCATCCCGCTTTGTTTGGAGCTTGATACAATTGGCCCGCTGGCCCGTTCGGTCGAAGATACGGCTTTGTATCTTGGTGCGATGGAAGACGGGACGGTGCCGGATTTGAAAGGCGCGAATATAAAAGGTCTGCGTTTTGGCGATCTTCAAAACGTGGCTCAGGATGATCTTTCACCCGAAGTTGCCAGTGCCTATCAGGCCTCCGTGGATCGTTTGCGCGACGCAGGCGCGATCATCGTCCCGCTCGAATTTCCCGCCGTCGAAGAGGCGCTTTCCCTGTCCGGAATTCTGTACACAACCGAAGCCTACGGGCTTTGGAAAGACAAAATCGAAGCGGCACCTGATGTGATGTATGCTGAAATCCTGGAACGGTTCCGGGTGGGGGCGCAATTCTCAGGTGCTGATTATGTCGCGGCGTGGGCGCGGCTACGGGATATTCGCAAGAGCTGGGACGCGGCGGTTGCTGGATTGGATGGCGTGCTAACGCCCACCTCGCCGGTTTTGCCACCCAATTTGAAACGTCTCACCAGTGACCATGACTATTACGTGAGATCCAACCTTCTCGCCTTGCGCAACACGCGCATCGGCAATCTGTTAGGGTTGAGCGCACTCTCGCTTCCAACCGGCACGCCAAGCTGCGGATTGCAGATCTTGGGCAAACCGTTTGGCGAAGAGGCGCTTTTGCGTGTAGGTGCTGCTGCAGAAGCTGTGCTTGCTTGAAAGCCACATCTCCGGTGCCCAAAACATGGGCGCTGGATTTTTTGGTCTTGCCCCTATAACCTGCGGGAAAACGGGGCGAGATGATCCCGGACCTGAGGCCATTGAAATGATAAATCCAGAGCGGTTTGCCAACCTGCCGACCTATGCATTTCCGCGTTTGCGGGAACTTTTGGACCACCACGCGCCTGGCGGCGATGTGGTGCATATGACCATTGGCGCGCCCAAACATGATTTCCCGAAATGGGTGACGGATGTCATTGTTGAAAACGCAGCAGGGTTCCAGGGGTATCCACCAAACGAAGGTTCTGCCGAACTGCGCAGTGCGATCAGTCAATGGATCAAAGGCCGTTATGGTGTGAAAGCGGATCCAGAAACCCATATCATGGCGCTGAATGGCACGCGTGAAGGGTTGTATAACGCCACGATGGCGCTGTGCCCGGAAGAGAAAAACGGCCAAAAACCCGTCGTTTTGATCCCGAACCCATTTTACCAGGTCTATATGGTTGCCGCGTTGGCGATCGACGCCGAACCTGTGTTTGTTCCGGCAACCGAGGCGACCGGCCACCTGCCGGACTACGCCAGCCTACCACCAGAGATTTTGAACCGCACCGTTGCAGCGTATCTGTGCTCTCCCGCCAACCCGCAAGGAGCCGTGGCGAGCGAGAGCTATTGGAAAGAGCTGTTTGCACTGGCTGAGAAATACGATTTCCGTGTTTTTGCCGACGAATGCTATTCTGAGATTTACCGGGATACAGCACCTCTGGGTGCTTTGACCGTAGCGCAAGACGCAGGCATCGACCCCGAACGTGTAAGCCTGTTCAATTCGCTGTCCAAACGTTCGAACCTTGCAGGGCTGCGCTCCGGGTTTATCGCGGGTGGGCCGGACACAATCCACCGGGTTAAAAAACTGCGGTCCTATGCGGGCTCGCCATTGCCGGAACCGCTTCAGGCAGCGGCCGCACAGCTTTGGGCGGATGAGGAACACGTGGTCGAAAACCGCGCGCTTTATCAGGAAAAATACAAAATTGCGGATCAGGTGTTTGCGGGCATGGACGGCTATGCCGCGCCCGAAGCCGGGTTTTTCCTGTGGCTTCCCGTAGCAGACGGCGAGGCGGCATCTTTGAAACTGTGGCAGGAAACCGGTGTGCGTGTCATGCCAGGCGCGTATTTTGCCCAAGGGGAAGAAGACGAGAATCCTGGTAAAGGATATATCAGGGTGGCACTGGTCGCACCTGCAGAAGAGACAAAACAAGCGTTGATCACATTGCGGGATTGTCTTTTCAAATAAATCAAAGCCTTCCGTCCACGACAGGCAACGTTGGGCGGGAGGAAACTAAAAAACGGCTCAAAAAACCTACGACACAGTGGGAGAGTCAGTAAACGAGGAACCGAGGTAGGCATGGCATTTCAAACCAGAAGCCGGGACCCGCTGTTAGATAGCGAGATGCAGGCGGCGGTCGAAAAACGCGGCAAGGAGCTGTTTGGCTTGTTGTTGGTGGGCTTTGGCGTGGCAGTGGCGGCGATGATTGGATCGTATACGCCGGATGATCCCAACTGGTATGTCTCCACGGACGCACCAGCGCAGAATCTGCTGGGCAATCTGGGCGCATCGATTGCGCATATCCTCTATCTGGGTCTTGGTTTTGGGTCTTGGGCTATCGCGGTGACACCAATGGTCTGGGGACTACGCTTTGTCCTGCACCGTGGTGAAGAACGCGCCATTCCGTGGATGCTGATTTCACTGCTGATGCCGATTGTGCTAGCGGTCTATGTCTCGACACTGCCACCCGGACCAATCTGGAGCGAGAACCACAACAGTGGTTTAGGTGGCCTGCTGGGTGACTTCTTTCTGGCGATGATGTTGCTGTTGTTGCCGATCACGCCAGTGCTTGGCGTGAAACTCTTGTCCTTGACCTTGGCGCTGTTCCTGGCCGCGTTTTCGGCGTTCACACTCGGTTTTACCCGCACCGAACTTGGCCGTCTTGGGCGTTTCTTGGTGATTGGCATCATCATGAGCTATGGCGCACTGGCAACCTTGCTGGGCCGTGGTGCATCCTCCAGCGTTCAGGCCGCGATGGCCTATGGTGCGCGTCGCAAGGCGCAGCAAACTGCGCGAGACGCGGAGCTTCAATCCGCCGAGTTTGCGGCCGCAGATGCGGTCCTGGATGATGAACCCTACGTGGATGACACGCCAATGGCGGACGACGAGGAGCTCCCGGCCAAAGGCGGGCTGTTCTCTCGTGTGCCAAAACTGATGCGTCGCTCTGAGCCGCAAATAGAAATGCCAGAACCTGAACTGGTGGAACACGAAGCGCATTTCGACCTGGATGATATGCCGGGTGAGGAACGCATCTCGGCTAAGATCGCAAAAGCGGTCCAAATCCGGCGCGCAGCAGATGTCAAACCTGAGGACGACCCAAATCTACCGTTGACCAAAGGACGTGGCAAACGGCCGGAGCCTTTGATCGTTGCACCGGCGAATGCGGCCGAAAACCGGATCGAGCCGCCGCTGACTGCACTCAGTACCACAGCCCAGCCAATGCCATCCGCACCAGAGGTATCTGATTTCGAAGTGGACCCCATTGTTGCTGCGCTGGACGAGGGGCAGCCCGTTGAACCCGAAGATGATCCTTATGATGCAGCGCCAGAGCCGACCGTCGTAGAGGAAACACAACCCCGGCAGACCGCAGAGATTGTTGAGCTGCCGCGGGCGGAACCTCCGCGCAAGGTTGTCGTGGAAAAACCTGCCCGCAAAGCGCCAGAGCCATCTGTACGTGCCAAGGCCGAGGCGCAGCCGCGCCTGGCCTTTGACAGCTCCAACAGCGATTTTGAACTGCCTCCGCTGAATCTCTTGGCGAATCCGACGACCATTGAACGCCACGTCCTGAGCGACGAGGCGTTGGAAGAAAACGCCCGCATGCTGGAGTCCGTTCTGGATGACTACGGCGTCAAAGGGGAGATCGTCTCGGTCCGTCCCGGCCCCGTGGTCACCATGTATGAGCTGGAGCCCGCGCCGGGTCTCAAGGCCAGCCGTGTGATCGGGCTTGCAGATGACATCGCACGCTCCATGTCGGCCTTGTCCGCGCGTGTTTCGACGGTGCCGGGCCGCTCTGTGATTGGTATCGAACTGCCCAACGAAAACCGTGAGATGGTGAGCTTCCGCGAGATCTTGTCCAGCCGGGATTATGGCGATGGCAATCAAGCGCTGCCGTTGGCACTGGGTAAGGACATTGGCGGTGACGCGGTTGTCGCGAATCTTGCCAAGATGCCCCACCTGTTGATTGCGGGGACCACGGGTTCCGGTAAATCGGTTGCGATCAACACCATGATCCTGTCGCTGCTCTACAAGCTGACGCCGGACGAATGCCGTCTGATCATGATTGACCCCAAAATGCTGGAACTCAGCGTCTATGACGGTATCCCGCATCTGCTGTCACCCGTTGTGACCGATCCTAAAAAGGCTGTTGTCGCCTTGAAATGGGTGGTCGGAGAGATGGAAGACCGTTATCGCAAGATGTCCAAAATGGGCGTGCGCAATATCTCGGGCTATAACGGTCGGGTGCAGGATGCGCTCTCCAAAGGTGAGATGTTCAGCCGCACGGTTCAGACCGGCTTTGATGACGACACGGGCGAGCCGGTGTTTGAGACCGAAGAGTTCGAACCCAAGAAACTGCCCTATATCGTTGTCATCGTGGATGAGATGGCCGACCTGATGATGGTTGCCGGCAAAGAGATCGAAGCCTGCATTCAACGTCTGGCGCAGATGGCGCGTGCGTCAGGTATTCACCTTGTGATGGCGACGCAACGTCCCTCTGTGGATGTGATCACCGGCACGATCAAGGCGAACTTCCCGACCCGGATTTCGTTCCAGGTGACATCGAAAATCGACAGCCGCACCATTCTGGGCGAAATGGGCGCAGAACAGCTGTTGGGTATGGGCGACATGTTGTACATGGCCGGCGGGTCCAAGATTACCCGTTGCCACGGCCCCTTTGTGTCCGATGAAGAAGTCGAAGAAGTTGTGAACCACCTCAAACAATTCGGCCCACCGGATTATGTCGGCGGTGTCGTCGAAGGCCCTGATGACGAGAAAGCTGATAACATCGACGCAGTTCTTGGTCTCAATACCGGAGGCAACACTGGCGGCGAAGACGCACTTTACGATCAGGCGGTGGCCATTGTGATCAAGGATCGCAAATGTTCGACCTCTTACATCCAGCGCAAACTGGCAATCGGCTACAACAAAGCCGCGCGTCTGGTGGAGCAGATGGAAGACAACGGACTGGTCACGCCCGCAAACCACGTGGGCAAACGCGATATCTTGGTGCCTGAGCAGGAATAGGCCGACCCCCTTTGAATTTCAAAGGGGAGGCTTATCTTAGATAACATGAAACATTTTGCACTCGCACTCGCATTCGTCGCCTGCAGCCCTGCGGCTTGGGCGGCGGAGAAGTTAAGCCTGAACGAGCTTTCAGGCTATTTGAACACGTTGAAAACGGCCGCGGCCAGTTTCACGCAGGTCAACGACGATGGCAGCTTGTCCACGGGCAAGCTGTATCTGCACCGTCCGGGCAGGATGCGGTTTGAATACTCCGGACCAGATGCGCCTGTTGTCATTGCCAGTGCAGGCGCTGTGATGATCCAGGATCCAAAGTCGAACCAACCGCCTGAGACATACCCACTGCGCCGTACGCCTTTGTCGGTGATCCTTGCGCGGACTGTGGATTTAAACCGGGCCGATATGGTTGTTGGGCATAGTTTTGATGGCACGGCGACGATTGTTCGCGCCCAAGACCCGGAACATCCTGAATATGGCAGCATCGATCTGATGTTTACGGGTGAGCCAGTGCAGCTGCGAAAATGGGTGATCAACGACGATGCAGGCGGTCAGACGACCGTTGTGCTTGGCGCGTTGGAAACCGGTCTAAAGCTGAGCTCAAAACTGTTTAATGCTGAGCGCGATTCTGATCGCTAAGCTCATACTTGGAAAACAGAAAAAGCCCGCCTGAAGTATTCGGCGGGCTTTTTGCGTCTATGTGGTGTTCAGCGGAATTTACGGCAGGTGGCCAGCTGGGCTTGATAGTCGCGGGAACGCGCTTCGACGTTACCAGCAACCCGCAACAGCCAGGCTTTGCTACGGTAAGAACCACGAGCATAACCGGTGTGCCCTTCGTGATAGGCCAAATACTGGTTGCGCGTATCCCAAAGCGAGATGCCGTTCTTCTTCTGGGTTTGGTTCATGTACCAACCCATGAAATCGGTGGCGTCCTGGATGCGATCTCGACGTGCAAAACGGCGTCCTGTGGCATCCACGTAGTCGTCCCACGTGCCATCCAACGCTTGGCTATATCCATAGGCGCTGGATTGCCGACCCGCGGGGATCACACCCAAAATATACTGATGAGGTGTGCGTGCTTTGGCGCGAAATTTGCTTTCTTGGTGGATGGTCGCCATTTGAACGTGAACAGGCACGCCCCATTTACGTTCGGTGGCTTTGAAAGCTCGCAGGTAGTCTGGTTTTTGCGATATGATGCTGCACGCGTTGTCCAAATTACGCGGTGGCGTGCTTCCGCCGCCACATGACGCCACAAGCAACACCATAAATATGGCGCATATCAATCTGCTCATTTGCCTGTCTTTCGTTGTTTTGCCCTTATTTTACAGGATCTGCAGGCAATAGAAACCACTTTCATACAGCGGTGGCAGAGCTGTGAACACGACCCCTGCGCCGCACTGTATTGCAGCGCGTCACAAACTGTTTCCCTGATTCATTGTGGCAAAAGTTGGACAAAATCTTAATTTTTAAGATAGAACAGATGTACAAAAGGCAGAGAGCAATGTTGAGTACACACGCAAAATATAAGCTGGGTCAGGTTGTCCGGCACCGAAAGCACCCGTTTCGGGGCGTGGTTTTCGATGTTGATCCGCAGTTTTCCAATACGGAAGAATGGTATCAGGCGATCCCAGAGGGCAGCCGCCCTTCCAAAGAACAACCCTTCTACCATCTGCTCGCTGAAAACGAGCAGAGCTTTTATGTGGCCTATGTGTCGGAACAGAATTTGATCGCCGACTATTCCGGCGAACCAATTGAACATCCAGATGTGCCCGACATGTTTGGTAACTTTGATGGCGCAGCTTATGCGCTGCATTATCAAATGAACTGAGTCGATTCGAACCGACGGTTGAGGTAGGGGGCACGTGGCCCCCTTTTTGTCTAATAGCCGATGGCACAGCCGTCTTTGCGCGGATCACTGGCCCCTTCCAAAACACCGTTGTCGTGAATTTGGATCGCTTGCGAACCGCCCAATGGCGTATCAGGCACCTCCACATTGTGACCAAGGTCGGTGAGTTCTTGCAAAACACTTGCGCTGTAGCCGCGTTCGACTTTTAACACGCCGCCATCGGAGAATGCGCGCGGAGCCTCCATCGCAGCTTGGGGATCCAGCCCAAAGTCGGTCAGATTCGAGACGAAACGTGCGTGCCCGGTTGGCTGATACGCGCCGCCCATCACCCCAAATGGCATCGAGACTTTGCCGTTTTTCCGCAGCATGCCTGGTATGATCGTATGCATCGGGCGTTTGCCACCTGCCAGCTCGTTCGGGTGGCCAGGGGTCAGGTTAAATCCGGCGCCGCGGTTCTGCAGCAGAATGCCAAATTTCTCAGACGCGATGCCCGAGCCAAAACCGTGGTAAATAGAATAGATCAGCGATACCGCCATCCGGTCACGGTCCACCACTGTGATGTAAACGGTGTCCTTGTGAACAGCCTCGCTCAGTGGGGCAGGGGCGTTGATCACAGATTTTGTGTCGATCAGGGCGGCCAATTGCTGCGCGGTCTCAGGTGACAGCATATGCTCCAATCGACTGGTGTGATCTGGGTCCGTGATAAACCGATTGCGCGCGTCATAGGCCAGTTTTGTTGCTTCGGCCTCAATATGGATGCGCGCTGCACCCCAAGGATCCATGCCGACCAAATCAAAGTGTTTTAGGATGTTCAGCAAAAGAATCGCAGTTGCACCTTGGCCATTGGGTGGATGCTCTACGATGTCCACATCATTGTATGTACCACTGACTGGGTTGGCTGCGGTTGCCTTGGCCTCCGCGAAGTCATCGGCACTGTGGACGCCGCCCAGAGTGTTCAGCGCTGACAGCATGTCATCGGCAACTTCGCCTGTGTAAAATGCCTCGCGTCCGTCGCGGGCAATACGCCGCAGGACTTCGGCTTGGCCCGGAGCGCGAAAGATCTGCCCGACTTTGGGCGTTTGGCCGTCAAACAGGAAACTTTGGCGGCCGGCGTCTTTCAGCTTGGCTGCGTCTTTGGCCCAGTCAAAGGCGACGCGCGGGGCAACAGGAACGCCAGTCTCTGCATAGTGGATGGCAGGAGATAGAACCGTGCCAAGATCCAGGCGCCCTTCTGTGCGGTTGAGGTGGCAAAAGGCGTCTATCGCACCCGGGACCGTCACGGCCTCGGCACTATAGAGGGGCACTTGCGTCAGGCCTTTGGCGCGGAGGTCGGCGGCGTTGGCGGCAGCTGGCGCGCGACCCGATCCGTTTACAGCGCGGATTTGTGCCTCTCCCGCCCGATTGTAGAGGACAAAGCAATCGCCACCGATTCCGGTCATCTGTGGTTCGCAAATGCCAAGGAGAACCGCGCCAGCTATCGCTGCGTCCATTGCATTGCCACCCTGTTTCAAAACATCGACCGCTGCCTGTGCAGCAAGCGGATGAGATGTGGCGCACATGCCATTTTGAGCCCAAACGGCTGATCGTTTTGGTTGGTGAAAATCGCGCATGCCTCAGTCTCCCTGTCTGGCTCGCCTAGATGACGATCCAAGGTGGTCTACTGTCGACAATGACGCAAGGTCGGTGAACAAGGTAAGTGTTCACGTCTGGATATGTGCCAATCGGTTTCGCAAATTTATGTGCAAAACGGTGGCTGCAGGTGTGCTGGTTCGGAGCCTTGGGCGGTTAAACCGATGTCATCTGGATCTCAAAGCTGAGCTGAAGGTTGTTTTCCCCTTCGCTGCGTTCGTAGTGGATGTCGCTTGTCAGCTCCCGGATCAGGAACCAACCAAACCCACCTTCGGGTAGATCTTCCAGAGGTCCCTCCAACGATTGGGCTTCCCCGGCGGGCAATTGCCCATTGGGAATTGGGGCGCCCGCATCCCGGATCAGGATTGAGAGTTTTTCTTCTTCCAATTGGCAGCGTATGTTTACGTCGCCGGGAGCATTGCCGGCATAGGCATGCTCCACAACGTTGTTGACGGCTTCGGCCAAGGCAATTTGGACTTCGCCGATGCGTGTTTCCGGAAGCCCGCGATCGCGCAGCTGGTCAACAACCGAATTGATGCCTGTACGGGCCTCCAACTCAGTTGCCGCAAACGAGCAGGCAAAGGTTTCTTCCATCGATGGTACTCTTTGAGACAAAACTATACGCCGAACTTATGTTTCTGCTGCAACGCCGCCTGTGGCTTCTTCGAGCGTGGCATACAGATTGAACACTGTATCCATGCGAGTCAGTCTGAAGACTTTGTCCACGACAGGGGTTAACCCCGCCAAATCCAGTTTGCGCGCACCGCCGAGTTGTTTCATTGCCGCAACAATCGCGCCAAGTCCGCTGGAATCAATAAATTTAACTTCGGAAAGATCAAGGATCACACGTTCTGGACCGTTGTCTGTCTGGCTCCGCATATCTTCTTTGAATTGAATCGCCATAGCGGCGTCGATACGCTCAGCATTGACAGAAACCACCTGGGTGCCGTCGATCATTGTACTGGTCAGAGTCATAGTGTTTCCCGGTAAGTAGCCGTCTTTGGAGTTAATCTATCCGCTAAATCTTTCGATCAGGTAAGAGTTTCACTTAAAATTGGAGGAGTTTGAATGGGAAATGTATGTATTTGCGGCGCTAGGCGCACGCCTATGGGAGGGTTTCAGGGCATATTTGCAGATGTTGCGGCTCAGGATCTTGGCGGTGTCGCGATCAAAGCTGCGTTGCAAGACGCAAAGGTCGAAAGCGTCGACGAAGTGCTGATGGGCTGCGTTTTGTCTGCAGGCCTGGGTCAAGCACCCGCGCGCCAGGCGGCCTTCAACGGTGGGTTGGGAGAAGAGGTCCCAGCCACCACGTTGAACAAAATGTGCGGTTCAGGCATGAAAACGACCATGATGGCATTTTACCAGATTGCCTTAGGCCATGCCGATATGATGGTGGCAGGGGGCATGGAAAGTATGACGAATGCTCCCTATCTTTTGCCAAACATGCGCGGCGGTGCGCGCATTGGGCATGGTCAAACCCAAGATCACATGTTTCTGGACGGGCTTGAAGACGCCTACGACAAGGGACGCTTGATGGGGACATTTGCCGAGGATTGTGCTGAAAAGTACCAATTCACGCGGGATGCTCAGGATGAATACGCGCTGCAATCGTTGTCAAATGCTCTTCGGGCGCAGGCCGAGGGGGCTTTTGTTGACGAGGTCTCATCTGTAACCGTCGCTTCACGCAAAGGCGAAGCCGTGTTTGATATAGACGAGCAACCACAGAACGCCCGGCCTGAGAAGATCCCGACCCTGCGTCCGGCTTTCAGGAAAGATGGCACTGTGACTGCAGCCAACGCGTCCTCGATTTCGGATGGCGCAGCGGCCCTTGTGCTTGCGTCCCAAAGGGCGGCTGAAACCCGTGGCCTGCCCGTGCGAGCCCGTATCGTTGGTCACGCCAGCCATGCGCAAGCGCCGGGATGGTTTACAACTGCCCCGGTACCTGCGGCGCAAAAATTGCTCAAACACATTGGATGGTCCGTTGATGATGTTGATCTGTGGGAAGTGAACGAAGCCTTTGCAGTGGTGCCAATGGCCTTCATGCATGAAATGGGCATCTCCCGCGAGCAGATGAATGTGAATGGCGGCGCCTGTGCACTTGGTCATCCCATTGGTGCCTCTGGCGCACGTATTATCGTCACGCTTTTGAACGCTTTGGAGAAACGCGGTCTAAAGCGGGGAATCGCGGCCATCTGCATCGGCGGAGGCGAGGGGACGGCTATTGCGATCGAACGCAGCTGACTGCACCACGCTGAAATTCTAAGCAAAATCTGAGCGCGTTCAGTAGAGCGCGCTTTTTTGCGGGCTCTCTGTGTGAAAAAATGGTTGATAATTTCACGAATCTCAGGAATCAGTGAAAAACAGATCAATAATTTCACGAGAGCACGCAGTGAACGACTTGACGCAAAACCGAGAAACATTGGGTGCAGACCTACGGGCCTTGCGCAAAGCACGTGGGATGACCCTTACAGATCTGTCCGAAAGGCTGGGACGCTCGGTTGGCTGGCTCAGTCAGGTTGAACGCGACAAGTCGGAACCGACAATCTCTGATCTACGCCAGATCGCCAGCTGTCTTGATGTTCCGATGTCGATGCTTTTTTCTCACTCCGCATCACCGGTTGAGGAGCAGGGCTACATCGTGCGCGCAGGCGCGCGTCGTCCGATCGGTTCCGGCGAAGAAGGTCTGATCGAAGAGCTGCTGTCGCCGGATCTCACCGATGATTTCGAGATGGTGCATTCAACCTTTGCCCCTCAGTCGCGGATGCAGGTTCCCGCCAATCGCCCCACGCAAGAAGTCGGCTATATGATTTCCGGCCGTCTTGAGCTGCAGATCGGAGAACGTCAATTCTCGGTCGGGCCCGGCGATAGTTTCCGCATCCGGCATGAACCCTACCAATGGGCCAACCCTTATGACGAAGTTGCTGTGGCCATTTGGGTCATCGCGCCACCTGTCTATTGAAACAAAGGAGCGAAACGATGATTTCTGGAAACTGCCTCTGTGGTCAGATCACATTTGAAACCGAGGCTAAGGCGACTTCCGCCAGCATGTGTCATTGCGTTCAATGTAGCAAACAATCCGGCGGCGTTTGGGCATCTGCGCAGGTGCATGAAGATGCGCTGAAAATCACGGGCGATGTAAGCTGGTTTGAAGCTTCCACAACCGCAAAACGCGGGTTCTGCGCACTCTGCGGATCATCCCTGTTCTGGCAGGCACATGACGAAGATCAGATCAGTTTCGCCCTCGGTGCTGTGAATGCACCCACCGGCATCACCTTGGAAAGACACATCTTTACGGCAGACAAGAGCGATTACTATTCGATCGCTGACGGTCTGACGCAAAAACCTTAAACCTTCACTCTTCCAACTGGATTGCAGATCATGTCCAATTTTCCGACAACCGCACGCGTTGTTATCATCGGCGGCGGCGCCATTGGTGTTTCAACCCTCTTTCACTTGGCCAAAGCAGGCTGGACCGATTGTGTCCTTTTGGAAAAGAACGAGCTGACCGCGGGTTCAACCTGGCACGCCGCTGGCAACTGTCCGAATTTTTCGGCGTCCTGGGCCGTAATGAACATGCAGCGTTACTCGCTGGAAATGTATCGCACGCTGGCCGATGACGTCGATTATCCGATGAACTACCACGTGACCGGAGCGTTGCGTCTGGGTCATACCAAAGAGCGCATGCAAGAGTTCGAGCGCGTGGCGTCGATGGCGCGGTATCAGGGTCTGGAAATGGACATGCTGACGCCCAAAGAAGCGCTGGATTACTACCCGTTTATGGAAACCCATGATCTGGCTGGTGTTCTCTGGGATCCGCTGGATGGTGACATTGACCCAGCCCAGTTGACCCAAGCCATGGCCAAAGGCGCGCGGGATCTGGGGGGCAATATCCAACGGTTCTGCCCGGCCACCGGTGTCAGCCGCGATGGCGACGAATGGATTGTCCACACCGACAAAGGCGACATCAAATGTGAGTTCGTGGTCAACTGCGCAGGGTACTACGCCAAACGCGTTGGCGAGTGGTTCAAACCCTACGGTGGTCGTGACGTGCCCCTGACGGTGATGTCACACCAGTATTTCCTGACCGAAGAGATCCCCGAAATCGAAGCCTGGACCAAGGAAAACGGCCGTAAGCTGCCGATGATCCGCGACGTGGATAGTTCATACTATCTGCGCCAAGACAAACACGGTCTGAACCTCGGCCCCTATGAACGTAACTGCAAGGCGCATTGGGTGACCGAGCAGGACCCAATGCCCGAAGATTTCTCCTTCCAGCTTTACCCTGACGATCTGGACCGTTTGGAGTGGTATATTGAGGATGCAATGGGCCGCGTGCCGCTGTTGGGTACCCAAGGTGTGGGTCGTGTGATCAACGGGCCAATCCCCTATGCCCCCGATGGCCTGCCGTTGATGGGTCCGATGCCGGGTGTGAAAAACGCCTTTGAAGCGCACAGCTTTACCTTTGGCATCGTGCAGGCCGGTGGTGCCGGCAAGGTGATGGCGGAATGGATCACCGAAGGTGAGACCGAGTGGGACATGTGGGCCGTGGATGCGCGTCGTTATACGGAACACGCGGATTTCGACTATACGATGAAAAAGGCGATGGAGACCTATGGCCACGAATATGCGATGCACTTCCCGCATCACGAATGGCCTGCCGCGCGGAACAAGAAACTGTCGCCCAACCATGATCGCCTGATCGCCGATGGCGGCCAGATGGGCGCCTATAACGGCTGGGAACGCACAAACTGGTTTGCCAAGGACGGCGACGATACGTCAGAGGCCGCGACCGAAATCTGGGGCCGCAATGGTCCATGGGCTGCGCGCGTGCAGGAAGAATGCGAAGCCGTGCGGGATGCGGCAGGCGTTATCGATATGTGCGGTTTCTCCCGCTTTACCCTGTCCGGTAACGGTGCGGCGGAATGGCTGCGTGGTCAGATCACCGGCGGGCTGCCCAAGGTCGGGCGCATGAACCTGGCGTATTTTGCCGACAGCCGCGGTCGGATCGTGACCGAGATGTCGGTGATCCGCAAAGGTGAAGATGACTTCATGCTGATGACCGCCGCCGTGGCGCAATGGCATGACTTTGAACTCCTGTGGCGCAACCTGCCCGAGGGGCTGGCGCTTGTCGATATCTCTGACCAGATCTGCGCGCTTTTGGTGACTGGTCCAAAATCCCGCGATATTCTGGCACCGCTGACCGATGGTGATCTGCAGTCCAGCTGGCTCTCCCATCAGACGGCCGCCGTCGCGGGTCACGAGGTCATGCTGGCCCGTGTCTCCTTTGCCGGTGAGTTGGGCTGGGAGGTTCACTGCCCGGTCGAGCACGCTGCCGAAATCTATGCTGCGATCCGTGAACAAGGGGCAACACCATTCGGCATGTATGCCCTGAACGCCCTGCGCATCGAAAAAGGCTACCGCACTTGGAAAGGCGATCTGTCCACGGATTACACAATGCTGGAGGCGGGGCTTGAACGCTTTGTCAAACTGGACAAACCACGGGATTTCCCAGGCAAGTCCGCTTTGATCGCCGAAAGCGAGAAAGGCACCAACAAGGCGTTTGTCACCATGATCGTCGACGCAAAAGACGCGGATGCGCCCTATATGTCCTGCATCTACAGCGGCGATGAAATCGTAGGTGAAACCACCTCGGGCGACTGGGGGTATCGGGTGAATGCCTCGATCGCACTGGGCATGGTACGGGCTGACCTGGCCGCGCCCGGAACGGAGCTGACGGTGGAAATCTTCGGCGAAAAATGCCGCGCAGTTGTGCAGGAAACCACCAACCTGTGGGACCCTGAAAACACGCGTCTGCGCGCATAAACACAAAGGAAAGCTCGGACATGAAGGAAACGCCAAATATCCAAACCTGGCATTTCGATATCATCCTGTGTGATGGTTTTGTTCTGTCCGAGCTTTCCGCCATTACAGACACGTTGCGGATCTGTAATCGGACGCTGGCGCACAAGGCTTTCTCTTGGTCCTTCCACTCAGACGGTGGTGGGATCCGCCGCAACCCCTGCGGCGTTATGGTCGAAACGCACGACATTCCGCAGAAACCAGACGCCCAGTTTCTGTTTGTCTTGGGCAATGCGGACCCTGACGCGCCGGGTCTGTCTTTGCGCCCGATGCTCAGTCGTTACTTTTATGCGGGGACGCGAACCTATCTTCTGGCAGAAGCCGCCGCGCGTTTTATTCACGAAGACGGCTCAGCCGGACATATGACCACCCATTGGGAAAACTCGACCCTGCTGCGGGAACGTCATGGCTATTTCGAGGCCGGCACCCAATTTGTCTGTGACGCCGGGCAGGTGGTCACCTGCGCAGGGTTGGAGGCCACAGTGGATGTGGTTTTGGCCTTGATCGGTAAGTTGATCTCGACTGCGGCGCAGACGACGGTTGCAAATATACTGCTGCATGACACGGTGCGCGATCCGGGGACGTTGCAGCCGGTCAATGGTGGCGCAATTGCCCACACCGGGGATCGCGACCTGGACCACTGCATCCGTTTGATGCAGGAAAACATCGAAGACCCGCTGCCGATTTCCACCCTGGTGGATGATCTGGGCATTTCTCCGCGTTCACTGGAACGTCGCTTCAAAACCCGTCTTGGCGTGTCACCCAACACATTTTACCGCAAGATCCGGATGCATCGGGCCAATAACCTGTTGCTGAACACCAGCATGTGCGTGCGCGATGTCGGCCTTGCCTGCGGATTTCCGAACGGGTTTTCGACCCTCTACAAAAGCTTTTTCGGTGTAACCCCCGCAGCGCTGCGCAAAGCGCGGCGACGGGAAACAGCTGCCGGATAAACCCTGTTTTTGCCGGTTTTGATACGTCTTCTCTGACGCAAATCAGGCATTCAGCGACAAACGACGATTGGAGTTATGGACATGGTGGATCTGCCAAACAAGGCCCGTGTGGTCATTATCGGCGGCGGTGTGATTGGCTGTTCTGTCGCCTATCACCTGACTAAAAAAGGTTGGAAGGACGTGGTCCTTCTGGAACGCAAACAGTTAACCAGCGGCACCACCTGGCACGCGGCAGGTCTGATCGCGCAGCTGCGCGCCACCGCCAATATGACCAAACTCGCGAAATACAGTCAGGAACTTTACGGCGCGCTCGAAGAAGAAACCGGCGTCGCAACCGGCTTCAAACGCGTTGGGTCGATCACCGTCGCCCTGACCGAAGAACGAAAAGAAGAGATCTACCGCCAGGCCGCCATGGCGCGCGCCTTTGGGGTTGAGGTTGAAGAGATCTCTAACGAACGGGTGCAGGAGCTTTATCCGCATGTGAACCTCGACGGCATCAAAGGTGCCGTTTACCTGCCGCTGGATGGGCAAGGCGATCCAGCCAATATCGCGCTGGCGCTGGCCAAGGGCGCGCGCCAAGGCGGTGCCGTGGTCAAGGAATGTGTCAAAGTCACCGAGATCACCAAAACAGGGCGCAAAGTCACGGGCGTCGACTGGGTTGCAGACGATGGCTCAGCCTCGGGTCATATCGAATGCGATATGGTGGTGAACTGTGCCGGTATGTGGGGCCATGAGGTGGGCAAAATGGCCGGCGTCAACGTGCCGCTTCATGCCTGCGAACACTTCTATATCGTGACCGAGAATATCGAGGGCATGTCTCAGTTGCCGGTGCTGCGGGTGCCGGACGAATTCGCCTACTACAAGGAAGACGCTGGCAAAATCCTGCTCGGCGCGTTCGAGCCCGAGGCCAAGCCGTGGGCGATGGATGGTATCCCCGAGACCTTTGAATTCGACCAGCTTCAGGAAGATTTCGATCATTTCGAACCCATCCTCGAACGCGCTGTGGAACGGGTTCCTTTGTTGGCCGAAGCAGGCATTCATACGTTCTTTAATGGACCAGAATCCTTCACGCCTGATGACGCCTATCACCTCGGCCTCGCGCCCGAGATGGACAATGTCTGGGTCGCGGCTGGCTTTAACTCGATCGGTATTCAATCCGCAGGTGGCGCTGGCATGGCGCTGGCCGAATGGATGGACACCGGCGAAAAACCCTTTGACTTGGGCGATGTGGACATCTCCCGCATGCAACCGTTTCAGGGGAACAAGAAATACCTCTTTGAACGCTCCAAAGAGACACTGGGCCTGCTTTATGCCGACCACTTCCCCTATCGCCAAAAGGCCACTGCCCGTGGTGTCCGCCGCACACCGTTCCATCACCATCTAAAAGAACAAGGTGCTGTTTTTGGTGAGTTCGCGGGCTGGGAACGCGCCAACTGGTTCGCCAATGACGGGCAAGAGCGCGAGTACCAATACAGCTGGAAGCGCCAGAACTGGTTTAAAAACTCCGCCGCTGAACACCGCGCGGTGCGTGAAAACGTCGGCATGTATGACATGTCCTCCTTTGGCAAAATTCGGGTTGAAGGGCCGGATGCCGAAGCCTTCCTGAACTATGTCGGCGGCGGCGATTACAGCGTTCCGGTGGGCAAGATCGTCTATACCCAATTCCTGAACCGCACCGGCGGGGTCGAGGCCGACGTCACGGTCACGCGCTTGTCCGAACTGGCCTATCTGGTGGTGACCCCGGCTGCGACCCGTCTGGCGGATCAGACATGGATGCTGCGCCACAAGGGTGATTTCAATGTGGTGATCACGGATGTCACAGCAGGTGAAGGCACGCTCGCGATCATGGGCCCCAATGCGCGCAAGCTGTTGCAGGCGGTGTCACCCGCGGACTTCTCAAACGCGGCCAACCCCTTTGGCACTGCGCAGGAGATCGAGATCGGCATGGGCCTCGCCCGTGCGCACCGCGTGACATATGTGGGCGAACTCGGCTGGGAGATCTACATGTCCACCGATATGGCTGGCCATGTGTTCGAGACCTTGTACGCGGCTGGCCAAGACATGGGGCTAAAGCTCTGCGGCATGCATATGATGGACAGCTGCCGGATTGAAAAAGGCTACCGCCACTTTGGTCATGACATCACGTGTGAAGACCATGTGGTCGATGCGGGCCTAGGGTTCGCGGTCAAGGTCGACAAAGGCTGTGATTTCATCGGGCGCGAAGCGGTGATCGCCCGCAAGGAAACGGGGCCGAAAAACCGTCTGGTGCAGTTCAAGCTGACCGATGCAGAGCCGCTGTTGTTCCACAATGAACCGATCCTGCGGGATGGGCAGAACGTGGGCTATCTGTGCTCGGGCAACTATGGTCACACGCTGGGCGCAGCGGTGGGTCTGGGCTATGTGCCCTGCGAAGGGGAAACCGCAGCGGACCTGTTGGCGTCCACGTTTGAGATCGACGTCTGCGGCACCAAAGTGCGCGCCGAAGCCTCGCTGAAGCCGATGTATGACCCCAAATCGGAACGCGTAAAGGTTTAAGCCTGCGAGACATCAAAAACGAATGCCCGCCATCGTGCGGGCATTTGATCATTTTCCGTGATGCACCCAGGCACAAACGGTTATTTTCCATGATCCGGCCTCTGCCCTAGTTTTCCCTCTACGAGGAGCGCGCCATGGAACATGCAGAAAACCGGGACACCCCGGCGGGGTTGGCCTTTGCCCTGACGGCCTATTTCATGTGGGGGTTTCTGCCCGTTTACATGAAACTTGTGGCGCATATTCCACCAGCCGAAGTGGTCGCCCACCGCGTTTTGTGGTCCCTGCCGCTTGCAGGCCTGTTGTTGATCATTTTAGGTCGAACCAAAGAGCTGATGCAGGCGTTGCAGACGCCGCGCAGTCTGATGATGGGTGTGGTCACCGCTGGCCTGATCTCGTTGAACTGGGGCATTTACGTTTGGGCTGTGGGCGCGGGCTATGCCATTGATGCCGCTTTGGGCTATTACATAAACCCGTTGTTTAGCGTCGCTATGGGGGCAATCTTCCTGGGTGAACGCTTGAACAAGGCGCAATTGGCCGCGATTGGGCTGGCTGCCTTGGCCGTTGTGATCCTGACAATCCAGGCAGGGTCCTTACCTTGGGTTGCCATAGGTTTGACGCTGTCTTGGGGGTTTTACGCCTATTTCAAAAAGTCGCTCCCCATCGGCCCAAATCAAGGTTTCATGCTCGAAGTGCTGATCCTGTCGCCGTTTGCGCTTGCCTATCTGGCCTATGTGACAATCGCGGGCGAAGGCCATTTCGCGCTGAGTTGGACGGACACGTTTTTGTTGATGGGATGTGGCGTGGTGACGGCCGTGCCTTTGACGATCTATGCCAACGGGGCCAAACTGCTGCGCCTGACCACAATTGGCATTCTGCAATACATCGCCCCCACCATGATCTTTCTGGTCGCCGTTTTTGTCTTTGGAGAAGAGTTCGACCAGGCGCGCCAGATTGCATTCCCGTTGATCTGGGCTGCTTTGGTAATCTATTCTGTGTCGCTTGTTCGCCAGATGCGCGCCACCACTTAGGTCGGTTTTACGGTTTGAACATCCGTGGCGAAATTGGCAGCGTTCTCGCGGTGGAAAGCGCGATCATCCTGGTCTGCGTCCCAGAAATAGGGGCGCGCATCGGGCAGTGTCAGCGCTCGTTGCACTGCTGGTCTGGCGTCGATTCGGTCAAACCAGGCCTGTAAATTACCAAGCCCATCAACCTGTAACTTGGCCCAGGGATAGGCCCGCGCCCAAGGATACAATGCCATATCCGCAATGGATAACATGTCACCTGCTACCCATTCCCGTCCCTCAAGCCGACGATCCAGCACCTCCAACAGTAGACGGCTTTCTGTAACATAGCGGTTGATGGAAAACGGGTGTTCTTCGCCATTGGGCGCCGCAATGCGTTGGAAATACATCGCCTGTCCCATCATCGGACCAACGCCACCCATCTGGAACATCACCCACTGCATGACTTCGGACCGGGACTTTGCGTCTGTGGGCAGAAAGCAGTCGTATTTCTCCGCCAGATACCAAAGGATCGCACCGCTTTCGAAAACCGGAAAATCCCCTGCGCTGCGGTCTACAATCGCCGGGATGCGGCCGTTTGGGCTGATCCGCAAAAATGCCGGTGCCTTTTGTTCTTGTTTGGAAAAATCGATCGGCGTCAGATCGTAGTCTACGCCAGCCTCTTCCAGAAAAATAACGGGCTTGTAGCCGTTCATCGTCGCTGCGGTAAAAAGATGAATATCCGGCGGGGTCATGGCGTGCCTCATGTGCGGAGCTGCGATGCTATCTGAGGTCAGCGAGCCACGCGATGCAAGCGCGGTTCTATCACCTAACCGTTAGCGGAACATCCTGCGAAACTTCGGCTGCATCTTGCTCTCGTTTGAACTGCAGGCTAGGCAGCACCATGCCTGTGTCGAGTGATTATAACCCGCCCCAAGATCCATTGGACATTCTGCACCACGATGCGGAGATTCTGGTGGTGAATAAACCTGCAGGATTGCTAAGCGTTCCGGGACGTGGCGAGCATCTGGCGGATTGCCTGATGTCGCGGGTGCAAGCGGTCTTTCCTGAGGCGCTGTTGGTTCATAGGCTGGACCGGGACACATCAGGCGTGATGGTATTTGCGCTGACAGCCCACGCCCAACGGCATCTGTCGATGCAGTTCGAAAAGCGCACGACCAAGAAAGCCTATGTTGCCCGTCTGGCCGGAACCCTTGAACCGCGCGCAGGTACGGTGGATCTGCCGTTGATCGTGGATTGGCCAAACCGCCCTCGCCAAAAGGTCTGTCATGAAACCGGGAAGCCGGCCCTCACCGATTGGCGTGTGGTGAAATATGGTGACGATGAAACCCGCGTGCGTCTGACGCCCAAAACCGGGCGCTCGCATCAGTTGCGGGTTCATATGCTGTCACTGGGCCACGCGATCCTGGGCGATCCGTTGTATGCAAGCGGCGCGGCCTTGGACCAGGATCGCATGATGCTCCATTCCGAGGAGCTGCGGATCAAACACCCAGACAGTGGTGAATCCATGCGATTTCGCGCTAAGGCACCGTTTTGATCGGCTAAGCTGATCGGGAAAGGCCGCCCAGATCTGAGCGGCCTTTGTGTTTTGGATTATTCAGGCGTCCAACCGCCGACGGATTTGACCTCCAGGAAGTCCTCAATCCCCCAGGTGCCGCCTTCGCGCCCGTTGCCAGATTGTTTCATCCCGCCAAAGGGTGAGCCGGCACTGCGCGACTTGCCATTCATCTCTACCATGCCGGACCGCAGAACCCGTGCCAGACGATTGGCCCGCGCGGTGTCCTGGGTCTGCACATAGTTGGTCAGACCATAGGGCGTGTCATTGGCGATCTCGACGGCTTCTTCTTCGGTGTCAAAGGGCAGGATTGACAGAACAGGGCCAAAGATCTCTTCGCGTGCAATGGTCATCTGGTTGTTTACGTCCGCAAAAACGGTTGGACGCACATAGAACCCTTTGTTCAGCCCATCGGGACGACCCGGACCACCAGCGACAAGACGCGCGCCTTCGTCGATCCCTTTTTCGATCAGGGCTTGGATCTTGGTCCATTGCAGCTCATTCACCACGGGGCCGATGTGGGATCCTGTCTCGGACGCGGGGCCCACGGTGACGCCCTTGGCGACTTCTGCAGCTTCCTCAACAACCCGGTCATAGATCCCGCGCTGCACCAGCATACGGCTGGGCGCATTACAGCTTTGACCGGTGTTTTGCATCATGTGCAGCACGCCGCGCCGCACCGCATTGTCATCAGCATCGTCAAAAAGCAGGTTGGCCCCTTTGCCGCCAAGCTCCAGGTGAACCCGTTTCAACGTATCTGCTGCGGCCTTGGAAATGGCGGTCCCTGCGCGGGTCGAACCGGTAAAGGAGACCATGTCGACGTCCGGGTGCACGGACAGCTGCGAGCCAACGCCCACGCCGTCGCCATTCACCAGGTTAAAGACACCGGCCGGGAACCCGGCTTGATCCATCATTTCGGCAAAGACCATCGCGTTCAGCGGGCTTTCCTCGGAGGGTTTCAACACCATGGTGCAACCAGCAATCGCCGCTGCACCAACCTTGAGCGTGACCTGGTTCATCGGCCAGTTCCAAGGGGTGATCAGGGCCGCAACACCAACCGCTTCGTGGATGATACGATCGTTGGGGGATGCGTCATTCAACGCATGCTCAAACGGGAAATTTTTGGCGGCCGTGATGAAGTTCCGCAGATGCCAGCTGCCTGCACCGGCTTGGGATCCGCGCGACATATCCAGCGGCGCGCCCATTTCCAGCGACATGGCCTGGGCCAATTCCTCTGAACGGCTTTCATAGATCTCAAGCAAGTTTTCGACCTTGGCGATCCGCTCTTCGACCGGGGTTGCCATCCAGCCGGGCAGCGCGGCTTTGGCAGCGGCAACGGCGGCATCCGTATCTGCCTGACCCCCAAGGGAGATCACGGCACAGGCGTCTTCGGTGGACGGATCAATGACGTTGTGATCGCGTCCGTCAAGTGGGCTAACCCATTGACTATTGATATAAAAATCGCGCTTTTCAATCATCGAGGTATCTCCCGGTTCTACGCTGTTTGGCGGTACTGTGTCACTGCGAAGTACCGCACACAAGGTTCATTGCATAATTTGATCAAATTATTGCGGCAGTCGCAAGCCTTACCCAAAAGTTTCTCCATATTTCATCTGGTAATCCGCGGGCATGGTTGCAATCCTGCGCGCGCGAACAACATTGAGGAGGGAGGAGACACGACCCTCGCTCCATCCGTAAAAGGGAGACCCACTATGGGCTTGCGTATAAACGACACCGTTCCAAATTTTACAGCGGAAACCGACCAGGGCACCATTACCTTCCACGACTGGATCGGTGACAGCTGGGCGATTCTGTTCAGCCACCCCAAAGACTTCACCCCCGTCTGCACCACCGAATTCTCAGCTGTGGCGCAGTTGACCGAAGAATGGGAAAAACGCGGCACCAAGGTGATCGGCGTTTCGGTCGATGGCGTCGAAGATCACCGCAAGTGGAAAGGCGATATCGAAGCCTACGGCAAAGCGCCCGCTGGCTTCCCGATCATTGCGGATGCCGGTTTGGAGGTTTCCAAAGCTTTCGACATGCTGCCTGCTGAAGCCTACCTGCCTGATGGGCGCACCCCTGCAGACAGTGCCACTGTCCGGTCTGTCTTTATCATCGGTCCCGACAAACAGCTGAAACTGTCGATGACCTACCCGATGACAGTAGGCCGTAACTTTGCCGAAATCCTGCGCGCACTGGATGGGCTGCAAATGTCCAGCAAAGGCGTAGCGACACCGGCAAACTGGGTCCCCGGCGATGATGTGATCATCCCGCCAGCGGTATCCAACGAAGCGGCCAAAGAGAAATTCGGCGAGTTCGAGACGATCTTCCCCTACCTGCGTAAGACAAAAGCACCAGAGTGAGCCCAAATGGGCCCGATGCCTCCTAGGGGTCGGGCCAACCAAAGTGATTGATCATGGCCATAATTTGGCGATCGTTACCACCTTTTCCGTTTATACTGAGAAGCCCGCCATTTGGGTCTTTCACCCACTCTAGGACGCGCAGCCGTTCACCTGTCAGCGCCGAAGAGTGTCCCTGTAGACGGTGCATCCAGTAAAACCAGATATCATCTGCTGTTGGACAAAGCTGTTGTGCGAGATGCCAATCCACTGCAATGGGTGACAAAGCACCGGGCGAATATAAGACACCTCCTACACCTGTCGGAAAGATCAGTGAGCTGGGTTCGTTCTTTAAGCCAACATTATGTTGCCAGTCCCAGTATCCTGCAGGAGTTTTCTGTTGGGTCAGTGCAATTCGATGCCCCCGGCCACCGACAACCTTTGCACCTGTTTTTGCGCGGACATTAAGCAATGATGCGAGCCACTCTGGGCCATAATATACGTCGTCATCTGCGGTCACAATCGTAGCTGGCTCTTTTAACGCCTCTAGCAGAGGAAGCAGTTTTTTATACGAGCGATAGTCCGGACAGGTGCAAATTTCTAACCCTTCCTGTTCTAAGGCGCGTACTTCGTCAGGTAGCTGCGCTACATCATCTTCCGCGATCCAGAGGATAGTACGGTCAGCCTCGATGGATTGACGTAGTAAACAGCGCAGCGTCAGGGCGAGCTCTGGAAAGCGAGGAGGGTAACTGGTGAGAGACACGATCAATGGCGTGTCCAGGTTGTGAGACTGCGCAATTACATCGCGTTCATCGAGTTCTTTCTTACATCTCCTGATTCGCCAGCGGTGTTTTTGCCTGCGCACCCATTCTCGTAATACAGTCATGGTGCTTCCCAGGCCTTTTTGAGCCAATCAACGTCACCAATTCGGCGATACCACTTTCCACCTTTGCCAACCAAGGCGTCATGCATTTTAGGTTCGCCTGCAAAAACGACAATTTTGGCGCCTTCGGGTAACGTCGGATCCTTGATAAAGCTTCGAAAACCACGTGGGACACATTTGTTTTTAAAACTTACACACCACTCTTCGGGCCAGTATTCAAGGTGCCCGTTTTTCTCCAGCTGAGCGCTCTGAAATTGTTGTGAGATTTCGTATCCCGTTGTCGCGGCAGTCGGGTCGGCAAGATAGGTTTCAAGAATGTATTGGTGTTCACCGATTTTATAGCGAAACACAGATGAGTTTCCTACCGAAGCGAGAAATTGGTCTCGCGCAGCGTTTAATTTACGCAGAGGTTTCGGACGGAAAAGGGTGTCATCGCGAATGATACGAAACGGCGCATCATCTTCAAAAAAACTATCGAGGTCTCCCATGACGATAAGGTCAAGATCAAGAAAAAGCGCGGTGCCGGTGAGCCCAAATAGATCAGATGAGAACAAGCTAAGCTTTTGCCAGCGTGTGTCTTGGTGTCCTTCAGGGAGGTTCATTACGGGTAGTGGAAACGCCTCGACAGCATCGGAAAGCCCGCTGTCGTCATCAGTAAAACAGATGAACCGATGAGGTCGGGCAAGATGCTTCCTAACGCCTTCAGCGAGACGATTTACGTACTCTGGACCATAAAGCGTGCCCCATTTCATCGTAAGGATCAGAACGCAATCATCTGACATTTAGAGCGGACCTTTGTTCAATTTCCAAAAATGCGAGTGTAAAGCGAAGAGTTTCCACCAAATGCGGCAGATATGCGACCTGTGATCAACCCAAGCCGCCTCGTAAGCTTGAGTATTCCACGCCCGCCGGTTAACGGAAGGGAGATCGCCAAGAATGTGGCCGAGATCAATTTTAAAATGATACCCAGAGGTAGTCGTAGAAAGTAGAACTTTTTGCTAACTTGTTCGAGGCGAATTCTGTTGATCGTCCTGCTGTGGGCTTCTCGAAGCTGCACACCAAAGTTAAGCCGATCCGCGGACATTGTTGCATATACAAATGCGTTTTCTGCCCAGTCCAGCTTAAGACCCATCGCGCGCGCGGAGTGAAAAAAACGACTGTCAGACCCACCGGTGAAACGTAGTGACTCGTCAAACCATAAGTTGTGCTCTGTAAATAGTTTAATCTCGCCGAGCCAGTTGTTGGTGACAGGACTTGAACGCCCTTCGCTGGCGGCCTTGATTGCCCCAGTTGCACGTTGTTCATAGTACTCGGTTAGGTCACTATGAAACGCTCTCTGTAATAACGACAGCTCAGGTTCAGGAGGCGCAATAAAAACCGGGCCGCCAATAAGTGCGGCTCCTGTCTTTCGGTAACGCGCAACTAGTTCGACCAACCATCGGTTGTCTACATACTCATCGTCGTCAACAAAGGTTAGCAGGTCAGAGTTCCACTGAATGGCCTCTCGTGAAGCACGGTTCCGAGCAAATGGAATGCCCAGTTCTTTCTCTAAAACATATGAAAGAGGTAGGTTGTTTGCCAACGGCTTACATGTCTCAATTACCGATTTCGAGTTTTCGGACACATCGTTTTCGACAATTAGACATTGAACTTCACAGTGTTCAGGGAGTTCCATTTCTCCGAAAGAGTGAATTAGTTTTGCAAGCATGCGTGGTCGATTACGGGTTAACGCGGCAACTGTAATTCTTAAAATAATATCTTGTTTCATATTCAAAAACTCCGGTTGCACAGCCGCATAAATGCGGCTGTGCAATTGGAAATTACTCGTCTGAAGTCTTTTCTTTTTTCTCTTCAACGATCTCTTCGCCGGTTTCCTGATCGACAACTTTCATCGACAGGCGAACCTTGCCGCGGTCGTCAAAGCCCAGAAGCTTAACTTTAACTTCCTGACCTTCTTTCAGAACATCTGAAGGGTGGTTCAGGCGTTTGTTCAGGATCTGGGACACGTGGACCAGGCCGTCGCGCTTACCAAAGAAGTTCACAAAGGCGCCGAAGTCGACGATTTTGACAACTTTACCGGTGTAGACTTTGCCTTCTTCGGGCTCTGCCACGATCGAATAGATCATGTCATAGGCCTTCTTGATCGCTTCGCCATTGGCAGAGGCAATCTTGATTACGCCGTCGTCGTTGATATCGACTTTTGCACCAGACGTTTCGACGATCTCACGGATCACTTTACCGCCGGAACCGATAACTTCACGGATCTTGTCGGTTGGAACCTGCATGGTCTCAATACGCGGCGCATGTGCCGAGAATTCAGATGCTTCGGTCAGCGACTTGGACATCTCACCCAGGATGTGCAGACGACCTTCCTTGGCTTGGGCCAGGGCGGATTTCATGATTTCTGGTGTGATACCAGCAACCTTGATGTCCATCTGCAGCGAGGTGATGCCGTCTGAAGTACCCGCCACCTTAAAGTCCATGTCGCCCAGGTGGTCTTCGTCACCCAGGATGTCTGTTAGGATGCCGTAGGAACCATCGTCTTCCAGAACCAGACCCATCGCAACACCAGCAACCGGTGCTTTCAGCGGAACGCCCGCGTCCATCATGGACAGGGAGCCACCACAAACGGATGCCATCGAGGACGAACCGTTGGATTCGGTGATCTCGGACACAACACGCACGGTGTAGGGGAAGTCGGTCGGAGCCGGCAGAACCGCCTGCAGCGCGCGCCATGCCAGTTTACCGTGACCGATTTCACGACGACCGGGGGAACCCACGCGGCCTACTTCACCAACCGAGTAGGGAGGGAAGTTGTAGTGCAGCAGGAAGTTCGATTTGAAGTTGCCGTGCAAGGAGTCGATGAACTGCTCATCGTCGCCGGTGCCCAGAGTGGTCACAACCAGACCTTGGGTCTCGCCACGGGTGAACAGAGCCGAACCGTGTGTACGTGGCAGAAGGCCCGTTTCACACTCGATCGCGCGGACCTGATCCAGAGCACGGCCATCAATACGGCGACCGTTTTTAACAACGTCACCGCGCAGAACGCCGGATTCCAGTTTCTTCAGAGCGGAGCCGAGGTTCGCGTCCTCTTGCTGCTCTTCGGCCAGACCTGCAATGATCTCTTCTTTCAGAGCAGAAACAGCTGCAACACGCTCTTGCTTGTCAGAGATCGCGTAAGCGGCACGCATTTTCTCTTCGCCAGCTGCCTTGATGACTTCGAACAGCTCTGAGTAATCAGGCGCTACGAATTCAAACGGCTCTTTGGCGCTTGTTTCGGCCAGATCAATGATCAGGTCGATAACCGGCTGGATTTGCTCGTGGGCAAAGGTCACCGCACCAAGCATTTCTTCTTCGCTCAGCTCATATGCCTCGGATTCCACCATCATCACGGCGTCTTTGGTGCCGGCAACAACCAGATCCAGACGCTGTTCAGGGTTCAGGCGCAGGTCCTGCATGTCGTCAACGGTTGGGTTCAGGACGTATTCGCCGTCCACGAAACCAACGCGGGCACCAGCAATCGGGCCACGGAACGGTGCGCCAGAGATGGTCAGCGCAGCAGAGGCTGCGATCATTGCAACGATATCCGGGTCGTTGACCAGATCGTGCGACAGCACGGTGCACATCACCAGAACTTCGTTTTTGAAGCCGGGGACGAACAGCGGGCGGATCGGACGGTCGATCAGACGGGCGGTCAGAGTTTCTTTTTCGGTTGGGCGCGCTTCGCGCTTAAAGAAACCACCGGGAACTTTACCGGCCGCATAGTATTTTTCTTGGTAGTGGACGGTCAGAGGAAAGAAATCCTGACCGGGCTTTTGTGCCTTGGCGAAGGTCACGTTCGCCATAACGCTGGTTTCGCCCAGCGTGGCAATCACGGTACCGTCCGCTTGACGGGCCACTTTGCCGGTTTCCAGGGTGAGCGTCTCTTCACCCCATTGCATCGATTTTTTGGTAACGTCGAACATACGTTTCGTATCCTAAATCGGAGCACTCCCAGGCGTATCCCGGGTCTCCATTTGTCATAGCGGCCCCATTGCCGCCGACCCCATTTATCTTTCTTTCGCGCACCAGGGTCCGGGTGCATCGTCTCAGATGCCCGGTGCTTATCCGAAATCACGTGATTTGCAAAGAAGCGTTTTGTTGCAGCTATTGAACGGGATCCCCGACGTCGGGTTGTACATCCAACAACGGCAGAATCATTTCGCTCATTTTTGTGGGAAAATCTGGATTGGATCGCATCAACGCGGCCGCAGCTCGCCCGTCTTCCAATGAGCGGACAAGGGCCGAAACTTCATCAGGCGTGCGTGTCGGCACTTGGTCCAGATCGAACTGAGACGCACCTTTGGCAATACGTTTCTGTTCTAGCGCAGGCGCAATACGCTTGGCGCAACGGCAGGGATTGCTGTCTGATACTACGCCGCAGGTCTTGGTAACAAAGCTCGTCACGGCTTTGCGTGATCGGGTTAGGCGCTGGCGAAATGCCGTGGGCGTAATATTCATGGCACTGGCAGCTTCCTGATCGGTCAGCTCAAAAATCTCTCCCAGGATATAGGCCATGCGTGCCGGGCGATTGAGGCAGGTCAGCATCGCCAAGGTGCAGCCCACTTTGACTTCTTCCAAGGCCAGTGTGGTTTCCGCATCCGTCATCGCACCTTCGGCCAGATCGCGTCGCCCATTGTCGAGATCTGCAGCAAACCCTTCAAAAGTCAGGCGCATTGCTTCGACCCGTCCGCGTTTGCGTCGGTTCATCAGGTCGCGAACTGCAATCTGCATGGCCCAAGCACCAGCGGCTTTCACGTCACGCAACGTGCCAATGTGGGTCACGATCTTGATCAGGATTTCTTGTGTGGCGTCTTCTGCGTCGGCACGGTTTGCCAGCATGCGCAAAGCGAGATTGTACACGGGCCGTTCAGCCGCGCGTACAATCGCATCAAGGGCGGCGCGGTTCCCCTGTCGCGCCGCCTCGATTTGTTCCCCGTAGAATACGATCATGCTTCCATCATTGTTTTCAATTCAACCAGCTCTTGTGCGAGAATCCCCATTTGCGCTTGTAACGCACCTTCCAGAGCTTCCAAAGGCACAGGTGGTGCCATCAAGACAAAAGAGTAGATGGATTTGTCATCACCATCGGGAGTCACGCGGGAAAACGCCGTGCCAACGGAACCATCAGGGAAGGTCATGTACCAGTCGACGGACCCAGCTGCGGTATTGGCAATTGTGTTCAGCTTGATCGGGACCGCACCGTTTGGCGTCATCAGATCAGCAGATTCATCATCCGCTCGTTCAAATGCATTGGTCCATTTGGTCAGGTTGTGTGGTTGCGCCAGAAATTCAAAAACCTCGGCTGCGGATTTATTGATGCCGATGGACTGGACGTCAAAAGTCTTCATGAGATGTCTCCTTATCAAATCCGCCGGTTGTTCCGGCGGTACATAGATAAAGAGGAGACGACTGCGGCGACTGTGACAGGGTTTTTGAAGTTTTTTCGAGCCCGCGGTTTTCCCGGGCGTCAGCGTAGGCTCTTAGCAGCCTTGTTCAGTGTTGAGGCTTCGACCTTGTCCAGCAGTTGCAACCGTTCGTTCACTGAAAGACCGCGTGATTTTGCTTTGCGCCAAATACGTTCACATGACTTCGGCGACCAGGGAAGATTGGCGCCGGTCATCCAGCGGCGCAACTCGGGCGGCAATCGATCAAAGGCCTCCATCGGATCACCTCGGCGCAGGCGGCTGCGCAATCCGGTGTCGCCTCGGTTTGACCAATTTTGTGTCTGGGTGTCATTCATCGGGTGCAAATGTTGTTTTGTTTTGTGTGGGGCCGCGCGTGGGCTGTGCGGCCAACAAGTTTTGTCATGTTATAACGTATCAATTGACGTGCAAGCAGAATATCAACATTGAAGTGTTCGCGCATAAAAAAACCGCGCCCCAAAGGGACGCGGTTGATCGACCAAGGTCGAAAATTCTTAGCGGCGGATGCCCAGACGCTTGATCAGGTCCTGGTAACGGGCCAGATCTTTGCCTTTGGTGTAGTCCAGCAGCTTACGACGCTGTGCAACCATCTTCAAAAGACCACGACGACCGTGGTTGTCTTTTTTGTGGGTTTTGAAGTGCTCAGTCAGCGTGTTGATACGCGAGGTCAGGATCGCAACCTGTACTTCGGGCGAACCGGTGTCGCCTTCTTTGGTTGCGAATTCTTTCATGACGCGTGCTTTTTCTTCAGCAGTAATCGACATCGGGGTCTCCTTAAATAGGTTAAAGGTGAATGGCGCAGGCCGGGATGTCGTCCAGCTCAGGCCCGTGGAGAAAACCGCAGAGGTTCACGAGAATCTCTGCAGATGGGCGCGTATAGTCCGAATAGTGGAATTTGGCAAAGGTAAACTTTGGCGAAACCAGCTGACCTGCGGCTCTACTGGATCGAAGGTTCGTCCCCGGCAGCAATCAAATGCAATGAGATGTCGCTCATCTGGATTTCGGATTCGGCCGGCAGGCTGGCCACCAGCTGCCCATCTACATGCACTTCAATGTTGTCGGAGACTTCGCCTGGGGCATGTATTTCGATTTCCGGCGGAGTTTCCGGCTCGAACGTCCAAGGAATGACCAGCTGGTCTTCTCCTGTCTCAAAATCCATGATCTCAATCGCGAAACCGTCATCGGCTTGGCTGGCGGCGATTTCATCTGCGCCTGTGCCCCCGGTGACAATATCGCCTGCCCCGGCAAAGATCGTGTCGTCCCCGGCTCCACCGTTCAAGTAGTCGCGCAGCCCGTCATCATCGCCCAGCAACAAGTCATTATCGTAGCCGCCAAACAGCGTGTCTTCGCCGTCGCCTCCTTCCAGAGAATCGTCGCCGTCGTTGCCATGTAACGCATCATCGCCCGCGTCTCCGGACAGCGTGTCGCCGCCCTGACCACCATGAGCCGTGTCGTCACCCTCGCCGCCGTCCAAAGTGTCCGCGCCGTAGTGCCCAAACAGCTGGTCATCATCGGCGTCACCTTCCAACAGGTCGTCACCCTCTTCGCCATGTAAAAGGTCGGCGCCGTCCCCGCCGTGTAACGTATCACCCGCCTCAGCTCCAAACAGCGCATCATTGCCCGCGCCGCCCAAAACCGTGTCCTCGCCCGCGCCGCCGTTGATCTGGTCCGCGCCTTCCAGGCCTTCAATCTGTTCGTCGCCGTCGCCACCAGAAATCGTGTCGGCTTCTGCGCTGCCCAAAATCACGTCTATCGGGGTAATATCTTCGTCTGACAACTGGTCAGAATCGTCGTCCGTCGCGGAGCCATTCGCCGCGTCAGCATTGTCGGGGGTGTCATCATTTTCCGAACTGTCAATCAACAGCAGGCCGCTGGCGGCGATAAGCGTCATTACCCCGGCAATCATAAACATCGCGCAAAACCCCTGACCATGCGCCAGCACTGGCGCGATCCAATCTTTAACCTCAAAACAGAATTTGCAAAACAAATAGAGAACATCGGTTAATTTCCGATGTCTACGCGCACCAAATCTGCGGTTTCGTCGCGTAAGAAATATAGAGCGGATGTTTCGGGTGCCCGGCCTTGCTCAACCCCAGATGATGCAGGGGCCGTCCGGTGGCGCGCAGGATTTCTGCCACGCGTGGACCTTGTGCACGATGTTCGCCGTGGGTGCCCCAGGCACAGATCACCATATGGGCCCAGTCCATACCTTCGCGCAGAATGTCCATATTGTCAGGGCCTTCGGGCGCATCAGTTGCGCGCATGTCGCGCGGGTCTGTGGCGCGATAGGCAAAGATATTGGTGGCACGAAACCCGCCAAAGCCAAGCGCGCGTGCCCGTCTTTCGCAGCGTTCAATTGTGGGGTCGTTCTGCACCTCGGTCGCTTTGGAGGGGTTCAGCATGATGAACATCACCCGCTGACCCGCGGGATCCCAAATCCGGGTCAGGCTATAGCGGTAGGTCTCGCAATCGGAATAGACAGCAGAGGAGGGCGCATCGCCCTTGGTATGGTGGCGCGTGATCATATCCCGCGCCATGCCATGAGTTTTACGCTCGTGCAAGCGGGCCTATTGATTGAACACCCGGCTTGGATGCAGGCTGCCGGATTTGTAGATACCAACGGCGACAGCTTTGCCTTCGATCGAGGCCCAGGCCTCATCACCGTATTCGACGTCATTGTTGGGCATCACCATGCCCGGATTGCCGTTTTTCAGACGCACGGCACCTTCGGCGGTGCATTTAACTTCGGGCAGGCCGTCCAAACCTTGCTCCAAGGGGCGTAGATAGGTGTCGAGCTCGGGCGTGCGTTCCATCCGCATCACGTCATCCCATTTCATCCCCTCTTCAACGTCAAAGGGGCCGGACCAGATGCGGCGCAGTACTTTGACGTGGGCATGACATCCCAAAGCCTCACCCAGATCGCGGGCAATCGACCGGACATAACCGCCTTTGCCGCAAGTCATTTCCAAGACAACGTGATCGGCGTCAGGACGATCAACCAGCACCAGCTCTTCGACCCACAAGGCGCGCGCGGCCAGCTCGATATCTTCGCCGTCGCGGGCCAGTTTGTAGGCGCGCTGGCCGTCGATTTTTACGGCAGAAAACTTGGGCGGAACCTGCTGGATTTCACCCAGAAATGGTAACAAAGCATCCTTGATCTGTGCATCTGTCGGGCGTTCGCTGCTTTCGGCAATGACTTCGCCTTCGGCATCGTCGGTATTGGTCGACTGTCCCAGGCGCACGGTGAACGTATAGGCTTTCATCGCATCGGTAATGAAAGGCACGGTTTTGGTCGCCTCTCCCAATGCGATGGCCAGAACGCCGGTTGCCTCGGGGTCCAATGTGCCCGCATGGCCAGCCTTTTGCGCCTCCATTGCCCAGCGGACCTTGTTTACAACCGCGGTCGAGGTCACCCCAGCCGGTTTGTCGATCACCAGCCAGCCGGAAATATCGCGCCCTTTGCGTTTGCGTCCCATTACGTGTCCTTGATGCATGATTTGAGGCGCGCGGCGTATCCCAAGCCATGCGCCCTGTCAATTCTACATAGCCGCAAATGGATCGGATTTACATCAATCCGCTTTGTCTTCGACGACGCCCACAATAGGACCCATCATGAACCCGGCATCGCTGCGCCCAACCTGCGGGGCATGCAGTCGCGAGATATTGCCGTCAAAATACAGCGCATTGGGCAATTTCAAATGGTCCCGAAACAGGCTGCCAAATTGGTGAAACGTCACCGCATTGCGCGAAATGATAAACACTGCGCGTGTCCCATCTGCCGAGGTTCCCACCCCGTTGCGAATGAAGAACGACGTCGAATCGGGTAAAAACCGAGGGTGCAACGCGCCATCAATGACCAGCATCGGCCCTGATTGCGTTGCGTATTTGCAGCTTACGCCGCTGTCTCGGAAGGTCAGTGTTTCAAAAACATCTGCGCGGCCACCGCGAATGCAGAATACCCCGTTGGGCAGCAGGCCGAAATTGCCCGGCCCCGCATTGGGCACCAGTTTGGCCAGTTCTTCGCCTTGTTCGACAAACAACCCGACCGGTGAGCGATCCGAATGGTACATGCCGGCATTGGTGGCAAAACTCAGCACTTTGCCCTGATCCGCCAGCTCCGCATCAAGACGGGAAAAGTGTCCGTGTACGTCGCCGCTGTCATCCTTCAAGAACAGCTGCAGCTGTTCTTGGGTCGCGTCGACCTCACATAATGTGTAGCGATTGCCGTCATAGGTCAGATCATCGCACGTAACCGCCGCCGCTGAGTGCGGCGCACCTGCCCAGGCTATGCAGGCGCATAGCAGCAGACAGGCCGCGCGGATCAATCGTCAATATCGCGGCGCACCGCGTCCTGACCCAGCATCCGGCGGGTGTCGTCCATCTGGTCAAAGGTCTGATCCAGCTGGAACCGCAGATCGGGTGTATACTTCAGACCCAGCTTCTTGCCGATCGTGCGGCGGATCTCGCCTTTGTTGCGCGCCAGCAGCTGCACAACCTCGTCTTGCCCCTGTCCACCCAAGGGCAGCACATAGGCGGTTGCGATTTTTAGATCCGGCGATGTGCGCACTTCGCCCACCGTGATCGACATACGGTTCAGGTCCGGGTCATGGACATCTCCACGCGCCAGCACCTCGGACAAGGCGCGTCGGATCAGCTCGCCAACACGCAGCTGACGTTGGGAGGGACCGGCACCATCTTGAAATTTGTTCTTAGCCATATTTCCGATCTATGCGGAATTGCACCCTTTGCCAAGCGCTCCTCGTCGCTGTAGGAGGAATTCAGCACGTTATACAAAGGACCAGAGCAATGACTGACCTGCCCGGAATTGTGATCACCGGCGCCTCGGGGCGTATGGGGCAAATGCTGATCAAGACAATTCAGCAGAGCGACAAGGCGCGTCTGGTCGGAGCAGTAGAGCGATCCGGTCACGATTGGGTCGGGCGTGACCTGGGCGAAGCCATGGGGGGCGCGGCCCTTGGGGTTGTTGTCACCGATGATGCATTGGCGGCCTTCTCCAAGGCCCAGGCCGTGATTGATTTCACCGCACCTGCTGCCACAATCGCCTTTTCCAAACTGGCCGCAAAGGCAGGGTGCGTCCATGTGATTGGCACCACTGGAATGGCCGATGACGAGATCGCCCAACTGGCACCAGCAGCACAAGACATTGCGATTGTGCGCGCGGGTAACATGAGCCTTGGGGTGAACCTGTTGATGCAGCTCACCAAGAAAGTAGCGGCTGCGCTGGATGATGATTTTGATATCGAAGTGATCGAAGCCCACCACCACCACAAGGTTGACGCCCCCTCGGGCACTGCCTTGATGTTAGGCGAAGCTGCCGCCGAAGGCCGTGGCGTAACCCTGTCTGATGTCGAAGACCGCGCTCGTGATGGTATCACCGGCGCCCGCAAAAAGGGCGACATCGGGTTTTCCGTGATCCGCGGCGGCGACATTGTGGGCGAACATGATGTGTTGTTTGCAGCTGCGGGCGAACGCATCGTGCTGCGTCACATGGCCACCGACCGCGCCATTTTTGCCCGTGGCGCCGTCAAGGCGGCGCTTTGGGGGCAGGACAAGGCCGCTGGTGAATACGATATGGTGGATGTTCTGGGGCTCTAAACCCAACGCAACGGCGATCCTCGGATTTCACAGATCCGGGGTCGCTCCGAATCCTTCAAACCCTTCGGTTGTCTCAACAACGGATGCCTCGTAGTGGGCAATCAGAGGCATGACAAAGGGTTCAACCTCTTCTGCCCAAACAGGTCCGTCATAAAACAACTCCTTGATCTGCTCACGTTCAGTAAGGTTGGGAAACGCGCGCATCCAATGGACCTTGTCGGGATCTTCCAGGTCGCGCATCGGGCCAAAAACAAGCATCCCCGCATCACGTAGGGCCTTGCGGTTCACAGTTTCAAAAAACCGTATGAACTGTTCCCGTTTGCCCGCATGCAACGTATATCGGCGGATCTCAATAATCATGGCGCACTCAGCGGCGGTGTCAGAAATCGACCGCGATGCCTTTTTTCTCCCAATCGCCGAACCGCACCGGTTCGGGGCCATCGCGTCCGCCCAGTTCCGTGGGCAACGGGGCTTCGGCTTCTGCCGCAATACGGCGTTCTTCTGCTTCGGCCAAAGCCCGTTGGGCTGCCGGAGGCAGGTCTTTCCATTCGGGTTTGATCTCGGGTGTCTCGTCGGTCATTGACGGGTTCCTTTATGCTCTGGGCATGATATACGCCGCTCTTCATCAGGAACAAGCAGTTCCCGTATCCACCCGCATCCCAAAGGAGTGCCGGATGTCCGACGCAACTTCCGCTCGCCGTACAGTGATCCATTTGCTTGATCAGGTTCTAGGCGAACAACGTCTGTTGGCCGAAAGCTATGCAGCAGGGGTATTGGAGCGGCTCGAACCTCAGGATCGGGCGCGGACCCAACGGTTGGTCGCAGATACCCTGCGTAATTTGGAACGTTGTGACAAAATCCTGTCGAAGTATCTGAAAAAAGCAACGCCGTTACACGTGAAAAACGCTCTGCGCCTTGGGGTGTATGAGCTCTGTGCCGGCGGTGCAGCGCACGGGGTGGTCAACACCATCGTCAACATTGTGGCCCGGCACAAACGTCACGGCGCGCTTAAAGGTTTGGTGAATGCGGTCCTGCGTAAAGTTGCAGAACACGGGCCCGCCGAATGGGCCAAGCTGCGCACGCCGCGTCTTCCGAAATGGCTGCGGACGCCCTTGGTGCAAGCCTGGGGCGCCGATGCGATTCGCGCCATCGAAGACGCACATCACGCAGGCGCCCCCCTTGATATTACGCCAAAATCATCCGGTGCAGCTAACGCGTTAAATGGTGAGGCTTTGCCGACCGGCTCCATCCGATTGCAGGATGCGGCGCAGGTCTCATCCCTCCCTGGATTTGCCGAGGGGGAGTGGTGGGTGCAAGATGCAGCGGCGTCGATGCCGGCGCGTCTTTTGTCTGCGCAGTCAGGTGAAAACGTGCTGGACCTCTGTGCGGCACCTGGTGGGAAAACCCTGCAATTGGCCGCATCTGGTGCCACTGTGACAGCTGTCGATATCTCGGAAACCCGTCTGGGCCGACTGCGCGAAAACCTTGAACGTACAAAACTGGCGGCCTCGGTTGTTGCGGGTGATGTGCTGGAACAAAGCGGGCAATATGATGCGATCATTCTCGATGCGCCCTGTTCCGCGACGGGCACGATCCGACGTCACCCTGATTTGCCTCACGCCAAAGACGGCAGCGACTTTGGCGCATTGATCGACTTGCAGGCGCAGATGCTGGCGCATGCCTGGAGCTTGGTGAAACCGGGCGGGCGTATGGTGTTTTGCACCTGTTCTCTTTTGCCGGATGAAGGCGAATGCCAAGTCGAAGAGGCGTTGGATATGTTCCCGGACATGTCAGCTGATCCTTCACCTTTTGCACAGCTCAACGTTGATTCGTCTTGGGTCACCGAAGAAGGCGGCCTGCGCCTGCGGCCCGATTATTGGGCAGAGCGTGGTGGGATGGACGGGTTTTATATGGCTCTTCTGCGCAAATCTTCTTGAACGACACGACGGCACAGACTCAACCCCGGTGACTTGGCGCAGGCAGCGCGCTATGGTCACGGGAAAAGGCCTGCAATTTTACACCTCTAGGCCGGGCGTTGAGACGAATTGAGCATGTCACACTACAGTCGAATTTCGACCAATGGGACGCGATTTCTGAACCGTTGGTATGCCTATCGTGCGCGTCGGCAACCTTCGGCGACGGGGTTTGTGTCGCAGCCCGAACCGCGCACCATTGGCAGTTTTGCCCGCGGCCGTCAGCTGGTTGCTGGCAACCTCTTGTTTGCGGGCTATCTGTTGGAATCACAAACAACCGGCCTGTGGGAGGTCGACGCTCCTGATCAGGCATTTGATGCAGAACGCCATGGGTTTGCCTGGTTGGATGATCTGGCGGCTGTCGGTGATTTGAACGCTCGAAAAAAAGCCCAGACCTGGGTTTGGGGATGGATCGAAGCGCATGGAACGGGCGGCAGTATTGGGTGGAGCCCTGATCTGACGGGCAGGCGGGTCATTCGCTGGATCAACCACGCTTTATTCTTGCTGGCCGGTCGGGACAAAGAGGCCTCGGATGCGTTTTATGCCTCTCTGTCACGCCAGACTTGGTTTTTGTCCCATCGGTGGCAAGGTGCGACACCCGGCTTGCCGCGATTCGAGGCACTGACAGGTCTGATCTACGCGGGCCTTGCACTGGAAGGGCGCGAGGAGTTGGCAGAACCTGCCATCAAAGCCTTGTCCGAGGAATGCGCCCTCCAAATCGATGAGCAGGGCGGCTTGCCGACCCGCAATCCAGAAGAATTGTTGGAAGTGTTCACGCTTCTCACCTGGGCAGCTGCGGCATTAAAGGAGACCGGGCGACGGGTGTCTGCGCCACATCTGGCAGCCATTGAACGGATTGCACCAACTCTGCGCAGCCTGCGCCACGCCGACGGTGGACTGGCACGGTTTCACGGGGGTGGTCGTGGAATGGAAGGGCGGCTGGATCATGCATTGGCCGCAGGACCCACCAGTCGGAGCAAGCCAGAAGGCCTCGCCATGGGGTATGCGCGCCTTTATGCGCGCCGCACATCGATCATCATTGATGCCGGCCTGCCGCCCACCGGTGTGGCGTCATATAACGCCCATGCCTCAACCTTGGCGTTTGAACTGACGTCCGGGCGCAGGCCATTGATTGTGAACTGCGGTTCCGGTGAAACCTTCGGCTTGGAATGGCGTCGGGCTGGTCGGGCCACACCGTCGCATTCCACTTTGTGCTTGGCCGGTCATTCGATGGCACGTCTGGCGCAGCCTCAAAAAATTTCCCGCCGGGAGGCGCTGATTGATGGTCCCAAACGGGTTCCGATCGAGGTGGAAGAGCAAAGCGACGAGACCAAGATCGAATTGGCTCACGACGGCTATGAGCAAGATTTTGGTCTGACCCATGCCCGTACGTTGGAGCTGAGCGATGATGGACGGTCCCTCACTGGCGATGATATGTTGCTGGCTCTGGATGAGGCCGGGCAACAACGGTTTGACCGCGCCAAACGCAGCGCTGGGGCCACTGGAATTGGCTATGACTTGCGATTCCATCTGCATCCGGACGTCGATGCGCGCCTTGATATGGGCGGGGCGGCGGTGTCACTCGCGCTCAAAAGCGGTGAAATCTGGGTGTTTCGACAGGATGGACGGGGCAATTTGCGTCTGGAACCCAGTTTTTATCTGGAAAAAGGCCGCCTGAAGCCTCGCGCTTCGCAACAAATCATTCTATCTGGCTACGCAATAGAGTATGCGACGCGCATCCGGTGGGTGCTGAGCAAGGCCCAAGACACTGCTGTTGCCGTTCGCGACCTCAACCGGGACGAGCCCGATAGTTTTGATTGAGCCTGACAAAGGACTGCCACACCGATGACTGATCTCCACCCCGTGCGCCGCGCGTTGCTTTCTGTTTCCGATAAAACCGGTCTTGTTGACCTTGGCAAAGCGCTTGCTGCGCGTGGTGTTGAGCTGCTCTCAACCGGCGGTTCCGCCAAAACTCTGCGCGACGCGGGCCTGACCGTGAAAGACGTGGCAGATGTCACAGGCTTTCCGGAAATGATGGATGGTCGTGTAAAAACACTGCACCCCAAAGTGCACGGCGGCCTGCTGGCGCTGCGCGACAATGACGATCACGTTGCGGCGATGACCGAACATGGCATTGGTGAGATCGACCTGCTGGTTGTGAACCTCTACCCGTTTGAAGAAACCCTGAAACGCGGCGCAGACTATGCCGAGATGATCGAAAACATCGACATCGGCGGCCCCGCGATGATCCGCGCCTCGGCCAAGAACCACGGGTTTGTCACCACGGTTGTCGACGTCGAAGACTATGACGCGCTGCTGGCTGAGCTAGAAGCGAACGATGGTCAGACTTCTTATGCCTTCCGCCAGAAACTGGCGCAGATCGCATATGCGCGCACCGGTGCCTATGACGCGGCTGTTTCTACCTGGATGGCCAATGCGATTGGTGAAGAAACCCCGCGCCGCCGTGTTTTCGCGGGTGAGGTCAAACAGACCCTGCGCTATGGCGAGAACAGCCACCAGAAAGCGGCGTTTTACACCGATGGGTCCGAACGCCCCGGTGTTGCCACGGCTGTTCAGCTGCAAGGTAAAGAGCTGAGCTACAACAACATCAACGACACGGACGCGGCCTATGAACTGGTGGCGGAGTTCAACCCGGCTGAAACTGCGGCCGTTGCGATCATCAAACACGCCAACCCGTGCGGCGTTGCAACCGGCGCAACCCTGACTGAGGCTTATCAAAAGGCGTTTGACTGCGACCGTACCTCTGCTTTTGGCGGTATCGTGGCGCTGAACCAACCTTTGGACGCAGCCACTGCGGAAAAGATTGTTGAGATCTTTACCGAGGTTGTGATCGCCCCCGGCGCGTCGGATGAGGCCAAGGAAATCTTTGCCAAGAAAAAGAACCTGCGCCTGTTGCTGACGGACGCGCTGCCGGTCTCTCGTGCAGCTATTACCGCATACAAACAGGTTTCCGGCGGCGTTCTGGTTCAGGACAAAGACGTTGGATACGTTGATCTGGCTGATCTGAAAGTGGTGACTGAAAAGAAACCAACTGACGCGCAGATGCAGGACCTTCTGTTTGCCTGGAAAGTGGCAAAACACGTCAAATCCAACGCCATCGTTTACGTCAAAGGCAGCGCAACCGTTGGTGTTGGCGCCGGTCAGATGTCGCGCCTCGACAGTGCCAATGTCGCCGCAGCCAAGGCAGAACGCATGGCCGCCGAACTTGGTCTGGACGAAAGCCTCGCCAAAGGGTCCGCGGTTGCATCCGATGCCTTCTTCCCCTTTGCTGATGGTCTGCTGGAAGCCGCAGCCGCCGGTGCAACCTGTGTGATCCAACCGGGTGGTTCCATGCGCGATCAGGAAGTGATCGATGCGGCAAATGAAAACGGATTGGCCATGGTCTTTACCGGCATGCGCCACTTCCGCCACTAAACAAACAGGATCGGCGTCACATGCGTTTGATGGTTGCAGGCTTTGCACTGGCCTTTGGGCTGGATCAGCTCAGCAAAAATCTGGTGATCCACCGGATGGGTTTGGTTGACCGCCTCGCCATCGATGTTTTGCCGCCGATCCTGAATTTTCGCTATGGCGAGAACACGGGTATTAACTTTGGCCTGTTTGACGGCGGCGCGGATATGGGCCGCTGGATCCTGATCGGGGTATCGATCCTGATCTGTATCGCGCTGTCTGTCTGGACCCTGCGGCAACCGCCCCATCGGGGCTTGCGCTTTGCGGCGGGCCTTGTGGCCGGGGGCGCAATTGGCAATGTTTTGGACCGCGTGATTTATGGCTACGTGCTCGATTTCCTGAACATGTCCTGCTGCGGCATTCACAATCCTTTTGTGTTCAACGTCGCCGATATCTTTATCTTTGGCGGGGCGGCGGCCTTGATCCTCTTTGACGGCCAGTTGAAAAAGCCTGCGTGACCTTATCCTCAAAATCGGCTAAGACGCGATAAACGGACGGGAGTTGTTCTGATGCGGATCTCTAAAAGCTTGATTGCTATCCTGCTGGTTGGTGCGGTCTCTGCCTGCGGCAACGGTGGCCTGCATGATCTGCGTGCCCCCGGCACAGGCCCGGATGAGTTTCTGGTTCAACCCGCGCAACCGTTGGACATTCCGCCTAGCTTCACAGAACTGCCACAACCCACGCCGGGTGGGTTCAATCGCACCGATCAAAATCCGCAGGCCGATGCCATCGCGGCCCTGGGCGGCAATCCTGCGGCCGTGCTACCTGGCAATGGTGTCCCCGCCTCTGATTCCGCACTGTTGGCAGCGACAGGACGGTACGGCGTTCAACCCGACATCCGTCAGGATCTGGCTGAAGAAGACGCAAAGTTCCGCCGCCGCGAACAGCGAACTGCACGGATCAAACTGTTCCCAGTTGATCGGTACGGTGACGCGTACAAGCGTCAGTCGCTAGATCCATTTGCGGTCAATCAGGCTTACAGGAACGCGCAAACCGGCACGCCTTCCGCACCGCCAGCTGAATAAATTCTCTAAAATCTGCTCACATCATCGCCAACAGCCTTGTTCCTGTGCCTAGGAAACGTAATTTGTATGGCAATGGTCACAGCTATAACGCGTACCGACTCCTTTTCGGAGAACGGCAGAGCAGTACCGGCGCATCTACATTGAGCGCGCCACATTTGACGGAGGACGACTTATGATCCGAAGGATCACATGCGCTTTGGCGCTGGTGATGGGCCTCGCAGGCAACGCCAGCGCAACCGAAGCAAAGGTCACGACTTTTACTTTGGAAAACGGCATGGATGTTGTTGTGGTCGAAGACCACCGCGCGCCGGTTGTGCAACAAATGGTCTGGTATCGTGCAGGCTCTGCTGACGAACCTGTTGGCCAATCCGGTGTGGCGCATTTTCTCGAACATCTCCTGTTCAAGGCGACGGATAACCTTGCTTCGGGGGAGCTTTCCGCCACGGTTGCTGCCAATGGTGGGCGTGACAATGCTTTTACCAGCTATGATTACACCGCTTATTTCCAACGCGTTGCAGCAGATCGCCTTGAACTGATGATGCAGATGGAAAGCGACCGGATGGTCAACCTGCGTCTGACACCAAGCGATATTGAAACCGAGCGTGAGGTCATCCTTGAAGAGCGCAACCAGCGCACCGACAGTGATCCAGGTGCGCTGTTCCGGGAACAGATGAACGCGGTGCAATATCTGAACCATCGCTACGGTCAGCCCGTTATCGGCTGGCGTCATGAGATGGAAGAGCTGGAGATGGAGGACGCGCTATCCTTTTATTCCACTTATTATGCGCCCAATAACGCAATTCTCGTGGTCTCGGGCGATGTGGATCCCGAACAGGTACGTACCTTAGCTGAGACATATTATGGCGTCATCCCGGCCAATCCGGATTTGCCGGAAACGCGGCTGCGCACGTCCGAGCCTCCGCAAATCAGCGCGCGGCGTGTGACCTACAAAGATGCCCGTGTTGCGCAACCTTATGTGATGCGCACTTACCTCGCTCCTGAACGTGATAATGGTGCCCAGGAAAAAGCCGCGGCACTTTATATGCTGGCCCAGTTGCTCGGCGGCGGTAGCACTTCTTATCTGACCAACGCCTTGCAGTTTGATCAGCAATTGGCGGTCTATACCACGGCGTACTACCGGGGGACGTCGCTTGACGACACAACATTCACGTTCTTGGTCGTGCCGGCACAGGATGTCAGCCTAGAACAGGCCGAAACAGCGTTGGACGATACGTTGGCGACCTTTATGGAAGATGGGATCGACGAAACCCAGCTGGAGCGGATCAAGCTGCAATTGCGCGCAGATGAAATTTATGCGCGTGACGATGTGGACCGTATTGCCAACCGTTATGGTCGCGCGCTGACCTCTGGGCTGTCGGTCGAGGACGTGCAGACATGGCCGCAAATTCTTCAATCCGTAACAGCCGATGAGATCATCGCTGTGGCACGTGAAACACTGCGCTCTGAAACTTCGGTCACGGGATGGCTGATGCAAGACGAGCCGGAGGTGACTCAATGACCCCGCTAAGACTTTTTGCAGCCCTCTGGTTTGCTTTGTTGGCAGCCTTGCCGGCCCGCGCGATTGAGATCAAGGAAGTGACCTCTCCTGGAGGTTTCAAAGCCTGGCTGGTCGAGGATCACTCGATCCCGTTTACAGCACTGGAATTGCGGTTTCGTGGCGGCACCTCGCTTGATGTGTCCGAAAAACGCGGTGCCGTGAACCTGATGACCGGTCTTCTGGAAGAAGGGGCCGGCGATCTTTTGGCGCAGGACTACGCCCGCGCTTTGGAAAGCCTGGCTGCGAATTTCTCTTATTCCTCGGACCGGGACACTGTGTCGATTTCGGCGCGTTTTCTGAGCGAGAACCGGGATGAAGCTGTCGAGCTTATGCGACAGACATTGCAGGAGCCGCGCTTTGATCAAGACGCATTGGACCGTGTCCGGGCCCAGGTTCTGGCAGGTTTGCGATCAGAAGAAACCGATCCCAATGACATCGCAGGGAAAGTTTTTGCAACAATTACCTACGGCGATCACCCCTATGGTACGCCGGAAAATGGGACGTTGGAAACTGTCACGTCCCTGACGCGACAGGACATTTTTGACGCTTATGAAGCTGTATTTGCAAAGGACCGCGTCTATATCAGCGCGGTGGGTGATATTTCGGTGGACGAGCTTGGTGCGATCATGGATGCGCTCCTGACCGATCTCCCTGAATCTGGCGCGCCCATGCCAGGTCCTGTTGATCCGGTTTTGACCGAAGGGGTTGAGATCATTGATTTTGAAACCCCGCAGTCGGTTGCTATTTTTGGGCAACCTGGGTTGGAGCGGGACGACCCTGACTTTTTCTCGGCTTATGTGTTGAACCAAATTCTGGGTGGGGGATCTTTCAATAGCCGCCTGATGAAGGAAGTACGTGAAAAACGCGGTCTGACCTATGGCGTCTACTCTTATCTCCTGCCTCGTGATCTGGCAGCGGTTTATCTCGGCTCTTTTGCATCTGCGAATGAGAAGATGGCCGAAGCTGTGGATGTGGTGCGCAGCGAGTGGAGCCGAATTGCCAGCGAAGGTGTCACCGCAGAAGAGTTAGAGGACGCCAAGACCTATCTAACGGGGGCCTACCCGCTGCGGTTTGACGGCAACGGCCGGATCGCTTCAATCCTCGTGGGGATGCAGATTGACGGCTTGCCGATTGATTACGTCGAGACCCGCAACGACAAGATCAATGCAATCACCCTAGAAGAAGCCAACCGCGTGGCGGGGGAACTGTATGACCCATCCCATTTGCAGTTTGTAATTGTTGGTCGTCCCGAAGGCTTGCAAACCACCCAATAAAGGCCGCTTTGGCTGGTCCTGAATGGTAAAAGAGCGCCCCAATGGGCGCTCTTTTGCTGAAAAAGCCCCTGTTCCAGTTTCTGGAACAGGGACCGTTTGGGAAAAGTTGCTACCGTTACTCTCCGTAGGGAACCCAGATGTTTTTTACTTCTGTGGCTTCCTGCAAAACCCGCTTGCTGTGATCGGCAGACCAATCGAGGCCCTGCCCATTGTTGACCCAGCTGCGTTTCAGATTGCTTGCGGCGGAGTTTTCAACAGTCTCGCTGAGGGGGCTTGAGGAGTGGCACCAGACGGCGTCCACATTCATATGGGCCGCAAGTGTCGACGCCAGATCGTCATGTGTGCCGGTCAAGATATTCACCACGCCGGCGGGCACATCTGATGCTTCCAGGACTTGGTAGAAATCCGTTGCGGCCAGCGGGAAGGGCTCAGATGCTGCCAACACAACCCGGTTGCCCATGGCGATTGTCGGCGCCATCAGTGAGATCAACCCCAACAGCGGTGCCTCATCCGCACAAAGGGCGCCGATAACCCCGACGGGTTCTTTCATCGCGAGGGCAACGCCGCGGATTGGCACATTGTGCACCTGCCCATCGTATTTATCGGCCCAGGCAGCCGCCGTGAACAGGCGTTGGATAGAGGTTTCGACCTCCTCTGCACCGGTGTTTGTACCCCTCATAGCATCGATACGGGCGGAAAATTCAGCCGAACGGGCAGATAGGTTTTCACCGATATAGTACAGGATTTGCGCCCGCAGGTGACCGGTGGTTTTCGACCAACCTGTCGCAGCGGCCGCCGCTTCTACTGCATTGCGCACGTCTTTGCGGCTGCCTTGGCCAACATGGCCCAGCAAATCGCCCTTGGGTCCATAAATCGCTTGCACATAGCCGCTGTCCGGGCGCGCTTGTTTGCCGCCGATGTACATTTTTGCGGTTCGGTCGATCGCATCGCGTGGCGCGCCATTGCCGGTGAAAGCTTTGACTTGGGAGAGCTTTTTCGTTGCTACAGGTTGCTTGCAATAGGCCTGCAACCCTTCCCAGCCGCCTTCCCGGCCAAAGCCGCTTTCACGCACGCCGCCAAAGCCGGCGGCAGCGTCAAACATATTGGTTCCATTGATCCAGACAACACCGGCGGCCAGTTTTGGCGCGATGTCCAATGCGAGGTTTACATTCTCGCTCCAGACAGTGGCCGCCAATCCGTAGCGGGTGTTATTGGCCACTTGCACCGCCTCGGCCGGGGTACGGAAGGTGGTTGATACCAGCACGGGGCCAAAGATCTCTTCCTGCATCAACGTGTCTGCCGGGTGCAGATCCTCGATCAGGGTTGGTGGGTAAAAACACCCGCCTTCGGGCATCTCGACTTTGGCCTGATACATTTGGCCTGCGGTATTGGCCTCTACCAAGGACTGAATGGCCTGCAATTGCACCGGATCGACAACCGCACCGACGTCGATGGATTTATCCAAAGGGCTCCCCAAACGCAGGCGGTCCATGCGGGCTTTTAGCTTGCGGTGAAAGACGGCTGAGACGCTTTCCTGCACCAAGAGGCGCGACCCGGCGCAGCAGACCTGGCCCTGATTGAACCAGATCGCGTCCACCAGACCTTCGACGGCGGAATCCAGATCGGCGTCGTCAAACACGATGTAGGGCGACTTGCCGCCAAGTTCGAGCGTCAGTGATTTGCCGCTGCCTGCGGTTGCCTGACGGATCTTGCGCCCCACAGCGGTGGAGCCGGTAAAGGCGATTTTGTCGACCTCGGCATTCACGATCATCTCACCCACCGTGCCGTCACCGGTGATAATATTGACCCCCCCCGCAGGCACGCCTGCTTCAGTGCAGATTTCCGCAAACAAAAGCGCGGTGAGGGATGTGTATTCTGCAGGTTTCAGCACCACCGTATTGCCCATGGCCAGTGCCGGTGCAATTTTCCACGCCAGCATCAACAGAGGGAAGTTCCAGGGGATGATCTGGCCGCAGACCCCCAGCGCCTTGGCACCGGGCAATTCGCTTTCCATCAACTGCGCCATGCCCGCGTGATAGTAAAAATGGCGTTGCGCCAATGGGATGTCGGTATCGCGGGATTCGCGAATTGGTTTTCCGTTGTCCAAGGTCTCCAGCACTGCAAACAGGCGCGCGTGTTTCTGCAGCAGCCGCGCCAGCGCATAAAGCACTCGCGCACGCCCCGGACCACCCAATGCTTCCCACGCAGGTTGTGCCGCGCGCGCTGCCGTGACGGCGGCGTCGACGTCATCACCGGTCGCTTGGCTCAGCTCTGCAAGTTTGACGCCAGTTGCCGGATTGCGCGAGGCAAACCCATTTGCGGGCGCGGTGAAATTTCCACCGATGAAATGGCCAAACGCACGTTTGTGGCCATCCAACCAGGCCTGCGCGGCACTATCGCTTTCGGGGGCGGGGCCGTAATCCATGGTTTCAAAGATCTCTTTTACTGTCATTGTCTTGGTCCCTCGCATCAGCCGATTGCGTGACGGTTGGCGGCGGAATAGGTGCCGGTCAGGTGGTGTTCCAACTGGCGTTCGATATCACCCAGCAGCGATGACGCGCCAAAGCGGAACAGATCAGGCTGCAGCCAGCGATCGCCCAGCTCTTCTTTGATCAGGCTTAGATAGACCAATGAATCCTTGGCCTTGGAAATTCCACCTGCTGGTTTATAGCCCACACGAAACCCGGTTGCGTCGAAATAGTCACGGATGGCGCGGATCATCACAAGAGAGACGGGCAGGGTGGCATTGACGCTTTCCTTCCCGGTTGACGTCTTGATGAAATCGGCACCGGCCATCATGCAGACCAGCGAGGCCCGCGCGACATTGCGCAGTGATCCCAACTCACCAGTGGCCAAGATTGCTTTGACATGGGCGTCACCACAATGTTCGCGAAAGACTTTCATCTCATCATAAAGGGCCTGCCAATTGCCTTCCAACACATGGCGACGTGAGATCACGATGTCGATTTCCTGCGCCCCGGCGGCGACGCTTGCGTCTATTTCAGCCAATCGCAGCGGCAACGGCGACAGGCCGGCCGGGAAGCCGGTGGATACGGCCGCAACCGGAATACCGGTTCCTTGCAAGGCCGCGACGGCGGCTTCGACCATATCGTGATAGACGCAGACCGCGCCCGTCGTAAGCCCATCAAACCCTAGGCCCGCCAAAAGATCCGCCCGCACAGGCTGGCGCGCCTTGGCGCAGAGACGGCGCACCCGCGCTTGGGTGTCATCGCCAGACAATGTGGTCAGGTCGATCATGGTGATTGCTTTTAGCAGCCAGGCGGCTTGGTAATCTTTTTTGACCGACCGGCGGGCACCCAGCTGCGCACAGCGACGTTCAATCGCTGAGGTATTGGCCTGCGCACGGGCGACCCAATTCAGATCCAATGCCATGCCGGGATTTCGCGGCTCGTCCAGATGCGTTGCGGTTTTGGGGTTGGTTTGACGGTTCATGATCGCCCTCACATATCTCGCGTGAACCTCGCATGCGATTGCCTGTTTTTCAACCAAACCTCGGGCGTTTACCCTCTGAAATTTGATCAATCGGACAAATTTCAGGGGTCTTTTTGAGAATAATTCGCAATTGCATTGACATCAGTTGCAAATCGTTCTCAATATCAATCAAAGTTAGGACAAAAGGATTCCGAATCCCATGTTAACCCGTCGTATCGCAATTGCTGCAGTCACTGCGCTTCTGGCCCTGCCGGTGGCGGCCATGGCTGCGCCCCTCAAAATTGTGGCCACCACTGGCATGATCGCAGACGCGGTGCGTGAGGTTGGCGGAGATGAGGTTGACGTCAAAGCGCTGATGGGGCCGGGGGTTGATCCACATGCCTATCGCCAGACCCGGACCGATATTGTTGCCATGACCCGCGCGGATCTGGTTCTGTGGCACGGTCTCTATCTCGAAGCGCAGATGGAAGACTTTATGCATGATCTGGCAAAGCGCCGCACAGTTGTCGCAGTGGCCGAAGCCCTGCCCAAAGACGTGCTGCGTGGCAATGACGATTATGCCGATAAATTTGACCCGCACGTTTGGATGACACCTGCCTTGTGGAAGGACATCGTGGTCGAGGTGCAACGCACCCTGACAGAGGCGCGCCCCGAAGCCCGTGATCAATTTGCGCGCAATGCAGCAGCGCATTTGGCGGAGCTGGATGCGCTGGTCACCTATGGGCATACGGTTTTGGACAAGGTGCCTGCCGACAACCGGGTCTTGCTGACGGCGCATGACGCCTTTGGCTATTTCGGCCGCGACTACGGGTTTGAGGTTCTGGGCGTCCAAGGCATTTCAACCCAGTCTGAGGCCGGTCTGAACCGCATTTCTGAACTGGTAAACATGCTGGTCGCGCGGAAGATCACAGCCGTCTTTGTTGAAAGCTCGGTCTCGGATCGCTCTGTACGGGCGTTGATCGAAGGCGCCGCCGCCCAAGGGCACGAGGTCAAGATCGGCGGTGAGCTGTTTTCGGACGCGATGGGCGCAGATGGCACCTATGAGGGCAGCTATGTTGGTATGCTCGACCATAATTTCACCACCGTTGCGTCGGCCCTTGGAGCAGATGTGCCTGCCCGTGGCATGAACGGCAAACTTTCGGCAGGGTTCTAAGACATGTTGGATCTGATCTGCGAAGACGGCACAACCTTTACGGAAAACAGTCTGGCACAAAGCCCGCTGGCCATTCGCGGGCTGACGGTGACCTACGGCCAGAAACCCGCTGTGTTTTCCGTTGATATGACCGTTCAACCGGGTGAGATGACCGCGATCATCGGGCCCAATGGTGCCGGTAAATCAACCATGCTCAAGGCGGCTTTGGGGGTGATCCCATCGGTGTCTGGTCGGGTGCAGATCTTTGGTAAGCCCTTGCAAGACCAACGTGCGCGCGTCGCCTATGTGCCCCAGCGCGCCAGCGTGGACTGGGATTTTCCAACCCGTGTGATTGATGTGGTGCTGATGGGTCTTTACCGTCAGGTGGGTTTGCTTGGCCGGATCCGTGGCCAACACCGTGCCTCGGCGCTGGATTGTTTGACACGTGTTGGCATGGCTGATTTCGCGGATCGTCAAATTGGCCAGCTGTCTGGAGGGCAACAACAACGGGTCTTTCTGGCGCGGGCCTTGGCGCAGGACGCGGATCTGTATCTGCTGGACGAACCCTTTGCAGGCGTTGATGCAGCCACCGAAAAGGCAATCATCACCGTCCTCAAATCATTGCGCGCCGAAGGGAAAACCGTCGTCGTCGTGCACCATGACCTGGCCACGGTGACGGAATATTTCGACAATGTATTCCTGATCAACACCCGCAAAGTAGCCGAAGGTTCGGTCGAGACCACGTTCAACACGGTCACATTACAGGCGGCCTATGGCGGGCGGTTGGCGGCAACTCAGGTCGAACAACTGAACCAGATTACCGGTTAAACCGATGATTTGGGACGCGCTTTTGCTCCAGCTGGGCTACAACGCCACGCTGGTCTCTGTTGGGGCTGCGCTCTTGGGCGCGGCGGCGGGCATCACCGGCACTTTCCTATTCTTACGCAAACGCGCGCTGGTGGCGGATGCTGTCAGCCATGCAACCTTGCCCGGCGTCTGTCTCGCCTTTCTGGTGATGGCCAGCTTGGGGGGCGACGGGCGCAACCTGATTGGCCTGTTGATTGGCTCCGCGCTGTCAGCCTGGGTTGGCTTATGGTGTCTCAACTGGCTGACCTTGCGCACTCGCTTGGCCGAAGACGCGGCGATTGGCGCGGTGCTTTCGACATTCTTTGGTTTTGGCGTGGTGCTTTTGACCGTGATCCAAACCGCAGGGATCGGCCGACAGGCCGGGCTCGAAGGGTTCCTGCTTGGGTCTACCGCCGGCATGTTGTTCAACGACGCGCTGATGATTGCGGGTGGTGGGGCTGCCACGCTGGTGATTATCGCGCTGACCCGCCGCGCGCTGACCTTGGTGTCTTTTGATCCTGAATATGCATCGGCCCAAGGGATCAACGTGTCCCAGGTCGATATGTTGATGATGGGTTTGGTGATGGCGGTCACGGTGATTGGCCTCAAAATCGTTGGTCTGATCCTGATTGTCGCCTTGCTGATCATCCCCGCCGTCACCGCGCGGTTCTGGTCTGAACGCTCAGATATCGTGGTGCTTCTGGCGGGTATCTTTGGCGCGACGGCGGCCTATGTGGGCGCGGGCGTCTCTGCCTCGGCACCCAATTTGCCCACGGGACCCCTGATCGTGTTGATGAGCGCGGGCCTGTTTGCACTGTCGTTGTTTTTCGCCCCAAGTCGCGGAGTCATGGCGGCCGTGATCCGTCAGCAACGGTTCCAACGCCGGGTCCATCTGCGTCAAGGTCTGTTGGCACTGGCCCAGGGGCAGCCGATCTATGAGAATCTGACCCTGCGCCTGTTGGGCCGTGCCGGTCTGGTACGTCCCGATGGTGTGGCCACCGAAATCGGTCGTGCCCGCGCGGCCAAGGCGTTGCGGGATGAAAAACGCTGGGAAATCCTGCGCCGCGATCACGCCCATGAAGCCGCCGCCGAATTATACGACGGGTTGCGCGAGATTGAGACGGTGCTGACTCCCGACGAAATCCGCGAAATCGACACTAAAATCGGCCCCCCGCAGGAGATCCCAACATGAGCGGCGCTGAATTTGTCCCCCTCTCCCTGCCACCAATTGTGATTGGCACTTGCGCCGCGATTGCCTGTGCCTTGCCGGGAAATTTTCTGTTGCTGCGCCGTCAAGCGCTGATCGGTGATGCGATCAGCCACGTGGTGCTGCCGGGGATTGTGGTGGCCTTTATTCTGTCCGGTGCAATCTCCACCTGGCCGATGATGATTGGGGCTGCCGGCGCTGCCCTGATCGCGGTTCTTTTGATCGAGGCGATCCGCCGGCTGGGCCGGATCGAACCGGGCGCGGCGATGGGCGTGGTCTTTACCACCATGTTTGCCGGCGGTGTTTTGCTGTTGGAACAGACCGACACATCAAGCGTGCATCTGGACGTGGAACATGCGCTTTATGGCAATCTGGAAAGCTTGATCTGGCTTGATGCGACGGGCTGGGGATCCCTGTTGGACCCGCTGGCATTGGCGGGCCTCCCAACAGAGCTGCCGCGCATGGCGGCGGTGCTTGTGCTGACCAGCCTGTTTGTCGCCATCTTTTGGCGGGCGCTCAAGATCTCAACCTTTGACGAAGGTTTTGCGCAGGCCGTGGGGATCAAAACCACGCCTCTGGGCCTCGCATTGGTGGTGGTCGCTGCGGTTTCCGCAGTTGCGGCCTTTGATGCTGTGGGCTCGATCATTGTGATTGCCATGTTCATCTGTCCCCCGGCGGCGGCGCGCATGATGACCAACCGATTGGAACGCCAAATCGCCTGGAGCGTTGGTTTTGCAGCCCTATCCGCCATCCTCGGCTATGTCTTGGCGGGATATGGCCCCTTGTGGATCGGCCTATATGATGCGGTTTCTGCGGCTGGAATGATCGCCACAGTGTCCGGCGTGATCCTGGCCTTGGCTGCGCTTTTTGGACCCTGCCGCACCCGCGCTGGCGCGCCTGCAGGCGTCTGACCGCTTCCAAATTCGCTGCTGGCGGAATCATGGGCCTCCATGCTAAATTTAGGGGTATGAGCATCGCCGACCCCCAAATCAGCCAAGAAAACCGACCTATCATTCGCCAATTGGATGACAGCGCCATCAACCGTATTGCGGCGGGTGAGGTGGTCGAACGCCCGGCATCTGCGGTCAAAGAGCTGGTGGAAAACGCCATTGACGCCGGTGCGACGCGGATCACGGTTGAAATTGCCGATGGTGGCAAAACGCTGATCCGGGTCACCGATGATGGGGTCGGCATGACGGCGGATGACTTGCCGCTGGCCTTGTCCCGCCACGCCACCTCGAAAATTGACGGTTCGGACCTTTTGAATATCCACACCTTTGGGTTTCGCGGCGAAGCGCTGCCCAGCCTTGGTGCGGTGGGGCGTCTGACGATCACCAGCCGTGCCAAAGGGCAAGAGGCCGCTCAAATCCGCGTCTCTGGCGGAGCGATGGAGCCGGTGAAACCTGCCGCCTTGCGCTCAGGTACCATTGTTGAGCTGCGCGATCTGTTCTTTGCCACGCCCGCACGGCTCAAATTCATGCGGTCGGACCGCGCGGAAAGCCAGGCGATCTCAGACACCATCAAACGGCTTGCGATGGCTGAACCTTCGGTTGGTTTCACCCTGCGCGATGTTTCTGGCGGCGGCGACGGGCGGGTGACCTTTCGCGCCGATCCAATGAACGGCGACCTGTTTGATGCCTTGCACGGCCGGCTGGCGCATGTGATTGGCCGTGACTTTGCTGAAAACGCTTTGCGGATCGACGCCACCCGCGAAGGACTGCGGTTGTATGGCTACGCCGCGCTGCCGACCTATTCACGGGGGGCAGCCGTCAGCCAGTTCCTGTTTGTGAACACACGGCCGGTGAAGGATAAAATGCTCACTGGGGCTTTGCGCGCCGCATATATGGATTTCCTCAGCCGGGATCGCCATCCGGCGGCTGCTTTGTTTATCGACTGCGATCCGACCTTGGTGGATGTGAACGTCCACCCGGCAAAGTCTGAAGTCCGGTTTCGTGATCCCGGCCTTGCGCGCGGTATGATCGTGTCTTCCCTGCGCCACGCCCTGGCCGAGGCCGGGCATCGCGCGTCGTCCACCGTTGGTGGTGCCACATTGGGTGCGATGCGTCCCGAAGACCCCACCAGCACCGGCGCGCCACGGATTTATCAGATGGAGCGTCCATCGGCCGGCGCACGGGCCGCGTCCTATGCGGCGCAACGTCCGGATTTCACGCCCGCGCCTGACTATCCCTCGACGAACCCCGGCTTTGCCGAGATGGCCAACAGTTACAGCGGGCGTATCGTGGATACCCCCGTACCGACACCTGAGACCGGGTTCGAAACCGATGCCGCGCCAGAAACTCCGGTTGAACAACTGCCCTTGGGTGCAGCGCGTGGTCAGGTGCATGAAAACTACATCATCGCCCAGACCCTGGACGGTATGGTGATCGTTGACCAACACGCGGCACACGAACGGCTGGTCTATGAAAAACTGAAAGCCCAGATGGCGGATACTGGCGTCACCGCCCAAGGGTTGCTGATCCCAGAGATCGTCGAACTGTCGGACGGCGATTGTGCACGCCTGCTCGACGTCGCCGATGATCTGCGTAAATTTGGCCTTGGCGTCGAACCTTTCGGCGGAAACGCCGTGGCCGTGCGTGAAACCCCTGCAATCCTGGGGGAGGTCAATGCCGAAGCCATGTTGCGGGATATTCTGGATGAGCTTGCCGACCAAGGTGAAAGCCAGCTGGTGCAATCCCGACTTGAGGCGATCCTCAGCCGGGTGGCCTGTCACGGCTCGATCCGGTCTGGCCGTTGGATGCGCGGCGAAGAGATGAACGCGCTGCTGCGCGAGATGGAAGCAACCCCGCATTCCGGCCAATGTAACCACGGCCGACCCACTTATGTTGAATTGAAACTGGCCGATATCGAACGGCTTTTTGGCCGCAGCTAACGGAGCGCGCGAATTGGAAAACCTAGATCTGCCGTTTGACCTCACCGCTCTGATGCCGCTGCATTATGTGGTGGCTGGATTGGTCGCTGTGGCGTTGTTTCTGCTGGTTCACCTCAATCGCAGCCGGGCCGCGCTGGCACAGGCGCAGGCCCACAACAGTGATCTGCGCAGCCACGCCGCCGCATTAGAGACCGAGGTCGCACGCCTGCCGGATCTGGAAGGTGAAACCAAAACCCTGCGCCGCATCCATGAAAACGAGCTGGTCGCCCGCCACAAAGCCGAAGCCGAGATCAAGACGATGGCCGCGCAACATGCGGCCCGTCTGGAAGAACTGCGCCAGATGAACCAGCAGATGGAGCACAAGTTCTCCTCACTTGCGTCGGGCGTGTTGAAACAGAACTCCGAGAGCTTTTTGAACCTTGTCAGCGAACGGTTCCAGACCCACAGCAAAACCGCGGATCAGGATTTAGCCAAACGCCAGCAAGCAATTGAGACTTTGGTCAAACCGCTGGACGAAAAGCTGGGCCAGTTTGGTGACCGCATCAAAGAAATCGAACAGGCCCGTAACGAGGCCTATGGCGCCATCAAGGAACAGGTGAAAACCCTGGCCGACGGTCAGGCCGCGCTTGGCGGCGAGACCCGTCGTTTGGTGCAGGCGCTGCGCGCCCCTAAAACACGGGGGCGATGGGGTGAGATGCAGATGCGCCAAGTGTTCGAAATGGCCGGCATGAGCGAACATGTGGATTATGAGCTGGAAAAATCCGTCGACACGGATGCCGGCCAACGTCGCCCTGATGCGGTGGTGCGCATTCCCGGCGGCCGTTCAATCATCGTGGACGCAAAAACCCCGCTTGAAGCCTATCTGGATGCAATCGAGGCTGAGACACCCCAAGATCAGGAAGTACACCTGAAGCGGCATTCGCAACATGTTCGGACCCACGTGAAACAATTGTCGTCCAAAGCCTATCAATCGGCATTGGGTGAGACCCCGGATTTTGTGGTGATGTTTATTCCCGGCGAGACCTTTGTGTCTGCGGCGGTCGAAACCGATGCGGGGCTGATCGAATACGCGTTTGAACATAAGGTTTTGATCGCAACGCCCACGACGCTGATGGCGCTGGTGAAATCCATCGCCTATGGCTGGCAGCAAGAGAAGATGGCCGAAAACGCGATTGAGGTGCAGAAAACGGCCAAGGATCTCTATGACCGGCTCAATACGTTTTCACGCAATCTGGCATCAGTCGGGAAATCCCTGTCGGCTTCGGTCAATCACTACAACAAGGCCGTCGGCTCGCTGGAATCCCGCGTCTTGCCCTCCGCCCGCCGGTTTGAGGCGATGGGTGTCGTCTCCCAAAGCGGTGAGTTGGAAGACCCCGGCGCTGTTGAGGTAGAGCCGCGACAGATGACCTTGATTGGCAGTGATGGTTGATCTTCTGAAACCATTTCGTGGCACTGCGCAGGCCAATGTGGCCCGCCCTTTGCTGCGCGAGGCCCAGATAGATGCGGAACGTGTGGTGGCACGGCTGCGGATTGCGGTATCTGTTGGCTTGTTCCTGACGATATTCTGGGTGAGCAACGAGATACCGATTGAAGGTCAGGCCTATATCCAGCGCCAGATCCTGATCGCTGTTGCGACGCTGGGTGCCTATTTTGTACTGGGTGTGCTGAGCCTGTTGATGTTGCATCGGGGCTGGTTTCGATCTTGGATGATCTGGATCGTGGTGACGGCGGACTGTTTGTTTTTATTCGTAAATACCGCGCTCAGCCTGATCAATTCAGGCCTGCCAGGCGACAATGTGTTTACGATGCCGTCGGTCTGGCTGATCCCGCTGATACTGTCTTTTGCGGTGCTGCGGTTCAATCCGGCAATCCAGATCTATTCGCTGATCTTCATTGTGGTGAGCCACGGCGTGTTGTTGACGCTGACGCCCGAAATATTGGTCGCCGATCCATTTGCGCAATTGCAATCCACCCTGCGCCGTCCCCCAAATGTGGTTCGGTTGGTGATGGTGGCCCTTGCCGGCGGTGTTCTGGTGGTTGCGGCGCTGCGCACACGTCGATTGCTGCGTCGGTCGATTCTGGAAGCCACCCAAAAGGCCAAGCTGACGCGATATCTCCCCAGTCAGATTGTTGGCGATCTGGCAGAGCAGGATCCAGACGCCTTGCGCCAGGGTCAAGAACGGCAAGCGGCAGTGTTGTTTGTTGATATTCGCGGCTTTACCCGCTGGTCGGAGGGGCGCGCGCCAGAGGATGTTGGCGCCTTTATCACCGAATTTCGCCGCCGGATTGAACGCGCCGCGCGGGCGCATGATGGGATCATCGACAAATACATCGGTGATGCGGCGATGGTGTTCTTTGTCGGAGAGGACGAGGCCGCGCGCGGTGTGGCCTGCGCCCAGGAGGTTCTGGCGGAGATTGCGACCTGGTCCGACCAGCTGCGCTCAGACGGCGAAGATGCGGTTGCTGTGGGTGTTGGTCTGCATCTGGGGCCGGTGTTTTTGGGCGTTGTTGGCACGCAAGACCGGTTGGAATACACGGTTCTGGGCGACACGGTAAACGTGGCCGCACGCCTGCAGGACGCCTGTAAGCCAACAGGGCAAAAGCTGATCGTGTCAGCGGATGTTCTGGACGCAGCCCTCCCCGCAAAAGCGCCCGCGCGCGAGGATTGGTCTGCCCTGCAAATGTCGGGCCTGCGCGGGCGATCGGGGGAGGTTGTCCTCTTTGGATGGTTGGATGGCGGGTCGGGTGACACACCATCCAAGGCATCACTCAGCTGAGATGGTCGACAACCGCAACGTGTTGGGCGAGCTGTGAAATTTCACTCATCCAGGCAGTAATTAGTTCTGGATCGGCAGAGGCTGCTTGAACTCCGGGTTTGAGCTGTTGCGCCAGAACCGCCTCAATCGCGAGGGAGACCGGAACCGACACAAGTCGCGCCATTGCCGTGCCACGGTCATCGCCCCAGGCATCCATAACATAGGATTTATGCCACTGCGCGGTGCCGTCTTTTTCGGCCTTGAGCGCCACGCACAGCACAACGCGGTCGGCTTCACCGGGATCATAGGCGTTCTCGGCCCAGAACTGGTCTGACATCTCTTTGAGGCGGGCGTCACCTGCGGCGCCTTCTAGGGTCTCAACCTCGGCAAAGACGTCTTTCCATGCATCCGCCCAACCGTTCAGCCGCAGGGTGCCGCGCACAAAATCACGCAGTTTCCAATCAGGCTCAAACTCATACTGGGACACAAAGGGCAGTGAATCGCGGTTGGGATAGACCTCAAAGCTTTCGGGTGTTGGCAGCGGGGCGGTGTAGGATGAGATCGCATCCCAAGGCCGCGCCACATCCAGTGTTTCAAACCCGCGCAGTGACCGCGATGGCGACCGCAGCGCCTTGAGCACGCCGAGCGGAGACCAGCTGAATTTATAACGGAACGGATTGGGCGTTTTAGGGATGCCGCCGCAATAGGAGATAAAGCTCAGTTCGTTATCCGTGTCACAGCCGGAGGAGGCTTTGTAATCCGCAACAAGCGCATGGGCCATCAGGTGGTCGATGCCCGGGTCTAGCCCGATTTCATTGACCAAGCAGAGGCCCGCGGATTTGGCCTGTGCATCCAGCGCGCGCATCTCGGGCGAGATGTAGGAGGAGGAGACAAAATGCGCCTGTTTGGAGAGCGCCAGTTCTGCCAGGGGCACGTGCAGATCACCGGGCAGCATTGAGACGATGATATCACCCGCCTGCAGCGCGTCTGTGAGAGCGGATATCGAAAAGGCGCGAATGTCCTGTGTCAGATCACCAACCGCATCTGCGGCTTTGGCGATGGTCCGGTTCCAGACGGTGACCGCGTGCCCGTTTTCCAACAGGCGTCGCAGGCCGGGAATGGCCGAGAGGCCGGTTCCACACCAATGAATAGTCATCAAATTTCTCCCAGAAATGGCCGGTTAGTTCGGCACATGTTTTTTGAATGTTTCAAACGCGCGACCCCAGACGTCATCCTCAAGATCGCCAAGCGTCAGGAGAGAAGGTAACAGTTGCGTGGCGTAATCTTGCGAGCTTTCGAGCGGCAAGAGGGACGGCAAGTTGTCGATTGCCATCACGTCCAACACCGGGGCATCGGCCACACGTACAATGGGAGCGTCCCAGGTGGTTGCCGTGTCATAGACCGGAACCGGGTTATAGTCGCTGTCGGGATCACAGGCGATATCGCCAATGGCCGTCAAGGCACGGTCCGCGGTCAGTGCCTCGCGGGGGACAAATACTGGGGTGCCGGGACGGGCGAGGATGGAGTTAAAGAACAGATCATGCTGCAGAATTTCCGGAAACGGGCCACCACGGGCGGTTTCTTCCATGTCCCATTTGGTCACATCGATCCCCATGGTTTCGCAAAGATCAGCAGCACCGGTGCCGACACGGCCCTTAGCGCCAATCACAATGGCCTTGGGGCGCGACGTTTTAAGCGCGGACATGGCACCGGACAATTCCGCGATCAGGTCATCCTTGTTGGCATAGGAGCTAACAGCGTCACACACTGCACCATTTTGTTGCGCGACCCAGGCTTTTAGCGTGACTGCCGCACCTGCATAGCCCGCCCAATAGCCGAATGCCGCAACCCGGCGGCCGCTTTCATCGACCAGGTATTCCAGATCATAAAGCGTACCACCGCCAGCCTTGAAACGGTCCAGCAGGGCCTTGCCTGAGTGCTGCCCTTTGAAAGCGTGACCGAACATGATGTGGCGATGGGGCAAGGGCGTGCCGTCGTCCGGCAGTTCTTTCAACCCAAAGATGATGGCGTCACGGGGCGCGTCGGGCCAGCTGTTTTCTGCCGCGATGACACAGCCTGCATCCACATACCCCTGGATCGGAATGATGCGGGTGGTGCTGTCTTCAACCGTTACCGTAATCCCGGCGTCCATCAGGGCCTTGGCACCTTTGGGCGTCAGCCCCACGCGATCTTCGTTGGCCCGTTGTTCCGCGCGCACCCAGAGATGTGTCATTTCCGTCGTTCCTTACATCATCCCACGTTCCTGAACGGCCTGAACCGAAGCGCGGGTCTCCATCATCTTCATAAAGTCTTGGATTTTGGGGAAATCATCCAGATCGACCCCATCGTCCTGAAGCCAAGTACAGATCACATAGAGATAGATATCGGCAAGCGAGAATTGAGCGCCCAAGACAAATGGGCCGCGCAACATATGATCGCTGACAAACGCGCAGCATCCGGCCATGTTTTCAGCCACTTTGTTACGCATATCCTCGAAGGAGGATTCGAGAGAGGCCCAACGTGCGCCGCGTTGTCTGTGCGCGTGATTTACATGCATGGTGGATGCGAAATAGAACATCGCCTCGCGCATGCGGGCTTTTTCGACGGGATCTGTGGGGCGCAATCCGGCCTCGGGGGCAAGATCAGCGATGTATTCCAACAATGCGCCAGCTTCGGTCAGGGTCTTTCCGTCATGTACCAGGGTGGGTACGCGGGCCTTGGGGTTCAGGCGGGTGTAGGGTTCTTTGGTTTGGGCTGCATTGGCAAAATCAACCTTGACCGCCTCAAACGCCAGTCCTGCTTCTTCCAAGGCGATACCAACTGTGCTGGCAACACTGCTACGTGAGAAATACAATTGCATAGGTGTTCTCCTGAAAATTAGAGGTGGGTCTGGGCGAAGCGTCGGTCCTTGGCTTCGAGATGCGGAACGGCGTTGAACAGGTCGGGGCTGATCGCGTTGCCCATAAGGTAAAGCCGGTGGAGCGATGAATTCATAGTGGCCAATACAATGCGGGCTGTGGCCTTGGGGTCTAGGTCCAGACAGTATTGCATGATCATGCCAATCACCCCACCAGAGGTCACAACCAACGCCGGACCCTCGCCTGCAGCGATGTCTTTCAACGCGGCCTGGGTGCGGGATTGGAACTCTTCCCAGGTCTCATACGGTTGGGAAATACGCCCGTCAGACCAGGCAGAGAAGACCTTGACCACATTCTCAGCAAAGTCTTCGCGTTCGGTTGGAACGGGTTCGCCGAATTGCTCTTCCAAGGCTTTGGCGAGGGAGAAATACTGCATCTCATTCAGGCGGGGATCTTGGACCATATTGGCGGTGAACCCCATCGACTGGGCGGTTTCTACATGGCGTGTCAGAGTGCCGGAATAGATGCGTGGATAATGATATCCCGTGTCGCGCAGGTGGTTGCCAAGCCAACGCGCTTGCTGGTGGCCAAGGTCGCTCAACTTGTCATAACTGGCCTCATCGCGCGCGCCGGTATTGGCCTGTCCGTGACGGACCAGGGTGATCTGGCTCATGGGGGTCTCCTGCCTGTCGTCACTCAGGATTTAGGCAGGCGCGCGGTTTATGGATAGGGGGAAAATAACACATTCAATTTTTGTATGTTTCGCACGCGAAACAAGTTTCTGGAATATGAACGCACGCCGCATTTACGCAATGCAGGGCCGTGCGGATACATCCAGCCTTAAGCGTCCAGCGTGTCGCGAAAATAGCCTTTTTTGATCATGCGGTTGCGATGTTCATCGGCGGCAACAGAGGCCTCGCGCAGGTTGCCATAGATATTAATCATCGTATGGCCGTCGCTGCCCGACACCCCCCATTCGCGCAACACGGAAATCTCGGAAAAGAGGTTCATCGCCAATTCGATCCGATAATACCGCGGGGGCTGGCGTTCGCTTTGATTATAGAGCAAACAGGTCGTCATAGGGTTATGCTATCGTGATAATACCTATCGTTCAACCTATATATGGATAAATTCGCGCCGTTAACAACTATATGTTGTTAACCTTTGTTACCATTGCACGTCATCCAGAAAAATATAGCCCGCGCCGTAGATCGTTTTGATCAGTTTTGGATTTTTGGGGTCGTCGCGCAGCTTGGTTCTGAGACGGGAAATACGCACGTCCATCGCGCGGTCAAAGCTGTCGCCGGCAGCGCCGCCAAGGTGTTCCTGCATCTGCGCGCGTGAGATCAGACGTTTCGGGTTCTCAAGAAACAGGCGCAGCACTTCGCCTTCGGCCTGTGAAAACGCAACTTCCTGTCCTGTTTCGTCGCGCAGGACAAAGCGGTCGAAATGGGCCTGCCAGCCAGTGAAACGTGCGGTTGTCTGGGAGGTCGCAGCTTGCGCGCTGCGTGGACCGTTGCGCAGACGAGCGCGGACGCGGGCGACCACCTCGATCGGGTCAAAAGGCTTGGTGATATAATCATCCGCGCCCAGTTCCAGACCTGCCACCCGATCCTGCACCTGAGCACGGCCGGAAATGATGATCACCGCAGCGCCGTGGTCTTGGCCCAGCCGGTGCACCAGCGCCAGACCATCAGTGTCGGGCAGGGATAGGTCAATCAGGCAGACATCCGGGGTGATGCGATTAAGTGCGGCCTCAAACTCGCGCGCGCGGCCAAAGGATTGCACCCGGAACCCGGCCTCTTCCAGTGTTTCAGCCAGCAGTTGGCGGATTTCGGGTTCGTCATCCAGAATGGTGATCAGCGCGCTCATTTCGGGGGCTCCGGACGGATCAGGGCTGCCAGCTGCTCGGTTGTGAAAGGTTTTTGCAAAACGGGCGCTTTCTTGAGGGCGGTGCGGAAGATCGGATCGGCAGTAACGGCCGAGGTCATTAGGATCACAGGGGGCACAGGGCGCGAACGGTCCAGCCCGTCAAAAAGATCCAACCCTGTTTCCTGTCCTTTGAGTTTGATGTCGGACAAGATCAGAACAATGTCTGGCAGATCGCGGGCCAGGGCAAGGCCGCCTTGGGCGGTGTCGGCCTCGATCACCGAAAATCCCAAATCGCTGAGCATCTCACGATAGGTGGCGCGCAGCTCATCGCTGTCTTCGACCAACAGCGCCATGCCGCCATTGGCCTCGGGGGCAAGGCGATAGGGCAGGCGCAGGGTGACGCTGGCGCCTGACATTGTATTGCCAAGACGCACGTCGCCGCCGTTAAGCTTGACCATGTCGTAGACCATCGACAGGCCAAGGCCCGATCCATTGCTGCCCTTGGTGGTGAAAAACGGGTTTAACCCTTGTTCGAGCGCCTCGGTGGAAAAACCGGGACCGGTGTCGGTGACGCTAATTTCAATCCAGGTGCGGCCAACCTCATGTGCGCTGACGGTGACCTGTCCGCTTGTGCCGCAGGCATCGCGGGCGTTCAGGATCAGGTTCAACAGCGCATCCTGTAGTTTGCCGGCATCCAGCAGCAGGGAGTGCGGTTTGCTGTGGTTGACCACCGACAGGCCCACACCGCGCGGCAGCGAGGGGGAGGCGAGGATTTTCAGCTCTTCCAGCAGCGCGCCAAGGTTGGTGGCCTGTGGTCGCAAGGGGCGGTGTCCCGTCATCTGCGAGATCCGGTGCAACAGGCGCCCGCCTCGCTCGGCGGCGGATTGGGTGGCGGTGATCAGTTGCGCGGCTTCTGCGCCCAAATCCATCTTGGACAGCTTGCTTTGAATACCCAAAATCACTGTCAGCAGGTTGGAGAAATCATGCGCCAAACCGTTGGTCATATGGGCCGCCATATCGCGACGGCGCGTCTGCTGAAGTGCGACGCGAACCTGCGTTTCCTCGGTCACATCCATCGATAGCACATAAACACCGCCAGCCCCATCAGGGGTCAGGGCGACGCGAATGCGGCGGCTGTCGTGATCCTCGGTGAATTCAAACACAGGGCGTTCGCCGGTGTAGGCGGCGATCATATGTGGTTCAATCTTGGCAAAGGCCGAGGGGCCAAGGGCGTCTGCGATATGCATGCCCAATATATCGGTGGGGCGGCCGGGAAAAACGCTGCTGAGCCGACGATTGGTAAAGGTATAGAACCCGTGGCTGTCCAAATGGGCGATGTGGGCTGGCATCATCTCAGCCGTCAGGCGGATCCGGCTTTCGCTGGTGGCAACGTCACGTTTGGCAGCGGCCAACGCGGTGTTGGTGGCGGCGAGCTTGCGGTTGGTGGCCGACAGTTCTTCGGTATGGGCGATGAGCTGGTCTGACAACTCCTCGGACCGGCTGCGCAGCATTTCTTCGATCTGTTTGGTGCGGGTGATATCCGTGTAGACGGTGACCCAACCGCCCTGCGGGAGAGGGGACCCTTCGATCGAAATCACCTGGGCATTGTGGCGGACCCGTTCAAAATAATGCGGTTCAAAGGTTCGGGCCTGGGTAACCCGTTGCGCGACAAAGCGGTCGATGTCTTCGATGGTGCCGTATTCACCGCTTTGCGCGATAAAGCGAATTGTCTCTGCAAAAGACGCGCCGGGTGTAACCAGGGTCTGGGGCAGATCAAACATGTCCTGAAAGCGCTGGTTACAGACCGCCAGCCGTAGGTCTTTGTCATAGATGGAGATGGCCTGGGCGATGAGGTTCAACCCGGCTTCGGTCATGGCGGCGTATGTTGTGTCTATGCGGTCCATAAGTGCCCTTCATGGCTAACACCGGTCACGTATTTGGCAAGCACTTCTGACAGCGTGTGCCGTCACGTTGCGCCGAGGGTCTGTCAAATTCCACCCTGAAACAATTCGTAAGAATTGGGAAAACTTGCTGACAAGATTAACCAAGATGCTGCCCGCAGTCCCGTCCCCGGGGTCGATTGTGTTGGAGGACACGCGGCCAGGCAGGGGGCGGGTTGGGAGGAGAACATATGGCAGAGGTGCATACGCGCGCAGGGGGAGAGATGTCCCTGCCGGCCCTGTTGCAGCGAAACGCTGAAAGATACGGAGATCGGCCCGCCTACCGCGAGAAGGAATACGGGATCTGGCAAAGCTGGACCTGGGCCGAGGCCGAAAAAGAAGTCGAAGCTTTGGCGCTGGGCCTGTTGGACCTTGGGCTGCGTCCTGGTGATTTTGTGGCCATCATTGGCCGTAACCGACCCTATCTGTATTGGTCGATGGTGGCCGTGCAGGCCGCGGGTGGTGTCCCGGTGCCGCTTTATCAGGACGCGGTTGCAGAAGAGATGTCTTATGTTTTGGCCAATTGCGGCGCGCGTTTTGTGATTGCGGGTGACCAAGAGCAGGTCGACAAGGTTTTGGAGGTACAAGACCAGCTGACGACGCTGGAGCAGATGATCTACCTTGATCCGCGCGGGCTGCGGAAATACGACCATGGGCAATTGCATGGGTTTAAGGCTGTACAGGTGCAGGGGCGCAAGGCGGCGTTGGCTTTGGCCGACGAGCTGAACGCCCGCCGGGCAGAGCTGGATTACGCAAGCACGTGTGTGATGCTTTATACCTCGGGCACCACTGGCAAACCCAAGGGCGTGGTGCTGTCCAATCGCAATGTGATCGAGACCGCACGCAATTCAGCGCAGTTTGATCAGCTGAGTTCTGACGACAGTATCCTGTCCTATCTGCCGATGGCCTGGGTTGGCGATTTTATCTTTTCGGTGGCGCAGGCCTATTGGTGCGGGTTCTGTACCAATTGCCCCGAAAGCCCCGAGACCATGATGACCGATCTGCGAGAGATCGGGCCGACCTATTTCTTTGCGCCACCGCGGGTCTTTGAAGGCCAGCTGACCAGCGTGATGATCCGGATGGAGGACGCAGGTCGTTTGAAGCGACGCATGTTCCATCACTTTCTAGCGCATGCAAAGAAGGTCGGCGGGCGTATACTGGACGGTAAAGCGGTGGGTCTGTTGGACCGGTTGAAATACGCGCTGGGCGATGTGCTGGTCTATGGCCCGCTGAAAGATACGTTGGGCTATGGCCGCATTCGGGTGGGATACACGGCAGGTGAGGCCATCGGGCCCGAGATTTTCGACTTTTACCGCTCGCTCGGCATCAATCTGAAACAGCTTTATGGGCAGACCGAGGCGACGGTGTTTATCACCCAACAGCCCGACGGCGAAGTGCGGGCTGATACCGTTGGTGTGCCCTCGCCCAGTGTGGAGTTGAAGATCGATGAAACAGGCGAGATTTTCTACCGCTCGCCGGGCGTGTTTGTGGAGTATTTCAAGAACCCGGAATCCACCATGAAAACCAAAGACGCAGATGGTTGGGTGGCCACAGGAGACGCAGGTTTTATCGAAGAGAAAAGCGGGCATTTGCGGATCATCGACCGGGCCAAGGACGTGGGGAAAATGGCCAATGGCGCGATGTTTGCCCCCAAATTTGTTGAGAATAAGCTGAAGTTCTATCCCGATATCCTGGAGGCTGTTCTGTTTGGCAACGGGCGGGACCGCTGTGTGGCCTTTATCAATATCGACCTGACGGCGGTGGGCAATTGGGCCGAACGCAACAATATTGCCTATGCCTCCTATCAAGAGCTGGCGGGGCATCCCGAAGTACTGAAATCCATCACCGCCCATGTGGGAGAGGTGAACCGGTCGGTGGCCGAGGATGAGATGTTGTCGGGCTGTCAGGTGCATCGCTTTGTGGTGCTGCACAAGGAATTGGACGCGGACGACGGCGAACTGACCCGGACCCGCAAAGTGCGCCGGGGATTTGTGGAAGAGAAGTTCCAAGACATTCTGGCGGCGCTTTATGATGGGGAGGTCAGCGTCTCAACCCGGACCGAGGTGACCTATGAGGATGGGCGTAAAGGGGAAATTAGCGCCACATTGGCGATCCAGGACGCGCAAATCTCGGGCTCGATGGTGCAATTGGAGGCGGCAGAATGAGGGACGTTGGAACGACGCTCGCCCGGCTGCGCCGAACATCGCCCCGCCCACCGTCCCCTGGGCGCGCGGGCCAAGATGGAGCGTAACATGTTGGATCAGACAGCTGGTTTTGTAACAGAAGACGGACGCACCATTGGTGGTGTGGTCATGGAGATGAAAAACATCACGCTGCGCTTTGGCGGTGTGGAAGCGATCAAGGACATCTCCTTTGATATTCGCGAAGGCGAAATTCGTGCCATCATTGGCCCCAATGGGGCTGGCAAATCTTCGATGTTGAACGTGATTTCAGGGTTTTACGTCCCACAGGACGGCGAAGTTTGGTTTCACGGCAAAAAACGCAAACCGATGCGGCCCTATGAGGTGGCACGTCAAGGCATTGCGCGCACCTTCCAGAACATCGCTTTGTTTGAAGGGATGAGCGTTTTGGACAATGTGATGACAGGGCGGTTGAACCATATGTCGGCAAACCTGTTTCAGCAGGCGTTCTGGAAAGGACGGGCCGAGGCTGAGGAAGTGGCCAACCGCGAGAAGGTCGAGGAGATCATCGATTTCCTGGAAATCCAGGCGATCCGCAAAACGCCGGTCGCCCGTCTGCCTTATGGGCTGAAAAAACGCGTGGAACTGGCGCGTGCGCTGGCGGCTGAGCCGAAACTGTTGCTGCTGGATGAGCCGATGGCGGGAATGAACGTCGAAGAGAAAGAGGACATGAGCCGCTTTATCCTGGATGTGAATGACGAATTTGGCACCACCATTGCGCTGATCGAACACGACATGGGCGTGGTCATGGACCTGAGCGACCGGGTGGTGGTGATGGATTATGGCAAAAAGATCGGAGATGGCACGCCGGATGAGGTGCGCAGCAACCAACAGGTGATCGATGCCTATCTGGGGGTATCTCATGACTGATCATAACGCGAAATCACAGGAGATATGCCATGTCTGAACAGCTGGTTTTTGCGATGGAAGTCACGCTGAACGGTTTGATGGCCGGGGTGCTTTATGCGTTGGTCGCGCTGGGGTTTGTATTGATCTACAAGGCCTCGGGCATCTTCAACTATGCGCAAGGCGTAATGGCGCTGTTTGCGGCGATGACCTTGGTTGGGATTATGAATGGGCAGGTGCCATTTGCCCATGTGATCAACGCCATTTTTGGCGGCCATATCACCCATTTCGGGTGGAATGTGCCCGGCGTTCTGGCCATCGCGTTGACGGTTGGCGTAATGATCCTGCTGGCCTGGTTGGTGCAGGTTTTGGTGATGCGACATCTGGTCGGCCAAGAGCCGATTATCCTGTTTATGGCGACGATTGGTCTGGCGTATTTCCTGGAAGGGGTCGCGGATCTGATGTGGGGATCCGAGATCAAGACATTGGATGTTGGCCTGCCGCAAGGGATCAATATCTGGATTGATGAGACCACGTTCCAGATCTTTGACTATGGGTTCTTTATCGACAATCTGGATCTGGTGGCGACCGTGATTGCCGGTCTGCTGGTCGCGGGGCTGGTGATGTTCAGCCAATACACCAAACAAGGACGTGCCATGCGCGCGGTGGCGGACGACCATCAGGCGGCGCTGTCGGTGGGCATTTCACTGAATTTCATCTGGGTTCTGGTATGGTCGCTAGCTGGGTTTGTGGCGCTTGTCGCTGGCATCGTCTGGGGCACCAAATCAGGCGTGCAGTTTTCCCTGTCGCTCATCGCGCTTAAAGCGCTGCCGGTTTTGATGCTGGGTGGCTTTACCTCGATCCCTGGCGCCATCGTTGGCGGGTTGATCATCGGGGTCGGTGAAAAGCTGTTCGAATTCGCAATCGGCCCCTTGGTGGGCGGTGCGACCGAGAATTGGTTCGCCTATGTTCTGGCGCTGCTGTTCCTGGTCTTTCGTCCGCAAGGATTGTTTGGGGAGAAGATCATTGAACGGGTGTGATCCTCTCTCCCACCGCCAGATGCGGTTCGGTCAATGTTCCAACCGTTTGGCCGCCTTGACCAGAATGGCCGCAAAGATCGTAACCACCAATGTCACAGCAATCGTCAAGTCGCCGATGAACTGGGCCAACAAAAATGTCAGAATACCAGCGGCGAGGAAGCCCAGCAGGAGCAGGCTCCACACACCTTGGTTGGCTTCTTCCTGCATGCGGTCCTGTGTCTGGTCAGTCGCCCGCAATGCGGTTGGTGCCTCAGCCACGATTTGCACATCTTCGACCTGGCCTAGGAGACGGCCTTTGGTCTCTTCATACACGCTGTGGGAAATGTCCCCGCGTTTCCGGGCGGCATCCAGCCGCCGGAGATCCTCCAGAATTGCAGTCATGTCTTCCACTCACTTTACCCACGTTAAGACTAGCGCAGAGAATTGGGCAAAATGTGGCCAACGGGCGAAATTCGACAAATGGGTTAACGGTTGGTTAACACCGGGGAGGTGCGCGTGATCAAGCTTCTGGCCGTTGTAAATATCGTTGCCTGGGCAGGGTTTTGGGCCTTTGGCTATCTGGCGTTGAGCTCTGACGGTCCGCCGGACGGCCAGCTTTTGACTGCAAGCCTGTTGGCGGCGCTTGGCTTATTTACCGGGGTTTTTACCTATCTCAGGCTCGTACGGGTTTCGGAATTGACCGGATATGCCCGGCCATCAGCCCAAATGAATCGCGAAATCCGCAATGAAGTGCAGAAAAGATGGGGGGAACGTCATGAATTGGGCTGAAACAAGGCAGCTTCAAAACGGCGACGTCGGTGGAGGTGTCTATGTTTTATCGTGAGGCTGGGGATTTCAAAACCTCCTATCAGGCGGATGGGCAGACCTTTCCGATCCGATTTGACCGGATGCGGTATTATGTAGTGCTGGTTGTGGCCTTTGGCCTGATCCCGTTTTTTATCAACGACTATTGGGTCAATGCGATCCTGCTGCCGTTCCTGATCTACGCAATTGCGGCGATTGGGTTAAACATTCTGGTCGGCTATTGCGGGCAGGTGTCATTGGGGACGGGTGGGTTTATGGCTGTAGGGGCCTATGGCTGTTACAAGCTGATGACCGCCTTTCCCGAAGTGTCGATGATTGTACATGTGTTGCTGTCGGGTGGGATCACGGCGATGGTCTGCGTCTTGTTTGGCTTGCCGTCGCTGCGCATCAAAGGGTTCTATCTGGCGGTGGCGACACTGGCGGCGCAGTTCTTTCTGGTCTGGCTGTTCAACCGGGTGCCGTGGTTTTACAACAATTCCGCTTCGGGCCAGATCAGCGCGCCGGAACGGGATGTGTTTGGCATTGTGATCACCGGCCCCAATGCTCCGGCCTGGGCGACCTATCTGTTCTGTCTGATTTTCCTAACGGTCTGTGCGCTGGTGGCGCGCAATCTGACGCGAGGTTCTGTTGGGCGCAGTTGGATGGCGATCCGGGATATGGACATCGCGGCCGAGATCATCGGCGTCAATCCGATGAAGGCGAAGATGACTGCCTTTGCGGTGTCCGGGTTTTTCATTGGCGTATCCGGCGCACTGTTCTTCTCGGTCTATTTGGGCGCGGTTGAGGTTGGTGAGGCCTTTGGCATCCAAAAGTCATTCCTGGTTCTGTTCATGGTGATTATTGGCGGCTTGGGGTCGATCTTTGGCGCCTTTGCCGGGGCTGCGTTTCTGGTGCTTTTGCCGGTCGTCTTAAAGGTGTTGGGGGTGGATGTGTTGGGCTGGCCCACAGATATCGTGGCGCATTTCCAACTGGTGATCGTGGGGGCGTTGATTGTGTTTTTCCTGATCGTCGAGCCGCACGGGTTGGCGCAGATGTGGCGCGTCACCAAAGAGAAGTTGAGACTGTGGCCCTTCCCGCATTGACGCGGGGCGTGGCTGTTTCTGCGACGGGAGGAGGACACGTTTTGTGGCCCGTCGAAACATCGGACATTTCATGGGAGGAACGAAACCGATGATACGCAAACTGATGAGTGCCGCACTGGTAACATCTCTGGTCTCTGGACCCGCTGCTGCGGAGCTGGTCTTTCCGGATCTGAGCTATCGCACCGGACCCTATGCAGCGGGCGGGGTGCCGTTTTCAGACGGATACAACGACTATTTCACGTTGGTGAACGAACGCGACGGCGGCATTGGCGGCGTCAAGGCGCAGGTGATCGAATGTGAGACCGGCTATAACACCGAAAAAGGCGTCGAGTGTTATGAGGCGACCAAGGACAAAGGCGCATTGATCTATCAACCCTTGTCCACAGGCATCACCTATCAGCTGATCCCCAAGGTCACCGCAGACGGTATCCCGCTACACACCATGGGATATGGTCGGACCTCGGCGGCAAATGGCAAAGTGTTCAGCCATGTGTTCAACTATCCGGCCAATTACTGGAACGGTGCGTCGGGCGTGATCAACCATCTGTTGGATGAAAACGAGGGTGATCTGTCGGGTAAGAAGATTTCACTGGTCTATCACAACTCGGCCTATGGCAAGGAGCCGATCCGTACGCTGGAAGAGCTGTCAGACAAACATGGGTTTGAGCTGAAATTGCTGCCGGTGGATCATCCAGGTCAGGAACAGAAATCCCAATGGTTGCAGGTCCGTCGCGATCGCCCGGACTATGTCGTCATGTGGGGGTGGGGCGTAATGAACCAGGTCGCCATTCAAGAGGCCGCCAACATCCGTTTCCCGATGGAGAATTTCATTGGGGTCTGGTGGTCCGGCGCGGAGCATGATGTCCAGGCCGCAGGTGCCAAAGCCAACGGCTACAAGGCCGTGACCTTCCACAATGTCGGCGATGATTTCCCGGTGTTCGACGACATGCAGAAATATGTGGTCGATGCAGGGCTGGCAGCCGGTGCCGGTGATAACGTGGGCAAGGTTCTGTACAATCGCGGTATGTATGCAGCGATGCTGGCGGTTGAGGCTGCCAAGACCGCCCAAGACATGCACGGCGTGGCTGATATCACAGCCGCAATGATGCGCGACGGGATGGAGGCGCTGGTGATCGACGAGGCCAAGATGGCGGGCCTTGGCATGCCGAACTTTGGTCCAACCTTCAATGTGTCTTGTGAAAACCACGGTGGCCTTGGGCTGGTTGGGGTGACCCAATGGGATGCGGAAAATCAGACATGGTCGTTGATCTCAGACTTCAAAGAGACCGACGGCGACGTGATCAACGCGCTGATCACCGAAGATTCCACCGCCTTTGCAAGCGAAAACAACATCTCGCAACGCTGCGAATAACCATCACCCCTGGCTGGACAAACTGGCCGGGGGATCAAGACCCGAGGAGGACACATGTTGGACTTGGCAAAAGCTGAAGACGGGGCAAAAGCCGAAGACGAGGCACATGCTGACGGTGGCGCACAGGCTTCGTTGCTGGAAGTGAACAATATCGAAGTGATCTACAACCATGTGATCCTGGTGTTGAAGGGTGTCAGCCTGTCGGTGCCCAAGGGCGGAATTACGGCCTTGTTGGGCGGCAACGGTGCAGGCAAAACCACCACGCTGAAGGCAATTTCCAACCTGTTGCAGTCCGAACGGGGTGAGGTGACCAAAGGGACGGTGAACTATCACGGTCAAAGCGTTCACCAGCTGGATCCGGCGGCCTTGGTCAAACGGGGCGTGGTTCAGGTGATGGAAGGCCGACACTGTTTTGAGCATCTGACGGTTGAGGAAAACCTGCTGGCCGGGGCCTATACCCGCAGCGACAGCGCGGCCGAGGTGAAGCGCGATCTTGAGATGGTCTATTCCTATTTCCCACGTCTGAAAGAGCGTCGCAAAAGCCAGGCGGGATATACCTCTGGCGGGGAACAGCAGATGGTGGCCATGGGGCGTGCCTTGATGAGCAGACCGGAAACCATCCTGTTGGATGAACCGTCCATGGGTCTGGCGCCGCAATTGGTCGAGCAGATCTTTGAAATTGTTAAAGCCGTGAACGAACAGGAAGGCGTGACCTTCCTGCTGGCCGAGCAGAACACCAGCGTGGCGCTGCGTTACGCGCATTACGGCTACATCCTGGAATCGGGGCGCGTGGTGATGGATGGCCCAGCCGCCGAGCTGCGGGAAAACCCGGACGTCAAAGAATTTTACCTCGGCATGTCCGAGGAAGGCCGCAAAAGCTTCCGTGATGTGCGGTCGTATCGGCGGCGCAAACGGTGGTTGAGTTGAGGGGGACAAAACGTATGGAATTTTTTGACACGTTGGAAACCCGGTCGAGGGACGCGCGGCAGGCGGATCTTTTGGCAGGGGTGAACCAGCAAATCGCCCATGTCTGCCAAACACCCGGCGCCTATTTGCAGGATGTGGTGCCGCTGTCGGATCTGTCGGATCTGGCGCGTCTACCTGTGTTGCGCAAAGCGGATCTGGTGCAGGCTCAAAAGGACAACCCGCCCTTTGGCAATGTGCCCGTCGGCGATATTCTGCACGTGTTTCAATCGCCCGGCCCAATTTATGAACCCGGTGGGATCAGCCACGACTGGTGGCGGATGGGACGGTTTTTGCACGCGGCTGGTATTGGGCAGGATGATGTGATCCAGAACTGCTTTGGGTATCACCTGACACCCGCTGGCATGATTTTTGAAAGCGGTGCGCGGGCAGTTGGAGCGCGGGTCCTGCCCGCAGGCACCGGCCAAACCGAGCTACAGGTGACGGCGGCGCGTGACGTTGGCGCGACGGCCTATGCGGGGACGCCGGATTACCTGAAAATCATCCTCGACAAGGCCGACAGCATGGGGGTGCAGCTCGGCATTGCCAAAGCGGTGGTCGGCGGTGGCGCGCTGTTCCCATCGCTGCGACAGGATTATGCGGATCGTGGCATCGCTTGTTTGCAAAGTTATGCCACGGCGGATCTGGGCAATATCGCCTATGAAAGCGCGGCGATGGAGGGGATGATTGTCGACGAACATGTGGTCGTCGAGATCGTGACGCCGGGCACCGGCACTCCGGTCGCGGTGGGAGACGTGGGTGAGGTTGTGGTGACCTCTTTGAACCCGGACTACCCGTTGATCCGTTTTGCGACCGGCGATCTGAGCGCGGTGATGCCGGGGGCATCGCCCTGCGGACGCACTAACACCCGGATCAAAGGTTGGATGGGACGTGCAGATCAGACAACCAAGATCAAAGGCATGTTTGTACGGCCCGAACAGGTTGCGGCCCTTGTCGACAAACACAGCGAAATCCATCGCGCCCGTGTCATCGCCAGCCGCGAGGGAGAGATGGATCAGATGACGGTGCAGATCGAGGCAGACGGAGGCGATCAGATGCAATTTGCACGGTCCGTTGTCGAGGTCCTGAAACTGAAAGGCCAAGTCGAAGTTGTTGGTCCCGGTGTCCTGCCACGTGACGGGTTGGTGATCGAAGATCAGCGCGTCTATGAATAATGGTTGGCACATGACGGTCCGTTGATCATCGCGTCAACCTGCGACGCTGCAGGGCGGGGTGGCCTGGGGTTTCAGACTGGTATTCCTGACGATATTGGTAGAAATAGGGTCACCATCTGACACCGGACTGATATCGGGGCACGTGCATGACCGCCACAGAGACCGAAAAGACATATGCGCCGCATGGGCGCCGTGGTGGCGCGCGGGCAGGGTCTGGCGCGTTCAAGGCCATCGGCCTGGTGATTGCAGCCGCTTGTCTGTTGCCGATGGTAGCGGTTTTGCTGGCGGCTTTGACCGGCGGCTTTGATGCGGTTGGCCATTTGGCAGAGACGGTTTTGCCCCGCTATGCCGGTACAACGGCGGCGCTGGTTGCCATGGTTGGTATTGGTACATTTGCCATTGGAGTTGGCGCTGCTTGGCTTGTGACGATGACCCGGTTTCCGGGCGTACGCCTGTTTGAAATGCTCTTGGTGTTGCCGCTGGCCTTCCCGGCCTATGTGCTGGCCTATGCCTATACACATGTGCTTGATCATCCCGGTATCGTTCAGGCGACTTTGCGTGATGTGACCGGCTGGGGGCCGCGCGATTACTGGTTCCCGGAAATCCGATCGCTGCCCGGTGCGGCGGTGATGCTGGTTCTGGTGCTTTACCCTTATGTCTATTTGCTGGCGCGAGCCGCGTTTTTGCAGCAGACGGCCGGCGCCTTTCTGGCTGCGCGGGCGCTTGGCAATACATCGTTTCAAGCCTTCTGGCGGGTGAGCCTGCCGATGGCGCGCCCGGCCATTGCCACCGGGGTACTGCTTGCGATCATGGAGACGGTCGCGGATTTTGGTACGGTGTCCTATTTTGGCGTGCAGACCTTTGCCACCGGCATCTACACCAGCTGGTTTTCCTTGGCGGATCGCACCGGTGCGGCACAGTTGGCGCTGTGCCTGCTGGCGTTTTCGCTGATGCTCTCCGTAGGTGAACGGGTCAGCCGAGGTCGCGCGCGCTATCACCAGGCGGGCAAGCAACACGCCAAGATGCCCCCGGCCGAGCTGCACGGCCTGCGCCGGATGGCGGCTTGGGTTTTATGCGGCCTGCCGATCTTGCTTGGATTTGCGCTACCCGTTGTCATCCTGGTCAATATGGGGCTCGATTCAGAACAAAACCTGCTGAGCCGCCGCTATGTGCGTTTTATCCAGAACTCGCTGACTTTGGCGGGGACGGCTGCGTTGATCACCGTGGTCGCAGCTGTCTGTTTGGGCGTGTACCAGCGGCTGCAACCGGGGCGCATGTCCGCTGCGGCCTCTTATGTTGCGCGCCTGGGCTATGCAGTCCCAGGTGGCGTGATTGCCGTTGGGCTAATGGTGCCTTTTGCCGCCTTTGACAATGCGCTGGATGCCTGGATGCGGGCGACGTTTGATATTCGCACCGGGCTTTTGGTGACGGGATCGATCTGGCTGTTGGTTGCGGCCTATATGGTGCGGTTTCTGTCCGCTGCGCTTGGCGCCTATGAAGGGGGGCAGTCGACAGTGCATGCCAATATGGATGCGGCTGCGCGCTCATTGGGGCAGTCTCCTATGGGGCTGTTGCGGCGGGTGCATTTGCCCTTGTTGACGCCCAGTCTGCTGACCGCCCTGTTGATCGTCTTTGTCGATGTGATGAAAGAGCTGCCGGCGACTTTGATTATGCGCCCGTTCAACTATGACACGCTGGCGGTGCAGGCCTATCGGCTGGCGTCGGACGAGCGGCTGGAAGGCGCGGCCGTGCCGTCGCTGGTGATCGTCGCCGTGGGGCTGATCCCAGTCATTCTGATCTGCCGCCAGGTTGGGCGTCGCTGAAAATTTTCAAACGTTAGACATGAAAAAGGCGCGGGATGAACCGCGCCTTTCACTGGGGAACTGTAGGAAGTGGATTACTTCCAGTTCACCTCATTAAAGATCTTCTGCGCGGTGGGGATGTTTTTCGCCACGTCCGACAGAACGACGTCGTCCGCTTTGAACTCACCCAATTTGGCAACACTCGGAGCCAGTTCTACACCAGCCACAACCGGGAACTCATCGTTGCCGTTTGAGAAATACTGCTGCGCCGAGTCAGAGGCGAGGTATTCGAGGAATTTAACCGCGTTGTCTTTGTTCGGGGCATGCGCCGCGATGCCAGCGCCGGACAGGTTCATGTGCGCACCTTCGGCGTCTTGCGAGGGGAAGGTCCAACCGATTGTATCGATGCTATCGGATACGCCTTTGACCTCTTTGCGGATCGCGCGGGCAAAGTAATATGTGTTGGAAACCGCGATTTCGCATTCGCCAGAGACGATGCCACGCAGCTGATCGGTGTCGCCACCTTGAGGGTCACGCGCCATGTTGGCCACGATACCTGCAGCCCAGTCTTTGGCGACCTCTTCACCGTGGTGCGTCACGATCGAAGCCAGCAGGGTCTGGTTATAGGTGTTGGTGGAGGAGCGGATGCAGACCTGCCCTTTGTATTCCGGCTTGGCCAGATCCAGATAGGTGGCAGGCGCGGTTGCGACGTCTGCTTTGTCAAAGAAGATGATGCGCGAACGTTGGGAGAAGCCGAACCATTGGTTGTCGGCGTCTTGCAGGTTGGCAGGGATCTTGTCTTCCAGCACAGGGCTGTCGATGGATTGCAACACACCAGCGTTCTTGGCACGTGCCAGACGCGAGGTGTCAACGGTCAGCAGGATGTCCGCAGGAGAGTTCGCACCTTCGGCTTCGAGGCGGGCCAGCAGTTCATCCGCTTTGCCTTCGATCCGGTTGATCGTGATGCCGGTGGCCTCTTCAAAATCGGAATAGAGACGTTCGTCCGTGTCGTAATGGCGTGACGAATAAAGGTTCAGCTCGCCTTCGGCTGCGGCGGTGGTTGCGACGGCGGCGGTCAGTGCGCCCAGGAAAATCGATTTTGTGGTCATCATTATATGCGTCCCGTATTCGGATGAATTCTGGCGGGCCCTTAACCCGACTGAAAACGTCAATTAAAGGTTTTGGCGAGAGATGCAAATAAAATCCAACAATAACACTCGGGAAATTGAAGTGCGCTTTGTCGCAGTTGTGTGATGCAAAACAAAAAAGACCGCATCTGGTGATGCGGTCTTTTTAAAATTCCGTAGCGTCGATCTTAACCCTGGCGCGCTTTAAACTTGCGCTGAGTTTTATTGATCACATAGACGCGGCCCTTGCGACGCACAACGCGGCAATCACGGTGCCGGTTCTTGAGCGAGCGGAGCGAGTTCTTGACCTTCATGGCCTCTCTCCTGTTCCTGCGGCGCGCGAACCAGCGCCTGGGTTGACGGGTGTCGTGATCTGAGATCAGATCATAACAATGAAATCATGGTGGGCGATACAAGGTTCGAACTTGTGACCCCTTCGATGTCAACGAAGTGCTCTACCACTGAGCTAATCGCCCCTGATTACCTGCGTTTCACTTGCCCCTTAAAAGGAAAGGGGCGCGGAGATCCGCGCCGGTGAAGGGGTCTATAATAAGAGTCGCTGTAGGGTGCAAGAGCTTTTGGCAAAGGAAATTCCGGTCTAAGGTGTTTCTTGTAACAAATTTTCGGAGTCGGAATGACGGATACAGCTTTTCGTTTGGAGATGCCGCGCGTTCTGCGTTCCGGGGTGGTCTTTGCCTCCCCGCACAGTGGCGATCACTACCAGGAAAGCTTTTTGAGCCAATCTGTTCTGGATAACTTGCAGATTCGCAGCTCGGCCGATGCATATGTGGACCAATTGTTTGGCGCTGCACCGCGTTTGGGGGCGCCATTGTTGGCAGCCACAGCGCCGCGCGCCTATGTGGATTTGAATCGTGCGCCTGATGAATTGGATCCGGCGCTGATTCTTGATGTTCAAAAAAAGGGGCAGAATCCGCGCATTGCTTCTGGTCTTGGGGTGATTCCACGGGTGGTTGCCAATGGGCGGGCGATTTATTCGGGAAAACTTCCCAAGAAGGAAGCAGAACGGCGGCTGGATAAATATTGGCACCCTTACCACACGCAGCTCCACCATTTGTTGTCGCGGGGGAGGCGCAAGTTTGGCGCCTCCGTTCTGATCGATTGCCATTCGATGCCCCATGAAGCCGTGGGTGAGCCGCACCTGCGCAATGCGCGAAAACCCGAGGTCGTGTTGGGCGATCGGTTTGGGGCGGCCTGTAGTGGTGAGGTTATGGAGCAGGTCGAGGCTGCTTTTGTGCGCGCGGGACTAACGGTTGCGCGCAATGCGCCGTTTGCAGGTGCGTATATCACCCAGACCTATGGGCGTCCGTCCCATAATCAACACGCCATTCAGGTAGAGATCGACCGGTCCCTTTATATGGATGAGCACAAGATCGAACCCCACGATGGGTTTGATGTCTTGCGCAAAATTTTGGTCGAGGTGACGGCCGAGCTGATTGGCATGGGCCTGGAGCAACGTCCAATAGCGGCGGAATAAGGACGCAATGGGCGACCACGGTTGCCCTAGCGCAAAGCGCGGCCTTTCAGAATCGCACCGTCGCCGAATTTCTGGCGGATTTTGTCTGCCGCACGTTCCACATCGGCGCGTTGACCGGCTTGTGGATCCAAAAGGTCACCGGTCATATCGGCCTGCGAATCCGGTACCAGATCTGAAATCCCACACCCAATCAGACGAAACGGTCCTTCATCTACCGCGTGGTCCAACAATTCACGTGCGGTGCGGTAAATCTGATCCGCAATCTGCGTCGCGCTCCGCAAAGAGATGCGGCGGGTCAACGAAGAATGATTGGCGCGTTTCAGTTTCAACGTCACCACGCGACCTGCCAGGGATCTTGCCTTTGCCCGATCTGCGACCTTTTCCGCCAGACGCCACAGATGACCGTCCAAAACCTTGAGGTTCTGGGTGTCCTCAAAGAATGTGGTTTCGTTTGAGATGGATTTCATCGGGGTGCGCGATGACACCCGCCGCCGGTCCTGTCCGCGGGCCAGGTGATACAGGCGATCGCCCATGCTGCCGAAACGGTTGATCAGATCCTGCTGCTCCCAACGCAGCAGATCGTTGAAGGTGCGAATTCCGGCCTTGTCCAAGGATTCTTGTGCAGCGGGCCCGATACCCCAGATCAACCGGACGGGTTTCTCGCGCAGGAAATCCTGCGTCTCTCCTTTGCCAATCACCGAAAATCCACGCGGTTTGTCGAGGTCTGATGCGACCTTGGCCAGGAATTTATTGTGGCTAAGCCCGATAGAGCCGGTAATGCCCAGCTCATCCTTCATCCGTTTGACCAGCCGCGCCAACATAACGGCAGGAGGCGCGCCGTGCAGTTTTTCGGTGCCGGTCAGATCCATAAAAGCCTCATCCAGCGACAGGGGTTCGACCACGGGTGTTAATTCGTCCATCATTGCGCGCACTTGGCGGCTGACTTCGACATAGGCGCTCATCCGGGGTTTCACCACAACTGCATCGGGGCAAAGTTTGAGCGCCTGAAACATCGGCATGGCCGAGCGTACGCCGCGAATGCGCGCGAGGTAACAGGCGGTGGACACCACGCCGCGTTTTGCACCGCCGACAATCACCGGTTTATCGGCAAGCTCTGGATTGTCGCGTTTCTCGACGCTGGCAAAAAACGCATCACAGTCCATATGGGCGATTGTGAGGTCAAACAGCTCTTCATGTGCAAGGACCCGCGGGCTGCGGCACTTGGGGCAGCGGCGGGCGGGAGCGATCAAGCTCAAACATTCGCGGCAAAGGGCGTGCATCGGGTCTGCTGTCGGTTGCGGGATCCAGGATCACATCCTATCTATCTACCACAGAAATGTCTTTAGCGATTACAGGGGCAGAGATGTCATTTACGGGCGCAAAGCTGGCCTTGTTCTTAGGGCAAAAATTGGTGGTCATCCTGCGAGATGACAAACCAGACATTCCGTTTCCAGCCTTTTGGGATTTGCCGGGCGGTGGCCGGGAGGGTGACGAAAGCCCCGAAGCCTGCGCCTTGCGCGAAACGCATGAGGAAATCGGGCTGGAGCTCGAAGAGCTCGATATCGTTTGGTGGCGCGAATACACGTCAGGGGCCGAGACAAACTGGTTCTTTGCCGCCCATCTGCCCGAAAGCCGGATCAGCGAGGTCCGATTGGGGGATGAGGGGCAATGCTGGCAGATGATGACGCCAGAGGAGTATTGCGCCCATCCCAAAGCAGTGCCCAACTTCAAACTGCGTCTTCAGGAATACCTAGATGCCAAAAGCGTCGAACTGTGGAATTGACCGTGGTTTTACGTTTTGGGGAGTGCTTCAAAACAAAGTCCCCCGCAGATGCGGGGGAAAGTTGACGGGCTACAGGAAGAACAACCCGTCAGGGGAGTGTCCTACTGATAGGATCCCGTATTTTCCCGATTTCGCAAAGGTTTGCGGGTGGTGAAATAAGGGGGGAAGAATCGCTTGTGCTTTTCCTGTCACAGGCAAATTCTTTGCGTGAACCATGCGAATTCAGAAAAACTCTACGTTCCCAAGAGGTTGACGTAATTGTCGCAAACGTCAACTCTTGTGATATGAGCGGAACTTGGCCGACGTGAGATTATTTCTCGTCGGCGCGAATTTAAGCGAATTCCTTACCAAACCATTAACGGCTGGAAACTCTATCAATTCTGCCCTCTGCAGCCCGTTCTATCGGTTGGGCTTTTGCGCCTGTGGGCTTGCCAGTTCTGCCAGAATTGCGGTGGCTGCGGCACGGGGGTCTGCAGACTTCCAAATCGGGCGGCCGACAACAATATGGTCTGCCCCATCGGCGATCGCATTGGCGGGTGTCGCCACGCGTTTCTGGTCGCCAAGATCTGCACCGGCTGGACGAACGCCGGGGGTGACGATCAATTTGCCCTCAGCTTCGGGCAGGGCGCGGATCAGCGCAGCCTCTTGTGGGCTGGCGATCACGCCGTCGGCGCCGGCGGCCAGTGCGTTCCCGGCACGCTCAATCACCAGATCTTTGACCGCGCCGTCTTTGATCAATGCGCCATCCAGATCCTGACGGTCGAGCGATGTGAGGATGGTGACCGCGAGGATCTTCATATCCTTGCCGCCTGCGCCTTCCTTGGCGGCCTTCACCACATATGGGTCGCCGTGTACGGTCAGGAAATCCAGATCGAACTGCGCAAGGCCCCGTACTGCGTTTTCCACCGTCGCGCCGATGTCGAACAGTTTCATATCCAGAAAGATGCGTTTGCCATGTTCCTGCTTCAGCTCGTTTGCCAGTGCCAAGCCGCCGCCGGTCAACATGCCCAGACCGATCTTGTAAAAAGAGACCGCATCGCCGATCTGTTCGGCCAGTTTCAGCCCCGACAGCGCATCAGGCACATCCATGGCTACAATCAGGCGGTCGTCTGCTGTGGTCTGGGTCATCTTGGTACACTCCGGTCTGGTGGGGATCTGCGCCGTTCTAATGCTGTCACGCCGAGCTGAAAACCCCTGAACCCCGGTGAATTTGCGTCAGATCAGGGAAATCTAAGCGATTTTGGCGCATAGTCTTGAAGTGGCGGGGAATCTGCCCAAATCTGAGGGTGAGGCCCGAACCGGGACGTGCTGCCAAGCGGGCGTTCCACATGATCCGGGCGCTTGAAAAAGGAGAACGTGATGGACTTGAACAAGTTCACTGAGCGGGCACGGGGATTCGTGCAGGCGGCGCAGACAATTGCACTGCGTGAAGGGCATCAACGGATGGTGCCGGAGCATTTGCTAAAAGCAGTGATGGATGATGATCAGGGGCTGGCAAGCAACCTGATTTCACGCGCGGGCGGTAATGCGGGTCGTGTGGCAGAGGCCGTGCAGGCGGCTGTCGATAAGCTTCCCAAAATTTCAGGTGATGCGGGCCAGATCTATATGGATGGCCAAACCGCCAAAGTTCTGGATGAGGCCGCCAAGATTGCCGAGAAGGCTGGCGACAGTTTTGTGCCTGTCGAACGTCTGTTGATGGCGCTGGCGCTGGTGAAGTCAAAGGCCAAGGACGCGTTGGTCGCAGGCGATGTCTCGGCGCAAAAACTGAACGAAGCGATCAACGACATTCGCAAGGGGCGCACCGCCGACAGCGCAACCGCCGAAGAGGGTTACGATGCGCTGAAGAAATACGCGCTGGACCTGACGGAACGGGCACGCGCGGGCAAGATTGACCCCATTATTGGTCGCGACGAAGAAATCCGCCGTGCCATGCAGGTGCTGAGCCGCCGGACCAAGAACAATCCGGTTCTGATTGGCGAACCTGGTGTCGGTAAGACTGCGATTGCCGAAGGTATGGCCTTGCGGATCGTAAATGGCGATGTGCCGGAATCCTTGCGTGACAAACAGCTCTTGTCACTCGATTTGGGGGCTTTGATCGCCGGAGCGAAATATCGGGGTGAGTTTGAGGAACGTCTGAAGGCTGTGCTGACCGAAGTCGGCGAGGCTGCGGGTGAAATTGTATTGTTCATTGATGAGATGCACACGCTTGTTGGCGCGGGCAAATCCGATGGCGCTATGGATGCGGCCAACCTGATCAAACCGGCACTGGCGCGGGGTGAGCTGCACTGTATCGGGGCGACCACGCTGGATGAATACCGCAAATATGTGGAAAAAGACGCAGCCTTGGCGCGCCGATTCCAGCCGGTATTGGTCGAAGAACCTACGGTCGAAGACACCGTATCCATTTTGCGCGGTATCAAAGAAAAATATGAACTGCACCACGGGGTGCGGATTGCCGATGCAGCCTTGGTTTCGGCAGCAACATTGTCGAGCCGCTATATCACCGACCGGTTCTTGCCGGACAAGGCGATTGATCTGGTGGATGAGGCCGCAAGCCGTTTGCGGATGCAAGTCGACAGCAAGCCCGAAGCGCTGGACGCTTTGGATCGCCAGATCTTGCAATTGCAGATCGAAGAGCAGGCGCTAAAGTTGGAAGAGGACGTGGCTTCCAAGGATCGTCTGGAACGTCTGCAAAAGGAACTCTCGGATCTGCAAGAGCAGTCAGCTGAGATGACCGCGCAATGGCAGGCAGAACGGGACAAGCTGGCCTCGGCGACAGTTGTAAAAGAACAGCTGGACAAGGCGCGCGCCGATCTGGAGATTGCCAAACGCGAAGGCAATCTGGCCCGCGCGGGTGAGCTGTCCTATGGGGTGATCCCCACTTTGGAAAAACAGCTGGCCGAAGCCGACAGCAAGGAACAACAAGGCCGTATGGTCGATGAGGCTGTTCGCCCTGAGCAGATCGCTGGCGTGGTCGAACGTTGGACCGGTATTCCGACGTCGCGGATGTTAGAAGGCGAGCGTGAGAAACTGTTGCGCATGGAAGAGGAACTGCATGCGCGGGTCATCGGCCAGAACGCAGCCGTCACCGCCCTGTCCAATGCGGTGCGCCGGGCGCGCGCAGGGCTGAACGATGAAAACCGCCCGCTTGGCTCGTTCCTGTTTCTGGGGCCAACTGGCGTGGGTAAGACAGAGCTGACCAAAGCGGTTGCTGATTTCCTCTTTGATGACGACAGCGCCATGGTGCGGGTTGATATGTCGGAATTCATGGAGAAACACGCGGTTGCCCGTCTGATCGGCGCGCCTCCGGGCTATGTCGGATATGACGAGGGCGGTGTTTTGACCGAAGCGGTGCGGCGCAAACCTTATCAGGTGGTCCTGTTTGATGAGGTCGAAAAAGCGCATCCGGATGTGTTCAATGTCCTGCTGCAGGTTCTCGATGATGGCCAGTTGACCGACGGCCAAGGGCGTACAGTGGATTTCAAACAGACACTGATTATCCTGACGTCCAACCTTGGGGCGCAGGCGCTTAGCCAATTGCCCGAAGGGGCGGATGCATCAGACGCCAAACGTGATGTGATGGATGCGGTCAAGGCGCATTTCCGGCCCGAATTCTTGAACCGGCTGGATGAGACCATCATCTTTGACCGTTTGGCCCGTGAAGACATGGATGGGATCGTCTCAATCCAGCTTGCACGGTTGTTGAAACGTCTGGCCGGCCGCAAGATTGATCTGACACTGGATGACGCGGCCAAAACTTGGCTGGCGGATGAAGGCTATGATCCGGTCTTTGGTGCACGTCCGCTCAAGCGGGTGATCCAACGGGCCTTGCAAAATCCATTGGCTGAGATGCTGCTGGCAGGAGATATCAAGGATGGTGACACAGTTACTGTGACTGCCGGCGCAGAAGGTCTGGTGATTGGTGACCGTATTGGCAATACAGATCGGCCGCGTCCGGATGATGCGGTTGTGCATTGAGCCAGTGACCGATAGCGGAGTTTAGAGCGACAAAACGCGCCGATCACTCGGCGCGTTTTCTATTGGGTCTGTCTATTTAGGTAGAATGACCTGATCGATCACATGGATAACGCCGTTTGAGGCGGCAATATCTGCCTGCACAACATTGGCTCCATCCACGGTGACACCGCCTGAAGTTCCAATGGTTACGTCACTGCCCTGAACCGTGGTGGCCATCATCCCGTCGCTGAGGTCGGCAGCCATCACTTTGCCGGGGACCACGTGGTAGGTCAGGATCGAAACCAGCTGGTCTTTGTTCTCTGGTTTCAGCAATGTTTCAACCGTGCCATCTGGCAAGGCGGCAAATGCGTCATCTGTCGGGGCAAAGACTGTGAAGGGTCCATCCCCTTTGAGGGTGTCCACCAGCCCGGCGGCCTGCACGGCTGCCACCAATGTGGTGAAACTTCCCGCGCCGACGGCTGTGTCAACGATATCCTTGGAGTGCCCATCCGCGCAGGCGGGAAGAGCAAATACGGTCACAGCGCTCAAGGTCATAAAAGTACGGCGTAGCATGGGTATTCTCCTGTTTGACGAAGATGCCTCCGAGTTGGAAGCAATGACGCAGCTACGGCGGCAGGACCGCTTTGGTTCACATCTTGCGCGCTAAAGTTTGGCTTGATTTGAAGGGGCTTCGCCCTAAGCCGGGCAGAGTTTTTTGGACCACTCACATTACTGTGATGCGCATTTCACTGTTTTACGGGAAAAACACAGTTGTGTGAGTTCTCTTTGGCGTTAGCGACCCCAAGCCTTTATCGACTGTATAAAGGTACCGCAAGCTAGGGCGCGTCCAGGGACGCACAGCCCGCAGGGAGGACAACATGGGTTTTGCCATGAACGCATTAGAAGTGCTGGTGTATGGTTTTGTTTTAATGATCGGCGCTTTGACGTTTGTGGGGCTATGTCTTTTTGTGACCGACCGGCGTCAGACCAAGGATGCCATCCGCCGTAACTACCCGGTAATTGGACGGTTTCGTCATCTGTTTTCAGAGCTGGGAGAGTTCTTCCGTCAGTACTTCTTTGCGATGGATCGCGAGGAATTGCCGTTCAACCGTGCGCAGCGCGATTGGATTGGACGCGCAGCGGGTGGGCAGGGCAATACAATTGCTTTTGGCTCCACGCGCAATATCTCGGTGCCAGGGACGCCGATCTTTGTGAATGCACCGTTTCCCAAATTGGATGCGGATTTCGCCAAGACTGAACCGCTGGAAATTGGCCCCACTGCACGGGTGCCGTTTCACGCGCCCTCTATCTACAATATATCTGGCATGAGCTACGGTGCCTTGTCCAAACCCGCCGTTCAAGCGCTGAGCCGTGGGGCCAAGGAAGCTGGCGTCTGGCTCAATACCGGTGAAGGTGGCCTGAGCCCGTTTCATCTGGAAGGTGGATGCGACATCGTTTTCCAGATCGGCACGGCCAAATACGGTGTGCGCCGCCCAGAGGGGGGGATCAGCGACGACAAACTGCGCGCCGCAGCCGCCCATGAACAGGTGCGCATGTTTGAAATCAAACTGTCCCAAGGTGCCAAGCCCGGCAAAGGCGGGATCTTACCGGCGGCCAAGGTCAATGCAGAGATCGCTGCCATCCGTGGCATCAAGGAAGGTGAGGCCAGTATCTCTCCGAACCGCCACCCAGAGATCGCCAGCTGGGATGATCTGTTGGATATGATTGCCCATGTGCGTGAGGTCACCGGGAAACCCGTTGGGATCAAAACCGTGGTCGGCGGCGAAGTGGTCATGCGTGAGATGTTTATGAACATCGCGGCCCGGCTGGATGATGCGCCGGACTTTATCACCATCGATGGGGGTGAGGGCGGAACCGGGGCCGCGCCGATGCCCTTGATGGATCTGGTGGGCATGTCTGTACGCGAGGCTTTGCCGATGGTCTGTAACCTGCGCGATGAGTATGGGCTGCGCGATCGCATCCGGCTGATTTCCAGTGGCAAGCTGGTGAACCCCGGCGACGTAGCTTGGGCGTTGGCGGCTGGCGCGGATTTTGTGACCTCGGCCCGTGGTTTCATGTTCTCGCTCGGCTGTATTCAGGCGCTGAAATGCAACAAGAACACCTGCCCCACTGGGATCACCACCCATGACCCACGGTTTCAAAAAGGCCTGGTGGTGGAAGAGAAATACAAACGCGTTGCACGTTATGCCCAAGAATTGGTGCATGAGGTCGAAGTGATCGCCCATTCTGTCGGGGTGGCCGAGCCGCGCCAGATCCGCCGCCGTCATGTGCGGATCATGCAAGATGGCGGGCATTCGCGTCCTATGAACGAATTGATGCCAGGTTACAGTGCCGTCGCGGAGTCGTGACGGGATATGTTTTGAGGCCTTTCTGGCCCCCGGCTTAAAAGATGCACCATATATAAGAAAAGGAGTGCGCCAGTGGCACACCGTTGGAAAAACAACCTGTCGGCCGATGACGTGACATCCGAAGCACTGTTTTGGAACCGTCGCAAAATTCTGGCCGGACTGGCCGGAAGTGGGCTTGCGGCGGCAACTGGGCAATCCGCCCAGGCGGCTGAGGGCGAGGCGCTAACCCCCAACACATGGGAAGATGTCACCAGCTATTGCAACTTCTATGAGTTTGGCACCGGCAAAAGCGACCCATCCCTGTTTGCGCGCAAGATGACCACCTCACCATGGAGTGTGGAGATCGACGGATTGGTCGAACGTCCCGGTGCCTACAGTTTCGAAGACATCATGTCCGAGATGACAATTGAGGAACGCATCTACCGGTTCCGCTGTGTGGAAGCCTGGTCGATGGTGGTTCCTTGGAACGGGTTTGAGCTGGCGGATCTGCTGAACCTCGCCGGCATTCAGGATGGCGCGAAATATGTGTCCTTTGAAACGCTCTACCGCCCGCAGGAAATGCCCGGAACCGTTTACCCGGTGCTGGAGTGGCCCTACCGCGAAGGTCTGCGTTTGGATGAAGCCATGCACCCGCTGACAATGATGGCGACGGGTATCTTTGGCAAACCGCTGCCCAACCAGAACGGCGCGCCGCTGCGTCTGGTGGTGCCGTGGAAGTATGGCTTCAAATCGATCAAATCGATTGTGAAGATCACCCTGACGGACACTCAGCCCGAAACCAGCTGGAATATGGCCAATGCACGTGAGTACGGCTTCTATTCCAATGTGAACCCCAATGTGGATCACCCCCGGTGGAGCCAAGGGTCCGAACGCGTGCTTGGTGGCGGTCTGTTCGCCAAACGTCAGGACACCCTGATGTTCAATGGTTACGAGGAAGAGGTCGCCCATCTCTATGAGGGCATGGACCTCGCAAAGTTTAACTGATGATGAAATCTCTCAAGGACCAGCTGAACAAGCTGGTCCGTTTTGTTCCAACCTGGTGTCTCTATGTGCTTGGTGCCTTGCCCGCACCCTGGTTGTTTTATCTTGGCCTGACCGGCGGGCTTGGGGTCGACCCCGTCAAAGCCATTGAGCATCGCTACGGTGAGCTGGCCCTCCAGTTTCTCATCGCGTCCCTTGCAATTACACCGATGCGCCGCTTTCTCGGCTTGAATCTCATAAAGTTCCGCCGTGCATTGGGCTTGTTGTGCTTTTTCTATGTTTCCTGTCACCTGCTGGTCTGGTTGGTGCTGGATGTGCAGATCATAGCGCAGATCCTCAAGGACATCATAAAGCGTCCCTATATCACCGTGGGCATGACCAGTTTTCTGTTGTTGCTGCCTCTAGCGGTGACCTCAAACAACGCATCCATACGTAAATTGGGGAATCGTTGGCGTAAATTGCACCGGCTGGCCTATGTGGCCGCTGTTCTTGGTGCGGTGCATTACATCTGGCTTGCAAAGGGATTTCAGATTGAACCTTTGGTATATCTCGCGGTTGTTTTATTCTTGCTGTTGTTACGACTTCGCCTGCAACCAATGCGCCGCCTTGTGAGCTGATCCAAAACCGGGTCAGGTTGGTTTTGGGCGTTCAAGCTATTTTCAACGTCTGTGTTTGATCATTGCCAAAAGTGTCGCAAACCTCAGGTAACAGCAGGTCTTCGAGGAAGAAGGCAGATAACCCAGTGCGACCGTTCAAACCAGACTTTCCATAAACAGCCGTCGCTTGTTGCCGCGCTGTGCGTTCTGAAATGTCACGCAGGTCTGCAATCTCTCGCATCGAAAATCCCTTGAGCAACAACAGTGCTACTTCTTTTTCGGCCGGTGTTAAGTCCCAGTTTTCAAAGTGTGCGTTTATAAATACCGCTAACCCTTCAAGCTGTTTGCGCGCCAATAGCGACAGTTGGACAAGATCTGCGCGTTGCCGCTGGGCAACCTGTAGCAACCGTTTTTGTCGACGTTGGGATTTAAGGGGTTCCAGCTTCCATATGTACAGAAGCAACCCGCAGGGTATCCCAAAGTTCAAGACATCATGCAGAACCATGATGGTCGTATCCCCTCCGGCAATATCATGCAGCAAATCAATCCCAGCCAAGGCCGTAAGGATGATCAAAGCGAGGCCGACAACCTGCCGTTCATATAGCTTGTGCAAGGTTTCCTGTCCTTTGTTTTGAATGTCTCTACCATGATGAATGGGGCGTCTTCGTCTATATGACTTTTGCCGGATGACAGCCGAAACGCGTTTAAATGCGTCGTTCGACTGATGATTTGTTCGTGCTGTTGCAGCCAGATCGCGCAAGTCAGAACAGAAGGTATTATGACATGCGACGTTTATCTATTTTTCCGGCTATGCTGTTGCTGCACGTTGCGGGCCAAGCCTCAGCGCAAGACAGCACGCCAGGGTGGTCCTATCAGGCGCAGATTGGGGTGGAACGCGCCCCTGTGTATACGGGCTCTGATGTCTATGTCAGTGAGATCGATGTGGGCTTTGATGCGATCTATACAAACAGACTTGGCACTCAATGGCTCTTAGGTACAAGTGGTATAGGTGTACGCCATTATCTGCCTTACGATTTGGCATTGCAGGCCAACCTTGAATACGAGTTTGGCCGGGACAATGACGAAGACCCGATCCTTGCAGGTTTTGCCGAAGTCGAAGATACGATCGAACTGCAGGTGCAGCTGGTAAAAGACTTGGGTGACTTTTACGTGGGCGCGGGGTTTCAGCACGACATTCGAAATCGTGGCAAAGGGACAGTTGGCTTTGTTGGCGTCGGATATGAGCGTGCTTTGACCAGTCGTCTAAGTCTATTGCTCAGCGCTGACGTCTCTTTTGCAAATGCAGAACACATCAATACCGAGGTTGGAATCACATCTGCTGACTCCGCCGCAACGGGCCTTGCGCCGTATAAGGCGTCAGGCGGGTACAAGGGAGCAAGTTTCGAGGTTGGGCTGGAATATGCTTTGACCGACCGCGCCACAGTTTTCACAAGTGTTGGAGTGGAGCGCTATGGCTCCAATATGTCCGACAGCCCCTTGATCCGTGACCAAGGCAGCGAAACCACGACAGAATTAGAGCTTGGCATGGCCTTCGCTTTCTAAGGGCGACTCGCGCTATTGCCCGGCTTTTGAACGAAACCCGGATAAAGAAGACCCAAAGACGCTGCCGATTTGCCTAAGCCGGCAGCGTTTCACCCTGTAAAAGCGGGTTTTTTGGAGGAAATTGAAAAAAGTACCAGTTTTTGTGATTTAGGGGTTGCGGGTATTTGGAGTTAACACTAGAACCCCCTTCACCGGCGGCGCTGAGGCGCTACG
>CANMIX010000013.1 GCA_947497985.1 uncultured Paracoccaceae bacterium
GAAACCATCGTCCAGATGGACCCAAGGCCGGTCATGCACTAACAATCAAATTGGACCACTCAGGTGGGGCTGACCATCATCTCTGTCTTTAAACGCGCGATGGGCAAGTATTGCGAGTTGATGCTTTCAAGATCGACCATGCAGTCTTGGTCCAACATTTCTTCGCGGGCGTCAGCCAATGCATTCTTCGAGAGGCCGTAGCGGTTCCGTCGGTCGGTGTATTGATCTAGTTGAGCCTTGAAAAAAGCTGTGACCTTTTCACGAATTTTGTCTTGTCGGAGGCGTGCCAATGCTCTGTTCTCGCTAATAACTTTTCCACAGGATGCAAGAAATCGGGCCAACTCGCCAGCCTGTTTGGGGCAGCGAGTTCCGAGTGACAACCTTATGCTTCCCCTAATAGAGGCACTTTGCATCGGTAGTGGCCAGCGGAAGTAATAAATGCCATGCCGAGATTTGGATAGGTAGGAGGCTGTTTTCATCATGGCTATGTGTCCCACTTTGTGTCGCACCCGACTGCAAAGCTCATAACCATATGATTTAGATATAAATGGAGGCGAGTACCGGAATCGAACCGGTGTACACGGATTTGCAATCCAGAAAGAGCGCAAGCGAAAACAACGACTTAAGGGTGCAAATCACCCCCTGATAAAAGGTGAACAAAAAGCGAAAGTTTCAAAGCCACGTGCGGTCCTGAAGAAAAGCGTAGCTAAGCTTTCAAATCAGGCAAGCCAATGAGCTGGCGTATCGCAAACGAATGCGCCGAGCGCCGCTTTGGCAGCGCCGCGCGCAAGCAGATCATCATGTTCCTGGCCGACAAAGCGAGCGATGACGGCTCGGGCATCTGGTGCTCCAAGGGGACGATTCAGCGCCACACAGAGCTTAGCGAGAGCACGGTAAAGCGCACCATCATCGATTTCCTGCGGGAAGGCATTTTGATCGAGACAGGGCGGCGGCACTGCAAGAACGGCTACACTGTCATTTACCGCATCGTTCTGGAGCGTGTGGCCGCGCTCGAACCCACGGCTGAGCCCGAGATTGAGACGGGGGTCACTGTGAACCCCGTCCAGCCTGAACCCGGCACGGGGTCCACGGTGAACGGGGTACGGGGTTCACGGTGGACCCCAAACCATCCTAAAACCATCCATAAACCACCTACGCGCAGGCGCGAGGCGGCGGAGGAGGTTGAAGATCTTGAAGCTGAGAAGATCTTGGCAGCCTATCCCGAAGACAGGATCCGAGACCGGCGAACCAGTCTGCGCCTGATTTCAGCGGCCGTGAAAGCCGGAGTGAAGCCCGATGACCTGCTGCAGGCGGTCAAAGCATATGCCAAGGAAAGCGAGGGCTACACGCGCAGCAAGGTCTGCTTCTCAGACAACTGGTTCAAGATGCGGCGTTGGGAGAAGGGGCTTGCCCAGATCCAGGCTGATCGCGAGAAGGCACGAGATGCCGAAGCCAAAGGCCGTGCGAGCCTCGCCGAGTGGATCCACGAGCGCCATCCCCTGTGCCGCCACATCACAAACCGCCAGATCGAGGATTTGATCGCTTCAAAGCTAGTGACGCCTGAGCAGGTGCGCGCTGCGGGGCTGCAGGCATAAGTTTTGCTCGATTGTTACGCCATGGCGTAAAAGGTAGATATTTACGCTGTGGCGTAATTTGTTTTGATTTACGCTGTGCCGTAAAAGGAGCCACATCATGGACCTTACAGCACGAACGGCCGAGCAGATCGGCGAGACACTTCGCCGGACGCGCAAGGCGCGCGGCTGGACCTAAAGCGACATCAGCGCGCGTACGAATTTGCGCGTCGCGACGAATTCGTCGCTCGAGAATGGCGACGCGGGAGCCAAGCTCGCCACAGTGCTCGCTGTTATGGCGATACGTCAGCACGTTGCCGCTCGAGTGCGCGCAGGCGGCACGGACGCGTGGCACATGCTCGAGAAGATTTGTCGCGATTGCGTAGGAGCCTTGCAGTTCGTTTCGGGTGAGATCCCCGAGGTTGGCGTACTTTAGGGCGAGCCCGTTTCTGATGCACAGATTGCGGGTATGTTACGCAACCTTGCAAGTGCCTACCTTGGCTTGGACGAGGACGACGACTTCTGCATTTCTATCGCAGGGGCGCAGGAGAAAACGGCGCTGCTATGCCCCGAGGGCGCGTGGATCCGTCCATCGGGGCTCACCCCGACAACGCATATCCTCAAGACGGCAGCTTGGCGTTATGCCCGCAGGGGTCGATTTGTCTGACTGTGTTGAGAACGAATTTTTCTGAATGTACCTCTGTCGGGCAATGGGCATGGATGTAGCTGAAGTCGAGATTGCCGACTTCGAGGACGTGCGGAGCCTTGTCGTGACGCGGTTCGATCGGCGCTGGCCCAAGGATGGCCGGTTGATCCGCCTCCTGCAGGAAGACTTTTGCCTGGCGCTCACAGTTCAACCCAGCCATAAATACCAAATGGATGGCGGGCCGGGGATCACTGAAGGGATCGGGTTGTTGACTGGTAGTGATGACCCTGAAGCAGATCAGCTTGCCTTCTGCCGCGCGCAGGTGCTGTTTTGGCTTTTGGGAGTGACGGACGGGCACGCCTAGAACTTCAGCATTGCATTGCGCCCCGGAGGTTTTCGCATGACCCGGCTTCATGATGTGCTGAGCGCCCAGAAAGCAGTGGATGACGGCCAAATCCGCCAGAACCGGATGCGCCTCGCGATGGCCGTCGACGGACACTAGGCGGACAGAGCGCGTGCCTCGGCGAACGACAAAAGTCTGCGGCGATGCTCATCCCAGAGGTGGAGGTGCGCACAGCGGAGGCTTTGCCGGAGCGTTATGCGTTTGGTCTGTGCCAGCATCTCGTGATCCTCGATCACCTCGGGCAGGCGATAAAACGGAATTCGACTGGCCAAATGATGAACATGGTGAATACCGATATTGCCAGTGATCCAGCGTAGAACGCTCGGAAGCTCGTAATGTGAGCTTCCGTAAAGTGCTGCTTCGTGGATGTTCCAATTTTCTTCGTGCTGCCAACTGGTTTCTTCGAACTGATGCTGGACATAGAAGAACCACATGCCGGCGACTGCACCCAACAGCATGGTTGGCAGGAAGACGAACAGAACAACGTCCCAGCCGCCCAGCCATACGATCAAGGTCAGCGTCGAACCAATGGCGGCATTTGTTCCCATCGCGCTCAGCCAGTATCGCCAGCCCGACCGCATTAAGTGAACGGGCAGTCGGTTCTGCAAAAAGAACGTATAGAACGGCACCACCCCGAACAGGAAAACTGGATTGCGGATAAGCCGATAGAGCGCCCGGCCGAGCCACCCCTTTTCTCGGTACTCCGTGACTGTGAGTGTCGGCATATCTCCGACACCCCGCCGGTCGAGGTTTCCGGTCGTGGCATGATGGATTGCATGCGTTTTGCGCCAGACGTCATAGGGCGTCAGGGTGATCACGCCGATCAGGCGACCGATCCAGTCGCACAGGCGCCGATTGCGAAATAGGGACCCGTGGCCGCAATCGTGCTGGATCATGAACAGACGGACGAGGAACGCCGCATTCACCAGTGCCAGGGCCATTGCCAGCGCAGTGCTGATCGAGAGCATCCACCAGGCGACCGACCATATTGCCACGAACGGGGCCACTGTCACAGTCAGCTCGAAGATGCTGCGCGAATGGATTGGCTGTCGGTATTTCGCCATCGCCCGCGACCAATCTGACGGAGCCAAATTGGGCTCTTCCTGCATCAGGTCAGTCTGACCGGCAGCATTTCGCGTGCCCGGCGCCTTACCCGTGATGGACGAGGTCCGCGCTTGTACTGGAGGCTGCGGCGCGCTCAGAGGCTGAGCTTTGCGGACACGGTTGGTGGTCTGATCCGGTATCTCTTCTCGATCTCGCCCTTGGCGACGACTGTTGGTTGAATGGGACGAAAGCTTCATAGACAATAGAAATCCTGTGTGATTGAGCGTTTACACCTGCGGCCTTCGAACGGAGTTGCCACCAGCAATAATCTGGTTAATGAGTGCCGCAACAGATCGATGCGTTTCCATTTCGCCCTCCGATCCCTTTGCGTTCTCATGGGTTGCTGCAGCGTCGCGAAGAACACCCACGATCTCATGCTCCGGCAGCAGTCCGCTATCGTTCATGGCAAGCAGAAGTGCTTCGCAGATTGAAAGGGCGGCCTGTCCTGAATGCTCGTTCGCCGTTGACATCTTGGAGGTTCCCTTCTTGTTTCGCGATCTAGGTTGAATTCGCGCCGGACCTATCCGTACTTTTCGCACGAAATGAGCTATGCTGGACTGATCGAGAGCAGTCGAAGAAACGATTCCCACGCGTCTGACGGACCTGTGAGGGAGAAGCTATGACACCATTCGTGACCAGCCCGCTCACCCGCAAGCTTTTGGCCTTTGTAGCTTTGTCAAAGGCGGAATTGGATGTGCTCGAGCGCCTGCACCAGCGCCGTCGTTCCTTTGTCGCTGGGCGAGATATGGTGCATCAGGGGCAGTCAGATCAGGCTGCCTATATCCTGTCGGAAGGATGGGTTTGTTCCTACAAGCTCCAGCCTGACGGGACACGCCAGATTGTCGATTTTCAGGTGCCCGGAGATTTCCTCGGCTTGCGCAGCTTGCTGTTGCGCACCTCTGATCACAGTTTCGAACCCATCGTGAAAATCGAGGCTGCCGAAGTGTTGAAGAGCGACCTTCTGGCGGCCTTCGCGCAGACACCGCGGCTTGCGACAGCCATTCTCTGGGCGGCGTCGCGGGACGAGGCAATGGTGGTCGAACACCTTGTCGGGATCGGCAGGCGCGACGCGGACGCCCGGATGGGACATTTTCTGTTGGAACTGGGATCGAGGCTGGCACTGGTAGGTATGGGATCCCGGGAAGGATACGACTGCCCACTGACCCAGTATCACTTGGCCGATGTGCTGGGGTTAAGTGCCATTCACGTGAATCGCGTCCTGCGAAAGTTGCGCGAAAGAGGGCTGGTGGTCTTTCGAGACGGTCGCGTGTCCTTTGAAGATCGTGCCGGGTTGGTGGAACTGGCTGAGTTTGATGCAGCGTATCTGGATCAGACCGGACCGCTCTTGAAATAAGAAGGGCCGTCGGCCATTGATCGGCGGGCGGACCCGGTGTTCAGGCCAGACGCTGGACATCAAGCGAGCGCGTGGGTCGCCGGATCGAGTTCTTTTTGGTGTCAGCGTCGTTCTTCGCCGTGTTGTCTTTCTCGGCTGCCTAGTAGTGCTTCAGCGCCGTGTCCTTCTTCGGACCAGCGGGCGCCTTGTCCCACGCGGCCTTCACGGAGGTCATCTTCTCGGCAGTCTTGTTCTGTTCGGGAGTCATTGGGCATGTCCTTTCCAGGACGCTCCGAGAATAAGAAGCGTGCCGACGTGCCGACCCTTTTGGGATCGGCAAGCCCACACGCTTCCCGGGTGCTCGGAAAAAGATGCACCGCCAAATACTCGGCGGGCACGTCCCACCTAACCGATGTTGGCGCCACGCCGTACTGACGCAGGTTAGTCCTGGCGGCCGCGGCAGGTCGATTGCCTCTGCGCTTCTCATGTCACCGCAGTTTGCTGGTGAGAAATCCTCAGCCATTTGTCGTCATCGACAAGGTATGTTGACGCGCAGAGCGCCTTGTAGATCGGCACGTCGGTTTTTTCAGCCGAGATCCGGTAAGTGAGGATCGCGATGTCACCACATCGCGTCACGCGCCGTTCGGCCATGACAACGGAACGCCAGCCGGTCCTTTCGCGAAGATGTGGCCAGATCTGGTCACCCTGAAGGATGCCGGGCGGATAGGGGAAGACCATGACTGCGTTGGTCGCTGTCGTCGCCCGCGCACTATCGTCACCGCTGGTCCAAAACTGTTCCTCCATGTCCCAGAGAACGCCCTGTTCACGCGGCGATAGAGTTCCGGACTCGTGCGCTGCATGACCCGGTGTCCTCTCGGTCTCAGTTAGGACGGTCATTCGCCTGACCCCAAGCCGCCAACAATAATCATCTGAAACAGCAGAATGATGATCGCGAGCACTGTCCAGATCGCTCTGCTTTTGCCCGGGTGGCCGTCTGGGACGGTCGAAGCAGCTCGCTTCAGGCTACCTGACGTCCGGCCTTCGGGAAGCAGCTGGCTCAGGTCTCGTGCGATCCTGCCGTGATCGCTGGCGAGCGCAGGTACGTCTTGAAATCGGGCAAGCAGCGTTCCCAAGCGTGCCTGCGCGGCATCGTGCCCCAACGTGACCAGCTCAGCGGTTTCTTTCCATGGATCAAGGCCAAGCCGCGCGAGCGTTGAGAGCACAGTCACTGCATAGCCGTTCCGGTCCTCGCCGACGGACGCATAGAGAAACCGATCAAACTCGGGCGGGTGCGGGTTGAGTACATTGGGGTCGGCCATTGCCAATCCTTTCAAGGGTTGCAGGAACGCAGATCGCCCCTGTTTCCCAAAGGATACGCGCAGGTCGGTCTCGCCGCCCTTACACAGGTCAGTGCGGATGGCTGCCCCCAGGAACGTCGCAGCCGGTTCGGTGCGTGGGACTAACATGCGTCAGCGCCAGTCGAACGATTTCGGGGTAAAAGAGAGTAACTCGTTCGACTGGTCCGTCTCCCACTCCAAGGGGCCGTCAACAGTGGCGGGCGACAAATCTGCTAACATCGCGGAGACCAGAGATGAACATGCGGTCGACCAGATCGACGATGACGTTTTCGAACCCGTTTACCTTGGCGGGATACCCCGGTGAACTGCCTGCGGGCGACTATGAAGTTCTCGTCGAAGAGGAGCTTCTCCAGGGGCTGAGCTTCGAGGCCTATAGACGGACGGCGACCTACATGACGGTGCACGGCAAGGGTGTTCACGCGGGGCGAAGTGAGCGTCGATTGACGACCGAGAGCGACATTAAGGAGGCGCTGCGCCGGGACGCTGACACATCCGAAACGAACAACCACAGCGAAGCGGCGCTTTCTCCGCAGGAGGACTTGCAATGAATACTCCCGAATGGCTCAAACCCGGCATCTATGGTGCCGTGATCGGTGCTGTCTTTGTCGGCGTCATCGGATTTTCATGGGGTGGCTGGGTGACCGGCGGCACTTCGAATGACCGCGCGCTGGCGATGTCCCGTAACGATGTCGTCGCCTCAATGGTACCAGTCTGCCTCGACATGGCGCGGTCAGACCCGGCGAGGGCGGACAAGCTTGCAACGATCCGGGCAGCCTCGACCTACCAGAGGCGCGACGCGCTTATGACAGCCGGCTGGGCGACGATGCCAGGAACTGACGCCCCAGACCGAGACATTGCTCAAGCCTGCCTCAAGGAACTGGAACTCTGAGGTCATGCAGTTCAGAGCCGATGATGTGATGGCGCAAAACGGGTCGCACCGTTAAACGCGCGAGCCAGGCATCGCACCGAGTGCCAAAACCGAGATAGGAGCTTGCGATGCCTTCTGATGACAATGAACCGGAAAATCGCGGACCTTGGAAAAAAAAGCAGACCCGCGTTCCCCCTGAGGTTGACGCAATTCTTAGGCGGGGTCGGGATCGGATGCACGGCATCCTGCCGGACGGTCTGCCACCGGTGAAGCGTATTGCAATCGGGGCCGCCATTGCGCTTACGGCGTTTGGGGCGTGGTCCTCATATTACACGGTGCCGAGCGACTCCGTTGCGATTGTCCAACGGTTCGGGAAGTACGCAGCCGAGGTCCCTCCGGGGCTGCACTTCAAGATCCCGTTCGGGATCGACGTGACCACGTTGGTCCCGGTCAAGCGCCAGTTGAAACAAGAGTTCGGGTTCACGACTCCGGGTACCTCCGATCCCTATCAGAGCCCGACGGACGGTCGCCGCGAGACAGAGATGGTGACTGGCGATCTTAACGCCGCGCTCGTGGAGTGGGTGGTGCAGTACCGGATTTCCGAACCCCGGAAGTTCTTATTTGAAGTGCGCGAACCAAGCGCGACCCTGCGATACGTCTCGGAGTCCGTCATGCGCGAAGTCGTGGGAGACCGCACAGTAGACGAGGTGATCACCGTCGGACGCCAGGAAATCGAAAGCGAAGCCCTGCTGAAGATGCAGGCGCTCGCGACCAAATACGCGATGGGCATCAGCATCGATCAGGTGCAACTGAAGAATATCAATCCACCCCAACCCGTTCAGGCCTCGTTCAACGAGGTCAATCAGGCGCAGCAAGAAAAAGAGCGGATCATCAACGAGGCCCGCCGCGAATACAACCGCGTCATACCTCTAGCCGAAGGCGAAAAGGATCAGCGGATCCGCGAAGCCGATGGTTATCGCCTGAGGCGGATCAACGAAGCCGAGGGCGATGCGGCCCGTTTCACGGCCCTCCTGACAGAATACCGTCTGGCGCCCGAAGTGACGCGACGCCGGATCTACATCGAAACCCTTCAGGATGTTCTGCCGGGAATTGGATCCAAGATCATTGTCGACGGATCCACGGCAAGCATCCTCCCGCTTTTGAACCTTGATCGACAGACAGGAGAGCAAAGATGAAGACCCTTTCGCTTATTGCCTCGGGGATCGCGGTTGCCGGGGTCGTCGCTGCGTCATCCGCCGTCTACACGGTCGGCGAGGTCGAACAGGCCATCATCACCCAGTTCGGCAGGCCGGTCGGCGCGCCGATCACCGAGGCTGGTCTCAAGTTGAAAATCCCCTTCGTTCAGGAGGTTAACCGGATCGACAGCCGGGTTCTGGAGTGGGACGGCTCGCCATCGGACATGCCCACCAAGGACAAGCTCTATATCTCGGTCGATCTCTTCGCGCGCTGGAAGATCACCGATCCTCTGCAGTACTTTTTGCGCCTGCGCGACGAACGCAGCGCCCAGTCGCGCCTCGATGATATACTCGGCAGCGAGACGCGGAATGCTGTCGCCAAGCACGAACTTATCGAGATTGTGCGCACGACCAGGGGCCGGACGCCACTTCGGGACACGCTTCTGACTGATCAGGAGCTTGCGCAGGACATTGGCGCATTGGTACCTATCACGAAGGGGCGGGCGCTGGTCGAGCAGCAAATCTTCGAGGCGGCTGCGGAGAAGGTACGCGTCTTCGGGATTGAGCTTCTCGACATTCGTTTCAAGCGCATAAACTACAATGAGAGCGTGCGACCCAAGATCTATGACCGCATGATCTCGGAGCGCCGTCAGATCGCCGAAAGATTCCTGTCCGAAGGCAACGGTGAAGCGGCTCGTATTCATGGCAACAGGGTGCGGGATCTGAATAAGACCCAGTCCGAAGCCTATCGCTCCGTCGAGGAAATCCGTGGTGCCGCCGATGCCGCAGCAGCGGCAACCTATGCAGGCGCCTACAATGTCGATGCCGTTTCAGCCGAATTCTACGACTTCACACGTACAATGCAGGCCTACGGCGACATGATCTCCGACGACACGACGCTAGTCTTGACGACGGACAGCGATCTGTTCCGGTTCCTGCGCGGCATGCAGGTCGAGGCAGACCCCTTCCTCGCCCCCCGCAGCGTCCCAGGCGACCGTGGCGTGGCGTCAACCGGCAGGGCCGGACCAGCGCAAGACCCCACAACGCCAATTGTGACACAGACGGAGGCCGATGCAGGTCGATAGGTTCATGGTGGAAGGTTTCAGCCATGAATTGAGGGTATCAATCGGGAAGCATGTCAATGACATCTGGACCACCGAGATCGGTTCCTTTCTGTTTCTGAGCAAGACACGACCACTTAATTTCCGTGCCCCTAATCTGCGTCAGCGCACGACTTGCGCTTGGCTGGTAGGTGGATGGCAAGATCCGGATCGCGATGAGACGAAGACCTGCCCGTGCACACTCAAGGACACGGCATCCAGCGTCGAACCGTGCAACGAAGAGGACAATACGCTATGACATCAGTCAAAAACCCAACCAGCACGGCCGCAGAGACGACCGATCTTGAACGGCGCGTGCTGGCCCATGAACGGATTCTGCAGGCCCTGATCGCTTACATGGCACGTACCGAGCCGCGTTTCGTCGACCATCTGCGAGAACGGTTCGTAGAGCCGATGAGATTGACCCGGCACGAGCATGACCACCGCGAAACGAATGATTACGCGGAAGAATTCATGCGCGCCGTGATGCTCCTGGGAGAAGCGCGCGCGCCCAATGCGAAGGAGCCGGAAATGACTGATAAGCAACGCGTGCCGCCAAAAAGCAAAAGAGGACAAGGGTCTTCCATGAACTGGCCACCGCACCGCGGTGGAGTTCAGGTGCGCGAAAGGAACGGCATCTGGGAAGTAAAGATAGATGGCAAGTTCCGCGGCGACTACCACCAGAAGGAACATGCTCTTGCCGCTGCGGCCTTGCACAAATTGTCGCCCCGATGACCAGCTGCACCCACCCCACAGTCCCGACGGACTTCTCGATCCAAGTGGCTGAGAACGAGGGCATGCCAACGAGACCGAATTCCAGAGCCTCCCCGCTACCGGTCGCGCCTACTCGACGGCTGACCGGAACGCTCACGCTTGGGCTATCGAAGGCTCGCGCGCCAACCGGCGGACTCTGGCTTGCCAGGGAGCAAGCGGCGATGAGACACCCGCTGGCAAGGTTGATCTCGAGGCTGGCCATCTTGGCTGAAGTGATAGCGTCCTTAGCCTTCCCCGTCCTTGCGCAGGATGGCACCGGCCCGATGCCTCGGGACGCTCTTCCTTGCAAGATAATCATGACATGACCAGGCGCGACCGTGTGTCTGGCATGCGGGTCAGCATCGGGTGTCGTCTGCGATACAGCTTCCCGCAGCCGACGCCGCTGATTGCGATGCTGAACGTCCACTACTCGCGCTTTGGCGATCTGGAGCGTGCCGATTACCTCGTGACGTCGCCAAGCGTGCCGCTCGAAAGCTACCGCGACGGCTTTGGCAACTGGTGTACGCGCCTCCTGGCTCCGGCCGGCGACTTCGCGCTGTCAACGGATGGCATCTTCCGCGACTATGGCCGACCCGATCCCGCGTCCCCTGGCGCGCAGCAGCACGCGGTCCAGGATCTGCCTTTCGAGACCCTCGTGTTTCTTCGAGGCAGCCGGTATTGCGATACCGATCTTCTTTCGGAGGAGGCGTGGCGTCTTTTCGAGACCACGGACCCGGGATGGTCCCGCGTTCAGGCGATCTGCGATTTCGTGCATGGGCATGTCCGCTTCGACTACATGCAGGCGAAAGCGACGCGCACCGCATCGCAGTCAATGGCCGAGCGACAGGGCGTCTGCCGTGATTTTGCTCACCTCGCTATCGCATTGTTCCGCTGCATGAATATTCCCGCACGCTACTGCACCGGATATCTGAGCGACATCGGTGAACCTCTGCCACATCCGCCCGGGGACTTTGCGGCGTGGATGGAGGTCTTTCTCGCGGGTGAATGGCACATGTTCGACCCGCGGAACAACAAGCCTAAGTTTGCGAGAATTCTGATCGCGCGTGGCCGCGATGCCGCTGACGTCCCTCTGACCCAGACATTTGGTCAGAACACGCTGACGGAGTTCAAGGTTTGGACCGACGACTTGGTGTGATCTTTGTCTTCTTGGCGGCGCGCCATCGTAAATTGGGTCGCCAGCCCCCATATAGGTAGTACCGACGCCAAGCATCCCGGTCCATCATGGACGAGGAGTTGGCACCGGCCAATCAAAGGATCGATGATATGTCCTTCAAGGACCTGACCGCCAGGGTTGCGGCCGCAATGAAGCCGAAGCCTGCGAAGCCCCCTGCCAAAGAGAACGAGTCCAAGGCCGTTGGCAAGGAAGCGCCAGCGAAATCCAAGACATCTTGAGATTTGCACCAGCCACGCGCCCCATTCTTAACGCGCGCGCGGACCACCCACAGCAACAAGGGAGAGGACCATACTAATGGAAGAATTGACGAGCAAGACCGTTGCTGTTTTTTCCCGCCCGTTCACCGTTCCGGGCTTTGACGAGACGCTTCCTGAGGGAGAGTACGAGATCGAAACGGAATTGGTTTCACCCCCGGATCAACAGGACCCCGCAGCCTGGAAAGCCTCTGTCATGGTGAAACTTCATCCCCGGACATCGCATCCGGGGCTTACACGGTTTCTGACTGTTTCCCTAGCCGATCTGGACTATGCCCGCGCCAGGGACAAGCTGACAGGCAGAGCGTTGTCGGACTTCTTCCTTGAGGAAATGCTTGCTGATCCGATGGTGCGCCTCGTGATGGAGGCCGACGGGGTCTCTGCAGCACATATGCGGCATCTTTATTCTGAGCACCGAACGCCCCAGTCTGACAGGGATGTCCTGGACCAGAACCCGGCGCGGCAAGGCGCACATGACATGGCGTCAATCCATGCTGCTGAAAACGAGGGCATGCCTCCACGACCGACAGGGACATCGGATATGCCCACGGAAGTCAACGCGGATTTGACATGATCACGAACAAAACCTCGGTCGACGTAGCATTTTCGGACATCGCCTGCGGAGGGGCCTTTGGCGACGTACCACGAGAGCGTCCTTGTCTGAGATGCGATGCTGTTTTCTGGAGTGAAGGCTTTGGAGAACGGATCTGTCGTCGCTGCAAGGGTTTGAGCGCCTGGCGGAACGCCGTTCCCGTCAGCCCTGGTGGTGCATTTCGTCGCCGCTGATCCCCACAGGGCGCGGCGTTTCCCCGTACCGTATTGGACCCGTCATTCGGCCTGTCTTGACTTCGCTCGCATCACGCCGACCGGTGTCTTATGGAGCGAAAAGGGCTTGGAACTTCGCTACCGTCACAGGAAACGCAGTCGGCTCTATCACAAGGGCAGCTCCGTCATTCGCCTGCGCCCAAGAAACCCAATCAAGAATAGCCGAAGGCCTCTGCCACAGCCAACTCCTTCGCAGGAAGGAGAAGTCGTATCCGTCGGTGCCGACGCAAAAGGCAATGCCGGCGTGCGTATCGCAATGGTCGCCAAAGCTGGCGACAAAATTCTGTTCGGCAAATGGTCCGGCACGGAAATCAAGATCGACAGCGAAGAGCTGGTGATAATGAAGGAGAGTGACATCTTTGGCATTAGGGCCTGACCGACGCTGAACCCTCACCCATTTTTCATTTAGGAATACCGACATGTCTGCAAAAGACGTAAAATTCGGCACGGACTCCCGCGACCACATGCTCAAGGGCATCAATACGCTCGCCAACGCCGTCAAGGTCACGCTTGGCCCCAAGGGCCGCAACGCGGTCCTCGATAAATCCTACGGAGCGCCACGCATCACCAAAGACGGTGTTACGGTCGCCAAGGAATTCGAACTCTCGGATGCGTTCGAGAACATGGGTGCACAGCTCGTCAAAGATGTTGCATCGCGCACCAATGACGAGGCTGGCGACGGCACGACCACCGCCACGGTTCTCGCTCAGGCCATCGTTAAGGAAGGTATGAAATCGGTCGCCGCTGGCATGAATCCGATGGACCTTAAACGCGGTATCGACAAAGCGGTCACCGCCGTTGTTGCCGAGGTCAAGGCAATGTCGCGGCCAGTGGGCGATACGGCCGAGATCGTCAAGGTCGGCACCATCTCCGCAAACGGTGAGGCTGCTATCGGTCAACAGATCGCGGACGCGATGGCCAAGGTCGGCAACGAAGGTGTCATCACCGTCGAAGAGAACAAGGCCCTTGAGACCGAGACCGAAGTGGTCGAAGGCATGCAATTTGATCGTGGCTATCTCAGCCCGTATTTCATCACAGATACCGCCAAGATGACGGCGACTCTCGAAGACTGCGTCATCCTCCTGCACGAGAAGACACTGACGTCTCTGGCCCCTATGGTGCCCTTGCTTGAAGCTGTCATGCAGGCGAACAAGCAGCTCTTGGTGATGGCCGAGGACATTGACGGCGAAGCGCTCGCAACGCTTGTTGTGAACAAACTGCGCGGCGGCCTCAAGGTAGCTGGTGTCAAAGCGCCCGGTTTCGGAGATCGTCGCAAGGCGATGTTGGAAGATCTGGCCATCCTTACCGGTGGACGGGTGATTTCCGAAGAGCTGGGCATCAAGCTTGAAAATGTCACGATGGACATGCTGGGCGATGCCAAAAAAATCACGATTACCACAGACACAACAACCGTGATCGACGGCGCAGGCGACAAAGAATCTATCGCTTCACGGGTCACCCAAATCCGTGCACAGATTGAAGAGACAACCTCAGACTACGACAAGGAAAAACTGCAGGAGCGGCTGGCCAAACTGGCAGGCGGCGTTGCGGTGATCAAAGTTGGTGGTGCGACCGAGATCGAAGTGAAAGAGCGCAAGGATCGGGTTGATGACGCCTTGAACGCAACTCGTGCGGCTGTCCAGGAAGGCGTCGTTCCAGGCGGTGGCGTTGCGCTTGTCCATGCGGGCAAGGTTCTGGAAGGTCTAAAAGGAGAAAACGCGGATCAGGATGCAGGTATCAAGATCATCCGCAAAGCCCTTCAGACCCCGCTGCGCCAGATCGCTGAAAACGCCGGAGTTGATGGTTCAGTCGTTGCTGGAAAAGTAATTGAGCACCCCAGCAAGTCGTTCGGTTATGATGCGCAGCTGGACCAGTACGGCGACATGTTGAAGGCCGGTGTCATTGATCCGACCAAGGTCGTTCGGATGGCGCTGGAATATGCCGCATCGGTTGCCGGCCTGCTGGTCACCACTGAAGCGATGGTGGCGGATAAACCTGCCAAGCCGAACCGCCACGGCGTACCCGACATGGAGGGTATGGAAGGCATGATGTAGAAGCGAACTTTTGCGCGCGGCATTGGAACCAATCTTTATGAGCCGCGAACAGTATTTTCCTTAAGACGGCTCGCACCAACGTCCCGACTTTTTCCAGTCGCTCTGCCCCCTGAGTAGACCATGTCTGAAGGCTCCGCCTTCTGTCATTAAATCGCTCCATGCTGATCTGTGTAAGCGTCGAAAACTGGAATGTAAGCTAGCTAGAAAATGCCCGCTGAAAATTCAGCAGGGCATGTGTTTCGAGTTTTTAAGCGGCGCGCAAGTGGCGGTTCCCTAAAAGGAATTTCTTCTTTCGCGCGCCGCTCTTTCTCGAAGTGCCCAGGAAAGGACACCACAATGAAACTCAACACCAATACCATCTCGGAAAAGATGAAGTCCGTCAAAGCCAGCTGTGGAGACGCACCCTTAGGCGAAAAACGAACGCAGGCCTGGAGACATTACAACGCTGCAGAGGCCGCGCACAAAGCGAATGACGACATCAAGACGAGATACGAACTCGACGCTGCCAGTAAAGCCCTTGCGTAATTATTACCGACCGCGTGAAGACCCGGGCCAGTTGGCGCAATTGCAGAATGTAATGCGCCGGGACCTGAACCGCAATTCATAATGGATTGCCTTATTTGATAGGAAAAAACGTGACACATGAAATTTTCGTAGCTGCCCTCATGACATCCGTCGCATTCTCTGCTCATGCAATGTCCGCCGAAATTGATACTGACGGCGACGGCATGGCATCTATCGCTGAACTTCAGGTTTCATATCCTGAACTTACCGAGGAAGTGTTCGGCGACATCGACACAAATGGTGATGGACTTGTCGACGACGAGGAAATGGCTATCGCCGTTGAGCTTGGCAACCTCGCGGATCCTGAAACCGACTCCTGAAACCAAAGGTTGGAGTATGCGCGATGCAAAATCGTGAAGTTTTCAGATGGACCTTCACTGCTTCAGGGCTTTGGCTCATCTTGTCGCCATTCATGCTTCTTGGCGGCCAATCGGCTCTTAGCAATGCCCTCGTTGGCGACTCTGGACTGCTGATACTCTCGGGGCTTTTGGCATTGACCGTAGCCGGTTACGGCCACAACAAACATTACCTGGTCCAGACCTACCTAGGAGTTTCCTGCGGTTTGATTTTGGTAGCGGCGCCTTGGCTGTTCGGATTTGCTGAACCTGTGACCGCTTGGAATGCCGACGTCGTCGGAACGGCTTTGGTTCTGGCGGGCCTTTATGTGGTGTTTCAGAAATTGCCGAAACATCACGCATAGTGAAAAATACCGTGTGGGGCGGCAAACGCCCCACACTTCTAATTGTTGTCCTTGCCAATTCTACTCACCATGCATCTCTTCCGAAGATGGCTATTAGGCATTGACCGCGACTCGAACGCTTCGCGACTTTGGGGGAGTGGACAGACCGTCCGTCTGAATCAAGGTCGTAGCCACTTCAACTGTGCAACTTGTGTGCAATCCAATTTGAAAGTCCGCAAAGCGCACGAAAGCAGCCTCTTCCGCAAGCGCAACGAACTCACCCTTTGTCCGCAGACTGTGAATTTGCTAAATCTCAGAATTTGCAGTCGCAGCAAAGGTCTCTTCTGGCGGGCCGCACTGCGGCATTGGGGCTAATACAAAAATGCCCTCGGTAAAATCAAACAAGCCGATGGCAAAAGAATGAGTTTTTACACAGCCTCGGCCACTAGACTCCGCCAGACCCCGAAAAAGAAATTTGGACGAACGCTAACTTCGATCAGCGCCAGCCTGGCATCCGCGCCTTATGGTCTCGCAAGACGTTACGCTTTGCCACTGCACCAGGAATGCCCGGGGTCAAACAGGGCATATGTCGATCATCAAGGCTCAAACCAGGCCTTGGCTGCAAGGCGTCGACGGTCCGTTAGACGATTAACGAGTATTTCTAATGACCGAATTTCCTTAGGAAAAGGACGAACCCCATGCGCAATACGATCAAGTCGAGACTTCTAGCAGGAACAACATTAATCGCAGCCGGCTTCCTGTCCAATGCGGTCGTCGCACAAGAGGTGACGATTGCGTTTCCCGCCGATGAGCTGGGGGCCACATCCTATAATCCAGTGACGTCGAACAACTTAAACTCCGCCGCGTCCTTGATCTATGACCGGTTGATCGAGCAGGACGCGGACCAGTCCTATCATCCCCATCTGGCCACATCTTGGGAAGAAAGCACGGACGGTATGTCCTGGACGTTCCACCTCAAGGACGGCGTGACCTTTCACGACGGATCACCGTTCAACGCACAATCGGTTGCCGATTGGATCCCGGACTTCGCGGATACAGAGAACGCCTATTTGGTGGCCGCGGTCGCCTCTGTCGAAGTGATCGACAACCTGACCGTCAAGTTCGTGATGTCACGCCCCGAACCGAGCCTGCTGTACAACCTGGCCTCGACTTTTATGGGTGTTCCTGGCGCCGCCGCATTTGACTCGATGGGCGACGACTTTGGCGTGTCGGGTGCGGTGGGGACCGGACCATTTAAACTGGACAGTTTCGCCATCGGGTTAGAGACGGTTCTGGTGCGCAATGACGACTATGCTTGGGCCTCAGATCTGTCCGAGAATCAGGGGGCCGCTCATATCGGGAAGATCACATTCCGTGAGGTTCCGGACCAGTCCACTGCATTTCTTGAATTGAAAACAGGCGGCATCGACTTGCTGTTGGGTGTCCCGACGCCATTCCTTGAAATTCTGAAGGCGGAAAGCAATGTCGCGGTCATTCAGATGCCGGGAACGGGCATCAACTATATGCCAATCAACGTAACCTCGGCACCCTTTGATGACATCAAAGTGCGCGAAGCCACCGGGCTTGCCATCAATCAAGAGGCAATTGTCGCGTCCATCTACAACGGCGTCGGAGCGCCTGCTCACAACTTCCTGATATCATCTCTGCCCGAGGCCGATGTCGATCCGGCGCTGAATGTCTCCTTTGATCTTGATCGTGCAAAGATGCTTCTGGACGAGGCCGGATGGATGATGGGCGACGGCGCGGTGCGTTCGAAAGACGGCGTGCCGCTTTCGGTCAAGTTGTTCACGCAAAATGGCGAAGAATTCACCTCGCTTACTCAGGTGGTTCAGGCTCAGCTGGCCGATATCGGGATGGAGGCGGTTATCACCGTCTTCGACAGCTCAACCATTCGCGACGAGTATAAAAACAACCGGCACCAACTGGCGGTACGCGGATATGACTGGAACAACTCGGACATCCTTGACTGGTTCTTTTCCGGCAAGCGTCTGGGCTATCCGAATGTGTCGATGTGGGAAGATGCCGAAGGCCAGCGCCTGAACGACGTAGCGATGGAAGACAGCACAAATTCGGATGAACGTATCGCCAACTTCAAAGCGTATCACGAGTATGTTCTGTCGCAGCACCTATTCGTGCCGATTTATCAGCCGACGAAGAACATCGCCTACAATTCCGACCGTCTAAGCGTGCCGGATCCGGTACGCGGCACGCGTTTCCGCTCGCAGACCGTGCTCGACATGGCTGTCGTGGAGTAATCGCCGACAGCCGCGTGGGCCCGTCCCTTGAAAGGTGAGGGGCGGGATCCACGCGCGGCGCGGTTGGCTTGATATGCTTTTGCGATACATCTTTTTTCGGGCGCTCATGCTGATCCCTGTGTCGATCTCGATTTCGGTCGTGATATTCCTGATTGTTCATCTTCTGCCGGGCGATCCGATCGACAACCTGATCCGTGTGGGATCGTCGACTGAGGATCGAAAAACGCTGGTGCTCAAATACGGACTGGATCAGCCCCTGGCCGTCCAATATTTTCGTTGGATCGGAGCAATATTTCAGGGCGATTTCGGCGAGGCCATCGTGCTGCGGCGGCCTGTCGCCGACCTGATCGCGCAGAATCTGCCCTACAGCCTTAGGTTGGGTGGAGCAGCGTTCGCGTTTTCCAGCATCGCCGGTATCACACTTGGCACGATATCGGCCACGACGCGCTCGGCCATCGTCGAGATCATCATGCGCGGCTTCATTCTGCTGGGCTCAACTGTGCCGGGGTTTTGGCTGGCGCTTTTGATGATCCTGTTTTTTGCGGTGCAGCTGCAATGGTTTCCGGTCTCGGGCGCCAAGGGCTGGAGCTCGCTGGTGCTGCCAGTTCTGACCATCGGTTTCGGCGGTGTGGCCTTGGTCGCGCGTGTGACCCGCGTGGCTTTGCTTGATGTGCGGCGCGAGGATTTCGTGACGCTGCTGCACGCCAAAGGCCTGCCCTCGAGAACCATACTTTTCCGCCACCTGATGCCGCACGCGATGTTGCCGGTCGTCACCATTTTGGCGCTCAGGATCGGGTGGATACTGGGCGGCGCGGTCACCGTCGAGTTTGTTTTCGGTCGTCCCGGACTGGGGTCACTGCTGATCCGGGCGATCGGCCAGCGGGATTACCCGGTCGTGCAGGGCTGCCTTTTAATGCTGGCACTGGCGGTCATGCTGGGCACCTTGATCGGCGACGTGGCGCAAGCCGCAATGGATCCACGCATTCGCGAGACTAAGAAATGACGCGTATCACAGACACCATCGCCCGCGCGCTTTCGGGTTTCCGCAGCACGCCAATGTCGCGAGCCTTTGGGTCATGGCTGGGCAAGATCGCTGGCGGATTTCTGGCGCTGCTTGTGTTAACCGCGATCTTTGCGCCCTGGATCACGCCGTTCGATTATGCCGCGCAGGACCTCACCAACGGCAATGCTCCGCCGGGATGGCCGCATCTCTTGGGAACGGATCAATTCGGCCGCGACGTGCTCAGCCGGGTAATCTATGGCGCGCGGACCTCGTTGTCGGTCAGCGCCACGGCGATTGCCATCTCGATCACCGTCGGCATGACCCTGGGCGCCGCCGCGGGCTATTTCGGCGGTTTCTTTGAACGCGCTGTGATGACGGTCGTCGATCTCACATGGTCTTTCCCCGATATCCTTATCGCGCTGATCTTTGTCGCAATCATCGGCCCTGGCCTGACCTCGACCACCTTCGCCATCGCAATTGCCTATTTGGCCCAGTTCACACGGCTGACCCGGGCCCAAATCGTGCGACTGAAACAGGAAACCTTCATCGAGGTGACGATCAATCTCGGCGCCAAACCGTACCATATCTTGCTGAAACACCTGCTGCCCAACGCCATTGCGCCGGTGATCGTCGTGGGCATGTTGGCCATCGGCGACGGCATCGTGCTGGAGGCGACCTTGGGCTTTTTCGGCCTCGGCGCGCAACCGCCCACGCCTAGCTGGGGCGCGATGATGTCATCCGGGACGGCGAAATTGTTCCTTTCCCCATGGGTCATAATTTTCCCCGGAGTCGTTGTCGCCGTGACGGTCATCGCCGTGAACCTGTTCGGAGACGAATTGATCCGGGCGTTGGATATCCGCGACCGAATCCGGGACTCATGACCATGCTGGAGGTCCGCGATCTCGAGGTTGCCTTCGGCCAAATTGCTCCGCTCTGCGGGGTCAGCTTTGCGCTGGAGAAGGGCGAAACGCTAGGCATCGTCGGCGAAAGCGGGTCTGGCAAATCCCTGACGGCCATGAGCGTCATGGGGCTGTTGCCGCTCTCTGGTGGCCGGATCACTGCCGGCTCGATCATCTTTGACGGGCAGGAGTTGACCAAACTACCCGAGGCCGCCTATCGCAAACTTCGCGGAGGTCGGTTGGGGTTGATCACGCAGAACCCGATGACCTCGCTCGACCCGTTGCAAAAGATCGGACCGCAGGTCGATGCCGTTGCGCGACTGCATCTCGGCATTACAGGACAGCAAGCGCGCGCGCGCACCATCGAAATTCTCGGAACGCTGCGCATTCCCGAGCCCGCACTGATCTGCGACCGCTATCCGCACCAGATGTCCGGCGGTATGAAACAGCGCATTGTCATCGCCGGGGCGCTTGCAGCCGATCCCGACCTTTTGGTGGCCGATGAACCAACCACGGCGCTGGACGTGACTGTTCAAGCCCAGATCATCCGCCTGCTCGATGATCTGGTGAAAGAGCGCGCCCTGTCGCTGGTGCTGATCACCCATGATATGAGCGTCGTTGCTCAGACGTGCGACAGAGTCGTTGTCATGTATGCCGGGCGCGCCATCGAGCAAGGGCCGGTCGAGGCGATCTTTGCCGAACCTCAGCACCCCTACACCCAAGCATTGATCGGCTGCATTCCCAAGGGGCTGAGCGAGGATGAACACTTGGTCGGAATTCCCGGCACCGTGCCGACCGTGATGAACTATCCCAAAGGGTGCCCGTTTCATCCCCGATGTATCCGGGCCGAAGATATCTGCACGAAGACCAGCCCATCGTTATTGCCAAGAGTCGACGGCGCCGTTGCCTGTCATTTTCCCGGGGCGGCGCCATGACCAACCTGCTTGAGGTACGCAACCTGTCCAAACAATTCAAAAGCTCCGGCGGTCCGTTTCGCAAGCCTCGAGCGATGTATGCAGTCAACGACGTGTCCTTTGACTTGCCCAAGGGACGCGTTATCGGCGTTGTCGGCGAAAGCGGCTGCGGCAAGTCCACATTGGCGCGGCTGATCCTGCGGTTGATCGAGCCCAGCACGGGCTCGCTGCGCTTTGACGGCGATGACCTGCGCGCCAAATCGCCCGCCGCGATGCGCCGCTTGCGCGCCGACATGCAGATGGTGTTTCAGGATCCTTATTCGGCAATCGATCCGCGCTATACCATCACGCGGGCTCTGATCGAGCCATTCGTGGTTCAAGGCCGGTACACCAATGGCACAGCGGACCAGGAGGTTTCAGAGCTTTTGACAATGGTCGGGTTGTCGCCCGGTCTTGCAAGCAGCTTTCCGCACCAGATCTCGGGCGGACAGAAACAGCGTGTGGGCATCGCACGCGCGCTGGCGTTGCGGCCTCGGCTTTTGGTGCTGGACGAGCCCACGGCATCGCTCGACGTGTCGGTCCAGGCGCAAATCATCAGCCTGCTTGAAAAGCTGCATGACGACCTGGGGCTGACCTATCTGTTCATCAGCCACGATCTGAGTTTGGTGCGATATTTCTGCGACGAAATTCTGGTGATGTATCTGGGCCGGGTGGTCGAGGCGCTGCCCGAAACTGATGCGACTGTGCGCCATCCCTATACCGCCACGTTGATGGATAGCACCTTTGCGCCCGATCCGAGACAACGCCGCATCATCGCGCCGCTGGAGGGCGAGGTGCCAAGTCCATTCGATCAGCCGCCGGGCTGCGCCTTTGCCGACCGTTGCCCGCGTGCGACGGCGATCTGTCGAAGCGAAACACCGGTCTTGTCGACGGCTTTCGGGCACGCCGTCGCCTGCCACAACCCCCTCTGAAGGTCAAAAAACATGGCACTGCGAATTCTCACCGCCGACATCGAACACGAGACCAACACATTCAACATTCGCCCCACCGAAATCGTAGACTTTCAAAACCGCTATCTGCTTGACGGCGACGCGGCGATTTCGGCACGCGGCGATGCCAATACCGAAATCGCCGGCGCTCTGGATATCGCCCGCCTTCACGGCTGGTCGCTGACCCATGTCATCAGCGCAGCGGCTGGCCCGGGCGGGCGCGTTACCGATCAGGCCTTTGACACGCTCTGCCGCCCGCTTCTGGACGCGGCCAAATACGGAAGCTGGGACGGGGTCCTGCTGATCCTGCACGGCGCCATGGTCACCGCCTCGCATGACGACGGCGAGGGTGAAATTCTGCGGCGTCTGCGCGCGTTGACCGAACCCGATCTGCCGATTGCGGTCACCCTGGACCCGCATGCGAATGTCACCGAAGCGATGTGCGACCTAGCTCAAATCCTCATCTCTTTCACAACCTATCCGCATGTAGACATACGGTCGACAGGCCGCCGCGCCGCCGAGTTGTTACATAGGGCGGTGATTGGTGACATTCGCCCCAAGACGTTGCGCGCACAGCGTCCAATGCTGGAAGAAGCCAACGGCGGGCGCACGGATCTTGGCCCGATGATCGAGCGCCAGGCAATGGCGCGGGCGGCAGAAAAGAGAGTAGGGGTGTATGCCGTGAGCATCAACGGCGCCTTCCCTTATGCCGACATCGCCGAGGTTGGGCCGACGGTCCTGATCACCGCAGAAACCGAATTGACCGGCGCGCAGGACATAGCCGAAGAGATTGCCGACGACATCTGGGACCGTCGCGCGGACCTACTCAACACATACTTGACGGTCGAAGACGCAGCCCGGATTGCAGCATCCTGGAAAGGCGATGGCGGCCCGCTGGTCATTGCGGATTATGCCGACAATCCCGGTTCAGGCGCCTATGCGGATTCCACGGCGCTCCTGTCCTCGCTCTTGGCAGCGGGCATCACCGATGCCTGTTTCGGACCGATGGTGGACGAAGAGGTAGCAGCCGCCCTGCAATCCCAGGACATAGGCGCTTCGGTCACCGTGCTCCTAGGCGGCAAGACGGCCCCCGCGTTCGGCGGCGGGCCATTGAACCTTACCGGTATTGTCCGGTGGCGCGGCGAAGGTCATTACGTTGGCAGTGGCCCCATCATCGGCGGGCAGCAACGCAGCTTTGGAGCCACTGCCGTTCTATGCGTCGAAGGGATCGATATACTTATCGTAAGCATCGCGCACCAGCTGCTCGACCTGCGCCAATTCGAAACATTCGGGATCGATCCGGGGCAGAAACGCGTCGTTGCGCTCAAGTCGATGCAGCACTTCCGCGCGGTCTTCGACCCGATTGCCGGTCGCATTATCGTTTGCGATAGCGGTGCGTTGTGCACCGTCAACTTCGCAGGCCTAGATTATCGCAATGTGCGCCGTCCGATCTATCCGCTTGATGATTTTCAGAACTGATTGCCAACGGCGCCGGTCGCAGCCGTTCCGTCAACAGGTCTGGTCCAGGGGGCTGCAGCTTCCGAATTCGGTGCTCTTCTCGCACCATTGGCTTTGTTAAGAATACGTACCGTCGCCGAAATGCGCGAGCGCCAGGCGTAAAGATTGAGGCACGTGATTAGGACGGGCTGTTGGGGGTGAGCGGCTGCATGGTGAGAGCCCAGATATCTCTAAAACGTCCACCGTCCGTGTTATTCACTGACGGAGCAATGCGCCGGTAGCTGCCATTGGCGACAACGCGGCGAAAGCTCGCTGCGTCCGCATACCTGGCACTAGACTGACGCTCGCTCAACGGCAGCGATGCTGAGAAATTGCTTAAGAAGTCTGTGTCTTGGTTTCTTGATTGACCTCTCAAGAGAAGGTAGTCGCCTCGATCTTTCGTCAATGCGCTCGCATTGAGAATGTTAGCCACAGGGGTGGCTCAGCTCTCTTGTTTCAAATATCCGTGTTTGAAATTCACGTTTAGTTTCGAGAATGTGTCTAAGTTATTGATTTAATTGGAGGCGAGTACCGGAATCGAACCGGTGTACACGGATTTGCAATCCAGAAAGAGAGGGTTCAAAAACAACGACTTAGGGGTGCAAAATGCCCCCTGACAGAAAGTGAACAAAAAGCGAAAGTTTCAAAGCCAATTTCGCCGGTTCAAAATGAAAAAGGCCCCGTCACAGCGGCAACTGTGAACCGGGGCCAAATAGAAAAAGCCTGTCAGCTTTCACTGCACATTAGCATGGTCCAGTGCCGTATCGCAAATGCTCAGTCGGCTTTTTCCTGGCCTCTGACCGGTGAGGTGACCCAATGAGTTGGCGCATCGCAAACGAATGCGCCGAGCGCCGCTTTGGCAGCGCTGCACGCAAGCAGATCATCATGTTCCTGGCCGACAAGGCGAGCGATGACGGCTCAGGCATCTGGTGCTCGAAGGGGACCATCCAGCGTCACACAGAGCTTAGTGAGAGCACGGTGAAGCGCACCATCATCGACTTTCTGCGTGAAGGCATTCTGATCGAGACCGGGCGGCGACACTGCAAGAACGGCTACACCGTCATTTACCGCATCGTTCTGGAGCGCGTGGCCGCGCTCGAACCCACGGCGGAGCCCGAGATTGAGACGGGGGTCACTGTGAACCCCGTCCAGCCTGAACCCAGTACGGGGTCCACGGTGAACGGGGTACGGGGTTCACGGTGGACCCCAAACCATCCTAAAACTATCCATAAACCACCTACGCGCAGGCGCGAGGCGGCGGAGGAGGTTGAAGATCTTGAAGCTGAGAAGATCTTGGCGGCCTATCCAGAGGACAGGATCCGAGACCGGCGGACCAGTTTGCGCTTGATCTCAGGGGCCGTGAAGGCCGGGGTAAAGCCCGATGACTTGCAGCAGGCGGTCAAAGCCTATGCCAAGGAAAGCGAGGGCTACACGCGCAGCAAGGTTTGTTTTTCAGACAACTGGTTCAAGATGCGCCCCGATGGTTCTTTCAGGTGGGAGAAGGGGCTTGTCCAGATGCAGGCCGACCGCGAGAAGGCGCGAGAGGCCGAAGTCAAAGGCCGTGCCAGCCTCGCCGAGTGGATCCACGAGCGCCATCCCCTGTGCCGCCACATCACAAACCGGCAGATTGAGGACTTGATAGCGTCAAAGCTAGTGACCCCTGAGCAGGTTCGCGCTGCGGGACTGCAGGCGTGAGTGCATTGGCGAAGTCTGGGATACAGCTACCAATGCTGTCGAGCTTTATGGTGCTTAGATCATATTGCGCACATATGATTTGGGGATCATATTGACAATTTATGATCCAGAGGCCATATGGGGTGGCAGGAGAACCGCCATGAAGCAACTCGTTCGTACATCAAAAAACTTGGGCCACGCAATTCGCCAGGCTCGGAAAGCCAAGAACCTGACACAGACGGAACTCGCCTCGATGAGCGGTGTCTGGCAGGAAACGATCTCCAAGATCGAAAACGGCAGCGGTGGCACCAAGCTGGAAACGCTATTTGATTTGATCGCGGCACTCGACCTCGAGATTACAGTGACCGAACGCAGTAGAGGCACATCAGACGGGTTAGAGGACATTTTCTGACATGGGTCGCAAACGCAGCTACACACCGCTGAACGTCTTTCTGAACTCGCGGCTCGTGGGTCAATTGGTACGTGAGCCCTCAGGCGGCGTCAGTTTTGCCTATGCACGAGACTGGCTCGACTGGGAGCACAGGATGCCAGTGTCGCTATCGTTGCCATTGCAGGAAAACCGCTACATCGGCGCACCTGTGATGGCTGTCTTTGACAACCTGTTGCCCGATAGTGATGTCATCCGCCGAAGGGTCGCGGAACGTGTCGGGGCCGAAGGCGTCGATGCCTTCAGCTTGCTGTCACAAATTGGGCGGGACTGCATCGGTGCGCTTCAGTTTCTGCCCGACGGGCAAGAGCCACAGCCAATGTCCGAGCTGACTGGAGAACCTGTCGACGAGGCGCAGATCGGGGCCATTTTGAGCGACCTCGATCTAGCACCACTGGGTATCCGCCGAGAGAATGATTTCCGCATTTCTGTCGCTGGTGCACAGGAAAAAACCGCGCTACTTCGTAAAGATGGCCAGTGGGTTGAGCCAACCGGCACGACGCCAACCACGCACATCATTAAGCCGCAAATTGGTAGACTGCCCAACGGTATGGACCTGTCCGATAGTGTTGAAAACGAATACCTGTGCCTCAAACTGATGGAGGCGTTTGGGCTTCGGGCTGCGAATGTCGAAATGGCTCAGTTTGGCGATAAGAAAGCCTTGGTGGTTGAGCGTTTTGATCGGCGCTGGACGTCTGATGGCCGCTTGATCCGTCTGCCACAGGAGGATTGCTGCCAAGCACTATCCATTGTGCCCACGCAAAAGTACCAGAACGAGGGCGGTCCAGGGATCTCGGATATCATGGATCTTTTGTTGGGAAGTGATGATCCCAACAAAGACAGGTACGATTTTTTCAAAGCGAATGTCCTGTTCTGGTTGGCGGGCGCGACAGACGGACATGGTAAGAACTTTAGCGTCAGCCTCTTACCCGGCGGCCGTTTCCGCATGACACCGCTTTACGACGTGCTGACGGTGCAGCCGACCGTCGACGCCCGGCAGATCGAGCGGAAATACTTCAAGCTCGCTATGAATTTCGGAAACTCAAACCACTACAAAGTGGCAAATATAGTCGGCCGCCACATCGTGGAGACAGGAGTTAAATCCGGCTTGTCCCGCGCTGTTGTGCAGGGCCTGTTCGAAGAGCTGCAGGAGACTTCGCACGCGATCGTTGAGGCTACATTCAATCAGCTTCCGGATGGTTTCCCTGAGACGTTGCTTTCTTCGATCGACGGCGCGCTGAAGGCTAGGTTGCACCTGTTGACCTAAAGCTGGTCGCGCTTGCTTGGTGCCAAGATGCGTCATTCTGGTTCAAACGAAACCAGGTCAGATCGCCTTAGCCAAAAGCAGATCCTCAACGCCGTGTTTCTGATTTCTGAACATAAGCGGGCAGCCGTGACAGACGCGGTGCATGCCCCGCTTCAACAAGAAAATTCCCCTGCGCCAGCGCATTCCTCGCCAAGCAAGTTTCTAGCTGACAGCCCCTTGGTACCAGCTTTGGTCATGTTCATCGAAACACTCAAAGTGAGGATCAAAAAATGGCTACTCAAACTCTGAAACTGAACGTCAAATCCGGTGAAAAAGACGGCAAGAACTTCTGGGACCGCTGCGGCGTCCTCTTCGTCAACACCGACGACAGCGGCAACATCAACTCGATCAACGTCAAACACAGCATGTTCCCCGATGTCGAAATGGTCGCCTTCCCGCGCCGCGATGACGATCCGGTCACCGAGTGACCTCAGCGCCAAGGCGGGTCTCCCGCCTTGGTCATACCTGCGCCCCCCTGACGCTATGCAGGATTTGCGGATGCGAATCCCGCAAATAGCTGCTAGCAATACAGAAAAAACAATTTCGAGTAGGGACAACCTGTCGTGAATGCCGTTGAAATAGAAGAAGCCATTTCCGCGCTGGCGGAGCAACCGTTTGATGCGGTTGAATTTCCTTATGCTTTTCTGCTCGCCTTCGGCAACAAAGAAACCACGCTCAAACGTCTTCGCTCGGGCACATCGAACAAATCCGATCTGGACGGGGTTCTGCAAACGAACAACATCCACCTGAAGCCCTGCGCGGCGGGCATGGTGTCTGAAACGCTGGCGGCGCTCAAATCCAGCCCCGCGACGACCAAAGCCAAAGCAAAATTCATCCTCGCCACCGACGGACAGACGCTTGAGGCCGAGGATCTGAATAACGGCGACACCATCGCCTGTGACTTCAAAGAATTCCCCGATCACTTCGGCTTCTTCCTGCCGCTCGCAGGCATATCGACCGTCAAGCAAATCCGCGAAAGCTCGTTCGACATCAAGGCGACCGGCCGCCTCAACCGCCTCTATGTCGAGCTGCTGAAAACCAATCCCGATTGGGGCACAGCTGAGCGCCGCCATGACATGAACCACTTCATGGCGCGGTTGATCTTTCTGTTCTTCGCCGAAGACACCTCGATCCTGAATGGTGAGGACCTGTTCACTGCTACCGTCACGCAAATGTCGGACAAAGACAGCTCGAACACCCACGAGGTGATCTCCGAACTGTTCCGCGCCATGAACACCAAGATCGAGGACCGTCCCACTGCGAACCTGCCCCGCTGGGCTGAGACCTTCCCTTATGTGAATGGCGGGCTGTTTTCAGGCAGCACCGAGGCCCCCAAATTCTCCAAGATCGCGCGCAGCTACCTGTTGCACATCGGCTCGCTCGACTGGACCAAGATCAACCCCGATATCTTCGGCTCCATGATCCAGGCCGTGGCCGATGATGAAGAACGAGGCGCTTTGGGGATGCACTACACCTCAGTGCCCAACATCCTAAAGGTTCTGAACCCGCTCTTCCTCGATGATCTGAACGCACAGCTTGAGGCGGCGGGGGACAACAAACGCAAGCTCGACAAACTGCGCTCGCGCATGTCGAAAATCCGCGTCTTTGATCCGGCCTGTGGCTCGGGCAACTTCCTTGTCATCGCCTACAAGGAAATGCGCGCGATTGAGGCCAAAATTAACGCCTATTGCGGCGAACCCGATCGGCGCACGGAGATTCCGCTGACCAACTTTCGTGGGATCGAGCTGCGCGATTTCCCGGCCGAGATTGCCCGCCTTGCGCTGATTATCGCGGAATACCAGTGCGACGTGACATATCGCGGGCACAAGGATGCACTGGCCGCCTTCCTGCCGCTGGATGCAGAGAACTGGATCACACAAGGCAACGCCTTGCGCCTTGATTGGCTGACTGTCTGTCCGCCGACTTCGCAAAAGGTCGACATGCGCGGCGAAGACCTGTTCATGTCCCCGCTAGAAAAGGCCCAGATCGATTTTAAGAACGAGGGCGGCGAGACCTATATTTGTGGTAACCCACCGTATATAGGTGATAAAAACCAATCGGCTGAACAAAAAAGCGATCTGAAACTCCTGGCCAGTGGCCAGAGAAACTCAAAAGCAATCGACTATGTTGTTGGTTGGATGTGGAAGGCGTCAGAGTACATAAAGCTGGGTGGGGCATTCGCATTTGTGACAACAAATTCGATTTGCCAAGGCATCCAGGTCCCGCTGATTTGGCCCAGAATTTTTGAGAACGGCCAAGAGCTGTTTTTTGCGCACAAAAGCTTCTATTGGCGCAACAGTGCCAGCAATAATGCTAATGTAATCTGCGTAATTGTTGGTGTTCGGAATTGCATGAGCGGGAAAAAGTCCATTTTTGATGGAAGCATCGAAAAGCAGGCAGACAACATAAATGCTTATCTTGTCGATGGACCGAATGTTATTGTTCAAAAGCACTCTACCTCGATCTCAGATCTTCCGGCGATCGTTGCTGGGAACATTCCGCGCGACAAAGCGAACTTAATGCTTACGTCAGACGAGAAAGAGCGTTTGATAGCTGATGACCCCGAAGTGTCACAGATTGTTCGGAAAATATTGGGTTCGAAAGAATTCATCAACGGACTTGAACGGTTCTGTCTCTGGATACCTGACCAACTGGCAGACATTGCCTACGAAAACACGGTTATTCGCGAGCGCTTAGATCGGATTGTTGAATACAGGGAAAATGGAAGTGAGCGAGGAAAGCTTGGAGTTGCGACTCCGCACCGTTTTGAGAGAACAATTGTTGGCGAAAAAGATGCCATCATAATACCCCGGGTCTCCTCTGAACGACGTGAGTATCTTCCTGCTGGCCTTCTCGATAGTTCGACAATAATCTCCGATGCGGCGCAGGCGATTTACGATGCTCCGCTGTACACTTTTGCTGTTATTAGCTCTCGGATGCACATCGCATGGACTGGTTTGACAGCCGGTAGGATGAAGTCAGACTTCAGATATTCGGCGGGAGTTTGCTATAACAGCTTCCCAGTCCCTAAACTGACCGAGAAAAACAAAGCGGACCTCACCCGCTGCGCCGAGGACATCCTGCTGGCCCGCGAGGCGCATTTCCCTGCCACCATCGCCGATCTCTACAAACCCGACGCCATGCCCGAAAACCTCCGCGCCGCCCACGATCGCAACGACGAGGTGCTGGAACGTATTTACATAGGCCGCCGCTTCCGCAACGACACCGAACGGCTGGAAAAGCTGTTTGAGCTCTACACCAAGATGACGACGAAGGCGGCGGTGTGAGCTTTGTGTTGAAACATATCTCTGTAGCAAAGGCATTGGCTTTGTTGGCCTTTGCGTGCGTCGCCCCATTTGTGAGTTTGGAAAACCCCTTCACGCATTGGGCTTGGCTCATCTTCGGCTGTCTAGCGATAACCATCGCAGCATTGGAAGTTACTCACAATCGATCGCAAAACCTAGCGCCGGAAGAACAGGTGCGACAGTATTTGCTCGATTTCGATGGTTGGAAAAAAACTGAAAATGTAGAGCACTACGTGGCAGATCCCCAGTTCAGTATTCGCGAAGTCGAGAGCGATGTCTCATTGTCGTTCCAGCAGGAGTGGACGCGTGGTGAAATAGGCCGTCACTATGATCACGGGAACGCTGCATTTTGTCTTGGTGTTTTTCACGGCTCAACGCTACTTCAAAAAATCCATTTAGTGTTATTCGATGGTGGCAAAAAGATCGCCGTCTCGCCGGACTGGAGCGCCATCGGAAAGGGCCGGATCTACTACTATGTCGCTGACAGTATCGAATATGCCTATCAAAGATTTCTCACTCGAGAGCGTATGACTGATCACTCTAAGGGCATAAACAACCCGGTTGGGTCAGGTTCAATCGACATCCCAGTTTTTGAGAATAAGTCTGAGCTTGAAAAATTTATGTCTCAGTACAGCATCGAACCAGTCGACTCGACCTCTGATGAGGAAGAGCAGAACAGGCTGTTCTTAGAGAATTTAGAGAAATATCGTTGTTTTAAAGAAGGTTGGGCCGTCTAGTGTCAAATTCAAAATCTGTTCCCTCCGTTTCCGTCACGTACGCGCAGAACCGCTCTTCCACTACCTCGAACGAGCTGGGCATGCGAAAGATGCAAGAGCGCGCCTATGAGATGCGGGGTGAGCAGTATCTGCTAATCAAGTCGCCGCCCGCTTCGGGGAAATCGCGGGCGCTGATGTTCATTGCGCTCGACAAGTTACACAATCAGAGTTTGAAACAGGCCATCGTGGTCGTGCCTGAAAAGTCCATCGGGTCGAGTTTTAACGACGAGCCGCTGAGCAAGTTCGGCTTTTGGGCAGATTGGCAAGTGAAGCCGCAATGGAACCTGTGCAACGCACCTGGCGAGGATGACGGTAAGGTGGGGGCGGTTGGACGGTTCCTTGAGAGTGATGGTCAGGTGCTGGTCTGCACCCACGCGACGTTCCGTTTTGCCGTCGATAAATTCGGGATCGAGGCCTTTGACGATCGGGTGATTGCAGTGGATGAATTCCACCACGTCTCGGCCAATCCCGACAACAAGCTCGGCGCGCATCTGGGCACGTTCATTGCCCGCGACAAGGTTCATCTGGTTGCGATGACAGGGTCGTATTTCCGGGGCGACGCCGAAGCCGTCTTGTCGCCCGAGGATGAAGCCCGGTTTGAAACGGTCACCTACACCTATTACGAGCAGCTCAATGGCTATGAGCATCTGAAGACGCTCGATATCGGCTATTTCTTCTACACAGGGTCCTATGCTGACAGCATTCTGGAGGTTCTGGACCCCGCCGAGAAAACCATCGTCCACATCCCGAATGTGAATTCGCGCGAAAGCACCAAAGACAAGCACAAAGAGGTCGAGCATATCATCGACAGCTTGGGTGAGTGGAAGGGGCTTGATCCTGATACCGGTTTCCAGTTGGTCGAAACGCCCGAAGGCCGCGTGTTGCGCATCGCTGATTTGGTGGATGATGAGGCGGCGAAGCGTGACAAGGTTGCGAGCGCCTTGAAAGACCCCGCGCAAAAAAACAACCGCGATCACGTTGACATCATCATCGCGCTCGGGATGGCGAAAGAAGGGTTCGACTGGATCTGGTGTGAGCATGCCTTGACCGTTGGCTATCGTGCGAGCTTGACCGAGATCGTGCAAATCATCGGCCGCGCGACCCGTGATGCCGAAGGTAAAATGAAGGCGCGCTTCACCAACCTGATCGCGGAACCCGATGCGGGTGAAGAGGCCGTGACCGAGGCCGTAAACGATACGCTCAAAGCCATAGCGGCAAGTTTGCTGATGGAGCAGGTTCTTGCGCCGCGTTTCAACTTTACGCCCAAGACACACACGAGCGGACCTGTCGAAGGTTTCGACTACGGTGAAGGCGGCTATGATCCCAATAAAGAGAACGTCGGATTTGATGCGGCCACAGGGCAAATCCAGATGGAAATCAAAGGCCTTGCTGAACCCAAAAGCGAATTCGCGCGACGTATCTGTGATGAGGACCTGAACGAAGTCATAACCGCATTTGTTCAGGACAAAACGACGATTGAACGCGGGCTCTTTGACGACGAGATGGTCCCAGAGGAGCTAACGCAAGTGCGAATGGGCAAGATTGTCGGCACCAAGTTTCCAGAACTTAATGCGGAAGACCAAGAAGCCGTACGCCAGCATGCAATCGCGGCTCTGAACCTCACCCAGAAAGCGAAAGAAATCGCACTGTCAGATGCAGAAGCGGATGAAACTGGCGGCAATACAGCCTTGATTGATGGTGTGCGAAAATTTGCGATGGATGTACGTGAGTTGGATATCGATTTGATCGATCGCATCAATCCGTTCGGCGAGGCCTATTCGATCCTTGCGAAAACCATGAGCGAAGATAGCCTCAAACAGGTTCAGGCCGTCATTTCGGCGAAAAAGGTAAAGCTTTCGCCAGATGAGGCCCGAGACTTGGCCAAACGTGCAGTCAAGTTCAAGCAGGAGCGTGGACGGTTGCCATCGATCACCTCTGCGGATGCCTGGGAAAAGAAAATGGCTGAAGGCGTCGCCTTCCTTGCGCGCATGAAGCAGGAGGCAGCAAATGTCTAAGGGGTTCACCGACGAGGATGATGCGCTGCTCGCGGAACTTGGTGTTGAAATCGAGACCAAGAAGATTGCCGCACGTACCCCGCGAGAGGAACGTATTATTGCGGGCTTTGAAGAAATCCAGAGGTTTGTAGACAAGAATGGGCGCGTCCCTGGCCATGGCGACGACAAGGATATCTTTGAACGCCTCTTTGCGACCCGGCTTGAACGGCTGCGTGAACTTGGCGAGGGAAGAGATCTGATTTCAGACATGGACCATCAAGGTCTTCTTGCTGCTGAAAACCCGGTCGAAGATACTGCCCTCGAAGATCTTGATGACGATGCATTGCTGGCAGAGCTTGGCATCGCCGTAGAAGCGCCATCCATTTCGGAACTGAAACACGTTCGCTCCACGTCGGAGAAAAAAGCTGCCGAGGAGGTTGCAGGGCGTGAAAAGTGTGAAGAATTCGACACCTTTAAACCGCTCTTCGAGCAGATTCAGAAGGAACTGGATTCTGGCTTACGGGAAACGCGTAAGTTTGAGCTTAAGGCTGAGATTGAACCAGGCCGTTTCTTTATCGTCGGAGGGCAAAAAGCCTACGTCGCGGAAATGGGCGACATAGAGCTTACAGACCACGGCCGAACAGATGCACGCCTGCGGGTGGTGTTCGACAACGGCACACAAAGCAAGATGCTCATGCGGTCGCTTCAGCGTGCACTCAATGCTGATGGGGATGCCGGGCGCAGGATCACAGAGCCGAATGCTGGCCCGCTGTTTGCCGACGAAACCGCTGAAGGTGATGAAGCGAGCGGAACCATCTATGTGTTACGAAGCCGTTCAGATCATCCATTGGTCGCCGCAAACCGAGAGCTTGTTCACAAGATTGGCGTGACGAGCAATGACGTTGAGAAGCGCATTGCGGGCGCGCAGCTTCAGACAACCTTCTTGATGGCCAAGGTTGATGTTGTAGCAACCTACGATCTCTACAATATCAATCGCAGCAAGTTGGAAACACTTCTGCACCGGATTTTCGCGCCAGCCCAATTGGATATCGAGATTCCCGATCGACTTGGTCGCCCGATGAAACCAAGGGAATGGTTCTTAGTGCCTTTGTTCGCCATCGAGGAAGCGGTTGAGCGGATCAAGGACGGCACGATTTCGCGCTATGTGTATGACCCGAGCAACGCCGCACTAGTTCTGCGAGACTAACATAGGTGAATTTTGGGTGGAAACGGCCCTTAGCGGACCTTCGAACGAAGCGCAGCAGATGACCGCTGTCAGCTCTTTGCAGACCGTGGTGCAAGGCGCAGGATCGCTTGGCGCCGACACGACGGGCACAAAGCGGACGATCGGCACACATCGCAAAAAAATATGTGTTATACGCAGTTAGCGACCTTGGCTTCTCCCCACTAAAGCGGCCACCATCTGCGCCTAGATCAGGTATAGCCAAAAGGCTCTCAATACAGAGTTTCGGAGTATTATTTTGACGCGAATAATTGACTTGGAATTTTCTGCGGCAAGGACTTATCTGGAAAAGCCAGAATGCTATTTCCGGTCAGACTTCCCCCCGTACATCAGCTTTGAAGCTATCTTAAAGGATACGGCAGCGGTATTGGGCAGTGATACCTACCTTGCCTTCCAAAAGCCAAAGCCCAACCGTGCCGTTGACATATCTGGTGTCAATTATGAACTTCTGAGCACCAAAGATGGTCGCTTTGCTTGGCGACCGTTCGAGCTTATACACCCAGCAATTTACATGACATTGGTTGGGATTTTTTGCGAAGAGGCAAACTGGAAGCTGCTTCAAGAACGGTTCGAGGAGCTTCACTCAGGTATAGTAGAATGCACCAGCTTTCCCATGGCGTCAAATGGGGAAGACAAACATGATGCTGTCCAAGTTCGAAATTGGTGGCTGCGATACGAACAGCGCTCGCTAGAGCTATCAATGGACTACACACACCTATTGAAAACGGATGTGTCTAATTGCTACGGGTCACTCTATACGCACAGCATTGCATGGGCTCTGCACGGATACGAGGCCGCCAAGGCAGCCCAGACTGACAAGAACCTGCTTGGAAACCAGATCGATTTCCACATTCGCAATAGCCGATATGGTCAGACGAATGGAATCACCCAGGGCTCCGTTCTTATGGATATCGTCGCTGAGTTGGTTTTGGCGTACGTCGATCACCTGATCACTGATAAGATTGAAGGAGAAAAGGATTTTCATATCCTTCGGTATCGTGACGATTACAGCATCTTCACAGTGAATGATCAGCGGGCGTTCGAGATCGTCAGAGTGATTAGCGACTGTCTCAGGAAGGTTGGAATGCAGCTCGGCGCGGCAAAGACTTCGGTGAACAGCAATATCATTGAAGGCGCTATTAAGCCAGAAAAGCTGGCAGGTGTGCAACTCGAAGACATGGATATCACGCAAGCTAAGACCGTTCAAAAGCAGCTATTGCGACTACACGCGTTTGCTCGTTTGTATCCCAACACTGGCGCAATCAAGCGGCTAGCGGATGCTGCGTTCCAAAAGATATCGAAGATCACTGAGCCCCCCGAAGATTTGGGCGTTCAGGTGGCGATTTCTTGTGATATCGCTGTGGTTTCGCCCGGCGCTTTTCCTGCCATATCGGGCATTCTTGCCAAGTTGATTTCGCTTGCGCCAGAACCGGATCGCCCGGAGATGTGGGGAAGGGTCGCTGAGAAGATGAAGAGGATACCGCACAACGGTCACCTCGAGGTTTGGCTACAGCGGGTCACAAAGGCGAAAGGTGTTGAGCTCGCCTTTGCAAGCACCGAGCCGATTTGCGAGATAGTCAACGGTAAAAGTGTTCAGCTGTGGAACAATGACTGGACTAGCAGTCCCGATCTACTTGCTGCCCTAGATGTTTCCAAGATCGTTGTTAGCAGTCCGGGAGATCTCGACCCAGTTCCGGATACAAGTGAGCTTTCTCTTTTCCGTGAGTACGCTGAATTCTCCTAGTTATGACGTATGAAAATTGGCTGGCGTTAGCATGTTCGTAGGCCAGTTCCGGAAACCTCATATCTGCAAGTATAACGGGCGCACCGCTTACTACTCTCCGCCGTATTGTCCAGAAAAATCGGACTGTAACTGTTGGCGTAAGATGATAATGAACCCACGCTCAAGCGCGCGGGCAATATTTCCCAATTGACTGCACCGGGGTTCAACGGGCCGTTGGCCTGCTCACCCCGATCCAGGCATCATTCTATTTGTTTGGTCCGCCCAACATCCCTGACCGGGGCGGTCAACCTTAGTCCATCCCCAAAATCAGCCACCAATTTCCCCTGTCTCGCAGGCGAGCCATTCCTCGCGCGACAAATTGGCGTCTGATTTTGGCGCAGACATTTTCTTCGCAAATGTGGCCGATTGACAGCCCCGTTCAGGGCCGTGGGTCGGGCTTTGCCCTCTCCCACTCTGTTCCGCCGAATACATGCGTATTCGGTCAGATCAGGTGGCCGAGGCGCAGCCCATCGGCGGAAGGGGGCGCAAAGCCTCACCCGCGTCACTTTGATCAAGGAGGCCACAAATGGCACCGAAGTTTGATGTTTATGCCCATGTCACCGAAACCATTATTGCAGAGATTGAGGCAGGCACTCCGCCATGGCGCAAGCCTTGGACTGGGAGCGCGTCCGGCATTGCCCTGCCGACCCGCCACAACGGGGAGGAGTATCGCGGAATTAACGTCCTGATGCTCTGGATCATGGCGGCCAAGCATGGCCATGTGTCCAGCCGCTGGATGACTTATAAACAGGCCCAAGAGCTGGGCGGTCAGGTCCGCAAAGGCGAAACGTCGTCGACAGTGGTGAAGTACGGGACGTTCACACGAGAGAACGAGTTGGGCATCGAGGAAGAGCTGCCCTATGCGCGCGCCTATCGCGTGTTCAACGCGGATCAGATCGAAGGTTTACCGGAGGATTACTACATCCGGCCCGAGGCCCCGCGCGACCTTGGGACGGCCGAAGATCCTGAGCTTGAGGCGTTTTTTGGCCGGACAGGGGCGGAGATCCTCACCAGCGACGACCCGCGCGCCTATTACAGCCCCGCCAAAGATCACATCCATATGCCGCCGATCGCCACGTTTCACGATGCGGCAGGCTACTATGGGACTTTGGCCCATGAGGTGATCCATTGGACTGGCAGCGAAAAGCGGTTGGAGCGGATCAAGAAATTTGCGAACCGCGAAGCCTATGCCTTTGAAGAGCTGGTGGCGGAAATCGGTGCTTGTTTCCTTGGGGCTCAGATTGGCGTCGCGCCGGAGTTCGACCAAAGCGCCGCTTATGTTGAAGGTTGGTTGAAAGCGCTCAAAGAGGACAAAAAGGCGATTTTTCGGGCAGCGTCTGAGGCCCAGAAGGCAGCCGATTTTGTTTTGCAAGCAGCAGGTCAGAGCAAGGAGGTGGCAGCATGATCCCGGACTATCACAGCGATGATTATTCGACAGCACGTCTGGAAGACACTGTCAGCTTGCGAAGTGCCGCCCGTGAGGCCCGCGCAACGCTTTACGCGGTGTTGAACCGGCTGGAGCTGAACGATCTGGAGGGCGAGGAGCAGCCCTATATCGACGATTGCCTTGGGGCTCTCGCAATTCTTGAGGAAGCGTTGCGATGACCTTGGCAGGCATCAAGGCAGCAGTGGACGCGGGCAACCGCGTTCATTGGGTCAACAGCGGGTATGTGGTGACGCGTGATGACCTCGGGCAATACCTCATCACTTTCACGCGAAACGGGTCGGCTATCGGTTTGACCAGTTGGGATGGCACCCGCCTGAACGGCAAGCCTGACGAATTTTTCATCGGGGAAAACGCCGAGGTTTGCCATGAAGTATTCTGACATCAGGCAGGCGGCCCGTGAGGGCCGCTCCAGCGTGCATCTTCATGGGTTTTGCAATCTGCCCGATGGCGGGCAGGAGTATTGTGACGATCTGGTGCTGATCGATGGCTGGGCGATTTATGTCCGAGTTGAGACCCCGGACGACCCGCAACAGCCCTTTGATCTACACGAGCTGCCCGATCATCAAACCTATGCCAGCGCCGAAGGCGCGGCCCGCGCAATAGCGCTGCAATTGCTTGGCGATGCTGAGGCGTGGAACCACGATTAGTGGTGCCATGCCTTGCGCATAGGGCCGGGCTTTGCCCGGCGGTCGCAGCCTATGGCTGCTCCAAACGGAATACAGGCAGTTGATGCAATATTATAATATTGAATCAATTATGGCGAAATGCCATAACAGGGCTGCCTGTATGATGCTGGCAAGAAATAGGGGTGATTACTTCACATGGGCCGACCGCGCGCACCACGGCACAAGCGACTGACGCAAAATCAACGTTTTGCCATCGTGCGCAAGCGTGCCGAAGGGGTGCCGATCGAGGATCTGGCCCGTGAATTCGGGGTAACGACCCGCAGCATCTTCTACACATTGAAGGCCGATCAAAGCCGCAAGCTTGATGCGCGCGTGCGCTCTGAACTGGTGAATGTCCGGCTCACGCCAAAGGAGCTTGCGAGCTTTGATGCGGTGCTGACGCGGCATGATATCACCAACCGCGCCGAGGGGCTGAGGCGGCTGATCCATGCCTCAAACGATCTCTTTGTTCCCGACGATGAACTGGCCAATCAGATGCAGGGGCTCTCGGCCTCGCTCAATCGCACCGGCAACAACATCAACCAGATCGCGCAGCGCCTGAACGAGGCAAAGCGCCAGGGCAAGACGCCGCCTTATGGCAATTCTGCCCATGGTCAGGTGCGCGCTTTGGCCGGGCTGATCTTCGACATCGCGGACCAGGTCCAAGACATGGCGCAGCGCCGCCGAAGCGCGCTGTCTGGCGAGGTTGCCCGCGTTCTGGGAGGCTTTGCCGATGGCCCGGAATAGCGCCGTTGCCGCCGCGCAGCAGGCCTTCTTCGATCGTGACTGGAGCCGCATTCGCGGCAGCGTTCCACGCGCCCGTGCAAAGCAGATGGCGCGCGCGGCCATGGGCCATTCACCCGCGATCTTCAAAGCCATTCGCGACGGCGGCACACACAACAAAACGCAGCTGCGCAACCAGCTGGAATACCTGACCACCAAGTCGAGCTTTATCATCGATAGCCGTGGCACCTATGACGGCCAAAGCGTGCTATCAGGCAAGGAGATCGAGCAGGTTACGCGCCGGTTTTCCGCACGGTGGAATGAGGGGTTCCATCCCAAACTGGGACATACCTCGCACCTCTTGATGGCCTTCCCGATTGGCACGCGCGGCGAGGATGTCGCCGAGATCACGCGCGAGATCTGCGAGCGTTTCTTTCAAGGTGAAGGCAGCCAATTTGACTACATCGCCGCCGTGCATGAGGACCGGGACCATCCACACGCTCATATCGTCCTGAACCGGCGCAGCAAGGACGGTGAATTCTTTTTTCTGAAAGAAGGGCACCATTTCAACTACGACAGTTTTCGCGAGGCAATGGTTGAGGTGTCGGACCGCTATGGGTTGCGGCTTGAGGCGACCCGAAAGCTCGAACGTGGGATCACGACGAAGAGGCCAAGCGATGCAGACCAGCGTCGCGCGGAAGCCAAGGGCCAGAAGCTGACCGAACGTGAGCGCGTGGGGCCGGAGCTTGACCGTGCCTTGGCTGACGTGGCGCAGAACGCGCGGCTTTATCGCGGCCTGGCCGCCGAGGCCTCGCGCGAGAACCAGCATGACATTGCAGCAGCCTTGGAGAAGGCCGCGACGTTATTGGCGCAGGGCAAACCGATTGAAGCAGATGGAAAGGTATATGGCATGGCCGAAGAACAGCATTCGTTTGATGAGGTCGTGGATGCCTTTCACGACAAGATCAACCAAGCCGAACGCATTGTGGCGGACGCCCCGGTGGAGCGGCGTGCCGCGCTGGAGCATGAGCTGAACGACATCTATCGCTCTTTGTCGCATCTCAGCCCAATGGGAACGCAGTCCCATACCTTGCTTGAGGATGCGTCCAAGAGTGGGATCTATTCGGCCGCGAACATTCAGGCCGACGCCCAAGTTGCATTGCAGGATCCAGCTCTTTCTGAACGTCTTCAGCAGGCTTTGAAAGGCACAGGCATTGACGCGCAGGATGTTGCGCGTCGCGTCGAAATAGGCGCGGGCAATGCCGCACTGGAGCGGCAATGGCTTGGCCAGGATTTGAAGGCGATTGCCGAGAAGGAAGGCTTTGACCTGTCACGCGCCGATCAGCTGGAGAAGGCGATCGACCGTCTCGACGAGGTGCACAGTGAGCTGGGCCGTGTCTTGGCCGATGCTGAGGTTCTCAAGGACAGTGGTTCGGTGGAGTCTGACCGGCAAGAAGCCATAATCGACCGGTTGCCGCCGACCACCTCTGACATCCTGAGCCGTTTGAGAGATGATCCGACCGCAGATCCATTCCGTAGCGATCTGGAACGCGAGACCTTGCGCTCCGAGCTGGAGGAACTGGTCGGTGAAGAAAACACACCGGACTTGGCGATTGGCGATGAGACCACGCTGGAGGAACATATCGAAGACCGTCTGGACCGTCTCTATGCGGCCAAGGCCTATCTGCAGAGCGATGCCGCTTTGGCGAACAGCGTGGCGATGGAGCATGTCCTCGACGAGATCGCCAATGAGGAAATAGATCTCCAACGCGAGCGGCATGTCGATGCCGACGGCGAAAAGGGCGTGACGCATGGGTAAGGCGCGGATCGCACTTGGCGTCATGAGCTTTGCTCTTCTCGGCGCGATGCTGGGGTATGTTCTGGCGTCGGCCTTTCTGACATTCCGCTGGTTCGGGGTCGGGGCGGATATCGATTTCTTGATGCTGGCGCGCAGTTATGGAGTTCTTCGATCGACCCATCCGGGCGATATGCAGATCGTTCACTTGATCGTCGGGATCAGTACCGGTGCCGGTGTCTTGCTCAGCGCTGTGCTGATGAACGAAGCACTGACCAAGTTCGGTGAAACCCACTGGCAGCATATGTCCGAGATGAAGCGGAACGGCTTTTTCGGAAAGCCCGGCCACGGCTTCGTCCTCGGCAAAATGGGCAAGCCCAAAAGTCGCAAACCCTTCGTTATGTCTAAGGTGTTCCCCCATGCCCTGATCGTCGCCCCGACCGGACGCGGCAAAACGACGGGGTTCGTCATCCCGAACCTTCTGACCTATCAGGGCAGTGCGGTGGTGCTCGACGTAAAAGGCGAAAATTTCGAGGCAACAGCGCGCCACAGGGTAGCGCAAGGTGACAAGGTGTTCCGGTTCGCGCCAACAGATTGGAAAGATGGCCGCTCGCACCGGTACAATCCCTTGCTGCGCATATCGGCGCTGGAAAACGTCGACCGCCAGCAGATGGAGCTGCAACTTCTGGCTTCGCTGTTCCTGCAAGCAGATAGCGACCGCGTCCAAGGGCTCCTCGATGGCGGTATCGATCTGTTTGTGGCGGCAGGGCTTTTGGCGTTCGAGCGAAAGCGGCCTACCTTGGGTGAGATCTACCGCATCACAGCATCAGGCGGTGACAAACAGAAAGAGTATCGCCGCCGCGCCGACGAAGTCGTTAATCCAGCTGCCAAGCTGATCTTCATGCGCATGGCCTCGACCAACAACGACACGCTCACCTCTTATCTGTCGCTCTTGATGACGTCCGGCCTGAAGCAGTGGTCAAACCCCGCCATCGACCGTGCGACCGCAACGTCAGACTTCGATTTCCGCGACATCCGAAAATCGCCGTTTTCGGTTTATCTCGTGGTCGAACCGCTTATGGTGAAACCCCTCGCGCCGTTGATCCGCTTGTTCTTCTCGGACTTGCTGGCATCGCTGCAGGACCACGAACCCGGCAAGGACGAACCTTGGCCGGTGATGATCATGCTCGATGAGTTTAACCGCCTCGGAAAAATGCCGATCGTTCTCGACAGCATCGAAACCCTGCGGTCCTACCGCGCCAACCTCGCGATCGTCACACAGACGATCCCGGCTTTGGACGAGATCTACGGTGAAAATGCCCGGCGTGCCCTGCAGGGCAACGCGGGCATCAAGCTCTATCTGACTCCATCAGATGAAAAGACCATCGAAGAGCTCAGCAAAGCCGTAGGTAAAACAACCAAGCGCGTTGTGACCCGTTCGCGCTCGGTCGGTCGCAACCCTTTCGCCGGGCGCAGCATGTCTGAACGGACCGAAGAAACCGCGTTGCTGCCCGAGGATGAGGCGCGGCGCATGGATCTTGATGACATCGTTCTGGTGGTCGACGCGCAGATGCCCGTCCGCGCCAAGCGGATCAAATACTATGAGGATCAGTTCTTTAAGCAGATTTTCGACAAGCAGACCGGCGATCTGCCATATCCATCTGCGGGAGACCAGATGCGTGGACTGCAAGGGCAGATCAAGGCGCTGGAGGCGAAGATCGGGGCGTTGGAAGTGCCAAGAGGGGCTGTAGATGATGCCTTTGAAGGTGGTGGGAAACGGCGCGATGAGATTGAGGAATTGGCGTCCGGCAGTCAAAATGCACAGTCAGGTGATCAGGCCAGTTTGGGTGATTATCAGGCCGGAACTGAAAGGGTGGAACGGTTCATGGAAGAGGCTGCTCGGGGATGACGGGCAGAGAGCGGTCGTTCGCTGCACTGGTATCGTTTCACTTGATTTGTTAGTTAAGCAGACATTCGCGGGAGGTCGTAATGTGGATCGGGAGTGGTCCCCCCTTCGTGTGGACTATGCTGACTTTCTCATCCAATTGCAGGTCTGGCAGTGTAGGCTTATTAACGGAATAGTTGGTGGGATTGTGACATGAAAAGGCTTGGAAATCTGTCACCTCCGGATTTTGAAGATCTGTGTCGTGATATCCTGCAAGCTGAAACCGGTCAGCGATTTTCTGCGTTTGGCGCGGGAGCTGATGGCGGTATTGATGGCAGGCATTCCAAGGGTCCTAAGTCGACCATTCTTCAGTGCAAGCATTATCTGAATTCAACGTTTTCTCAGTTGAAGTCGGCTTTGAAAAAGGAAGTGCCGAAGATCGATCTTCTGAAACCAAGTCGTTACATTTTCTTGACGTCTCAATCGTTGACACCTGCACGCAGCGACGAACTGGCAGATGTGTTAGGTGATCGCCTCAAACATTCGGAAGACATTTGGAGTGCGGAAGACATCGAGGCCGCGCTGAAGCGTCACCCCGACATCGAAAAGGCACATCTGAAACTCTGGATGACCAGTACGGCAGTTTTGGAGAAGGTGCTGCAGTCAGGTCTTGAGGCCCACACAGCAGCGACCAAAGCTGAAATCTTGGACGAGTTGCGAGTCTATGTTCGTAACCCAAGTTTTGACGCCGCGTTTGAAACGCTCGAACGACATCGTGTCCTCGTTGTGTCTGGCCCGCCAGGGGTGGGAAAGACCACGTTGGCCAAAATGCTCACATATCACTATCTCAATGACGATTGGCAGTTTTGCGCGATAAGATCTCTCGACGATGGCTTTGCCAAACTTGATGAGGAAAAGCGAACCATCTTCTTCTTTGATGACTTCCTTGGACAGATTGAGCTTGATCGCCAAGCACTTGTTCAACGGGATGGGCAACTTGCGAGATTTGTGAAACGCGTTAGAGCTTCCAAAAACTCTCGTTTCATTCTTACCACGCGCGCACACATTTTTGAGGAAGCACGACGGCTTTCAGATCATATGGATGAGGGCCGCTTCCAGCTTTCAAAATTTCTGCTGGATGTCGGTCAATATACTCGCGCAATCAAAGCGCGCATATTGTTCAACCATCTTGCCGCATCAGATTTGAGTGGCGAACACATAGAAGCTTTGCTTCAAGGTGACTGGCTGAAGAAGATCGTCGACCACCGAAACTATAATCCGCGCCGAATCGCTCATGCTGCCGCAGAGTGTCCTGAGGGCTTGGAAGCATCCGCCTATCCGACATTTGCTTTCAAGACCCTAGAAAATCCTGCTCCGATCTGGGCAAAGGCATACCGCAGTCTCAGTATACGCTGCCAGAACCTGCTTGTGGCTCTCTACTTCGGCAATCAGTATGGCCAGTCCATTGAGGTTCTGCGGGAAAACTACAACGCGATACACAATAAGATATGCGAACACTATTCACAGCCGTCAAAGCCAGAGGACTTCGAAGAAGCTCTTAAATCACTCGAGTCTGGTTTTGTTGCAATATCGGATCAGCAGGTCCGGTTTGTGAACCCATCAGTCCGCGACTTTCTCAAAGAGCATTTATCTGATGCAGATTTTCTGGGCCTGCTGCCGACTTTTTGTGTTCGAGCTGAATGGGCACAGAACCTATGGATTCACTTGAAGCATAGGTTCCAGACCGATCCTGATAAACTGAAAACGCTGGCGCTGGCATTCTTCCAATTTGCAAACAAACTGGACCAAATTCCCAACTTCGCAAAGGTAAAGTCGAAACAGTACAATTATTGGTTCCGCGAACTAGTTGACCTTTCTATCTCTGAGCGCGGATCCCTTCTGTTCGACCTGTTTGAGCAATCTGACGACCGTAGCTTTCTCGATGCCGCGATCTCAGTTGTGAACAGCGAGGTTCTTGGGATCGAAGCGTCACGTGATTCCAGAGACCTACCGGAACTTCATTGGAGGGTTTCCAACTTTGTCGATGATGATGTGGAGGGCAAGGCGGTCCTGCTCACGTCAGTTGAGGTCGCTCTGGTGAAGGCGATCGAAGCTGGCGTCCCGATGGACGAGTTGGTCGCAGTGAATGACGCCATAAACGAGTACCTTGATGAAGCTATTGATCTCGGCCCCATCGAGGACGCGATCAATTCCGCGATTGACTATGAGTTTGATGAGATTTCAGAAAGAATCTCTGACCTTTCGTCCGAAAGTGAGCTGAATGAGCACCTAGAGATGCTGGAGTTCATTGCACAACACACTGATCGAAGTGCCGAGACTGCGAAAATGGTGATACTAGAGAAAATCAGTGAAAATGAAGTGCCTGACTATGATGACTACCAACCGAGTTCTCGCGGGCGAAGTAGTCACGTTGATGCAGAGTTTTCCGACAATGATCTCGTAAGCTTGTTCTCGACTCTTTCGAAATAACTCTCCTGCTCCAATGATTCTGCGTTTTCTCATAAAGGGCACTTGACTTAGCTTGTGGCGAACCAACAGCGGCCCATCGCTGTTCGGCATTTATAAGGACATTAGTTTAATGGCATTTGAGGAACTTATTACTTGGTCAGATCAAAAAGTACGGCCGGATTGGCAAAAGGATGCGCTTCGGCGGCTGGCGACAACAGGCGAGTTGAGCAAAGAAGACTTGTCGGACCTACGAAAGGTTGTTGAGAAGGCAACAGAACTGATCGACGACGAGGTCGCTGCGGTTACTCCCCTAGCTGCGGAGTACCTATCTGATCCGGCAGCCGACGCCCCACGCACAATTCTTGGTGCGATTGGACCTGTCCGTCGGGTAGACCGGCTAGCAGGCGACCAGCCTCCGATCAAATTCGCGAAAAATGGGATCACACTTGTTTATGGTGCCAATGCATCAGGTAAGAGCGGCTACTGCCGAATAGCTAAACAGCTTTGCAGGTCTCTCAGTCCTCAAGACCTCAAAGGCAATGTTTATGAGGCCGCCTCAGCCGACCCACCAGAAGTTGACCTTGTGTTCGGCATGGAAGGCGACGAACCCGATCGCCAAGAGGCAACCTGGCGACATGGCGATCCGTCTCCGGCAGAACTAGCAAGGATATCCGTATTCGATACGGCGACGGCGCGCGTTTACGTAGACAAAGACCGCAAGGTTGAATTCCTACCCTACGAGCTCGACCTTTTGAACAAGCTCGCTCTGGCAGCAAAGGCGCTGGACGGTGATTTTGAGGTGCGGGAAAACGGGATCGATGCGGCGATCCGTACGCCACTGCCTGCTGGTTATACGGATGGCACCGCTGTCTCGCAGGCTCTTGCAAAACTCGTCCCTGAAACAGAGCTAGCCGATCTTCCCGATGAAGCGGGCCTGCGCGCGCTCTCCGTATGGAATGATGAAAAGGAGGCCGATCTCCAGAGCGTCAGCGATGAAATTCGCGATGATCCTAAGGAGCGGCTGCGGTCTCACAGATTGGCGAAGCAGGGGCTAGAGAATATAAAGACCGCGCTTTCCGGTCACCTTGGACTTCTTGCCGATGATGGCGTTGCCAAGATCAAAGATGCCCACACCGATATGACGACAAAGGCCGAGGCGGCCAAGACAGCAGCCCAAGGTCTGGGAGAAGGGATGCCGATCCCGGAAATCGGTTCGGAATCCTGGCGAAAGATGCTGATCTATGCCCGCGACTTTGCCGGTGAAGCTTTCCCTGTGCGCGATGACCCCAAGCTGGCCACTGGCGAATCCTGCGTCCTTTGTCAGCAACCTTTGGAGGATGACGCAGCTTCACGGATGGCGAGGTTCGATGAGTATATTTCTGGGCGCACTGCCAGCGACAGTCAGAAAGCCACAGAAGACTACGAGGTGCTTGTCGCTTCGATCAATGCTCTCCGCCTTGGCACGCAGGATCAAACCAAAGCGCTTCTTGGCGTTTATGGCGGGTTGAGCGATGACCATCAGGCTTTTGTCGATGAGATTACGCTTGGTTACCATGTTCTTGCTTCACGTCTTGAGGCGGTGAAGGCGATGATCGCAGCGGGCACTTTTGATGGGGCGGATGCTTTGGAAGCTGTCCAAGTCGATCTCATCCAAAAGATCGATGCAGCGCTTGAAAACCTGCAGGCGCAGATCGATGTTCTTGAAAACGCAGATGCCGATGAAGAGCGCATGAAAACGCTCGCATCCGAAAAGGCAGAGCTCGAAGATGCAAAGAAGCTGAGTCAGGAGATCGAAATTGTGGTCGCCCGGTTTAAGCAGCTCGTGGAGCGGCTCAAGATCAAAGAGGCGCGCAAGCTGTGTGCGTCAGGTCCCATTGCGCGCCAGCTCACGGCCCGTCGCCGTGTCATATTGACCAAGAGCCTGAAAACGCAGCTCACAGAAGAACTGGAAACTCTCAAACTCTCGCATATTCCCATCGATCTCTCCGACCGCAGTGCGGGCCCTGACAGTGTTATTGAAGTTGGCCTGACTGCCCATCAGCGTGTGGCAAACAACAGCGATGTGCTCAGCGAGGGTGAACAGAGAGCGCTCGCGTTGTCATGTTTCCTTGCCGAACTGATCGAGGTTGGTGCCGAACACGGCATTATAGTCGATGATCCGGTTTCCTCGCTGGATCACTCCCGAATGGAAGCTGTGGCAAAGCGGCTTGTGGCGGAGGCTTCGGCTGGCCGCCAGGTCATCATCTTTACGCACAATATCGTGTTTCATTACATGATGGAGAATGAGGCACGCCGTGCCGATATTCCCTGCCATACCGAATGGATGTCGAGTCTAGGTGGAACCAAATTCGGGATTATTGATGACTCGGGTAAGCCGAACCACACCAAGAAGGCAAAGCAACGCATCGGCGAGCTCAACGAAGCTAAGGCTAAATTGTATAAGGACGGTTATGATCCGGCGGTTCAGGAATTTCGCGATCCGCTCACGGCCATCTATACGCTAATGCGCGAAACCTGGGAGCGGATCGTCGAAGAAATCCTGTTCAACGGTACGATCCAGCGTTTTCGTCCGGAGGTAATGACCCAAAGCCTAAAGCATGCTTGCTATGATCCCGCAGATGATTATCCGGCGATTTTCGAGGGCATGAAGCGATGCTCGCATCATTCCGGGCACGATAGGGCGGCAGACTTGCCACAGGAGCTACCTGAAAAGGTAGATATTGATGCTGACCTGCAGGCCCTTGTCGAATTTCACAAGAAGGTCTCTGACCGAAAGGCCGTTCTCGAGAAAGGACATAGCTATGAGAAAGGTCCTGAGCCAGAGTTCCTTTGATGTTGCGTCATTAGGCTATGCTGGTCCATCCCAATTGTCCGATAGAGAGAATTGCTGCGAGTTGCACCAATGTCAGCTTGCGGGGACCTAATTGTGGGGCGCTGAATGTCGGCTCAGGGCCGAAATCCCTATTCCAACCGCTTTGCCCTTTCAGCGACCCTCTGAACCATAGAAACAGTCGCACCGCCTGCCTGCCGTATCCCAGCCCCCGCGATCTCAGCATTTGACCTGGTCCCAAAGCGAGCCCGCGCCCGTGACCCCTTGGTGCCGATCAATCCCTTTGCGAATCCACCCGGACCGGGAATGCTCGGCGGTCCGGCCATCATGAAGTTGCCTGAGATCGATCGCACGATTAGCGGGGTCGCGATGATCATGCCCCCTGCAAGGAACATCATCATGAAGAAGGGCACCAGTGCGCCGATGTTGCTTGCGCCTGACGGATCTCCGAGTTCCGTCATCAGCGAGCGCGACATTCCGACAACGGTGGAAAACACGCCTGCGATTACGAGGGGGTAGAGCGCGTAGGATACCGTGCTGGACAGCCAGCGGTGGAAATAGTCCTTGCTGACGTCGAACAGCGAAAGCGCGATCATGATTGGGGCGATGCCGATCATGAAAGCCAGCATGATCTTTGCGAAGATCAGGACAAGGCCGCAGAGCGCGCCGATGACGCCCAGGAGGAATGCGCCGATCGCACCGATGAGGGCTCCGGCCATCCAATGCATGTTGTCACCGGCCGCGTTCAGGTAGTCGCCAAATTCCTCTATAAGATCGTCGAAGGCCCCGGCAAAGTAGGACGCGCCAGCCCCGCCACCGCCAAGCCCCGCCACCATGCCGCCCGCGAGCTGGTCGAGCCCATTAATCAGCGCGCTGGTCACCGCATTGAATTGGACCCAGTTCATCGCGAATAAAGAGATCAGCATGAGCTTGAGGGCGAACCAGAAGGCGGTTCGCCCATCCATGGATTTGTACTGAAATACCATGTTGAGGAAGACGCCGATCACGGCGAGCGTGGAGGCGACCGCAACGATGCCGCCAAGCTGACCCGCGACGTTGCCAAATGTGGTTTGGGCCGCGTCTTCCAGAAAGTTGTCGGTTGTCTCAACCATCCAGGTGACGACGCCCATAGGATCCCCCTCAGTTAGGTTTAGGCGGTCGCGCCGGTGCGACGTTTCAGGAAGGCTTTCAGAATGTGCTCACCGTCGAAATCCGGCACCACCGACACCAGCTCCCAGCCAGCTTGGCCAAGGGCGGTCAGCTGCGCTTCGATCTTCGGTGGCTTGGTTTTGGCGGTGTTGATCTGTTCAATCTTGTATTCAAACATGGGCTGTTTCCTTTGAATGGGCCGGATCAACCGGCAGGTAAAATTCGGTGATGCCGCGCGCACCTTCATGGCGACCGGCCTGGATAATCACATCGATCGAGCGGGAGATGTAGTCGTTCATGTCCTGGTATGTCATGGGCACATCGGTCTTCAGGGCGGCTATGGCCAGGCGCTGAACCGCCAGCTGCGGCGTTTCAGCATGGAGCGTGGTGAGTGAGCCACCATGGCCGGTGTTTATGGCCTCGAGGAAGGTCATGGCCTCTTTGCCGCGTACTTCGCCCAAGACGATGCGGTCCGGCCGCACGCGCAGGGTGGAGGTCAGCAGGACATCAGCGCTGCGTGTGGCTTCGTCGCGATCAGACATCAGCGTGACGACATTGGGCTGCGTCGGACGCAGTTCAGCGGCCTCTTCGATCGTGACGATACGCTCGTCGGCGGGCACGAAGGAGAGGATTTTACGTGCCGTGACGGTCTTGCCGGTCGAGGTGCCACCGGAGACGATCATGTTGAGCTTGTGGGTGACGCAAAACTTGATCGCGGCGTCGATGTCGCCGGTGGCCACGACATCGCGCAGCTCGGCATTGCGCTCGCGTCTTGCACCCTCGTTGCTGCGCTCTTTTCCGAACAGGTAAGACAGCTTGATCTGTTCTAACGGAAGGTCAGCGAAGAACCGCAGAGAAACTGCGTAACCGCCATCGACGGCCGGTGGTTGGATGACTTGCGCGCGGATCGGGCGGTCACGGTAGGTGATGCTGACCGACACGATCGGTTTCGTTCGGCTGAGCGTAGTGTTCGCGGCCGAAGCAATCTGGTTGCCCAGATCCTTGATCTCGTTCTGCGAAAGCCGTCGATTTACGGACCGCATGAAGTGATCACCCTGAAACTCCGCCCAAAGCGTACCGTCGGGATTGATGCAGAGCTCAATCAACTTTGGGTCACGTGCCTCGGGGATCTTGTCCATCGAGCTTTGCAAATAGCTGGCCGCCATGGTCAAAAAATCTCCAGATCACGATCAACCATCACGGTGACACGGGCACCTTGATCGACATAGATCACGGGCGAGACGGAGAGGTATTCGCCGATCACGCTTTGCGCGCTGTCTTGCAGGTCTTCGCCAATGCCTTCCAGAACATCAGAGGTGATCTCATCTTCGGTGTTCTGGGCTGCCACGGCGGGCAAGGCTCCGATCAGCGATATCAGTGCGGCTGACCCGAACCGCGTGCCAAAGCGGCTGTCGACGAAACCGGTTGTGCCGGAGCGCCCCAACTCATCACCGCCAAAGGCGCTGATTTCGACGGTCTGGTTGCTGGGCAGAATGATCCGGTCCCAGGCGATGGTCACGCGTTGTTGCGCGATGTCGAGGCCAGATTGATATCGCCCGATCAGACGCGCGCCGCGCGGGATCAGGATCTGCGAGCCGTCATAGGCATGAACATCTTCAGACACCATCGCGCGGACCTGACCGGCGAGCGAGCTGTCGATCGCTGTCTCCAACACCGCCTGGATCATCGTGCCCTGAACGACCGTGTTTGACGGGTTCACAATCACCTGGGCCTGCGTCACCTCGGCGGGTTCAGCGCCATTACGGACAAAGTCTGTGTCGCCATCAAGTCGACGCTGCTCGGCGGCGGTTTCATTGTTGCCGTTTCCGGTGCCGCCAAAGGCGATGATCGGGCTGGCGATACGGGCTTGCAGTTCCTCAAGTTCGGCTTGCCGCCGCCGCTCGAGCTCCTGAAGGCGCAGTTCTTCGGCCGTGGGTCCGGTTGGTGCAGGCGAGCGCGGGGCTTCTAGGCGTGCAAGCTCCAGATCATTTTGCAGGCGCTGGATTTGCCGTGTGCGTTCTTCCAGCTCCTCGCGCAAGGCGGCTTGCGTTGCTGCTGCCTCGCTGCGCAGGGCATCGATTTCTGCGCCCAAGGTATCCAGCGCTTCTGTATCGACGGTCGGAGCCTCAGGTGCTGGCGCGTTGCGCAGTGCTTCAAGTTCGGCCCGCATAGCGTCCATTTGCGCGCGCAGCTCTTCTGTTTCTCTGTCTGCTTGCGGCTCCGGCGGCGGGGTTGTGTCTATCGGTGCAGGCGTGGGCTCGAGCGCACCAAAGCCCGGTCCCGCCGCTTGGAATTCATCCGGTGATGCGGTTTCCAGGCTTTCGGGTTCAGAGCTGCCAGAGAACAGCAGCAAGAGACCACCAAGGGCTGCGATTGCCCCAATGCCCAGGGCGATGGTGACAAAAGATGGCCGCGCTTTTAGATTCTTTGGTTTTCCTTCAAGTGCTTCGAGGCGCTTCTTAAGCTCGGCTGTTTCACTCATCCTGATGTGCCTCGCTCATCTCTTGGACGCAGATCTCGTCATCACCAAGCCTGAGAACCCATCTATCGCTGACGCCTGAAACGCGGATCACACCGTCTGGCCGCGCGAGCGCATTCACGCTGCGCTCATTGCCACCGGACCAGCGAAAGATCGCAGGTAGCGGCGCGTTCGCGGCAAAGCGGAAATAGGTGAAGGTCCCGTCGTCCCAGATTTCGCGCGGGGTGATCTCGGATCGCGCGCTGACGCCATAGGCATGGTTTGCTGGTTGGTTCGTTGCCACACGGGATTGCCTAGGGGCTGCCTCGGGATAGGTGAAACGAATAACGTAAAAGGTCGGCGAGCTCGCCTCGGTCACATTGAAATAGTAACTGCGCCGGTTGGTATAGACGGTGATGTTGGTATGCGCGCCGCGCGAGACTGGCTTGATCGCAAAGGCCTGGCCTCCGGGCACGCCGTCCAAAAGGAAGCCCTCGGTATCGCCCGCAATGATCGAGCGGATGGTCTCGCCCTGACCAAACTCGATGCTGGTCACGTGGGTCAGGCTTGTGCGGATGCGATAGACCTGCCCATCCTGATAGGTGGCCTGCCTGACACGTGCATCATAGGGGCCTTGTCGCGGCTGAGTCTCCGCATAGGCGGTGCCAGTAATGGGAACAATGAGGGCGAGGATCAAGAACAGGCGACGCATGGTTTACTCCAGACGATCCGAGCGGATCGCGTATTCTGTGACGGTGAAGCCAAATGGGTTCTGCCAGACATCGTCGATTGACCGGCTATTCTCGGGCCGAAATTCAAACATCAGGGTTGCGGTGAAGAGCCCGTTTTGACTGCCGCGCGGTGAGTTGAGCCGCTTGCGAAGGCGCACTTGGGCACGATTGGTGCTGATATGGGTGATCGACAGAATCTCGACCTCAAGCCGGGCATCTGTGCCATAGCTATCGGGCGGATAGGCCTCATGGCCGCTGGTCCAAAGTGCGCGCAACCCTGCGGCTGCCGCGCCGTCCGACTGGTCCAGGACCCGCCGCACACGCACGTCATTGTCGAGCTGATTGTACGTCTCTCGATCGATGACATAGCGGTAGACCTGAGCCTCGATGATAGCGGGGCGTTCCGTGAGTGAGACCGCTTCAACCATGGCATTGGGGAGGGCCATGCCGGTTTCGCTATCAAAGGGCACGATCATAGGCGACGGGTCCACGTCGAACAGGGCAACGAGGGCGGCGGCGAGGCAACCTGCCATGCCAAACGCCATGCCTGTCAGCCCCAGTTTCTGCCACATGAGCTCGCGTCGTCGTGCGCCATAGACGAGCTCCTCTTCGATGATTTCTGCCTCGCTGTTCATGGGATCAGTCCGCGCGCAAGTCTGGCAGGGTGAAGTCCATATATCGGCGCTCTTCGGCCAGGGTGGCTGCATCGACCACACCGGATTGGCCCGCGCCGACGGTCTGGATGGCTTCAAGCTCCCACATGCGCGTCATGGCAATGGCCAGCTCGGCTGTGACGCGAGTGTTGTGATCGACGGCTTCCTTGAGCGTTTCCATGTCCGGGATCAGTGAAACCAGTTGTTCGACCCGCTCGAGGGATTGCGCGGCCTCGTCATAACTGTTCTCAGCGGCCGCCGACATCACCGCCCCGGTGCCCGCCTGACTGGCAATGCGTTCCGCGCCCGGATTGCCGCTGCTGGCCATGTCGGACAGGCTGTCTTGGTCAAATCCTGCGTCCTCGAGGGCTTGCGTCATGCGGCCTTCCATTTGAGGGGCCGCGTTGCCGATCAGGCCGCTGAAATCGCCGCTTTGGATTTGCCGTATGGTGCCAAGAAGATCGCCGAATTCCTGATCAAGAAGCCCGTCGAGATCACCACCCATGGCCATCTCGATGATGTCTGTCGCACCGGTCAGGGCTGCGTAGGTCTCGTTAAGCGTGTCGAGTTGCTGCTGCACTAGGTCGAGCTGTTCTAGAAGCGTGTCGAGCTGGTCGGTCTGGATCCCGAAATCCTCCAACATTTGCTGCAGCTGGCGAATTTCCTGGGCGATGTTGCGTGTGTCGATAGTCGGAACACCTTGGGCAGATGCGGGAGACGCAACCAACAATGCGCAGGTGGCTGCGGTTGAAAGAAAACGGATCATCGGAGTACCTCCAGATCGAATTGCATGAAGTCTTGTTCGCGTGCCTGTGCGGCCGCCATGGCCAGTTCTGCGGCGCTGAGCGGGCGAGTATGGGCGGCCTTGAGGCGCGTGCGGATCGCGAACAGGCGAGCGAGTTCGGCCCGCGCGTAGGTGTTGAGCGACATGGCCGCGTGAATGTCGTCGGTTTCGCCAATGCGGGTGATGATGTCCTGCACGCGCAGGGCGGCCGCTTGCACCGAGAGCAGTGAGTAGTCGCCATAGACGCCTGCGCCGAAGGAGGTCAGGCTCATGGTGGAGTTGGCGAGCAGAACAGGATCAATGGTGCCGAGCGCGTCAACGCCGCCCACGCGGGCAAGGTAGAGATTGTAGCGCTCGGGGATCACCTGAACGTAGTGCTGGGTCTCAGCGAAAGGGGGCACGCCGCCGTAGCGTTGCACATTGCCGGGACCTGCATTGTAGGCGGCGAGTCCATGAATGATGTTGCCGTCAAACATAGCCAACATCTGCGCCAGATAGCGCGCGCCGCCCGTGACCTGGATGTAGGGGTTTTCATAGTAGGCCGGATAAATCCCGAGATCCTGTGCGGTGCCGGGCATAATCTGGGTCAGGCCGAACGCGCCGACAGGGGAACGCGCACCGATGGTGAAGCGGCTTTCTTGCCAGATCAGCGCCTGCAATAGGCAGCGCCATTGCTTGGGCGACAGGCCCGCTGCGCGCACACCGGACATATGGTGCGTTTCTTGCGCGGCACGAATGATCAGCTCTTCAATCGATCCCGAGGCATCGCCGAACATCTGGGCTGCGCCTGGGTTCGGGTCGACCGAACCATAGAGCGTGTCTGCGGCGCTCTCAGGCGATGCACCAGCTTCCAAGCTCGCGACCAGTGCGCCTGAATTTCCGCTGGCAAGCGTCGCGGCATCGAGGATGTCTTCCAGCGCTTGAAGTTGTTCTTGTTCCAGCTCCTCAAGCTCTTCTTCTTTGGTCAGCCGCTCCCGCTGCAGTGCTAGATCTTGTTCGCCCTGCTGCAGCACGCGCTCGCGCTGCAAGAACATGCCCGCATCGAAGGTCGGCACGCCTTGGGCAAAGGCCATTGGTGCTGCGAGCGACACCAGGCCTGCAAAGATATGCGGGCGGAGGCTATTCATTCGGTGCACCAATTGGCCCGAGCAGTTCGAAATTGCAGTTGCTGCGGCTGACCTCAGCAAAGGAGGTGAAGCATTCCGCTTCGGACGGCCGGTATTCCGCGCAGGCTGTCAGGGTCAAAAGGGTAAGGGTCAGCACGCAAAGTCTACGCATCAATCTGTCTCCAAAAATCGGGGTTCTGACGGTAATCCGCGCCAACCAGCGCCTCACCTTTTTCCATGCCGCCAAGGATCGTAAGGTAGGGACCAAGGGCGCTGAGATCAGCGTCGATCACCACCGAGCCTTGATCATCACGCACCAGCGCCAGACGGGAATTGCTGCCTGTGCTGAGCAGAACGCTGAGCTCTTTTTCAGTGAGGCCCAGCATAGTGTAATCGGACGCCGAAGCGCGGATGTTTGGAAGCAGAAGCTGTGTCGGTACGGCTTCGACAATCGTTTTGCCGGTGCGGGTCTTCTCAAGCTGGCTTGCGTATTGGGTCATCATCACAACGACGGCGTTCTGTTTGCGCGCCGTGACCAGCCAGTTGCTCAGCCGGTCTGCGAAATACGGATTGTCGAGTGCTTTCCAGGCTTCGTCGATGATGATCAACGTCGGCTTGCGGTCCTCGATGACGCGCTCCACGCGGCGGAACAGGTAGGACAGGACCGCCATGCGTTCCTTCTCGCTTTCGCTGTCGAGAATGCCGGTCAGGTCGAACCCCACGACATCGCCATCGAGCGAGAAAGTATCCGCAGAACTTTGCCCGAAGATCCAGCCGTAGCGGCCCTCAGCGGTCCATTCCTGTATCCGTTCGAACAGATCCCCCTCATCCGCCCCGGCCACAAAGAGCGAGGCCAGATCTTGCCAATTGCGAAGGGCGGCATCGCTCGCCCCGGCGTTTTGGCGCACCACTTCTTGGATGCGGTTGATCTGAACCGGGCTCAGGGGCTTGTCGGCACGATGCAGCAGCGTGGCCAACCAATCGGAGAGCCAGGCTTGCCCGCGCCCGTCGATTTCCGTGCGGAGCGGGTTGAGGCCGGTTGCTTCACCCGCCTTGATGGCGCTGTAGCGCCCGCCATTGGCGCGCACCGCCATTTCCATGCCTGCGCGATAGTCGAAGACAAAGACGCGCGCGTCGCAGCGACGGGCTTGGGTCATGAGGAAAGCTGACAAGGCCGATTTTCCCGAGCCAGGGCGGCCTAGGATCAAGGTGTGCCCGCCTGTCGGCTCTTTGTCTGGCTGACCCGTCTCATGGTAGTTGAACAGAAAGCCCGAGCGTTCAGGCGTCGGGAAGAGAGTGATCGGCTTGCCCCAAGGCACTTTGTGCCCGGGTTTCCCCAGTTGACCACGATGCAGCGCCGCGAGATCAGCAAAGTTGGTGTTGGTGATGGCGGCCTTGCGGCTGCGCATTTGCCCATTGCCCGGATGTTGCGCGAAATAGTGGGTGCGCGCCGCAAAGCTCTCGTTCACTAGGTTTACGCCTTCACTGGCTGCGATGTTGCGTACCTCGGCGGCGATTGCTTCCAGCTTTTCCTCGGTCTCGGCGAAAACCGTGACCGTCATGTGATGGTCGCCGAAACTGAGCCGCTTGGATTCCAGATCATCGAGCGCGTCGACCAGTTCTTCGGCGAGCGAAATCGCGCCATCATCGCTGGCCTTCATCAGGCGCTGTTGACGCTTAATCCGGCTGGCCATGAAATTGCTGTTGATCGGCGTGAAGGAATGCGTGACCACCATGTCGACGGGCAGGTTCAGCTCATCAAACATGGTGCAGTTGGTTTTGGCTGGGTAGGTCTTGATCGCAAAGCTCGTACCAAACCGCTTGCCCGCCGTCCCGTCGTCGAGCGTAAAGCCTCGCCCCTGAAACGTGACGCGCGTGTTGGCCACATCCTCGGCAATGATGCCAAAGCGGGATTTTGCGAAAAGCGGCCGTTCCTGACCAATATTGAGCGCCCCGAGGAACCCGAGCAGTTCGCCGCTCTCAGCCCCAAGCAGGCGCGGGTTCATCTCGGCAAAAGATGACAGCAGAAATCCGACGACCTCTTCGAGCTTGCGCAGCTGCTTTGCCGTCTGTTCCTTCAGCTGTGCGATTGAATCTGCACGTTTTAAGCGCAGCTGCGCGCCCAAGGGTGGACGCTTCAGCACCGTGAGCGTGAGTGTTTTGTCTCGAAGGCCCGCCCGCGTCATGGCCGCTTGCCATCGGGCATCCAATGCTTGCGCAAACCCTTCTTCAGGCACAGGTGGCAAGGCGGTCTCGATCGCTTTTGAGACCTTGTGGACGTAGAAACTGTACTCTGGCCCGATCTGCGCGATGATCGCCGCGAAAAGCGCGCGGATCTTCTCCAAATGCGCGTCATCGCTGGTCATGCTGTTGACGCCATCAAGGCGGATGCACTGGAACAGGGCATTGCCGCGCGTGCGGATCGTCACGTCATTCACGAGGCTGACATAGGGCAGCATGCTGGCCATAGGGCGCTCTTTGCGCGCCCAGTCCGGTAGCGTCGCAAGATCATCCGAGGGGTTATGGAGCATAGCTGTCCCCCGAATGGATCTTGCGGTTCGGGGTGGGCGGCGTTTCCTGCAGGGTGGTGACCATCACCTCAAGAAAGGCAGGATCCCAATCCGCCGCTTTCCACAGTGCGGGATAGGCCAGAGCGGCGATAATGATTACCGGCCAGCTCTGGACCCACAGAAACAGCAACACAAACCCGAAGAGCCAAACCATGGCATACATGATCGGCAAGCCGATGAGCTTTGGCGGCCGGATCAGACCGAGGAAGAGGCGAGTTTGCGTTGCCATGCCGGATTTACGCGCCCCAGATCGCGGTCACAATGGTCGGCGCAGCTGCAATGCCTGCAATCGCAACCAGCACCCAAAGGGCTTGGCGGAAGTCGAGGATGCCAAAGAGCCAGGAGAGGAACACACCGATCAAAGCCAAGGTGCCGATGACAATGCCCAAGGGGCCGGTGATCGTGTCGACGATCCCCTGCAAAAGGTTTTGCACCGGAGAGAGATCGATGCTCTGCGCAAAGGCCGGGTTGGCAATCATCAAGCTGGCCAGCGCCAGCGACAGGATCGTGCGGAATTGTGTGTGCATCAGGAGGCTCCAGTCAGTCGGTCACGCACGGCCATGACGCGGCGCACGTGATTTTGGGTTTCTTGGTAGGGAGGGATGCCGCCATAGCGCGCGACCGCGTCAGGCCCCGCGTTGTAGGCGGCAAGCGCGAGTTCGGGCGTGCCGAACTGTGCCAGCATCATCAGGAGATAACGAGCAGAGCCGTCGAGATTGGCTTGCCAGTCATGCGGATCTACGCCGAGCTGCGCGGCTGTTGCGGGCATCAACTGTCCAAGGCCAATCGCGCCTGCGGAGCTGCGCGCAGTCGGGCGATAGGCGCTTTCAATCTCAATATTGGCTTGGAAGAGGGCCTGCCATTCGGAAACAGACAGACCGGCGCGCCGAAGCGCAGGGTGCCCGCCATATCGATGCGCGGTACTTTCAATGGCTGCAAGGATTTCGGGGCGGGGGATCGCGTGGGTTGGTGCAGGAGGCGATTCCTCAGGTTCAGGTTCTGCGAAAACGATCAGCTCTGGAGGGTTTGCGCCAATCCCGTCGACATAACTTTGCGCAAAACCTGATTGGGGTGCTTTGGTCTCCAGCTGGCCATCGGCCCGCATGGAAAGCACGAAGCCTTCAGAATAGGCGGGGGCAGCAAAGAATGCTGCAAGTACGGCAAGTCGTTTAGCCTTCGTCGTATAGGTTGTGCGAGGCGACTTTGCCCTCAAACATTGGAATAGAAATGATCGAAGCGCCGAGCCCGGCAAGGAAGCTGGATAGGCCGTTGATTGTCTTGAATTCTCGCGCAGCCATGTTGTTGCGCGCGGTGACGAGCAAGCGGCGCGTCTCGCCGTCTGGCGAGACGCAATGCACGGTCCAAACTCCGGACCACTGAGCACCTGTACGTTTGGGCGTAACTCGGCACACGACATCCGCCGAATGACCCTCGGCAAGCAGCGTGCGCAGCCCATCTTCACTGACAACATTAGGGGCGTCTTGCATCAAATTCATAGGATCGAGCCTTGCAGAATTGTGCATTGGCCCGGCAGTCCCTCATGGACTACCCAACCGATACAATATTATAATCTTGCAATCAGTAGATGCAATATGAGTTAGGGCACCTTTCATGCGTTGAAACAAATTTACTGCAACGGAGTGGCTGAGCCAAGATAATATGGCGCTTTTGAAACAAACATGGGCGATTATGATCGTTCTGAGCTGGAGTTCTGCGGCGATCGCGGGCAGTTGTCTGCCGCCTGCTCCGCCCTGGATGCCGACCAATGCCGATGACGTATGGGCCTATGCGGACCTGTTGAGGCGTGATGCGGAGACGTATTTTACCGAAGTTGAGCGGTACTTCCGTTGCCAGGACCTGGAGCGTCGTGAGATCTTCGAGCAAGCGCGCGTCGCCAGCGAAGACTACGCGCGCGTTTTGGAGCTTCTGGACGACGTGAGGAAATGACACCTGTCCTCACGTAGAGAAAGATGCCTTTCAACAAAGCGGCGGCGAAGGTCGCCAACGCGCTGACGAAGTGAAATTGCGCTGCGACTGAACCAACGTCGACTTTCCAACTAGCGGGCTTTTAAAGCATCCAACATCGGACAGTCGCTTTGTCCCTTTGCGCAGTTCGCGACCAGCTCGACCAGAGCCTTCTCAAGTTTCCGAAGCTCCGCCAGTTTCGCCTGAACGTCCGAGAGATGCTTGCTTCCAAGTCGCTCGACCGTCTCACATGCATCGGACGGTGCATCGGCGAGATTGCGAAGCGCAACTGCGTCTTGGATGGAGAACCCAAGATCACGGCATCGTTTGATGAAGCGAAGCTCTGAAATCTCAGTGTCCGAATAAGCTCGTCGCCCAGAAGCAGTGCGGACTGCCTTTGATATTATCCCCTCACGCTCATAGTAGCGGATCGTCTCTATTGAAACGCCACTAAGGCGGGATGCCTCACCAATCGCAATCATGTGATCGAACTCCGCTTGCTTCTGTAGTGACTACAGGATGCATAAGATCAGCCATGATGTCGAATACTGAAACTCTTCAAGATGAAACCAATGGGCCAAACCGACTGCTGATCGGCGGCGCTGGTCTGTTGGCTTTGCTAAGCGCATCCTGCTGCGTATTGCCGATTGGCCTTTCAATCATAGGGCTGGGTGGCACGTGGCTGGTTTTGCTTGGGCCATTTGTCGAGTATCGCACCGAGATATTGGTTGTCGTGGGACTTGTACTTGCTTGGGGATGGTTCCGCCTTTGGCGGCGTTGGGCATGCGCAAAACGCAGGCGCTCAACTGTCGTTATGCTTGGCTTCACGACGCTGGCTTTCGCTCTCGCTGCCAGTTCACCTCTCTGGGAAGAAGACGCGGCGAGGACGATGTTTGCCTTGTTTAGGCAGTATCGATGAGGGGCTGGTTGCTTCCACTGAGCCTGGGCGGTTTGGGATTGGCCGCGGTCTGCTGCCTGACGCCTTTTCTACCATGGCTGTTTTCGCTTCTTGGGATCAGCGGAGCACTCGGTTACGTCTATAGAGACGACGTGCTGCTGCCAATCCTTGCTGGATTTCTACTACTTACAGGATACGCGCTATGGCGACGCAAACGAGCGAAGTGAACTTTCAATCTACGATTACCTGCCCCGAATGTGGACACGCTACCGAAGAGACGATGCCGACGGATGCATGTCAGTGGTTCTATGAATGTAAGTCCTGCCACACTGTTCTAAAACCGCTCGAAGGGGACTGCTGCGTGTACTGCTCCTACGGCACGGTCAAATGTCCGCCAATCCAAGAGGGAGGCTCGTGCTGCGGGTGATCAGTGCTCGTTTTCGCAATGCTCATGGTCAGCAAGTGAAGCCAGAACGTAGCAGTCCTCGGACACACCATGTCCGTCGCATCCCTTGGCCATGCGAACCAACTCCCTTTCGAGCGCCTTCAGCTTTTTGACCTTCGCGCGAACATCCGCGAGTTGTGCCACCGCAATTTTCGTAGCGGCTTGGCATGACCGATCCGGGTGTTCCTGTAGCTCGATCAGGGACAAGATTGCCTCAATCGAAAAGCCCAGATCGCGTGCATGGCGGATGAAACTGAGCCGTTCCAATCCCGCTTTGTCATAGCGTCTTTGGTTGCCGCTTGTGCGCTCGGCCTCCACCAACAGGCCCATCTCCTCATAGTAGCGGATGGTTGGAACCTTGACCTTGGTGCGTCTTGAAAGCTCGCCGATAGAAAACATGAAGAAACCTCTTGAACCTCTAGTCACTAGAGATTGTAAATAGGGTGGGACACAGACTCAAGAGGCTACGATGACCGATCAATTCCTGTCCCCAACATCCCTTCTGGATTTCGAGGCTGGCCCTATTCAGCGCCTTGTTGCTGATCGTGGCTGGATGAACCTTTCAAACGCCGACCGTATCGGTGCCGCCTATGACTTTGTCCGCAACGAAATCCTGTTCGGTTACAACTCCGATGATGCGCTGCCGGCGTCCAGGGTGCTGTCCGATGGCTATGGGCAGTGCAACACGAAGGGCACCTTGCTGATGGCGCTTCTGCGCGCCCTTGGTGTGCCGTGCCGCTTTCACGGTTTCACCATCGACAAGCGGTTGCAGCGCGGAGTCGTGCCAGAGCTGGTCTATCCGCTTGCCCCTGCCAACATCATCCACTCTTGGGTCGAAATCCATCATAGAGAGCAGTGGTTGAACCTGGAGGGCTTCATCCTGGATGCACCCATCCTGGCGGCGCTGCAAAATGCTTTTCCAGAACGTCAATCGCTCTGCGCCTATGGTGCTGGCACGGATTGTCTTCAGAACCCAAACGTCGAATGGCACGGGGTCAGTACCTATATTCAAAAAACCGGAATCAACAACGACTTCGGCACCTTCGATGACCCCGATGCCTTTTATGCAACCCACCGTCAGCTGACCGGCGTGAAGGGGCTTCTCTATCGTGTCATCATTCGCCATTGGATGAACCACCGCGTCAGGAGGATGCGCAAAGGCCACGTGCCGGATATTCCCGGCGGCGAAGCAGCCCTTGTTCCAGATCAATCAATCCCTGAAACGCAGGAGGCAACCTAATGCCTGGATGCTGTGGACACGATGCCAAATTCGAAGGCGTCTCGGACGACTATAAACGGCGGCTTTGGATCGTCATTGCCCTGAACGCAACGATGTTCGTGGTCGAGATGGCTGCGGGCCATCTGGCCAACTCGCAAGCCCTGCAAGCGGATGCCCTCGACTTCGCAGGCGACGCCCTGACCTACGGCATTTCGCTGGCGGTCATCGGGGCTTCAATCAGAGCGCGCACGAACGCCGCCTTGTTCAAGGGGGTCAGCCTTCTGTTGATGGGGTTGTGGGTCTTCGGCTCTACCGTCTACCGCGTCTTCTACGTTGGTGTCCCAACCGCCGAGATCATGGGTGCAGTGGGCTTTCTTGCCCTGCTCACCAATCTGGCGAGTGTTCTCTTGCTTGTCAGATACAAAGACGGCGACGCCAACGTTCGGTCAGTTTGGCTGTGCTCGCGCAACGACGCTATTGGAAATGTCGCGGTCATGTTTGCTGCGTTAGGCGTCTGGGGCACGGCAAGTGGCTGGCCGGACTTGATCGTCGCAACCGTCATGGCGGGACTGTTTCTGTCCTCGGCCTATCAGATCGTGCGCCAGGCTCTCGCGGAGCGCCGCCAGATGATCGAGCACGGGCATGTAGAAACATGATGCAGACAGCTATCATCTATCTCGGCTTCGGGGTTGCAGCAGCGACGCTCACAGCAATCCTATGGTCGATTGTTTTTCCCAAGCGCCGCATATGGCCGCCGAAACAGTATACCGCCCTTACGCCAGTGTTCGTCTGGGTGCCGACTTTCACGCTGTTCGGCATCCTCATCGTCTTGGGGATACTGGGTTGGGGCAACGCCGCCATTCAAGGTTGGCTGCGCTTCGGGGTCGGACTTCCACTAATAGTGATCGGCAATGTCATTGTCTGGCTGGAGGTCTCGCACTTCGGAGTGCCCCAGACGGGTGGTGCCAAGGGCACGCTGCGCACCGAAGGCATGTATCGGTATTCTCGAAATCCGCAATATGTGGCCGATATTGCTATCGTCGGCGGGTGGATGATCTTGTCAGCTGCGCCCTGGGTGTTCGCGGTTGGCGCTCCGGTAATTGCGATATTGGTGGTCACCCCATTTGCTGAAGAGCGTTGGCTAAAGGATCAGTACGGCACTGCGTTTGAGGATTATGCTAAACGGGTCAGACGGTTTTTCTGAAAGTTGAATGAGCGACAAAACCGACCTTCGCTATTTTACGTCAACCTGCCGTCCAAAGTTGCTCAATCTTATGGTGACAGTCTCGGGCAAAATACCCGTTGGCTGTGCAAGCTCCAATCACTGCTTCTTGGCTGGATCGCATCAGTGATGCGGATCTTCACCGGAAGCCATCTGTATGTGGTGCGCCTGATGGTGCGCACCGATTGTCATAACGCCGAAGAACCCGAGGCCAAGGACGCGGGCAAGCTCCTGTTCGGTCTGGACCTCGATGCGCATGGTCGCTCCGTCCGTGGACGGTTCAGCAGTCACCGTCCATCCAGTTGCCAATTCCAACATCGGTGAATGTGCCGTCGCCATGCGCGCGACGGCATCGGCCACAATCCCCTCGCCGGTAACGCGAAACTCGACTTTCCTGCCTTCGGTCTGAGTGTTCACGGTCGCTTGGGTCGTGACCAACTCCATATCCACGAGGTGATCGCGCAGCGCCTGAATATTGACCTTGGTCCAGTCGGTACCGGGGTCGTCTGACAGGATTTGTACGATTTCCGAAATTGCGGCGAAGGCGGACTGCCCTGTTTCCAAAGGGCCGTCCGAGCCCTGATGGGCATGTTGGGCGGCGGCTGGAAGGGCTATGAGCGCCACGATGGCGCAAAGTGTCGTTCTGATCATGGTATGTCCGTTCTTGCATTTGGGGTTGGTGGCTTGCTACACCCCAGACGCAGATCCGAATATGATTGAAATCACATGTTACCCACCCCGTTCGGCGCATTGGATGAAAAATCTCTGTCTCAAATGCGTTATTCCATTGGAGACCACGTGTTCCGGCAGGGCGACACCACAAAGGGCATATTCTTTGTGGCGTCAGGTGGCATCTGCCTAACTCGCGTGACGGAATCTGGAAACTCCGTAACGATCTACAACGCTCAGACTGGCGACATGTTTGCCGAAGCATCCATTTATTCGGATCACTACCACTGCGACGCGATTTGTACTGCTCCATCCGAAGTTGTTCGGATTTCGAAGCAAGCCATCCAGAAGCAACTACGTGAAGACACGGCTTTTTCGGAAGGGATCACCAAGCGATTGGCGGTGCAGGTGCAGGATTACCGCCAGCTATTGACGCTGCACGCTATGAAATCAGCGAACGACCGCGTATTGCTGGCGGTAGAATTGGGCAAGCTGACCGGTTCGGTCACACAATTCGCCAACCAGATCGGGTTGACCAAAGAAGCCTGCTATCGGGCCCTCAGAGATCTGTCTGATCGGGGATTGCTGACAAAAACCGGGCGCGGGCGCTATGCTCCCACGCCACGTAGCGAAGACCGCCTTCCTTAGTTGTGCGGTGGGTTGCGACCGGCTTGAATTTGCTGAACGCGGTCCGGCCAGGTTGATCTGATATAGGCCAGGATGTCCCAAATATCGTCATCGGTGAGAGCATCGCCAAAACCCGGCATACCGCTTGCGAAGCCGGTGATACCGCGCGCAGCCAATGCTTCCTCTCCACCAAGCCGAGTGTATTCGAACAAAAGCTGGTTATCGTGGTGCCATGTGTGCCCGGTCTCATCATGGGGCGGTGCGGGCAAGACGCCGTTTTCATCAGGCGTGCGCCAGTCGGGTTTCCCTTCAAGACTGGCCCCATGGCAGGACGCGCATTGTTCGCTGTAGAGGGTTTGACCATTGGTCAAATCTCGGTCATCCAATTCGTGACCGGCGATTGCACCGGTCGCGATACAGCATGCGGCAATGATCAAAACGCGTTTCATGCGACTTCCACCCATGTCTTCATGCCCGCCGCTTGATGGCCTAGCATGTGGCAGTGCAACAGCCATTTCCCGGGGTTGTCGAACACGCAGACGATGTCGCGGGCCTCACCTGCATCCACAAGTGTGGTGTCTCGAAAAGCGCCCAGATTGTTGTCAGCCCGGACCTCAAAGAAATGATGCCCGTGCAGATGGATGCCATGCGGGAAACGGGTGTCGTTCACCAGACGAATACGCGCTGTCTGCCCACGTTCGAACAGATGAAACGGGGTATCCGTCAGACCGGACTGCCCGTTGAACGCCCAGATATCGCCACCCATCATACCTTGCATCATGCGACGGCTCATGGCCCCACCTTCCATGGTAAGCGTCAGGGAAACCGCATTGTCTAAGTCGGGCTGCGTAACCTCGTTTGGTAGCAACGCAGAAATCTCCGATGGTTGCCGCTCCGTGTTCGCGTCCTCAACGGGGATTTCACCCAGCAAGTAGGGGCCGTCCTGCGTGGGAAACATGAAGGCGATTTGGTCCGGGGAAGTGATGTCCGCGATGATATCCGCGCGTTGGGCCGGGGCAAGAATGAGACTGGATAACTCCTGTGGACTGACAAGGGGCATTCCGTCATTTGCAACGATCTTGCCGTCGACACCTTCAATCTCAATCGGGAAAATCCTGTCGGTCGCAACATTGATCAGACGAAGGCGCACACGATCACCACGACGGACGGGCGTGCTCGGTTCGACAAGAGCACGGGCATAGTTGCCGAGCCGCCCCTGATGCGCCTGATCGTGCATATTTTCGAAACCATCGGCCAGCGTGCCCGCTTCGGTCATGCGCCAATCATCTATCAACACGATCAAATCGTGATCCACGTCCGGTGGCGTCAACTCTTCCACGATCAACGGGCCATAGAGTCCCTTTGCAACCTGTTCCCAAGATCGGTTGTGCGAATGGTACCAGAAGGTGCCTGCATCCGGCGCACGGAAACGATAGGCGAACTCGGCATCCACTTCGACGACGTCTTGCGTCAGGCCCGGAACGCCATCCATTGCATTGTCGATACGCAGCCCATGCCAATGCACCGCCGATCCCTCGCCGATCTGGTTCCGGAACCGGATGTCAAAGATTTCTCCCTGACGGGTCCGCAGCACTGGTCCGGGCGTGCTGCCGTTGAATCCCAGCATAGGCGTTGCCGGTTCCCCAACGGGCAGGATTTGCGCGCTGACCGGCTGCGCAACCAGTTCCGTTGGGGTCGAAGCAAGTGTGATACGCGGAACCAATGCCGCCACGCTTGTCGTGATCAAGAATTCTCGTCTGTTCATGGAAGGCCTCAGTTCGGAAGGGTCTGAACGCTGGTGAGTGTTGCGGTTGCCGCAAGCACGACCAGGATGACCGCTGTTTCAATTTCGATGGAGCGCGCCAGATGCTGCGCGGCTTTGCTGTCTCCGGCCTGCATGGCGGGAACAAAGCGAAGCTTGTTTGCGGCTGCCAGAATCAGGATCGCGCCGACAAGCACCAGCTTGATCAGAAGGGTTTGCCCATACCCGGTTGACAAGAGTGCCCTCAGATCGCCCAGCAACAGCCAGGCCATCAACAGGCCTGCCAGGATCAGCACCGGGACAATCACTGCCGCCGCTTGCCCAAAACGATGCCCCAGCAGGGCCGCGTCGTCCAAGTGTTCTGGCAGTCGTGACAGGTTCCGTAAGGGGCCAAGGATACCGATCCAGAACGCGATACCAAGAAGGTGCAATAGAAGGAGCAGACGGATGCCAGTTTGCTGCAAATCAGGTACGTGCCCGATTTTTGCAAAGGACCATAAGGCAATGGTCCCGCCAGCAAGTGAAACCCACGTCCCAAAACGGGGAATGAACATTCCCGCGATTAGGATTGCCACACCAACAACCCGATAAACCAAAACGTCGCCAACCGGTGTTTGCCACAACAGCCCGAGCATTTCGGGATCCGTCATGCCATCGGCTCCACCCGTCAGAGCGGCCCCGCGCAGCATGAAGCCGAACACCGCTGCGAAAATGGCAAGTCCCGCCAACACCACAGCCTTCGCCTTGATCCGGCGGCATAGTGGTAGCACCAGATTTGGAAAGGCCGCTAGAATGATCACAAGCCCGGTCGACCCAACGACGCCAAAATACAGCGTCAGTTTGGCGAATATCGCGGCTATTCCCCAGATATCCGGCATGGTCATTCCACCGTGAACGAGAATTCGCCCTGCATGGCGTGCCCGTCTGAACCTAATCCCCGCCATTCGATGCGGTAGGTGCCTTTCCCCATGCCTTCGAGGGGCAGCGTGAACACACGGTCAAAGCTCGTCTGATCCCCGAGATCAAGCCGGACAGACGGATGATCCTGATGGTGCATATCAACCCGTGTAAGACGGATATCATTGGCAAAGTTGAAGCTGATCTCGGGCGGGACTTCCGTGATTGTCGCGCCATTCTCAGGCGTTGTGTGATCTACGGGTGAATGCGCAAACGCACTGGTCGCCAGAACGGTCATCAACGCAAATGTGGTAAGTTTGTTCATTTGAGTATTCCTTAGTTTATTCCATTGGCACGCTGGATTTCGCGGATGTAGGCGGTGACCATGGCAACGTCACCACGGGTCAAGCCTTCGACCGGTGGCATGTCACCAAAACGCCAGTGATGGCTTCTGACTCCGTTCGCGACAGCGCGCTGAAAGGATTCGTCAGCGTGATGGCTGGGCTCATAGATCACATGGATCAATGGTGGTCCCGCGCCCTCAACACCAACAGCGTTGGTGCCGTGACAGGCGGTACAGGTATTCTCGAATATGCGTTGGCCTATCGCTGCGTTGCCGTCGATTTGCGGCATCTGGATCGCAACAATTGCGTTACCTTCAACAGGTGCCGCTTGCGCGACTTCCTCTGCGGGGCCGGGTCGAAGAACGAGGTATGCAGCGACGGCTGCCACGGCGCACGCGCCGATCACGATGTATTTTTTGTTCATGGATTGGTCCTTACCTTGTGAAACAGGGGCGGGCCGCAGTGTTCCTGCGACCTTTCTAAAACGCTGATCACTCACGCAAGCAGCGCTGAAATCCTGATTCAAAGGTTGGGTGGTCTGTCCGGGTTGTCCGGCTCTTCCAGAGTTGAGAGGTGGCCAACCTGCCAACCCAATACGGCCTCGGATTGGTCAAAAACTGCGTCGGAAGTTAGCAGTATTAGCGCGAGAGAATTGCACAGGAATGGATTGCATTCGTCATGCTCTATCCCATCTGATCCAAGCAGTGTGCTGCTCGTCAATTCCCCCAAAGCGTGGCCAGTGTGGTTTTCGACCACAGGCATGACCTTGTGCTCGTCACAATGCCCACCAACGCAACCCATGGATAAAGCATGCGCAGCGCTGCTTAGCCCCGTCATAAAGACCAGAAGAACAACAAGCAGTATTGAGGTTATGTTTCGAAGGCACTTCACACAGCGAAGCTATCTCAGTTTCCGATCCATTACAACGCGAGCCCTCTGTCAGGTGGTATGAACTCCAACCGCCCTAAGAAAAAAGCCACTCACCCGATTGCAGACCTCCAGGCAACACGCCGCATTTGATAAAATGAGCTTTTTCCGGCCGTTAGCTGCGGTTTGCGCCAATGTCCGTTTCAGCGGGATGATCTGAGCAGTTTGATGTTTCAGGATGACCATCATCGTAAAGCGCCGCCTGTGTTTCACCATTGTCCCAATGGTACAGCAAGCCGATTTCTTCGCCTGTATTGATACATGTAATGCGGCCGATGGCTTCGGCCGTTGTGCGAGCACTCTCAAATTCGGGCAAAACTAGCCCCTCTCGTTAAACAATTCCTTTGGATCGACGCCGAGAGCATCCGCGATCCGCTCCAGAACATCGATTGATGCCGAATTTCTGGCGAGTTCGATCTCGCTGATATAGCTGCGATCGACTTCCGCAGCTAAGGCTAATTGTTCTTGGCTCAATCCTCTGGAATTTCTTAGATTCCGTACATTTAGCCCTACTCGTTCCCGCAATTTCATGGCCTGTATTCGGCCAGATCACAAGAACTGCTCTACGGAATATATTCCACAAAACGCGCGCGAGCATCACAAATGATGTTCTCGTATATGGTGTGATGGGGGCTGTTGGAGCTACATTTACAATAATACAGTAATGCAGCAAAGGACATATATTGATATGTGGTGCAGATCTATCAGGAATTGGTTCTTTGGGGTCGCAATGTCTCTGCTTTCCAGTGTGGCTCCGCAGGCGGTAAAAGCCTATCAGGTTGACTGCGCCATTCTGCTTTGCCTGGCTGGTGGGTGGCCCGCGTCAGCAGAATGCGCTCATGCCCGTGCTGTGTTCATCCGTCGGATTACTCCTTGGCCGATCGAGCCACCATTACAAATCTGGCGTTGTCCTATGGGGGTTTCTGAGCGCGCGCCATTGCAAAGCAAGGCCCCGAAAATCTGGGAAGCCAGCAACCAAACAGGTCAAACGCTCGGCCAAGTCATTCTGGCGCAAGTGGTCGAAGATGGTGCCGATATCGACATCAGTGGCTTGGAATTCGATTTCGTGCGCTCGATCCGTGTCTGGGATGTTCGGCATTACAGTCATCGCGAACGTGGTCGCGACGATGATTGCTCCGAGAATTACAATATGCTCCTCGGCACCTACGGCACGCAGGGCGATTTCGGCTGGCAACGCACGACGCCAGCGGCCGCCCCGCAGTGGGTGCTTCCATCGCGGCGCTGTTCGTCATCAAATTGGCGTCGCGGAGTCGGCGTTGAATGGGAGGATCACGAAGGCAGCCACGGATATGAGTGGGTGGCCTATTAGGGCTATTCCCCGATATCCTTCATGCGTTCCGAGATATCGACCGCAATGCGCTCATACAAGGCTGCTTGCTTGTCTCTGGGAGAGCCGGGCTTCGGACTTCTTCGGCGGATGCGCTTCGCGAGCCAGAAGAGCAGCCGCGCGGCGGGGTCTTCCAGTTTTTCCGGCACAGGGGCCGGATAATTTTCTTCGAGTAGGGCAACGACCTCAGCATTCATACTGCGGTGGTTGGCCTCAGCCGCGAGGCGTATCCTATCGCGCAGGCCGTCCGGCAGCCGCACGATAAATTTATCCTGATTCTGAGAGCTTTGTTCTGCCATGATGGCACTGTGCCATAAAAATCGATTGACGCAATAGTGGCTAAGTGCCACTAACGGGATATTGTTTCAACCTGGAGGCGTTTCATGAACAGTCGTAAACCAATGCAACTTCGGCTTCCGCAAGAGCTCAAGGAGTGGATCAAGGCGGAGTCCGATCGCAATGGCAACTCCCAGAATTCTGAGGTGATCCGCGCAATTCGCGCGGCAAAGGACAGGCGCTCCACTCCCGCTTCAATCGGAAATATCAATATAGATCAGGGTGATAATGCGCGTTGTTAACGAGGTGAGAGAGGTGTCGATAAGATGACGAAAGTAAGTGCACAGACGAAAGCGAAACAAGCGGCCTCGGCTTTTATCCGCGAGGCGCGGGAGGCAGGTTGGCAACGCGCGAAGTTCGAGATCAAGCCAGATGGCAGTGTCATCGTCGATGCCAACATGGTCGCGCCAGAGGCAGCTGACGACTTTCTCAACAGTGACCTGAGAATGGGCGAATGACCCGCAAGAGCCTTCCAAAATACGTCTACAATGACAGAGGATACCTTCGGTTCATCCGGCGTTCGCGCGGCATCTCTGTCATGATGCATGAGGAAGCGGGCACTCCGGAATTTTGGGATCATTACAATCGCCTGCTTAAAGGAAAGCCAGCGCCTGCGCCGGTGAAGCGTAACTTTGAGGCCTTAATCCTGAGCTATTACGAGAGCGACGCCTACAAAAAGCTGAAGCCCCGGACGAGATCCGACTATCGGCGGTATATCAGCCACATTCGTGAGATCTGGGCCGAGAAAGACCCGGCCAGGATCGAGACCCATCATATCTACGAATTGCACCGCGCCAATGCGGATCACTGGCGGCAAGCCAATTATCTCGTCCAGGTCATGGTCGTCTTGATGAACCACGCACGATTGATTGGCTTTATTAAGAAGGAGCACGGCAATCCGGCGAAAGGCATTCCGCTCTTAAAGCAGCAGAGCGATGGCTGGGAGCCTTGGCCGGACGATGTCCGCGCAGAGTTCGAAGCGCTGGCTTCTGAGCGTGCGCGACTGGTCTACGAGCTTTGCGTTGGCACAGGCCAGCGAATTGGCGACGTCGTAAAGATGAAGTGGGCACACTTTTCCGACGAAGGATTCGATTTCACTCAGGGTAAAACCGACAAGCCGCTGTGGATCCCGCTCACTGATCGTCTCAAGGCTCACCTGGACGGGCTCGAGCGAACGGACGGCACGGTCGTGACTGACGCTAAGGGCAGGTCGGTCAGCTATCGCATCATCGCCGAGGAAATGCGCTCCATCAAAAAGAAGATGAAGCACGAGAAGGCGAGCTACTACAAAACGCACGGGCTCAGGAAAAATGCGACGATTGAGCTGTATCTGGCTGGGTGTGATGACGAGATGGTCAAAGCCGTCACCGGCCATTCAGGCGTTGAGATGCTCAAAAAGTACGGTGGGCCGATCCGGCAAAGAGAGCTCGCGAAGCGCGCTCAAGAGGCAAGAAATCAAATGGAACGAAGCAAGACCGAAACGTGAAAGTTTCAACGGTTGTTTCAAAAATGGCAGTGAAGGAGAGAAAGGATGAAGCAAGTCATTGATTTTATTGGAGGCGAGTACCGGAATCGAACCGGTGTACACGGATTTGCAATCCGCTGCGTCACCACTCCGCCAACTCGCCTTACCGGTGGTGTGAGGCGTGATTAATCACATGCATTGTCGGGGTGCAAGAGGGGTTTTGCCGGATGAGGTAAGATTTCCTATATTTTTGAAACCTTAGACCGGATCATGCGAGGAGGGATCTACGCGCTGTAGGGCATTGGCAATTAATTGCGCAACTCCGGGCAGGGCGCCCAGCACAGGTAAGGTGGAGCCGGGAAAATTGGCCTCAGCCAAGGAGGTTGGGACGTCGTCACGCACATGGTCTCCTGCTTGCGCAAAGAACGGAAGGCACAGGCTTTGGGTCGGCAAAAGAGCAGCCGCGGCGGCAATGCTTGGTGATTGCTCGACAAAACCGCAATTGATGCGCGGACCAGGGAGGGCGAGGGAGAGGGCCTTGGCGAATTTGAACGCGGCTGCCGCTGCGTGACGTCCGCGCGCTGATCCGTGGGCGGCAAGCAAAATGTCGACCTGGTCCAGGGGCCATGAGCGCGTTTCGGTTTCAGCCCGCATCGCGTCAGCAGCCAATGGTGCAAGGGCCGGATCTAATCCAAAGGGGGCGGTTATCTGTGCTGCGGTGTCACCCAAACGTTGCGGTAGAACCTTGGTTGTGAACCACCCCTGGGACATAAAGAACGGGTAGATCAGCGCGCCATCCTCTGCGACCAATTCCAATCGACCCGGTGTCGACAGGGTTGCAGAACGAACGTCCCATCCCGGCATAAACGCGGCAACCTCCCGTGCTAAATCGGCCAATGCGGCCTCGGGCGCATCAGGGGCAGAGGGTTGACCGTGGGCGGTGATGACAGCGACAGGCACGTTAATTTTCCTTGCTCAGTGTTGGCGGCTAGGGCTTTGGCAATAGCGGGATACCGGCCTAGTGGCGGCGTGGAGACACAGGTGCAACTTCTGTTGGACAAGGTTCGGTGACAGATATGAGACAAAAACACCTTGAGCAGAAAAAACAAGCAAATTAGTCGGTTGACCTTCTTCAAAGCTTCACATACATCACTGCCACATTCGAGCGGGTATGGTGAAATGGTATCATAAGAGCCTTCCAAGCTTAAGGTGAGGGTTCGATTCCCTCTACCCGCTCCAAAACACATCCTCCTGACAATATCTGCTCTATTTGCGAACTCTTTTCGGGTGCCATCGCCATAGTTTACGCGACGATCGCCCTGCGCGGCACTTGGTCGCTTGACCTTGGGGAGGGAGATGGCCATGAAACCCAAGTCTTTTACGGACCATTGCGGTTCGACCGGGATCAGACAGGGAAGAGGGAGCCATCATGGCACGACGACAGGCCGCTCCAGGCGCAGAAGAAGAGCGCGAAGGCTCAAAAAAGATCGGCGTCTTGCGCGCGTTATGGCCGTTCATGAAGCCCTACCGCTTGCTCATTCTTGGAGCTTTGGCTGCATTGATCCTCACGGCGGGTGTGTCGCTGACGTTGCCGCTTGCGGTGCGCCGTGTTGTCGACAACTTCCGATTTTCCGAAAACGCACTGCTGAACCAGTATTTTCTAGCGGCGATTGGCATTGCCGGATTGCTGGCCGTTGGCACGGGCCTGCGGTATGCGCTGGTCACCCGTTTGGGCGAACGGGTTGTAGCTGATATCCGCAAGGCCGTGTTTGACCGGGTTATCGCCATGAGCCCCGCGTTCTTTGAAAACATCCTGACGGGCGAGGTTCTGAGCCGGATCACCACGGATACAACCCTTATCCAATCCGTACTTGGCTCATCCGCCTCAATTGCACTGCGCAATCTGCTGATCTTCCTTGGTGGTTTGGTGCTGATGCTACTGACCTCTGCCAAATTGACATTGCTGGTTCTGCTAATCGTGCCTGCGGTTGTCGTGCCGATCATGACACTGGGGCGTCGTTTGCGCGTTATCAGTCGCGAGAACCAGGACTGGATCGCGGCGTCATCCGGCAATGCTGGGGAGGCTTTGGGTGCGGTGCAGACTGTCCAGGCCTTTACGCATGAAGCGATCAGTCGCACGCAGTTTGCGGAGCTGACCGAAACCGCATTCGACAGCTCGCAACGGCGTATCCGCACCCGTGCGTTTTTGACCGTGATCGTGATCTTTTTGGTGTTCTCGGGCGTGGTTGGCGTCTTGTGGATTGGTGCCAACGATGTGCGCGCGGGCACGATGACCGAAGGGGCATTGGTGCAATTTGTCATCTATGCCGTGCTGGTCGCCGGATCGGTTGCGGCCCTGTCCGAGATCTGGAGCGAAATACAGCGAGCGGCGGGGGCGACCGAACGTCTGGTTGAACTGCTTGAGGCTGAAGATAGTGTGATTGACCCCGAGACGCCGCGCCCGTTGCCTGCACCAGTGCAGGGGCGTATTGAATTCGACGCGGTCAAGTTCCGCTATCCCGCGCGCCCGGACACCGTCGCCCTTGATGATATCTCGCTGACGGTTGAACCGGGGGAAACCGTGGCCTTTGTCGGCCCGTCGGGCGCGGGGAAAACGACCATTATTCAACTGCTTCAGCGGTACTATGATCCAAATACCGGGCAGGTGCGTCTAGATGGCGTCGCTCTGGATCATATGCGCCGCGATGAATTCCGTCAGTCCATCGCGTTGGTGCCGCAAAGCCCGATTATCTTTGCCACATCGGCGCGCGAAAACATCCGCTTTGGTCGCCCTGGCGCGACTGATGCAGAGATCGAGGCCGCAGCACAAGCCGCAGCCGCACATGATTTTATCACCGCCTTGCCAGAAGGGTACGACAGTTTCCTAGGCGAACGTGGTGTGATGCTGTCGGGTGGGCAAAAGCAACGTATCGCTATTGCGCGCGCGATCCTGCGGGACTCGCCTGTTTTGTTGCTGGACGAGGCCACATCGGCACTGGATGCCGAAAGCGAGCGTCTGGTTCAGGCTGCGGTGGATGAGCTGAGCCAGGGACGGACCACTTTGGTTGTGGCCCACCGACTGGCGACCGTGAAGAAAGCGGACCGGATTGTTGTCATGGACGCAGGTAAAATCGTGGCAATGGGCACGCATGATGAATTGGTCGCCGAAGGTGGGCTTTATGCACGGTTGGCGCGTTTGCAGTTCACGGATGGCATGGCGGCTGAGTAATCTGCACATCCAACCCCGCACCTATTTATGCTGACCGCCGCGTTTCCATTTGTTTTGAGACGCGGCCCGGCCTCTCTGGTGCCATTAAACTTTCGCAACTATGATCTAGTGATCCGGCGGCGTGCGGGAGCCACTTTGCGCCGGCCAGTCGGTTAACGAGGGAGGAGAGGACGAGATGGGATTTGCCACCGCTCAAGAGTGTGCCCAATTCGAAAGTGAGATGACGTATAAAGAACGTGGGATGCCTGCGACTTTATTTGCATTGTTGACGCAAACCGCTGGGAAATTCCCAACCCACAATGCGATCAGTTATCAGTTGTTCTCTGGCGCAAAAGACCCGGCGGAAACGGTCACGTGGGGCACATTTCTCACGCGGGTGACCCAGGCCGCCAACATGTTTCGCGCTCTTGGCATCGGTGAAGACGACACAATCGCCTATGTGCTGCCAAATTGTAATGAGGCGCTTTATACGTTCTTGGGCGGTGCGATTGCGGGCATTGTAAATCCAATCAACCCGCTGTTGGAACCCGAACAGATCGCCTCGATCCTGCGGGAAACAGGGGCCAAGGTTGTGGTGACCCTGAAGCCTTTCCCAAAGACCGATGTCCCGCAAAAAGTTGCCGAAGCGGTGCGTCACGCGCCCAATGTGAACACGGTGTTAGAGGTGGATTTGAACCGCTATCTGACACCGCCGAAATCCTGGATCGTGCCGTTCCTGCGGCCCAAAATGGCTGACAGGGAGCATCTGGCCCACGCGGACTATCTTTGTTTTAACAAGGAAATGCGCAAACAACCGACGCAGCTTGCATTCGCCGACAGCGCGGGCGACCGGGTCGCTTGCTATTTTCACACCGGCGGCACAACCGGCATGCCAAAGGTTGCCCAGCACAAATACTCTGGTCTGATTTACAATGGTTGGATTGGATCAACACTGCTGTTCACTGAAACCGACAACATCATGTGCCCCTTGCCGATGTTCCATGTGTTTGCCTGCCATGTGATTGTCATGGCTGCGATTGCCTCGGGTGCACATGTGGTGTTTCCAACCCCGCAGGGTTATCGCGGAGACGGGGTGTTCGACAACTTCTGGAAGCTCATCGAACGGTGGAAGATCTCTTTCATTATCACGGTGCCCACGGCGGTATCCGCTTTGATGCAACGACCGGTGGACGCGGATATCTCCTCTGTCAAAACGGCTTTTTCCGGATCCGCGCCCATGCCAATGGAGCTGTTCAATCGGTTTCAGTCCACCTCGGGCGTGAATATCGTCGAAGGCTATGGTTTGACCGAGGCGACCTGTCTGGTGGCCTGTAACCCGGTCGAAGGTGAGAAACAAATCGGCTCTGTTGGTCTTCCGTTTCCTTATACGGATATCAAAATCATCCAATCTTCGCCCAACGGCCTGCAGGATGCAGAAACCGGTGAAGTGGGTGAGATCTGCGTGTCCAGCCCTGGAGTTTTCCCGGGCAACACCTATACCGAGACGGCAAAGAACGCCGATCTTTACTACCGCGATATCTATCTGCGCACCGGAGATCTGGGGCGCATGGACAGCGACGGCTATCTCTGGATTACGGGACGGGCCAAGGACCTGATCATTCGTGGAGGCCACAACATCGACCCGGCCGAAATCGAGGAGGCCGTGCTGGGCCACGAAGCGGTCGCGTTTGCAGGTGCCATTGGCCAACCGGATGCGCACTCGGGCGAGCTGCCTTGCGTGTATGTAGAACTGGTGGACGGCGCCCAGGTGAGCGAGGTTGAGTTGCTGGAATACTGCAAGATACATGTCCATGAACGCGCGGCCATTCCCAAAGCGTTGACCATTCTGGACGCTCTTCCCAAGACCGCCGTTGGCAAAGTTTTCAAACCTGACCTGCGCAAGCTGGCGATCACACGTGTGTACAACGCAGCATTGGAAAATGCTGGGCAGGCGGCACGTGTCGAGAGCGTCGTTGACGACAAGCACAAAGGCCTTGTGGCGCAAGTTTCCTTGCAGGGCAGCGACCCGGACGCTGTTGGCCATGTGTTGGGCAGTTTCACTCGGCCTTGGGAGCAGGTGTGAACCAATTGTCCTTCGGACCTTTTCACCGCGCGTTCTCTGCCTTACCCTGAGGGACGTCCATATGGAGTGTGTGCGGTGAACTATGAAAAACTCATCGACGAGGAAACCTGGGCCTTTATCAGACGCACGGATGAACTGTTGCCTGATGATGACCCGTCGTTGCCTTTGGCAGATAAGCGAAAACACTACGACGAATGGGCGGCAGCCTTCCGTGCACGACGTCCAACCGGGGTGACGTGCGAAGATCTGGACGCCGATGGAGTTGGTGTGCGTGTTTATGCGATAGGGCAGCCAACTTGCACTGTCGTTTTCTGTCACGGCGGCGGTTTCATCTTTGGAGATCTCGATAGTCATGACGACGTTTGCGCCGATATCTGTGCGCAAACCGGTTACCGGGTGGTTGCCGTTGACTACCGACTGGCTCCGGAACATCCTCACCCAGCGGCGTTTGAAGACAGCTGGCGCGCGCTCAATTGGGTCAAGACAAAGTACCAAACAGATCTGGTTTTGATGGGCGACAGCGCCGGCGCGACGCTGTGCGCGACAATGGCGCATAAGGCGCGCGGATCCGATCTAAATATCCTGGGGCAGGTGCTTGTTTATCCGCTGCTCGGCCAGGACACCGACACTGCATCTTACCGCGATCACATGTCGGCCCCCTTGCTGACCCGCGACGACATCATCGGGATGTTGGCCCTGCGCGGTGCTGCTTTGCACGCGACAGGCGACGTAACCTATGCGCCTTTGAATGATACGAATTTCAGCGATTTGCCACCAACCGTCGCGTTCTCTGCGGATTGTGACCCGCTGCGCGATGATGCCCGCCTATACGTCGAAAACCTGCAACAGGCAGGTGGGAAGGCGCAGTGGATCAATGAACAGGGGTTGGTGCATTCCTATCTGCGCGCCCGTCACAGCGTCAGGCGGGCAGCAGACAGTTTTGAACGTATCGCCATCGCGGTTGAGGCATTGGGGCAGGGGGTCTGGTCCTGGGACTAAGCTGCTGCTGCTAGGTTTGGTTGGTATCGATCCAAATCGTGACCGGACCATCATTCACAAGCGATACCTTCATATCCGCACCAAACTCGCCTGTTGCGACCTTTAAGCCGTCATTTTTCAGGCGCTCAACGAAATCAAGGTACAGTTGTTTCCCAAGCTCAGGTCGGGCGGCAGTTGAAAACCCCGGACGATTGCCGCTGCGTGTATCGGCGGCCAGCGTGAATTGGCTGACCACCAAAACCGCGCCGCCTTGATCCAGCACCGACCTGTTCATCTTGCCGGCCTCATCGCGAAAGATCCGCATCTTGGAAGTTTTACGCGTGAGGTAGGCGCTTTGCTCCTCGGTATCACCCTCCATCGCGCAGATCAGCACCAAAAGGCCGGCACCGATCTCACCGATCGTCTCTCCATCCACACGTACGGCCGCTTCGGCCACCCGCTGCACCAATGCTCGCATTTTTCAAATGTCCTTATTTTGCGCCAGCCACCAACGCCACGCCGCCCAAAACCACAAGTCCCAGAACAACCGCAATGGCAATTTTCCACGCGGAATAAGGGCGTTCGCCCTGCACCCGCCCGGATTGGCCGTTCACAACAAACCGGTAGGTCTTGCCCCGGTATTTATAGGCGGCCAGCCAGACTGGCAGCAGTACGTGTTTGAACGTCACATCGCTCACTTCGGTGCGCAGACTGTCGATCCGCTGCCGGTCGCCGCCGATGTCAAAGCGCACGTCGCGTTCGATCACCCGGTCCATCTTGGCGCGCGCTTCGGTAAAACCCGCTTCGATATCCACCGCATAGGCCTCGGCACGAAATCCCGCCAGATATTGTGGTTGATACGGCTCCAACTGTGACAGGTCCCAAGGTTCCAATCCCTCGGTATTACGCTTGGGCAGAGATTTTGTGGCGAGGATCAGCACATCGTCAAAGAACCGTTGCACCCTGCCTGAAACACCACGCCAGCGGACTTTGGCCACGCGCCGCGTCTCGGTCTTGCCGTCGACAACAACCCGCTGTTCAACATAGTACACCGTGCCACGTTGGCCGCGATATTGGGTGCGTGTCTGCGCATCATAGGTCCAGAACGGCACATATATCCCGTCCATCTTGCGTCCTTTGCGAGCGTATTCCTGCAGCCCGTTTGGCGCAAACCACAAGCGCCCCAGCCAATCCGTCATTGCTTTCTGCGCATTGCGTTCGTCAAAGGTGAAGGGGACGACGCCCTTGGGTTTGATGTGACGGTTTGGCCCGGTATCGGCGACAACGGGGGTGGCGCAAAACGGACATTCCTGTGCGTGGGTGGTTGGATCAAACTCCACTTGGGCTGCGCAGTTTGGACATGCCGTAACGCGCGTCACTTCCATCTCTGCTTCGGGCAGTGCGTCGTTCAGCGCCGCCTTGAAATCCAACTCTTCCATCGCTGTGTTGACGGGGGCGCCTTTACCCCAAGGTCCTGCAGACGGCGTGGGCACATGGATCTGGTCCGTGTGGCCGCAGTGATCGCAGGTCAGGGTGCCATTGTCCGGATGATAACGATAGTCCGCCCCGCATTGTTCGCAGGGAAACCGATGTGTCTCTTCCGCCTCTTTGGGCGCAGGCGGTGGGGGAGGCATCTGGCTCATTTAGGGCTCTCAGTCAGATGAAAGGCGGCAGCATTGAAGCCGCCGCCGCAGGGAAGGATGATCAGATGCGGGCTTATCCCGCAGGAGGAGGTGGCGGAGGCGGGGGCGGCAGAATTGTGAACAATTGCGCCAGCTCGGCCACATCGCCTGCGGCCTTCCAACCGTCCTGACCGGGTGTCCAGACCAATGTCTCTCGGCTCAACGTACCTTCTTGTGCCATGCGCCCCATGCGTGCTTTTGAATAAGGCCCAGTTGTCGCGCCGTTCTCTGCGATGTGCCACACATGTTCGACCGGTGGTGGGGGCGGCGGCGGTGCTGCGTGGGGCGCGGCTGGCGCAGGGGCCTGCGTTGCAGCGGGGACGGGACGTGCGCCCCAAGGACCGGGCTGTTGACCCGCTGCCATGTTCCCCATTTGCTGGGCCATCGCCATGCCCATTCCCATACCAAGGCCTGCACCCATACCGCTGTTTGGGGTTTGGGCAGCAGCCGTCATCGCTTCAGCCGCAGAGAATTGCGTATAGGCGCCAAGGTCGCCGACAATCCCCATCTGGGTGCGTTTGTCCATCGCGGCCTCGACCGCAGGTGGCAATGAGATGTTTTCGATATAAAGCTCTGGGATCGACAGGCCATATTCAGCGATCACGCCAGAGATCTCGGCCGCCACCAGCTTGCCCAGATCGCCGGTGTTCGCGGCCATATCCAACACCGGAATGCCAGAACCTGCCACAACCCGGCTGAATTCCTGAACGATGATATTGCGCACCTGGAATGAGATTTCATCCATGGTGAATTCGCCGTCAGTTCCCACGATCTCTGTCAGGAACCGGGCAGGGTCCGCCACCCGCACGCTATAGGTGCCAAAGGCGCGCAGACGCACGGGGCCGAATTCCGGATCACGGCAGATGATCGGGTTCTTAGTTCCCCATTTCAGATCGCTGAACCGGGTGGTGTCGACGAAATAGATCTCTGACTTGAACGGGGACTTAAACCCGTGGTCCCAATGCTGCAGTGTTGTCATCACCGGCATATTGTTGGTCTCAAGCATATAGAGACCGGGGGTGAACACATCCGCCAGCTGTCCTTCGTGGACAAAAACAGCTGCCTGTCCTTCGCGCACGGTCAGCTTGGCCCCGTATTTGATCTCATGGCCTTCGCGCTCAAAGCGCCAGACCATCGTGTCTCGCGTATCATCCACCCAATGGATGACATCGATAAACTCGCCCTTCAGGAAGTCGAAAATACCCATGGTCTGATCCTCTTCACCGTGCTCGCCGCCGAAGCGGTCAGAGCGTTTCTCCAGTCAGTTCATATGCAATTGTGCGCACAATGGGCCGGGCGTCGTCAGTTGACATGCCGGGCTCCAGGCGCGGGTCGTATAGCATCTTTAGCAACAGCTCATCATGGCTGGTCAGACGCGCAAATTCATCATCGTCGTTAAAAATCGACGGCCGTGCCTTTGGGCTATCATTGCGCAAACCCAACCCTTGGGCCACTTCTTCATGCAGGCAGGCCCGCCGTGTCAGCGCCGGATGCTCCGCCCGGATCAACGCAACGCCTTGGGTATAGGCAAAGGGCGCTGATAGGGGGCCGCCCGCAACCACCAGACAGAAGTAGATCTCAGGCGTGTTGACCAGCGTGTCCAACTGGCTGGCATTGATACGCGGCAGTTGGCGCAGAACCTCGGTGCGGATAAAGCTTTTGTCGTCGACGCCTGCATAAATCACTTTGAAATTGCCGCCCCGTTGAACAGCGCTCACTGGATGGCCTGTGATGCGGGCCAGACGTTCGGCGTATTTCTCGAGCTCCTGCTGGTCGCTCTGACGCTGCTCTGCGGTCACCGAAGGCGCAAAGACGGCTTCCAATCGTACCGGATTTTCCCATTTGCTCAGTGCGCCTTTGGTGCCGACCCCTTGCCGAAAGTGTTCATCGAAAAACGCAATGGCTTCAAAGTTGCGGATCAAATCGTCCGCATCATAGGGGGTATCCGGTCCGCCCCCATCTTCACGTAGCAGGCCTCGCGTCATCAGATCCTGCTGCAACGAGCGATAGAAATTCGACAAGCGTTCGCTTTGAGCAGAGGGCACAGGTGCGGCCAGCGAGACCGGGCGGGACGGCGGAACCAAAGATATCGGCTGCCCTGGTTCTTCACAGCCCGCAAGCGCCAACGTCAAGAGGGCCGCGCCGAAGCGCGAACCCCATGTGATCTTCTGGCGAATGTGAGACTGCATGAAACGGTTGTCCGATCCTTAGGCGGGGAGCGCGGTGCCCGCGTTGTCGCCAACGCCATCGCGGCGGGCCTTGGCCGCAGCCAGGGTATCGCGCAGTTCGGCTTCCATCTTCTGCAGATCTTCCTCTGCGGCGGCGCGTTTTGCCTTGCCTTCGTCGGCGATTTGCAAGCTGTCTTGAATGGTGCCGATCAGCGCCGCATTTGCAGTTTTGACCGCTTCGATGTCAAACACACCGCGCTCCATTTCCTGGCGGATCATCTTGTTGCTTTCGCGCAGATTTGCCGCGTTGGACGTCAACAGCTCATTCGTAAGATCATTGGCGTCACGCACCGCCGCCGCAGCCTCGGTCGAGCGTTGGATGGTTACCGCCTGCGCCAGTTGGGTTTCCCACAAAGGCACCGTGTTCACGAGGGTGGAGTTGATCTTGGTCACCAGCGACTTGTCGTTTTCCTGCACCAAACGGATGGAGGGCAGGGACTGCATGGTTACCTGACGGGTCAGTTTTAGATCATGCACTCGGCGTTCCAGATCGTCACGGGCGGCGCGCAGGTCACGCAGCTCTTGTGCTTTGATGACTTGATCGTCTTCGGGAGCGGCCTGAACCTCAGCTTCCTTGGCGGGGATGTCTTTGGTGTCCAACTCTTCCAGCTTGGCCTCACCAGCCGCAATATAGAGCGCCAGTTCGTCGTAGAAATTCAGCGTCTTATCATAAAGCATATCCAGCGACTTGATGTCTTTCAGCAGGGTATGTTCATGGGCCAGCAGATCGTCGGTGATCTTGTCGATCTGACCTTGGACCATCTCAAAACGGGCAGTGAACTTCGCAAAAGGCGCCGCGCGGCCCAGAATGCGTTCAAAAAAGCTCGGCTTGCGGCGAACATCCAGTTCCGACACCGAAAAGCCGCGGATTGTGGTGACGATACCGCGCAGGCTGTCGCCGGCGGGGCCGACGTCCTTGTTGCGCACGTCCTGCAACATGGCTTGGCTGATTGTTTGCAGCTCCGCCTGTGCACCAGAACCAAAGGCGATGATCGAATTGGTATCGCTCATGTTGATTTCATCCATGCGCGAGCGGATGGCGTCTGAGGTTGGTGCATCGGCTTCGACCAGCGCTTGCACGGTTTCCACGGGCGCGACCAATTCGACACCTGTTACTTCTTTCACCAAGACTTCCGCTTCGGCGGCTTTTTTCTGGATCATTTCAGACATGAGCACTTCCTCGTTCTGTCGCCAAATTCGAATTAACCTTCGTCCAACCGGACGCCTTCGCGCTGCAGCCGTTCGCGCAGCACATCAATTTCCACAGTCAGATCGCTGCGGTCTTCCAATAACATCTTGCGGTTTCGGGCCGCGAAATTCTGTTCCAGATCGTCCAACAGCGTCAGGTAGTCGCTGCGTGCGTCTGCGTCTTGGCTGCGACCATAGATATCGGCAAACTTGATTGTCGCATCGCGGGCCCCCAGCAAATAGACGGTCAGATATTTGCGCGCAGCAGTCAGATCGCGAGGGTCCTCTTCCACGGTGCGAAACAGGTCGCGCACCACGGATTGGAATTGCTCCACTCGGGCCTCAACACGGCGGTCCTTGGCACGCAGCACTGCATCACGCATCGCGGTTAAATGGGTTTCAGCCTCGTCAATGACACGTGCCACGCGGTTTTGTTGAAACTGATCAATGCCTTCGACGCCCTTATCCCGCATCGGATCAATGCCAAAGGTCGCCAGATGCAGACCAGCCGCCGCCACAGCGTAGACAATTGCGATTATGGCGCCGGGTTCAGCCTTCCAGGCGGCAAAAGCGGCACCGATACCAACCAGAGCTGCGGCCAAAATCTTGCGCGGCAGGGCGGGGCGTTTGGCGACGCGACGGTCGTTATAGGCGGCTTCGGCACGCAAGCCTTCGCGCAGCATGAACCAGGCCCCGACCCAAGCCGCAGCGCCAGCCAAACCCATCGCCATGCCGCTTGCACCGCTGAAGAGGGAGAAGAACAGCAAAACGGCCACGGGAACAGCCATCAGATTGGCGCGCAGGCCAATCGGGTTCACGCGTGCATTTTTGAACGCTCCACCGGTTGGCGTGGATGAAGACGTATCAGGAGAGCCATCGGGGCTGAATTTTCCGCCAAATCGTCGTGCCATCCAATCAGACCCCCACGATCCAACCGGTGCTGAGGCCCAGCATTAACAGCAACAGCGCTACAAACGCGAGATTTTGCACGGAACTTTTCTCCCCACCTGCAAGAGCATGCATTCTTGCTGCAAAAGGTAAGGGATGATGCGCCCTCTTACTAGGGGGAAGCTACATGCAAATGTCTCAACGGCGGGGATTTTTACCGCCTGGACGTCCTTTGGGCGCAGCTTTCGGGCCAGTCGGGCGTCCCGAGGGTTTGCCGGGACCCTTGCGCTGGCTGGCAGATGGATCAGCTGCGCGGCGCCCTTTTGGTGCGGGTCCTTCTTGTGCACCCCGTTTGAACGGCGCTTTTCCTTTGCCGGGCATAGGTTTGCGGCTGCGTGTCGGGCGCAATGGGGCGGGCTCATCGGCGTCTTGCAGGCCCAATTGGTCCCGCATCACCTTGCGGCGCACCTCTTCAACCTCACCCGGTTTCAAGTTGCCCAGCTGGAACGGTCCGTAGGAGATCCGCAATAGGCGGTTCACAGCAAAGCCAATGTCTTCCATCGCGCGGCGAATTTCGCGGTTCTTGCCTTCGCGCAGCCCAACGGTGACCCAGGCGTTTGCGCCCTGTTGCCGGTCCAGGGTGACTTGCATCGGCTGGAAGCGCTCGCCGTCGATGACCAGACCTTTGCGCAAAGGTTCAAAATCCGTCTCTTTAGGGCGGCCATTAATCCGCACGCGGTATCGGCGCAGCCATCCTGTTTCCGGCAGCTCCAGCTTGCGTTTGATGCCGCCATCATTGGTCAGCAACAACAGACCTTCGGAATTGATATCCAGACGGCCGACGCTCATCACCCGTGGCAGTTCCTCGGGCAGCTCGTCATAGATCGTGGTGCGGCCTTTTTCATCGGCATTGGTGGTGACCAGACCGATGGGTTTGTAGTAGAGCCACAGGCGCGCATCCTCAGCTTCGGGCAGGGGTTTGCCGTCCACCGTGATCCGATCGCGCGTGGTCACATTCAATGCAGGGCTGTCGATCTTTTTGCCGTTCACGGTTACCCGCCCCTCAGCAATCATCCGCTCGGCTTCACGACGCGAAGCGACGCCCGCGCGCGACAGCACTTTGGCGATACGGTCACCTTCAGGCGTTTTTGTGGATTTCGGATCGGAGGAGGCAGGTTTCTGTGTCATGTCCCCGCCATAGAACATTCCCGCGTCTTGCGAAAGCGTCCATTCTGGGGCAGGGAGGTTTCATGCAGTTCACATCCCACATGGATCAGGCTCTGGAAGAAGCGCGCAAAGCGGCCGACCGTGACGAGGTTCCCGTTGGTGCGGTTCTCGTGGCACCCAATGGTCAGGTGGTTGCCGCTGCGGGAAATCGCACCCGCGAGCTTAACGATCCGACCGCCCATGCCGAGGTCCTGGTGATCCGACAGGCCTGCGCAGACGCCGGGGTTGAACGCCTTGCGGGCCATGATCTTTATGTAACGTTGGAACCCTGCGCCATGTGTGCGGCGGCTATTGCAGCGGCGCGGTTGCGGCGGGTGTATTACGGCGCGCCTGATCCCAAATCCGGCGGGGTGGCCCATGGGGCCTGTGTCTTTGATCATCCGCAATCTCATCACGCGCCAGAAATCTATGACGGGTTGGCTGAACAGGATTGCGCACAAATTCTGCGGGACTTCTTTGCCCAAAAACGTGAGGCGGAATGACCCCTTCTGTGTCGGTATCTCAGGCCGCGCTGGCCGTTGATGTGACGTTGAAATCCTGTCTTCAGAACAACCAGGTTTCCGATGTGTGGCGCGTCAGTCGCGCGGATGGCGGTTCTGCAATCCTCAAGGTCTATCACAAGGGCATGGGGAACGAGGCCGCCGGGTTTGCGTATCTTGATCAGTTTGCAGGCCAAGGTGCAGTTACCTTTTTTGGCATTCGCGACAATGCGGTTTTGATGGAAGATCTGCCGGGGCCGTCCCTTGGCGATTTTGCGCGCGACGGACATGACGAGGAAGCGGCCATTGAATTGGCCAATCTGGCACGCGGATTGCAGGCACGGGCCAAGCCTTGTGCGAATTTGTTGCCCGTCTCGCAAGCCTTTCAACCGATGTTTCATGAGAGCTTTGACGGCCTGCTGTCACCGGTCCAAGTGAAGCTCTATCGGCAGGGCGTATCTGTTGCGCAGAACTGCGTGCAAAACCAATCTCGTCCATGTCCCCTTCACGGGGATCTTCATCACGACAATGTCCTGAATACTCCGCGTGGGTATTGTGTGTTTGACGCTAAGGGGATGATCGGGGATCCAGCCTATGAGCTGGCCAATGCATTTCGTCACCCGCGTGGCCGGCCAGAATGGACAACAGACGTTGCCCGCGCACAGCGGGTCGCATCGGTCTGGGCGACGGCGCTGCAGGTCACGCCGTATTATTTGCTGTCTTGGGCAATGGCCAAGGTGACGCTGTCAATCTTTTGGCAATTGCGACGGGGGCAGGTATCTAGCGTCGAATTTGACCATTTCGAAACCTTTGCCAAGGCGCGCGCACGTATTTGAAATTCGAAGACTTGCATTAATTAGGTCGGGTGTCCTATATCTGTTTTAGGTCAAATGTCCTAGGATTCGATAACCCATGTCCACACGTGAAAATATTGCCGCTGCTGCCGATGATCTCTTCTATGAACGAGGGTTCGAAGCGACGTCATTTGCCGATATCGCAGGGGTTGTCGGGATCTCACGTGGGAATTTTTATCATCATTTCAAAACCAAGGATGAGATCCTGGACGCGGTGATCGACCGCCGTATCGCCAAAACACGAAAGATGCTGGAGACTTGGGAGGCCAAAGGCCAGACACCGGTTGACCGGATCGGTTGCTTTGTCCGGATCCTGATCCGAAACCGCGCCAAAATCACCCTTTATGGCTGCCCTGTTGGGACGCTGGTCTCAGAATTGGGTAAGCTCAATCACGTCAGCCAATCCCGTGCAAATGCACTGTTTTCACTGTTCAGCGACTGGCTTGCGATGCAGTTTCGCGCGATGGGCTGTGATGAGGTCACGGGGGTGCAACATGCCCGCCATTTGTTGGCCCGCAGTCAGGGCGTTGCATCCCTTTCGCAGGCGCTGCGTGACGATGATTTCATTGATGCCGAAGTCGATTTGATGCTCGCATATGCCGCCGCTGCGGCCCCCGATTATTCCGAAAAAGGAGACTGAAGATGTTCACCGTATTTCTGAAACTTTCCGAAAATCGCGCTTCGGCGGCGGAGCATATGGAAGGGCACCGCGCCTGGATTGCGCAAGGGTTCGAGCGAGGGCTGTTTTTGGCCGTGGGTTCTTTGGCCGACAAATCTGGTGGTGGGATCTGGGCGCATAATTGCACGTTTGACGCATTGCAGGACTTTGTGAACGAGGATCCATTTGTCATAAACGGCGTTGCCACACCCGAAATTACCGAGATGTCGCCCGCCCGTGTGGATCCGCGTCTCGCCTTTTTGAAAGACGACTGACATGAGCGAGTTATTCATGGCCCCGGATGGGGAGCCGCGTTGCAAATGGGCGGGCAGCGCGCCGGACTTTCTGCACTATCACGACACGGAATGGGGCTATCCCGTGGGGGACGATACCCGTTTGTTTGAGAAAGTCTGCCTTGAGAGTTTCCAGTCCGGCCTTAGCTGGCGCACGATCTTGGACAAGCGCGAGAACTTTCGCGCAGCCTTTGCGGGATTTGATTATCGTAAAGTCGCGGAATTTGGCGACGAAGATGTAGCGCGCCTTTTGCAGGACGCGGGCATTGTACGGCATCGGGGAAAAATCACGGCAGTGATCAACAACGCGGCCCGCGCGATTGAACTTGAGGCAGAGGCCGGCACATTGGCTGCCTTCTTCTGGTCCTTTGAACCAGATCCTGAAACCTTGCCGCCGCCGCAAACTCAGACAACCAGCCCCGAATCCACCGCCCTTTCAAAAGCGCTCAAGAAACGGGGATGGAAATTTGTGGGCCCCACCACCTGCTTTGCGTTTATGCAGGCGATGGGGTTGGTCAATGATCACGCCAAAGGGTGCATCTGCCGCGCCCGCGCTGAACAGGCACGCGCAGAATTTACACGTCCCCAAATTACAGGCTGATCGGCGTCAGGACCTCAGGCTCGATCACATCTACATCTGGCAACGCCGCCGCCAGCTCGTCGGCGCTTTGTTCCAGCAGTGGGAACGTCTTGTAGTGGCAGGGGATCAGCGTCTTGAAGTTGAAATAGCGTTTGGCCGCATAGGCCGCGCCTTTCATCCCCATGGTGAAATGGCCACCAGCCGATAAGATGCCGATCTCGGGCTTATAGAAATCGCCCATCCACTCCATGTCGGCCATGATGTCGGTGTCACCCGAGACATAGACCGTTTTGCCTTCAACCTCGATCATAAAACCCACTTCGGAGCCGGCAGCTTTGAGACCACCATCGGATCCAAAGGTTGAGCTGTGAGAGGCCGCAACCATTGACACTTTGATCCCGTCTAGATCGACCGTGCCACCTTTGTTAAAGCCTAGCGTTTCAATGCCTTCGGATTCACTCCAGTAATTCATCAGGTCGAACTGCCCCACAACTGGAACGTCCAGTTTTTTGGCCAAGGCAACAATATCCGCGGCGTGATCGAAATGCGCGTGGGTCAACAGAATATGCGTTGTCCCCGCAAGCGCCGCTTCATGCTGCGCGTCCTTCAGCATTGGATTTCCAGTCAGCCAGGGATCGATCAGCAGAACCTTGCCGTCGCTCTCAAGCCGAAAACTCGCATGACCCAACCAAACAATATTCATAGCGTCTTTCTCCATTTTAGACCTAGGATGGTCCGGACTTCGACCCGTCCTTACCCAAGACATCAACCAGGAGAACCCCATGGAGCTCACCCGTTATGTCGATGCCTACTGTGAGCGTATTGCACCGCACTATTGGGCGGAACCAGTGAATGCCCTCACCAATCTCAGCTTTGTGATGGCTGCGCTCATGGTTTGGTTCTTTGCTAGGCAAAGCCGTGCACCGATGACGTTGGCCTTGTGTCTGATCGAAGGCGCTATCGGCTTGGGTAGCTACTTGTTTCACACCCATGCACAGGTTTGGGCCTTATGGGCGGATATTCTACCGATCGCATTTTTTGTGCTGGTGTATCTCTTTGCCATCAATCGAGAGGTGTTGCGCTTGCGCCCCGTTCTTGCGCTGGGCGTGACGGGCGCATTCTTTCCGTTCTACGCGCTGACCTTGCCGTTGTTCCAGATGCTTCCCGGACTGGGCAGCTCGGCCATCTATGGGCCGGTGCCGTTGTTGATCCTTCTTTATGCGGTGGTTCTGTGGGGAAAACAGCCGGTTATGGCGCGCGGCTTTGCTATAGGTGCTGCAATTCTGGTGCTGTCTTTGACCTTGCGCACGTTGGATGAACCCCTGTGTCAGATCTTCCCAATGGGCACGCATTTCCTGTGGCATGTGCTGAATGGGGTGATGCTGGGCTGGATGATTGTGACCTATGGGCGTGCATGGCATGCGCAAAGCAGCGAAGAGATGTCGCCAACCCTTGCGGGGGACGCGCAGGGGCGGTAAATGCCGGGTAACAAAAGATGAGGGTAATCCATGTCGATTGACCAAAACACCGCCGCCAAAGTGGCGAAACTGGCCCGGATCAAGGTTGAGGACGAGGCGCTGCCAGCGCTTGCGACCGAATTCAACAACATCCTGGGCTTTATCGAGCAGCTGAACGAGGTGGACGTCGAAGGCGTAGAGCCGATGACCTCGGTGACCCCGCAGCGCTTGAAACGTCGCGAAGATGTGGTCAGCGATGGCAACCAGCAGGACAAGGTTCTGGCCAATGCGCCGGACGCCCGCGAAGGGTTCTTTGCCGTACCCAAAGTGGTGGAGTAAGACATGACTGAACTGAATAAACTGGGCTTGGCTGAGGCCCGTGATCTGCTGCGCAAGGGCGAAACAACCTCTGTTGAACTGACCGAGGCCTGCATTGGCGCAATCGACGCTGCAGATGCGCTGAACGCCTATGTTCACAAAACACCCGAGATCGCGCTGGAACGTGCCAGGGCCGCGGATGAACGTCTGAAATCCGGTGACGCGCCTGCCATGTGTGGTCTACCCATCGGCATCAAGGATGTGTTCTGCACCGAAGGCGTCGACAGCCAAGCGGGCTCCAACATCCTAAAAGGGTTCAAGCCTCAGTACGAATCCACCGTAACCCAAAACCTGCGCGACACCGGCGCGGTGATGTTGGGCAAACTGAACATGGACGAATTTGCCATGGGCTCCTCGAACGAGAGCTCGTGCTATGGTCCTGTGGTCAACCCGTGGAAACGCGACGGAGACGACACCCAACTGACGCCCGGCGGCTCCTCTGGTGGCTCTTCGGCAGCTGTTGCGGCCGACCTCTGCCTTGCGGCAACTGGCACAGACACCGGCGGCTCGATCCGCCAGCCCGCAGCCTTTACCGGCACCGTTGGCATCAAACCGACCTATGGTCGCTGCTCGCGCTGGGGGGTGGTCTCTTATGCATCCTCGTTGGATCAGGCCGGTCCAATGACCAAGACCGTGCGCGACGCTGCGATCATGCTCGGCGCGATGGCCGGTCACGACCCCAAGGACAGCACCTCTGCCGATCTGGCCGTGCCAGACTTTGAGGCGCTGCTGACAGGCGATATCCGTGGCAAGAAAATCGGCCTGCCCAAGGAATACCGCGTCGACGGCATGCCCGAGTCGATCGAGAAACTGTGGAACGAAGGCGCTGAAAAGCTGAAAGCTGCCGGTGCTGAGATCGTTGAGATCTCGCTGCCCCACACCAAATACGCGCTGCCTGCCTATTACGTGATTGCGCCCGCTGAGGCGTCGTCAAACCTCGCCCGTTATGACGGTGTGCGCTATGGTGAGCGCGCCACATTGGACGCAGGCGATGGCATCACCGAGATGTATGAAAAATCCCGCGCAGCAGGCTTTGGCCCGGAAACCCAGCGTCGGATTATGGTTGGCACCTATGTGCTGTCGGCTGGTTTCTATGACGCCTATTACAACCGTGCCCGCCGTGTGCGCACCTTGATCAAAAAAGATTTCGAGGACGCATTCGCTTCCGGCATCGATGCAATCCTTGCACCGGTCACTCCGTCTGCAGCTTTTGGTCTGGGCGATATGGCCTCAGCTGATCCGGTTGAAATGTATCTACAGGACGTCTTCTCAGTCACATTGAACCTTGCCGGTCTGCCCGGAGTGGCAGTACCTGCGGGGCTGAACAGCCAGGGATTGCCGCTGGGCCTACAGCTCATTGGTAAGCCATGGGAAGAAGGCGATTTGCTGAACACCGCTTACGCGTTGGAACAGGCCACAGGTTTTGTAGCCAAACCGTCGCAGTGGTGGTAACACACTTCAAAAGCTGAGCAAAACCAACCGAGCATTCCAGACACAGGTCCCACACATGCGAGCATTTGCCCTTCCCCTTGTTGTAACATCGTTGATTGCCCTCGCGGCCTGTGAGCCGACGGTGCCAGACAGCGGGGCAGGGGTGCTTGACCCGTTTGAGACACAGCGACCTGCGCCTGGAACGACGATCACTGGGGATCCGCTGGTGCCTCCGGCGGTTATCTCAACAGAGGCTTTGCCAACCTCCGCAGGCCGTCCGAACCAATCGGTCAGCGACTTTGGCGCCAGCACACCGGCGGCACCTACGCCCTATGTGCCGCCCAATCAATCAAGTCTGACCTCTGCATCATCCAGCGATGATATCGCACGTGAAACGGCCGCGGCCCTTGGCGCGGTCAACAGCAACTCGGGCGTGCGCCCAGTGGAAGCCAGCCCGTCGAACCCAGCGCCACAGCTGATCGACAATCCGGGCATCTCAGACGAGAACGACTTTGGCGCGGTATCCTCGCGCCAATCCATCGAAAGCGATGCACAACGTCTGCAGCGCAATCGTGAACAATTCGAACAGGTTGCCCCAACCGCCTTGCCCCAGCGCCAGGGCGAAAGCGATCCCAATATCGTCCGCTTCGCGCTCAGCACATCGCACCCAAAAGGCACGCGCGTCTACAGCCGAGCAGGCATCAACCTGCAGGCGCGGTCACAACGCAACTGTGCGCAATTCCGCTCGGGTGATGAAGCCCAGACCGAATTCCTGCGCCTTGGTGGCCCAGAACGTGACCGCAAGGCATTGGACCCCGATGGCGATGGATATGCTTGTACCTGGGACCCACGTCCCTTCCGCCTTGCGGTAACCAACCGCTGATCCCGTGGCGGATCTCGCGCCCATCCAGCACTCAAGCCCAAATTTCGGCCCACGCCGTGACAATCTGACGCCAAGTCTCGTGGTGATTCATTACACCGCGATGCAAAGCGCCGAGGCCGCACTCCAGCGTCTCTGTGACCCTCAATACGAAGTCTCAGCCCATTATCTGATCAGCCGCAGCGGAACGCTCTGGCAGATGGTGGCCGAAGACATGCGCGCGTGGCATGCCGGTGCTGGCGAATGGGCCGGGCAGGGCGATATCAACTCGCGTTCCATCGGTATAGAGCTCGACAATACTGGCTCGCATCCTTTCCCAGAACCACAGATGCAGGTGCTCGAACAGCTCCTATCGGGCATCCTCATACGCTGGACGATCCCGCCAAAAGGCGTCATCGGTCACTCCGACATGGCACCAGGGCGCAAGATTGATCCGGGCCCAAGGTTTGATTGGGCACGCCTAGCTCGCCAGGGGCTTGCAGGCCCGTCCGGCAACAGTGCTTGCACAACGCCGCCCGCATGGGAAACACTTCGCAGCCGCGCTGTGCAAGCGGGCTACACATCCCCATGTGATGACCAGACGCTTCTGGAGGCGATCCGCCTGCGCCACCGACCATATGCCACAGGCCCACTCTCCGCGGCTGACATCGCGGCACTTCCGACGCCCTAACCCCTTTCATCTTTTCAAAAATACTTTGCGGTGAATGCGCGCCCCGGCGCGCAGGGGGGGGCAAAGCTCCCAAAATTTCCCAATCGCCATTGACGCGTATCCCCAATGGGCGTACCCCGGCCCTCGCACAGAAGGCTGGACGGCCGCGTTGCAGCAATGCGCGAGGAAAGTCCGGGCTCCACAAAGCAACGGTGCCGGGTAACGCCCGGGCGGGGTGACCCGACGGAAAGCGCCACAGAAAACAAACCGCCCTGCATGTCGGGGTAAGGATGAAACGGTGGAGTAAGAGCCCACCGCGCCCTTGGCAACAAGGGTGGCACGGCAAGCCCCACCAGGAGCAATGCCAAATAGGGTCCCCGCGCGGGCAGGTCGGGCAACCGATACCGCCGCTAGGTAAGCTTTGACCGAGAGGGACCGGGTTGGCAGCTAGAGGTGTCTGGTAACAGGCATCGCAGATGAATGGTCGTCCAGAGGCGTTCAGCCTTGGACAAAACCCGGCTTACAGGCCTTCTGTGCAAATAGGCTTTCGCAAGCGGACTGGCCACTCTCCCCAAATGGCTTATTTGATTTCATAGACAAAGCTTTGGCCTTGCACCGCGACCGTGTTCCCTGATCAGCCTTAGTGCATCTCCCGGTCAGACTGATCTCGCACGCGTTGAGTAAAGCCTTGGGCCGCTGAACTGTACCGCTGCGAATTGCAAGCAAGCACTGCAACTCATTTTCATATGCATACACGAACATCATTGTTCACCGAATGAGACCTTGGCGACAGTTAGGTCAATGTCAGCAAGGCGGACGAAGCTGCCGTTCATTCTGACTGCCCAACTGCCTGCTTTGGCCTTTTAGGAGAACTCTAACGATACGCCTCATGATCACTTAGTTTTAGCGTGTTAATTGTCTGCAGATTTGGCTAGATAAGAACCCATGAATATTGAAGAAGTTCTTTTCCAGCACAACAAACTGGACTTACCCCGACCCAAGATTCTGCGAAGTTACGAGACATTCCGAGAACGTACAGTGCGAGAATTTGGTGCGGATCTAGCTTATGAAATTGATGGGGCCATTGCCGCCATTTTCGAAGTGATCCTCCTCAAAATTGCCGGAGACCTTTCCCGAGTCGACGCCGTCGCGATTTTCCAAAACCATGGCTGGCGTCCAGTTGCCCAGAATGAACTAGTAGATCACTTTGCTAGATATCACGATTTTGCGCGCATCGCTCCAAACTTGGAAAGAAAAGGACACTCCCAGTTTGAAAACGCGTTTTTCCTCGAAAGCCTTAACAGCAAACATTTTGAGGAAGTTGGAATCCGTACAACAATCTTAGGCCATCCGAAACTGCCAAGTGCAATGGTGGCGATATCTGATCTAGGTGATTTGCCCCAACCAGAATTCGCATTTGGACTAAAAGCTGTTTTCCCACACTATGCTGACTATCTATTATGGTGGGCTGTACGTTGTTCACCGCTTTGGTCGTACTTCGCAAACCCCTCCGATCTTGGAACCAACAGTTGGTCTGTCGCCAATGCCTCTTCCGTCGATGATCGTATTAGACCATTTGCTAAAGTAGCACTTGGTGCAAAAGACCACCGACTAGGCCCCTCCAATAACGAAGAACGATTTTACGCAGCTGCGTTTGTAGCTCCAGAAACTGATCAAAAACTAGAGATCTTGGAAGGCACATATTTGGCTTATCATGTTCTATAACTTTGCAAGCAGACGTTCGCGCATCATGCCGCATTCTGCAATTTGGGCTCACACCCGCCATTAGCTGTATCACCTCTGAAACGCTACTTTCCCGTAGATTTACAAGTTTGCCATACCTTACTTCACAAGGTCGCCTGACTGATAAACATGGATTCCGCCACTCCGTCCGTTGGGTTTATCCAATCCCCATTCACAGCCAAAGAATGTTGATGAATCCGTGGGAATTCCCCACCAGACCACTTGACTCCGCGCCCCCTACGTTTAAAAGCGCGGTCTCATATGGAATTTACCGAGAGGCCCCTGCCTTTTCGGACGCAGGAGAAGCACCATGGCGAAGCCTACGACAATCAAGATCCGCCTGAACTCGACCGCGGGCACGGGCCACTTCTACGTGACCAAGAAAAACGCACGCACCATGACCGAGAAAATGGTTGTACGTAAGTATGACCCGGTTGTGCGCAAGCACGTTGAGTACAAAGAAGGCAAAATCAAATAAGCTTTCTGATCCGGTCAGGATTACAAAAAAGGGTCGTGCCTGGGGCGCGGCCCTTTTTCTGTCATCTACGGGGAAGAGCACAGGGGAAGGTCGGGCGCGGCTTGTCTCAAATACGAGCTATTAAATAATGGTAAAAGAAACGAAATAGGAGCCAATATCGCTCACGCTAAACTGGCTCGCCTGTGTTTTCGCTCCAATCAGCGACGGAAAACGGGCTCGGCTGCGTGGAGTTTTGGCTATGAAACGTTTGATTGTCTTTCTTGTCCTGGTGATGACAGTGATGGTGGCTGAAGCCTCGCTCGTGCGCCACCCCAGTGCCACCACCGTGGTCCCTGCTGCCCTGCAAACAACCGTTGTGGTCAGTTCCCCTATTGTCAGGCTCAGCGACTTACAGCCGTAGGTCTGCGTAGATGACGCTGGGCTCAAGCCCCATTGCCTTCATCAGCCCCGCTGAGGCGTCGTTGAAGGGCGCGTAGGTGGTGGCTAGGGACCTTGCACCGGCTTCCTCGGCAGCATCACGCACGGCTCTCACCAGCGCTTTACCGATCCCCATACGTCGCATGGCAGCAGTGATGGCGATGTGGTGCAGCATGAAGCACGTTCCACCCTTTACGATCGGCAAGTCAGGACGATGCTGAACCTCGTAAATTGCGTACCCGAGCAGAGCGCCCATCGGGCTTTCGGCGACAAGGGCGTGCATGTTGTCTGCACGCAGCCAAGTCTCCAACCATTTGACCAATTCGACTTCGCTGGGGTTCGCAATGTAGCGGCCGGGTTGCTGGTCCACATGCAATTGGTGCAGATCGGTTAACAGAGGGACCAAACGCGCTGCATGGTCGGCGGGCAGGGGGGAAATCTTCATCGGTGTGTCAGAGGGGCTGCCTCTGCTCCCTTTCATTGGAATGTTTGTTTTACAATAGAAAAGGGCGGGTCCAATCTGGCCCGCCCCTCGCTTATTTGGTTGTTGTGTGTCGCTTATTCGCGATCGCCAAACAGCTGGAGCAGCATCATGAACATGTTGATAAAGTCCAGATAGAGGCTCAGCGCGCCCATGATGGCGGCTTTGCCCAACCATTCTTGATCCGCAGAATGCGCCATTTCCAGATACGTGTTCTTGATCTTTTGAGTGTCATAGGCTGTGAGGCCCGCAAAGATCAAAACGCCGATTGCAGAAATCGCAAAGGCCAGCGCCGAAGACGCCAAGAATATATTGACGACAGAGGCCACAAGCAGACCAATCACACCCATGATCAAGAAGGTGCCCATGGCTGTCAGGTCTTTCTTGGTGGTGTAACCCACCAGCGACAGACCCGCAAAGGCGATGGATGTGATCAAGAAGACCTGAATGATTGACTGACCGGTGAAGACCAGGAAGATCCAGGAGATCGACAGGCCCATGACGGCTGCAAAAACATAGAAAACAAGCTGTGCTGCTGCTGCGGACAAGCGATTGATGCCCGCGCTAAAGCCAAAGATAAAGGCCAGCGGTGCGAACATGATCACCCATTTCAGTGGGGACGCAAAAAGCGCATAACCAAGGCCGGTCAGGTACGTATTGGCGTTCAATTGCGCAGCAGCTGCCGCCGGATCACTGGTTACTGCCAGATTGGAAATCGCCCAAGCCGCAGCAAAGGTGATCAGCATGCCAACCGACATGGTGCCGTAAACTTTGTTAATATGGGCGCGCAGGCCCTGGTCGATCTCTGCCGCGCGTGTGCCCGCGGCGGACCGGATGTGGTCAAATTGTGCCATGTTCAATGGTCTCCGTCGCATAAAATCCAACCGCTGGAGGATCCCAGACGGCGTTGCGACAGATATTGGGGTAAGTGGGGCAAGGTTCAAGTGTTTTCCGCAGGGATGCGTCATCAAAACACTTAAAAGATATGCAAGTTTGCACATCTGGCAAACCGAGCCGGGATGGCGGTCATCGCCACCCCTTGGGGTGATGTATCTTCATAGGCACTTAACGACGCGGAAGGTCCCAGATCGAACGGTCAGCTTCGGCCCGTGCTTGGGCGCGGGTCACGCCGATGTCGGACAGTTCAAGATCGGACATCTGTGCCAGCTGACGGCGTTGACGATAGAGTGCGGCCAGGTCACCGATCAGAGCAAAAACAGAACGACGCGCGGGGCGCAGGGATTGTGCAGTGGAGAGATAGGCCATTTGTAAACTCCTCGTTAAGATTTGATACGTTTCTCAGTTTCATCAATTTGCTTGATACATATGGCAAAGCGTGACAGATTTTAAAAACGAATGTTTTTGATGAAATACATCAGGAGGCGTGATGGTTCGGAATTTAGATATCACCACACTCCGCTCGTTTGTTGCAGTGGCAGACAATGGCGGGGTTACACGGGCTGCGGGCTATCTGCATCTCACTCAATCAGCTGTGTCCATGCAGCTTAAACGACTGGAAGAGCTGTTGGGCCTGCAATTGCTGGATCGCAGCGGGCGGACCATCGCGTTGACCTCAGCGGGGGAACAGATGCTGGCCTATGCCCGGCGTATGGTCGCCCTGAATGATGAGGTGATGGCGCGTCTCACCGATCAGGCGTTTGAGGGCGAAGTGGCGCTTGGCGTTCCACATGACGTGGTTCACCCGGTGATCCCGCGTGTGTTGAAACTCTTTAACGCAAGCTATCCCCGTGTGCGGGTCAATTTGGTGACCACAAACACCCGCCACCTTAAGGAAGAGTTCGCGCGAGGTGGCTTTGACGTCATCCTCACCACGGAAAGCAGCGCGCATGAGGGGGCGGAAGTCATCCATGAAATGCCGCTGCGTTGGATTGGTGCGCCCGGTGGCACCACATGGCGACAACAGCCGTTGCAATTGGGGTTCAGCCGCAACTGCATTTTTCGCGGCATCGCGGTCAAGGCTTTGGACGATGCGGGCATTCCGTGGGAGATGGCAATAGACAGCGATTCCGATCGCACGGTCGAAGCCACAATCAGCGCGGATCTCGCGATTGGTGTTCTGCTGGAGGGCACGCAGCCAGATCACCAGGAATTGGTTGAGTCCAACGGTGTGCTTCCAACGTTGCCGATGCAACGCATAAACCTGTATGGCGGCGGCAAAGGACATGCGCCGTACATCGAGGAATTGGCCAATCTGGTTCGGCAGGGATTCAACGACATGCGCCCGGCCTCTCTGCGTATTGCCGTGTAAACGATAGATTAGGGGGCCTCAGCCCCCGTCATCGTAACAACCACCTTGCCGGTGGACTTGCGACTGCGCAAAAGCGCCAGCGCGTCCTCGACCTGCTCCAGTGGGATCTCGTGGCTGATATGAGGGCGGATACTGTCGGCCTCGTACCAGGCAAACAGTTTGGCCAAAGTTTCTTGCACCACCTGTGGATGGGATTTCAAAAGCCCGCCAAAGTAGAGACCAATAACCGTAAGGTTTTTCACCAACAGGTGGTTGGCCGGGATTTGTGGCACGTCCCCACCGGCAAAGCCAATGGGCAGCAGACGACCGCCGGGGTTTGTCGACCGAAAGGCAGCCGTCCAGACGTCACCGCCAATGGTTTCATAAACCACATCTGCGCCGCCTAGGTCTCGTACGACATTGCGCAGATCATCGGAGGCATCTACCAATACATCCGCGCCAGCGGCCTTCGCCACGGCCAGCTTTTCTGCACCGCGCGCATGTGCAATCACCCGCGCTCCCATTTTCTTGCCAATCTCAACCGCCGTCAGGCCAACACCGCCGGCTGCTCCCGTTACCAAAAGCGTCTCTCCGGGTTGCAATCGGGCGCAATGATCCAAGGCCAGCAGACTTGTTCCATAAGCGATTTGAAATCCCGCCGCTGTAGGAAAGCTCATTGTCTCCGGAAGTTGCACAACGCGAGAGGCATCAAATACACCGTATTCCGCCAAGCCGCCTTGCCCGCCAAAGATGGCAACCCGCATGCCAACCTCAAATTCAGTCACGTTTTCACCGACCGACGCAACCCAGCCTGCGACTTCCAAACCGGGCACGAAGGGCAGAGCAGGCGTATCCTGATAAGTGCCCTTTTTCATAAGTAAATCTGCGAAATTTAGACCGCATGCGGCGATGCGAACTCCAATCTGACCCGGTCCAGGCGCATGTTCAGGTAGTGAAACCAATTCGGCGGTTCCCGGCGCTGAAACTTGATATGCCTGCATCTAATATCATCCTTGAGTTGCGTATATTTACGTGCCGTGATTCGCGGAAAAGATTAACAGAGGTTATTTCTTTTTACGCTGCGGCAAAGCGTTATCCCGCTGTTACACTTCTAGGCGAATACGATATCTCGGAAATTTTCCCATGCAAAATCATTATCTTGTTCTGGTCACCCGGAATTGGCGGGCATCGGCGCTTGTATTCAACCGTAAAGAGCGTAAACTTAAGGATGTGGTATGTCTCAGATTAGGGAATGTGGGGAGTTCTTAGTCGGCGGCGTTAGTTCGGGTGTGGGTCCGAAGTGGCGAGCTTCGGCTGTGATCTGATACTTCCGCGGTGGAAAACGACTAGGAGAAACCCATGGCTCACCCTGTGGATGTACATGTAGGAAAGAGAATCCGTCATCGCCGATGGCTCATTGGCATGACGCAACAACAACTGGCCGAGAAGGTCGGAATCAAATTCCAGCAAATTCAGAAATATGAAACTGGCGCCAACCGCGTCAGTGCCTCAAGACTTTGGGATATTTCTGATGCACTGGAAGTACAAGTCAGCTTCTTCTTTGAAGGGCTGCAGGAAGACCAGCAAACCGCAGAAGGCGGTAAGGTCCCTGATGATCTGATGACCGATAAGGAAGCATTGGATCTGGTACGCTCGTATTACGCGATTCCGGAAAATCAACGTCGTCGCCTCTTCGAATTGGCGCGCGTTCTCAGCGACGTTGCCTAAGCTTCGTTGTTAAGGTGACACCCTCGAAATAACACTCTCATTTCGAGGAAATTGCACTTGTAAATTGGGCGGTTCGGTGGCACGCGTGCCGTATGACCCGAGCCGCCCTTTCCGATCTAGATATTGCGCACAAGCTGGCTGATGCGGCCCGCGCCGCAATCCTTCCATCCTTTCGCAATTTGCCCGAAGATGCCGAGAACAAGCTGGACGACGGCTTTGATCCGGTCACCGTTGCGGATCGCGCTGCCGAACAGGCCATGCGCGCCGTGCTTGCACAATGGCGTCCCGAAGACGGCATCCTGGGTGAAGAGTTTCCTGATATCGACGGCACATCGGGTCGCACATGGGTCCTTGACCCAATCGACGGCACCCGTGGTTTTATCAGCGGCACCCCGACCTGGGGCGTGTTGATTGCCCTGTCAGATGCCAACGGCCCGTTTCTGGGCGTGATTGATCAACCCTATATCGGCGAACGCTTTGTCGGCACACCGGATCTGGCGGAAATGTCCGGCCCACTTGGACCAAAGCTGCTCAAAACCAAACAGAACACCGATCTTGCGCAGGCGATCTTGTTCACGACTTTCCCCGAAGTTGGCACGCCTGAGGATCGGGCAGGTTTTGAACGGGTCTCTGCCCAGGTCAAGCTGACCCGTTTTGGCATGGATTGTTATGCCTATGCGCTGTTGGCCGCTGGTCAGGTGGATCTGGTGATTGAATCCTGTCTCAATCCTTATGACATTCAGGCGCCAATTGCGGTTATTCAGGCCGCAGGCGGGATTGTCACCAATTGGGAAGGCGGGCCTGCCCATAACGGGGGACGTGCCTTGGCCGCGGCCACGCCCGAACTGCACGCCGCAGCCCTGTCGCTTTTGCAAAAAGGTTGAGCCTGGGGCAGTCGGCGTAATATAACAGCGCCGATCCGAGTCCTTTGCCCGTCTTCTGTCGGATCCTAACTACACTTCTTACCGAAGCGGGCGCGCAAAAGGAGTGTAGGTATGCGCCAAGCATTGCCATCAGATGTTCTGTTGAAGAACGCCGATTACATTGTCACCATGGATGATGACCGCCGCGTTTTACGCGCAGCCGACGTGCTGATCCAAGGAGGGCAGATCGCTGCGGTGGGGCAGGGGCTGTCCACCATCGGATCTACCGTTTCAGCTGCGGGATGTGTGGTGACCCCCGGTCTGGTGAACACCCATCACCACCTCTATCAAAACCTGACCCGCGCGGTGCCGGGGGCGCAGGATGCGTTGCTCTTTGGCTGGCTTCAACGGCTCTACCCGATCTGGTCGCGCTTCACGCCGGATGACATGCACCTGTCCACGCAGCTTGGCCTGGCCGAGTTGGCTCTGTCGGGCTGTACACTCTCGTCGGACCACCTCTACCTCTATCCAAATGGCGCGACATTGGACGACACGATTGCCGCCGCACGGGACGTCGGCCTGCGCTTCCAGCCAACCCGGGGCGCTATGAGCATCGGCGAAAGCGACGGCGGTCTGCCACCAGACACTTTGGTCGAAGAGGAGGCTGCGATCCTCAACGATATGATCCGGGTGGTCGACACCTTCCATGACCCGTCCGAGGCGTCAATGGTTCGTGTCGGCCTCGCGCCCTGTTCGCCTTTTTCGGTCAGTCGCGATTTGATGCGTGACACTGCAATTCTCGCCCGTGACAAGGGCGTGATGCTGCACACCCATTTGGCCGAAAACGACGAAGACATCGCCTATTCCCTTGAAAAATTCGGCTGCCGCCCCGGCCAATATGCCGAAGACCTCGGCTGGACCGGCGATGACGTCTGGCATGCGCATTGTGTAAAACTCAACGGGGAAGAGATTGATCTGTTTGCCAGAACCCGCACCGGTGTCGCCCATTGCCCCTGTTCCAACTGCCGTCTTGGCTCAGGTATTGCGCCTGTGCGTGCGATGCGGGATGCGGGCGTGCCTGTTGGCCTTGGCGTGGATGGATCTGCCAGCAATGACATGGCGAGCCTGATCGGTGAGGCACGCCAATCCATGTTGTTGCAGCGCGTCCAAAACGGCGCCGACGCCATGAGCGCCTATGAGGCGCTGGAAATGGCCACCCGTGGCGGAGCCGACGTACTGGGGCGACCGGAATGCGGGCGGATCATGTCGGGGAAACGCGCGGATCTGGCAATTTGGGACATCAAAACCGTGGCGGCCAGCGGCAGTTGGGATCCTGCGGCCTTGGTTCTTGCGGGGGCATCTACCGTCAAACATCTGTTTGTCGAAGGGCGCCAAATTGTCGACAATGGACAGATCACCACGTTAGATCTGGAAACCTTGATCCAGCGTCACAGCGCGCGTGCAGCTGAGCTTGCGGCACTTTGGAGATAATGGTGTCAGGGGCGGGGGGCTAGATAGCGCGCCCGGCCACGTAGACCTGCGAAACAGCGCGGTCATCGCCCATCATAATGGTGGCAAATGCCGTTTCCCAAAGGTCCTGCGCCTGGGCGCTGCGTTGTGCTATCGCAGGGGTGGAGGCGAGATTGATCACCACAAGATCTGCCTCCATTCCGGGTGCAATATTTCCGATCTTTTCTTCCATGCGCAATGCCTGAGCCGATCCTTGGGTCGCCAGCCACAACAGTTCTGCGGCGTGCAAGGGGCGACCACGCAATTGGCCGATCTCATAGGCGGCCGCCATTGTCCGTAGCATGGAAAAACTGGATCCGCCGCCCGTGTCCGTTGCGAGGCCAATGCGCTGCCCCTCAGCCATCAATCCGTCCATGTCAAACAGGCCGGAACCAATGAATGTATTGGAGGTCGGACAATGCACCAAGGCCGCGCCAAATTCACGCAAACGATGCCGTTCCCGTTCCTCTAGATGGATGGCATGGCCATAAATACCGCGCGCGCCCAACAGGCCAAACATCTCATAGGTATCCAGATAATCGCGCGCGTTGGGGAACAGCGATTTGACCCAGTCGATCTCATCGGTCTGTTCGCTCAGATGGGTTTGCATCAGACAGGTGGGGTGGGCCCGCCACAAGGCGCCCATCGCTTCCAACTGCTCGGGCGTCGAGGTCGGGGAAAACCGCGGTGTGATTGCATATTCCAAACGGTCGATCCCGTGCCAGCGGTCGATTAGCGTCTCGCTTTGATCATAGGCCGTCTGTGCGGTGTCGCGCAGACCGTCGGGGGCGTTGCGATCCATGCAGGTTTTCCCGGCAACAACCCGCTGGCCGCGTGCCTGCGCCGCAGTAAAGAACGCATCAACGCTTTCGGGGTGGATGGTGCAAAAGCTGCACACTGTGGTGGTGCCATGCGCAAGCGTCAGGTCCAGATAGCGCCCTGCGATATCATCCGCATAGGCGCGGTCGCCAAATTTCATCTCTTCCGGGAAAGTATAACTGTTCAACCAATCGATCAGCCGTTTGCCCCAGCTGGCGATCATTGCGGTCTGCGGATAATGCACATGGGCATCGACAAAACCAGCCAGAACCAGATCGCCACCATGATCGCGCAAGGTGGCAGCGGGCGCCAGCGCTTGCATCGCGGCCCGCGTGCCTAAATCCACCACGGATCCATCGCGGATCAGAACGGCCTCGTGCAGCTGTACGGCCTCGGTTGGGATGTCGCATTCGAACGGGGATGCGGTAAAAGAAAGCACCTGACCGGTTATGATAAATTCTTCGCTCATCGCACCACGACCTCTCCTTGCCAAACTGCAGACCGCAGGATAGCTGCGTCCATGGTGCCGGTAAATCGGAGTATTGTCATTGTTTTCCGGTAACTGCTTCTTCTATCCTGTAGCAAAGAAAAACGGGGGCAGCGCAGATGAGCAGCGACAACGAGACAGCCGTTTTCGATGAAACCATAGATGAGCGGTTCGAACTGAGCCGGAAGCTTGTGGCCGGTATCCTCTATGCGGTGGATGCCCAAGATCGCCAGACTCTAAGCGAGCTGATGGATCCGCTGCACGCGGCCGACATTGCTGACCTTCTGGAACAGATCAACGCCTACGACCGGCGTCGCCTGATCCAGCTTTACGATCGCGAATTTGACGGGGATATCCTTTCTGAGCTGGATGAGAGCATCCGCGAAGAGGTCATTGCGATCCTTAACCCGCATGTTCTGGCCGAAGCGGTGCGGGAACTGGAAAGCGATGATGTTGTTGACCTTCTAGAGGATCTGGAAGAGCCACAACAAGAAGCCATTCTGGATGTGCTGGAAGATTCCGACCGGGTTGCAGTCGAACAATCCCTGCGTTTCCCGGAAAATTCTGCGGGCCGCTTGATGCAGCGCGAAGTGGTGATGGCTCCGGATCATTGGACCGTGGGACAAGCCATCGACCATATGCGCGCCCACGAAGGCATGCCCGATCAATTTTACCATGTGGTTGTGGTCGACCCGCGACTGCACCCGGTTGGCAATGTGACGCTTGGGCGGATCATGGCGACGCATCGCGATGTCCCTCTGTTGGACCTAACCGAAGAAACATTTGAGATTTTTCGCGTCGATATGGACGAGGAAGACGTGGCCTATGCGTTCAATCAATACCACCTGATTTCCGCCCCCGTGGTGGATAACGAAGGCCGCCTGGTCGGGGTGATCACCATCGATGACGCGATGGTTGTGCTGGATGAAGAACATGAAGAGGACATCCTGCGTCTGGCCGGCGTGGGCGAGGAAAGCTCGCTTTCGGACAAGGTGGCCGATACCACCCGTCGCCGTTTCCCCTGGCTTGCAGTGAATTTGGTGACAGCTGTGCTTGCCTCTATGGTGATCGCGCAGTTTGAAGAAACCATTGCCGGTTTTGTCGCGCTTGCGGTGTTGATGCCAATTGTTGCCTCTATGGGGGGCAATGCGGGCACCCAATCGCTGACCGTGGCGGTGCGTGCGCTTGCCACCCGTGACCTTACGGGATCCAACGTTTGGCGGGTGATCCGACGTGAAGCCTTGGTGGGGCTCGTCAACGGTGTGATCTTTGCCGTTGTGATGGGGGGCGTAGGTATTGTGTGGTTTGGCTCTCCAGCGCTGGGCGCGGTGATCGCGGTCGCAATGGTGATCAATTTGGTCGTCGCGGGCCTCGCTGGAACTCTGATCCCGATTATCTTGGACAGGCTCAAGGTCGATCCGGCGTTGGCGTCCGGGGCTTTTGTGACGACGGTGACGGATGTGGTTGGCTTCTTTGCGTTCCTTGGGCTTGCTGCAACTGTTCTTCTGTGAGGGGGAAACTGGAATGGATCTGACTGAACAGAAAGCACAGGCACGCAAATCGGCCTTTGCACGTCGAAAACAGGCGCATGAAACACGTCGTCCCGGTGTGGCCGGACATCTGTCAGAGGTTTTGGCGGGCTATCGCGGCGTGCCGTTGGCGGGGTATATGCCAATTCGCACCGAAATCAGCCCGCTTGCTGCGATGGCAGAGGCCGCCGCCTACGGATCTGTAGGTGTTCCGGTGATTTCCGGAGAGGCACAGCCCCTCAACTTCAGCCGTTGGGAGCCTGAGGGCGAAATGCGCGATGGTCCCTTTGGTGCGCAGATCCCTGCCGTGGACGATTTCTTTGAACCTGAAATCCTGATCGTGCCGTTGGTGGCGTTTGACACTGCCGGTGGGCGTCTGGGGTATGGCGGAGGGTTCTATGACCGCACTCTGGAAATGTTGCGGGCCAAACGGTCCACGCTAGCCATTGGGTTTGCTTATAGCGCGCAAGAGGCAGATGACTTGCCGCTGGAAAACACGGATCAGCCGCTTGATATGATTGTGACTGAGGCATCCATCCACGAATTTGGCCGTAAGTGATACGATCAATGCGAAAAATGACGCTTCGCGGTCTGCGGCCCCTTGCTGCACAGGCGCACTCTTCGTAGGGAGTGGCATGCGTATTTTGTTTCTAGGCGATGTGATGGGCCGCGCGGGGCGCAAGGCTGTCATCGAAGGTCTTCCCAAACTGCGGGAAGAGTGGAAATTGGACTTTGTCATTGTGAACGGCGAAAACGCCTCCAATGGCATGGGGCTGAATGGAGAGCACGCCAAGGCGCTTTTGGCGGCTGGGGTCGATTGCTTGACTCTGGGTGACCACGCCTTTGATCAAAAGGACATGCTGCAGTTCATTGAGAGTGAAAGCCGCATTGTCCGACCTCTGAATTTTGCCAAAGGCGCGCCGGGACGTGGCCATCGCCTGTTTTCTGCGCCCGGTGGGCGTAAGGTTCTGGTGCTGCAAGCGCTGGGGCAGGTATTTATGAAGCGCGCCTATGACGACCCGTTTGGTGCGGTTGAGGGCGTGTTGAAATCACACCCGCGTGGCGGGTTGGCCCAGGCAATCATCGTGGATATGCATTGCGAGGCAACGTCCGAGAAGATGGCAATGGGCCATTTCTGCAATGGCAAGGCCTCGCTGGTCGTGGGGACCCATACCCATGTGCCCACAGGCGACGCACAGATCCTGTCAAATGGTACAGCATATCTGACCGATGCAGGCATGTGTGGTGACTATAATTCTGTAATCGGGATGGAAAAAGCTGAGCCGATGCGTCGCTTCCTGACTGGGATGCCCAAAGGTCGGTTTACGCCAGCAGAAGGCGAGGCCACACTGTCCGGTGTCTATGTAGAAACTGATGACCGCACAGGCGCGGCGACCAAAATACGAATGGTGCGCCAAGGTGGTCTGTTGCAGCCAAGCAGCGCAATCTAGGCATCATTCGGACTGTGATCCAGGAAATGCTCCCGCCCGTGTCGGCACATTCACAGAATGTACCTCTCCCGTTGGGCCGGGCGCCGCGCTGGCGCGCGGCGTGCGCGCCCAAGCGAACGGCGCAGGTGCACATGCTGCGGTTGCAATCGTCCTGTTGCGGGCAGAAGCACTTGCCCCGCTGGGAGGGATCCTTCACTGTCGACAGCGGCTTATGTGGTTCCGGTAGTCTGCCCTGCGGTTTTGCCGGGTGTTTGAATGTACAACAATCTGGGCGAATTGACGGGTAATGACTTTTCTTCAGCTTGGCGCATCTACGGATGCGGTGATCGCGCTGGCCATCGTGCTGATCATGTTTATTGGGTTCCTGCGAGAGATTTATCCTACCGAGGTGGTGGCCTTGCTTGGGGTTTCGCTGATGTTGCTTTCGGGCGTTTTGCCCTATGAAGCGGCGTTGCCGGTTCTAGCCAACCCTGCGCCCTGGACCATTGCGGCAATGTTTATTCTGATGGGGGCTTTGGTACGTACCGGCGCGCTGGATGCCTTTACCCAGTTGGCACGCAAAAAGGCCGAAGTCAGCCCCAAGATGGCCATCGCCATGTTGATGGCCTTTGTGGTTGCGGCCTCTGCCGTGGTCTCAAATACACCGGTCGTGGTTGTGATGATCCCGGTCTTTATCCAGATCGCGCGGACCTTGAACGTGTCCGCCTCCAAACTGCTGATCCCGTTGTCCTATGCGGCGATCCTGGGCGGCACGCTGACCTTGATCGGGACCTCGACCAACCTTTTGGTGGACGGGGTTGCCCGTGCGCAAGGTTTGCAGCCGTTTACGATTTTTGAGGTCACCCCCTTGGGTTTGGTTTTGGTGGTGTGGGGCATGATCTACTTGCGCTTCATCGCACCAAAACTGCTGCCGGAACGCGACAGCATGGCGATGTTGCTGAGCGATCGTTCCAAAATGAAATTCTTTACCGAGGCGGTGATCCCCCCCGACAGCAACTTGATCGGGCGCGAAGTGACTGGGGTACAGCTGTTCAAACGCCCAGGCGTCCGTCTGATCGATGTGGTGCGCGGCGATGTCTCGCTGCGGCGTGAGCTGAAAGGTGTGGAGCTTCAGGTTGGTGACCGGGTGGTTTTGCGGACCCAGATGACCGAGCTGTTGAGCCTGCAAAGCAATAAGGAACTGAAACGCGTCGATCAGGTCTCGGCGGTGGAAACCAATACGGTCGAAGTGCTGATCACGCCGGGCTGCCGCATGGTGGGGCGCTCGCTGGGCGCACTTCGCCTGCGCCGGCGTTACGGTGTCTATGTGCTGGCCGTGCATCGCAAGAACCAGAACATCGGTGTGCAGATCGATGACCTTGTGGTGCGGGTCGGCGATACGTTGTTGTTGGAGGGCGCGCCGAGCGATATTCAGCGCCTAGCGGCGGATATGGATATGGCCGAAGTGTCCCAGCCGTCGCAACGTGCCTACCGTCGCAGCCACGCGCCGATTGCGGTTCTGTCCCTTTTTGCCATCGTTTTACTTGCGGCGTTTGGCGTCGCGCCTATCTTCTTGCTCGCAGTGGTAACGGTTGCTGTGGTCCTTGCGACGCGTTGTATCGACGCGGATGAGGCGTTCTCCTTTGTTGACGGGCGATTGCTGGCGCTGATCTTCTCGATGCTGGCCATTGGGGCTGCGTTGGAGCACTCCGGGGCCGTCAAACTGATTGCCAACGCCATTGCTCCGGGCCTGTCGGTTCTGCCGCCGTTCCTTGTGGTCTGGGCGGTCTATCTGCTGACCTCGGTCCTGACCGAATTGGTATCCAACAACGCTGTTGCCGTTGTCGTGACGCCCATAGCAGTTGGCCTGGCGCAGGCGATGGGGCTTGATCCACGTCCGCTGGTGGTCGCAGTCATGGTCGCGGCTTCTGCGTCCTTTGCGACGCCGATTGGCTATCAGACCAATATGCTGGTCTATGGTCCTGGCGGCTATCGGTTCTCGGATTTCTTGCGTGTGGGCATTCCGCTGAACCTCAGCGTTGGATTGCTGGCCTCGCTGCTGATCCCCTTCATTTGGCCGCTTTAAGAGCGAATTTGCGCAAAATTCCCCCTAAAAACAGGGCCAACTTCCGGAATTCCTGCCCCTGATCTGACGTGTTTTGCCCCTATATGAAAGGGCAGAGCACGTTACACGAGGAACCGAAGTTATGAAGACCCTACCAACCTTTATCGCCGTCGTCCTGAGCGGCGGTTTGGCAATTGCCTTTGCATCGTTGCTGTTTGGCTGATGCCGCGACCTACATCGGCCAAAAGACCAGAATTGCCGGAATTGTGACCACCACGACCAAGATCTCGAGCGGCAGGCCCATGCGCCAGTAGTCGCCAAATCGATACCCTCCGGGGCCAAGAACCAAGGTGTTGTTCTTGTGTCCGATCGGGGTCAGGAACGCAGCAGAAGCGGCCACAGCAACAGCCATCAGAAACGGATCGGCGGAAACGCCCAGTGTATTGGCCATCTGGATGCCCACGGGCGCGGCGACAATCGCAGTTGCTGTATTGTTCAAGACATCTGACAATGTCATCGTGACAATCATCAAAACCGCCAGAATACCCCACGCCGGCAAGCCTTGCGTCAGGGAAATCAGCCCCTGTGCCAGGATCTCTGTCCCGCCTGATGTTTCCAACGCGGCCCCCAGCGGGATCATTGATCCCAGAAGCACCACAACGGGCCATTCCACGTGATCATAAAGCTGCGCAATCGGCAGGATCCCCGCCAGTACGTATGCAACCATCACCAGTCCCAAGGCCACCGGCAGGTAAACCAGCCCCAGCGATGCCGCTAGCACCGCCGCTCCAAAGAGGCCAATGGCCAGCCAGGTCTTGTCATTGGCGGTGACATCCAGCCCTCGATCTGCCAGCGGCAGGCAGCCGAGCCATTCAATGACATCGCGGGTACGACCGCGTGGACACAGCAAAAGCAAAATGTCACCGGCTTGAATGTCGCTTTGACGAATGTGGCCGGTGACCCGTTTGCCTTGGCGCGACAGACCCATCAACACGGTGCTTTGTCGCCACGCAAGACCCACGGATTGCGCGGTCCGTCCTGCGATACGCGCATCTTCGGGGACCACGACTTCCACCAACTCCAGCCCTTCGCCGGCGGCGTCCAGCTTTTCTTGGCGCGCGGCATCCGAGAAGTTCAACGACAGGGCAGAGCGAAATTCGTCCAGTGCTGCAGGCGCAGCCTCTAGGACCAGGGTATCACCGTCCTGCAACAAGGCACCGGCCGCGCGCCCATACCGGCGTTTGCCCTGACGGATCAGGCCCAATATCGCCACATCGGCCTGTTCAGCCTCGGGATAAAGCGTTTCAAGGCGTTTACCGATCAGGGGTGAGCCTTCGGGCACGGTGAGTTCCGCGATATAGGGAGCAATCTGCGTGGCTTCACCGCTGCTGTCTTCGCGTTGGGGGATCAGTCGCCAGCCGACAAGTGCCACAAACAACAGACCCACCACCGCAGCGACGCCGCCGACAGGGGCAAAGTCGAACATATGGAAGGGCTCGCCCAGCTGTTCTTCGCGAATGCTGGCGATGATGATATTGGGCGGTGTGCCAATCAGCGTCGCCATGCCGCCAAGAATGGTGGCAAAGGACAAGGGCATCAACGACAGTCCAGGCCCACGCCCAGCCTTGCGCGCGGTCTGAATATCCACTGGCATCAGCAAAGCCAGGGCCGCGACATTGTTCATAAAGGCCGACAGAACCGCACCAACCCCGCCCATGATACCAATATGCGCGCCCAGACTGCGGCTGGCATCCACCAGACTGCGGGTGATCAGATAAACCGCGCCCGACCGCACCAACCCGGCAGAGACGATCAGGACAAGCGCCACCACCAATGTCGCGGGGTGACCGAACCCGGCAAAAGCATCCTTAGTTGGCACCAACCCGAGCACCACAGCGACCATTAGCGCGCCAAAAGCCACAAGGTCGTAACGGTAACGTCCCCACAGCAGCAAACCAAAGACAACGCCAAACAGGCCGAACAGCAGGTATTGATCATAACTCATGGCGCCACCTTACCTTTGACTGGCAGTTGGACAAGGGGCCATAAGGACTAGGTGTCCCCACACAGTGCGACCATAGGATGCGGGCAGGCCTTGAAAGCTTGGGCAAAGGGCGGCTATATGAACGCCAATTCGGATATACCAGACTATTAACGCAAGGATGCACCATGGCAGGCCACTCCAAATGGGCAAACATCCAGCACCGCAAAGGTCGCCAGGATGCCGCACGTTCCAAACTCTTCTCGAAATTGGCCAAAGAGATCACCGTCGCCGCCAAGATGGGTGATCCTGACCCGGACAAGAACCCGCGTCTGCGCCTGGCTGTAAAAGAAGCCAAAAGCCAATCCGTCCCCAAGGATGTGATTGAGCGCGCCATCAAAAAGGCCGTGGGCGGAGACGCTGAAAACTATGACGAGATCCGCTACGAAGGCTACGGCCCTAATGGTGTTGCAGTCATCGTAGAAACCATGACCGACAACAAAAACCGCACCGCATCGACCGTTCGGTCCACCTTTACCAAGAACGGTGGCAACCTCGGCGAGACAGGTTCGGTTGGGTTTATGTTCGACCGCAAAGGTGAAGTGACTTACGCGGCCTCCGTTGGAGATGCGGACACTGTGATGATGGCCGCCATTGAGGCGGGTGCTGAGGACGTCGAAAGCTCTGACGAGGGGCACACGATTTACTGTGCGGATACGGACCTCAATGAAGTTTCAAGTGCGCTTGAGGCAGATTTGGGTGAATCTGAATCGACCAAGCTGATCTGGAAGCCGACCACCACAACCGAGTTGGGTCTGGAAGATATGCAAAAGTTGATGAAACTGGTCGACGCGCTGGAAGATGATGATGACGTGCAACGCGTCACCACCAACTTTGAAGCCTCCGATGAGGTGATGGAGCAGCTGTAATCAGCCGCCCAATTCAACTGTAAAAAGCCCGCCAGTCTTGGTGGGCTTTTATTTTGTTTTCCGAATGTTGCATGGGTTTTGCGCTGGTTTTGCGCTTATGTTCGCCCGTTATTTGAGCGCGAAGCTTTGGTTATTTGAAATTCTCGTTCTAGCGGCCACAAATTTCGCTTTGGCGGCACAACCCTTAAGAACAGGTTTACCTTTTCTACCTAGCGCTGTTCTTGCGGCGTATGTGAGCACACCCCGGTCCTCCTCCTGCGGGTGCTGTGGTATCTTTGTGAACGAAGGAAAACGAATATGCATGTGGACCAGGACGACAGCCAGGCCGAAGCTGTGCTTGGGCAATTGATCAACCTGTGTGGCAAAATGCGAATGCTATCCCATCGCGTTGTGATGATCGCGCTGCTCGACAACTGCCGTGACGAACAGAAAACCCTTGGGATTGAGGCCTACACCAAGGCGGTCGAAGAGTTCGCAGAGATTGCAGGTCGGATTTCCTTGACCCGTGCGCACAGCCCTTTGCCACCCTCGGTCTTGGAGGCCATGAAGGCGGTGAGCGCGATTACACCGGCCCAAGAAGCGCAGCTGAACAAATTTCTCAAAGCGGCGCGAAGCCTTGTACCGGACGGCAGCGGCAGCAATCGCAACGAAAGCCGATTGGTTGCGCTGGCGGAATTTGTGGCCTCGACCCTCTTGGTGACATTGAATGACGTGGTCGCAGGCATTGGACGCGCGCTGGATTTCGCAGTTGAGGAACGCAGCAGCCGAAGTGAGGTGAACCGTAACGTAATCTCCAAATCCGTGACGGAGATTGAACAGATCAGCCAGGCGGTTTTTATGATCTCAGTCAACGCCTCGATTGAGGCTGCGCGCGCAGGGGAGCAGGGCAAAGGGTTCTCGATCCTCGCCAGTGAAATCCGCTCTCTCAGCCAGACCTCGGCAGCCTCGGTTCAGCAATTGCGCGATCAATTGGAAGTGCTGCACTGAATTGCAGCCTATTTGGACGTTATTGCTCCAATCCCGCTCGCGCCGCACGTTGAACCGCTTTGGTCAACGGCGCGAGGGCAGGGGCCATTACGCGGCTCACCTGCCAGCTGAGGTCGATGGCCAGCGTGCTATTGGGTGTCAACCGACACAGGCGACCCTCTTTCAGCAGATCCCGGACCAGATGTTGGGGGTTCATGCCCCAGCCGACGCCCGCAAGCGCTGCATCAATAAAGGCCTGAGTGGAGGGAAGGAAATGTTCAGGCGGTGTCACGCGCGTCCCGACATTGATCTCAATCCAGCGTCGCTGCAGTTGATCCTTCTGGTTAAAGACCAGACATGGCGCAGTGCTCAAAGCCGCAGCGGTCAACCCCTCCGGTAGCCAACGCGCCATGTAATTGGGACTTGCCGTGGCCTCATAGGTCAGCGCGCCCAGTTTCACCATATCACAACCTGCAACCGGCGTGGACAGAGCTGTCACCGCCGCCGATACCTCTCCCCGCCGCAGCCAGTCGGCGCTGTGGTCCTGATCATCAATCACCAGATCGAACAGCAACCCGTCGCAATCCGCCATCGCCGCCACAAACCAGGTCGCCAGACTGTCGGCATTGACCGCCACCCGGATCCGTGATGGCCGTTGTCCCGGGTCCAAGCCCAGATCGCGCTGCAATGCGGATGTCAGCACCCCGATATCCTCGGCATGTTTGGCCAGTCGCGCGCCCACCGGCGTTGCAGTGCAGGGCTGGCCCCGATGCACCACAGTTGCCCCCAATCGTTCTTCCAGCGCTTTTATCCGTTGTGAGATGGCCGAGGCCGTCACATGCAGATCCTGTGCCGCCAGTTCAAACGAGCCCAGGCGCAAAACAGCGGAAAGTGCTGCAAGCTGGTTTTGATCTAGCTGCATTAGCAGTCCTAATTTGGGATTAGATGTTTTAATTGGATTAAATCAGTGTGGTTGGTTAGTCAAACCGGACACGACCTCTTTGAACGACCACAAGGACCACACCATGACCCCCAGCCTTTTTGCAGGATTTGCCCTCGGCCTCAGCCTGATTGTTGCAATCGGTGCGCAAAACGCCTTTGTGCTGCGTCAGGGGTTGCGCCGCCAGCATGTCCTGGCCGTTGCTTTGACCTGTGGGGTGTCTGATGCGATCTTGATCGCGGCGGGCATTCTTGGCTTTGGCACGTTGACCCAAATTGTGCCCTGGTTTGAAGCCGCCATGCGGTTTGGCGGCGCGGCTTTCTTGGTGTGGTACGGGCTGCGCAGCTTTCTGTCTGCCTGGCGCGGTGGTGAGGCTTTGACGGCGGATACAGGCGAGGTACAGCGCCTTTGGCCGGTTCTGGCCACCACTTTGGCGCTGACCTGGCTGAACCCGCATGTCTATCTGGATACAGTGGTCTTGCTTGGCGCAATTGCCGCGCAATATGACGACCCTTTCAGTTTTGGCCTCGGTGCCGCCACGGCCAGCTTCACTTTCTTTTTGGTTTTGTCCTATGGCGCCCGTCTCGCTGCGCCGCTTTTTGCGCGACCACGGGCGTGGCAGGTGCTGGATGCGCTTGTGGGGCTGGTTATGTGGGCGATTGCAGCGCGTCTGTTGCTGGGATGAGGTGACCGGCCCGTTCTGTTGGCAACATTATCAGGCAGACGCCAGAAATATTGTACCGACGGAACTTTGATCATTTCGTAAAAATATTGATCATGTTAAGCGCTGGCGGCCTCCATTTTCTACCCCCTACCTGCCTGCGAAAGACACGACCATGACCGACGCTGCTGTAATGCCGCCCGAAGCCTCGCCCTTGCGCGGGGTTTTTTGGATGTTTGTCACAGGCATCAACTTTGTTGCGGTGACCGTGGTGATCAAGATCATGGATGGTCGGCTGCCTCCCTATGAAACGGCATTTCTGCGCTATGTTCTGGGGTTGGTGTTTTTGCTGCCTGTCGCACGCAGTCTGCTGTCTGCACATTGGACCCGGCGGGCGCATGTGATCCTTGGTGCGCGTGGTCTGCTGCATGGTATCGGTGTGGGGGGCTGGTTCTATGCGATGGCCCATATCCCCTTGGCCGAAGTCACCGCCATTGGCTATCTCAGCCCTATTTTTATCACAGTGGGTGCCGTGTTCTTGTTGGGTGAACGCATGGCTGTGCGCCGCATCGCGGCCATTGCGGTGGCCTTTCTCGGAGCGTTGATCATCCTGCGCCCAGGTCTGCGTGAGATTTCTTTTGGGCATCTGGCGATGCTGGCCACCGCGCTGACATTTGGTGTGTCCCATCTCATGGCCAAGCTTGCCATGCGCGACGCGACCCCAACAATGGTTGTGGCGATGCTGTCGCTCTGGGTGCCGGTCGCTTTGGCACCCTTGGCATTTGCCAATTGGGTGCCGCCCAGCACGGCCGATCTCGCGATGTTGTTTCTGGTGGCCTGTTTTGCAACAATTGGCCATTACACGATGATGCTCGCATTTGCAGCCGCCCCGGTCACGGCGACCCAACCTGTGACCTTCCTCCAACTGGTTTGGGCGACGCTGATCGGCACGGTGTTTTTTGGCGAGGCGCTGGACATATGGGTGGTGGTCGGTGGTCTGTTGATCCTCACCTGCATCACCTACATCAGCTGGCGCGAAGCAGTCCTCAAGCGGCGTTCTTTGACCCCACCTGTGGTCGCCGCAAAGCTTCCGTGACGTCAAGAGTGCACACGAGACATCACAATTTATAAAGTATCTATGTTATAGATTTTCCGTGTTCCGGTTGTGCCTTTCGCAGTTCTGTTACAATTCCGTCCTATCGTCTCGCCCTGCCTAGGAGGGTGCAATGCATTGTTTTCTCAAGAAAATGCTACTGCTGGTTCTGACGATAGCCCCGGCCTCCGCTTGGGCTGGATTTCACGTGTGTAACGACACTATGCAGGATCAATATGTTGCTGTTTCCAGCAAACAGGACGGGACTTGGCACACCGTCGGCTGGCGCACGGTCGCACAGGATTCTTGTGAGACCGTCTTGGATGCGGATCTTTCTGGGCGGTTTGTATATCTGCGTCTGAGGGATATGGACGCGCGGTTTATGCACAACTCGGTAAAGTTCTGCGCCTCTGACGAGGATTTTTCCGGAACCGGGAGCCAAGTCTGCCATACGCAACGCCTCACACCGAAGGATTTTGCCCGTGTCGACGTGGGGCGCGGGACCACTGATTTCTCGGTCGATATCTCTGGTTTCCTACGAGCTGAACAGGAAGCGGCGGCGCAGGATATCACTGTGAACGCCGTCTTCCAAACCTGTCGTCAGCAGCCATCTGGTGGGTTGTTGTGTTCTTTTGTTGGTCAAGATCGAGAGCTGATCTCGCATTTGGCAGACGACACGCCGCGCGGCATCATGCGCACTTTGACCGGTTTGCACCGTGGCGCACCAGTCCGGCTTTCTGGGCACGTGGAAGAAGAATTCCTGAACACAGTTGAAGTGGAAATCGATTTAATTGAACGCCGTCCAGCAGACGCAGCCTATGAATTGCTGGTGGATTTGCAGGGCACTTGGGTGTCACAAATAGATCCAAACGACAGTTTCACAGTGGACGGTGCCACTCGGATAAACGCCTATCTTGGCGCGATCACCACCCAAGAGCTGATCTCTATCTCTGACATGTGTCTCGAGTTTGAGGTCAAAGGCCTGGCTCTGCACAGTTGGAGCAAGGACGACGCAAACGGGCTGTGTTATGAGATCGAAAGCCTTGAGGCGGATGCTTTGTCATTGCGGTTCTTGCCGCACGGGCAAGTCCTGACTTATCAACGCAAACCCACCAGCTGATTGTCAGCGAATGACCAGATCCACCACCTGATGTGCCGCTGCGCGCGCGGCTTGGGGCTCCAGGATAAGGTCAGACTGGGCTGCCTGAAGCCACACGCCATCCATGTAACATTGCAAAGCTTGGCGTGCAGGTTCGACCTGGTCGGCGGGCAGAAGTTGGTTCAGCTCCGTCAGAAAATGGCTCCGCACGCGAGCACGGTTGATTCTGTGCAGCCGAGATAAACGGTGAGAGTAGGGCGCGTTGGCCCAGAATTGCATCCAGATGCTGCATTGTTCGACAGTATATAAATCGTCTGCAAAATTGGCATCCATCACGGCATAAAGCCGTTCCCGAGGCGTTTTGGCCCGTGCGTAGCCTTGGATCATTGCGTCTTTCAACTTGGTCAGAAGGTGACGCATTGTGGCCTCCATCAAACCTTCTTTGGAGCCAAAATAATAATTGATAGAAGCTGCCGAAGCCCCGGCTTCGCGTGCGATTTCTGCCATAGTAACAACGCCGTAGCCGTGACGGTGCACGGCAACAATTGTTGCTTCAATCAGTTCTTCATTGCGAATGTCGCGAATTCGTTTTCTGCCCATAGTCCAAGTTTTACCGGTTTGATCCGCGGGTTCAATACCTGAACTCGAGCATCAAATATTAAATGGTCATTCAAAAAATATTTTGGTGAATCCAAAATTATTGATATATCGTGGGTCCAAGTCCACAAAACGGCCCGCGTGATCCTACGCGCAGAGCCCATAAAACGGGGAGGACTTGATGACTCTTTTGATTTCATTCGGGATCTTGCTGGCGTTTGCGCTGGTGATCTTTTGCACTGTGAAATGGTGGAACGTATCGGTTGTGGGTGTCACACCGGTGCCGCTGTTCACCTTTGTCGCGATCCTTTTCACATCTGGACTGGATGTGGGTCTGATCATGTTCCCATTGGCGTTTGACTACCCCTTGTATGCGGATGTGGCGACCGAGCCCGCCTATGGGTTCACCAATCCGCTGGCGCTGGAATTTGGCTTCTGGGGCTTTCTGATCTGGGGCTTTTACTTCCTGACGACCTTCTATTTCTGCGTCATCGAACCACGGGTGAAATTCTTTGAAATCCCGCTGGTGAAGCTGATCAACAATATTGTCATTATCGGCACCTGTGCCTTTACCGGCGCGTTGTTCCTGATCTATCTGCCGTATTACGCGACCTTTGTGGGCGACGGCGAGACTGTGATCCCTGCGTTTTATGTGGTGACCTTCTTGGTCATTCTGTTCGCGGCGTTCTCATCGACCGACATCAAATATGTGCGCATCCTCTCGGTGGGCTCCACCGCGTTGTTCCTGACACTGATCTTGGGCATGTGGGCTTATGCGGGCATGGGGATTGGCGAATTCTTTGGCACCGCATCCAACATCGGCGGCTATTTCGCCAATATCCACAAATTCATCCTGCCGCTTACCGACTACCATGAATTCTACCTGTTCTGGTGGTTTGCATGGTCCATCATGATCGGCCAGTTTACTTCGCGTTTTGTTGGCGGATTGAAAACTTGGCAGGTGCTCGCTGCGCTGCTGGTCTTCCCCTCAATCCCGCTCGGCATCTGGTTCTCGGTTTTGTACTACTACCACCTGAATGAGATCGCGACGACCACGCTGATCAATATCTCCATGGCGGTTGTGGGTGTGATCTTTGTGATCAACTCGTTTGACTCGCTGATCCGTCTGTACACCGACAACCTGAACCTTTCGGCAAAACGTTTTGGCACTGTGCCTTACGTGGTCGGAAACGCGGTTGTTTTGTTCGGTCTGACGCTCGCGTTCCAAAGCCAATGGCTGCAAATCCAATGGATTGGTGGCGTGGTGATCGGCCTCTATGTGTCTTGTCTGATCTACATCTTTGCGACCAAGCGCCGCGAAGTCATGGCAATCACCGCATCGCCCGAGGAAAACACCCTCGACTTTGATCGGATCGAAGCGGTCCACTGATCGCCTCAAAATCAATGCACGTCGCCTTTTAGCAGGCGGCGTGTGTCGGTGTATTTCAAAGCGACGCCACAAGCTGGGCGTCGTTTCGAAATGAACCAACCACGCAGCCCCCGGGGATGGGGGCACCGCGTTTGAACGAGGAAAGAATTCGACATGACGCACCCGGCTCAACCTGTCGCCAGTCATTTCATCAACGGCCAATATGTCGAAGACACCGCGGGAGAGGCGATCCCCGTGATCTATGCCGCCACCGGCCAGCAGATCGCAACGGTTCACGCCGCCACCCCGGCGATTGTGGAGCAGGCGATCACGGCGGCCAAAGCGGCGCAGGTCGCTTGGGGCAAAATGACTGGCACCGAACGGGGGCGTATCCTGCGCCGCGCCGCCGACATCATCCGCGACCGCAATCACGACCTGTCGGTGCTGGAAACCTATGACACCGGCAAGCCTTTGCAGGAAACACTAGTGGCGGATGCCACATCCGGGGCCGATGCGTTGGAGTATTTTGGTGGCCTCGCGGCAACGCTGACCGGTGAACATATCCCGATGGGCGAAGACTGGGTCTACACGGTGCGCGAACCCTTGGGGGTCTGCGTTGGCATCGGTGCCTGGAATTACCCGACCCAAATCGCCTGCTGGAAAGGCGCGCCAGCGCTCGCCTGCGGTAATGCGATGATCTTTAAACCGTCTGAGACCACGCCGCTGTGCGCACTGAAAGTGGCCGAGATCCTGCATGAAGCAGGCCTGCCTGCGGGACTGTACAACGTGGTTCAGGGCATGGGGCAGGTGGGTGCGGCCTTGGTCACCGACCCACGTGTCGACAAGGTTTCCCTCACCGGCTCGGTTCCGACGGGCAAGAAAGTCTATGCCGCCGCCGCCGAAGGCATGAAGCACGTCACAATGGAACTGGGTGGAAAATCCCCGCTGATCATCTTTGACGATGCGGATATTGACAATGCCGTGGGCGGCGCGATCAACGGCAATTTCTACTCCTCCGGGCAGGTCTGTTCCAACGGCACCCGCGTCTTTGTGCACAAGGACATCAAGGAGAAGTTCCTGGCCCGTCTGGCAGAACGCGTGGCAACAGCCGTGCTGGGTGATCCGCAGGATGAGGCGACGAATTTCGGCCCCATGGTGTCGGAAAACCAAATGAATATTGTGCTCGGCTATATTGAGAAAGGCAAAGCCGAAGGGGCGCGTCTGATCTGCGGCGGCGACCGCGCTGCGATGGAGGGCTTCTTTGTCGCGCCAACCGTATTTGCCGATGTGACCGATGATATGACCATCGCCCGCGAAGAAATCTTTGGCCCTGTGATGGCGGTGCTGGACTTTGAAGATGAGGCCGAGGTGATCGCCCGCGCCAATGCGACCGAATTTGGCCTGTCGGCGGGTGTCTTTACCCGTGACCTCAGCCGAGCGCACCGCGTGATCGGCGCGTTGGAGGCGGGAAGCTGTTTCATCAACTCCTATAATGATGCCCCGGTTGAAGCGCCTTTTGGCGGAGTGAAGTCTTCGGGCGTGGGCCGTGAAAACTCCAAAGAAGCGATCCAGCATTATAGCCAGGTGAAATCGGTTTACGTGCGGATGGGAGATGTGGAAGCCGCGTTTTAATGACACTCGGCCCGCTCACCCAGGCGGCATCGCCCATCCCCCTCCACGCCTATGCAGCCCTCGCTGCATTTGGTCTGGGGGTGGGCCAGTTTGCCTTGCCCAAGGGGACCTTGCCCCATCGGGTGGCAGGATGGCTCTGGGTGTCCCTGATGATGGCGGTTGCGGTCTCAAGCTTTTTTATCAATGAGATCCGTCTGCTGGGCCCGTTCTCGCCCATCCACCTTCCGTCCATCCTAACGCTTGTCGGACTGTGGCAGGCCATCAAATGCGCGCGCCTTGGGCAGATCACGGCCCACCATCGCCATATGCGCAACCTCTTTGTCTATGCGCTGTTGCTGGCCGGAGCATTCACGTTGCTGCCCGGGCGCATCATGCATCAAATACTCTTTTAGGAGCGGAAATGAACGCCGATTACGTTATTGTTGGAGCCGGTAGCGCCGGTTGCACCATGGCCTATCGCCTGTCCGAGGCTGGCAAGCGCGTTTTGGTGATCGAACATGGCGGCACGGATGCGGGCCCGTTCATTCAGATGCCCGGCGCGCTGTCCTATCCGATGAATATGGCGCGCTATGACTGGGGCTATAAGACCCAGCCGGAACCCCATCTGAACAACCGACAGCTGGTCACCCCGCGCGGCAAGGTCATTGGCGGGTCGTCCTCGATCAACGGCATGGTCTATGTGCGCGGCCATGCGGGGGATTACAATCACTGGTCCGATGCCGGCGCGCAGGGCTGGGCCTATGCGGATGTGCTGCCCTATTTCAAACGGATGGAAAACTGGAGTGATGGCGGCCACGGCGGTGATCCGGACTGGCGCGGCTCTGACGGCCCCTTGCATGTGACCCGCGGCCCCCGCGATAACCCGCTGCACGCGGCCTTTGTGCAGGCAGGCCAGCAGGCGGGATACCCTGTGACCTCTGACTACAACGGTGAACAGCAAGAGGGCTTTGGCCCGATGGAAATGACCGTCCACAAAGGTCAGCGCTGGTCCGCCGCCAATGCCTATCTCAAACCTGCGCTGAAACGCGACAATTGCACCCTGATCCGCGCCTTTGCCCGCAAGATCGTCATCAAAGACGGCCGCGCCACGGGTGTTGAGGTGGAGCGCAATGGCCAGATCGAGGTGATCGAAGCCCGCGCCGAAGTGATAGTCTCAGCCTCATCGCTCAATTCGCCCAAACTCCTGATGCTCTCGGGCATTGGCCCCGCGGCCCATCTTGCAGAACATGGCATCGAGGTGATCGCAGACCGCCCCGGCGTCGGCCAGAACCTTCAGGACCATCTGGAATTCTATTTCCAATGGGCCTGCACCCAGCCGATCACCCTGTTCAAATATTGGAACCTCTTGGGCAAGGCCTATGTGGGCGCGCAGTGGCTCTTCACCAAAACCGGGCTTGGCGCATCAAACCAGTTTGAAAGCGCGGCTTTTATCCGGTCTGACAAGGGCGTGGACTACCCGGATATCCAATACCACTTCCTGCCCATCGCCGTGCGCTATGACGGGCAGGCCGCTGCCGAAGGCCACGGGTTTCAGGCCCATGTCGGCCCCATGCGTTCCCCTTCGCGCGGGGCGGTGACGCTGGCCTCCAGCGATCCAAACGCCGCGCCAAATATCTTTTTCAACTATATGTCGACCGAACAGGACTGGATCGATTTCCGCAAATGCATCCGCCTCACGCGGGAGATTTTTGGCCAGGACGCCATCACCCCCTTCATCAAACATGAGATCCAGCCGGGCGACGCCCTGCAATCCGACGCAGAGCTGGACGGTTTCATCCGCGAACACGCCGAAAGCGCCTATCACCCCTGTGGCACCTGCAAGATGGGGGCCGCCAATGATCCTATGGCCGTGGTCGATCCCGAATGCCGTGTGATCGGCGTTGAAGGCCTGCGCGTCGCCGACAGCTCGATCTTTCCGCGCATCACCAATGGCAATCTGAACGGCCCCTCCATCATGACCGGAGAAAAAGCCGCCGACCACATCCTGGGCCGCCGCTTGCCAGCATCAAACGCCGAACCTTGGGTCAACCCGAATTGGCAGGTGGCGCAGCGTTAATCTTGTTCTCAATTTGTGCCTTTATTTGGCGACGTTTGCCTCAAAGCTGCAGAGAAATCTCTGGGTAACTCTTTGAGAACGGGTCTAAAAGCCGCGTTTTGCGCACTGCTGCCATCTGGATTGGTTGTATTTAGCCAGTAAGGTCGAAGCGGCGTAAGGAAAAAGCCAATTTCGGTGTTGGACCCTTTAAGGTGCCGCAGTCCTTTGCCTTGTAGTTGGACGTTCAGCTCTGCGCTTCTGATGGGTATACTGAATTTGTTTTCGCTCTTGATTTTATCATCGACAACAAGCTGTATTTCATCTCCATACGTGACTTTGCGAACAAGTAGGTAGTAGGCGTCTGGATTTGCGTATGTTTCACGGAAGAACCATTCGTCAATCAATGTCCCACCGTTTCTAATATTCTCAGAGAGATATTGGGTCATTAGAGTAAGGTAGTCGTCGAAAGTTTTGACGTTTGGGTGAGCGACTCTAAATGCGCTCCTGTTGGCAACTAGGAGGTCGGCTTTGGCTTGGAGTGCGGGATTGCCGCCTTCGAGTCCGAAATCCGCGCCGCTTACGTAGCTTGCAAAGTCGAATTCCTTGTCGGTTTGAGGTGGAGGCGGAACAAAGCCGGGAATGTCGGACAATGGATAGACGCTATCAGTTTTACTATCCCAAAGAAGGAGGGTCCCTGCTTTCAGGTCACCGGAATTCAAAAAACCGTAAGTGGTCGTGGCATAGTCTAAGTTTGCCGGGACTGTTTCCACGTTGCGTAGCCAGAAGCAGCCAGACAAACTCACTTGAAGAAAAAACAAGATCAAAAAACTAAAAATTCTCATATCCCACCCATCTTATAGATTCATTTCCCGAAGTTATGTTGGGTTTGCTCAGGGGTGCAATCTTTAGTTGATTTGAGCTCGCGCGTACGTATCTAAATTCCTTGATCATGATCAAATCGTGACTCTTTGCATATTCGTATCCTCTCCTCGAACGATCAAAGAGGAGAGACGCCCATGTCCCACACCCCGCACGAACTGGCAGCTGAATTCCCGGACAAGGCTGACTTGATCAGCGCGCTCAAAACCTCGGACAAACGGTTTGCGCATCTGGCTGGGAAATATCATGAGGTAAATCGCGCCGTGCACCGCGCCGAAGTTAACGCTGAGCCGATCAGCCAAGAGGCGGAAACCATCCTGCGCAAAAAGCGCGCGGCCCTCAAGGATGAGATCTGGTCGATCCTGTCTGCAGCGTAAGAGACTTTGATATCTCCGAGACGGCATCGAACCTTTGGTTCGGTGTCCTATTTTTGACGTCGAGGTTTTTGGTGGATGGCTGGTGGGAGCCCGAACCGCCTGTCGCGCAAAGCGCCGAAAGGGAGTACAAGTTTGATATGGCTACTCCATTGTACATTCAAAACCTAAGACGAAAGGTCAGCACTGACCGCCTCATGGTTCCATCAGTTGCAGCGGTAATTCGCGATAGTGAAGGCCGTCTACTGTTGCAACGCAAAGCCGGTTCCGAAGGTTGGAGCTTGCCCGCTGGAGCTATAGAATTTGGGGAGTCTCCTGAAGATACCTTACGTCGGGAAGTCTTTGAAGAAACGGGTTTTCAGGTTCTATCCGCGTCACTCACCGGCGCGTTTGGTGGACACGACTTCAGGTACACATACCCCAACGGGGATCAGGTTGAGTATACAGTTCTTTTGTACCGTTGTGACGTTCAGATTTCAGCGGCGGGCCCCATTGACCCGGAAACTGTAGAGCTAAGCTATTTCGATGTGACGAACGCACCGCCTTTAGCTTTGCCCTACCCAAAATCAGCTCTTTTCGGATGACTGAAAACACCGCTTGCCAACGGTTGATGGTACGAAACGTCAGAGGGCTGTGATTTTGTCAGGTCGATGATTTTGGCTTTTGCAAACCAATTGGATACAAGGGGAAAATATGCTTTATCCCAGTCAAACGCGAAAGGACTGATCCTATCAAAAAGTTTGACCCCAAGACGCGATCAGTCGCTCATCAAGACGTAGTGGACAACACCCGTCGGTGGCTTGAACACATGGTCGTTGACTTAAATCTATGTCCATTTGCCTCGAGTGTTATCGCCCGAGGCCAAGTGCATTACGCCATTTGTGATGCCACTGCCGATGCAGATCTACAGCAGTTCTATCTAACTGAATTACAGCGCTTGCTCGAGGCGAATGAACATGAGGTGGCCACCAGCTTGCTCATGTTTACCCAAGGCCTTGAAGAGTTCGATGATTACCTCGCCCTGCTCGATTGGTTTGAGCAGCTGTTGGAGGAGGCGGAACTGACGCAGCATGTGCAGTTGGCATCCTTTCACCCGCACTACCAATTTGAAGGGGTGGACGCAGACGATCTGAGCCACTTTACCAATCGCGCGCCTTATCCGACCATCCATCTTCTGCGCCAAGATCAGATGTCCCAAGTTCTTGCGCATGTCTCAGAACCCGAGAAGATTTATTTGGACAACATCGAGACGTTAAATCGACTTGGCCGTCAAAAGGTCGAAGCGCTCTGCCCCTGGGGTGTATGAGACCTGTTTGCATCTTCTTGAAGCCAATCAGACCGTCAAAATTTTGGGGGATGTAATGGCTGTATACACGAAGTGAAAGTTTGGCTCATACAACTTCGTTGTATTGCTTTGGGTAAAGTTTTTGTTCAGCGGCAACGAAGTCCGCACAACGCGCATTCAGTGCAGCGAAAACCGCAACGCCAGCCAATCGGAACACCCCCTCAATTCACCTCATATGGCAAGGTGCCACGGTGGTTGGTGTCGACCTGCAGGCGGCGCTCCAAGGGGGGGACGGACCGTTGGTGGCAATTGGTGCGTTCGCAGATGCGGCAGGAGATGCCGATGGGCTCATAGGCGGCCGCATTGCCCACATCCATTCCATCCGCATAAACCAAGAGGCCGGCGTGTTTGACCTCGCACCCCAGGGCAATCGCATAGCGGCGCAAGGGCGTGCCAAAACGGCCTGAGGACTTCGACACATCTCGCGCCAATGAGATATAGCGCACCCCATCCGGCGTGGCCGCCAGTTGGCGCAGGAATTGGCCGGGTGTCTCGAACGCCCGGTGCACGTTCCACAGGGGGCAAGCCCCGCCAAAACGGGCAAATTGCAACCGCGTGGCCGAGTGGCGTTTGGTGATCGTGCCGGCCTGATCCACCCGCACAAAGAAGAACGGCAGCCCTTTGGCACCGGGGCGTTGCAAGGTCGACAGGCGATGCGCCACCTGCTCGATTGAGGCGCCAAAGCGTGTCGACAGCAGCTCCAGATCATGCCGATCTGCCTGCGCGTAGGCCAAAAACCGGCCATAGGGCATCAGCGCGGCACCGGCGAAGTAGTTAGCTAGCCCGATTTTGGCAATCGAACGGGCTTCCTCGCTTTGGAACTTGGCGAAATCCAACGTGGCCTCCAACAGCCCGTTTTGCTGCAACAGCGCCACCTGCATCAGCAGGTGGAATACCTGAGTTTCGGGCGCTGCCAGCTGCGACAGCTGCAGGATCTTGCGTTCCGGATCATAGTGGCGCACGCCTTCCATGTCCTGCATCACAACTGTGACGCCCGCGTTTTCCAGCGCGGTCACCGCCTTGGAACGGATCTCAGTCGGGGTGGATGTACCATGACTAAAATGTTCGGCAGCGCGGTCCACGGCATCGATATAGTTGTCGCAGTAGTGGAAGAAATCGCGCACCTCTTCCCAGGGTGAGGCTTGCAGACGGGCATCTTCGCGCCCCAAAGCCTCATCCAGTGAGGCGAGGCGTTCGTGATTTTGTCGATAAGACTGATGCAACGCCAAAAAGGCCCGCGCCAAGGCCGGTGCATTTGATGCCGCAAGCCGCAGATCTGCCAGGGGCGGCATGGTCTCGGCAAAGACCGGATCGGCCAAGGCCTCACGCATATCGCTGACCAGACGCTCGCTGTCGCCGGTGGATAATTCGGTGACATCCAACCCAAATTCCTGCGCCAGCGCCAGAACAACCGTGGTTGAAACCGGGCGGTTGTTGTTCTCCATCTGGTTCAGATAGGGCAGCGACACCCCCAGTTTGGCGGCAAAATCCTTTTGAGTCAGGCTCAGCTTGGCGCGCATTTCACGCAGCTTTGCCCCGGCATAGAGCTTTTGAGTGGCCATGGATGGCGTGCCTTTGCAAATCGTGGTTCGTCAAACTGTATAATTGCAAACCGACCAGGGCAAGAGGTCGCGCCGTCGCGGGTGCTACAGCGCAAGGGCCAAACGCCGCTCCCGCCGCATAACCATGGCAATTGAGACGACGCCTGCAACCGCAGTGGCCCCCATGATCACCAGCAAGGGCAGGGCGGTGGAGCCGGGAACCAGAACGCGTCCCGCCAGCGCAGACAGAACCGCGCCAACCCCGATCATTACAGCCCCCGCTAGGCCCGAGGCGCTGCCCGCCAGATGCGGGCGCACCGAAATCGCGCCGGTCGTTGCATTGGGGATGACCATTCCATTGCCAAGCCCGACAAAATTCATCAATCCAAAGAATGTGTAGACGCTGTCGACACCCGCCACCGTCAACGCGGCAGAGACGCTGACGCCAAACAGATTGACCAGGCAGCCGATAAAGATCATCCGGTTTACCCCAACACGCTGGGAAAACTTGCCAGAGGCGAAATTGCCAAAGAAGTAGCCAATCGCTGGTGCGGACATCAAAACCCCCAGCACATCGGGGCGTAGGCCATAAATTTCGGTCCCCACAAAAGGCGCGCCACCCAGATAGGCAAAGAACGCGCCCGATGACAGGCCCGCCGCCAGCGAATAGCCCCAGAACCGGGGTGAGCGCAGCAATTCCGGATATTCGCGAAACTGATCTGCCAGGCTCTTGCCGCTTTTTGATTTTGTTTCCCCAAAGTCAAAATAGGCCACCACCACGATCACCGCAGCCATCGCGAACAGGATCCAGAAATTGGCGGTCCATTCAAAATAACGATCCACCACACCACCGATGGCCGGGCTGAACATCGGCACCACGGCCATCCCCATGGTGACATAGGCGATCTTGCTTGCGGCTTTTTCGGTGTCATGCACGTCGCGAATGGAGGCGCGGCACAGGGCGAGGATGGCCGCGCTGATCGCTTGACCCATGCGAAACACCAGAAATGTGGTCGCATTGGGCGAAAAGATACAGCCAAGGGTCATCAGCAAAAATAAAACGCCGCACCACAGAACCACCGGACGGCGCCCGATTTTGTCAGAGATCGGGCCCGCAACAATCTGAACCACGGCGCTGAAGGCGAGATAAAGCGAGATCGACAGCTGCATGATGCGATAGTCCACCGCAAAATACTCCGCCATGCTGGGCAGGGAGGGCAGGAATACATTCATGCTCAAGGCGGCCAGCCCCGTCAACATGATCAGCGTGGCAATATGTGGGGGCGTCTTGGCGGACATTCGGGGCTCATTTCACGGGAGGGAAGCTTTGTGGTTAACAAAGCAACTAAACAATTTGATTTAGGCTATCGTTAAGCGCAGCTGGAAGGAAGGAAATATAATGTGCTCGCATGCGCAATAGGCTGTGTATTCGGCCTGAACCGCGCTCAAAGGGAGGGCTGATCTGGGTGGAGTTTGCAATTATTCAACTTTGCAATGCTGCACCGCGAAGTATTTGCAAATTTGCGAGTTTTAACTTTGGTCCCGACACAGGCGGGTCTATGGTCGGCGCAGAATCTAAGAGGGATCCCGGCCATGAAAGACATCCTTGCTGAACTCAACGAACGTCGCAACGATGCGCGCCTCGGTGGCGGACAAAAACGTATCGATGCCCAACATGCGCGCGGCAAGCTGACGGCGCGCGAACGGATTGAGCTTCTTCTGGACGAAGACAGCTTTGAAGAGTTCGACATGTTTGTCTCCCACCGCTGCACTGATTTCGGGATGGAAAACAATAAACCGGCAGGCGATGGGGTGATCACCGGCTGGGGCACCATCAATGGGCGTCAGGTCTATGTGTTCTCCCAGGACTTCACCGTTCTGGGCGGCTCGGTCTCGGACACTCACGCGATGAAGATCTGCAAGATCATGGATATGGCCATCCAAAACGGCGCGCCGGTGATTGGTCTGAACGATTCCGGCGGTGCGCGCATTCAGGAAGGTGTCGACGCGCTGGCCGGCTACGCGGAAATCTTCCAACGCAATATCATGGCCTCGGGCGTGATCCCGCAGATCTCGGTCATTATGGGGCCCTGCGCAGGCGGCGCGGTCTATTCGCCTGCGATGACCGACTTTATCTTTATGGTCAAAGACACCTCTTATATGTTTGTCACCGGCCCCGATGTGGTCAAGACCGTGACGAATGAGGTGGTCACCGCCGAAGAGCTGGGCGGAGCCTCCACCCATACCAAGAAATCATCGGTGGCTGACGGCGCGTTTGAAAACGATGTTGAAGCACTGGCCGAGGTGCGCCGTCTGGTCGACTTCCTGCCGCTCAACAATCGCGAAAAACCACCCGTTCGTCCCTTCTTTGATGAGCCTGCCCGGATTGAAACCAGCCTGGATACGCTGATCCCGGAAAACCCCAACCAGCCCTACGATATGAAAGAGCTGATCCACAAAGTCGCCGACGAAGGTGATTTTTACGAGATCCAGCAGGACTTTGCAGGCAATATCATCACCGGTTTCATGCGTCTGGAAGGGCAGACCGTCGGCGTGGTGGCGAACCAGCCGATGGTGCTGGCGGGTTGCTTGGACATCGACTCATCGCGCAAGGCCGCGCGGTTTGTGCGTTTCTGCGACTGCTTTGAAATCCCGATCCTGACGCTGGTGGATGTGCCGGGCTTCCTGCCAGGCACCAGCCAGGAATATGGTGGCGTTATCAAACACGGGGCCAAGCTGCTGTTTGCTTACGGTGAAGCCACCGTGCCCAAGGTGACTGTCATTACCCGCAAGGCCTATGGCGGCGCCTATGACGTGATGGCGTCCAAACACCTGCGTGGCGATTTCAACTATGCATGGCCCACCGCGGAAATCGCGGTGATGGGGGCCAAAGGCGCGACCGAGATCATCCACCGCGCCGATCTGGGCGATGCGGACAAGATTGCAGCCCATGCCAAGGATTACGAGGACCGTTTCGCCAATCCCTTTGTGGCTGCCGAACGTGGCTTTATCGACGAGGTGATCCAACCCAAGTCCACCCGCCGCCGCGTCGCGCGAGCTTTTGCGTCTTTGCGCAACAAGAAACTCGAAAACCCGTGGAAGAAGCACGATAATATTCCTCTTTGAGTTGATTGGCCCTATGGTCCAAGGGCATTCAATGAACGGAGCATAAGATGCGCTACTTTATCACTATTTTGATGTTTCTATTGGCCGTCCCAGTGGTCGCTCAGGAGGGAAACCCTTGCGGCGAAAGAAAGTCATTTCAACTCACGGATGGATCTATCGGCTGCCTGTTGGAAATCTCGCAGTCTCATTTCACCAGATCACGGACAGTCGATAATTCCCCTGACTGGTCCAAGGAGGTGCCTTCGATCTTTCTCCACGTGGCAATGTTCGGAGAGTATTCAACCAAATGGCGGAGCACGACACCGCGCCACAAGGAAATCTGCAAAACCTTCCTCGACCAGATCAAGACGGAGCAGGCAGGCACCAAGTATCGCAATATCATCACCCATATGAGTTGGCCTGGGGTGGAGCAGCCTGAAAGCGCCAACAGTGAGGAATTTGCGTTTCAGTCCGCCTTTCTGACCAAATCCTGCCGCTCGGTGCAGTATTTTGGAACCCGGAGCAACTAACTTGGCTAAGTTTGGATAAACAACAGTGCCCAAAAAAACATGGCATATCCTTCGTGAAAACGGCGACATGGGACGGGTGGTGACACTCTCCCGTGAGCTGCCTGCGCACTTTGACGTTGCGGCGGAAACAGAGCTGCCCGCCGGAAACCCGGTCAGGTTTGCACATCAAATTCGTCAGGACATGTGGCGAATGTTGCAATCTATGCGTGGGTACTCTCCCGTGGTGCGTCTCACTGAGCGAGGGCAGGGATGGCATGTTCTGGCGGGCGGTCGGGTTCAAGGAAACGTTCCACCTGGTACGGCTGAACGAATCTCTGACTTGTTGGAAAATCAATCCAAACGTGGCCGTTGGGTGGCGCAAGCGAAACGTGCGGTTGACAAGAAATGATGTATCGAAAACGTCATATTTCTGTGACTTATCCCTTTGGGAACGCACGTGACTTCAACTTTAGCGTGCGACGCTCTGGCCCCGTGTCTCCTATCGTAAAAACACGTATTTCCACGCGATTCGTGATCACGGTGTTTGACAATAGGGACGAATCGCGGCCATGATCACTTCACGCCTTTACAGCACAGCGCGCGCGGCCAGCGCAGCGCCTGCAGCCCCGGCTGGAGGAGGCCCTATTGCAGGGTGCCGGGGCTGCGGATTTCCCCTGATTTCCGCAGCGATTTTTGCTCTTACTGGTTGTGTCCTGCCACTTGCGGCCAACTCCCAAACGACTGATGAATTTTTCACCGTTCCTTCGGGGCAGGCGGTGAAATTGGCTGAAGTGTTACAAGATGAAACACTTGGTGAGCTTTGGCTTAGATTTCGATTTATTGCACCCAAGATCGCCCATAAAGAAGCCAGTTTTGAAATCAACCGGATGACCGCAGATATGGACCATCTGTGTGACACAGTTGCGCTGAGCTATGTTCGCGACCATCAGCTGCACCCGGAACGGATTGCGATATCCATGTCGGACCGGCTTGTACCCTTTGGCGATGCGGACCCCTCAGCAACCCAGTTTTTTGAACTCTACAGCTTAGATGCGGCTACCTGCATATGGGAGGCCTTCTGATGCCTCTTCTAAATCTAGTGGTTTCGTCTAAGTGTCGGCAATTTTTTGCGGCTTTGCCGTCACAGGCGCACCCTCTTGTGCGGGGGGTATGTAATTTTGCAAATGGCTCATGTAACATCGCCGCGGGTTCGGTTTTGCCGACCCACCATCATTGGTTGAGGCGCGCGGAGCCAAAAGGTTTCGTCAGTTTCACGCAAGTTACCAGGAGACTGAAATGTCCAAGAGCATCAAACTGTTCGCCCTCGTCGGCGTTCTGGCCGCCGTTGCCGCCTGTGGCAACCGTCAAGAAGAATTCGTTGTTGTCGAGCCCGAGCCCATCTCGCAAGAGCCGACATACACCGGCAAATACAAATAAACCCTTCAGGGGACCGGCCCTGCGGCCGGCCCCCGCCGCTCCGCTGGGTGCCGGTCGAAAGGCACCATCATGCTAAAGCATCGCGGATTCCCCGGCCGACTGGCCGGCACAGATTACCAATTCACCCTCCGACGCGCCAATCCCAAAGGGGCCACCCCTTTGACGGCACGCGAACGTTTCCCAGACCGCAGACCGCCAGATCGCAAGGCCGACGCCGGTTTCATGCAGGCGCTGTGGGAACATTTCGGCACTGAAGTCTTTGAACGCGGCAACCTTGACGCTGGACGCCTCAGCTGGCTGTTCGGGCGTGAGGTCGTGGCCGTTGACAAAGAAGGCTTTGATCCCACCGACTATGAGGCCGAACTGCAAATCGACGAAGCCGTTGCGCGCGCGTCCTTCCCGGAAATCTTTGACGGCAAGGGCAACTGGTAATGGGCATGCGGCTGCTTCATATCTTCTCCTTCGGGAGCAGCCGCGCAGGCCTTTTGGGTAATGAAAATCGCAAGCGTGTGGGGTTTTGGGCAGAGCTTCGCCCACGCCCCGCTCAATTTGCGCAGAGTTTCGCACAGATGACTGTGCCGTCTGGCGCCACCTTGTATGACCTCTCGCATCCTGCAACTTCTGGGTCATCCCACGGGACGATGCAGAAAGGATCGAAGCAGTGCAGAATACAAAAGGGCGGTCCTGGTTGGCATTGGCCGTCGTCAGTAACCTGGGCCTTGCGGCCTGCGGTGAGACAACCGGCGAACAGGCCGTCGTTGGTGCAGCAGCAGGGACCGTTGGGTCCGCGTTGCTCCAAGGTAACCTGGTCACAGGCGCAGCCGTCGGGGCTGCGGCCAATGTCATCTATTGCAAGGAATACCCGCGCCGCTGCTAAAGGGCGCGCAACACCTCACACACCTACATTCGCAAACTGCGCCGCAGCCCGGACAACCGGGCGCGGCGTTTTTTGCGTTCAGACCAACGAGCCGAAGGAGAGCCGATGTTTGACAAGATCCTGATTGCCAACCGGGGGGAGATTGCCTGCCGCGTCATCAAGACTGCGCGCAAGATGGGGATCAAAACCGTTGCCATCTATTCAGACGCGGACAAGCAGGCGCTGCATGTTCAGATGGCGGATGAAGCCATCCATATCGGCCCACCGCCTGCCAACCAGTCTTACATTGTCATCGACAAGGTGATGGAGGCGATCAAACAGACCGGCGCTCAGGCGGTGCATCCGGGCTATGGTTTCCTGTCGGAAAATTCCAAATTTGCAGAAGCGCTGGCCGATGCCGGTGTGGCCTTCGTCGGACCACCCGTGGGCGCGATCGAAAGCATGGGGGACAAGATCACCTCCAAGAAAATCGCACAAGAGGCCGACGTGTCCACCGTGCCCGGCTATATGGGCCTGATCGAAGACGCGGATGAAGCGGTGAAAATCTCGAACGAGATTGGCTATCCCGTGATGATCAAAGCCTCTGCGGGTGGTGGCGGCAAGGGCATGCGGATCGCCTGGAACGACGAAGAAGCCCGCGAAGGCTTCCAGTCCTCGAAAAACGAGGCTGCAAATTCCTTTGGCGACGACCGGATCTTTATCGAGAAATTCGTCACCCAGCCGCGCCACATCGAAATTCAGGTGCTCTGCGACAGCCACGGCAACGGCATTTACTTGGGCGAACGCGAATGTTCGATCCAGCGCCGCAACCAAAAGGTCGTCGAAGAAGCGCCCAGCCCGTTTTTGGACGAAGAGACCCGCCGCGCCATGGGCGAACAGGCGGTCTCATTGGCCAAGGCCGTGGGCTATGCCTCGGCAGGCACCGTGGAATTCATCGTCGACGGAGAGAAGAACTTCTACTTCCTCGAAATGAATACCCGCCTGCAGGTGGAACATCCAGTGACCGAGCTGATCACCGGCGTCGACCTTGTGGAGCAGATGATCCACGTCGCTGCTGGCAAAGAGCTGGGGATCACGCAGGAGGATGTGAAACTGACCGGCTGGGCGATTGAAAACCGTCTGTACGCAGAGGATCCATACCGGAACTTCCTGCCCTCTATCGGCCGTCTGACCCGTTATCGTCCGCCTGCGGAAACCGCAGCCTATACGCCGGGTGTAGCGCCGGGGGATGCAGGTGACGTGGTGATCCGCAACGACACCGGCGTCTATGAGGGCGGCGAGATCTCGATGTTCTATGACCCGATGATCGCCAAGCTTTGCACCTGGGCTCCGTCCCGTGAAGCGGCCATCGAAGCCATGCGCACCGCACTCGACAGTTTTGAGGTCGAAGGCATCGGTCACAACCTGCCGTTTCTGTCAGCCGTTATGGACCATCCGAAATTCGTATCGGGTGATATGACCACCGCCTTCATCGCCGAGGAATATCCCGACGGGTTTGAAGGGGTCGAACTGCCGGAAGCAGACCTGAAACGCATCGCCGCCTCTTGTGCTGCCATGCACCGTGTTGCCGAAATCCGCCGCACGCAGGTCTCGGGCCGAATGGACAACCACGAACGCAAAGTGGGCACGGATTGGGTTGTCACCCTTCAAGGGCAGACCTACCCGGTGTCCATCGACGCAGACCCCGGTGGGTCCACCGTACGGTTTGATGATGGCAATACCATCCGGGTGACCTCCGACTGGACGCCTGGCGACCAGCTCGCAGTTGTCGCCGCTGGCGGTGATCCATTGGTGATGAAGGTGGGCAAGATCACCCATGGCTTCACCATTCGCAGCCGCGGTGCCGAGCTGAAGGTGCATGTGCGCACCCCACGTCAGGCAGAGCTGTCACAGCTGATGCCTGAGAAACTGCCCCCCGATACCTCCAAGCTGCTTCTGTGCCCAATGCCGGGCCTGATCGTTTCGGTCAATGTTGAGGTGGGCGACGAGGTTCAAGAGGGTCAGGCGCTCTGCAGTGTGGAAGCCATGAAAATGGAGAATATTCTGCGGGCAGAAAAAAAGGGTGTCGTAACTAAAATTAACGCGACCGCCGGCGATAGCCTCGCCGTTGACGACGTTATCATGGAGTTCGAATAAGCCCATGACCTGCGCTGCGCCCCACAACCCATTGATATCGCGTGGTCTTCCCGCGTCGATTTCCGGTGGTCAGGTGACGCGGCGCAGTTTTTTTCGCGCCGGCAGGCTTTCGCGAAATCATTTACGTCAAATTGTAAGCTTAACCCCCTGTAAACAAACTGCATTTACCTTTGAGAAAGACCTTGGTGGGTCTGGGAAGTATCAGGAACTTTTCAAAGGTTCTTGTTTGAGTAAATGGAGGGGTGTTGTGCCTGACTATAAGACGTCCTGGTCCTTGGCCAGGGCTCGGCAACGGCTGGCCGCACGTGGTCGAACCGCTGCACGCGCCGTTGGCGCCGGGCTGATCTTGCTTGCGATTGCAGGATGTTCCAAACAAAAAGAAGACGACGTTCGTACCCGGCTTTCTGATTGGGTGAACCTGGGAGAAACCCTTTATTTCTATGCGGATATTGGCTGTTCTGCAGCCGTGTTTGATCTGAAGTCCACCCGGATTTCGTCAACGGTTACCCGTGCGCGAACCATGCAAAAAGTACAGAAGGTGCTCGACCAAGAGCTGCCGGTGTTCTTAGATATCAAAGGGGAAAGCCCGAATTCGGTCACCGAACAGCTGATGAATGTCAGCCTGCACCGGGGGATTGGTTTGGTGTCATCTGGTGTCGCGGCCAAGAACTGCATGACCAAAACCCTGCAGACTTATTACCTGCAGGCGCTTCTGGACGAGAATGCGGATCTGGTTTTTGATCCTGAGGAACAGGCGATGATCGTCGTGGACGGCGAAAATCGCTGGCTGTTTTATGCGCGGGGGGATGGCAAGTGACTTATTCGCCCCGCCTTTCCTCAATCTCGCGCACCCGCAATGGGATCTTGTCGATGGTCCGGTTCAATTCCCGAACCGTCCACGGGAACGGCTTGCGCAATTTGACGCCGCCATCTTTGCCAACCAACACCAATTGGAAACCACGTGGACGCAATTTCTGCCGCAGCTCAGAACGCTCGGTTGGGTTGGTATCGGTCAAAATCACCACGTCACGTTCACGCAACGCATCCTCCTGGGAGCGCAGCCGTTCCAGCTGTTCTTGGAATCGCGGATCCGCATCGGAGTCCGCAAAAACAACAATGGGACGCTTTTTCCATAAAAATTCATTCAAATTTGAATCAAAGTCATCAAGAAACAGCACGTCTTCGGGCGGCATTGTGGCGTCGCTGGCCCACGTTGCGGGGGCCAGGACAGGGCTAAGAAAAACAGTCAAAACAATAGGTAATAGGGGTCTCATGGGTCCTCCTGTTGTTTTCAATATATGGCATGATGACCAAAATGCGATGGGGGATCTGAAGAAGCCCCGAAAAAAACACACAGTGTTAACCATCTTGGAAGGACCTGCGGAACAAGCTGGCAACAGTTTCGCATTCTTTGCTGCTTTGACAGCCTCCGGCAGAAGGACCGGTCCGACCATGAAAGTGTTTTTGCACATCGGCGCCCATCGCTGCGCCACCACAACGTTTCAAGAGTATATGCGCCAGAACCGCGCGCAAACCGCCCATGACGGTATCGCCTATTGGGGGCCGCAGGTGACCCGATCCGGTCTGTTCCAAGGGGTTCTGCCGGGGCCGCAGCTGCTGCCCAAAGGTGACGCCAAACAACGGGCACGCGGTCGGATCAAGCTGAAGCTTGCGAGCGAACGCGCCACCGGTTTTGACCAGCTGGTGGTCTCGGATGAAAACATCCTCGGCTCTATGCGCCAGAACCTGCACCTTGGCACGCTTTATGGTGACGCTGGGGATCGGCTCGACCGGTTCAGCTCCGCGTTTGATGGCGAACTGACGGACGTTGTTGTTAATATTCGTGCGCTGGACCACTATTGGACCTCTGCGCTGACCTATGGTGTGGCACGCGGCTTCCCGTTCCCAACCGAGGATATGCTGGACCGCTACGCAAAGTCTCAGCGCAGCTGGCGCGATGTGATCACCGATATCGCCACGGCTCTGCCAAACGTGAACATCTGGGTGCAACCCTTTGAAACCTTTGGGGGTCGCCCCAACGCACAGCTCAGCTCGATGACTGGTAAGCGTGCCCCACGTGCCCATGCCCGCATCCGTTTGGCGCGCTCGCCGCGGGTTGAGGAACTGTCCGCCTATCTGATGGATCAAGACGCCGCCAAACTGGCCGACCAATACGGTCTGTGGCGTCCGTTCAATACCGAACAAACCGCGCTGCTGCGCGAGACCTATGCCGATGACATCATGTGGCTGGTCGCGGGGGCCGATGGGCTGGCGCGGATTGCCGAAGACAACCAAGAACAAGCGGAAGACGCAAAAACATTCCGCAGAACATTGACACGAGGAAGGCCCAATGACCAAAACCGACGATTGGCGGGATCTGGCTGAAAAAGAGCTGCGCGGACGCCCGCTTGACGACCTGACCTGGAACACGCTCGAAGGCATCGAGGTCAAGCCGCTCTATACCGAAGACGACACCAAGGAGCTCAACCATATGGGCTCCTTGCCGGGGTTTGGCCCCTTTACCCGCGGGGTAAAAGCCACAATGTATGCGGGGCGTCCCTGGACCATCCGCCAATACGCTGGCTTCTCCACCGCCGAGGAATCCAACGCATTTTATCGCCGCAACTTGGCCGCTGGCCAACAGGGCGTTTCGGTCGCCTTTGACCTTGCCACCCACCGGGGCTACGACAGTGACCACCCCCGCGTGGTCGGCGATGTGGGCAAGGCCGGCGTTGCCATCGACAGCGTCGAGGATATGAAAATCCTCTTTGATGGCATCCCCTTGGACAAGGTTTCGGTCTCCATGACCATGAACGGCGCGGTGATCCCGATCCTTGCCAGTTTCATTGTTGCAGGCGAAGAACAGGGCCATGACAAGGCGTTGCTGTCGGGCACCATTCAGAACGATATTCTGAAAGAATTTATGGTGCGCAACACCTATATCTATCCGCCCGAACCCTCAATGCGGATCATCTCGGACATTATCGAATATACCTCGAACGAGATGCCGAAATTCAATTCCATCTCGATCTCCGGCTACCACATGCAAGAGGCTGGCGCGAACCTTGTGCAGGAGCTCGCTTATACGCTGGCGGACGGGCGCGAATATGTGCGCGCTGCGATGAACGCGGGCATGGATGTTGACAAATTTGCCGGCCGCCTGTCGTTCTTCTTCGCGATCGGCATGAATTTCTTCATGGAAATCAGCAAGCTGCGCGCCGCACGGACCCTGTGGCACCGGGTGATGACCGACTTTGGCGCGCAAAACGAACGCTCCAAAATGCTGCGCACCCATTGCCAGACCTCGGGCGTGTCCTTGCAGGAGCAAGACCCTTATAACAACGTGATCCGCACCGCGTATGAGGCGATGTCAGCGGTTCTGGGTGGCACGCAATCTCTGCACACCAACGCTCTGGATGAGGCGATCGCGCTGCCCACCGATTTCTCCGCCCGCATCGCCCGCAACACTCAGCTTGTGCTGCAAGAAGAAACCGGTGTCACCAATGTGGTCGACCCGCTGGCGGGCAGCTACTATGTGGAAAGCCTCACCAATGATCTGATCGAAAAAGCCTGGGCCCTGATGGAAGAGGTCGAGGAGATGGGCGGCATGACCAAAGCCGTCGCCTCGGGCATGCCCAAACTGCGGATTGAAGAGTCGGCGGCGCGCCGTCAGGCGATGATCGACCGCGGCGAAGAGGTGATCGTCGGCGTCAACAAATACCGCAAGGACAAGGAAGACCCGATCGACATTCTGGACGTGGACAATGTCGCCGTGCGCGACAGCCAGATCGCCCGCCTGGAACAGATCCGCGCAACACGCGATGAGGCCACGTGTGAGGCCGCATTGAATGAACTCACCCGCCGCGCCAAGGATGGCGGCAACCTTCTGGAGGCCGCGGTTGAGGCGGCCCGTGCACGTGCTTCTGTTGGGGAGATCAGCATGGCAATGGAGAAAGAATTCGGCCGCCACTCGGCGGAAGTGAAGACATTGGCCGGCGTCTATGGGGCAGCCTATGAAGGCGACGAAGGCTTTGCCGCGATCCAGAAATCAATAGAAGACTTTGCCGAAGAAGAGGGCCGCCGCCCGCGTCTTCTGGTGGTGAAAATGGGTCAGGATGGCCATGACCGCGGGGCTAAGGTGATTGCCACAGCCTTTGCCGACATCGGCTTTGACGTGGACGTGGGTCCCTTGTTCCAGACGCCAGAAGAGGCCGCGCAGGATGCGGTCGACAATGACGTTCATGTGGTGGGCATCTCTTCGCAGGCAGCAGGCCACAAAACACTGGCCCCGCAGCTGGTAGAAGAGTTGAAGAAGCAAGGTGCCGAAGACATCATCGTGATCTGCGGCGGTGTGATCCCACAGCAGGATTACGACTTCCTCTATGGGGCGGGGGTAAAGGCGATCTTCGGCCCCGGCACCAATATCCCGGAAGCGGCCGAAGACATCCTGAACCTAATCCGCGCCGCGCGCACCTAACCGTTGTGACTCCGGGGCTCAGGGCGGAGAGATCCTCCCGCGCCCGCAGCTGTACATGCCTTCGGCACATACAGCTTCTGTGCGGCCTTGGGCATGGCAGGCACGCCGGGGAACCCCCGGCGTGCCTGCTGCGCCTTTGCGCGCTCGTGACGAGCGCGCAAAGGCGCCACCCCCAACGGAAGCCGTCCCACACATTGTGGGGCAGGCGACGGGCGGGAGTGGACCCTTGGCATTTCGGCAAAAACCGCCATGTTAGAGGTTCGTCAGCTCAGGAAACGAGGGGTGCCTTAATGTTGAACTTGGATCATCTGGTCATCGCGGGGGAAACTTTGGCAGACGCGCAATACTACGTGGAACAGACCCTTGGTGTAAAAATGCAACCTGGTGGCCAGCACGCAGTTTTTGCCACCCATAACGCGCTCTTACATTTAGACGACGGGATCTATCTTGAAGCAATTGCTAAAGAGCCTGGAGCTGTCCCTGAACGCAGCCCGTGTTGGTACGCATTGGATCATTTTTCCGGAGGGCCGCGCCTGTCGAATTGGGCCTGTCGTACCGATCAACCGCAACAGGCCGCCAATCGCTGGCCAGAGGCTGGTTCACCTATTGAGCTGGCACGCGGCGATCTGCAATGGCAGATGTTTGTTCCGGAAACCGGCAAGCTTCCTTATGATAATCTCTTTCCGGCTTTGCTGTCTTGGCAGGGCGCACATCCGACCGAGCGCCTTTCACCAAAGGGATGCAGTTTGCGCCGCTTCGTTGTGTCCCATCCTCAGGCGATGGATCTTCGATCCAGCTTGGCTCTTGAGGACAGCAGGTTGGTTTTTGAAGCTGGTCCGCCGGGACTGCGGGCGGAAATTGAGACGCCACACGGCCTGCGGGTGCTGTGACGGTGCAAAAGGTGGCACGCACACCGCGTGATGCGTCTGCCGTGTTTTCCCCAGTTTGCGACGCTTTGGCCCCTGACATTGCATCCTCCAGCAGATAAGATCAGCACATGTCACTTTGGACCCGTATATCTGACGCATTGTCCGCCCTAGCCAAGGGCGCAAGCCTGTCTGAGGTGTTTGAGCACCTGCGTACACCGCCAGAACGTTCGGTGGGTTTTGCCATTGCGGTCGTCGCTCTGGGAGCCAAAATGGCCAAAGCAGACGGGCTGGTCACACGGGACGAGGTGACCGCGTTTCGTGAGGTGTTTCGCATTGCACCCGGCGATGAACTGGGGGCTGCAAAAGTCTTTAACCTCGCGCGCCAAGATGTTGCAGGATATCAGGATTATGCTCGCCGCATCCGGGTGATGTTTGCTGATGATCCGACCACTTTATGTGACTTGATGGAGGGGCTGTTTCACATCGCAATGGCAGATGGGTTTTACCACCCAGGTGAAAATGCCTTTCTCGAAGATGTCAGCGACATTTTTGGCCAGACACCACAGCAATTCTCAGCCCTGCGCGCGCGCTTTGTGCCGGACGCGCCGCGCGATCCCTATACGGTGCTTGGTGTCAGCCCGGATGCCCCCAAGGATGAGATCCGCAAACATTGGCGTCGCCTTGTGCGCGAAACCCACCCCGATGCAATGATGGCACGCGGGGTGCCCGAAGAGGCGGTGCGCTTGGCAGAGAAAAAGATGATCGACATCAATCGCGCCTGGGATCAAATCAACGGCTGTGGTGGTCATGCGTCTCACCACATATAACGTTGAATGGTTTGCGACTCTGTTTGATCAGAACGATGCGCTGATCCTGGACAGCACACGCTCCAGCCGCTTTGACGTCACACGCGCTGAGCAAGCCACAGCATTGGCTACAGTCTTTCAAGCGCTTGATTCTGATGCGGTTCTGGTGGTGGAGGCCCCAGACACAGGGCGCGGCCAAAGCACCATTCGTGCTCTGGAACATTTCGCCAATTGGGCGGATGTTCGCGCGCGACGTGCGGTAATCGGCTTTGCCAATGACACTCAGCAAGAGATTGCACTGTTGTATGATCCGGACGTGTTACATGCCCGACACGTGCCACACAGTCACCCCGGAGCGCCGCAGTTTGATGGTGTTTTCGAGTTGGATCTCGACGTGGATGAACTGGTCGATCAGGTCCGGTTCTCAAAACCACCGCTTGAGCTGGAGGTCACCGCAGGCAATGGTCGAAAATTGAACGTGATTGGTGCACATCTGAAGTCCAAGGCCCCCCATGGCGCCCGCACGGATGAGGATGTGATGCGGATCTCAATTGCCAATCGACGCAAGCAATTGGCGCAAGCAATTTGGTTGCGCCGTAGGGTCGCTTGGCTATTAGAGCAGGGGCACGACCTTTTGGTGATGGGGGATCTCAATGATGGTCCGGGGCTCGATGAATACGAGGCTCTGTTTGGCCGCTCCTCGGTCGAAATCATTATGGGGGATGAGCTGTTTGACCCTCATGCGCAGATCCTGTGCCAGCCACGGCCAAGTGGCCTGCCTGCAACTGCGCGGTTTTTTGACAGGGATCACAATCGGTTTTTCGGCGCTTTGCTGGATTATGCAATGATCTCACCTGGGCTGCGCGGCTTGAACCCAGAGTGGCGGATTTGGCACCCGTTCGATGATGCTGAGATCTATGCTGATGTTGCCCTGCGTACAGCTCTTTTGCAGGCCTCGGACCATTTTCCGGTGACACTGGATCTTGAGATCAACTGAACACAACTGCGGTCAGTGAACGAGTTAGCAAAAAAACTCTCCCGCCCGTCACCTGCTGTGCTGTTGCACAGCGGTTCCCGTTGGGCGTGGCGCGGACCCTTTGGGTCCGCGCGGCAGGCAACCCTGCCGGGTTGCCTGCCCGGCCCAAGGCCACCAGGGGGCATGCCGAAAGGCAGGTCACGCGTGGGCGCGGGAGGGGTTGCTTGTGTCTGGGTGGTCTGCGCGCGTGCGAAGGTGATTTACTCTGCGGCCTCTTGTTTCAACCACCGTAGAAATAGGTCTGCTGTTTCTGGTGCCGTGCGATGATTGGGCAGGGCGGCCAGAAACCCATCCCGGCCGTGCACAAATCCCAAAGGCGCGATCAGGCGTCCTTGCTCCAGATCTTGCGCCACCAAGCGCCGTTCCGTCAGTGCCATGCCCATCCCGGCCGCTGCGGCCTCAAGCGCCAGGATATGATGCGGGTGTTCGCGGATTTCTGGGCTGTGCACCTGACGTCCGGAAATCTCTTCCCAGACCGACCAGGCCGAGGGGCCTCCGGTATGACTAAAGCGCATCGGCACATGGCCGTCCTCTCCGCGATGTTCAAACGCGTAACCTGGTGCACAAACTGGGCCATAGGACGCATCGCCCATGACCACCGTGCGAAATCCCGGTCCAATCGGGCCGCGTAAGCGATCATAGCTCAGCAAAATGTCGAAATCCTCGCCCGAATACCGCGGCTGCCCGGCGATCAGGCCGGACATCAGCAGGGTGATCTCTACCTGCGGGTGGGTTGCGTAAAATCGGGGCAGCCGCGCAGTCAGCCAGCGGGTCGCAAAGGTCGCGCCAACCGCTATTCGCAACAGCCGTTGATCCGATCCTCCGCGCATCTCAGCGGCCAGCTCACCAATCCGGCGCAGCATCGGCGACAGTTCGGCTTGCAGCCGCTCACCGCGTTCCGTCAGTACCAAACCAGTGCCAGATTTGCGAAACAGATCGCCACCCAGATCCTGTGCCAGATGTTTGATCTGTTTGCTCACCGCACTATGGGTGCGGCCCAACTCGCTGGCGGCTGCAGTGACGGATCCCAGTCGGGCTGTGGCTTCAAAAGCGGGTAGGGCGGTGAGGGGCGGTAGATGTGACATTATATGTTCCTACTTCTCACATATCTTGTGCCAATAACTCGATTTTTCTGCCGTATTCGGCGTGCTATATCAGGGTCACAAGACAGAAGTGTGAAGAAAAGGACACAAGGCCCATGGCGCAGGTCATCGCTTTCCCACGCCCGTTCACGCAATCCTCAACGCCGGCACGGCCACAGGCACGTGGTCTGGCGCTCTATCTCCAGCGGATCCGGTATCGCCATATGTTGGCCCGCGACCTGCTGCACGCGCCCGACAGCGCGTTGAAGGATGCGGGTTTTAGTCGTGCTGAGGTGGTGCATGAAATTGCCAAACCCTTCTGGCAGGCCTGACGCGGAGATCCGAAACCTCGAGGCGTAATTTCCCCGCGAAATCATCTGTGAATAGCGACGCAATGAGCCTATATAGGGCGCATCATCTCTTGCACCAACCTCACAGAGGAGAGCAAACCGTGATCGACCCTATGCGCCGCTATCGCAATGCACTTATGTCCGCGGCAATCATTGCGTCGCTGGCTCTGTCCACGGCGACCCTGACCCCCTCCACAGCCTCGGCTCAAAGCCTCTTTTCCAATGACGGCACGGAAACCGAGGCCGAGACGGACAACGGCGGATCCTTGATGGAACGCGGGGCGGAATTGTTCCTGCGGGGATTGCGTGATGAAATGGCACCCGCCCTCGAAGGTATCCAGGAATTGATGGGAGAGATTGGTCCCTCCATGGGGGAGTTCCTGTCAACCATGGGTCCCGCCCTAGCGGATATCGCCGCCAAGGTCGAGGATTGGAGCACCTATGAATTGCCCGAGATGCTGCCCAATGGCGATATCATCATTCGCAAGAAAACCCGCGACGACACGCCAAAAGACGACAGTTCAGACATCGAAATCTAGGTCGCAGACTGGATCCCCTATTTGTTTCAGCAGCCGGTAGGACTGCACGCCACAAGGCGGCTTCCGACAAACCTGGGCCCGATAAAACCGGGCGCAGTTTCTGGCGGCGAATACGGGATGGGGGTCCGGGTTAGCGACTGACGCGTTTGGAACCCTCTGCTTCCAGCGCGTCACAAAGCGACTGAAACCGGGCCTCTGCCGTTTCGGTGAACATTGGCGCGGTGCTCTTGTCCAGCCGCAATTCCAGCACCTTTTTACGCGGCCGCCACTTTAACGTGCCGATTTTTGTGTCGGTGCTGACCACCAGCATGGCGCCAAACCGCATGGCCCGCCCCAGGATTTCGGCCTCTCTGCGCTGCTTGTCGTCGATCAGATCAAACAGCTGCTGAAACCGCGCGGCGGGGCGGCGTTTGCTGTAGCGTGACATCAACGCATGGCCCAGAAACACCCGTTCGGAATGGCGCAGACCGCCCAGGTTTGCACGCGTTGCATTCTCAAAACAGACCTCAGCGCGATAGTCCGGATGGGCACGCCAGCTTACGTCATGCAGCAGGCAGGCCGCTTTGATCAGGCGTTTCTTGTCGAAATCAGCCCGAGGAAACAGCGGCAACACAAAATCATACAGCACGCGTCCAAAACCGGGCAGGCGCGCGTCTTTGTCTTCGGCAAAACGGCAGGCCTCAACCAGAGGGTCGCGGTCGCGCAGCGCCTGTGGCATCTGTTCAAACAGCAAGCCTTCGCGGATCCCATAGCTTGAGATGGCGATATCGCGCGGCTTAAAAGTCTTGACCAGCCGCGACAGAACCTCGGCCGCATAGGGCACCAGCGACATGCGCGAGCTTGAAATGCCGCACGTCCGGCGCAGCTCTTGCAGGTCGGCCTTGTCGATATATTTGGCTGTGGCTTGCACCGCTTTGACCGACATCCGGTATTCATGCTGAACCTTGAGCGGGTAACCCCGGCGTTCCATATCGATCCGGGCAATTGCGCGCCAGCTGCCCCCGACCAGAAACAGACGATCGCGCTGTGGACCCATCTGCGTCTTCAGAGTTCTGACAACGCCATCAATATGGGCTTGCCTGCCGCGTTTGCCGCCTTTGATCTCTTTCAGCTTCAACGGCCCCAGATCCGAGGTGACACGCCGACCAACGGTATTGTCCTGGATCTCGGCCAGCTCTAGCGAGGAGCCACCGATGTCGCAGATCAACCCATAGGCTCCGGGCCAGCCCAACAGAACCCCCTGGGCCGACAGCCGTGCTTCTTCGGGACCGTCGATCACATGGATCGCCAAACCTGTCTCGCGTAGAACATCCGCACAGAAATCGGCACCATCTTGGGAATCGCGGACGGCTGCGGTGGCCACCACGGTCAAATGCGGCAGCTTCATCCCATCCGCCAACAGTTTGAACCGCCGCATCGCTGCCAGGGCTCGGTCGCGCCCCTCTGGGTTCAATTTGCCAGTTTCCGACAGACCTGCGCCCAAGGCGCACATGATTTTTTCGTTAAAGAAATAGGCGGGGCTGCGTGCGGCGCCATCAAACACCACCATCCGAACCGAGTTTGACCCAACGTCCACCACTCCCACTCGCGACAGAGCACGCACATCCGGGTCGTTAAACAACGGAGGGCCATAACCTCCCCAATCTGTTACAATTTCGGAGGCTTCGTTCATGGCAGATCCGGGATTCGTGGCAGGGTCATATTCCCCTCAAGCTAACGTGAAACTTTTGGGCAAGCCACCACATTTGCTCATAAACTGTGCATTATTCTAAAGGAAGCTCGTCTTGCCCTGGAGACGCCAGATCTGACAGCGCCCGGATGGCCAGCGGACGCGACAGGCTGCGTTTTTCGCTGAGCGACAGCTGATCCAGTCGCGCCACGATCTGGGCCGCGGTGGCAAAGGTGCGGTCCATATGCGCCACCAAATAGGGAATGACATCCGCTTTGGGCGCAATCTGGCGGTCGTTGAACAGTTTCGCCAAGACCACTGCCAGCAGGGCGTCATCGGGGGCTTGCAACTCTGCATGGGTGGCGGCCTGCACCCGGCTTTGCAGATCGGGCAGGGTCAGCGACCAGTGGTTCGGCGCAGGTCGACCTGTCATCATCATTGCGTGCCCCGCTGCCAGAACCAGATTGTGCAGATGAAACAACGCCTCTTGCGCGGCAGGATCCAACGCAATATCGGGCACGTCTTCGACCACCACTGGCCCTTCCGACAGGGTCGGGATATCTTCATGGGGCAGGGCGTGGGCCGGGATGATCCAAGCCCCCGACTGGCGCGCCCACACATGGGCCAGATGGGTTTTGCCAGCGCCTTTGGGACCGGTCAGAACCATCTTGCCACTGGGCCAATGAAACGCCGGATCCAGCAAGGCCACCGCCATCGCATTCGACGGCGCGACAAAGAAATCCTCCCGCTCCAGCGCCGGTTTTGTCGGCAGATCAAAGCTGAGCTGTTCGGCCATTCAGGCCTCGTCCTCGGCCGCCGCCTCTGCTGCTTGCTCGGCCAACCGCTCGTGCACTGTCAATCCGCGATACAGGCGGCTGTCCAGATATTGATCCACCAGGAACCGGGCCAGAACGCCAAGGGCCGCTGCAATGGGCACCGCGACCAACATGCCGACAAAGCCGAACAAGGCGCCAAAAACGGACAGGGCCAACAGCAGCCAGACCGGGTGCAGCCCGACCGAATTTCCCACCAGCTTGGGCGTCAGAAAGTTGCCCTCGACCACCTGTCCTGCAATGAAAATCGCCGCCACAATGCCAATGCGCAGCCAATCTGTTGCATAGGTCACCGTATCGCCATCCACGACCTCAACCGCGCCCCAGTATTGAAACAACGCCAGCCCAATCGCCAGCGCGCCCCCAATCAGTGAGCCAAGATAGGGGATGAATGTCACAAGCCCCGCAACAAACCCAACAGCCAGACCAAAGTTCAAACCCACCGCCATCAAGGCCACCGCATAATAGGTGCCAAGGATCAGACAGACGGTGCCCATGCCGCGAATAAACGACGCGATGACCGCATCCACATCGCGGGCCAGCTTGCGGATCACCGGCGCATGGTCCAACGGCAACAGCGCATCAATGCGTTCAATCATCCGGTCCCAGTCCAACAGCAGATAGACCGATACCACCGGCGCAATCACCAACAGCACCAGCACATTCAACAGCGACACCGCCGAGCCAAGCGCGGTCTCAAGGATCACCACGGATTTCTCGCGCAGCGTGTTGCCGAATGTCTCAAGCAGCTGATGGATCCGGCTTTGCTGGTCAAAGATCTGCGGGAATTGCTCTTGCGCAAAACTCCGCAGATTGCCCAGCACATCCGGCAGGACCCGCACCAGATCGATCATCTGGCCAATCAGGCTCGGCAGAACGATGATCAGCACCAGCAGGAAGACGATCATCGCCCCAATGGTAATCGTCGCCGTCGCACCGGTCCGGCTCAGCCCCCAGTCCTCCAGCCGATCCGCCACCGGATCAATCATATAGGCAATCGCCGCGCCAAGGATAAAGGGCAACAGCACATCCCCCAGCGCCCACATGACCACCGCAAAGACCACGGCCGCAACGCCCCAATATTGAAACTGTTTCTTCGCAGGCAAGGCCATATCGGCTCCTCAATCGGGGCGTAAATTTCCGTTGGCTCATTTCTTCCCCAGCCAGCCTCGCGTTGCAAGCCCCCGCAGAAAGGCGGGCGTGGATAAGCCGGGGACAGAGTGGGATTTTCTGGGGATGGGCTAGGCGGATAGGGTCGAGAGCCAGTTTTCGTAGGCTTCGTCGTATTCAACCGTTTCCACGGTTTCCTTCGGCCAATGCGCCGGGCGTTCCAATCCCTCAGGCAAAATGACCGAGCCATCTCCAAAGCTAGCGTTGATTTGGTCTTGTGACAGATGAACATTCAACAACGTCACCTCCTTCCAGAAGGCGGCTTGGAAATCGGCCCGATGGAAGGCGGTGTTTTCGTCAAAATGTACCCAGCTGAGGTCTGCCCCCTCCATCCTCGCCAGGGTGAGATCTGCCCCCTCCATCCGCACCTCGCAGAGGTCTGCCTCCGCCATCTGCGCCATGCCGAGATCTGCCCCCTCCATCCGCGCCCTAGTGAGATTTGCCCCTTCCATCCATGCCATTAAGAGGTTTGCTCCCTCCATCCTTGCCTCGCCAAGGTTTGCCCCTCCCATCCGCGCCTCGTTGAGGTATGCCCCTTCCAGTCGCACCATAAAAAGGAGTGCGCCTTCCATTCGTGCTTGGCTGAGGTTTGCCCCCTCCATCCGCGCACCGCTGAGGATTGCTCCCCCCATCCGCGCGCCATACAACAAGGCGCCGGAAAACATAGCCTTGGAAAGATCCGCCCTTTGTAGATTGGTGTTTCGTAGATCCAAGCGGTACCCTTTATAGGTCCTCACGCGGGTTCTCCATGCTACAAGCCCTGCTTCGAACTCCTCCAATTCGGCTTTGGTCAGTGCGTCCTTTGCCGGTTCATCCGGCAGACGTTTGAATGTCGCCTCATCAAACACCCATCCTTCTGGTGCGGGGCCAACATCGGGCCAGTTCGCCTCCACCTTGCGTTGCTCGTATGTTCGCCGTTTCAAAATATTCAGCGCAGTTTGAATGTCTTCGCGCGGTGCCGGCAGGGAACCTGCCCATTCCTGTGCATCGGGTGCATCGGAAGTCCATGTCTCGCCAAACCGCGCTTTGTGCCACATTTCATGTGTTTCACTCTCTTCTTCGGTTGCATCGTCCGGCAGCGGCTCCCAATCCGCCAGCGGAAAATCCACCGCCCCGCTTGCGGGGGCATTCTCTCGTACATAGGCGCAGATGATCTCCATCACCCGCACATGGTCGCGGCCTTGGTCATATCGCGTGGAATCCTGCGCGATGCGTTCCAGCGACAAGAGCCCCCCAATGCGCACTTCGATGTTGGGGACGGTTTCCTCTTTGGTCGCATATTCATTTGGTTGCAAAGTTGCGCCAACTTTTCCTTTGTGAATATCCACAGTTCGCTTCACAACTTTTTCAGCGCCAAGCTGTTCAACGGCGGCTGAAATCCGGTCGGTGATATGGCCTTCCTTCTGAAACTCCAGCGCTTTTTGCCGGATCACCGTGCCCCAGATCACAAAAGGCACACCCAACAGCGCGGTGATCATTGCCCCCACACCAAGGCTTGGACCCGAGCCGCCATCCGTGAAAACGTCCAAGATGGTTTTACTCAGAACCGCAAAAGCGGCGACCAGCGCTAGGAGAAACAACGCGGGAATGGCAAGGGTTAGCCCGGCACCGACCAGCGAACCCAATCCGCGCGAACGGGTGAAGTTCGGGGGCCATTCAATTGCAAGCCATGAAAGTAGGGATTGCGGCGTTTGGGCCGGTGCAATTTCGGTCTTCTTGTCGTTCACGTGCTAAAATCCGGCTTCGTCATTTCAACGGGTCAAATCATCTTTGACGCGAGACTACCGGAGAGGGCGCGCGCTGGCTATGTGCTCGTTTGGCGGGTGGTCCTTTTAGGACCAGACAGGAAACGGACCTGTCTAAACCGAGGGCATTCCCCCCCTAATGCACCACGCCGGTGGGGCCGTGTTTCAGGGTGTGCCATTGCCCATAGGTGTCGCTCAGCTCCAGCGGGATGGCGGTGGTGCATTGGGTGCTGGCGCTGCCGATCTCGGCCTGGGTGAACTCTATCCCGCCGGGGATATCAATGCGCACCCGGTGTTCCTCGCCGCCTGCATGGGGGGGCGCGATGGGCCGTCCGGTAGAGGTCAGCACGGTTCCCACCTTCACATTGGCACGCCGACCGGCAATGTCGGCCTCAAACGCAATCGGCAGATAGAGCGTTTCATGCACGTGGTCGCACATGGCGTGAAAGACCCACCAATGGGTCGCCATCTCATCGGTGTCTTGGCCTGTCAGAACCCGCTCCAAGGCGCTGCGCTGCTGGGGGGAGGCATCCTGATCAATGATCAGCTGCATCTCTCCCCCGCCTTCAAAGATCGCACCGGGCCAAGCATAAATCAGCGCCATTTTGCAACCCGCCAGATCGGTGGGGCCGAAATGGCCGCGCGTGACCTCCAACACCTCAAACCCGCGGCAATCGCCTTGGGTGGGGCGTTCCTCAAACTGGCAGGGGCAGGCGTATCCGCAATTGCAACTGCCAAAGCTTGGCCCTTCGATATACCAATCCACATGCGCCATCTGATGTCCTCCTCCCAGTAGACCCTGCCTGTGTCTGACGCGCCTGTGCAGCGCGCCGCAGGTTTCCCCTTTCCAGATAGGGCGATGGGGCGGGGTTTCTAATCCGCTGCAACTCGCGTCGATTTGACCGGAGGCGCAAACAGAGTGTTTCCGGGGCGGCACGCACAAGTGGCTTGCGCGCACCACACGTACCGGTGGTATTAGGGAATTATTTAAACGGACATTTTCATGACCCGAGATTTACTTACCAAGTTCTGCGCCGTGTCTTTTGTGTTGGCCTTCTGGGGTGGGGTTGTGGCTTGGGTGATGGACAACGGGCTTTTGACCTATCCGCAGAAATCCCAGATCGCCTTTGTCCTTTTGCTCAGTATTGCATTTGGTTCACTGTGGCCGATCGCAGCGTTTGACGATGAGGGTTTCACCACAAAACCACTCAACGAACGCATACAAATCGCGGTCTTGGTCGCCTTGCTTATTTGCAGCGCCACTGTGCTGTTTGTTGTCGAATTGCGCACCCCGGTCTGGGTGCCGATGGTCTTATTTGCGCCGATCACCCTTGCCTTTGTCCTGCCGGGGTTTGCTTTCCAATCTACTGAACACCCAGACCCTGTTGCAGGGATGCCGACGGACCAAGAGCAGGCCGCGCCAGCGGTGTTTTCCAAATTGCAATGGTGTGCCGCGCTTGCTGTCGTGGCGTTGGTGATCTGGGCGGTGTCGCAAGCGCAATTCTACAATCGGGTTGAACGCGGAGGAGGTCTCCCGGTTGGCATTCTTTGGTTTGTGCTGGCCTTCCCACCAGCTGCTAAAATAGCGCAATGGCCGTTTGAACCGCTCTTTGCTCTGATACGCCGCACAGGCGCTTCGATCGTGCTTCGCTCTTCTGTGATTTTTCTCACGGCGTTCGGTTTTTATTCGTTGTTCGAAGATGTTATGCCCTTCCACATCACCAAACACTTTGGGTCCGACACACAATATGAGGCCGTGGTGCGCGGGCGAGCGTGGTATCCAAACCGGCTCTATTGCAAGGGAGAGCTGGTGATCAGCGCGCGCGGAGGCCGGCCTGACTTCGACCGCTGCTTTGACCACCCATCCGACTATCCCGGCTTTGAATTCGGTGCGCAGGTTCACATCACCCTGCGCGAGTCCTTAGCGGGCAGCTATGTGAGCGAGATGCGGACGGTGAAGTGATCTCTGTATCTACCAAAAGGTGCTCTCGACATTTTGTGCAAGTGTCGGCCGACGGTTGCCTGCGCCGGATTATCAGCACTCGAAACTCAGATTTCCAAGGAATATTTCCATGACCCGAGACTTACTTGCTAAGATCTGTGCAGCGTCTTTTGGCCTGATATTCTGCGCTGCTTTTATTGAATGGTTCTCACGTTCTTTGGGACAACCATTTCACGCGCAACACTCGTTGGCCGGCTCGTATTTGACGATGGGTCTCGCCGCTACCGCAGCCTGTACGTTGTTGAGCGGAACATTTGTAAGCTTCACACGCAAGTACGCGCGAGAAGAGGGACGATGGCAGATTATGTTTTTGCTCGCGTTTGTCGTTGCTGGTGTTTGCGTGCTTTTTGTTGTGGGACTGCAAGCACCTATCTGGCTTCCCGCGCTGCTGGTTGCGCCCTTTGTGTTGGCCTTTGTCTGCCCAGGGTTTGCATTTTGGCAATTGGGAGACGTGCCGGTTGCAACGCCCGACGATGAAGACGCCAGCGCAGCCAAAGCAAAGCTCGCACAGACCCTGTCAGATTTTCCCTGGCTGCAACGCTTGGCGGCACTGGCTGTTGTGCTTTTCATCTTGTGGACAGTCTCTCATGTCCAATTCTATGAACGCACGGACAGCAACCTCGGCCTCTATATGCTCCTTTGGGTGCTGATGTTCCCGATCTATTTGGGTTCCAAATGGTGCTGGTGGTCCATTGCGCCGCTGGTGTGGATTTCCAGGAAACTGGGCGTTGGAGCGATTTTCACAGTGCTGCTTATCTTTGTGCTTGTTTTTGTTGGGTTCAGTTTTGCCGGAGATGCGCTGCCCTACGCCCTCACCAAACGCTTTGGCACCGATACCCAGTATGAGGCCGAAGTGCGTGGGCGGGAATGGTATCCAAACCGGCTCTATTGCAAAGGAGAGCTGGAGATCAGCGAAAGCCGAGGCTGGCGCAATTTCGACCGCTGTTTTGACCACCCATCCGACTATCCCGGCTTTGAAGTGAGTACGCGGGTTCACATCACGCGGCGCGAGTCCTTTGCCGGGGAATATGTGTCTCAGGTGGAGGTGGCGAAGTGAGACACGCATCGCAGAAAACGCCTTCCGCGCAGTGTTTTGAACAGGTTAGCGGGCGACTGACTGCGCTATGTCACGCGGCAATCCAAGGTGTGAATTTTAAGGAACCTCTTTCATGACACGACTAGGTCTTGCCGCGCTCAGCGCTTTGCTCTTTGGGATGGGCTATCTCGGTGCGGTAATCTGGGCCTTTGACCAAGCCGATGGTGTTAACTTCTATCGCCTAACTCCCCTCTCATGGCATGTGCTCGTCCTGCCCATTTGCGTTGCGCCGATGCTGCCGCTGGTGGCTGGGGATTTTACGCATTGGTTGGTTACTGAGGTTACGGCGTTCGGAGCCTGGTCACGACGTCTGTGGCCGCTCATCGGTGTTGGCCTTGCGTTTTATTTTTATGATGTGGTGCTGCAGGCTCCGACTTGGTTGATCGCGGTCGCTCTGATCCCATTTACGCTCGCTTTTGTGTTTCCCGGCTTTGCCTATCCGTCGGCCAATGAGGTGCACAAAATCGATCCGGACGAGCTCACTTTTGCTCCAACGTGGCTGCATTGGGTGGGGATAGGTGTGATGGCAGTCTTCGTCATCGCGGCATGGTTTCCAATAGAGTTTTTTGCTTGGAATGCACGGGAAACCAGCGGGATCAGGATACCTGGCATCGTTGTTGCAATAGCATTGAGCGGCGTTCTCCAAATTTTGCAGAACCGCAACCCAAGGCATATGCCCTTCCTGCCTATGTTCAAACTTAATGAAACTCGGTGGAGCGTTGTAGGGCTTCGGTTGTTTTTCATGTGGCTTGCGACGATGAGCTTCGTGATAGTTTTTTACGGTTTTGCGCCCTATCTTTTCACCAAAACGATGGGAGAGGATCTGCGCCAACAGGGACAGATCCAATCACGCCGTTGGGAGCCGGACCGTTCCCAGTGTCGGGGCAAAGTCGAGCTATTGGCGAACACTGGGCAGTTGTTCGAGATCTGTTTCGATGACGAAGGAGCTTTGCCTGGTTTTGCAGAAGGTGTTGCTGTCGATATGGTCGTGCGAACCTCATATGTGGGATTTTACATCACCGAAATGGCGGTTGTGGACGGGTCTTAACCCGCCATCTACCCTTGCCCCGCGTGCGCGCAGCTTCTAAACCACTCCTCAAACCTCAAGACACAGTTGATGGAGCCCCGATGCGCCTGTCCCGATACTTCCTGCCAGTTCTCAAAGAGAACCCTTCCGAGGCCCAGATCGTCAGCCACCGGTTGATGCTGCGCGCTGGTATGATCAAACAATCCTCGGCCGGGATCTATTCCTGGTTGCCGCTGGGCTTTAAGGTCCTGAAAAAGATCGAAGGCATCGTGCATGAAGAGCAGATGCGTGCGGGGCACATTCCGCTGTTGATGCCAACCATGCAGCCTGCAGAATTGTGGAAAGAGTCCGGCCGTTACGATGACTACGGCGAAGAGATGCTGCGTATCAATGACCGCCATGGGCGAGACATGCTGTTTGGCCCCACGAATGAGGAGATGATCACCGACATCTTCCGCGCGCATGTCAGCTCCTACAAGGATCTGCCGCTGACGCTGTATCACGTCCAGTGGAAATTCCGCGACGAGATCCGCCCGCGCTTTGGCGTGATGCGCGGACGTGAGTTCCTGATGAAGGACGGCTATAACTTTGACCTCACCAAAGAGGACGCGCTGCATTCCTATAACCGCCATCTGGTGAGCTATTTGCGCACCTATGAGCGCATGGGCCTGCAAGCGATCCCGATGCGTGCGGATGGTGGCCCGATTGGCGGCGATTATACCCATGAATTCCTGGTGCTGGCTGAAACCGGTGAGTCTGAGGTCTTCTATGACAGTGCCGTCACCGATCTGACCTTTGGCGATCGTGAGATTGATTACGACAGTGTCGAAGAATGTCAGGGCGTCTTGGAAGAGTTTACCACCAAATATGCGCGCACCGATGAAACCCATGACGAGGCGCTGTTCAACGAAATCCCCGAAGACCGCCGCCGCGTGGCCCGTGGGATTGAGGTCGGCCAGATCTTCTATTTCGGCACCAAATACTCAGAAGCGCTGGGTGCCACCGTGCAACCCGGCGACGGCAAGCCCGAGCCTGTCCACATGGGCAGCCACGGCATCGGTGTGTCGCGTCTGTTGGGCGCAATCATCGAGGCCAACCACGATGACAACGGCATCATCTGGCCCGAAGGTGTGACCCCGTTCCACTGTGGTATCGTGAACCTGAAACAAGGTGACGAGGCCGCGGATGGCGCTTGTGACGATCTCTATAAGGCGCTGACTGCCGCCGGACTTGACCCGCTTTATGATGACCGCAAGGAACGCGCAGGCGGTAAGTTCGCCACCATGGATCTGATCGGTCTGCCCTGGCGCATCACCGTTGGCCCACGCGGGTTGAAAAACGGTGTGGTTGAACTGACCTCGCGCCGCACTGGCGAAAGCGAAGAGCTCGCACCTGAGGCAGCGGTCGCCAAGATCATCGAGGTCTACAAGGATCACCCAACACCGCGCGGTTTCTGATCCGGCGCAAATGACTGAAGAAATTATCCCGCCGTTTAAAACCGGCGGGATTTGTTCGCCTCCAGCCCCTCCCGCCCGGCCTGCGGGGATGTAAAATCCCCTTGGCCAGTTGGGCGTGGGGGGGGGGGGCCCCCCCCCCCGCCCCCCCCCCCCCCCCCCCCCGGGGGGGGGGGGGGGGGGGGCGGGGGGGGGGGGGGGGGGGGGGGGGTGGTTTGGCGGGGGGGGGGGTGGGGTTTTGTGGGCCAGCG
>CANMIX010000014.1 GCA_947497985.1 uncultured Paracoccaceae bacterium
TGGGGGCCCTGGTCTCGGGGGGGGGGTGGCCCCGGTTCGCCCGGCCCCGGGCGGCGGGGCGGGGGGGGGCCGGGGGGGGGGGGGGGGGGGGGGGGGGGGGGGGGGGGGGGGGCCCCCCCCCCCCCCCCCCGGGGGGGGGGGGGGGGCCCGCCCCCGCCACGCTTGGCCCAACCGCCGCCAAGCAGCTTGTCTGCGCCTGGCGGTGGACGGGAGGGGCTGCCCTGTTTTGCCTGCACACCGCCGTGCAGGTATGGGCGCAGCCTTCAAGGCGAAGCGTGATCGCCAAAGCCTCAAGAACCAGTTGCGTCGAGGCGAGGTAGTCTGGATTGTCGTAACTTGGCTCATCCGCCAACTCAAACCTGCGGGCGGCAGCGTTCAAGGTGCCGTCGCCCCATTTCGAATGCAGCCGCCCGGTTTGTTCAACATAGGCACAGGCGATCTGCGCCCCAGTGAAAATCTCAGAACACAGCCCCGCCCGCGCGCATGGTGCCACAGCCAACAACGCGCGGGCGGCTGCGCTGATATCACCGGGCAACACAGGTCGGCGCACCATTACGGAACGCTGATCCGGGCCGCTACACCAAGCCCAACCAAGGCCGACACCTGAGCCACCTCAACCATATCGCCTGACGTGGCCCCATCTGCCGCCTGCGCAGCCACATCATAGGTCCATTGACTGGTCACAACCTCCGCCTCACGCAGCAGCTGACCACCGCGCAACAGGCGAATGCGGTAGGCCTCCCGCTCCTCAGCCAAGGGCACCTCGGGCAGGTCCCAATCATCACCTCCGATCCGCGTGCGCCGGACCCAGCTGAGGGTCAGGTCGGCGCCCAGATCACCGCCGCTCCACGCCAGATGCACCGGTGACAGCGGACGCAGACCGCGCCCCTCGAAAGCTTCGACCACATGCACGTAGGACGGATCATCATAGCCCCGCCGCGCCGTGCCCATTCGATAATGGCGGGCAAGGCGGCGTTGATCCGGTGACAGATCGATCTGCCCCGGCACCCCATTGAGCAGCACAACCCGACTGCCAACGGGCCATTCCTGAGCCATCTCAGCCTCGCTGCCCACCTGCCCGCGCAGCCGTCGTCGCAGCAGGTAGGTCTGGGGCGCGATCAGCTCGGCCTCGGCAAATTGCAGCACCTCCCACCCCCCAGGCGTGCCATCGCCAATGGCCAGCACATTGCCGCCGTTCAACACAGCCAGCGGGTCAATGCTTTGCAAGGCACCGGAATACAGCCGCACCTGCAGCGCGGGTCCCAGATCCCAGCGGCCCGGTCTGGCGGCAGGCAGAATGCTCTCGGTCTCGCCAACAATCGACGGCGCGGCGAGGACCTCTTGCAGCGCATAATCGCTGTCTTGTGCGGCGCCGTAAACCGCAACCGATCCGGGCCACGGCGTGGCTGTGACCGCCAGATGCGGCGCGTGGGGCACTTCGTCTCCGCGCAGCAGCGGCAGATCCAGAAACAGCGGCAGCACCGGCACAGGTGGCACAAAACGATTGATGCCGGGCAGATCCTCGGCCACTTGGGCCGGCGCATAGACCTCGGGCGCGATGCGCACCGCCTCAACCTCTTGCGAAGAGCCAATCGACAGGCGGTCAATCCGGTACAGGCCGGGTGCGGCGCTGTCAGCCTCCAGATCCAGCAGATCGCCCGCGCCCAGATGCAACAGCGACGGCGGCAGGCTGAGGGTGACAGTATCGCGCGCTACCCGCGCCTCGGCCAGCCAGCGTTCCACCGTCTGACGTGCCTCGGCCCGGGTCAAGGCCAAGGGCAGCTCATTCTGGCTGACCGCATGGGTGACCTCATCCGGCAGGACCGCTTCCTCGGACAAGAGCGCGTGATCGCCGCCCCATTCGGAAAACCGCAACCGCACCCGGCCTGTCAGCTCTGCCTCACCATCGCGGCTGTCAGCGCGCACCGGGGTCCCATCTTCACCCAAGGCCATCTGGTCCTGTGCAACCCGCGTCGCACCCTCTCCGGTGCGGGGGCGAAACTGCAACAGACCGTCGCGTTCAATGGCATCAAACCCGTGTCGCAACATCAAAGGCTGCAAGGCCGCGCGGGCCGGCCCCACATCGCCAAGCCCATAGCCACGCACCACCCCATAAAGATCACCCGTATCCAAATCCGTCACATCAGAGTTGGCACTGATCTCGGTCACCACTTCGGCCAAGGGGCGCTGTCCAACACGTCCGTTCAACCAATGGCCACGGGGATAATTCTCCCCATCACCCCAAACATCCACCGCATTGGGAAAGGCCGGAAACGGGCGCGCGTCCCAGGCCCAGACAAAGGCGCGGCTCATATCCAACATGTCACCGCTATAGATGGTCGAAGTTGGGTTGTTCTCGCCTTCTGTCCAATAGCCGTACATCGCCCGCAAGTATTGGATCTGGATCAGATCATCGCGCTGGCCATTGGAAAACTTGGGCAGCCGACTTTCAGAGCTTTTGGGGTCAAGGAACTTGTTCGGTTGATTGGTGCCTTTGTCGATGGCCGCGCAACCCATTTCGGTGAACCAGATCGGTTTCGACTGTGGCAGCCAATCGGTTGCCGTTTCCCCGCGCACGCCGCCAATGCGGTTGTGATGGCTGTTCTCCCACCAGCTGCGGATATCCTTATACCGCCAGACCCAGGGTTCATCATAGGCCCCGTCGGTGATCGGCGTGCGGATCTGCGCCTCGGCGGCGGTGTCAGAGTGGTAGAACCAATCATAGCCCTCGCCGCCCGCAACATTGGATTTCAGATAGTCCAGATCATAGATCGACGGCGCGCCCGCTGTGGCATCCAGATGATCCGCCCCTTCGCGCCAATCCGACAGCGGCATGTAATTGTCGATGCCAATGAAATCGATCTCAGGATGGGCCCATAGCGGGTCGAGGTGAAAGTAACGATCGCCCTCGGGGCTGGTATAACCCCAATATTCGCTCCAATCGGCGGCATATCCCAATTTGACATCCGCCCCCAAAAGGGCGCGCACCTGGCCGACCAGATCGCGCAACGCCGCGACAAAGGGGAACCCCGCAACACCCCGGATCTGGGTCAAGGCGCGCAGTTCCGAGCCGATGCAAAAACTGTCCACTCCGCCGGCGGCTGCACATAGGGCCGCGTAGTGCAGAATAAACCGGCTAAAGCTCCGCTCATCCGGCCCGGTATAGGTCACGTTTCCGTCGCCTATGATAAAATCACTGGCCCGCACCGTGCCGACAAACTCCGCAACCTCGCTATCGGCCACCGCGCTTTGATCAGGTGAGCCTTCGCGCCCCGGAGCCACAGACAGGGTGATGCGTCCGCGCCACGGCAAATGCGCCTGTGTCCCAGCATCGCTCCACGGGTCAGGCAGTTCATTGCCAAATGTCTGATCCATAAGGATAAACGGGTAGAACATAACCGCCTTCCCCTGCCCTTTCATATGGCGGATTGCCTCAACCACCGCTGCATCCGCAGGGGTTCCGCCATAGATTGGCCGCCCTCCGTCCCGTTCGATCACCGGCGCACGGGCGCGCGTAATGCCTGAGACGGTCCAGGCCATGGAGCCGTCGACCGCGCCCTGTTCGACCTTGGGTTCCAATCGGCACTGCCCACAGCGCAAGTCACCGCCAAACCAGCTGACCACCAGAGAGACCGCGTTGCAGTGCGGCAGCTCCGCTGTGAGGGACGCAAGCGAGGTCACAAGGTCGGTTTCCCCACTGTGGGAATGGCTGTTCACAGCCTCGTTTTGGCCGGCCGAATGCTGCAACCACACGGGCGAGGATGCCAGCGAATATTCCCCTGTCCCCGGCACCAAGGCGACGCCCTGCACCAGCTGTGGAAGGTCGATATCATAGGTTGCGCTCCCCTTCTGGGCGGCGCGCACCACCTCAAACGAGAACTGCGGCACCCGGTTGCCAAACCGCTCCAATTGGATGTTCTCCACCACCACATAGGCGGTGCCGCGATAGGCGGGTGATTGACCTGCGCCCTCGATCGCCTCGATCAAAGGATCGGGCAGCTGGTCGCGGCTGCCCGGATACCAGCGCATGTTCAGATCCTTGGGCGCCACCTCTTCGCCATCGGCCCAGACGCGCGGGATATCCAGCACCTCCCCCTCACAGACCGCAATCGCAAGGGAGATACTGTAGCTGTATTGGGTCACCGTGGGCTGTTTTGGCGCACCCTTGCCGCTGCCCCCGCCGCTGGTACTAGTGGTTTCCAAAAAGTCCGAGGCCCAGATCACCTGCCCGCCAACCCGCATCCGCCCATATAGGGTTGAGACCGGCGTGCCCTCGCTCGCCTCGCTGAGGCGAAACCGGTCCACGCGGCCCGTTTCCACCGCCGCGCCGCCGCGCCCCAACAGGCGTTCATCAATGGCCCGCCCAAGCGTGGCCCCAACCGCGCGGCCGATCACCGCTGTGGACAGGCCCAGAACCGTGCCGCCCGCCGCGCCACCAATGGCCGCACCCGCCGCCGAAAGAAGGATCGTCGCCATCTGTCACTCCTGTTGTTGGTTGAGGTCGGGAAAGGCAAACCGCGCCACAATGCGCCGCTGCCACGGCATGCTCAGCGCGGTTTCGACCACACCGTGGCCCTGATACGCGTGGATAAATCGCGCCTGCGCGCCACAGACCGTTTGCAGGCCCAGATGTTTCGCCACCGCGCCGCTGCGCATCCGAAACAAGATCACATCCCCCGGTGCGGCCTGCATCAGCGGTTTGTCCCGCAAATGGCGCAGCGCTGCCTGCCACAGGCGTTCCTCACCCTGAGGTTCGGACCAGTCGCGGCTATAGGCAGGCGGAACCTCAGCCGGATCCCCATAAAGGGCGCCATAGACGCCCCGTATCAGCCCCAGGCAGTCACAGCCTGCGCCGCGGATCGCGCCCTGATGGACATAGGGCGTTCCAAGCCAACGGCGCGCCTCGGCCACCGCCTGCGCGCCGCTCATCTCCGGCTCCCGCCGGTGTTGGCATGTTCGCGGCGCGGCACCGCAATCATCCAGTCTTCACCCGGAATATCGGGAAATCCCTGATAGTTAAGGATATTGTTGAACTTTAGCCGGCAGGTTTCAAACCGTTTGTCACAGCCCGCTTCCAACCGCAGCAGATCCCCCGGCGCAAGCGCTGCGCGCAGTGGCTCCCACAGGGTGATTTCGCGGCTTTGTGACTTCGCAAGGTCGCGTTTTATCGCCCCCCACAAACCCGCAGCCTCGCCGGTCAACACCCGTAGAACCCCGCGGGTGAACCACTCTGGCTCAAACCCCGGTTGCGGCGCAAATGTCAGGGCCTGCGCCTCGCGCACCGCGACCAATTCCGCCTCAACCGCATAGCCCGGTGTCGCCAGATCAAAGCCGCAAGCCGTATCGCCCAGAACCGCAGTACAGGGTTTTTGATAGATCCGCCCTTGTGGCTGGTTCAAACGGTCAGTCAGCCCGCGCAGCTCGGCCCTGAACTGGCCGTCTTCACGGGCGATTTCGCCGATAAAGCCGCGAAACTGCAACCAACGCATGTCGGGCGCGGCCCAATTGACCAGCCAGCTTTGCACCTCTGCATCATCATACCGCCCGGCCTCGATATCAGCGTCGGTGATGGCCGCAGCAGACAAAGCCCCCAGCGCCTCGGTGTTGTCAACCGACAGGCCGGTGGCCTGTTCCAACTGGCGCGCGGTCAATCCGGTGTCGGCGCGAAAGGTCAGCCCGTCAAAGGCAAGATCGCAGTCATGATCGGTAAAGCCAAACTGTTGCCCGTCACGTCGGGTGATGGCCCAGGCCCGGCACAGGGTGGTGCTGCCAGTAGCCAGATGAGCGCGCAATTCCTCAGGGATCGCCATCACACACGCACCTCCACCACCGGAACATTGGGCGCTTCGCCGGCCTGAAAGGACGCGACGCTGGTCTGGATCCGGTCAGTGTCAAACCGCACCGGCACGTCGAATTCAAACCCGGCCACCACCTCGGTTCCGATTTCAGGCGCAAAGACAAATTGCACTAACCCGCGCGTGGTATCGAGGCTGTAATCCACCCCTTCGCGCAGCTCATCCTGGTTCAGCCCCACCTTCACAGTGCCCGCCACCGGTTTGGTGATCGGGCGCGCATAGCTGTTGGGGCCCGAAGTATAATGTTTGACCAGTTGAAACGCGCTGGTGATCCCGTCGCCGGTGCCAATGACCTGATCGCGAAAGGTCACATCCGCCGCAGCGGTTGCCGATTTGTAATCGGACCAATCCTTCCAGCGAAAGCCGCTGACCTGTCCTTGGCGCGCCTCAAAAAAGGCGATCAGAACCTCGATGTCCCCCAACGCCCGCAAGCCAAGCCCCGCGTCATAGCGCCGGCGCGAATGGGCCCAGGGGGTGTTGCGTTCCTCGAACCCATTGGCCAGCGTCACCACATCGGTGCGCCGCTCTGGCCCACCGACCGAGCCAAAGCTGAGCGAGGCTGGAAATCTCACGTCGTGAAAGCTCATGGGATTGTCCCTTCCTTAACGGTTGCGGTTGCCACGGCTCAGCGCGCGCGACATTTGCGCCGCGATCTGGCCTTGGCTGCGTTGAAAGCTTTGGGCGTCTTGGGTCTGGATGTTCATCACGATGGTGGGGCTGCTGCCGCCTCCGGCGCTGCGCACGCCCAATGATCCATCAGCGCCGCGCGCCAATGGCATAATCGCCTCGGGGCCCGCTTCGCCCATCAATCCGGTGCCGCCGCGCATGGGAAACTGGGTTGGCCCCGACACCACGCCACCGCGGGCGAACGGCGTCACGCGCCCCTGGCTAAAAGCGGCACCATCAGCAAAGGGCAACAGGCCACCCACCAGCCCCGCCAATCCATCGCTAAGCAGATTGCCGGCCTGATTGGCCACGGGATTGACGGCCGCGTTATAAGTCGTGCGGATCACTGACCGCGCAACGGTTTCAAGGGTTTCTGACAGGTTCTTCCCATCAAAAACCAACCCATCAAAAGCCCGCCGCAACCCACGCGACAGGCCGCGCTCCAGCGTTTTGGCGTCCTCGCCTGTGGCGGCCAATGCAGCGCGCACACGCGACAGCTCACCGTCAAAGCTTGCCGCCATCTGCGCGGCGCCGCCCAACGAATTCTCCAAGGCTTCAGCGCTGAGTTCCAGCGCGGTGATGTCTTCCAGGGCCATGTCGCTCTCCTATGGGATTTGGGTGTCTGTTGGCCTATCTGCGGGCGGTTTTGCGGGCGTGTCGGGAAAGCTGCGCATCAGATCGCTGAGCCGGGTGCGATCCATGGGCGTCGGCTCGGGTGGCCCCAACAACAGACGCAGCTCTGCCGGGGTCAGCGCCCAAAACGCCTCCGGCGCAAGGCCAAGCCCCGCGATGCCGGCCCGCATCATGGCCGGCCAATCAAACGATCCGGACGGGTTCATTCCGGCCCCGCAAAGGCGCGTGCCAACAGTTCCGCCGCCGCGCGTGTAGCCGCCATCGGACCGCCTGCGATTTGGGCTGAGGCCAGCTCTGTCGCGGTGATTGCAGCGCCGCCGCCGCGTAGACCGGCCAACAACAACCCCATTAGATCACGCGAGGAAAACCCATTACTTTCAAACCTCTGCACCAAAGATATAAGGCTTTTCTCACCAAGGCTTTCCTCCAGCTCGGCCAGCGACCCCAGCGTCAAGCGCATCACCTGGGGCTGGCCGTTGAGGGTCAGCGCCACCTCTCCGCGGTATGGATTGACCGGGGTCTCCATCACGCGGCCTCAAACGTCAAAGCCCCGGCACTGGCGAGGCTCAGCTCATATGTGGCCTCCCCGTTGTGGGAGCCTGCATATTCCAGCGACGTCACCTGAAAAGCGCCTTCTACGGTTCCGAAGTCCGGGATAACCACTTGAAAAGAAGGCACTTCGCCGTCAAAGAACAGCTGACGGGCACGGGCATCAGTATCGGCATCGCGAAACACGCCAGACCCTGAAATAGCAGCGGATCGCACGCCGGCGCCGGCCAGCAATTCGCGCCAGCCTCCCTGACTTTCAAGGCTCGTGATATCAACGGTTTCGGCGTTGAAACTGATGCGGGTGGCCCGCAGTCCCGCAAGGGTTTCAAAGGATCCACCGCCGGTCATGTCTACCTTGATCAAAAGGTCTTTGCCGTTTTGGGCTGCCATGTCTTGTCTCCTTGATGTCATCCGCGTCGCGGGGTGAAATTCATGGTTAACAGTGTGTTACGGTGCAGTGCTGACGTCATCCACATGAACCCGGAACCGCAGGCTGACCTCGCGGCCACCGGATTTCAGCGTTCGGGCCACGGCACGGTCGAACCAGCGCCCAGTCACCGCACCGCGCGCAAGGGTCAGTGGCGCCGACAAGAGCGCGTCGCAAATGTCGCCAGCCACCTGTTTGGCGCCTGAAAAACCAGCGCTGTCGCTGATCACCCGCAACGTCATCAGATAGAGCGCGGCTTGGGTGCCTTGGTCGGATCGGTCGCGCGCTTCCTCGGTCCCGATCAGGACATAGACTGGGGGTAAGACACCACTGGGCAACGCATCATATATATGGCCCGCTGTAGATGCGGAAACCGCGCTATCCGATTGTAACGTCATATAAATTGCGGCCTGCAAGGCGGAAGATGTTGCATAGCTCACAGCGCGACCTCCTCGACTGCGAAACAGGTGAGGTAGCGCCCCAATGCATCCGCTTCGGCAACGGCTTGGATGAGAAACCGGCGATTGCCTTCGAGCAGATATTGGTCCGGGCGTGGACGCTCAGAACTGCCGTGGGGCGCGGCGCGCACCGTGATGCGGTAACGTTGCAGCGACAGCGCAGCCCCGTTTTGCGCCGCATTGCGACCGGTCAAAGCACGCACCTCGGCCCAAAGCTCTCCCAAGGGAGTCTCCACCTCGTGATAGCCGCCGGATCCATCGGCTGTGCGGTTTGGGGCGACCAAGGTCATCAAACGGTTCAGGTTCACGGCTTTCATGCGCGACCTCCCAAGGCCAGGCGCAACACGCGGTGGCGTTCAATCAGCGAGGTGACGCCAAAGGGCATGCAGCCGCGATGGAGGCCGGTATCGTCGCGGTGTTCATAATAATGCGCCGCCAGCATCATCACCGCTTGCAGCAAATCGGGCGCCAACGTGTCGAAATCCGCTGCCAGCCCGGCCGTGAATTCGACGCGCATATGACCGCCAGTGGAAATCGTGGGAGGACAAGCGCTTGAGGGACGCAGTTGCGCGGACTGCGCGTCGCTTTCCAGCGTATAAAACCCCGCATCCAACAGGTCCTCGACCCCGTCGCGATCAACCGAGACCAGCGCCGTCACGGCCGTCACCGGCACCAGTGGCAGCGTCAGAACGGCAGGGTCACGCCAGCGGTTGACAGTCAGCGCATAGTCCCGCGCGATCAGTACTTTTCCGATCCGGGTTTCAATGGCAGCAAAGCTGGCGCGCAGAAACCCAAGCAAGAGCGCGTCCTGCAGGCTTTCGGTGCCAAAGCCACGCCCCAGTCGCAAATGGGCCTTGAATGCATCAAGCGGCAGGGCCGCGTCTGGTATCTGGGTGCGTTCTGTCACGATCATCGCGTTCATCTCCGCAGGCGGGCGTTGGCGTTTCGGGTGGAGTTTAGGTCAGCGCGCACCCCTTGCGGTGCCTGGACGGTTTGGGTGCAGCAAGGCCGCGCAAACTGTGGGCACGCGCCGACCGACGAGAGCGGGCTGCCGCCCCCGTCATTCGGACCTCGTCGTCGGATTACGAGGTGCCGAATTTCAGCAGTTTGATCGCGGCAAAATCGCTGACGTCGCCGCCCACGCGTTTGGTGGCATAAAACAGCACATGCGGTTTGGCGCTGAAGGGGTCGCGCAGAACCCGCAGGTCGGGACGTTCCGCAATGGTGTAGCCGCTGGCAAAATCACCAAAGGCAATTGAATAGCTGTTGGAGGCCACATCAGGCATGTCCTCTGCGATCAACACCGGATATCCCAGCAACATGGCCGGTTCGCCCGCCGCCAGACCGTCGCTCCACAGGAAGCGGCCATCGCCGTCTTTTAGCTTGCGCACATGGCCTGCGGTTTTGGAGTTCATCACAAAGGATCCGTTGGCGCGGTATTCGGCACCCAGGCTATAAACCAGATCAATGATCGGATCGCCGCCCTCCAAGGTGCCATCGGTGCCGGTGACCACATAGCCCAGATTGCCCCAGCTCCAGCTGTCGTTGGCGGTCACAGGATGCGACAGGAAGCCGGTGGGTTTGTCGATGCCATCACCATTTACAAAGGCCTCGGCCTCGGCGCGGGCAAAGGTGGTGGCGATGCGGCCGGCCAGCCAGCCCTCGATCTCAAACGCGCTGTCATCAAGCAGACGCTGGGACACTTTGGGCAGCGCTGACAGCTCGTGCAGTGGGATGGCGATGCGTTCGATGGTGCCGGTTGTGGTCTCGGACGCATTTGCGGTCTCGGATGCCCAGCCAGACCCCATTTCGGCGTGGTCCACCAACACATCATATGACGTGGCCTCCACATGGACAACGGATGCAATTGCACGCACCGAGGCCGCAGAGGCCAGCACCGCGTTCACACTGTCCGAGGTGACAGGATCCACCAGATAGCCGCCATCGGTATTAACGGCCGTAGACAGCGCTTTGGTGTCAAATTCCAACCCGCGCATGGCGGCGTCGTCACCGGTGCGCAGATAGGTATCAAAGGCCTTTTGATGCGGTGCCTCAATATCGGCGGTTGTCGCCAGTTGTGGGCGGCTGTTGTGTTGTGCAGTCTGGCGAGTGGTTCGGTCCAACATGGTCATACGCTCATCTTGTTGTTGCAGTTTGGTTTTCACTTCGCTTTGCAAGCTGCTGATTTGGTTCACAAACCCATTCAGCGCTTGGTGCAGGTCATGGTCGGTCACGTCAGTCATCGGCGGTCTCCTTCACAAGGTTTCGCGTTGCAATTGCTGGGTCGCGTGACGCAGGGCCTGTGCCAACGCATGCAGGTTTTCGGTCCGTTCAGATTTCTGAGCAGGCGTGACACGGGCGGTTGGCAGCATTGGGAATGTCACCAGCGAGACCTCCCACAGATCCAGCTCCAACAGTTGACGCCCACCGCTGTCATTGCGCGCGCTTTTGGTGGTGCGGTAACCGATCGACAGACCATCCAACGCCCCGGCAGCGATCAGGGCTGCGGCCTCACCCCCTTGTCGGGTTTCGGTCAGGATCCGGCCCGAGACATAAAGCCCGGTCGCGTCTTCACGCAGGTCGTCCCAAACGCCAATCGGCTGGCTCGGGTCGTGTTGCCACAACATTTTGACCCGCCGGCCCTGCGTTTTCAGCCGTTCCAATGCTGCGGCATAGGCGCCCGGCATCACCTGATCACCGCCCTGGTCGACCTCGTTAAACCGTGAGGCATAGCCTTCGATCCGCGCGCCTTCGGTCAGGGTGATCGGTGCCGGGCTGTTGGCGAATTTGACTTCTAAATGCGGGTCCATATGCATTAACTTCTCCCGTTAATGATTTGTTAAGGTGTAATGATGAAGGACTGCGCCGCCTGTGCGAGGATCACGGCCGCGACGCCGTAGACCGTAAGCCACAGGCGTTTTTCGAGCCGCTCCATCATCATCTCGATCCGGTCCAGGCGTCGGTTCAACGCTTCGTGTTGGATTTGATAGATCCGCTCATGGGCGGACAGGCGCAGGCCCGGTGAACAGTCAAAGGCGGCATAGGGTCCATCAGCCATCGGCCTGCTCCTGCATCTTGGGCGGCAGGCCCAGGAGGTGGCGTTTTTCGCTGTCGCTCAGGAAATCGGCGTCGGAAATCCGTCGCCACTGCGCCTCGCGTTCGGCGGCCAGGGCCGGCACCTGATCCAGATCGGGTGCCAAGGTCAGCGGCGTGCCCAGATAGCGCGACAGCCAATCCGCCAGATCCGCCGTCACCCGCGCCGCCAGCGGCAACACCGTCAGGCGGTAAAAGGCGCGGTTGGCCTCTTGGTAATTGGCATAGGTCGCATCACCTTTGAGCCCCATCAGCATCGGCGGCACCCCAAAGGCGAGCGCGATTTCGCGTGCGGCGGAGTCCTTGGTCGCTTGGAACTCCATATCCGAGGGGGAGAACCCCATCGGTTTCCAGTCCAACCCGCCTTCCAACACCATAGGCCGGCCAGCGTTGCGCGCGCCTTGGAAGCTTTCGGCGATCTCATCCGACAGGCGGCGAAACTGTTCCTCGCTCAAGGTGCCAAGCGCGTCCGAGCCGTTCCACACCAAGGCACCAGAGGGGCGCGCCGCATTGTCCAAGAGCGATTTGGACCAGCGAGAGGCTGAATTATGCACGTCCACCGCCATGGCCGCCGCCTGCAGCGGGGAAAACCCATAATGGTCGTCCTGGGGATGGAAATTACGGATATGACAGATAGGAGAGATCACACTAGTGGCGGCAAAGCGGTGTTTGCGCCCGCCCACCGCATATTCATAGGCTTGCGGCCATCCATCACTGCCGGGCACCACCCGCATCCGGTCCGAGCGTAAGACATGCAGCTCCCCCGGCAGATCCTCCCCAAGGACCGCCGCCTCAACATAGGCATTGCCGGACAACAGCAAATGACCATAGAGCGCCTCAAGAAATTCAGCGCGCCCCTGTGCAGTATTGGGGCGGGTGACCAGCGACAGCATCGGGTGGCTGTCGTAGCGGCGCGTGCTGTCCTGCAGGGTCAAGGGCAGCGCGGCCGCGGCCTCGGCGATCAGTTTGACGGCGCGAAATCCCACCGGGTTGGCGGCAAATCCCGACCGGGTCAGGGTTGCGGTGTCCCGTGGGCTCCACGCGGCCTGGGTGGCAGAGGCCATATTGACCAGACGCGCGGCGGCGCTGGCTTTTGTTTCCACCGACGGGGCGGTTTTGGGCGCGCCAGATGGGGGACGGCGCAGGCGGTCAAACAGCATGGGTGGGCTCCTCTGGTGCGGTGGGGCAAGGGATCAAAGCGTGAGGAGAAGCATGGCTCATGGGTCCTAACAAGGTCGTGCCGGGGCGTGCGGGGGACGCGCAACACTTGGTTAACCATGACGCTTAAGATGTTGTTTAAAATGCAAAACGGCCCGCAGATACGGGCCGTTTTACCTGTTGCATTGGTGAGGTTTTGCCCCACTTACAGGCTGCGCGCGCGGGGCATGGCAAAGGACTGTGCCGGGTCAATCATCAATTCGGTCAAAGCCCAGACCAGCGCATCCAACCGGTCGGGCGATCCTTGCCCCTGATAGCCTTGCGGCGTCATCTGGCACATCTGATCTTCCAAGGCTTGCAGGCCCGGAAGATGGCGGATTTTGCCCTGCTCATACAGGGCGGCCACCGGCTCGGCGCGCGCCGATTTTCCCTTGCGGGCGTGGCGCGGTTTGAAGGGCACCAACCCGTCCACCTGCCGCAAGACCGTCTCCACCAATGCGCCGCCCTGATTGACCTCGGCCACGATGCGGTCGGCGTTGTGATCGCGGGCGGCGTTGACGGCGGCAGTGGCCCATTCCAGCGGGCTGGCCCCTGTGACAGTGTGATCGGCCAAGACATAGGCGCGCCAATCCTTAGGGAGACCTTCGGTCACGGCGCCCACAACAAGGATACCGCAGGCGTCAGATTTTTCATGATGGGACACCGCAGGGTCGACGGCGACCACCACCCGGTTCATGGGCGGTGCGCGTCTCACCTGTGTGGCCATCAGCTGTGTACTGCGCCACAGGGCGCCGTCTGCTTCGCCCAGCAAAGCGCCCTCCAGCTCTTGTTGACCAAGTCGCGTGCCGCCATAGCGGTTTTCGACCTCAGCCAAAAACGACTGCGCGAGGTTTGCCGCATTGGCCGAGGTTGGCGCGCTGGTCTGCACGGTTGAGGGGCTGTTGAGCAACTGGCGCAACACATCAACATTGCGCGGTGTGGTGGTGACGCAGACCTGCGGCTGCTCGCCAAGGCGCAGGGCGAATTGTAGCATATCCCAGGTGTCCTCACCCTTTTTCCACTTGGCCAGCTCATCCGCCCAGGCGGCGTCAAACTGTGGCCCCCGCAGCGCTTCGGGGTCATGGGCCGAAAACGCCTGCGCCTCGGCCCCGTTAGGCCAGACCAGCCGCCGTTCACTTGCCTTCCAGACCGGGCGACGATCTGGGGGCGAACAGGCGATAATGCCGCTGTCGCCCCGGATCATCACGTCACGCACCTGATCGTAGGTCTCACCGATCAGCGCCACGCGGGATGCGCGACCCGGTGCCAAAGCTGTCGCCCCCTCCACCTGCGCCCGCACCCATTCGGCACCGGCCCGAGTTTTTCCGGCCCCGCGCCCACCCAAGATCACCCAAGCGCGCCAGTTGCCCGCTGGTGGCAGTTGATGGTCCATCGCCCAAAAGGAAAACTCGAACAGTAGCGCCGCATAGGCCGGGCGTGAGAGCTCATTCAGAAATCGTGCCTCCTGGCTGCGTGGCGCGCAGGCGAGCCAGTCTGCTGTCGATCTCGGCGCGCACCGCGTCGAAGTCATAGGTGGGCGTTTGGGTGGAAGCATCGGTAATGAGGGCGCTTTGTTCGACAAGGGTTTTCTCCACCTTTTGGCAATCACGGATCAGGGTTTCGAGCTTGTTGATCTGGGGTTTCGCACCACCCGTTTCCGGGTTCACGGCGTCCTCTGCGCGCAATTGTTCGCGCAAGGCCTCGGCCTCGTTGCGCAAGGAGAGGATGGAATCATGGAGCGACCGCAACAGATCGGCGGTTTTACCAATCAGCGTTTCTGGAGGATGTTTCATGAGGGGATCAAGGTCCGGTTCGGGCACATTAAAGCGCCGCAATGGACCGTCCTGCCGCACCGTTTCGGCGGTGGCAGCTGCAAGACCACCTTACTCCAACAGTCAACAAAAGTCAATGTTGTCAAATAAATGGCCGATATTATTGGTTCAAAACCCTTAAAGGCAGCGCACGCCGTTTGCGCAACACCGCGACAGGCAGCGTCGCGTTTTTCAGCAAATTCATCCAAGCCAATGTCACGATCCCGTGTCAGGGGCGTGTTCCATCTGAACATTCACAAGGGATGCGCTTATCTGGAGACGATGCAGCGACGTCTCCCCGTGCTGCTCATCTTAACCTTAGTCATTGAACAAGGCCCGTTATGGAAAAATCCAAACTTGCACTCGCGCTGTTGATCATGCGTATCAGCGCTGCTGCGTTTATGATCGCTTGGACCAGCTTGAAATTCCGTGTTCCGCAGTCCTTTGAAAACATCTTTCACAAATTCTATGGGCTGCATTTTGTCACCCAGGATCTGGCGTCAATTGTTGGCGGCATCCAGATGCTGGTTGTCCTGGCCTTTGCCATCGGTTTCCTGCGCACCTACACATATGGTGCGGTTTTGCTGATGCATGGCGTCGGCACCCTGTCGTCGATCCCCAACCTGATTGATTACACCACCTATCCAAACCAGCTGATGTGGGCGGCGGTGCCTGCGTTGGGCTCGATGATTGCGCTGTTCCTGTTGCGCGCAGACGACGCATTTTCGGTTGATGGGATGCGGATAAAATCTGCGGGCGGTGCTGCGGTAACTGTCGACGAGTAACCCCACCTCACAACTTTTGCGCGTTTTGAAACCTGTCAGAGGATCCTCTGGCAGGTTTTTTCCTGCGTGCGCGCTGGATCTGGGGCGGCTTTCACAAAAGATTAAGGATCAAGTCACGCATCCGTCACGAAGGACTGGAATTCATTCGCATGAATTTCACCTGGAGAGAACCGATGAAACTGAAATCTTTTGTACTGGGTCTGGGCCTGGCAGCGGCGTCTGCTTTTGGCGCAGCGGCAGAAACCTGGAAACTGGCCGTCACCGACGTTGAAGGTCTGGAGCGTCTGCAACTGGAATGGGGTCCGTTCAAGGACGCGCTGGAAAACGCAACCGGCGACACGTTTGAATTCTACGCCGTAAACTCCCGCACGGCTGCCGCCGAAGCGCTGCGCGCAGAGACCGTCGATTTCGTGGTGTCTGGTCCTGCGGAATATGTGGTCATCAACAAGCTGACCAATGCCACGCCTCTGGTTGGCCTGGGCCGTCCTGACTACCACTGTGCTATCGTTGTGCGTGCGGACAGCGGCATCAACGTACCGGCAGATCTGAAGGGCAAGAAAGTGGCCTTTGGCGACATCGGCTCCACCTCGAACATGCTGTGCCCGATGCAGGCGCTGGCCGATCACGGTATCGACCCGGTCAACGACATCGACAAGACCCACACCAGCCGCAACATCGCCCACGAAGCGCTGAAGAACGGCGACATCGACGCGCTGGGCTCCAACGCGGGCAGCTGGTTGAACGTACGCAACAAAGAGACCGACCTGCCTTATGGCTTCTTCAAGATCATCACCCGTTCCGGCGATCTGCCAAACGACATGATCATGGTCGGCGCGCATGTTCCAACAGATGCAGCCCAAAGCGTAAAAGTCGCGATCCTGGACAACAAAGCATCCGTGATTGCGGGCATCACCGCCCATGAGGAGAACGACAAATACGTCGGCATGGATCTGGTTGCGATCGAAGACAGCGCCTATGACTATGTGCGCTCCATGTACACCACTGCGGGCTACCCGCAATTTGACGACTTCATCGGTGACTGATCCGGTGAAAGATATGCTGGCACCTTCTAAGGCGTCAGACCGGACCGGGGCGCAGTGCGTCCCGGTTTCGGATCTTGTGATGTCCCCCCATGCGTCCGAAACGCTGCCCCGTCATGATGTGAGCGTTCAGCGGCTGACAAAGAATTTTGGCGACACGCCGATCTTTGCCGATGTCAGCTTTCGCCTGCTGCGCGGAGAGGCCGTGGCCTTGGTGGGCGCAAATGGCACCGGGAAATCCACCTTGCTGCGCTGTTTGCTGGGGTTGATCCCGGCGAGTTCCGGCACGGTCGAGGTTCTGGGTCGGCGCATATCACAACCGCGCCCCGCAGACCTGCGCGCGCTGCGCTGTCGCACCGGGTTGGTTGCCCAAAAACACAATCTGGTGCCGCGCCTGTCGGTTCTGTCCAATGTCATTCACGGGCTGTTGGGACAACACAGCGGACCACGCTATTGGTCGCAAAGTTTTGCGCCCGCGCAGGCACGCGCCGCCGCCATGGAGGCGTTGGACCAGGTGGGTCTGGGACATCTGGCCGGCCGTCGCGCCGACCGGTTGTCGGGTGGTCAATCCCAACGGGTCGCCATTGCCCGCGCCTTGATCGGCCAACCACAGCTGTTGATCGCGGACGAGCCCTGCGCCTCGCTGGATCCGGCGGCTGGCGAAGAGATCATGGCGTTGTTTTTCAAACTGGTGCGTGAAAACGGGGTGACGGTGGTCTTTACCTCCCATCACGTGGATCACGCATTGGATTATGGTGATCGGGTGCTTGGCCTGGCCGGAGGCAAGCTGGCGCTGGATGCGACCGCGGCCTCTCTCAGCACGTCTGATCTGCGAGGGCTTTATGACTGATATCTCTTCTTTTCCACGTCGGGTGGAACGCCCCTCGGCGCTGGCGTTTCTGGGCTATGTTTTGGCGATTGCCATTGTGGTCTGGGCCTTTCAGGGCGCAGGGTTTTCACTGGACAAAGTCCTGACCTCACCGCCGCGTTTTGCCGACTTCATGTCGCGCGCCTTTCCGCCCAATCTGGAGCCGGACGTCCTGGCGCGTCTGGGCCGCAAAATGGTGGAGACGCTGCAGATCGCCTTTGCAGGGGCCGTGTTGGGGGTGGTTTTGTCCCTGCCCGTCGCCCTGTTGGCGGCGCGTGGTCTGATTGCGGGACCATGGATCAATGGCATCGTGCGCAATATCCTCGGCTTTATCCGTGCGGTGCCTGACATCGCCTGGGCGCTGGTCTTTGTGGTCGCTGTGGGCCTTGGCCCCTTTGCCGGCACGCTGGCGATCATGATCGACACGGTTGGGTTTTGTGGTCGTTTCTTTGCCGACGATATGGAGGCCGTCGACAAAGGGTCGGCGGAAGCGTTGACCGCCACGGGAGCCCGGCGTCTGGACGTCACAGCCTGCGCCACCCTGCCCGCAGCCGCGCCTGCCTTTGTGTCAACCGCGCTTTATGCGCTTGAAAAAGCCGTGCGGTCCTCCACCATTCTGGGCCTTGTCGGCGCGGGTGGGATCGGGATCGAGCTGAAAGTCGGCTTTGACCTGTTCGACTATCCCACCGCGATGACCGTGATCTTGATGATTGCCGTTGTTGTCATCGCCATTGAGGCCCTCAGCACTTGGGCGCGTAAAATCATTATCGGAGAGCAGCGATGAAAACCGACACCGCAGACCAACATTGGAATGCGCAATGGTCCAAGGACACAGTGGATGCAAAATGGCTGACACCTGAGGCGGACGTCATAACCTGGGCGGAAAAACTGCCCAAGGGTGCACGGCTGCTGGATCTGGGCGCCGGGGTTGGCCGTCATGCGCTGTGGCTTGCGGATCAGGGGTTTGGGGTTGTTGCCGTGGATGCCGCATCCGAAGGCCTGGCCGAGATTGACCGCGCCGGCGGCGTCACCACCCAATTGGCCCGGATGGATGATCTGCCCTTTGACGACGGGTCTTTTGATCACGTGCTCAGCTGGAATGTGATCTATCACGGTGACGAAGACATTCTGCTGCGCACCATCGCCGAGATCCGTCGCGTGTTGAAACCGGGCGGCACGTATCTGGGCACGATGTTGTCGCACCGCCGCCTGCCGTTTGAGCGCGCCAAGGCCGAAGGCCAGGAAATCAGTCGCAACACCTGGGTGTTTGAGAGCGCGGCCTCTGACAAGAAACATCCACATTACTATTGTACGGCGGCGGAACTGTTGTCGCTGTTTTCTGGATTTGAAGTCCAGTGGCTGGAAGATCGGGAACATGAAAAGCCCGGATCCTACCACTGGCACCTGCTGATGGAGCGTCTTTGACCATGACCACAACCACTTTTACAGGCGCAAGCGTTTACCTGCCCGATCAAATCGTCGAGACCACGGTCACAATTTCCGAGGGCCAGATCGTTGAAATCGGCGGCCCGGTTCAGGGAACTGAGGTCGCAGCAGCGGGCCGCATTCTGGCCCCGGCGCTGTTGGACGTGCATGGGGACGCGTTTGAGCGGCAATTGATGCCACGTCCGGGCGTGTTTTTCCCGGTTGAGGCCGCGGTGATCGACACCGACCGCCAGTTGGCCGCAAATGGGATCGCTACCGCCTATCACGCGATCACATTGGGATGGGAGCCGGGTCTGCGCGATGTTGCACGCGGGCGGGCACTGATGCAGTCCCTGTTGGATCTGGCCCCGCGTTTGACCGCTGAAAACCGGGTGCAGCTGCGCTGGGAGACCTTTGCGTTCGAGGCATTGGACACCATCGAATGGGCGCTGGGCACCGATCTATGCCCCTCGGTGGCGTTTAACGACCACACCTCGATGACCATGCGGGCCTATGATGTGGCCATTCAGGATCGCGGTTTTGAACTGGGGCCGGATTTCTCAATCGCGGCACTGGATGATGCGCGGATGAAACAGCGCACCGCCTCCAAGGCGACACGCGCGGGCCTGTCGCAAGAGGATTACCTCGCGCTGTTGGGCAAGGTTTGGGAGCGTCGCCAAGACGTGCCTGCCATGATCGGCAAGGTTGCGGATATGGGCCGCGCCGCCGGTGCCGCAATGCTGAGCCATGATGACACCCGTGCCGAAACCCGCAGCTTTTTCCGCGAGCTGGGTGCAGGCGTATCGGAATTCCCGATGGTTCTGGAAGCGGCTGAGGCGGCGCGTGCGAACGGAGATCTGATCGTCTTTGGTGCGCCGAATGCGGCACGTGGCGGCAGCCATATCGGCTCGCTTGCGGCTGGTGACATGGTCGAGGCTGGCCTGTGTGACGCGCTGGCCTCTGATTATTTCTACCCGGCGATGTTGGCCGCAGTGGCGCGTCTGGACCAGGACCGCCGTGCCGAACGTCTGGCGATCTGGTCGCTGGTCTCCTCCGGTCCGGCCCGCGCCATGGGTCTGTCAGATCGTGGAGAGATTGCCGTCGGCAAACGCGGGGACCTGGTGCTGGTGGATTGGCCCGATGGGCACGCGCCCGCAATCGAAGGGACCTGGGTCGGCGGGCGCTGTGCCTATCGCGGGGTGCCCCGTGGCTGATTTCAACCAAACACCCCGAGGGACCACATTATGACCCCGCTCAAAATCGGTGCCTGCCTGCGGGCCTGTGAAATTGGTGACCATCGCGACTGGCTGTTTGACGCTGGTCGCGACATCGAATTGCAGGACTTCATGACCTTTGCCGCCCTGACCGATGAACGCAAAGACCGGATTGCCGCCGCCAAAGAGGCCCTGCGGGGTCATCAGGGGCGCATCGGTATTCATGGCCCTTACGAGGGGTTGGATATCGACAACAAAGACGCCGAACTGCGCCCGCTTATCACCAAGCGGATGCTTTTGGCGTTGGAGGCTGCCGCCGCCATTGGCGCGCGGCAGATGGCGCTGCATTCGCCTTATCGCAAGTGGTATCAGAACAACATTCTGGCGCAGCCCGGCTACGTCGAAAACAAACTGGGCCGCATTCACCAGGTGCTCGGCCCCGTGGTCAAACAGGCCGAGGTCGAGGGCATCACCTTGGTGATTGAAAACATCGAGGACGTGGACCCCGCAACCCGTCGTCGTATGGTCGAAAGCTTTGCCTCCTCGGCAATTGCCCTGTCGATTGACACGGGCCACGCCCATCTGGCACGGCGCATGTCGGACGCACCGCCAGTGGATTACTTTGTACGCGATGCGGGCGCGCAGCTGCGCCATGTGCATTTGCAGGATCTGGATGGTCACGCGGATCGCCATTGGGCACCCGGCGAAGGGGAAATCCACTGGGTCGAGGTCTTCCGCGCCTTGGCAGACTGCCCCAGCGCGCCGCATCTGGTGCTGGAACTGCGCCGCAAAAGCGATATCCCCCAAGGGTTTGCCTATTTGCGGGATCTGGGGTTGGCCTGCTGATCAGCGGTATTTCTCGATAAAGGCATCAATATCAAGGGCGCGGATGTCTGGCAGCGCGGCCTTGTATTTTTCACGGCTCCACTCCCAAACCGCGATCTGCAACAAGGCCTCGGTTTGGGACGGGGTGAACCGACGCTTGATCTCGCGCGCGGGCACGCCGCCCACAACCGTATAGGGTGCCACATCACGGGTGACCACGGCCCCGGCGCCGATCACCGCGCCGGTGCCAATGGTCACACCCGCCGTCACCGTCACCCCATGGCCGATCCAGACGTCATGGCCAATGGTGACCCAGTTTTCCTTGCGCCATTCAAAGAACGCGTGGTCATCCTCTCCCAACCCATAGGCTTCGGCGCGGTAGACCGAGTGATGCTGCAGCGCGCGCCAGGTTGGGTGGTTGCCGGGATTGATGCGGGTTGCATTTGCGATCGAGCAGAACTTGCCGATCGTGGTCCAGACCACATGGCAGTTCTGGGTGATATAGGAATAATCCCCCATCTGGGAGGACTTCATCATCGTCCCTTTGCCCACCTCGGTCCAACTGCCAAGGGTGCAGTCGGTGACGCTCGCCTCTGGATGAATGGTAGGGTCTTCGCTGAGGAGGGATTTGGAACCGGCTCCGCTCATCTGAACGTCTCCACAAAGGTGTTAAAGGGCGCGGCGCGGGTAAAGCGTTTCTTGGGCCGCGTGGACTGGTTATAAAAGGTGGCGGCCTTGACCTGCCCCGACTGCCAGTTGGTCAGGATGAACCACAGGAAACCGGGCAGCATATCGAGCCGTTCGGGACATTCGGCGGCCATATCGGAACGCACCTCGCCCCGGCCAAGGATATTGCGACGGATCACCCGGATCAGCCGCAGCCACAGCGGCGTGTCGAGCCAAATCACCAGATCTGAGCGTGCTTCGCGAATATCGTAAGTTCGCGAATTGGAGCCTTCAAAAACCCACGTATCCTCGGCCACGATCCGATTGATCCGCGCCAGCTGATCCGCCTTGTCCCGTTCGACCCAACCGGGCAGCCAGAACACATCGCGGTCCGTATGGTAGACCGGCAGATCCAGCGCCGCCCCTAGTTTCTTGGCGGCCGTTGATTTTCCGGACCCCGGCCCGCCAATGATCATGATCCGTTTCGGCGTTTCTTGTGTTTGCGTCATTTGGCTCCGTCCCAGGTTCCAATGATCCGGGCGCGGATCAGGCCTGAGAGATAATCAATGAGGTACACCATCGCAATAATCAGAAAGATGATCGACCAGGCCTCGTCCCATTTATAGGCCGCGATACGATCCGACAGCAAAAACCCAATGCCACCTGCCCCGACGATACCCAAAATGGTGCCAGACCGCACGTTGGATTCAAAGTTGTAAAGCAGGATCGACAGCATCACCGGATTCACTTGTGGCGCGATGGCAAAACGGATCTGTTGCAGGCGGGATCCGCCGGAGGCTTTGACCCCTTCGACAGGTTTATTGGATGTGTTTTCAATCGCTTCCGAGAACAGCTTGGCAAAGGTTCCAACCTCGGACACCGCAATCGCGAGGATGCCCGCCAATGGTCCCAGACCAAAGGCCCGGATAAAAATCAGCGCCAGGATCAGGGTTTCAAAGGCGCGGATCACATCATAGCCCCGCCGCACGCCGAGACGAAAGAAGTTCAAGCGGTTGATATTCTTGGCCCCCAGAAACGACAGGGGAAAGGCAATGATTGCGCCCAGCAACGTGCCCATAAAAGCAATCGACAGGGTTTCGCCCAGACCTTTGAGGATCTCGGAAAACTCCTCCCAAGTTTGCCAGACATGAGGCGGGAACATAAAGGCCAAGACATTGCCGAGCCGTCCCAATCCATTCCAGATGCGCGCGGGGCTAAAATCAAACGCCCACAGGCAGTACCCCATGAGGGCCGCGATCCCGCCCAAGACCGCATAGCGGCGCAAGCGCTGTGGCAAGGGTTCGGAAAACGCTCCGGGCACGGCCGCGCGGGCCGCGTCGATATCTGCTTGTGTCAAGCTCATGGTCTGTCCTCCAGGCCGATGACTTTGTGGCGGATTTTCTCGGACCCAAAGTCAATCACGATGACGGTCACAAGGATGATCAGGAACAGGGCTGACAGGTCGGTGTATTCCTGAAAGCTCATGGCGGTGCGGAACTCTTGTCCCAGCCCGCCCGCGCCCACATAGCCGATGATGGACGACGAGCGGACGTTGATTTCAAAACGCAGCAAAGTGTAGCTGATGATATTGGGCAGCACCTGTGGCACAGCACCATAGCGGATTTGGTCAAACCATGTGCCGCCGGCCGCCTTAACCCCTTCGAGGGGGCGCATGTCGATGTTTTCATTCACCTCGGAATAGAGCTTGCCCAGGGCACCGCAGGAATGCAGCGAAATCGCCAGCACCCCAGCCATCGGCCCGACTGAGAAACAGAAGACAAAAATCAGCGCCCAGACCAGATCAGGCACGGTACGCGCGATCTCCAGATAGCGGCGGGTGATCCACAGAACGGCGCGATTGGGGGCCAGATTGCGCGCGGCCGGAAAGGACAACAAAAAGCCGCCGATCACTCCAAATACAGTCGCCATAAAGGCAATCAGAATGGTTTCCAGCAACAGGCGCAGCCAGGCCTTCCAGCGCCAGAACCATTCGGCAAAATCTGCACCCAATGTGTCCCACCGCAAGGTCGGCAAGGTCTGTGACAGGTAATCGCCAAGCCGTGGCAGACCGGCCGGGATGATCCAGCGCCAATCGCGCGATCCATCCGGCAAGGTCACCTGGGTGATCTTGAAGAAATCTCCGATCCAGGCGGCAAAGCCAAAGACAAGGGCAAAGATCACCGTGCCAATCAACCAGCCCCGACGGGCGGCGCGGCGTTTGGCGGCAAAGTCGCGTTCAAACTGGCTGAGAGGTGCCGCACCGTCCTGGGGCGCAGCTGTCAGCGAAGGGTCAGCGGTTAGGGTCATCGAAACCTCGGTCAGAGAGTACAGATCCGCAAGGAAAAGGGCGCGACTGGCGCGCCCTTTTGAGGGTCAAGTGGGGGATTTAGGAGCCTGCGCGGCGTTGTTTCTTGATCCAGGCGCGCATGTCGACGATCCACTGGTAACGCTCTGCGTCAACGCGCTGGAAGCCAACTTTTGGATTGCTGTCTTCGGGATCAAACGAGGAGTACAGCTTGAAGCCTTCCTCGTCTGCAGTGACGAATTTCTCAAGAGCAACAGTGACGTCTTCGATCATCGCCTCTGGCAGGTTCTTGCGGAAAGTCCAAGGACCGGTGGTGATTTCAGGGCTCTGCCAGATTTTGCAGATTTGACCGGGCTCGATCATGCCCTTGGTTTCCATGCGCTGGTAGATGCCGTTGACATCATTGTTCTGGTAGGTCGCAGCTGTGTCAAAGGTGCCGTTATAGACGCCCTGAACATCCGCCTCGTGGCTGCCGCCAAAGGTCACGGTGCCAAAGAACTCTTCGGGGATGATGTTCTCTTTGTTGACCATGTTCCAGTAAGGAACCGCATAGCCGGATGTGGAGTCGGGGTCGGCAAATGCGTGCACTTTGCCTTCGGCGTCGGCCAGCGATTTGATGCCGCTGTCACAACGGGTGACAACGATGGAATAATACCCGGTGGTGCCGTCTTTTTTGACGTCGGTCAGGGTTGGAACAACGCCGCCGTTGGTCGCGGTGTAAGCGGCCGCGTAAGAGGAAGAGCCCAGACGTGCGATTTCGATCTGATCGGCGGCCAGCGCCTGGATCACACCGTCGTAGTTGCCGGCAGTGAAGATCTCGACCTCAATACCCAGCTCGGCCTCAAGGTATGTTTCCAGCGGCGTGTAACGCGCGATACGGTCTTTTTCATTCTCACCCGACAGAACGCCGAATTTCAGTACCTGGTAGTCGTCTTTCCAGCCCTCGGCCAGTGCCGGCGCTGCTACAAATGCCGCAAGAACGGCTGTGGTGATGAAACGCATGTGGAACTCTCCCTGATCGCGTTTGGTCGTTAAAGATCACGCAGGCACGCTGCTGCGCACCGAAGTTGACGTGACCGCCTCGTTAAAATCGCGCAGCCCATCCAGCCCGTAGATGTCGCGCACCACGTCATCGGTCAGCTGGGCTGCGGTTCCGTCAAAGAACACCCGCCCCTGACGCATGGCGATAATCCGGTCGCAATAGGCGCGCGCGGTGTCCAATGTGTGCAGGTTGACCAAAACGGTGATGCCGTCTTCGCGGTTGATGTCGCGCAGCCCGTCCATCACCGATGTGGCATTGGCCGGATCCAGCGAGGCGATGGGTTCATCCGCCAGCATAATGCGCGGGTTCTGCACCAGCGCCTTGGCAATGGCGACGCGTTGTTGTTGACCGCCGGACAAGGTGCCTGCCCGTTGCAACGCCTGTGGCACCAGATCCAAACGGTCCAACGCCCGGATCGCCATGGCGCGCTCCGCGTCGGTGAAATTCATGGTCATCGACGAGATAAACCCATGTTCCGCCAGACGCCCGATCAGAACATTGGTCAGCACATCCAGACGGTCCACCAGATTGAACTGTTGAAAGATCATCGCGCAGTCGCGCCGCCATTGGCGCAGGGCCTTCCCTTTGAGGGTCGAGACCTCGACCTCGCCAAAGGTGATCGAGCCTGCGGTGGGATCTATCAACCGGTTCAGCATACGCAGCATGGTCGATTTGCCCGCGCCCGAGCGGCCGATGACCCCCACGAACTGTCCGGGTTCAATCGACAGGGAAACATTGTCGACCGCAAAAGTCTCACCAAATTGGCGGGAGACATTTGTCAGTGTCAGTGCTGAGGTCATCGGTCGGCTCCTGGTCAATTCATCCGAATGTTTGACCAAGACCTACCCGGCTTGCGTGAACCCTTGCCGACAGGGCCGTGACGTTCCGGCGATGGTTTTGCGACAAGGCCGTGACAAGGGTCCATCCTGACACGGCCTGTGTCCGATCAGGCGGCGGCGATGGCCGCTTGTTTCAAGGATTTGAGCTGCCCCGTGGTATGGATCAGCTCACCGCAGCGCAATGTGGCCAGCACCCGCGCGTGGGGGTCGCGGTCCACCAACACCAGATCGGCCCGCAGACCAGTGGCAATGCGTCCACGATCCATCAGACCCAACGCCTGTGCAGGGTTGGCGCTGACCAATGCGGTGGCGCCTGCCAAACCGTTGGGATCCCCCTCGGCCAGCGCCACAACGGCTGCCAGCATCGCCGCCGGGTGATAATCCGCGGCCAGAATATGCAACAACCCTTTGGCATGGGCTTCGCGCGCGGACAGGTTGCCCGAATAGCTTTGACCACGCATCGCGTTTGGCGCCCCCATGGCGTTCAACAGGCCCCGTTGGGCTGCAACTTCGGCGGCCTCAAACGTCACTGGAAATTCGCTGATCACCGCGCCGATTTCGGCCATCAAATGCGCTTTTTCGGCACTGTCATCATCATGGCTGGCCAGTGCGACACCGTTTTTACGGCATAGGTCGGACACGGCGCGCAGGTTGGACAGTATCACGTCCTGTGGACGGCTGCCCTGGGCGATGCGTGTGGTGACACTCTGGCGGGCTTCCACTTCCGAGAGGCCTTCGACCTCGGCGATTTTGCGGATATAGCGTTCCACATCACGGTATTGCCCTTGACCAGGCGTGTGATCCATGACCGAGACCAGATCAACCAGTTGTTCGCTGATCAGATCCTCCAACACGCCCACCGCATTGTCGAACGTGATGTCAAAGCGGGCGTGAATGCGGTGATCGACGCTGCAGCTTTTGCGCAATGCGTGCAGTTTGCGGATGGTCTGGCTGGTGTGTTCAAACGAGCGGCGTTCGCCCAATTTGGCCCCGCGCGAGAAACTGACCGCAGCGTAGGCCGTGGTGACACCGGCAGCAGCCAAACGAGCATCCAGATGCGGCAGCGCCACCTCCATCGGGAAGTCCACAGCGGGGCGCGGTTCCAGCTCCACCTCGATCATATCGCCGTGCATGTCGATAAAGCCGGGCATCAAAAGCGCACCCTGACAGTCGATCCCCTGCCCGGATCCCGCCATTGACCCGTCGTCGCAGATCTCGGCAATCAGCCCGTTTTCGACCCGCAGCGCGCCGTGTTCAACCACCCGTTCGGGCAACACCAGAGTGACATTAGACAACCACATCGTGGGCTTCCTTCTTCTGTTGGGTTTACGGCGTGAGGTCGATCACCCGGTCGATCAAATGCGCCACATCGTCGGGATGGTGAAACACACCAATCATCGCGGTGCCGTTGGATTTCAACTCGGCCAGTCGTGCCACCAAAGCCGCGCGCGCGCCTGCATCCAGCGAGGCCGTGGGTTCGTCGAGCAGCAACAGTTTCTGCGGTAGGATCAACGCGCGGGCCAGGTTGACCTTTTGCTGTTCACCGCCGGAAAATGTGGTGGGATAAGCACGCCACAGGCTTTGTTTGACGCCAAAGGCATTCAACCAATGACGCGCTTCCTCGCGGGCGGATGCCGCATCACGACCTGCCCGGCGCAGGGGTTCGGCCACCAATGCCTCGGCCGAGACCCGTGGGCGCGCCACCAGAAACTGGGTCACAAAGCCGATCTCACTGCGCCGCAGCAAAGCCAGGTCGACATCGGCGGCGCGCAGCAGGTCAATTACTCCATATTGGGAATGAAACAGCGCTTGGCCGGATTGGGCCAGATAGCTGCGATAAAGCGTGCGCAGGAGGGTGGATTTCCCCGCCCCGTTGTGCCCCTTAAGCAGCAGGAATTCGCCTGCATGAAGATCAAAAGAAACATCTGAAAACGCCGCGAGATGGCTGTTCAGATGATGCATGGTAAAGCCTTTAGTCAGGCGTTGGACCTCGAGAACGACACTCATAGCTTTGCGTGCACCAATTGTTGCGTATAGGGGTGTTGCGGGTCTTGGAAAATCTGGTCGACCAGGCCGGCCTCGACCACCTGGCCGCGCCGCATGACCATGACCCGGTCGGCCAATGTACGGATCACGCCCAGATCATGAGAGACCAGAACCATAGTGATCTGGCGCTCTTGTTGCAGGCGTTTCAGCGTATCCAGCACCAGCGCTTGAACGCTGACATCCAGCCCGGTTGTGGGCTCATCCAGCAGCAAAAGCGCAGGTTCCAGCGCGATGGCTTTGGCCAATTGCACCCGCTGCTGCATGCCGCCTGACAGATCGCGCGGCGGATCATCCAATCGATCCAGTGGAAATTCAGACGCGGCCAGCGCCTCTTGTGCGCGGGCGCGCAACTCACCAAAGCGGCGTTCCCCGGCCACCAACAGACGTTCGGCCACATTGCCCGAGCTGGTGTGATCCATCAGCAGGCCCAGATGTGGGTTTTGATAGACAATGCCGATCCGTTTGGCACACAGCATGCGCCGTTCAAAGCGATCCAGTTCAAACAGGTTGCCGGAAACCTCTGGCAGATCAAGGGTGTAGTCACCGCAGTCCGGGATCTCTTCGAGGTTCATCATCCGCAACAGGGTCGATTTGCCAGATCCGCTCTCGCCCACGATGCCCAGCACTTCGCCCGGGTATGCCGTGGCAGAAACGTCGCGCACTGCAGCAACCGAGCCGTAGGATTTGCTGACGTTGCGGATGCTCAGCAGGGCTTTGGTTTTTACCAGACGGGGGGCGTCCAAAGTGATGGTCATTGCGCGTCCTCCATTTGGCCGTTGTTGTACCAGGTGGCCCCCATTTCAACCGTCTCCCCGTCGCGGGCACGGATTGTTTTGACGCCATAGTCACTGTCTGAAATCTCATGCGTTGAGGATCCATCAGGCAGCGGGATTTCGTTCATAAAGAACCCACGCGCGCCAGAGCGGTTGCAGGTCAGATCGCCGTGGTCTTCGACCTTGTAGGGGACATCGTCAAACACCAGCGGTTCGACCCGGGTAAAAGGTGGCACCGCAAAAATGCGTTTCTCGCGCCCTGCGGACAGGATGGTCAGATGCTGCGCCATATGCAGTTTCGGCACGTCCCAGCGCGGGATTGGTGATGGGGTCATAACATGGCGACCGTTGACCATCGCCGGATAGCTGGCCCCCTGCATCACCCGCCCCGAACGCACGATCTGTTCGTAAAGCTGCAACCACATGCGCCCGTAATCCGCATCCGCATGCATCTGCCGCGCAATCGACATATTGGGCTGGACCGAGCGCAGCGGTTCCGGGTTTGGCACCTGCAACACAAGGGTCTGATGGGCGGCAAGCTTTTCTTCGGGGATGCGGTGGCGCGATTGGATCAAATCGGCCTGCAGCGTGTCCAGCGTGGTTGGGGCGCCGGACACATCGGCCAAAAAGCGGCGGATGGAGGCTGCATTGACGCTGTCGTCGGCACCTTGGTCGATGACTTTCACGCAGGTCTTTGGGTTGATCAGCGTCAGAGACACTTGCAAGCCACCGGTGCCCCAACCACGCGCCATGGGCACTTCGCGGCTGGCATAGGGCATTTGGCAGCCCGGCACGGCCACCGCTTTGAGCATCTTGCGCCGGATTTCGCGTTTGGCTGAAGCATCCAGAAACCCATAGCTCATCGGCTGCCAGGGTTTGGTGAGTGAGGACAGGCTCATTCGGCGGGCTCCTGATCTTGAGGTTGGGCTTGCCGTTTGGCATTGGCATCACGCATTGCGTCCAGTGACGATTGGAAGGTGACGTAATGCGGCAGTTTAAAGTGGATACAAAAGCCTGAGCTCTCGACCCCTTCGGTGTGATAAAGAAAGAATTCTTCTTCGGTTGCGGATCCTTTGGCAGCCCCTTTGCTGTTCAGATCCAGCGTCGCGGCCGAGATGCATTTGACCTCGTTCCAGCCTAAAGTCGCGGCAAACCCAAGCGAGAGTTTCTCACCGGATTTCGACACCACTTCGGCTTGCGAAACCTTGACCCGCCCGGCTGAAAATTCAGTGCCTTTGGGGTGTTTCACCATCACCTCGGCCTCGGCCAAACGCAGCTCATTCACTGTGGGGTGCGCTTTGCCGTAGCCGCGCATCGCTGCATATCCCAATGCCAATGTGCCGCCAGTGTCCGCACGGGCAAGGCTTTGCAATGTGTGGGCGCGCTTAGATGGGAACAACACCGGCTCGCGGGTGATGTCGGGAATGTCATCCGGTCGGGTCAGGTCCGGCTCCGGCAAGTCCACAAGGTCATTTGCTGCCTGCCAAGCGGCCACCGAAGGCTGGGTTGCAGGCGCGGGTTGCGCAGCGGCGTCGACTGGCACCGGCACAAAGGGGGTTCCGGTCAATACATCGCTGGCCAAAATCCGGTGCGAATAATCCAGGGTCGGCCCCAGCAATTGACCGCCGGGAATGTCCTTGAACGCGGCTGAGATACGGCGATGAGTGAACAGCGCGTTTTGTTGCACCGGCTGCGCCACTTGCAGTCGGGGCTGCGTGGTGCGCCAGGCGCGTAGCAACAATACGGCCTCATATAATTCGCCACCGGTTTGGGCCAGTGCAAGCGCCGCAATATCCTCGTCATAAAGCGAGGCCTCGCCCATGACCCGATCGATCAGATAGGGCATGGCAGTGCGGATTTCATTCACGCGGGCCGGGTCGATTTCGCCCATCTCGGCGCGAAACAGCCGTTCGGCCTGTTCGATCGCACGTGCACCGCCGCGGGTTGCCACATAGGCCATTACAGCACCTCTACTGTTGTGGATCGTGGCAGGCCCATGACCTGCGCGCCGTCCTGAAGAAACAGGTCAAATCCCATCGGATACCGGATCAGATTGTCGCGTGCGGACCAGAACCCATCTGGCAGACCGTCGACGCAGAGTGTCACGGTGCCATCAATTCCAGGCCCCGACAGGCGCAGACGAGGACCAGTATCCAGGGAGACGTTGATCACCACTGTAGCGCCCGCGTCGGGGTAAAGATCGCTGCCGGTCTTCACGTGGTCCAGCTGCGAGGGATCGGTCATTTTGCCAAGGAACACATGATCCGCCTCGGGCAACTCAGCAACCAGCGCGCCGGTCTGCATGACCTGTGGCAGCAAGCGTGGGTCGGCGCAGGCGACGCGGCATTCGTGGTCCAACAGGGCAGCGATAATCCCGGCTTCCCCTGCGGTGGGCAGGATCTGGATTTGCCCCGGTCGGCTGAGCGCGGTCAGCAGCGCCGAGAAACTGGCGTTGGCCAGCGTGTCGAGATCCGACGGTTGTGGGTGGGTCTGCATCAAAATGTCTCCATATCCACACGGGTTGCCTCGATCCGGCATAGGGTTGCGCGGTCCTGTTCGGCGTGGTCCGTGCGCTGTGTGGCGAGAAACGCGTGACAGTCTGCCACCGCGATGCCCACATCCAGCGCCAGATCAACCAGGGCCATCGCCATCGCCGCCTCAAGATCGCGCCCCTTGCGCATGCCGTAACCTTCGTGGGGGCCACAACGCAGATGCGCCTCGCTCACCAGAACTTCGCCAAGGTGAAAGGCGGTGCCCTGGGCGGTATCGCGCATAGGCAACATGACCAGACCGGTACGGCTGTTCACCACCTCCAGATCGCCCAATTGCGGCACCAGTTCTTCGGCAAAAGGTTTCAGTGCATCCGGCGCACTGCGCGCCAGAACACCGAGCACCTCGCTGTGGGCCCAATCCCTGTGGTGTTGGCTCATGGGTTACTCCTCCAATGCGATGGTGAATTTGACCCGCACTGCGGACCAGATCACCTGTTTGAAACTGATCGGCGTGCCATCCAGCAGCGTGTCCACAGCGCGCACCACCATCACCGGCGATTGAGGGTGCTGTTTCAGGATTTTGGCTTCTTCGGCGCGCGCCATGCGGCTGTGCAGCGTCGTCTCACCGCGCAGGTAATCGGTGATACCGTAGGTCTTGTAGGCTTCGGTGACAGAGCCCAGCACATCCATGCGTGCCGTGAAATCGGGAAAGCGGTCTACGTCGTGATAGGATGTGCCAACATTGATCGGCAGCCCATTGCCAAGGGTCATCCGGCGGCTTTCGTTGACCACCGCGCCTTCGACCAAATTCAACGCCTCAGCGACCCGCTGGCGGGCGGGCACCATTTGGGCGTCCAGCAATTCGCGTTTCAGATCGACGCCCTGCCCCTGCAGATTGCGCCGCAGACGGGTGCGCTTGCCAATGGCATATTCCAACAACGGCCCGGTCTCGACAAAGGTGCCGCGCCCCTGCTCAACGCTCAACAAGCCTGCGCGCGCCAAGTCCGCGACCGCACGGCGCACGGAATGGCGACCTGCGCCGTATTTCTCGACCAATTCCGGCTCTACCGGAAGGCGGTCACCGGCTTGCAATGCTCCGCTAGAGATGTCATTTGCAATTTCATCCCGCACCAGACGCCATTTTTCTTTCTGCATAAATCACCATTCGTTCGAATGAATTCAAACTATGCAGGCGCGGTAACAGGCAGATGACGCGTGGTTGAAGCTTTTGCCACAGGCGCGGGTACGCCTGCGGCTTGGGCAATTTGGGTTAAACGCCGCGTTCGGCAAAGACCTCTTTGGCGACGAACATGCCATTCAGAGCCGCCGGAAAACCGGCATAGACTGCCATTTGCATCAGAATCTCAACGATCTCATCGCGGGTGATGCCGACATTCAACCCCGCCTCAATATGCACTTTGAGCTGCGGTGTGGCAGTGCCCAACGCGGTGAGCGCGGCGATGGTGGCAATCTCGCGATCCCGGTAGTTCAGACCGGGACGGCTGTAGATATCGCCAAAGGGGAATTCAAACAAAAGCGTGGCAAAGTCCGGAGCGATGTCCGCCAGCGCATCAATCACCCGCTGCCCGGCATCGCCGTCGATCTCCTCCAAAGCCCGTTTGCCACGCTCAAGGCGGGTTCTATCCTGTGTCATGCTGCGTGCGTCCTTTTCCATGTGACCAATATGTCTGTGGCACGGTTTAAATCCGTCCAGACACCACGACGGCTACAGAGGTGGAGCAGGTCTAGGTCAAGCGGGAATACGCGCGCGCATCTCCTGTTTGTCCACAGATTACGGCACGCCAAAACACCAAACCCGCGCCGGATAACCAGCACGGGTTTGCAGATTATCTTCGTAAAAGGCCGTAACCTTTGGAGGTGATCTTAGCCCTCGATCATATCCACGCGGGTGGCGTGGCGGCCGCCTTCGAAGTCAGCGCCAAGGAAGGCCTCGACGATCTCGATGGCAAGGCTTTCGCCGACCACGCGTGCACCAATCGACAGCATGTTGGCGTTGTTGTGTTCGCGGGTCATGCGGGCCGAGAACGGATCGGCGCAGACGCCACAGCGGATGCCGGGAACCTTGTTTGCTGCCATCATGATCCCCTGACCTGTCCCACATAGGATAATGCCCAGATCCGCGTCACCGGCAGCAACGCGTTCTGCGGCGGCTTTGCCGTGCAGCGGGTAATGGGTGCTTTCAGGGGTTTTCGGGCCAATGTCGTCGACCGTGAAGCCAAGGGTTTCAGCGTGTTTGGCAATCACCTGGCGCAGCTCAATCGCGGCGTGGTCGCTGGACAGGACAAGGCGTTTTGATGTGGACATGGCAGCAGTTCCGTTTGACTAGAGGGGCTGTTTGCTGGACCGCATATATACAGCGACGGCCAAGGTCCAGCCCATCGCGCGATCTGTCGCGGCTTTGTCCCACCGCCGCGCTCTGCCCCTGCACATCAGGGCCGTTTTAGAATTTTACACTTTTTTTGGGAATTCGGCCATTTTTCCTGTCACACATGCGCGGCTCGGACTGTCTTATATTATATCGCAACTTCAAACAGGTTTGAGCCGGTCCCATGACCCGTGTGAACAAGACAGATATTTTATTGGCCCAGGACGGTGATGCTGGCGCTTTGGAACGCCTTGTTCGCGGCGTGCAGGATCAGGTTTTTAAACTGGCCGTGCGCATGTTGGCGGACCCCACCGCGGCTCAAGATGCCACCCAAGAGATCCTGATCCGGATCGTCACCAAACTGTCGACATTTCGCGGTGACAGCCGGTTTGAGACATGGACCTATCGCGTTGCGACCAACTACCTTTTGACGGCGCGCAAGGTCATCGCCAGCGATCCGGGCCTGTCGTTTCAGATGTTTGCCGAAGATCTGTTGGATGGGTTGGAGGATGAGGCAAACCTGCCGCCCGAAGACCATGTGATGCTGAATGAGTTGCGGATCAAATGCACGATGGCGATGCTCTTGTGTCTCGATCGCGACCACCGCGCGGCCTATGTCCTGGGCGATATCCTCGACTTTGACCATGTCGAGGCTGCCGATGTTTTGGACATTTCCTCCGCGACCTATCGCAAACGCCTATCGCGGGCGCGCGCCCGTGTGCAGGATTTCACGGCTTCGATCTGCGGGCTGACCACATCCTCTGCCCCCTGTTCCTGCCACAAGCGTCTGCCCAAGGCGATGTCACTGGGCCGGATCGGTACCGCGCCTTGCCCCGACTTAAAGGACGCCCCGCCCTTTCACGAAATTGAGGCACTTGCGTCGCAGACCCAGACCAAGATTGCGACCGCAAAATTGCAACGGGCCACCGGTCCGTTGATGTCTCCCAAAGACTACGCCGCCGAGGTTCTGAGACTGGTAGATCCTCCCGGCTAGATCCCCCCAAGACCCAACCTAAAAAAGGAAAAAAACAATGAAACATGCATTCGCGTGGCTGATGGCGCTCGCCTTGGTTTTCCCTCAACTCGCAACAGCAGAAGAGACAGATATGACCCAAGATCAAACGGACGTTCTGAACGCCATCCAAACCATGACCAGCAATTTCCAAGACAAGGATATCGCGGGCGTTATGGCAAGTTATGAGAGCAAGGCGACCGTTTTGTTCCAACCCGGTGAGCCCGTATCAGAGGCTGCGCAGCTGGAGCAAATGTTCACCGGCATGTCGGCGATCAATCCGGTTTTTGAATACTCCGGTCACGAGGTTATCGTTAATGGCGACATCGCCATCCACATCGCGCCCTGGACCATGACCGCCAAGACACCAGACGGACAAGAGCTGGGTCAATCCGGCCTGTCCATCGCGGTTCTGCGACGTCAGGACGACGGCAGCTGGAAAATGGTCATCGACAACCCACATGGATCACGACTGCTGGCTGAAGCCGAATAAGCACCACCCCTCTCACACAGAATCGGAAAACCCCGCACCATTTGGATGCGGGGTTTTTCTGTGCTGGTCGGACGCGGCAGGCATCAATTGTTCTGACGCTGCGCCTCGATCTCGCGCCATTTGGCGACATTGGCGTTATGCTCCGCCAAAGTCTCGGCAAAGGCGTGACCACCGGTGCCATCGGCCACAAAGAAGATGTAGTCGGTGGTGTCTGGGTTTACGGCCGCTTCCAGCGAGGCAAGCCCCGGATTGGCAATAGGTGTCGGTGGCAGGCCTTCGATCACATAGGTGTTCCAAGGTGTTGCACGACGCAGTTCAGACTGGCGCAAACCACGGCCTAACACGCCTTTGCCTTCGGTGACGCCATAGATCACGGTCGGGTCCGTTTGCAAACGCATGCCGCGGTTCAAACGGTTGGTAAAGACCGAAGCCACCTGACGACGTTCCGCCGCAATACCGGTTTCCTTCTCGATGATTGAGGCAAGGATCAGCATCTCTTCTGGGCTGGTGACGGCAGCATTGGGTGCACGGGCAGCCCAAGCAGCAGCAATACGTTCCTGCTGTCGATCCAGCATCTGCGTCAGAACCGCACTGCGCTGTGTGCCGGGGCGCACCTCATAGCTGTCGGGGGCCAAGGCTCCTTCTGCTGGAAGATCACCGGTCGCACCGTCAAGCACGTCCAGGGATTTCAATGCTTCGACGATCTGCCAGCTGGTGACACCCTCGGCCAATGCAATGCGGTAGCGTGTGTCAGATTCGCCGCGTACGCGGGTGTAGTCGCTTGGTGTCTCATCAATGCCCGGCTGGAACTCCGCCTTTTCGACAAAACGATTGGTGGCAGGATCCAATTCGCGCACTTCGGCCAGTACCCGGGTCACACCCACACGGTACACCACTTCGGTCCCGCAAGTAGACGCGCCGCCACGGGTGATCTGATCGGTGATCCCTTCCATGGTGGAGCCCGGTTGAACTAAATAACTGCCGGCCTTCAACTGACTGGTTTTCTCAGCGTATTTGGCCCCCATGCGAAAGATCGGGGCCGAGCTGACCGCCCCTTCATCCGCCAGTTTGTCACTGATGCGGTTGAAGTTGGTGCCACTTTCCACCCGCAGGCAGATGGCGGCCTCCAACGGGCCGTCTGACGTATACTGCGACTTTCCCCACAGGATGACGCCGCCAAGCAGGAACAGCGCCACCGCGAGAACGGTCAGCATATTGGAGGCCAGGCTACGCCACATTTATTCGGTCTTTCCGAAGATGACCGAGGCGTTGGTGCCGCCAAAGCCAAAGGAGTTGGACAGGGCCACGTTGATCTTGCGCTCACGTTTTTCGTTGGGCGCTAGGTCAACCGGGGTATCCACGGCCGGGTTGTCGAGGTTGATGGTCGGCGGCGCAACTTGGTCACGAATCGCCAGGATCGAGAAGATCGCCTCGATCGCGCCTGCAGCCCCCAACAGGTGGCCGGTGGCAGATTTGGTGGAGGACATGGTGACATTCACCGCATGATCGCCCAGCATGCGTTCAACCGCACCCAGTTCGATTGTATCCGCCATGGTCGAGGTGCCATGCGCATTGATATAGTCCAGATCCTCGGGCTTCAGCTTGGCGCTGGCTAGGGCTGCATTCATCGAACGCTCGGCTCCATCGCCATCCTCGGACGGAGCCGTGATGTGATAGGCGTCACCGGACATGCCGTAGCCCAGAACCTCGGCATAGATTTTTGCACCGCGCGCTTTGGCGTGGTCATAGTCTTCCAGAACCACAACGCCGGCACCTTCGCCCATGACAAACCCGTCGCGGTCTGCGTCATAGGGGCGGCTGGCGGATTTGGGATCATCGGCACGTTTGGTGGACAGCGCCTTACAGGCGTTAAACCCGGCAATGCCGATTTCACAAATCGCGGCTTCTGCACCGCCTGCAATCATCACCTCGGCTTCACCGGCGCGAATGATACGTGCCGCATCGCCAATAGCATGTGCGCCGGTCGAACAGGCGGTCACGACAGAATGGTTCGGTCCTTTGAACCCGTGGCGGATCGACACCTGACCAGAGATCAGGTTGATCAACGCACCGGGAATAAAGAAGGGCGACACGCGGCGGGCGCCTTTTTCTTTGATCATCACGGCGGTGTCCGCGATGGACGACAGACCGCCAATACCAGAGCCGATCATGACGCCGGTGCGCAGACGGCTCTCTTCGTCCTCGGGGGTCCAGCCTGCATCCTGCACGGCCATTTCTGCGGCGGCGATACCGTACAGAATAAAGTCGTCGATTTTCTTTTGATCTTTTTTGATCACCCAATCATTGGGATTAAAAGTCGCCTCGGTCCCATCGCCGCGCGGAACTTCGCAGGCATAGGTGGTGGCGACACCGCTGGCTTCCGCATCAAAGCGTGTGATTGGGCCAGCCCCAGACTGCCCATCCAGCAGACGAGCCCACGATTCCTCGACGCCGCTCGCCAGCGGAGTTACCAGACCCAATCCTGTCACAACTACTCGACGCATTCTTTGCTCTCCTCTGCCTCGGCAATACCGGACACCAAATAGCTTGGAATGACGTATGGGCGCAAGTGGCGGTTAACCAGTAGCTGAAACCGCGATCACATGGAATTTTTCCGATAATTTTGTACAGCGCTTAAGACTTTCGTAATTAATTCAAGTGCAGGTTGAACGCACTGCATATGGGACTACCCCCCAAAGCACACCCACTTTTGGTTCCAAGGGTGAGACCGCGCGGGTTGAGGACCCCCTGCCTCGACCCGTGCAATCTCACAATGCAATCCCGTAGAACCAAAAGACATCACCGCAGGCTGCAGAACGCCCTGATTCTCAGCGATTCTCCGATGTCGTGCGCAGTTAAAACATCTCTCTGCTTGGGCGCGATCACCCAAATCACAACATCGCGGCAATTGGTTCCGGTTCAGGTTGCGCAGTCACAAGCGCATGGGCGAGATCAAAATGCTGCTGGATCAAGGCCGTTCCGACCAGGGCACCTGCAATATTGCGAACGTATTTCAGCCGGGCGATATCGTCCAATGTACGCACAAGCCCGCTGGCAATCACCGGAGAGCGTACGGATCGGGCAAGTCCAGATATCAGCGCCAGCGGCTCTTCCACTTCGCTGATGTCATTGTCGATGTCCGTCACGATAAACCCCGCTAACGGCAAGGGATCATAGGCGCGCATCATGGATTTTGGCTCCCATGCGCCAGTGGCACGCCAACCCTCGGTCATCACTTTGCCCTGCCAGACATCCACTGACACGACGATCTGATCCGGGTGACGTTGCGCCAGTTCCATAATCAGACGCGGATCGCGGGCTGCCATCGTTGACAAAACGACCCGGCCCACACCGCGGTCTATCCAATCAGTGACGTGTTTTTCGGTGCGCAAGCCGCCTGCGAATTGCACCGGCACCTGCGCCGCGCGGACAAGATTGGCCATAAAGCCTGTCTGATTGTAATCCCCCTGCACCGCATTCAGATCGGTCAGATGGATCCATTCCGCCCCCGTTGCGGCATAGTCGCGCACACAGGCCTCGGGATCGCTGTGCCAGATGACAGGATCATCCAGACATCCCTGTTCCAGAACCACACAGGCACCGTTCAAAATCTGCAGTGTCGGATATATCATCATGGTCTGCGCCCTCCCCTTTGCGCGTCTCAGATGACCTGCCCCAATAACCCAACGTTTTGCGTTTTTATGGGCGCACCATATCACATTCAGCGCGGCGAATGGATGACCTTCTGTGGGGAGTCTTCCGGCGCGCGCATTTCCGCCCATCCGGGCTCCTCAACAAAAAAATGCGCCGCCCCGGTCTGGGACAGCGCCTAGAAAACAGAATGATCCGTTTTCGGATCGAAGCTTAGGAAGCTTCGGTAATGAATTTGACTGCGTCGCCAAAAGTCTGGATGGTCTCGGCCGCATCATCAGGGATCTCGATGCCGAACTCTTCTTCGAAGGCCATAACCAGCTCAACGGTGTCCAGGCTGTCTGCGCCCAGGTCGTCGATGAACGATGCGTTCTCGGTTACTTTTTCTTCTTCAACACCCAGGTGCTCTACAACGATCTTTTTAACACGATCTGCGACGTCGCTCATGTCATTTCCTCATTTTTTTCAGGGCAGATGCCCGGTTTTGCCGTTGCCCGATCGGGGTGGCGTTTATTGCCCGATCTGGGCGGTTGGCTCCCCCTTATAGGAGGAGACCCGCACTGTACAGATGCACATGCGGGCACGAATATGCGCCGCCCTATAACACAGACTGTAGCCGACGCAAACGTTTTCACATCGTTAATCTTACAGGGAAGAAGACGACGTGACGTCTGGCGCAAGATGGGCGTCTGTCGGGGCTAAAGCAAGCCCTGCCCCGACAAATTCCCAATCAGAGCATAGCCATGCCGCCGTTGACGTGCAGCGTGGTGCCCGTGGTGTAACCTGCCTCTTGTGAGGCCAGGTACAAAACAGCCGAGGCGATCTCCTGGCTGGCGCCCATGCGACCGGCGGGAATTTGGGTCAGAATGCCCTCTTTCTGCTTGTCGTTAAGCTTCTCGGTCATTGCGGTTGCAATGAAACCAGGTGCCACAGCGTTCACCGTGATGCCGCGATTGGCAACCTCGTAAGCCAGCGATTTGGACATGCCCACCATGCCCGCCTTGGAGGCGGCATAGTTGCCCTGACCGGGGTTGCCCGTTGCGCCCACTACGGATGAAATATTGATGATGCGGCCCCAGCGTGCCTTCATCATGCCGCGCAGAACGCCACGGCACAGACGCATGGTAGAGGTCAGGTTCACGTCCAGAACGCTCTGCCATTCCTCATCCTTCATACGCATGAACAGGTTGTCGCGGGTGATGCCTGCGTTATTGACCAGAATATCAACCGAACCCATCGCCTCAGCCGCTTGTTTTGGCAGCGCCTCAACCGCCTCGGCGTCAGACAGGTTGCAGGTCAGAACATGGGCACGTTCGCCAAGCTCAGCTGCCAATTCGGACAGCGGGCCCTCGCGGGTGCCAGAAAGCGCAACGGTTGCACCCGCTGCGTGTAGGCTGCGCGCGATATCGCCACCGATGCCACCAGATGCGCCGGTGATCAGGGCATTTTTGCCAGTCAGATCAAACATATGATTTCCTCTATCTCACAAATGGGCGCCGCTGGTCCTGCCGCAGCTGCCCTTGGGGAATTTAGTTACGCGCCAAGGATGGCTGTGACGTTTTCAGGCGTGCCCACTTGCTTGGACACCAGGCTGCGGTCGATCTTGCGGATCATGCCGGACAAAGCCTTGCCTGCGCCGATTTCCCAGAATTCGGTCACGCCTTTGGCGGCCATCGCTTGCACGCTTTCGCGCCAGCGCACGGAACCTGTCACCTGCTCTACCAGCAATTGGCGGATTTCATCCGGGTCGGTCACCGCATCGGCGCGCACATTGGCAATCAACGCCACGGCGGGGGATTTGATATCGACACTGGCCAGCGCTTCGGCCATGACATCAGCGGCGGGCTGCATCAGGGCACAGTGGAAAGGTGCGGAGACCGGCAGCATCACCGCGCGTTTTGCGCCTTTTTCTTTGGCGATCTCGGCCGCACGTTCCACAGCGGCCTTGGAACCGGACACCACAACCTGGGTTGGGTCATTGTCATTGGCAGCCTGACAGACATCTCCCTGCGCGGCCTCATCAGCAACAGCGCGAACCGCCTCCAGATCGAGACCGAGGATCGCAGCCATGGCGCCTTCGCCCACGGGAACAGCGCTTTGCATCGCCTGACCCCGGGTGCGCAGCAGGCGCGCGGTATCCCCCACAGAAATCGCACCAGCCGCCGCCAGCGCGGAATACTCACCCAGCGAATGTCCCGCAACAAACGAAGCCTTATCGATGCCAACACCTTCGGCTTCGAGCGCACGCATCGCCGCCAGCGAGGTCGCCATCAGGGCCGGTTGCGCGTTTTGTGTCAGGGTCAGCGTTTCAATGTCGCCTTCCCAGATCAGCTGGCTCAGGCTTTCACCCAAGGCGGCGTCCACCTCGTCAAAGACGGCTTTGGCTGCCGGGTAGGCCTCTGCCAGTGCGCGCCCCATACCGATGGTCTGGGCACCCTGTCCCGGAAACACAAATGCGATTGTCATCAAAAGACCTCGTCGTTTTTTGCCATTTTGCCTGATTTACATGCGCTTTAAGCCCGGCACAAGCAATGCCCGCGTCTGACGCAGGTCAATCGTGCAGAATTGGGTAATTCACATCACAGAACAGGCGTGAAATGTAGGTCACAGACCACGTAATACGCCCGTTTGCCAAAAGGAACTTTCGCCTGTGTCGCTGACCAATTCATTCTCCCGCTACGGATCCGTCGCCAAGAGTTTTCACTGGGCCACGGTTCTGCTGATTTTCACAGCCTTCCCGGTTGGCTATTTTGCCAACGAGCTGGCCCATCAGATCAACGCCGCTGACTTTGACGGGGACGCGGGCATCATTTCGCGCGCCACGCTGTTGTTTTCCCTTCACAAAACCCTTGGCGTGACCGCTTTTTTCACGGCCCTTCTGCGCATCCTTTGGGCGATCACCCAGGAAAAACCGGGGCTATTGCATCCCGACACTAAAGGCGAAGCACTGGTCGCCGAGGCCGTGCATTGGCTGCTGTATGCCTTGATGTTGCTGGTGCCTTTATCCGGTTGGATCATGCACGCCTCCGAAGTGGGATATGCGCCAATCTGGTGGCCCTTTGGTCAGGGTCTGCCCTTTGTGCCCCAATCCCATACGCTGGCTGAAATCGCTGCCGGGGTGCATTGGCTGTTTGTCTGGACCCTGTTTGGCGTGGTGGGTCTGCATGTGGCCGGTGCGTTGAAACATCATATCATCGACAAGGATTCCACGTTGATGCGCATGCTGCCGCGCAGTGGCGCGCTGCCAACACCGCCGGAACAATCCCGTGATCTGAAACCTTTGGCGCTTGCTTTCGTTACTTTGCTTGCCGTCGTAGGCGTTGGCCGTAGCATCGGAGCCTTTGCCGGTCACGATCACGACCACGGCCCCAAATCGGTTCAGGAACAGGCCTCAGTCGACAACCACGCCCATGATCACGGTGCTCACGACCACGCCGCCCATGACCATGGCGAACATGACCACAACGTGACCAACCAACCAGAGCATACCGCAGAGGACACCGCCAAGGGGCCGGACAATTGGACGGTGGAAAGCGGCACTCTTGGCATCGCGGTCCTTCAAGGGGGCAGCACGGTTGACGGTGGGTTTGCCGACTGGTCTGCGGACATTACTTTTGAAGACCCCGCAGAACCCGGCCCGGCCGGCACCGTGACCGTCACCATAGACATCACCTCGCTCAGTCTTGGGTCGGTCACCACGCAGGCTTTGGGGTCTGATTACTTCAACGCGTCGACCTTCCCAAAAGCGGTTTTCAACGCTGGTATCGAGAAACTGGACAGTGGTTTTCAGGCCGTAGGCACGCTGACCATTCGCGATAAGACACAGCCGTTTACCCTGCCCTTTGATCTGGACATTGATGGGGACACAGCGACGATGGTTGGTGCCTCCAGCCTGCAACGGCTCGACTATGATGTGGGGCTTGCACAACAGAATGAGACGACTGTGGGATTCACAGTTGAGATCATGGTCAATCTGACCGCCAGACGCGCTGCCGGCGATTGAGGCGCGCAGACCCACTGATCACCAAACATCAGAAAGCCGCGCTTTGGCGTGGCTTTCTCACCCAGTGAAAGACGGCCTAAAATCCGCAATCGGTTGTGGCGCCATAAAGGCAACAGGCCCGCCGAATTCAATTGGCAAGCCAGTCTGACAGAGATCGCGCAATCTGGCGTAACGGCGTGCCGGCGGGCCATAGCGCCGCGTGATTTCAACCCGCATGCGTTTCTTGTCCTCGTGGAACTGGAACGCCGTCGCCAATTCCGGATAGGCCGCAATCAACGACAAGCGGGCCGGCCCCGTCAAACCCACAAGCGCAACAGGGCCGGGGTACATGCTTTCGGACCAGATACCATCGACCTGAACGATGCCGTGTTGCGGCAACAGAAAATGAATGTAGCTCACCTCTTGCACATCATCGGCGACGGTAATTCCCAAATACCCACAGGCCGCCAGATGTTTGGCCCGCACCAGAATGTCGTCGCATAAAAACCCATGCTGCGGAGAAACCAAAAGGGATGTCCGATTGCCCAGGGCGCCGGGCGCCAAACGAATGGGGCGTTGGCTTGGGCTTGCATTTAACACCTTGCGATCCACGCTCTGCTGATTGACCCAAAGCACCGGCATCAGACCTGCGTCTAGAGTTTGAACCAAATCACCTGGGCGCAGGTCTTCGACGGGTTTCTCGCCCTTGGCGGTCAAGATCCGCGCACCGGGTGTGTAACAGGGAATGCCAATTGAGTTGAGCTGTGCCGTGGTTGACAGCTGCGCCGGATCGACACCTTTCAACGTTACGGTTTCGCCGTCCGGAAAAGAGATAACTGCATTGCCGCCGCCATCATCGGACACCGAAACGTCCCACGCCAACACCGCGCCATCTGTCCCGGTTCCGCCAGTCAGATCAGAGACATCCAATTGGTCGGCCGTAAAACCATTGCCGTCGCCATCAGACATATCAAAGTCAGTAATGGCATCATTGCCAAAGTTATCCTCGAAGGAAAAGACATCTTCTCCGTCGCCGCCCGTCAGCGTGTCATCACCCGCCCCGCCCACGATCGTGTCGTTGCCCGCGTCCCCGTCAATCGTATCCGAGCCTGCTCCACCAAGGATCAGATCATCCCCTGTTGTGATCTGATCCCCGTCCGCATCCGTGTAGCCCAGCGACATCGAATCTGCGCCGGCAGTTCCATCCACCTGGTCGTTAAGTTTGGCAGTTTCGTCGGGCGTGAGCTCGCCTTGGTAGATGGTAAAATCGCTGACTGTACCATCCAAATAGTGCTCTAGATTATCCGCAACGCCGTCGCCGCTTTTCCATTGGCTTGCGCCCAAAGTCCACGGTTCGCTGTTACCACCAAGCGAGATATCCGCCCCATCGGTCACGGGATCGGTGTTTGTTCCAACCAAAACACCGTCAACATACAGCTCCATCCCATTGTCCGGGCCAAAGCTGTAGGTCAGCGTGTATTCTTGTCCTGGTGTAATCGTGAGGCCTGACGGTTTGATATAGTAGCTGTCACTGTCAGACTGGTGTCTAATCCATAGTGAGCCATCCTCTTCGACACGGACGGTGAAATGCCCACCGTTGTCATAGCCGGATGAATCCCGTGAAACGATGGTTTGCTTGCTGCCGATACTGTCGACAGAAAACGTCATCTCGATCGTCGCATGATCAATCTCATACTCGGTGCTGGCCGGGATCTCAGCGTAATCGCCGCTGCCATCCAATTCCAACACCCCGCCTGTGACGGACGCATCGCCCTGAAGCAGCGCATCATTGTCGTTCGTTGAAGTATCGTTTAACGGATCGGAGCCATCGTCAAAGCTCCAATGTCCAATAATTTTTGCATCCACACTCATAAACAACTCCGTCGCGCACTCAGCGCAGGGTGCTGTAACACATATGAAAATTTGGTTTTATTCGTTTCAAAAATAGCGTCGAATTTTAATCAACTTTAAGTCCATTGCTCAATTCGGTTGCGGATGCCTCCCCCCGGCTGCGGCGGCGGCAAATGACGTTGCATGCCCTTATGTTATATCATATCACCTTCCTAAACAGGCATTATCCGGATGGTCTTGCGATCGCGGATCACAACATAGAACAGCGCTTTTACGGCGGCCCATAGGGCGACAGGAGCTTACATGACCGAGACCCGTTTACCCGTAACACTCCTCACCGGATTTCTGGGGGCCGGCAAATCGACCCTATTGAACAAAATCCTCTCGGACGGCGCATCCGGCCGGATCGCGGTGGTTGTGAATGAATTCGGCGAGGTTGGCCTGGATCACGACCTGATCGAGGCCACCGGCGAAGAAGTGGTCCTGTTGTCGTCGGGCTGTATCTGCTGTTCGATCCGGGGCGATCTGGCTGAGACGCTTTTGAACCTGATCCAACGGCGCGATGCGGGGGAATTGGATTTTGAGCGTATTGTAATCGAGACCACCGGCCTGGCCGATCCGGTTCCGATCCAACAAACCATGCTGGTGGACCGGACGCTGTCCAGCGTCGCCTATTTGGACGGGATCGTGACGCTGGTTGATGCGATAAACGGGCAAAAGACCTTGGACGCCCAGTTTGAGGCCGTATCCCAAGTCGCGACTGCAGATCTGGTTCTGCTCACCAAAACTGATCTCGCCAATCCCGAAGACATTCGCGGCCTGCGCAAACGTTTGGAGGCCCTGAACCCGACCGCGCGTATGGTTAACGTGGGGGCCGCTGTCGAGGATCCGTCGATGTTGTGGGCGCTTTCGGGCATGCGCCGCGATGCCACCACCCAAAACGCATTGACCTGGATGTCGCGGGAGCCAGAACCAGCGCCAACCGCAGACCCTTTTGCCAATCTCTCAGGGTTTAACGTTCAGCCCAAAACTCAGAGCATCTCAGCCCATGACGCGCGGATCGCCACCGCCTCCATCACGCTGGACGACCCGTTGGATGATACAGTTTTTGACAAATGGCTCGACACGCTTGTGGCGCTCAAGGGGCGCAATCTGTTGCGGGTCAAGGGGATCGTGTTCCTAAAGGACATGGAGCATCCCTTTGTCTTTCACGGGGTGCAGCATATTTTTGACCTGCCGGTCCCCTTGAAGAATTGGCCCAAAGGCAACACCACCTCGCGCGTGGTCGTCATTGCCCGCGACATGACCGATGCACAGCTGGAACGCAGTCTGGACATGTTGCGCGCAACCAAAGCGGACAAAGACCAGCCTGCAGTTTTTCCAGGTTGGGCAGAGGTCGAGGCGGAAAACTGGTCGTAACCTACACGCGCTGAAACAAAAATCGCCGCCCCAGTATGGGACGGCGGGATATTCATTTGCGCAGGTTGTGCGATTACTTGGCCTTACCGGCCTCGATCGAGATCACAACCGGAATTTCGTCGGTGACGAACGGGACGTTCTTACCCAGACCAAAATCAGTCCGCAGCAGGGTCGTGGTGGCGTTGAAACCAGCCCATGGACCATTGGAGAAGGGGTGCGCGTCTGTTTTGCCGTTCATCTCAGCATGCAGAACAACAGATTTTGTCACGCCGTTCATGGTCAGATCGCCGGTGATCAGTGCAGTGTCTTGACCGGTCACTTGGATGTTGGTGGATACAAATGTGACATTTGCGTTTTCAGCGGCATTAAAGAAGTCGTCCGCCATAAAGTGATTAAAGCGCGCTTCCCAGCCGGTCAGCATGGTTGTCACTGGGAATTCGATCGATACGGAAGAATTGGCAACATCTTCCTGGTCAAACATGATCTCGCCTTCAAAGCCTGAGAACATGCCGTAAACGGTGGAAAAACCCAAATGGTCAAAAGAGAACAGGATGTTGCTGTGACCGGGATCCAAGACATATTTCTCGGGTGCAGCGACAGCTGCGGTTGCGCCTGCGGCGATCAAAGCGGCTGCGGTCAAAATGCGTTTCATGGGATGGCTCCATTGAGATCAATTTCTGTCTCGGCAAGATGCCGAGTTCCCGTAAAAAGGGAAGCTGTTTTTTCTAACAATCACTGTGTGTTGATAAACAAAGGTTCCGCACAAAAGGCACATAAGTCCGAGTACAGGATTGGAAGTGTCGAAACCGGCCGCTTGGCTGGTGTTTTTGGCCGGGTCTTATCTTTCGTTAAGCGTGGTCAGCGCGGTCATAAACCCCGGGTAAAGGTCTGCCGCAATGCCCACCAGTCCCGCCTCTCCCAGTCCCGCCTTTCCCAGTCCCGCCTTTTCTGGGCCGCCGGTTTCGGGCTGCAACGCAGCGACACGCCCGCGTGCCTCCTCGATCAGGATCTGACCGGCCGCAAAATGCCAGGGATCCAAATGGCGGTTCCAATACCCGTCAAGGCGCCCGGCTGCGACATAGGCAAGGTCAAGGGCTGCAGCACCCAATTGGCGCACCCCGGCGCTGGCCGTCAGAACGTTTTGATACTGGGAAAGCGCCTGTGGTAACGCCTGCGACCCACCGGGCGGCATGCCAGTGGACAGCATCGCCTCACTTAAACGGCTCTTACCAGAAGTATGCAGACGAATATCGCCATTCAGCCAAGCACCACTGCCGCGTTCCGCGACAAATAGATCCTTGCGGACTGGATCATAGACCACGCCCGCGACGATCTCACCGTTGTGTTCTAGCGCGACCGAAATCGCCCAATGCGCCAGACCGCGCAGAAAATTGCCGGTCCCATCCATCGGGTCGACGATCCAACGATGCGCACCGTCTGTGCCAGGAACCGCGTCGCGGCCCTCTATCAACATCCCATAGGTTGGTTGCGCGGTGGCGAATGTGTCCTGCAAGTCCTGAGCGCAGCGTTGATCTGCGGCCTCGACAAATCCGACAAGTTCCGCGGCGGTGACGTGACGGTTCTGGAGTGTTGCAAAATCCTCCTCCATCCGCGCCCCAGCGTTCTGGACTGCTGTGATCATCGTCCCAAGCGTACCCGTCTGTTCCACTATGCCATCCCCTGCATTCACTCACCAAAAACCAGCACATCTTAACCGCCTCATCCGGAGCTGCAAACAAAACGGGAGGCACGCTGACAGCGCCCTCCCTTCTGAAACCTCGGTATCAATGGGTGTTACGACAAGATCGGCAAATGCCCTGACAGGCGATCGCGCAAAAGGGCGCGCGCTTTGCGGTCAGGGATCGGCAATTCGGCCAAAGCCGCGCCGTCGCGATCAACCACGCGCAGGCATTTCGCCTCAAGACACACGCCGCCCAAGCTGTCAAAGGAGCGCCGCAGCAAAAGCTCATCTTGACCGCTGCGGTTGCGGCGCACCAGTCGGAGTTCGCGGGCGTCGGGGTCAAAACAGACCTCGGGGCTGAACCATTCTTCGGCCCGGCTGAATAGCAACCAGCCCAATAGAACCATCAAACCGCTTGTCACCGCAAACGTCAGTAGCGAACCGGGCGACAACGTCACCCCATATGCCAAAACGGCCCCGCCACTGGTACTGATCAGCAACCCCGCGCCCTGAACGCAGCGCAATGCAAACCCAAGCGTCGCCATCGACCGCACAGGCCCGCGATCAGTCGGTTGAACAGAAGACATTTCAGACTGCGCCGCGTCGCGCATCGCATTTGCGCGCGCCATGGAGAATTGTGCAGCTTGCATACGCCCGTCAGGCAGATCCGCCATTGTCATTGTCCACTCCCTTCTATGAGCCCGCATGGCATCGATGGACATGTGCCGCCGTGTGCCATTAACCCTTCGTTAAAGCCTTTCTCGCCTTCAATTGCGGCGCAATTTGGGCTGAGACGTGGTGAGAAATCGCAAAGGATTGGGCAGAACATAAGGACCATCCCAATGCACCTTGCGAAAACCGGAGAACCCTGTATATGAGGCACTCCTTCCGCATCACTTTTCGATCCGCGCAGACTCTCGTGGTGGGGCCGCGGAAGGTCATCTGCCCTACCTTTGAAATGCGCCTTGAAAGAAACAGGAGCTCACATGCCCCTTTATGAGCATGTTATGATTGCGCGTCAGGACCTGTCCAACACGCAAGCTGAAGGCCTTATCGAACACTTCGGTGCTGTTTTGTCCGACAATGGTGGTTCCATTGTCGACAGCGAGTACTGGGGCGTGAAGACCATGGCCTATAAGATCAACAAAAACCGCAAGGGCCACTATGCCTTCCTGAAGTCTGATGCACCTGCGCCAGCGATCCAGGAAATGGAACGCCTGATGCGCCTGCACGACGACGTTATGCGCGTTCTGACCATCAAGGTCGAAGAGCACGCCGAAGGCCCGTCGGTTCAAATGCAGAAACGTGACGAACGCGACAACCGTCGCGAGCGCCGCTGATCTTAGCTTGAGAAAAGGACGCTAAACCATGGCAGCCAAACCGTTTTTCCGCCGTCGCAAAGTATGCCCGTTCTCGGGCGACAATGCGCCGAAAATCGACTATAAAGACACTCGTCTTCTGCAGCGCTATATTTCCGAGCGTGGCAAGATCGTGCCGTCCCGTATCACTGCTGTTTCTGCCAAGAAACAACGTGAACTGGCCCGCGCAATCAAACGTGCCCGTTTCCTGGCGCTGCTGCCCTACGCCGTGAAGTAAGGAGAGACTGATATGCAAGTTATCCTTCTGGAACGTGTGGCCAAACTTGGCCAAATGGGTGAAGTTGTTGACGTAAAGCCTGGCTTTGCACGCAACTACCTGCTGCCGCAAGGCAAGGCCAAAACCGCTTCTGAAGCGAACCTGGCCTCTTTCGAAGCCCAGAAAGCGCAGCTTGAAGCGCGCAACCTGGAGACCAAGAAAGAAGCAGAAGCCCTGGGTGAAAAGCTGGACGGCCAGCAGTTCATCGTGATTCGCTCTGCTTCCGACGCAGGCGCGCTTTATGGCTCCGTTACTCCACGTGACGCCGCCGAAGCCGCAACTGCAGCTGGTTTCACCGTAGACAAGAAACAGGTCGCTCTGATCAACCCGATCAAAGAGCTGGGCCTGCACTCTCTTGCTGTGAACCTGCACCCGGAAGTTTCCGTTGAGATCAAAATGAACGTGGCGCGGTCGGAAGAAGAAGCCGAACTGCAAGCCTCGGGCAAATCGATCCAAGAGTTGGCCGCCGAAGAGGAAGCCGCTGCGGAATTCGAAATCGCTGAACTGTTTGACGACATCGGCAGCGCCGCATCTGATGATGACGACGCACCGGTTGCAGACGAAGCACCAGCGGAAGAGACCGAAAGCTAAGCTTTCGTTTCCTCTAAACTGTTTTGCAAAGGCCGTCCCCTGTGGGCGGCCTTTGTCTGTGTCTGCCCCTGCATTCTTCAGCGGCTGACAATAACAAAACTTCCCGACGACTGTTGCCGTGCTCGACACAATCCCTCGCGCAATCACGGATTGATTGCAGGTGGTCTGTTCACATCTTGAGGAGCGGTCACTTCTACTGTTGCAGCGTGTCAAATGTTAATCGATTTTCCACACACTGCATACATTGGAGCTATTTATGTCTTTAAAATTCAACATTTTATCTAGCCTGCTCGCCTTCGGCCTGGCCACAAGCGCGCAGGCCGTCACCATCACTGGTTATGATCTCCTTAACGTCAACCAGGCGCCCGAGGATTCATATGATGGCACCTTGCGTGGTTCCGCCGAAGGCATTCCCGGCCTGGTGGATTACGTCGGCGGCGGCGGAATTTTGAACGATGGCCTGTTGCCAGATGAGCGCGCGGGCACACAGTCGTTTTTCGGACGTAACGTCGTGGAAAACGCATCGATCACCCTCTACTTCGATCGCGCCGTTCGGATTGACTCAATTGAATTCCTCATCGGTCAAGGGGTGGGCGACACCAATAGAATTCCTGGCTCATTGTTGGAACTGACAGCCGTGGGCGGTGGCGGCGATTTTGTGACCTCGCTGTCTGCGGAAGGGTTTGGATCCATTGGTCGATCCGGCACCCAGATTAACGAGCGCTTTGATTTTGCCGGCACCGATTTTGCCGAGGTCGAGCTGGACTCAATCACCCTGCGGAATTTCTTCACAACTCCGACCGACGGATTCCCGGGCTTCTTCTTGGGCGAAATCGTCGTGAACGAATTCACCGACATAGCCCCCGTGCCCCTGCCCGCCTCTGGCCTGCTGTTCCTGGGCGGCTTGGCTGGCTTTGGCATGCTACGTCGCCGCAAAGGCAGCTGAAACCGTAAAGCCTAGAAAAAAAGTGACCGGCGCGCTGCTTAGTGCCGGTTCTATTTTAAGGGATGGGGCCCAAATTCAACTTTAGATGGATAAAAATTACCATCTGGGCCCGCCGATGCTCTGTCGGGCCAGCGCCCGTATTGGAGCGCCGACGGGTTCAACCATCGGCTGACGCCGGTGACCTATCTTCCAGACGGGTCCCCACCGTGTGGAGGACAACTTCAGAACGGAGTTGGGCGCAGGTCCATACCCACGTGTGGGCCTGCGTACGCCCTGTTCAAAACCTCTGCATCAGCAGCATGCAAATTTGATGAGTTACAGTCCCTCATGCGTCGGTTACTTGAAGCACAACGATCATTTGCAAATGGGCATCGTTACACTTCAAACGCTAAGGAACTGATATGCCTGTTAAAGTTCAACACGCCCTGGCCGCGTTTGGCCTCGCACATCTTGCGGCCTGCGGTTTGTCACCAAACGATGACACATTACATCTGACGGGGCCTGCCAACGCATTTTACCACACAGACCTGGCCGAATGTCAGGCCCAGATTGCGCAGATCGACACCCACCTTGTCAGCAGAGGCGCCCAAACCGGCGCAGTCATTGGCGCCGTTGCCGGTGCAATTGACGCCGATAATAATCTCGAAGGTGCATTGGTCGGTGCAGCACTGGGAGCCGGGTTGGGCGCCTTGGAGGGAGAGGTCGACCGCCAAGACGGCAAACGCGACATGACCGTGCGCTGCATGCAAAACAAAGGACACCCGGTGGTCGGTTAAGCCCTGCCCAGATAGGAAAAGAGAGAGCCAAGATATGAGGGAAACAGATCCGGCTCTCTCTTCTCTGTCTCGGTCAGGCAAGAGGCAATAAGCCCAACCGTGCCGATGGGGGGAAGCGCCTCCAACTTCGCAACCAAATTGCAGAAATTCCCCTCTCTTAACAATTTCTTAGTCTGTAAAATTTGCGAGAACCTGCGCATGAATGCGCGGGGGATCGCGCAGACAGAACTCTTCTCTTGGCGCAGGATGCGATTGTTGCACACTGCTGCTCACTGCCGGTTTGACACAAAGGACATATCAATGGACCGACGCAATCTCTTGGCCTGCTTTGGCTGTACGGCTCTTGTGGCCGCTTGCAGCGCCTCAGACCCCGTGGCAGCCCCTGTGGTCTATGACCCACCTCTGTTTCCCAATGAAACACCGGAATTGCGGCAGAAGATCAATTTCTGGGCCGACCATTACGAGGTGCCGCGCAGTCTGGTTCACCGTCTTGCCATTCGGGAAAGCACCCACCGCCCCTGGGCCATAAACCGGCCCTATTACGGCCTGTTGCAAATCTTGCCTGCAACGGCGCGCTCCATGGGGTTCAAAGGTCAGCCGCAGGATTTGTTGGATGCCGACACCAATTTGGAGTTTGCGGTGAAATACCTGCGCGGCGCCTGGCTTTTGTCGGACGGCAGCCAGGATACAGCTGTGAAACACTACTCGCGCGGCTACTACTACGAGGCCAAGCGCCGCGGGTTGTTACAGGAAACTGGCCTGCGCCCATAGCGTTTTGCTTAATGCGACGCCATTGTCACACATGCGGTTCACGCGGTGGAAATGCCGCAGAACGTGTCGTATTTCCTCGTGGATCGCATTTTAATTGACTTTCAAGGGTATGATGGGACGTATTTTTTATTCAATATAATTAATAGGATAGCCAAATTGACGCATAACGCACTCGTGAGGGTTTCCGTAAAACTTTCGTAACCACTGCCAGCAATGTTACGGGAATATACCAACTTTGCACCGGCAGAAAACCGTCCTCCTCATGGCTACGACATTTCAAGTTATCTATCTTGGCAACCTACCTGACATCGACTCCGAAGAAGGCAACTGGGTTGCCGAGAGCGCGAATGATCTGGTCGGGCTAGAATTCGGGTCGGCCGATGATCCGCTGGCGGGCAGCACCGCGACCTGGAGCCAGATGGGCGGGAGCGACCGCACGTATGACATGAACAATGATCGCGATTCAGATGAGTTCTCGATCAATGGCGGTGATGCGCAAACGTTTGACGGCGTTGCGGTCTATGACGCCACAATTACCTATACAGACGGCACGACGGCCAATATCACCGCCGTGGTCGCGCAGGATGCAAATGGTGAATCCTATCTAACGCCCGAGTTCAGTGACAATTCTGACCAAGCCGCGCTCGAAGCGAAGATGATCCAATCCATCTCCCTCGATTCCGTTGTTGGTGACGAATATGTCGGCCTGATCTCATCGCGTGTCGATATGGAAATGGTCACCTGTTTTACCGAAGGCACCAAAATACGCGCCGAACACGGGGACGTCCCGATCCAACACCTGACCCGCGGTGACCGTGTGATGACGCTAGATCATGGGCTGCAAAGCATTCGCTGGATTGGCAGTTCAACCGTTGCCGCCCGTGGCGTGCTTGCGCCGATCCGGTTTGCCTCTGGCACCCTTGGCAACAACCGCCCTCTGCGGGTTTCTCCGCAGCACCGAATGCTCGTTCAAGGCAGCGCGCTGGAGCTCTGTCTCGGTGAGGCTCAGGCACTGGTCCCCGCCTGTCATATGGTCAACGGCCACAACATCACACACGACCCCGGTGGCTCAGTCACCTATTATCACCTGATGTTTGACCGCCATGAAATGATCTGGGCCGAAGGCGCGTTGAGTGAAAGCTTTTATCCCGGCGAACAAGGGTTTGACGCGCTCAGCCCTGACGCCCAACGTGAGATACTGAGCCTGTTTCCCAACCTGACACAGCAGTCGCCACAGACCGCTTATGGCCCCCTCGCCCGACAACAGCTGCCCAAACAGGTCTGGCACGCACTCCAATAACGCTCGATCTACACCGGTCTTCAAATACGCCACCGCAGCGCGCTTGCGCGCTGCCACGCCCAACAGCCTGCGATCCTCGTGTTCGAGGATCTTCAGGTTGGCGGGAGCCCCCCCGGCGCTCCCAACACGCACCTCCAAATACCCGGTACAAAAAAGGCCGCCCACGTAGGGCGGCCTTCTTTATTCAAAATGCTTGGGCAAAGATTACTCTTCGTCCAGAGCCTCAACCGCTTTTTGCAGATCGTCTTTGGAAACTTCTTTTTCCGAGACGTTTGCCTGCTCAACGATGTGGTCGACAACTTTGTCTTCGAACAGAGGCGCGCGCAGCTGTTGCTGCATCTGTGGGTTCTGTTGAACAAACTCAAAGAACTGACGCTCTTGGCCAGGATACTGGCGCGCTTGGTTCATGATCGCTTGCGTCATCTCTGCGTCAGAGACTTCAACTTCGGCCTTTTGACCCAGCTCGGCCAGCAGCAGACCCAGACGGACGCGACGCTCAGCCAGAGTGTTGTGCTCTTCTGTTGCTTCGATTTCCGGGTGGTCGTGACCTTCCACTTCGGGGTTTTCTTCGTGCCACAGTTGGTGTGCGATTTGCTTGGCTTCTGCTTCAACCAGCGACGGTGGCAGGTCGAAAGACACCAGACCATCCAGTTGGTCCAGCAGGCCACGCTTCATAACAGCGCGGGACGCGCCAACATATTCAGCTTCCAGACGCTCAGCGATCTGACCCTTCAGGGCTTCCAGATCTTCTGCACCAAATTTCTTGGCCAGCTCGTCATTCACTTCCGCTGCTTTGGGCGCTTTGACTTCTTTTACCTTACAGGTGAAGACAGCCGCTTTGCCCGCCAGGTGCTCTGCACCGTACTCTTCTGGGAAAGAGACGTTTACGTCTTTTTCTTCACCAGCTTTGGTGCCAACCAGCTGCTCTTCAAAACCAGGGATGAAGGAGTTGGAGCCCAGTGTCAGCGGGTAATCATCGCCTGCGCCGCCTTCAAAGGCTTCGCCATCAACTTTGCCCAGGAAGTCGATGACAACTTGGTCGCCGTCTTCTGCTGCAGCACCGTCTTCACGCGCTTCGAAATCGGTTGCGGTCGAGGCCAGGTTTTCCAGAGCTTCGGCAACGCCAGCTTCGTCAGCTTTGACAACAAGTTTCTCCAGCTCAACGCCCGAGAAATCAACGTCAGGAATTGCTGGGAGCGCCTCATAGGTCATCTCAACATTGACGTCGTCGCCTTCTTTCCAATCTTCATTGGTCATTTTGACGTCGGGCTGCAGCGCAGGGCGGTCGCCGCTGTCTTCAAAGTGCTTGTTCATCGCACCATCAACAGTTTCCTGCATCGCTTCGCCCATCAGGCGCTCGCCGAACTGCTTTTTCAGCAGAGCCATAGGCACTTTGCCTTTGCGGAAGCCTTTCATTTCGACTTCGGGCTGTGCCTCGACCAGCTTTTCATTCACTTTCGCGTCCAGCTCAGCTGCCGTGATGGTGATTGCGTAGCCGCGTTTCAAACCTTCGTTCAGTGTCTCGGTGACCTGCATCGTATTCCCCATAAGAGATTCGGGGCATGCGCGCAGACGCAGCCCACAGACAATTTGTGGCGTTCTATGTGTCCCGCACGTCCGGCGCAAGAGGCATTGCCCATTTGTAAGGCTCACAATGGATAAAACCGTCATTTTTCCGGATCGCACATCGGTTACCCCACATTAACCAAGTCTTCAGACTCTCGCGCAGCGCCCCCTCCTTTCCCGATTTTTGCCATTTTGTCGGCCTAGCGTTTAACCTCCACTTGCATCTGGGGAGATGGGACATGCAAATTGCCACAGGCCGCGCGCTGAATGGGTTCACACAAACCACGCTGGACGTCGCGTTGGATATTCAGGAATTGGTGTTGCGCCGCCGCATGTTGTTCCGACTGCTGCGCGGATTTGATTTCGACGCCCCGGTTGCCCGCAATGAGGCAATCACGGATACAGTTCCCACCTGGATGCAAACGCCCGAATTCGCGCCCCGCTGACCGGCGCTTATGCGATCACGCGCCGTTTTGTTTTGCGGAATTCGACGCTGTCGCGGTGGATGCGTCCAGTAGCCTTTTCCGGGTGCGTTCCAAAAGCATGCGCTGTTGTAGTTCCAAAAAACCGGTGAACTGCAGCGCAAGTGTTGTCACATGCGGCTCTTCCAACATGCTGAGATGGCCACCCGCGGCGTCGATGACAGTAAAGCCGCTTTCGGCGACGGGCGCCCAGCCCAGCCCGCTTTTGATGCCCGCTGCGCTGTCAAAGAAATTGTCTTGCGCACGAAAGATCGTCAGCGGCACATCAATGGGGCGTGGCTCATAGGAAGCGACGGCCAATTCATTCAACGCGACCAACCTGGACACGGAGGTTGGCGTCTGACCGTTGCCTTGCGCTGCAGCCTTTTGCGCCCGGCGGCGCGCCTGGGCATAGCGGACGTTATCCAACCTGCGGCTTAGGATATGACGCGGTAGCGCCAAACCTAAATGACGCGCCTGGCGGAAATGCGATTTTAGCCGAGCGAGGCCTGACTGCTCCAACCGCCCTCCGGGGCCTGTCGCATCGAACATGGCAAAAAAGGCAACGTCTCGCCCGGCAGCTCGAAACTGACGCGCCATCTCGAATGCCACATATGAGCCAAGCGAAACCGACATAAGATTGATCGGCCCTTCCGGGTAATATTCCATGATATCCAGCACATAACGCCGCGCTGTGAATTCAATGCCGGTGGGTGTATTTTCATCCAAAGCACCAACAGACACGCCAAGCATGGGTTGGTTTTCCCCAAGATGACGCGCCAAGGGGCGGAAATAACACTCCTCCTTGCCCAGAACATGAACCGCAAACAACGGCGGTCGATTGCCCTTGGGCTGGATTGGAACAATGTGTTTCGGCGCGCTGCTGCCGGTCTCCAGAATGCGGGCAAGACCACGTGCAGTGGGGTTTTCTTTTAGATCCATAATACCCAACTGCGCACCGGTCTCGGTCTCAATCCGCCCCAAAAGTTCGACAGCTGTCAAAGAATGACCACCCAGATCATAGAAATCGTCGGTCACTGAGATGGATTTCTCCCCCAGAACACGCGCCATGATGGTTTGCACCCGGCGCTCTAACGCGGTCTCTCCGCCTTCAGGGAGTTTGACAACTTTGGCCCGGTGGTCGCCCGACCGTGGCAGGGCTTTCAAATCGACCTTGCCGCCCGCTGTTGTGTGGAATGCGTCAACGTATTGGATTTCAGGGCGCATCTGCGCGGGCAAACGGTGCCGAAGGTTTTGGCCGATTGCGATCAGATCCGGCGTTCCATCCACTTTGACCCAGGCCATGAGGCGAGCCGTTGGCTGGTCACGATCAATCACGTCCACAATCACCTCGGCCTCCGGCAGGATGTCCTCCATTGCGCGTTCCACATCCCTCAGATCAATGCGAAATCCGCGCAGTTTGACCTGCCGGTCGCTGCGCCCCAGGAACCGCAACTGGCGGTCTTCCCCCCATGTTGCCCGGTCACCGGTCAGGTAAAGACGACCGGTTCCTGCAAAACCATCAGGGCGAAAGGCGGCGCGCGTCTGTTCTGGCAGGCCCAGATACCCCTGCGCCACGGCCGCGCCACCAATGGCCAGCTCCCCCTCCACACCCTGCGGGCACAGGCTGCCATCGGCGGCCACAACATAGGCCGTAGCGTGGGCAGTTGGCCGTCCAATCGGCACCTCTTGGCACGCGGTCATCTCGGTGGCTTCAAAAAACGTGCTGGTAATGGTGGCCTCGGTTGGACCGTAGCCGTTCATCCACCGGGTGTTCGGGGCGACATGTTGCCATTTCTGCAGCACATTGGGCTTCACCAACTCGCCGCCGACAATTGCAAGCCGGAGGCAATCCGGAACGCTGCGACCCTGCTCCACCAAATATTGCGTCAAAACCGTCCAAAAGGCTGTGGGCATGTTGGCGACTGTAACGCGATGTTTTTCCAAAGCAGCAAAGAAGGCCGCAGGTGACTGGGCCATGGCTTCATTGCGCAAAACCAAGGTAGCTCCCGCCAGAAGGGTCGGGATGATCTCCTCAAGGGCGACGTCAAAGGAGAGGCTGGCAAACTGCAAAACGCGATCTGCCTGTCCAAGGTCAAACGTCGGGATAATTGCCGCCGAATGCGCGGCAATATTGGTCCGCGTGACCACGACCCCTTTGGGAACCCCGGTCGAGCCTGAGGTGTAAATCACATAAGCCGGTGCATCCGGGTCAAAGTTGCCAACCTGCGGGGACGTCTTAGCGCTGGGGCAGACGGGCGATACAGGTGAAATCTCATCAGGTAAATCTGCATCCACATTGTGCGTCAGCGCTGTTTTGGCACCGCTGTCGACCAACATGTGGTGTTGGTGGGCCGCAGGATATGTCGGGTCCACTGGAACAAATGCCGCTCCGAGTTTCAAAACTGCAAGGACAGAGACAATAAAATCAACCGAGCGTTCTAGGGAAATCGCAACCATATCCCCTGCCCCAACCCCTCGCTCCTGCAGCAGACGGGCCAGACCGTTCGCGCGTTGATCCACCATCGCAAAAGTGTAGGGCTCTGTCGGCGATACGGTGCGTTGACCGGCATCGTTTTGCGCTTCAGCCGCCACATTTTGCACCGCAACCGCATCCGGCTGCGTCTGCACCATGTTTTCGAACCGATCCATGATATCGTCAGGCGAGGCTTCAAGCACCCGTTCCGGGCGCCCCAAATCCACCAGTGCGGCCCGTTCCGGCCCCGACATCATGTCCAACTCACCTAGCAGGGTCTCGGGTGTGGCGCGGGCCATGGCGTTAAGGAGCGCGATCAGGTGGTCGCGCAGCGACCGCGCGATTGTTTCGGTGACTAAATGACGGTCAAATTCGAGCACGATTTTGAGCGTTTCTTCGCCATAAACCGCTAATGTCAGCGGTAGGCCGCCTTCTTCATGTAGAGATATTTTCGGCTGCAGATTTCCATGGTAGCGATCAAATACAAGCGATTCCATGCTGCCCCGTTCGAACATCACCACCGTGCTAAACAAAGGCTGGTGCCCCCCAAGGCCGCCCCATGTTCTGACATCGCTGATGGGTGATTGTTCGAACGGGTGCATGGCGCGGATGTCTTTCCGCAGACCATTCACCAATGTTCCAAGCGTTTTATCACGCCCGATCAACAGGCGCAGGGGCAAGGTGTTGATCAGACAACCAACCGTGTTCTGACTGTCGGAAACCGCAAACCGCCCGGACCGAACCGTCCCCATTGTAACATCGTCGCGCCCTTGCCAGCGCGCCAAAACAAGACCCCAGGCCGCTTGTATAAAATTCGCCAGCGTGCCGTCACAGGCGGCCGCCATCTGGGTAAGCGGTTTGGTAATCTCGGGACCAACTGTGACGCTTAGCGCATCCTTGCGACCGACCACCATATCCGGGTCGGTCCCCGCACCTGCAGGCGTGCACGGCAGGGTCAATGCGCCGCTGTTTTCAAACTCTTTCAGATAGTGCTCAAAAAACGCCTTGGCCTGCGTGCTCTTTTCGCCGCCCAGGGCGATTTCGGTGGCGACCTGCCGAAACGGTTTAGGCGTAACTTTCGGGTCAGGCAGCGCGCCCGTTTCCAATCCGGCCAGCAAATCAGCGAGGATCTGTGCCATGCTGCGTCCATCGACAATCGCATGGTGGGCCGTGATAATGACATACCCGCTCTCATCGCTGCGGCGGAGCCACGACAACCGCCAGCCGGGGCCGTTTTGCAGATCCAGACCTTTGTCGCGGTCTTCACATAAAAATTCGTTTAGGGCCGCGTCATGGGATTGCGGCCTTCGTTTGGACCAATCCCGCGCATCCAAGGCGACATCTACGTGGTCCAAAGTGAACTGCAAGGGGCGGCGGACTTTCTGCCAGGAAATCACACTGCGCAACACATCATAGCGCGCAATCAATTCTTGCCAGATCGCGATCAATTGGGTCTGCTGCGGAAATCCATGATCGAACCGTAAAACCATTTGTTCCAGATTGACCCACGGCTGGTTGGAGCCCGCACTTTCGTAAATCATCGCCATCTGCATGGCGGTGACGGGAAATCCTTCGCCGTTATTGTCCAATCTTTGTTCGGTCATCGCACCCTGCGTCTCGCACGAACATCGCGCGCTTGTGCCCTAAAAACGGTTCTTCGTTTTAACCGATGTTCCAAAATTCCGTCGAAATTTCTTGAAACCCTGTGAAATTTCTTCAGCCGCGCATGTTTTCTCCAAACAATAATTGGAAAAATACGGATATTATCACACGCTAGGAAACAGCAACCAGATGCAACCTAACTGCACCTTTTGCTACACAGTTTTGTGTTTTCAAACCGGCACTTTAACGACCTATATACCTTAAAATGCCACGGCAAAGCCGCGGAACCGAACACGTGTTTATCATCACCTTGCGCACCGTCCCGCGAAAAAATCCGGGCGCCGACACTGCAAAATCCTTTGAAATGCCCTAATTTGCATATTTACAGGAATTGCGAACAAAGGCACGCACTCTCGGGTTGTTTTTTGTGAACGAAAATCTACCCGCGCTGAAAAACTGCAAGTGCTACATGCCGTAATCTTTTTTTACCGCCTGTTAACCATCTTTTTTTGTTTCCGATTTATAAAGAAATACAAGGAGAGAGAGAAATGTCGCCGCACCAATCGTCTGTTGTGCCCGTCCATCCCCAACGCACTGGCCCCAGCGCCGAGAACGTCAATCGGGATGCGCGCAAGGATGAAGAGACGTCGCCGCGCCTTTCGGGAGGTAAAGAAATGACCAAAGCCCCACACGGTTGGTGGATTTTTCCGGCTATTTTATGCGCCCTTGTGTTTTGGGGCACCATCCTGTTCTGGCTGTTGCTGTGACCAGCTTGGCGGTGGTTCAAAGCAGTTGAGGATTTCAACTCATCCACAAATTGTCACGGCCTGCCCTCTACCCTGTTTTGGGCTGTCTCTTACGGGCACAGCGCTTGCCTGATGCGATCTTGAATACAGCAGGTGCTTGCACACCCCTGAGCAGACAATCGGCGTGACCTTTCAGGCGTTTGTCGACGCGTCACATTGGGATCGCCGTTAGCATACGCTACGGCAGAATGTCTGCAAATATCGCTCGCCAAAGTCGGTCCCTGATTTGAGACGTGCGTTCTGAAGCAACCAACACGGCCCCCTCACACGCAGAACTCCCGCAATCCCGATAAAGCGTTTACGTTGCCCACAAGGGCCTCACAGAAATCCCAAAACGGACGATCTACTGGCCGGGCACCTCCCCGCAGCCAAACATATTCGTATACATGGCAAACGCCCCCAAACGGAGGCGGCGACACTCGACTGTCAGGTATCTATGTCCGGTGACTTTTGAGGAATGAGCTACGCCATATGAACGTTGCGTTCAGCAAATCGCCAGCAGGACATTCCACCATCGGAATATTTCACCACGCCCCACCCAACTGCTGAAAATAGGTGGAAGGAATAAAACTAAAAAATGGTGCGCAGCGAAAGAACTGCTTCGAACCAAATTGTTGACGAGTCGTGTACTGATTTCAATGAGATTTTTGAAGAACTTGAACGCTGGAGCAACGTTATCAAAGACCAGAGGCATGAGCTGCGAGGGCCGCGTCCATGAGCCGTGTCGCCCCGTTTTCATTGAGATTGACCACTGAGGAACGCCAGCAGCTTGAAGCCCAAGCTGGGACGATGCCAGTCGGTTCCTATATCAAGTCCGTGGTTTTTGCCGACGAAGCTCCCAAATATCGTAGTCGGCGGAAACCACCTGTTGCGGAGCAACAGCTCTTGGCTGAGGTGTTGGCTCGCCTTGGCCAGACACGCCATGCCAACAATCTCAACCAGATCGCCAAACACCTCAACCAAGGCACGCTCGAATTGGATGAGGAACTGGCAGCAGATCTGAACGCTGCGATTGCCGATGTTACGTGGATGCGTGCCAAGCTGATGGAAGCACTTGGGGTGAAGTCATGATCGTGGTGGCTTCTCAACGATCCGGAGCAGTCGCGTTGGCTGATCACCTGATGAACACCCGTGACAATGATCACGTTGAGCTGATCGATATGGATGGTTTTATCGCGGATGATCTGCATGGGGCACTGAAAGAAACCCATGCGATCTCGAAGGCCACCCGCTGTAAGCAGTTTTTGTTTTCGGTCTCACTTAATCCGCCTGAAGCTGAGGTCGCTACAGATGAGGATTTCAAAGACGCCGCAGACCGTGTGGCGAAGGCTGTTGGCCTGAGTAATCAGCCACGCGCTATCGTCGTTCACGAAAAAAATGGACGCCGCCATGCGCATGCGGTGTGGTCGCGCATTGTTGTGGACGAAATGAAAGCGGTTCACCTTCCCCACTTCAAAACCAAGCTACGGGATGTGTCACGAGATCTGTTTTTGGATCACGGCTGGGTACTGCCCAACGGGTTGGCGACCTATGGCAATAAGAACCCATTGAACTTCACACTGTCGCAATGGCAGCAAGCCAAACGCCAAGGATACGACCCGCGGGAAATTAAACAAATTTTCCGCGACGCTTGGGAGCGCAGCGATGGCCTGAAGGGATTTCGCACAACATTGGAAGATCGCGGCTTTCATCTGGCCCAAGGTGACAGACGTGGGTTTGTTGCACTGGATCTGCAGGGAAAACCCTATTCCATCAGCAAATGGACAGGTGTTCGGGTCAAAGACTTAAAAGCTAAATTAGGCGCCCCTGCTGCGCTTCCCGCTGTATCAAAGGTTGAGCAAAACATACGTCAGCGCATGACGGCTCAGGTGAAGACCTATATTCGTGAAGTTAAGTCCCGCCATCGCGAAGAAATGTCGCCGTTTGTTGAATCCTGCGCCGCCATGATTGCTGCGCAACGTGCTGAACGCAAACATCTGAAAGACAAACAAGACGAGCGATGGGCACAGGAGTTAAAGACCCGTTCAGATCGCCTGAACAAAGGCTTACGGGGGATTTTTGACAGACTGACTGGCAAATCCGCCAAGATCAAACAGCAAAATGAACGTGAGGCGGTTGCCTGCGCTAAACGCGATCAAGCACAACGCGACGACCTAATCACAGCGCAGATCAAAGACCGCCGAGACCTGCAAAAGAGCGTACGATCCGTGAAAGCGAAGCATAAGCAAGATCGCAAGATTCTTACCAAAACAATTGCGGATTATTTGCGGCGACCACCCATTGATGCCGAGCGCGAAAAGATCGCATCGCGATCACGCAAGCGATCTCGTGGGATAGATCTATCGCCCTGATCACACAGAAGTTTACCCGGAATTACCGCCCTATTACCCACGAGAATCACACGCGTAATGTTTGATGTGAGAGACACTTTCAACCCTGATGAGGAGAAGTGTCTTGAAACACTCACCTATCTATTCACAGCAGTGCATCGCCATCGTGCTTTTGGCCTCACTGCTTTGTATCTCGCTTCCAGATGCTGCACTCGCGGATCTGGTTTGGCACAATGGTCGCTGGATCGATGAACGTTCGCTGCGTAATGCCAATGGATTTTCTTTGGAAACGATGATGTCGCTCTCTCGCATTGCGGTCATGGGCGGCGCTACCCTACTCGGCTTTATGATTGGCTGGTTCTTTTCACCCGAAGCAAAAGAGCTTCGCCGCGCCATCCTAGGCCTTCTCGCCATTTTGGCTGGGCTTTACATTCTGATGGTCGATGACGCTGTGAGCTGGAGCATGGCGTTTTTGATCGGCCTGTGTGGCTTTTGTTGGGGCATTGGGTACTGGCTTGGACGCGGTCTGCAAGGGCTTATGAAACCGCCATCTACGTTTGGGTCCGCAAAATGGGCGAATGGCGATCATCTGAATGACAAGAACCTCTTTGATGGCGAAGGCATCTTCTTGGGCAAGTTCCGCGTCGGCGAAACCGTGCGGAATATCATCTACAAAGGGGATCGTCATCTCTTCACCTATGCTCCCACACGTGGCGGCAAAGGTGTCTCGCAGATCATTCCAAACCTGCTGCGTTATCTGGGTTCTGTTTTGGTGATCGATCCCAAAAGCGAAAACCTGCAAGTGACAGCCAAAGCTCGTATGGAAATGGGACAAGAAGTTTACGCGATTGATCCATGGAATATCGGCGCGACCAAAGTTGGACTGGAACCTGCACGGATCAATCCGCTGGATTGGCTGAAACTCGCAGATATCGACGCACCAGAAAACGCGATGATCTTGGCGGATGCACTGATCAAGAAAAACAACAATGGGGATGCTTTTTGGCAAGAAGAATCCAAGTCATTGCTGCAAGGCCTGATCCTTCTGGTGGCATTTGATGGACATTATGAGGGTAAGCGTAATCTGGGCACAGTTCGGGATCTGTTGTTGGTGACTGGCGATGATCAAATCGAGTTGTTCACCTATATGGCCAATTCGATCCACCCGCTCATTGCCAGCACCGGTGCACGGTTCTTGCAAAAAGATCCAAAGCTCTTGTCCAATGTTCTGGCATCTGCACAGGCTGAGACACATTTTTTGGATAGCCAGCGTATCCGGGAAGCACTGTCGGTCTCCGACTTCGACTTTGCCGATCTAAAGCGCAAACCGATGAGTGTGTTTGTCGTACTACCGGCGGACCGTATGGAAGCCTTTAGTCACTTCTTGCGGCTGGTTGTGCAGCAAGCTTTGACCGTCAACGCCCGTAACATTGAGGATAAACCAGAAAAGCCAGTGCTGTTCATTTTGGATGAAATGCCTGCTCTTGGTCGTTTAGCGATGGTAGAACAGGCCTATGGCTTGATGGCTGGGTTTGGCATTCAGCTTTGGGGGATCGCGCAAGATCTCTGCCAATTGCGCCGCGTCTATGGGCAGGATTTTGAAAGCTTCATCGCCAATAGCGGAGCAGTCTCCTACTTCGGTTCGCCCGACAAAACGTCAGCGGAGTATTTCTCGGGTCTGTGCGGAGAAACAACCGTGTGGAACTTCTCTACAGCGGTATCGCATGCGTTTTCGATGTCCAGCTCCGGCGGATCAAGTTCCAGCGAAAGCTACACGGACACCCGCGCAGCATCTCAGCGCAAATTGGCTTATCCGGATGAATTGCGGCGGATGCCCCGAGATTTGCAACTGTTGCTGATTGAGGACGTTGATCCGATCATCGCCCTCAAAACACGCTGGTTTGAAGATCCCGACTTCAAAGACAAAGGCGTGAACACTCACAAGCCGCAGCTCGATGAAGCCGTCATCGACGACGCCAATATCGACTAACGCATGCATTCGTATGGAAGGCCGTCTGGCGGCCTTCCTCTTCCACAAAAAAATCGAGACCGCTCATGACCGATACATCCAAAGACGCCTTTGCAAAGTCGACGGCACCCAAAACACCTGCCGACAACATCCGAGATAAAGACAATGCCCAGTTGGTACCCAAGCCACCTGCGGGCGCACGAGGTGCACCCAACCTCGCCCCTCCCGGTGCAGTTGGCATTCGGCGTAATCTAGTGCCCAAATCACAAGGCCAAACAAAGGTTCAACAGCCTAAGAAAACGCCCGACAAAGGCCATGATTTCGACCGCTGAGACTGCCCCTCAAAACTGTTAGGACAACCCTCCTACTGAAGGATAGCACCTCATGTGCTATCCTTTTTTACATGGGTCATAGAGAATTTACGCAATATATAAGAGACTTAGGCGACGGATCAGATTTCCTCAGTACAGTGTCGCGCAGTTACAAAAACCATCTCGATGTAGAGGAGATTATCCTACTGCCACAATGTTTCTGGGACATAGCTGCATGGCTGGAAGAACAAGGCGTAATCGACTTCAACGAATGGGTTAGACATTGCAGCGAAAACCCGCATGAGGACTGGTCACTCTCCCATCAACTCATGTATTGGTTGTGGTATGACCTTTCCATCCGCCACCGCGATGGGCAACCTATACCGTCAAATATGATCCCAGAAGGTCATCTTTTGGCGAACATACCGGCCAATGAGGCATAGGCGGAACGTGAGTTAAATACAAAAACAGGTATCGTATGTCTGATAGAATTAATTTCGCATCCAACAATTTGTCCAATATTCAGGCAGGCGAGCTACGTGCAAAGTATAGCGCTGCCGGTGATCGTGTTATTCGATACTATATTGATTTTCGTCATCTTGAGCTCGACCTTCACAAGGAGGTCAGTGCTCCTGAGTTGTCGATTTTGCAAAACAAAGTCGATACGCTGATGGCGCAGTGGGACAAAAAGTACGAAACTCATACCAAGAAACAGGATGCAGCAGCCGGAAAAGAGTTGGCCGAAGACCTAACTTTGGAAGCAGAGGCTCGACGCAACCGTCTTCAAACGACTTTAAACCATACCTTAGACATTGACGATACTGTCGATTGGGATGTCTTGAAGGATCATTCCAAATTCGAACGTAAACGCTATCCAAAACAGCCAAAGAAGGTGCTTCTTAAGTCTTCCACACCTGCTCCCCTCCGCGTGGGATTTTTTCGTACCATTTTGGGACAACGCAAGAAATTGACGGCACAATATGAGCAAGCCTTAGCAAACCACACTGCAGAAGTTATGCGCGTCGAGCAGGAAAACGCAAACAATCAGGCGGATTGGGTCAAAGCACGCGACGAGTGGAATGCTGACCAAGAGCGCCTCAAGCGAGAATTTCTTGATCGACAAGATCAAGAAAACGCCAAGGTTGATGCTCTTGCCAAGCAATGGCAATCGGGCGACCTCACGGCTATTGAGGAGCATGCAAGCATTGTCTTGGAGGCGTCGGAACATGATGAAATCATACCCAAACAATGGGGCATCCAATACGAATCCGAATCCAAAACTATTTTGGTCGACTTTGCTTTGCCGACGCCAGATGACCTGCCCACAACAAAGACCGTGCGGTTTGTTGCATCGACCGGTGAGCTAAAGGAAACACAAATTAGTGCCAAAGATAAGAAAACGCTCTTTGATGATCTGTGTTTCCAGCTGTGCCTTCGAACGATTCACGAGTTGTTCGAAGCTGACACGCACGACCATTTGCAAAATATCGTGTTTAACGGCTCGACAGATTCCATTGACCGTTCAACAGGGCAACAAGTTCACTCAACGATCATTTCCTTGATGGTGAATAAAGAAGAGTTTTCTGCGATTAACCTTGCCGATGTAGACCCCAAAACATGCTTTAAATCCCTAAAAGGAGTCTCAGCGGCGTCGCTTGTTGGTTTAACGCCGATTGCTCCAATCATGGAGATGAACAAAGAAGACAAGCGGTTCGTTGACGCGAAAGCGGTCAAGTTGGAGCATGACGGCACGACAAATCTCGCTGCTATGGATTGGGAAGAGTTTGAACATTTGGTGCGCGAAGTTTTTGGGAAGGAGTTTTCTTCGCGAGGGGGCGAAGTGCGAGTGACGCAATCCAGCAGTGATGGTGGCGTGGATGCTGTTGCATTTGACCCAGACCCAATCAGCGGTGGCAAGATTATTATTCAGGCCAAACGCTATACTAAAACTGTCGGCGTCAGTGCTGTCAGAGACTTGTACGGGACAACAATGAATGAGGGAGCAATCAAAGGTATTTTGGTGACCACGGCTGATTACGGCCCCGATGCACATAAGTTTGCCTCTGATAAGCCGCTAACCTTGATGTCTGGCTCACACCTTCTTCACCTCTTAGAAAAACACGGTGTGAAAGCAAAAATCGATATCAAAGAAGCGCGGAAGGAAATGGGGTTGGTGAGTTGATCAATGGATACCGCCCCTAATCAACATTTAAGCCACAAGCTTGTGCCACTAAATATGACCCCGCAAAGTCACCTGTTGGCAACCATACCGGCCAATGAAACGTAGGAACAACCGTGAAACAAAAAAAGAATGCAGCAATACTGAGTGATCATGTTCGTAGGAGAAGGAAACTTGTCCCTCCGTTTCTTGCTGCAATAGGAGAGGCACATAAACCCTACAACTGGGCGCGAGATATAGCCCCCGAAGCTATTTGGATCAGTCTCATTCTTGGCAGATATGGGCTAAAGGTAGGTGCCAATCTGGTAGCATCTCTATGTAATTTGGCTGAAGAAATCGTTCCTGATGAAGCCCCACCATCATTCTGCAGGTTTTCTGCATTTCTGGAACTGACTGCAGGACAAAAAGAAACTCTACTTGCCAGACTCAGTCACTCCGAAGCAATTAAGATAAAGAGGGCTCTATTCCCACTCCATCAAGTATGCCCCATCCATCCGCTAGAGTTTTTGTACCACTCTAGTGATCAAGCATTATTCGAAAAAGAGATACATCCCAATATCAGCAGTCAAGTTAAGGACCTTTATGACCGTTTCAGCAGAACTTCCGCACTGACAGCAGCTGTGGCTACATTCGCCTCGATTGCACAAGGTCGGTTGATTATGCCACGAGAATTGTTGGAGAAAACGATTGCTGATCTAGAAGCGATTGAAGGTTATCCCGAGACAGAGGCATCGCAATCTGCTGCTGGTCATTTTAGGGCTGGGGCTCCTGCAAATTTTGGACTTTTTGGATATGAGGGGCCGCCTTCCACACATGATCAGTGGGTGGAGACGTTTTGGAAAGAAATTGGAATGATTGAAGATAGCGTAAATCAATATGAGTTTGAATATGAAGAAGTCTCCGACGACTTGTTTCACCAGTTAACCATCGGTCTCAGAAATAAGGTAAAAAAGGAGCTAGCTGATCGCTTGGAAGCCTGGCGACCAAACCTTGCTGATATTGAACAGTATGAAGTCATAAGCGCCTTACTTGCTCGGCAGGTGATCATAACTCTAGAAATCGCGAATGCACCTGCTATTTGGACACCAAATACTGCTCCAACAATCCTACGCAGTATGGGGGACGTATTTATTACTCTCGCATGGATTTGCGAAGATCCTTCTATCCGCTCTAAGCAATTCATCGAACATGGTCTTGGATCAATAAAACTCGAAATCGCACACCGGGAAAAAGCGATAAAGGAAGATCCTGACGCTCATGACACTACCGAATTGAAGCGTATGGTGGAAGTGCAGAAGGCATGGCTTAGTGCCCAAAAGATGGACCAGTTCATTGAAGTCAATTTGGGTAACTGGGCAGGGTTGAACACTCGAAAAATGGCCGAAGAGGCAGGTTGCTTAGACTTCTACAATTACGTATATCAGCCATTCAGCAATGCCGTGCACTCAAGCTGGGCACATATTGGCCAGTTCAATGCAAAATTTTCAGAGAACCCGAGTCATCGGCGACACTGGATTGGAGCTATAGCAGAATTCGAACCGGACCCCCATTGGCTCTACCTCGCCACTAAGTACATGGACAAGACGTTTAGGAAGTTTGATGAATTTTCTGGCGTAAACGTCGCAACAGATAGCGCATTTGATCACATTATCGAGACATTAAATTCAATCTTTTCTGAATATGAAGTCAATGATTGATACACTGCAAACTTAGATTGAGCATTTGTGTTTATTTGAGGTTTCGATGACGGTCTAGTTTTGTGTTATCCGCTCGTTACCCAGCCCTTTTCGTAACAACACGTCTGTCCGTTAACCGCACGGTAAACCGTCTGCCTTGAGAGACTGAGTTCTTCGGCGAGTTGATCGACGGAGGCTTCGCCGATATCGATGCGATGGCGAAGGAGTGCGGCAACATCGGGCGGGATGGCACGCGGACGGCCAACATGGACGCCTCGGGCTTTGGCGGCTGCCATGCCTGCCTTTGTACGTTCGGCTATTTGTTCTCGTTCAAACTCCGCGAATACCGCCAACTGGCCATATAGCAACCGCCCCACGGCGGTGGTGGTGTCGATGCCTTGGGTTATGGCGATGAAGTCCACCTTGTTCTCGCGCAGATCTTGCAGGAGTTGCAGCAGGTGTAGTGTGGAGCGTCCCAGCCGATCCAGCTTCCACACAATCAACGTGTCGCCCTCGGAAAGATTGCGCAACAACGTATCGAGTGAACGCCGCGTGACGGTTGCGCCTGACACACCATAGTCGCCATAGATGACGTCGCAGCCTGCGGCTTCTAGCGCTTCGATCTGTAGGGCTTCGTTTTGATCCTGATCCGAGACACGGGCATAGCCAATGCACCGCCCTGATTTTGGTTGCGTGGTATCATTGTTCATGCGGGTATTGTGAGCGTTCACAGCCATGTGACAAGTCCTCCTGCGGGTGCGAATTTCGCTTTCCAAAAGGGTTCCCTTTTGAACGCAGGGTGGAAGTGGATTTCACGACATTGGCTCTCTTTGATTTTCCTGTGGAAAACTGGCTGGCGTGACGTGAAAGCGGTGATGTGGTAGCTGTACCAAAAGGGAACCCTTTTGAACCTCAATTCCTAAGAGGTTCCATATGCTTACCGGATTTTTAGCCTATTGCGCGTTGATGTCGGCGGTCTTTGCGGGGCTGTCGGGCTGGGCCTTTGCCATTTATGCGCAAGAAACCCCGCGCGATGTCAACATGCTGGGCTGGACCAGTGTTTCGACGACATTATTCACGGGGCTGACGCTGTTTTTAGTGCGGGTGATTCAGGTGTCACTGGCATAAGAAATCTCACGCCGGGCGATAGATCAGCCGCTCGCCTGCGATATCTGTTTCTAGGTAGTCAAAAGACAAATCGCGGGCGATGGCGTCCATGTCGATATAGCGTTCCAGATGTGCGGGTATATCCCCGAATAATCCTTCATCGACAAATTTTTGGGCCAGTTCCTTCATGCTGTCAGTGTGGTAGATATCGACGTCAAAATCATTGAGTGAGACTGTCTCAGGATCAAATTCATATCCCACCTCACCCACGGCAATAATAAAGACGCGCTTGCCGTGATCGTCCCATTCATCGCAGGCTTTGAAGTATCCGCCAATGTTGGCCTGATTGACGCCCCATACCTTTACCAAGGCACAGTCGATGCCTTCACCATCGATGAACTGAATTTCGTATTCCTCAACTACATCGCCAAAGCGGTTGCGGTTACTGACTGCCTTGCTGGCGTAATCTTCCAAGTCCTCAAAGTAAAAGCCGTTTACGTTTAAGTCGTATGGTTGTGCGTGTAGTAGCGGCATGTGTCTATCTCCTCTGGTCTCTGACGGGTTGCGCATGCAACCGTCTGGCCTTCGCCGAGAAACGGGGGGCAAGGATCAAAGGTGCCTAGAAGAATGAAAGGCAGGACTAGAGCCACGCGTAGGCGCAGCGCAGCGAACCGAGCATGGCGAGGACCCACCCTTTAAACCGCGCGGGGGCGGCAGTCCTAGTCTAAAAAAGCTTGTGCACAAAATTCTTTGACAATGATAGGTATAGTTTGATCTTCTCAAAACTATGCCAGACCCTATGAACTTTCCCCGATACAAATTGATCAGTTCGGAGCGTAAAATTGAATCCTGTTAAAATATTTGCATTAGTGCTAGGACTTTGGTGCCCCACCTTTTCTTTCGCACAAGAGGTTAACCCAGAACTATACTACTCTGACTACAGACAACTTCAGCGGGCACTAAGAAATGAGACCAAGAGAGTTGACCAGCTAATCAATGAGGCCAATGTAACCTACATCAGGCAGGTTGCAAGGTACGGAAGATGCAGATCGAATAAATGGCGTATCGCTTTTGAAACATCTCTTACAGAACTGGCCATTCGCATGAACGAGTTGAATGTTTTTAAGCAAACAGCACTGCTCAGGAAAAACAAGTTGAATTCCGAGTGGCTACACCTCTCAAAAGAATACTCAATTTCCTCTGTTCGATCAGATCAAAAGATTACTGACTACGTGATCTGGTACGAGAACTTCTCCTCCAACATGCGACAAGGGCCGCTACAGGAACTAGAGCTCTACGTCCTGTCTGTAAATAAGTTGTCGGAAGCGTATGAGCGCATGTCAGAAGCCTGCGACGGTAATAGCAGCGCTGTGTCAGATTCTGAAACTTGGATATTGGGCGTCAGAGGTTTAATTGAAGAAGTCACAGGCATTCTTGGTGCGATTGGTTGACACTAAAACAACTGTGTAGCCCCCGTTCTTTCCAAGCACCCCTTCAGCAAGTGTGTAGAATAAGTAGTGGCACCTCAATGCGAGTGGGTTCCAAGGGGATGCGATCATCCCTTTGGCGGCATTCAAACGGCGAACGGTTGATCAGGGTTCTCAGGGGCAGGAACGCCCCTGATGTCGTTGGGTGCAGGGAGAGCGAAATCTCACCTGCGAGGGATCAAACAATGATATGTTTGCTGGCTGGTTCTGGGTTCAATACCCAGATCCAGCCATAGCCGAGGGGGATGCAACGGGGGCGCGCAGCGGACCCCCTTGCCAAGATGCATGGTACTACCATGCACATCTTGCAGCACGACTTAGTGCTGGAAGATGCCCGAAGGGGCGCGGCGCAAACGGGTCAGCGTGCCCCCCCTTTACGTAAGGTGACACTCAACCACGTATCCACCACGCTCCATCAAAAAAAGGGTTAGTCTTGGCTAACAATTCAACGGATACATACTGGACAAGACTTACAGCACCCGCCTAGGGTTAGTGAGCAGTGATTTGACGCACAATAAAACTTCAAGCCCCCAAATAATATTTCAAAGGAACTTTGAAATGCCCTCAAGCGTACGAACAAGACTTTTTGGAATCGCTCTTACTGCTTTGTTGCTTGGACCAAATATATCTTTCGCACAGAGTGATAAGTCCACTCTATCACGAGCAGCGAAGTGGCTGGTAAATAACCGAATTAAAGAAGCATGCCAAGGAAACTCGGGAAATTTCGACAATCGAGGGATTGTCGTCGTAGATCTTGATGGGGACTCCAAAAACGATCTAATTTTGCATGATGAATGGATTGCATGCAAAGGTGGAATAAGTCGTTCCGCATCCTGCGGCAACGTTGCGTGCGAAATCAACATTTACCTTAGGAGAAGAGGACTTCTTGAGCAATATTCAAGATTTATGGGTGTGGGACTCGAACTTGATACACAGTCACCTCCAACCATAAAAACACAAGGATTCAGGTTGCAAGATGTATATACTAGATGGACAGGAGACAGATTTGAAAATGTGTCTCCTACCTCTTTCAGAAAAGAAAATAGTGCGAACTCGCTTACGGAGTTTTTCAACTCTCGCGAATGCATGGCAAGTGAAAATGATTTATACGATTTCTTTTTGAAAGGTTCTGGTGGCGCGATCTCTCTCGCCAACCGGCAAGTTGTAGAGACAGTTAATCGCGAGGATATTCAGGTAATATCAAGTGATCCATACATTTATCGTTTCACAGGTTCTTCATACTGCCAAACGGTAGAAGTAGGAGTGACATCATATAATCAAGAGACTACAGTCGAAGGGACTTATGCACTCCAAGCACAACTAGGGTTTGCACTACTTTCTGGAGCTGTTCACCTCACGCGCGAATGTTTCAAAAATTCAAATTGCAGAAAAAAAGCCTTTGATCTTGCAACTGCTTCTGGAGTGTCAATGCAAATATCTAACTCAGCAGATATCCCGGAAACGGACGACGAAGATGATGAGTTTTCAAAATCAAATCCTCCGGGCGACTGCGATCACGGGAAGCATCGTCGTTTACAGGATGATGTAAATAAATTTTGCCATACTGAAAGAAGTTGCAAGGCCACTGACGAAATTGATATACTTTTCAGAAAATGGGAAACAAACAGACTATGTGCTGTCGCAAGGACAAAAATTAATAATTCTTGTTTTCGCGGGGGAGATAAAAACCACAGAGATCAAGCCGATGACGCCTATAGAGCAATGGCACGCTGCGAGAGCCTGATAGAGAAATAAGATGAAAAAGACAATTAGTAAATATCGGCTGGAAGCATACAATTTAATAGAGAAAACCTTGGAAGGAAAAGAGCTTTTCTTTTTTCCGCCGTTAGGCTCACGTTCAGACCCCTTAAAAGCATCCGAAATATTTTCAGGAAAAGACCCAAGAAACTTCACTATCGAGTGGATACGATTCCGCGAAGATATTATATTTTTCCTACCCGATCAAGCTTTGTGTATTTTCTTGCCTGCATTTTCTTTTTCGATAATCTCGGACATTGAAGAAAACGGGAGCATCACAAATACTGATGATCTTGCTAGGGCAACTGTTGGTTTGGATTATACATCCAGACCAACGTCGCGTGGGCTCATAACCGAAAATAGAGATCTATTTCTCTTCTTAATTTCAAGAATTGAAAAGGCAGGCATAATTTCAAAAGAGACATATGAAGAAAAAATTAAGGAGCTGAGAATATAGATGGGCGAATAAGAAAATACGACCTGCATCAATCGCCTAATTAGAGTTAATACCCCAAACGCCCCTTGAATTAATTAAAAATAATCCCATTACTGCTTGCATATAGAATCTAAGCCTCTTTACTCCGAAGTCACAAAATGGCCTCAAAGATTAATAACCTCTCAAAATCCAACCAACCCTTCCTAAAACTTACATAGATTAGATGATAGAACTATTTAGCTATCAAAGTTATTCCGACGCCGTTTTAGAAAACTCTCTATCCCGCTATTCTGGGCGCGTTGGCGAAGCTTTTCCGGTGCCCGTTACGATTTCACCGATTGAGACCGATAGCTTCTGGGCAGTTGGATATCCAGTAAAGGACGGCTTCAGGCTTGAAGTCACGACCGGTGCATTAGGCCGTATCCAAGCGGTCTGGGAGACAGCGCTGGCTCTGTCGGATACGTTACCGCCAGAGCAGCAGATTGCGCTAATTGGACACCCCGACCATGCGGTTGAGACGTCGTTCTCATGGCTCTTGCAGCATGAGCTGAACCATCACGCAATCGGCCATTTCACCTATTTGGATGGCATGGGCCTAGCCGAGGGCAACAGCCCGTATGGGCTTGGGGTCGTGCAGCATACTGGCAAGCGGAAGAAACCGAAGCCCCATGGGCTAAGTGAGCGTGAGCTAGCTGAGGTCCATATGTGCCTTGAACTGCAAACGGACCACGACGCGATTGATATTGTCCTTGGGGCGTATTCCTCCGAGAACTGGCTGCTGTTTCGCTACTATGCCACCTGCATTTTGATCGTTATGTTCATAATCGAAGCAGAGGAGCGACGGTTAGATGAACCACTGCGCCATCATCCCCTTGCCGCAACGCGGCTGTTTCAGTTGATCGGGCATCTGGTGGAGCTGCCAACGATCCCAGCCATTAAGCGCGCATATGAAGAAAAGTTGGATCACCTGCCAGCAGAGTATTTGCCAACGGCAGATGAACTGGTGGCCTATAGATCTGAGGTCGTTGCCCCTGTGATGGCCGCGTCTCAGATCATCGCAGAGGCCTGCGGCATAGCTGAGGCTTGGGATGATGTCGGCAGCGCTGAGGACATGTTTGCCGATATCGACGCAATCACCCTTGATCAGGCTGATAGCCCCTCCGACTTTAATACCAAGGGGGCAAAGCAATGGGCTGAACTCAAATCCATTAACACGGATTTGCTCAAAAGTCTGGGCTGGTGATTGGGCTATGTCTCGTGGTGAAGGCCAACGAACACGCGAATGCTGTAGATCTGTAGCCGTTCCAGATCAAAGGGCAGCCCATCAACGACCTTGAGGTGCTTTTGACTAGGGGCGGTCAGGATGATGAACTGGTGATCCCCCAGGTCCTCATCCTCCGATAAGATAGACACTTCGCCATCATGGGCCTTGGGCAAATATTGTTGCCCCTCAATCACACGCCCCATTAATGTCTCGCCATCGACGCCAAGCGGGAGTGGATGGTATTTCCCCTGATAGAATTGATATGCGAGGGCATAGCCAGTCTGCACCGCGTCCAGCGACAAATAGAAGCCTTGTTCTGGCCTGATGTGAACGGCGTCATCGGGCCTGCTTGCCTTGCGTTTTACAATATCAAGAGGACGATCTTGCAGAACGATGCGCAGCCGCCCCTTGTGTTCGTTTGCCTCAATATACGCCCCCACATCACTGATCAGGCGTCTTGGGAACAACTCCGCGTCTTGTGTCTGAGCGTGTTCATAATGATGCTTCGCCAGATAGTCATAGAGCGTCTGGCATTTCTCGCGTGCCAGTTTGCCATTGCGGATATTGGCCAGATCACCCCATTCAGGATCGCCAGTGATGCCCAAGGCTTTGTTCAAAAACCGCTCAAGCGTCAAAGGCGTGGTTGAGGAAACGGACTTCGCAACCTTGTAAAGGGCTTTGCGCTGTTCTGTAGTTGCTTGCGACCAGTTTACGGACATAAATCGAAAAGCCTCATTGATCAAAATCCTGCACCTCAATGCATATGCATTGCAGGGCTGCATTCCAAGCGCAGGCATTACCGTTTTTTACCGCGTCTCTACCCAAGATCGTCATTGGCTTGCCATGCTACGGACAGGTTAAGCGCTTAGGATCATTGAAAGATATTCCTTGCGTGATCGAGGGGTATGTGTGAATATGTTCTATATTTGTTCTCAATGTGCGCCGTGCGAAACAGGCGATGTGAGAACCACATTTCCCCAAAATTGATTTGAAGAAAGGAGCGCGCATGACCTGTCCGCCAAACAAACCCGATGCAACAGCATCCCCCCGCCCAAGCCTCAGCATTGATTGGGAAGTCTACGCCGCCATGCTGGACAGTAGCGACATGCCGCTTGAACACCAAAAAGAGCTGATCGAAACCCTTTGGTCCATTGTCGTGACCTTTGTGGATCTCGGATTTGACCTGAACCCCGTGCAGCAAATCTGTGGAGAACCCCAAGAGCTGGACACGGACGATCCCTTGGATGTGGTATCCTTGATCGAGGATGAAATCGGCAGAAAGGAGCACCAATGATAGGGACAAATAAACCCAGAAAAGCAGTCATTTACACGCGTGTGTCAGGGGCTAAGCAGGTTCGCGAAGGCGACGGGTTAGCCTCTCAAGAAAATCGCTGCCGCGAATATGCGACTTACAAGGATTATGACGTCGTGGAAGTCTTCTCTGACGATATGTCAGGGAAGTTTGAACGACGCCCAGCAATGGATCGGATGCTGGCCTTCCTGCGTCTGCATCCCAAAGACAGCGTTGTTGTGATCATTGACGATATCAGCCGCTTTGCCCGTGATGTGCAGGCGCATATCAAGCTGCGTCAAACCCTGTCAGAGGCAGGCGGTATCCTTGAAAGCCCCTCCATTGAGTTTGGCGAAGACAGTGACTCGCGATTGGTGGAACATATGCTGGCCTCAGTGGCACAGCACCAACGCGAGAAGAACGCCGAACAAACCCACAACCGCATGAAGGGCCGGATGATGAATGGCTATGCGGTGTTCTCTGCACCCATCGGCTATCGCTACGAGAAGACGAAAACCCATGGCAAGCTGCTGGTACGCGATGAACCTGTGGCCTCAATCATACAGGAAGGGTTGGAAGCTTACGCCTCTGGGCGCATTGCCAGCCAAGCCGAACTGAAACGTTTCTTTGATGCGCAACCCGCATTCCCCAAAGAACTGCCAAACGGCCAAATCCGCCAACAGAAGGTCAGCGATATGATCGCGCGCGTGATCTATGCAGGTTACATCGAACACGACCCGTGGGGTGTGACACGCCGTAAGGGTCACCATGAGCCGATTATCTCACTCGCAACTTATGAGAAAATCCAAGAGCGAAAAAACGCCCGTCCCATCGCTGCGGCAAAACAGAATATTCACGAGGACTTTCCCTTGCGTGGAGCACTGAACTGCGCGTGCTGCAATCAACCGATGACTGCCTGCTGGTCGCGCAGCGGCACAGGAAAGCGCTATCCATATTACTGGTGCCAGACGCGCGATTGTTCGCAATATCGCAAAAGCATCCGTGCAGAAAAGATCGACGCAGGCTTTGAAGAGTTGCTCAAGGGGATGACACCGTCCCAGAATCTCTTGTCCATCGTGACGTCTATGCTCTCAGACGCATGGGATCAGCGCGCAGGGCAACGCGACAATGGTAAGGCACAGATCAAAAGAGACATTGCCCAACTCGACAAACAGCAAGATTCATTGCTGGAAAAGCTGGTCGATGCGACCAACGCAAAAGTCGTTACGGCCTATGAAAGTAAGATTGCCAAGCTGGAAGATGAGAAGCTCTTACTGAGCGATAAACTCAGCCAAAACAGCAAGCCGAAATATTCCAAGGCGGAAATTTTCGAACTTTTGAAGACCTTCCTCTCAAACCCTTGGAATATTTGGGAGAAAGGCAACTTACTGCTGCGCAAAAACGTCCTCAGATTGGCTCTCAAAGAACCATTGGCCTATGACCGTGAAAACGGATTTCGAACTCCACAAGTGTCTGAAATATTTGAGTTTTTTGAGAAAGTCACATCAAAATGTGAAATGGTGCGGGTGAAGGGACTCGAACCCCCACGCCAAAGGCGCCAGAACCTAAATCTGGTGCGTCTACCAATTCCGCCACACCCGCACTTATGTCAGCCTCGGTAAACACCTACCGGGCTGTACCGGCGTTCTCTATCAAAGGGTTGGAAGGGATGCGAGCGAAAAATGACGTGCCCCCCTTAATTTTTAGGTCCCTATGCCCCCTACTCAGACACGGTGTCCGCCACCGCTTTCGCGGCTTCTGCCGAGGCGCCCGGCTCAGCTTTAAATCGCGCGCTCCGATTTGATTATGTTCCTATAGGACTTCAAACATTCCGCACAATCTGCGGAATTCACAATGACGTCTTCAAGTTTCGGGCGACGTTCCTCGGGCTGGAAAAAATCAGTTTCAACACCCATTTAGCGCAAGAGCGCTACCGCCTGGTGAATTGCCGGAGGACTGCCGGTGAAGGCGCCTAGAGAAATGAAACAAATGGCATGTCGCGTTGCTATCTCAAGCCGCGCCGCGAGGAAACCTATCTTACAGACCGGCTGCGCCCGGGCGCGCAAGCAGATCACCCTTCACGTTCCAATTCCCGCAGTACCTTAGGCAACTGCTCTGGCAAATCCTCAGCAATCAACCCCGGCCCAAAGGCGCGCGCACATTCGACATGGAGCCACGCCCCAGTCTCGGCCGCGGCTTGCGGTGAAAACCCGCGCGCCAATAGTCCAGTGATGAATCCTGCCAGAACGTCCCCGGATCCCGCCGTCGCCAGCCAGGGTGCGCTACGCTCACGAAGAGCTGCGTTGATCGCACAAACGCCGGACGGGGAGGCAATCACCGTATCCGGCCCTTTGAACAGCACCGTGCACCCAGCCCGTTTGGCCGCGTCGCGGGTTGCATCGACCTTGGAATAGGCTGGGCCTTTGGTGGCCTGTACGTTGAGATTTTCGAAGATATCCGGAAACAGGCGTGCAAACTCACCGCCGTGCGGTGTCAGCACGCAGTTTTTATGGAGAATATCGAACAGCGTTGCGGGGTCATCTGCAAAAGCTGTCAAGGCGTCGGCGTCCAATACCACACCACGCTTGGGGTTGTTCAACGCCACCGGCGACAACGCCTGCACACGTTCAAGTCCCAATCCCGGCCCGATGCATAAAGCATTGATACGATCATCCTGCAGCACCTCTGCAAGGTCTTCAGCATCCTCAACCTCAGACATCATAATGGATGTGATCTGGCTCGCGACTTCCATCGCTGCGTCTTTTGGTACGCCCAAAGTCACGAGTCCCGCACCGATCCGCAACGCCCCACGTGCTGCCAATCGCGCTGCACCTGTTTTTCCAGAGGGACCCGAGAGGATCAGCGCGTGGCCGTGAGAGAATTTATGGCCGTCCGCCTTGCCAAGAAATTGCACGTCTTCTCTTGAAATCATGACCACGCCGTCATTCATCTCACAATTTCCTCAGACCGATATCACATATGGTTATACGCCCACAGTGTTCTGGGCCGCGTGCATTGAAATGGCCTACTTTTGGGGAATGAAAAGTCACCGTCAGATCCGCTGCGGAACACCACGCCCGACTTCCGCCATAAGTCACGCCATTTTCCGGCATCAACACGTCTCCGGTATCGCTCGAAACCCCGGAAGGGAAATCGACGGCAACGACGATCGGCCAATTGGCAATGCGTGAGACGATTGGCGTGACATCACCAACATCGACACAGTCGCACATGTATCGGAACACTTCTCCCAAAGGATTATGCGGCACTAGCCCTACACCTTGAACAACCTCCGATGCAATCGGCCGCGACATTCCGATCCCAAAAAGCGCGTCGACCAAAACACAAGTGCCGCTAAGCGCATAATCTACATCACAGCTTAGTCTCTCGACCACTCCCAATTCCAGCCACCGGTCATAATTCACCCGCGCATCTGGCGGCAGCTTTTCGGCGTCACCATACAGAAACACCTCCACCACCCAGCCCCGCTGGTGCAACAGCCGCGCCACAACAAAACCGTCGCCGCCGTTGTTACCCGGTCCACACAGCACCACCGCACGGCGCGCCTCGACGTCGGAGCCTGCATCTTTTTCCAAATACGTCTGGGGTGCGTGGGCTGCCCCCCGCTCAGGCACCACATCCAGTTCCGGCCATTCCTCAAAAATCGCCTCGACCACGCCTTGGCCTGCCCGTTCCATCAGCTCAAGCCCGGTGACCTCACCACTGTCAATTGCTGCTTTTTCAATCGCTCGCATCTGGGCTGCGGTCAGCAATTCAGTCATTGTTCAGATCTCACGTTTTCATTGTGACTAATTTTTAATCTTACCGGTCATTTTTTAATCATTTACACTTGGCTTAGCCCCGGGATTGCATCTATGACCCCCGCAATCCATTGTGGCTACCACTTAGAAATGATCTGTGCTGTGTCGACAAGGTTGAGAGGAGCGCCAACCCATGAAAAAAATCGAAGCCATCATCAAACCGTTCAAGCTGGATGAAGTCAAAGAAGCTCTCCAGGACGTGGGCGTTCAGGGGCTTTCGGTGATTGAAGTCAAGGGTTTCGGTCGCCAAAAAGGGCATACCGAACTCTACCGTGGCGCCGAATACGTGGTGGACTTTCTGCCAAAAGTAAAAGTCGAGGTCGTGCTGGATGACGACCAAGTCGACGCGGCCATTGACGCCATTGTTGAAGCTGCAAAAACCGACAAGATCGGTGATGGCAAAATTTTTGTCAGCAGCGTTGAACAAGCCATCCGCATTCGTACCGGTGAGACCGGTTCGGAAGCGCTGTAACTACATCCAAATCACACTATTGGAAGGGAATAGGGAATGAGCGCAGAAGCAGTTCTGAAGCTGATCAAGGAGGAAGAAGCCGCATATGTGGACATCCGTTTCACGGATATTCGCGGCAAGCTTCAGCACGTCACCGTTGACGTGGACATGGTTGACGAAGACTTCCTCGAAGAAGGCTTTATGTTTGACGGTTCCTCGATCGCTGGCTGGAAGTCGATCGAAGCATCCGACATGAAACTGATCCCCGATCTGGAATCGGCATATGTGGATCCGTTCTATGCGGAAAAAACCATCTGCATTCACTGCTCCATCGTTGAGCCCGACACCGGCGAATCCTATGAGCGCGACCCTCGTGGCACCGCCCAAAAAGCCGAAGCCTACCTGAAGTCTTCAGGTCTGGGCGACGCAGCTTACATGGGTCCGGAAGCAGAATTCTTCCTGTTTGACGACGTTCGTTTCTCGAACTCGATCAACAAAGTATCCTACGAAGTTGATGCAACCGACGCATCCTGGAACACAGACACCGAATACGAGATGGGCAACAAAGGCCATCGTCCCGGCGTCAAAGGCGGCTACTTCCCGGTGAACCCCACCGACGAAGCGCAAGACCTGCGTTCCGAAATGCTGTCGACTATGAAGCGCATCGGCATGAAAGTTGACAAGCACCACCACGAAGTGGCGTCCTGTCAGCACGAGTTGGGCCTGATCTTTGACAGCCTGACCAAGCAAGCCGACGAGCTGCAGAAATACAAGTACATCATCCACAATGTGGCCGATGCTTACGGCAAATCTGCAACCTTCATGCCCAAGCCGATCTACGGCGACAACGGCACCGGTATGCACGTCAACATGTCGATCTGGAAAGACGGCAAGCCTCTGTTCGCTGGCGACAAATATGCGGATCTGTCTGATGAGGCTCTGTACTTCATCGGTGGTATCCTGAAGCACGCGAAAACGCTGAACGCCTTCACCAACCCATCGACCAACTCTTACAAGCGTCTGATCCCGGGCTTCGAAGCCCCCGTTCTGCGCGCGTATTCTGCACGTAACCGCTCGGGTTGTGTCCGTATTCCATGGACCGAAAGCCCTAAAGCCAAGCGCGTTGAAGCCCGTTTCCCCGATCCTTCCGCGAACCCCTACCTGGCGTTTGCAGCCCTCCTGATGGCCGGCCTTGACGGCATCAAGAACAAGATCGATCCGGGCGAAGCCATGGACAAAAACCTCTATGACCTGCCCGCAGAAGAGCTGGCTGGCATCCCAACCGTCTGTGGCTCCCTGCGCGAAGCGCTGGAATGCCTGGCGGATGATCACGACTTCCTGCTGCAGGGCGACGTGTTCACCAAAGACCAGATCGAAGGCTACATCGAACTTAAGATGGAAGAAGTCGAACTGTTCGAACACACCCCGCACCCTGTCGAATTCGGCCTGTACTACAGCTGCTAATTCGCGGAACGAAAAAGATAAAAACAGGCGTCCACTCGGGCGCCTGTTTTGCGTTTGGAGACATCTGATGAGCCTGAGACACGGACTTCCTAAATGTCTGCTTTGAGCCCAACTTGACCGATGCAGCGCCGTCCACCAATGTCCGCCATTGATGTTGCACAGATTAAGCGTAGGTTTTCGCCTTGCACCGTCATTAATAAATGCCAAGATTGCAGACGAGGTTGTTTCTCCGGGGCCAGTGAAGAAGGGGTTTTATGAAACGCGCTGTGATAGTTACAGGACTTCCGGCAAGCGGAAAGACGACAATCGCTCGTGAAATTGCAAGGCGTTTGGGATTTGAATTTTTCGACAAAGACGATTTTCTCGAAGACCTGTACGAGCGCGAGGGCGTTTCCTCGTGGGATCATCGAAAAAAACTCAGCAGACTAAGCGATGTTGCATTCCAAGAGGCCGCGGCGAAGTCGGATTGTGCTGTTCTCGTATCACACTGGCGGCCGATACGCGGTAATGCAGAAAGCGGAACACCGTCGGATTGGTTGCTGGAGGAATACGAAACATTGGTCGAGGTATGCTGTCTGTGTCCGCCAGAAGAGGCTCTCAGGCGGTTTCTATCGAGGACAAGGCATGCAGGGCATTTAGACAAGCAACGAGATGCCAAAGAACTGGCGGCGCGCTTGGCTTCATGGAACAAGTTCTATCCTCTCTGCGTGGACAGGTTGTTGGAAGTCCGAACTGACGCTGAAGTGAACTTTGAGGTATTGGCCGAAGGTGTTCGAATGGCATTGTCACCGACCGGATAGCTGCCATTTGTTCCGCGGCAGCTAACGGAAACAAAGTCCCGCATAACGGACATCAGAGAACAGTGTTGCGCTACCTCTAATCCGGCACAACATTGCTCGTTCGATACACGACCTCCTTTCGAGGTTTTGACAATCACCTGTGGCCACCCGTGTCCCAGAACTTGACGTTTTCATGAAACGCCCCGTTTTCCCCTTGCATCGGTGCATAACACGCCTTAGCCATCCCCCTCCCCGTTACAGCCTCCCCTGATCACTGGAGCTCTCCCATGATGCCTTTCACGCTTGGAATTGACTTTGGCACCTCCAACTCCGCGGCCGGGATCGGCGTGAATGGCACGCCTTGGTTGGCAGAGCTGGAACCCGGTGAGAAGACATTGCCGACAGCGGTTTTCTTTGAGGTCTCCCCAAACCGGATGCGGATCGGGCGCAGTGCGACGCGCGGGTTGATCCACGGGGATGAGGGGCGGTTTCTGCGGGCGCTCAAAAGCCTGCTTGGCACGCCCTTGCTGCATGAAGAGCGGCGTCTGGGTGGGGAGCGTCTGACCTTTGTCACCATTATCGCGCGCTTCCTGGCTGAGGTTAAGAAACGGGCTGAGGATCAGACGCGGATGGAATTCACCCATGCGCTGTCAGGCCGTCCCGTGCGGTTTCACAGCGCCGACGAAGCTCGTAATGCCAAGGCCGAAGAAGACCTGCGCCTGTGTTATCAGGAAGCCGGTTTCAAGGACGTTCAGTTCATGTATGAGCCAGAGGCCGCCCTGCGATCTGCGGCCCCGCGCGCAGGCCTGGGACTGGTTGTCGATATTGGGGGTGGTACGTCCGACTTTACCGCCTTTGTTCAAGAAGACGGCGCCGATCCGCAAATCTTGGCAAGTCATGGCGTGCGTCTGGGCGGTACGGATTTTGACCGTCAGATCAGCATCGACCATGTGATGCCCCTGCTGGGCCGTGGCAGTCAGATCCGCAATGCGATGGGCGGCGGCAGCATGCCTGCCCCGAACCGTCTGTTCAACGATCTGGCCACCTGGCAGATGATCCCCTTCCTATATACCCGCGAAACCCTGCGCATGGCCCAAGATCTGGAGCGCCATGCGGAAGAACCAGAAAAGCTGTCTCGGCTGGTGTCTGTACTGGAAGAAGAGATCGGTCATGATCTGGCCTTTGCGGTTGAGGCGGGAAAGATTGCGGCGAACACCCCAGGTTCTGACGCGCGCGTTGACTTGCGGCTGATAGAACGCGGTCTTTCCACCGCATTGGGGGCGACTGATATGGCGCGGTCGCTCAATCCTTCGATGGATACCATTCGGGATGCAGCATCAGAAACCCTGAGACTGGCAGGCGTCAAATCCCAGGATGTGACTCGCTTGGTGATGGTGGGCGGCTCCTCCCTGCTCGGTTCCGTCGAGGAAAACCTGCGCGTTCTTTGTCCCAACGCAACGGTTGAGAATGACAACGCGCTCACTGCCGTGGCCGATGGGCTTGCTTTGGCCGCTGACGCAGCATTTCAATAAGTCCCCTTTACTTCGAGGCGATGACCCTATCCTTATCCTGAGAACGCCCAGATTTTGGCCTCAGTCACGGGAGCGGATTTTATGCCCAGCGTTCACCTTGTAACCGCCGTCGTTTCAGCGCTTTTTCTCGCGTCCCCTGTCGCGGCCGCGAGCTGTGGAAATACATCTGCAGGGTTTGACGCGTGGAAACAGGAATTTGCCCGCACCGCAAAGCGCGCAGGCGTAAAGGACCCGGGGCTGTCTGCACTTAATCAGGCGCGTTACGCCAGTCGGACCATTGCTGCGGATCGCAATCAGAAGAGCTTTCGCTATTCGCTCGACAAATTCATGGAAATTCGCGGCGCCAATACGATTGTCGCTCAGGGGCGCAAACACAAAGCACGCAACGCCTCTTTCTATGCTGCCTTAGAGAAGGCCTATGGCGTACCAGCTGGTATTTTGATCGCAATCCACGGAATGGAAACTGCTTTTGGTAACTACATGGGGGACAGCAATGTTGTGTCTGCCATTGTGACGCTGACTTACGATTGCCGCCGCTCGGCGTTTTTTGAACCCCACGCCATTGGCGCGCTGAAGCTGGTCGACCAAGGCGCTATTTCGCAAGCCACCACAGGCGCAAAGCACGGCGAGCTGGGGCATACCCAGTTCCTGCCCGGCAATGCATTGCGCTACGGGGTGGATTGGGACGACAATGGGCGCGTTGACTTTTATAACTTCCAAGACGCGCTTGCCTCGACCGCGCATTTCTTGCGCAAGAAAGGCTGGCGTCCCGGCAAGGGGTATCAGGAAGGCGAGCCGAACTTCAAAGTTCTGAAAGACTGGAATGCCGCAACCGTCTATCAACAATCTCTTGCGTTGATGGGCCGTCGGATTGACGGTTAATCGAGACCACAGATTCTACACATTGTGCTCATCGTAAATCAACCTAAGGCATAAATGTGGAGATTTTACGCCCAGCTTTCGTCACATTCACGATAACGAATGCGTTATAATTCAGCCAAGACCCTGAATAATAACAGTTAATGCGCTGCCTCATTTCAACGTCGCGGACGACAAATTGCGTTTAAAAAAAAGTTTGTCCGCCCAATTTTTTACTCTTTCAAATTTTATCTTTCTCTCAACGGTACAGCCAATGGGAGAACCCCGGTGATGAAACAAAGTGACGTATACAAAGGTAAGCTGGGCTTTAGCGGCCAGTTTGCGGACGTACTTTCCCGTGCGACGCCTATCATCATCGACACGTTCGAAGACCATGGTCACGACGTCCATACATTTGTATCACGCAGTGCTTCGGCAGTAAGCATGGATCTAGACCAGTTCGAGGTCGAAGTCCGCCACCGCCCACGCATGAAACGCGGATGGAAAGCACCACAGTGCGAGGGGGACATGCTGGAACTGCGTCTGGTGCCGCTGTTCGCCGAAGTCTGCGATCAAGAGTTAACAGAAATGTTGTTGGCGGCACTGCTGCACAATCTGGTCGTAGAGCTGGACGCCGAAAGCGTTAAATGGCTGGATGCGCCGTTCCTGCTCCCGCGCGAACAATTCCTGAGCGCTTTTGAAACCGTTGACACCCGTGACTTTGACACCCCTGTTGAAGCTCGTGTTCCGGAAGCGCACCCAGGAGTTTTTACTCTGCCGGAACCCGACACGGATGATTTTGCGTATTGGGAAGACAGCGAAACCTCTACCGCAACAGCCCTGTTGGAACGCCCACGGACTGGCGCTACCGCGCCTTTGGCGTCGCCCGTTGTTGCCTATGACCGGGCGCTGGTCGACAACGCTGCACCACAAAAGCGGCGCCCCCGCGGGCGATCTGTTTTTGAACCGGTTGAGGTCGCCGTGCGCGAGATCGAGCATCACTGCGACGAAATCTTGATGGCCAGCTATGTTGAAGATGACGACATGTGTGTCTCCACGCAAGCGCCACATATCCAAAGTCAATCAAGCCGTCTGGCTCTGTTCTCGCCGGCCAACATCGTAAACATTGTAAAACAGCCTGTCGCGAAACTCGTGCATGTTTTTAACTGCATGCGAAACAGCGAACTGCGATACAGTCTTCAGATCCTGGCGCTGACGGCCGCAGCACTCTATTTGCACAGCGCAGGCATGGTCCGTGCGGCGATCAACCTGCTACAGTAACGTCCGGTCCGAATTGAGCCATGACATGCGCACGCGCCAAGACGCGCGTGTGTATCGAAAATACGACTGCGCCAGTTCGGGGCAGCCGCAAAATGCTTTGCAACTCACTCCGCAGGAAATTCCCAACCCGATTGCGATCTAGATGCGGCGCTACCGGGTCACGATCCGGGTGATGCAGATCCGGACGATCATACCATAATGTATTAAACCGCCACATTGGTCGTCCAACCTTCACGCCATCGAACAATCGTTGAACGCGTTTGGCAATCGCTGCGTCATACGCTGGCACTGGAACATGTATCTGCGTCAAAGGCCGCATGAACTTCTCGGACAAACGCCAACTGGCCGGAAAACACAAAGCGGCTGCCATAAGAACATGCTCGTCCTGACCTTCCGGTTTTTGCAGAATACAAAAATCCTGCTGCGCCAATGTGCCCAGGCTGCGCATCGGATCTGATTTATCTACATCTATGATCGCCCCACCTGGCAACGTCACCGTATCCCCCTGCCCCGGATACAAGCGGTTCTTGACGGCCTCCAATAGTTCCCCCGCAGCCTCACCAGCATTCGGTGCCATTCGGATTACCTGGTCACCGTGTTCCTCAATCAAACGGCGCCGCAAAGCAATTTGTGCCGCCTCACATTCGTCGCGCCTAAGCCAGTCTTCCGGTGCCAGAGGCGCAATCCCGGGCAATGGTTTCGGCGTGAAAGGATTATAAGGCAAGGTGTTTTGAAGTATCATACTGTCAGTCATCATGAAATGCTCGGGTGCAATACCGCCTGATCGGCCCAAGGTGGGCCTGTCAGGCTAAACCTGAGGCGCCGTCAGGCGCCACCGCTTAAGAACCGGTCGAGCTTGTGTTTCAAAACCAGTACAGAGGCTGCGTTGGTATATTGTTCAAGGTCTGACAGTGATACCCAAGCCAGCGCATGTGACTCTTCGCTGATCCGAATGTCTCTATCAGAAGCTATAAACAGATACCGCACGTCATAATGCAAATGTGCAGGCTCGCTGCCTCTGGCTGGGATCTCATGAATGTCGATGTCAAAAACCTCTCGCCCAACTCGGTCAATCCGACGCAACCCGCCTTCCTCATAGGCTTCTTTCTGAGCCACAAAAGAGGCATCCGCGATACCGTCACAATGTCCGCCAAGCTGCAACCACCGGTCTAGTTTTGCGTGATGCGTCAGCAAAACCTCTCGCTTGTCCGGCGAAAGAACAAAGGCTGAGCCGGTGACATGTCCGGTTTCAGGGTCGCGCTCAAAGGCCTTGAGCTCACCGGCGCAAAAGTTCCGCAATTCAGCCCACATGGAGTGATCACGGTCCGAGACAGGATTGTAACATCCAATACCTTCGAGCGTTTTTTGGCTCATCTTCTTTCACCTCTTTGTGACAACTCACGGCCGCGCCTTGCTCCTGTTGTCGCAAGGCTCCACCTTAGGGTGACTCAGCAGAAAAGCCAAACTCCATGCCCACCAAACGGATCACATTCCCCGGCCATGCCGGAACGCCGCTTGCAGCGCGCTTGGACCTGCCCGAAGGGCCGGTTCTGGCAACCGCTCTCTTTGCGCATTGCTTCACCTGTTCAAAAGACATTCCCGCCGCGCGCAGGATCGCAGCACGTCTCGCCGGGATGGGGATTGCGGTTATGCGGTTCGATTTCACCGGATTGGGCCACTCCGAGGGCGAGTTTGAGAACACGGATTTCTCCTCCAATGTCGAAGACCTGATCTCAGCAGCGCAGCACCTCACCCATCGCGATATGGCGCCTGATCTTTTGATCGGCCATTCCTTGGGCGGTGCAGCTGTGCTGCGCGCACGCGCGGGCATCCCATCGGTCAAAGGTGTTGTGACCTTGGGCGCGCCCTTTGATCCGGCACATGTGGCGCTGCATTTTCAGGATGCCTTGCCCGAGATTGAAGAGACAGGCTCGGCCGAGGTCTCATTGGGCGGACGGCCCTTTGTGATTGGAAAACGATTTGTCGAAGATATCCGCCAAGCGCAACTGGATGTCGCAATCGCAGAACTTGATGCGGCCCTTTTGGTGATGCACGCCCCCAATGACACCACCGTCAGCGTCGACAATGCAGCACAGATTTTTGGCGCGGCGAAACATCCCAAAAGCTTTGTTACGCTGGATGACGCGGACCACCTTATATCCCGGACCCGTGATGCGGAATATGCAGCACAGGTCATTGCTGCCTGGGCGGGGCGATATGTGGATTTGTCCCCGCCGGCACCGCCCCCCGGTGCGCCCGAAGGGGTGCTGCGCGTCAGCGAAGCAGATCCAGACGGGTTTTTGCAGGACATCCAATCCGGCCCTCATCATCACGTGTTGGCGGATGAGCCCAAAGCCTATGGAGGGACCAATCGCGGCATGTCGCCGTATGGGTTTGTTGCAGCCGGGCTTGGCGCCTGCACCTCGATGACCATCCGCATGTATGCGCGTCGCAAAGAATGGCCGCTAGAAAGCGTCAGTGTTGAAGTCTGTCATGACAAGGTCCACGCACAGGATGCCTTTCCCGGTGCTGCGGCCAAGATCGACCAGTTCATCCGTGTGGTTCACCTGACCGGAAATTTGAACGACGATCAAAGGGGCAAGCTGATGGAAATCGCAGACAAATGCCCGGTCCACCGCACGCTTGAAAATGGTGCCAAGGTTATTACCCGCCTGTCTGATTGACCATCCGGGCAACACAGCTGGCCAGATACGGATCGTCAAATGTCCCCACAGCCAATGACGCAGTGGTGGCCGCTCTTGCTGTTTTGGCCTACCTCCTCTAAACCGCGCCCATCTGCTGCCGAATTCTGATAGAGGTGCCTTCGCCCATGATCCCCCGCTATTCCCGCCCTGAAATGGTTTCCATCTGGTCGCCCGAGACCAAGTTCAAGATCTGGTACGAGATCGAAGCGCACGCCTGTGACGCACAAGCCGATCTGGGTGTGATCCCGCGCGAAAACGCTGACGCCGTTTGGAAAGCCAAGGACGTGGAATTCGACGTCGCACGCATCGACGAAATCGAAGCGGTCACCAAACACGACGTGATCGCGTTCCTGACCCACCTCGCAGAACATGTCGGTTCCGAGGAAGCGCGTTTTGTCCACCAGGGCATGACCTCTTCTGACGTTCTGGACACCTGCCTGAACGTGCAGCTGGTGCGCTCTGCCGACATCCTGATCAAAGATATGGACGGTCTGCTGGCGGCGCTGAAAAAGCGCGCGATTGAACACAAGGACACCGTCCGCGTTGGCCGGTCCCACGGTATCCACGCCGAACCCACCACCATGGGTCTGACATTTGCCCGTTTCTATGCGGAAATGGATCGTAACCTTGCCCGCCTGAAACTGGCGCGTGAAGAGATTGCAACCGGTGCGATTTCCGGCGCGGTTGGCACATTCGCCAATATCGACCCAGCCGTGGAAGAACATGTGTGCGAAAAGCTGGGCCTGATCCCAGAGCCAATCTCAACCCAGGTTATCCCGCGTGACCGCCACGCCATGTTCTTTGCGGTTCTGGGTGTGATTGCGTCTTCGATCGAGAACGTCGCGATTGAGATCCGCCACATGCAGCGGACCGAAGTTCTGGAAGGTGCAGAATTCTTCTCCATGGGCCAAAAAGGCTCCTCGGCGATGCCGCACAAGAAGAACCCTGTTCTGACCGAAAACCTGACCGGTTTGGCGCGTTTGGTGCGTTCTGCTGTGGTTCCTGCAATGGAGAACGTCGCCCTGTGGCACGAGCGTGATATCTCGCACTCTTCTGTTGAGCGCGCGATTGGCCCCGATGCCTGTGTGACCCTCGACTTTGCTTTGGCGCGTTTGACCGGTGTGATCGACAAGATGCTGATCTTCCCCGAAAACATGCTGGACAACATGAACAAATTCCCAGGCCTGGTTATGTCGCAGCGCGTTCTGCTGGCCCTGACCCAAGCAGGCGTTTCCCGCGAAGACGCCTATGTCATGGTGCAGCGCAATGCGTTGAAAGTCTGGGAATTCCGCACAGACTTCCGCGAAGAGCTTCTGTCCGATGCGGATGTTGTTGCGGCCCTGACCGAAGACGGCATCAACGAAAAGTTCAACATGGAATACCACACCAAACACGTCGACACGATCTTCAAACGCGTCTTTGGTGAGTAAGCTTTCCTGACCATTAAAATATACGAAGCCCCGCTCATATTTTGGGTGGGGCTTTTTCGTGACGACCATTAAAGCAGATTAGCAGCACGTATGTGCCGGCCCAGCCATCCTCCTCGTCCCTTATTGCCCGGGAAAATCTCACTGAGTGAGAGTTTCTTCACATAACTGCGAGCCGACGCGCGCTAACCTCTATTTCATAGTACAGTTAAATCGTCGCGTTTTACCGCACAGTTATTTGGAGACACCAAGATGCGCTTATCTCTTCTTGCCACCCTTCTTGTTCTTCCTGTCAGTGTTTTCGCTGCTGGCGAAGATGACCCCACACCGCCCAAACCGACGGACACAGTGAAAAAGTGTTGGGGTAAGCGCGTATATGACGCCGACAAAGGGCGCTGTGTGAAACCTGAAGAATCCTCGCTCAATGATGAACAGCTTTTCGATGATGTGCGCGCGCTGGTTTATGCAGGTCGCATTGACGCCGCACAGGCAACTTTGGCCGCGATGTCTGATCAGAACGAAAGCCGGGTTCTGACCTACTGGGGCTTTACGCACCGCAAACAGGGCGATTTTGATCTGGCAACGCAATTCTACCAAGCTGCACTTAAGACAGATCCCGATAACCTTTTGGCCCGCTCATACTATGGCCAAGGACTGGTACAAGAGGGGCGCCTTGGTGAGGCTTTTGCCCAGTGGAAGGAAATCCGGACACGCGGCGGCGCCGAAACTTGGGCCGAAGTATCGTTGCGGGCTTCTTTGGAAGATGGGCGCAGCTTTAGTTATTGAGGCTAAGGCTTTTTTTACCGCTCTACCTTTATCTTGAGCCTGTAGCAGAAGAAGAATCTTTCTGGTTGAGGCTCAAGAATGGAACAAGACACAGCTTTGGCGCTGCCCGGATTGGGCATGGGGGACGAATTTGGTGATTTTCCAGCCCTCGCGCCGATGTCCGCCGCAGATCCCGCACCTGCGCCGATGGCCGACACACCTGCCCTTTCTGCTCCCGGCCCCAAGGTCGAACTGAGCGGCAAGGCCAAAGCGGCAATTGTCGTACGCCTTTTGTTGAACGAAGGTGCCGACATTCCCATCGAGGAATTACCCGAAGACCTCCAGACCGAACTCACTCGTCAGATGGGTAAAATGCGTCTGGTGGATCGCGATACACTGAATTCGGTCGCAGCCGAATTCGCAGATATGCTGGACAACGTCGGCCTATCCTTCCCCAACGGGCTTGCAGGTGCATTGTCCGCGATGGAAGGCAAGATCAGCCGCCACACCTATAGCCGTCTGCGCAAAGAAGCCGGCGTGCGCCAATTTGGTGATCCCTGGGATCGTTTAAAACAACTGCCCGCCGAAGACTTGGCCACCCTGGCCGAAGCAGAAAGCATCGAGGTCGCAGCCGTATTGCTTTCGATGCTCGACACCGGCAAAGCGGCCGCAATGTTGGCCTGCCTGCCTGGCCCGCTGGCTCGTCGTATCACCTACGCGGTGCGCCAGACAGGTTCCGTCAGCCCCGAAACTGTGGACCGGATTGGCCTATCTCTCGCGGCTCAAGTGGATGCGCGTCCTGAAATGGCTTTTGCAGATTCGCCGGGCGAACGCGTGGGTGCGATCTTAACCGAATCGCCAGCAGCCAAACGCGACGAAGTTATGGATGCATTGGACGAGGAAGACGAAGAATTCGCAACAGACGTGCGCAAATCGCTCTATACGTATGCCTTGATCGGCAAGCGTCTGAGCCCGACGGATGTACCCAAGATCACCCGTGTTGTCCCGCAACAGGATCTGGTTACCGCAATTGCCTTTGCATCGGCAGACGAAGATACCGAATCCAGCGAATTCTTGTTGGGCAACATGTCCACACGTATGGCCACCAACATCCGTGAAGAAGTCGCCGAACGCGGTAAAGTGAACCGCAAACAGGGCGAGGCTGCGATGTCCAACATCATCAGCGCGCTGCGCGATATGGTCGTCAACGGCGAAGTCGAGCTGAAATCAACTGAAGAAGATGACGAAGACGAGTAAATCCTGACAGGCCACCCGTCTGTCCCCTTCTGTCACGGGTTGCTTGTACCTGCGGCGGCTGAGATATAAAGTGCGCATCCGAGCACGTCCCAGACCCGCAGGCCACGATCATCTATGCCCAGAACACTCTCTGAATTAAACCGTGTGCAAAAGACGCAGTATTTTGCGAGTAACATTGTGTTGCGCGGCGTGATCAAACTGCTTGGGACGCTACCTTATGCGATGCGGGTTCGAATGATGGGTGGTCTCCTGCGTGGACTGGCACCTGTCTTGGGTATTTCCAAACGGATCAAACGCAATCTTGCCTATGTGCGTCCGGATATGCCGGACCACGAAGTGAAACGAATTTGCGCCGAAGTTGCTGACAATGCAGGGCGAACCGTCGCTGAACTCTACGCGGGAGAGCCATTCTGGAAACGCGCACGCGGCGCGGAAATTTCCGGCCCCGGCTTGGAAGCCTTGTCATCTGCCAAAGCCGAAGGGCGCCCCGTTATTCTGGTAACCGCGCATTTTGGAAATTACGAGGCTGCACGGGTCAAGCTTATGGATATGGGTTTCCCCATGGGTGCGTTGTACCGGCGGATGGCCAATCCCTATTTCAACCAACATTACGTGGAAACGATTCAGACCACGGGCAAGCCAATGTTCGAACAGGGCAAACGCGGCATGGTCGAAATGGTGCGCTACCTGAAACAATGCGGCACATTGGCCATTGTCACCGACTTGCATGCCATTGGCGGCTCGGAAATAGACTTCTTCGGCAAGCCTGCACGAACATCACTTGTCACGGCTGAGCTGGCTCTGAAGTACAAGGCTGTGATGATCCCAGTCTACTCCATTCGCCAGAAAAACGGTCTGGATTTTCAAATTATTATGAAAGACCCGATCCCACATACGGATGCGCTGACAATGACAACCGCGGCAACTCACGACCTGGAACACGTTGTGCGTGAACATATGGGGCAGTGGTTCTGGATCCACAAACGTTGGAAACCTTATGCCGACCAACCCGCATCTCCGGCGGGTTGACCGAATAGATCAGTCTAGTTTTAGCGCCCCAAGAATGGGGCCATGGCTTCCCTGCTGAATGAAGAAGGCCGTCTTTTCAGACCCTTCCACAGGAACCGTGACCGAGAATTCACCCGTTCCGTCCCATTGCCCAACCACGTCAAGCTGTTCCACCACATTGGCATAATCCAGCGTGTGGCCGCGCAACTCTCCGCGTTTTATTTCAACGGTCTGCATCGGCTCATACCGAGCGAGATGAACCATCAGCGGCTCTGATCCGTGAACCTCTTGCAGGGCGAGAGCAGACAGCGTTACCTCAGCTCCGGTTTGACGCGCACGAAGCGCCACCCGTTGCGGTGTTTTACGATACTTGGAGATGACCTCCGAAACCGCCGCGGCATTGGCACCTACGACATCTTCGCGCCCCATGATCACCATCTGCGGCGTATAGATCATGCGACGTGCACCTTCATGCGCGTAACCCTTTTGACGCTTTGTATGAGCAGGCGACGCAAACTGGTCTTTCCAGCCAATGTAGTCCCAGTAATCCACATGAAGTGCCAAGGCCAGCACGTCGTCTTGTTGCGCCAAAAGCGTCAACAATTCATCGGCGGGCGGGCAGGAAGAGCAGCCCTGAGACGTATATAGTTCAACAACCACCGGTGCGTTGTGCACCTCTCGTGTGACACCCGTATCCTGAGCCTGGGCCAAGATGGGCATGCAAACTAGTCCAAGACATGTGGCAGCGACGGACAGTATTCGCATAAAGATAAACCCCAAATATTCGTAAACAACAGTTAGCGGCTGGCTGTTCACCTGACCAATCAATCATTCTTGAGGGTTAAGCGAGCGCGAAAACACAGCCTATATTCACAATCTCCAAAGGTTAAGACCCTCAGCACCTGCCCGTTCAACGTCAAAAGCATGGGAACGGGCCCAAGATTTTCACCAAAAAAATCTCAAACTTACGTTAGGTAACGCAAAAATACGCCTTCAGGTAACGAAAAGGTGAAATCTACATGAAATAAAAGCACGGAAACTTGGCCGATTGCATCGTATACAAGTTAACATATATTTTGAGTTTTCAAATACTAAGAGCCACGCATGACCGAAGCCATTATTGTTACGCTTGTTCCAGAAACCGGCTGTTTTGACGAACTGTTGACGTTTTTGGGATCTGTTATTGAAGAGACCCGCGTCTTTGATGGCTGCGACATGGCGCATGTCTATCACAACAAAACCCACAACGAGATTGTGCTCGTCCAGATGTGGCAAGATAGCGAAGCCCATGACGACTATTTGAATTGGCGGGCAGAGCAAGGCGTGTTCGACAAGATTGCGGATCTGGTTGCAGAAGAACAGATCCACAAATCTTTTCACGCGCTCTAACGTCCCAAGCCGCGTCAGAAAACCCACCATCGACTGGCGGGTTTATCCGTGTGTTAACTGTTTTGATCGGGCAGCACCGGCTTCAGGCTTTCTTCGATCACCCGTTGCGTCAGCGGTCCTGCAATACGCAGCAGGATCTTGCCCTCACCATCAATCACAAATGTCTCAGGCAGGCCATAGACGCCCCAATCGATCGATTGGCGTTTTTTCCCATCATACAGAAGGCCCGAATAGGGATTTCCAAGCTCGTCCAGAAAACCCTGCGCTTCTTTTTGGCCGTAATCCTGATTGATCCCGTAGATCGGATAATCCTTTGCCAGCTCCATCAGGTTTGGATGTTCGGCCCGACAGGGCGCGCACCAGCTGGCCCAGAAATTGACCAGTTTAATGCCACTGTCCTGAAGCTGCGCCGATGTGAATTCAGGATGGTCCAGCAGCGGTGCCGAGGTCACAGCAGGCGCCGTTTTGCCAACGAAAACCGAAGGCAACCCATCAGGATCATCACGGTGCAGGCCGACAAAGGCCAGGCCGGCGAAGGCCCCGAACACCAGAACTGGCACAGCCATCAGCGGAGATATTTTAGACATTGTTGCGTCCCCGCTCCTCGATCAGTTCCATTTCAGCACGCACCTTGCGGCCGCGACGCAGTGACAAGAGCACCAAGGCGACCAACATAGTCAGCGAGACACCGTAGGACGACAAAACCGCGCCTGCGTATTTTCCAAGATCAACCATCAGGCTTCAGCCTCCAAACGTTCGCGTGCGAGCAACGCCTTGATACGACGCGCGCGGATTTCAGTACCCGTGCGATACAAAACCAATACCAGAAACAGCAGAGCAAATCCGCCCATGCAGACGAACAAAGGGGTGGCGAAGACATTGCTCACCCGCTCTTCGGTGTCGCCCGCCACGGCCCCTGCCCGCATCACGGATGCGCCTTGATGCAGACCTTGGTTCCAGAACAACACCGCGTATCGGCTGAGCACTGCAAAAACAGATCCAACCAAACACAAGATCGCCGTGAGGTCGGCGGCGGTGTCCGGATCTTCAATCGCCTCCCACAAGGCAATATAGCCAAGGTAGAACAAAAACAGCACCAAAAAGGACGTGAGTCGCGGATCCCAGGCCCACCAGGTGCCCCACATAGGCTGTCCCCAAAGCGCGCCAGTGACCAAAGCAATCAGCGTCATGACAACGCCAACTGGCGCGGCCGCTTTGGCCGCCAGCGCGCTGACGTGATGGCGACGGATCACCCAGATCAGCGAGGCCACCAGCATCATAAACCAAGCATTGATCGCCATCAGGGCTGCCGGGACGTGGATAAAGATGATCTTGACCGTGGACCCTTGGCGATAGTCATCTGGTGTCAGGAAAAAGCCCCAGATCAGGCCACCCACTGTGAGCGCGATGGACAGCACCCAGAGAGCGGGCATCACCTTTTCGGATGTGGACAAAAACTTCTTTGGGTTCGCATATTCCCAGATCGACATCGGTATATTCGCCTTTCCTAGTCCTGGTGTCCCGGAGCTTAGCGCAGATTGATACGTAAAACAGCGGCGCTGGCAAAGGGCAGCAGCGCCACAGAGGCGGCGGAGATCCCCGCCAACAGCAACATAGGTGTCTCGATGCTCAAACCCGAGGCACCGCGTCGTGCCATTTCGGCGCCAAAGATCAACGTCGGCACGTAAAGGGGGAGAACCAACAACGACAGCAACAGACCGCCCCGTTTGAGACCAACGGTCAGGGCGGCTCCAAATGTGCCGATGACCGACAATGCGGGCGTGCCCAAAAGGAGCGAGACAAAGATCCAAAGGTACGCACTTGCTGGCAAGTGCAACAACACGCCAAGGACTGGCGCGATTAACACAAGCGGCAGACCTGTGGTGATCCAATGGGCCAGCGATTTGATGGTGACAATGGCCTCCAACGGCAGCGGTGCCGTGGCCAGCAGATCCAACGATCCGTCTTCCCAATCGAGCGCCAGAATACGGTCCAGCGACAAAAGACAGGCCAACAGGGCACCAATCCACAAGACGCCCGGCGCAATGCGGGACAGCAATTCGGTTTCCGGCCCGACGGCAAAAGGCACCATCACGGTGACAATCAAAAAGAATGACAACCCCAGACCAAAGCCACCCCCGGCCCGCATCGCCAGTTTCAAATCCCGCAGCAAAAGTGCAATCACAGGAAACCTCCGTCGAAGTCATCGATCGGTGGCGGCGCGGCCTTAAAGGGGCCAACATTCAGAACGGTGCCTTCGAGACCCAAATCAATATGGGTCGCGATCAACGCGCTGCCGCCGCCCTCAAGATGGCGACGTACCACATCGGCAAATTGGCGCACGTGATCAGTATCCAGGCTGACGGTAGGTTCATCCAAAATCCAGATGGGCCGCCCGGTGACCAGCATGCGGGCCAGTCCAAGGCGGCGCTTTTGCCCAGCCGACAAGGCGCCCGCCGGCCGATCCCGCAACGCGGTCAGGTTAAAGCTTTCGATGGCCTCTTCGATGCCTGTGTGGTCAAACACATTCGCCCAAAATATCAGGTTCTCAACAACCGTCAGGGTGGGTTTGATACCATCCGCATGGGCGGCATAGGCGATCTGGTCCTCGGCGCCTGACACGGTACCTTTCAGCGGTGGTTGCAGACCTGCGATGGTGCGCAGCAACGTGGTTTTGCCAATCCCATTGGGACCGCGCAGGATCAACGCAACACCTGCCGGCAGGTCAAACGACAGCCCCTCAAGCACGGGCAATCCACCACGTGCAACGCTGAGATCTGAAACGGTTAAGGTCATGCCCTGCCTTTAATTTCTTCTGTCTTGCTCAAAGCAGACCGGATGCGCGAATGCCTTGCGGCAGATCAAATCATACCGGCAAAGCGGCCATCGCAATACGGCGACCTTCGGACAACAGGACATTATAGGTGCGACAGGCTGCTGGGGAATTCATGGTTTCAACCCCTACGCCTGCAGCCTCAAGCTGGGCACGCAACGGTGCAGGTAAATGCGCGATCTCGGCTCCGGTTCCGACAAACAGCACGTCGATTTCTGCGGCGAGGGACAGTAATTTGGCACTGTCCTCATACCCTTCCCAAGCCTCGGTTCCGGTAGGGGATGTTATAACCGCGCCGTGGTGCACCTTGCCACCAATACGAAAGAACCCAGGCCCGTAGCCGTCAATCGGTTGGGCATCAGAGTAGCTCACCTCATTCAGGCGCATCGGTCTTCCTTTCAGTCGCAGTCCTGCCGATTGGTTATCACAGCCCACCCGATCACGGAATAGCCAGCCTGCCAATAGCGGTGTTTGCTCACTTTTGCCGCATGGCCAGTGCACAGGAACCACTCATACCAGCTGCAGAACGCAAAAAAGCCGCGGGCGCAAACCCACGGCTTTCTGATTGTTTTGAAATCGGAAATGCGATTATGCGTCGATATTGGCAAACTGGTTGCCGCTTGGCGTGGATGGCTTGTTCCAGTCCCGCTTCACCCCAAGGCGCAACAGGATCGTAGAGGCCACAAATATCGAAGAATAGGTCCCAACCAGAACACCCCAGATCATCGCAAAGACAAAGCCACGGATCACATCACCACCCAATACAAAGAGCGAGATCAGCGCGATCAAGGTGGTGACCGAGGTCATTACAGTCCGGCTGAGCGTCTCGTTGATGGAGATGTTCAACACCTCTGCCAGATCTTTGCTTTTGTAACGACGCAGGTTTTCGCGCACCCGGTCAAACACAACCACCGTATCGTTGAGCGAGTAGCCGACGATGGTCAGCAGTGCCGCGATGATCGCCAGATCAAATTTGATTTGCAATTCCGAGAACACGCCAATGGTCAGCACCACATCGTGGACAAGCGCCGCAACCGCGCCAAGTGCGAATTGCCATTCGAAGCGCAGCCAGATGTAGACCAGAACAGCCGCAATCGCGAGGCCAACGGCCAAGGCAGCGGTCCAGATCAGCTCTCCCGAAACCTTGGGCCCAACGCTTTCAACCGAGACGAATTTAATGCCCGGTGCAGCGGTCTGCAGCGATGCATTCAGCGCTTCGATCTGGGCACCTGAAATAGCCTCGCCACCTTCTTGAGCCTGGATGCGGATCATCGCCACATGCTGGTCTTCGGCAAAAGACGGATCAAACACTTCGGTGATTGAGATATCGCCCAGGCCCAAAGGCGCGATTGCTTCCCGGTAGGCGCCAACATCCACGGCTTGGCTGGCCTCGGTCCGCACGGTTGTGCCGCCTCGGAAATCGATGCCAAAGTTCAGGCCCTGCAATCCAAAGGACCCAAGCCCAACCAGGATCAACAGGACAGAGATGCCCAGCCACAATTTGGCACGGCCAAAGAAGTCAAAGGACGTCTCTTGCGGTACAAGTCTTAGTCGCATCTTTACACCTCAATCGTTTTCGGACGGCGACGCTCGAACCAAATGACCACCAAAAGGCGGGTCACAAAGATCGCGGTGAAGACCGACGTAAGAATGCCAAGGCCAAGCGTGATGGCAAAGCCGCGCACCGGACCAGAGCCCATGACAAACAGGATCACAGCGGTAATGAATGTTGTGACGTTAGCATCCACAATCGCCGACAGCGCCTTGGAGTAGCCCTCGTCGATGGAACGCGCAGGTCCACGGCCCGATTTCAGCTCTTCGCGGATCCGTTCAAAGATCAGCACATTGGCATCAACCGCCATACCAACGGTCAAAACGATCCCTGCGATCCCCGGCAGCGTCAACGTGCCGCCAATCAGGCTCAGCGCGCCAAAGATCATGCCGACGTTGACCAGCAATGCGATGTTCGCAAAGATCCCAAACAGACCGTAGCTGAGCGCCATAAAGACCAGCACCGCGACAAAGGCGACGATGGTTGCAATCTTACCCGCATCAATACTGTCTTGGCCAAGTTCTGGACCAATGGTGCGTTCCTCAAGGAAGGTGAGTTCCGCCGGCAGCGCGCCTGCGCGCAGCAGAACCGCCAGATTGGTGCTTTCCTCGATGGAGAAGTTGCCCGTGATAATGCCGGAACCGCCGGGGATATGCGACTGGATTACAGGGGCCGAGACGACCTCATCATCCAACACGATCGCAAAGGGGGAGCCGATGTTTTCAGCAGTGTAGTCGCCAAACTTGCGCGCACCTGCCGGGTTAAAGCGGAAACTGACAGCCGGGCGGCCATTCTGATCAAAGGAAGGTTGCGCGTCGACCAGCTCTTCACCAGTCACGACAGGCGCTTGTTCGACTGTGTAATAAACACCGTCTTCGTCCAACGACGGGACCAGTTTGTTGCCAACACCCGGTGATGCATTTGCGTCCGTGCCCTGACGCACCACTGGGCTAAATGTCAGTTGCGCAGTGGTGCCGATGATTATCTTTAGCTCGGACGCGGATCCGATGCCCGGAACCTGTATCAATATCCGGTCTGAACCCTGACGTTGGATTGTCGGCTCACGGGTTCCAACGGCGTCAATCCGGCGGCGGACGATTTCCAGCGCCTGACGTACTGTGCGGTCATCGCTTGCGACTTTTTCCGCATCCGACAGGGTGATGGTCACGATATCGCCCTGGCCTGAAACCTCGATGTCATTCGCCCCGGCACCGGTCAGCGTCACAACCGGCGTCGCCAGTTCACGCAAAACCCGCAAAGCAGTCGCTAGCCCATCGGGGTTTGACAGTTTTACGCGAATCTCATCTGCGGGGCTCGGCTGGCGACGGAAAGTGCCAACGTCACCGCGCACATCCCGCAGCGCGTTGCGCACTTCTGGCCAAAAGGCGGTCATGCGCGCCTCGTAGACGTCCGCCACCTGAACTTCCGCCAAAAGATGTGCACCGCCGCGCAAATCCAGGCCCAAGTTTACCAGACCCGACGGCAAGAAGGACGGCCATTGTCCGGCCACGTCCAAGCGTTCAGGTGTTTCTCCGGCAGCAATAATTGCCGCCTCTGCGTCATTTGACTGTTCTACCTGCGTATAAAACGCATTTGGCAGAGCCAGCAAAAGGCCTGCCGCGCAAACCAGCGCGATCATGACCCTTTTCCAAAGATCAATTTGCAGCATAGCTCTGCCTTTTCAGTTTGTTAGGCTGGAAGCTTACGCCGCCGGTTCCGTTTTGTTCAGAACTTGCGCGATGGTGGATTGCACAACGCGTACTTTGACGCCTTCTGCCAGTTCCACTTCCAATTCGCCGTCTTCTTTGACTTTGGAGACTTTGCCGATCAATCCACCTTGGGTTACGACTTGGTCCCCACGACGAAGCGCTTCGACCATTTTCTGGTGGTCTTTCATCTTCTTCTGCTGCGGACGGATCAACAGGAAGTACATGATGCCGAAGATCAGAATTAGGGGGACAAACTGCGCAATGGCTTCCATCGGGCTTTCCTTCTGTAATTTACGCAACGGGTGCGCTCTTTATTTTGACGGGAACCTATGCGCTGACCGGTGGCTTTGCAAGGCAGATGCATTCAGACTTGCGCTAAGTTGGAAACATCTGTTTTGGCGCAAATGCAGCAACGCGCAGGTTTGCACCGCTCGCCCCTTTTCCTTTGTTCATCACTGCGGCATAGGATGAGGCACTGATTCAAATTAGCCAGGAGTAAGACCATGCACGACATTCGCGCAATCCGCGAAAATCCGACCGCCTTTGACGCCGCTTTGGCGCGGCGTGGGGATGCGTCGATCTCGTCTGATATTCTGGCCCTCGACGAAGAGCGCCGCACCAAGATCCAAGCCGCCGAAGAAGCGCAAGCGGAACAGAACCGCGCCGCCAAAGCAATTGGTGCAGCCAAAGCCAAGGGCGATGAGGAAGAGTTCCAGCGCCTACGTGCCGCCGTGTCCGAGAAGAAAGCCGAAGTTGCAACCATGCAGGCCGAGGCCAAAGAGCTGGACGCCAAGCTGACTGACATGTTGGCCCGCATTCCCAATGCACCGGCCGATGACGTTCCCAATGGCGCGGACGAAGATGACAACGTCGAAGTCAACAAATGGGGTGAGCTGCCCGAATTTTCGTTCACGCCGAAAGAGCATTTCGAAATCACCGGCGTTGCTGCTTCGATGGATTTTGAAACTGCCGCCAAAATCTCTGGCGCACGGTTTGTGATGCTGAAAGGTGCTGTGGCGCGTATCCACCGTGCTCTGGCGCAATTCATGGTCGACACGCATGTGGACGAAAACGAGCTGACCGAGGTCAATTCGCCCGTGCTGGTGCGCGATGAAGCCATGTATGGCACCGACAAGCTGCCGAAATTTGGCGAAGACAGCTACCAGACCACAAACGGCTGGTGGTTGGTTCCGACGTCTGAGGTGCCGCTGACCTATTCAGTTGCGGAAGAGATGCTGGACGAAAGCGCCCTGCCCCTGCGCTACACCGCGCATACGCTGTGCTTCCGCTCCGAGGCGGGCAGTGCAGGTCGTGATACATCCGGCATGCTGCGTCAGCACCAGTTCGAAAAGGTCGAAATGGTATCCATCGTGCATCCGGACAAATCCGATGATGAACAAAAACGCATGCTGGGCTGCGCCGAAGGGATCCTGGAAAAACTGGGCATTCCTTACCGCACCGTAGTTCTATGCACCGGCGATATGGGATTTGGTGCACGACGCACCTTTGACATCGAAGCTTGGGTGCCTGGCCAAAACACCTATCGTGAGATCTCTTCGGTCTCCACCACGGGTGCATTTCAGGCCCGCCGCATGAACGCACGTTTCAAACCGGCCGAAGGTGGCAAGCCCGAATTCGTGCACACATTGAACGGCTCTGGACTGGCTGTGGGGCGTTGCTTGATCGCGGTGCTTGAGAATGGTCAGCAAGAGGACGGTTCGGTCAAACTGCCAGAAGCTTTGGCACCCTATTTGGGCGGCAAACTGACCTTGTCCGCAGAGGGCAAGCTGGTCTGAGTTCAGACCAGCCTAACGTTGTGTTTCCAACCGGTGCCCTCCAAGGCGCCGGCTATTTTTTGCCTTTTTTGGCTTTCTTCGCCTTTTTCGCCGCTTTGCCGCCCTTGCCTGCAAGGATGGATGCGCCCTTGGCCTTTTCCTTTGCGATGGCTTTCTTGGCCGCGCTTTTGGTTTTCTTAGCCTTTTTCTTGGCTTTTTCTTTCGCAACTGCGAACTCAGCCGCAAGTGCTGCCGCTTTTTTCTTGGCCTTGCGGGCTTTCAACTTGGCCTTGGCGGCTTTTTCTTCCGCAGCTGCGCGCGCGGCTTCCGCCGCTGCCAAAGCCTCGTCCAACGACGGGATCTTAGGTGTCGGCGCAGTCTTTGCAATTTTTCGCGGGGCGCGTTTGACAGCCGGTTTAGACGTAGGCGATCCGCCATTCACCTTGGCCATCGCAGCAGCCGCGGCTTTCAACTTTGGGGCGCGGCGCGCGCCGATCCCGGGGATCTCTGACAACTCACCGATGCTTAAATTGGCGATCGCCTCTGCTGACGTTAGTTTGCCCGCCATCAAGGCCTTGGCGAGTGCTGGCCCGACGCCTGCGATTTTCAGAAGAGCTGTCATCTCCTCGATCCTTTCCACTTAGAAACTGTACGTGACGCAATGACGTCATAATATCATCTATCCTAAGCCTTTTGGAAAGGGCACAAGGCGTTTTTTCTCTTCATCCCAAAGTTTCAGGGTGAGCGCGCGCAACGCCTCCGGGAATTTGATGCGCCTCGGAGCCAGTTCCGGCGGCAGGCTGTAATGACAGCGACGCAGTCGATAGGATGGAATACGTGCATTAAAATGATGGATGTCGTGTAGGGTAATATTGGCAACCATCATGTCAAAAAACCAGCCAAAGTCCAAACAGGACGACCCAACCAGCGCCGCCTCAACTGGGTTCAGGTCTGGGCGACGATCCCAATAGGTATCTTCGAAATTATGTTGAAGATAGACAAGAAAAACACCAATCATACCACCAAGGAATGAGAAAATTAGCCAGATTTGAACACCGGCGATCCCTGAAAACCTGTACAAAACATAGAGTAGAACCAGAATGGTGACGTTGTGCAGCAGTACGCCGACCATTCCAAACTGCCGCGTGTTCTTAGGCCAGCGGTAGCGGATAAAATAGGTGAAGGCCGCCCCGATTGGCACCAGAACCAGCGGGTTTCGGTAAAGGCGATACGCCAGCCGATGTGTCGGATCTGCGCGGGTCCATTCCGCTACAGTCATCGTGTGAATTTCGCCAGTCTCACGGTGTTCGAGGTTGCCGATGTTGGAATGGTGCAGATTGTGGTTCTGCTTCATCACCTCAAACGGGGCAAAGGTGAAGGGTGACAGAACATGCCCTGCGACCTCATTCTCCCAGCGTGTTTCAAACAATGAATGGTGGCCTGTGTCATGTTGCAACACATAAAGGCGAACGGCAGCAAAGGCGAAGACCACCCCAGCCGGAGCCATAACGTACCAATGATCCATCTGCGTAATGGCCACATAAAGGGCCGAGAAATAGACAACAAACGTTCCAAAGTAGCTGACCGCCGCCAGCCTGTTGTCTTTGACGCAGAATTTTCGTGTATGTGCGCGCAAATCCATGAGGCACCTACCAAAGATAAAAAGTCATCAAATTGCGGGCGTCGGAGACGTCCCCGTACGAACCTTCGTTAACCTTCTGCCTTATTTTTGTTCACGACTGATGATCAAAGCAAGCTTTTAAATTTGAGTGACGTGATTGAAATCACAAGCAAACGTACTAACGGGCGCCCGATTGGAGCGCCCGTGGAACTGTCTTGATTGTGAGTTGGTGCTAGTCTCTGCGCCCTTCAAGGTGTTTGCGCAGTTTTGACGGCGGAGCCTTTTTGCGTCCTTTATAGGGGTTTTTGTCCCCCTGCCCGCGCAAGGTCAGGCGAATGGGCGTGCCCGGCATATCGAAATCTTTACGCAGCCCGTTGACCAGATAGCGGGAATATGCTGCTGGAACCTTATCCGGATGCGAGCACATCACCACAAACCCCGGTGGGCGGGTTTTTGCTTGGGTCATGTAACGCATTTTGATCCGTTTGCCTTGTGGGGCTGGCGGCGGGTGCTGTTCCAGCATGCCCGTCAGCCAACGGTTCAAGGCTGCCGTTGGGATACGGCGGTTCCAAACCGTATAGGCGCGAATGATCGCGTCGTTCAAACGATCCAACCCACGCCCGGTTTTTGCTGAAACCGTTATAAGGGGCGCGCCGCGCAATTGCGGCAAAAGACGCTCAAAGCTCTCTTTCAAAGCTTTCAGCTTGTCTTGCTTTTCATCCTCGATGTCCCATTTGTTGACAGCGATGACCACCGCGCGCCCTTCGCGTTCGGCCAGATCGGCAATACGCAAATCCTGTTGTTCAAACGGGATTGCGGCGTCGAGCAGGACCACCACAACCTCGGCAAACTTTACAGCGCGCAAACCATCCGAGACCGACAGCTTTTCCAGTTTTTCCTGAACCTTGGCCTTTTTGCGCATGCCAGCGGTGTCAAAAATCCGCATCGGAATGTCATTCCATTCCATACGCAAAGAAATGGCATCGCGGGTAATCCCGGCTTCGGGGCCCGTTAGCAAACGCTCCTCGCCCAAGATCTTGTTGATCAGGGTGGATTTGCCTGCGTTCGGACGGCCGATGACCGCGACTTGCATTGGCTTATCCGCCGTTGGCATCGGGACTTCGTATTCGGTTTCTTCGTCCCAATCGTCTTCTTCGTCGAGATCAACATCAACAACTGGGTTGTTGTCGACAGCTTGCGCTTCGAATGTCTCGGCCAAGGGCATCAGAATCGAATAGAGATCGGGCATCCCTTCGCCGTGTTCACCAGACAGGCGCAGAGGTTCCCCTAGTCCCAGCCCATAGGCCTCCAACACGCCGGCCTCAGCTGCGTTGCCTTCGGCTTTGTTGGCGGCAAGGATCACATGGGCGGACTTGCGACGCAGGATATCGGCAAAAATCTCATCCGTTGGCGTAACGCCTGTACGGGCATCAATGATAAATAGGCAGATGTCGGCCATATCAACAGCACGTTCCGTAAGGCGACGCATGCGTCCTTCGAGGCTGTTGTCGGTGGCATCTTCCAGACCGGCAGTATCAATCACGGTAAACCGAAGGTCACCCAGTTTGCCCTCACCTTCGCGCAGATCACGCGTCACCCCGGGCTGGTCATCCACCAACGCCAGCTTCTTGCCCACAAGGCGGTTGAACAAGGTTGATTTGCCCACGTTTGGGCGGCCCACGATGGCCAGGGTAAAGGACATGGTTTCAGACTTTCAGCGGTTCAGACGCGCCCCATAGCGCATCTTGGCGTCAACGGAAAGCGTGGAGTTCGCCTTTGGTCGACACAACATACAAGGTTTGGCCAGCAACAACAGGTGCCGTGGTCGCGCCGCCGTCGATTTCGACCTGTCGCGTCAAGCTGCCGTCGGTCGGATCGTAAAAGCGCAAGAACCCATCGTTTGAGGCCACAATAACCTGGCCGCCCGCAAGAATCGGGCCGTAATTTGCAACGATCTCTGCCCGTTTTCGCGGCTTGTCTTTGACAAAACCAGGCAGACGCACGGTCCAGATCACCTCACCCGTGTCTGCGTCAAGGCGCAGCAAACGGTTGGTGTCGCTCACCTGAAACAGGCTACCACCCGCTGGCCAGACCGGCCCCAACGCGCCTTCGCGCGCGGTCCAGATACGCAGGCCACTGTCCGTTTCAAAAGCAGCGGTGCGCCCCCCGTGGTTGCCCACATAAATGCGGCGACCATCGACAACCGGCCCACCGGTCACATCGTTAATTGTCCCAACGGTGCTGCCGATGCGTTCACCACCAATTGAGGCCGCCCAACGTTGAAAGCCCCCTTTGCGGAATGTCGCGGTCAAATCGCCGGAGCCAAAGGCAAAGACTGCCAGATCATTTGCAATAACCGGAGCCGGTGCGCCCAAAACGTTTGCCGGGCTGGGGCTGGCCTTGATCTGCCACGCAATACGGCCGTCTTTGGCCCGGACTGCCCAACCCGTATCATCACCGGCCACCAGATAAACCAAGCCATCGCGGACCAACGGCTGACCGGATCCGGTGGCGTCCAATTCCTGTTGCCACAGTTCTTCACCTGACTTGGCATCCAGCGCCGTCAGGATGCCGAACCCGGAGGAGACATAAACCACGCCATCGTCAAACGAGACGCCGCCGCCGGTTGCCTGACCTTCGTCCTCATTTACGGGAACAATGTCGCTTTGCCACAGCAGTTGACCTGCAGGCGAAACAGCCGAGACCTTGCCGCCGCTGTCCAGCGTATAGATACGACCATCGCCCACAACAGGTTGCGCGGTAATCCGCTGACGGCGTTCATCGCCGGTTCCGATAGAGACGGACCAAGCTTGGCTTGGAGCAGAAGACAAGGCGGGATGCGCGGTCCGGAACTGTGACGTGCCATGTGACTGCGGCCAAGATGAGTTATTGGTCTGCTTGGCCAGGCTGATTGCGCGGCTTTGGTTTTCGACCTTTGTCGCCTCTCCCGGACGGATCGGTTCACGGATGCCCTGCAGAACGGGCTCTTTTTCCGAGCAAGCCACAATGATCAGCGCAAATGCAGTTCCGCACATGATGCGGCCCATACGAGAAATCGAGAACGCCTGTTTCATTACTGGCCCTTTGTCTTCGAACGTCTGCGGTTTTTTCACACAAAGTGAGGCAGTTAATCAACCATCCTGTGCAGATGCGCTCTCAGGAAGCCCACCAAGTGCTACAATCAACTGATTTGCGCGATCCTGAACGTCAACGGATACCGTTGCGTCATCCACCAAAGTCTGCAGCAAGGCAAGCGCGCCCTCGGTATTGCCAGATTCGATTTCCAACAACGCCAATTGTTCCGCCGCAAGATGCGCCAAAGGCGCGCCAGGTGCGGCCAATGCATTCAACTGCAAACGACGTTCGTCAATGCTGAGCGTGTCGTTTTGCAGTGCCAACGCCTTGAACGAGGCGATATGGCGATAGATGACAGGCAGGTCGCCATTGGACGCAATGGATTGATAGAGCGGCACCGCCGCGTCGATTTCACCAGCCTCAACCAATGCACCCGCGCGTGCCATATCAACCAACATCGCAGCATCCACGCCGTCTGCCGCAACCGCAGCCAAGTTTTGCGCGCGTTCTGCGGCTTCACTGGGTTCGACAGCGCTGATCAGCGCATCGCCCAAGGCCTGCGCGGCAGCTTCCTCGTTGGCGCGGTTATATTCGCGGACGGCGGTCCCACCTACGACAAGCACAACGGCTACTGCCCCAATCCAGCCATAGCGGCGCAGCACTTGGTACAGACGATCACGGCGGACCTCTTCGGTCACCTCATCGATGAAACTGTCGGTATCGCTCATATGAAACCCCCTTCGGATCGCAGCTCTTTGACGTCAGATCTGCAAGCTTTGGCACGTCTTACCCTGCCCGTATCTACAAGCCAAGTGGCCCAATGTGTATTCCATACAAAGAAAAATGCATCATTGGCCTACAAATGTGATCTAAACCACTTAGTTTAGATGGAGCTACGCGTATATGTTGCGTGCCGAATCTTTGCTTCGTGCGAAACATCTTTTTGGAACGCCCGCTTCATACCGAGTTGCGTTATCCACCATTTGCAGGGCTCACTACTATGCGTCTGATACCAATTTTGACCGCAATCATCGTCACCGCTTTCCTCTATATGCTGGTGATTGAGCGAGAATCGCTCCTGGCCTTTGCGCGTGGGGCCGAAGACGACGCCCCGCAAGGGAGCGCATCCGCCGAAGAAGATACAGGCGTAGCCTCCAGCCCAGAGGACGACAGCAACAAGGTTCGCGTTGTCGCCCTGCGCAGTTCCGCGCGCGTCATCGACAGTGCCGTCGTGCTGCGCGGTCGGACCCAGGCCAAACGCCAAGTTGAGGTCCGCGCAGAGACAACAGCAACTGTGATCAACCCGCCGCTGCGTAAAGGGGTGCAAGTTCAAGCCGGTGAAGCCCTTTGTGTTTTGGATCCCGGCACCCGTCCTGCACAACTCGCACAAGCGCGGGCCCGCCTGACAGAAGCCAAAGCAAAGCAGCCCGAAGCCCAGGCACGTTTGGAAGAGGCGCACGCCTTGTTGAAAGAGGCGCGGATCAACCTGACGGCATCGCAGAAACTGTCCAAAGGCGGCTTTGCCTCTGAGACCACATTGGCCGGCGCCGAAGCCTCGGAACGGACAGCCATTGCGGCCATTGCCAGCGCCGAAGCCGGTCTGGAATCCACGACAGCCGACATTGAAGCCGCAGCCGCAACCGTGAGCGAGGCCGAAAAGGAAATGGAACGCTTGACCATTCTGGCCCCCTTTGACGGTCTGCTGGAAAGCGACACGGCAGAGCTGGGCAGTTTGATGCAGGCGGGATCCCTGTGTGCAACGGTTATCCAATTGGACGAGATCAAACTGGTGGGCTTTGTACCTGAGGCCGACGTAGACCGGGTGGAAATCGGCGCGCTTGCCAATGCCAAGCTGGCAACCGGCGCTGATGTTCAGGGGCGGGTGACCTTTGTCAGCCGCTCCGCTGATCCGGAAACCCGTACATTTGAGATCGACATTGCTGTGCCAAATGCGGATCTGAAAATCCGCGACGGGCAAACAGCTGACATCGTAATCTCGGCGGATGGGGCTCAGGCGCATAAATTGCCGCAATCCGCACTTACCCTGAACAACGAGGGACGATTGGGGGTCCGCATTGTGGGGGCTGACAGCAAAGTCGAATTTATTCCCGTTACCTTGTTGCGTGACACAGTGGATGGCGTCTGGCTGTCAGGCCTGCCCGATCAGGCGGATGTGATTGTCGTTGGCCAGGATTTCGTGACCCAAGGTGTCCTTGTGGCTGCCACATATAAAGAGGCGATCTGAAGATGACCGGCATTGTAGACTGGGCCGCCAGCCGCGCCCGAATGGTGATCGCCTTTATCGTGATCTCACTTTTGGTGGGGGGATTTGCGTATTCTGCCCTGCCCAAAGAGGGCGAACCAGATATTGAAATCCCAGCGATCTTTATCTCGGTCCCCTTCCCCGGCATCTCTGCAGAAGACGCTGAGACTTTGTTGGTCAAAGTGATGGAGACCGAGCTGTCGGACCTAGACGGGCTCGACAAAATGACCGCCACTGCAGCCGAAGGCTATGCCGGTGTTGCGCTCGAATTTGATTTCGGCTGGGACAAGACCGCCATTATCGCCGATATTCGCGACGCAATGGATACGGCCGAGGCTGATTTCCCGGAAGGATCTGAAAAGTATTCGATCACTGAAATCAACTTCTCGGAGTTCCCGATTGTAATCGTTAATCTGACCGGTGATGTGCCAGAGCGCACCATGACGCGGATCGCCAACAATCTGCAGGACGATCTGGAATCACTGGATGCGGTTCTTGAAGCCGGTATCGCTGGCAAGCGCGAAGAAATGGTCGAAGTGATCATCGATCCATTGCGCCTTGAGGCCTATAACGTCACCGCGCTTGAACTGATCGAGGTTGTGCAAAACAACAACCAGCTGATCGCAGCCGGTGAGGTCGACAGCGAACAAGGCGCCTTCGCGGTCAAAATCCCTTCGACCTTTGACGAAGTGCAAGACATCTATGAGCTGCCCATCAAAACCAATGGCGACCGTGTGGTCACATTGGGCGAACTGGCAGAGATCAATTTTACCTTTGAAGACCGCGAAGGCACCGCCCGTTTTGATGGTGAGAACACGATTGCGTTGCAAGTTGTCAAACGTAAGGGCTTCAACCTGATCGACACGGTTGCCAAGGTGAAAGAGACCATTGCGATTTCGCAATCGCGTTGGCCTGAGGAGCTGCAGACCGCTATCACTGTGGGCACGTCAAATGACCAAAGCTACAAGGTTGGCTCTATGGTGAGCCAGCTGGAAGGCTCGGTTCTGACGGCGATTGCGCTGGTTATGATCGTGGTTCTTTCGGCCTTGGGCAGCCGCGCAGCATTGCTGGTTGGGTTTGCGATCCCAACGTCGTTCCTGTTGTGTTTTGCGTTCTTGGCAGTGATGGGCATCAGCATCTCAAACATCGTGATGTTCGGCTTGATCTTGGCCGTGGGCATGTTGGTCGACGGGGCCATCGTTGTGGTGGAATACGCAGACAAACGCATCAAGGACGGCGTTGGCCCGATGCACGCCTATGTGGAAGCCGCACAGCGAATGTTCTGGCCAATTGTCTCCTCAACCGCGACGACGCTTTGTGCCTTCTTGCCGATGCTGTTTTGGCCCGGTGTTCCAGGTGAATTCATGGGCATGCTGCCCGTTACCTTGATCTTTGTTCTGTCGGCATCGCTGATCGTTGCTCTGATCTATTTGCCCGTTATGGGCGGTGTCTCCGGCCGGATGAGCCGCAGTTTTGGCTCCTTGGCCGATATCTTGCGTGCCCGCTTACCGTGGGTGGTTCGCGCGGCCTTGGTGCCTCTTTCGATGTGGGGCATGTTCACGGGCGCTATGCAGATGTTGAATCCTGTCTACATCATGCCCGAGGGCACGCCCGGCGGTGTTGCGCTGCTTGTTGGTGGCATTCTTTTCGCGCTGACTGCATTCGCAGCTTCTGTGACCCTATCCGCCGTGGAACGCCAAGCCCCGGAACAAGAGCCGCAAACTGGGTTCCGCCTGAACGCTTTTGGCTGGTTTATCAAACTGATTGCCGGCAACCCGGTTATGCCGATTGTGACAATCGTGGTGGTGGCATTCGGAATTTCGACTGTTTTCAAAATGTTCAGCGAAAACAACTATGGCGTTGAATTCTTTGTCGCGACCGAGCCCGAACAGGCCACCGCTTATGTGCGCGCACGGGGTAACCTGTCACTCAATGAAAAAGACGACATGGTGCGCATCGCGGAAGAGGTGATCAGTGAACACCCTGCGGTCATCAATGTCTTCTCTTTTGCTGGGGATGGCGGTTTGAACACCGACAGCTCTGGTGCGTCTTTGCCGCCGGACACGGTTGGTCAGGTCCAGTTTGAGATCATTCCTTGGGATGACCGGCCGAAGTTGAAAGAAGAATTGTTCAACGGTTGGTTCACACGAGAGGTGACTGCTCCTGAATTTGACGGCGACTTCGTCATGGATGAACTGAACCGGATGGTCGCTGATATTCCCGGATTTGTCGTGGAACTGCGCGCTTTGGCGGATGGTCCGGCTGCGGGCAAACCGGTTCATCTGCGGATCCGCGGAGACGACTGGGAACCCCTGCGTGAGGCGGCAAATCTTGCCCGCGCGAAATTCGACGAATTGCCGGGCTTGATGCAGCAAGAAGACAGCCTCCCCCTGCCCGGCATCGACTGGGAAATTGATGTCGATGTGGCCCGCGCCGGACGCTATGGCGCGGATGTTGCCACGGTTGGTGCAATGGTGCAGCTGGTGACCCGCGGGATCTTGCTGGGTGAAATGCGGATCAACAATTCCGACGAGGAAAGCGAAATCCGCGTGCGCTTGCCCGAGAAGGACCGCGTTCTGTCGACTTTGGATACAATCAAGGTGCCTACCGAAGGCGGCCCGGTTCCCCTTTCCAACTTCACCGAACGTCGCCCCGTGCCAAAACTCGCTCAGATCGACCGGGTCGATCAACAGCGTTACTACGACGTAAAGGCGGATTTTGAACCAGGTCTCAGCGCGGTGATGCTGGGCGAAGGCGAGGAAGCGGTGGAATTGGCGTTGCTGAAACTTGTTGACGACGGTCAAGAGGCGGCGCTGACCGCTCCAAATGGCCTTCAGTTCAACGTTTCGGCTTTAACCGGAGCCGCAACGGCCCAGGAAGTTGAGGACGCCTTGGCTGGTGACGGACGCTTGTTGCCGGTCAATGCAAATGAACGCATTGCGGCTCTGACCAAATGGCTGGAGACAGAGCCGTTTGACAAATCCATCACTTGGGAGTGGACCGGCGACCAAGAGGAACAAGAGGAATCTGGTGCCTTCTTGTCCAAAGCCTTTGCAGGTGCGCTGGCGCTGATGTTTGTCATTCTGCTGGCGCAGTTCAACAGCTTCTACAACTCGGTACTGGTGTTGCTGGCGGTGATCCTGTCGACCACCGGTGTTCTGATTGGCATGATGGTGATGCAGCAGCCGTTCTCGATCATCATGACCGGGACAGGTATTGTGGCGCTGGCGGGGATCGTGGTGAACAACAACATTGTTCTGATCGACACCTATCAGGAATACAGCCAGCAGATGCCCCGGATCGAAGCAATCATTCGCACGGCGCAACAGCGGATCCGTCCGGTTCTGTTGACCACCATCACGACAATGGCCGGTCTCGCGCCAATGATGTTTGGCCTCAGCCTCGATTTCATCGGCGGCGGATACACGATCGACAGCCCAACCGCGCTGTGGTGGAAACAGCTGGCAACAGCCGTGGTCTTTGGCCTTGGCATCGCGACGGTATTGACCCTGGTGGTGACCCCGTCTTTGTTGGCAATCCGAGTCTGGGTCAGCACCTATGCCGCCGCACTTGGCCGTTTGTTGGCAAGAGTATCCGGTGGATCGGACAGTGCTGCAGCTCAAGACCGACGTCTTGCGCGTGACGCTGGCGCATTAGCCGCAACGGAAATCCAATGGGAAGAGACCCCCGAAGCGCCACGCACAAAAAAGGCCAAGGACGGCACTCCCTCGCGCCCGTTGCGCGCTGCGGAATAAGGTCATAACGCAACTTCTAAAAAAGCCCCGCCAGTGTGAACCGGCGGGGCTTTTCTGTTTTCGCTCGCAATTACGTTCAACGCTGAATGGCCATCACCGCGCTGCCGCCCAAAAGTGTAAACCCGCCACCAAGGCGGATGCGTTTTTGGGCGCGTGCGGATTTCAGTCGTTGGCTGACCCAAGCCGCGGCCAGCCCGTAACCGCCAAGGATGGCTGCGACCACAACACAAGACGTCGCCATCAGGATCAGGAACTGCGGCACTTGGGCCGCGGCTGGGTTGATGAATTGGGCCAGGAACGCCATGTAGAACATGATCGCCTTGGGGTTCAAAATACCGGTAAAGAAACCGGCCCGCCAGCTCGCTGCTGAGCTGATTTGCACAGGTTCCGCCATATCCACCGCGCGCCCAGCTGAACGGATTTGTTGCAGACCGAGATAGGCCATATAGGCAACACCAGCCCATTTCACGACGGTAAAGGCCAAGGCCGATGCGGCAAAGATCGCTCCAAGCCCCACGTAGGACGCCGTCATGACAATGATCCCGCCGAACACATCACCGGCCACACACACAAGGGCCGCTCGGCGGCCATTGGCCAAGGACTGACCGACCACCATCAAAACACTTGGCCCCGGCAAAAGGGAAATAACCGCAGTGGCGACAACATATGTCAGCCAGACTTCAAACGACATAATTGAACTTTCCTCAAGGAACGCCCGGACACCACGAGCGGCGTCCGGAACTTCGATGGATGGACCTTAGGTCTCTTTGGTGTCGACCGGAACATAAAGCGCGCCGCCTTCGCGGAATTTCGCAGCCATCGCCTCCATCCCTTCTTTTTGCGCCTCGGCGCGGATGTCATGGCTGATCCGCATCGAACAGAATTTGGGGCCACACATCGAACAGAAATGCGCAACCTTATGAGCCTCTTTGGGCAAGGTCTGGTCGTGGAATTCACGCGCCGTGTCCGGGTCCAGCGACAGATTGAACTGATCTTCCCAACGGAATTCGAACCGGGCCCGCGACAGGGCGTCATCGCGACGTTGTGCACCCGGCAGCCCTTTGGCGAGGTCGGCAGCATGGGCCGCGATCTTGTAAGTGATCACCCCGGTTTTTACATCATCGCGGTCCGGCAGACCCAGATGTTCCTTGGGCGTCACGTAACACAACATGGCGCAACCAAACCAGCCGATCATTGCGGCCCCAATACCCGAGGTGATGTGGTCATAGCCCGGTGCGATATCCGTGGTGAGCGGGCCAAGCGTGTAAAACGGCGCCTCGTCGCAACAGGCCAGCTGCTTGTCCATGTTCTCCTTGATTTTATGCATGGCCACATGGCCTGGTCCTTCGATCATCACCTGACAGTCTTTGGCCCAGGCGACTTTGGTCAACTCCCCCAAGGTTTCAAGCTCTGCAAACTGCGCCTCGTCATTTGCATCCGCAATTGATCCAGGACGCAGCCCATCGCCAAGTGAGAAGCTCACATCGTATTGACGGCAAATGTCGCAGATCTCCTCAAAGTGCTCATAGAGGAACGACTCCTTGTGATGGTGCAGGCACCATTTGGCCATGATCGAACCGCCACGCGACACAATGCCGGTCACACGTTCGGCGGTCATCGGCACCATGTGCAGGCGCACACCGGCGTGGATGGTGAAATAATCCACCCCCTGCTCTGCCTGCTCAATCAGCGTGTCACGGAACACTTCCCAGGTAAGGTCCTCGGCAATGCCATTCACCTTTTCCAAGGCCTGATAGATCGGCACCGTCCCGATGGGCACCGGGCTGTTGCGGATGATCCATTCGCGGGTGTTGTGGATGTTTCGACCGGTCGACAGATCCATCACCGTGTCGGCGCCCCAGCGGATCGCCCAGACCAGTTTATCGACCTCCTCCTCCATCGAGGATGTCACGGCGGACGTGCCCATATTGGCATTGATCTTCACCAGGAAATTGCGCCCAATGATCATCGGCTCCAGCTCGGGGTGGTTGATGTTGGCCGGGATGATGGCGCGGCCTGCGGCAATCTCGGACATTACAAATTCAGGCGTCACATAGTCGGGAATATTGGCGCCAAAATCATTGCCGTCGCGATGGCAGGGTGAGGTTTCGCGCAACTGGTTCTCGCGAATGGCCACAAACTCCATCTCGGGCGTGACAATCCCTGCCCGCGCATAGGCAAGCTGGGTCGGAGCCTGCCCGTTTGTGGCACGCAGCGGATCCGACAATGTCGGAAACTCAGCCACCAAGCGGTCGCCTTCGACAAAGCCGTTGTCCTCTGGCTTTACATCGCGCCCCTGATAGCTTTCGACGTCCCCACGGGCACGGATCCAATCGGCACGCAGCGGTTTCAACCCTTCGCGAATGTCGGTCAAAACCTCCGGGTCGGTATAGGGACCCGAGCTGTCATAGACCGGCAAGGGTGCCTCACCCGCTGTGGGATGAGTCGAAATCTCCCGCATGGGGACGCGAATGTCCGGGTGTAATTCGCCCGCGACATAGATCTTGCGCGACGCCGGCAAACTGCCGGTGGTGATTTTAGGATTGGGGACGTTCATGTGGTGCTCCTCAAGCGAAAGCCATGCGTTATGGCCCAAAAGGTCACCAGCGATGTGGGGTGGGAGGCAGCTTGGGATGTACAGGTCCCAAGGTGTCAAAGAACACACAAAGTGAGGGTGTACGGTCCCCCTTTCGCGATCCTTTTTGCTTCCTACGCCAGTCTCAACTGGGTCAGGTTCAAAGGGTCGCGTCACCGGTGGATTGCCCCACCTGTCTGCCTCTCAGTCCCCTAGGCGGGACTCCCCTGCGTGCGCTTTGGGTAGCAAGCAAAACCGCCGGCGGTCAACAGCGATATCTGCGAGCGGCGGAAATCACCAGAACATGCCGCACCAGGGCTCCAAACCACCACCACACAGGTTTTGTCGCAAATTCATTGCCTTGGCAGGATAAGTTAGCAGTGGAAACACATCCTTTTTCCACCTGACACCCCTAGTCAAAAGGGACGCAATGGCACGCTATCACAGCTATTTTATCTGCACCTCACCGCGCAGCGGCAGCACGTTGCTTTGTAAAATGCTGGCCGAGGCGGGGATTGCGGGTCGGCCGCGATCTTACTTTCACGACGCCTCACGCAGCGATTGGGCTGACGGCATGAACCTTGTGGCAGCGCCTGAGTTGACGGAACAGGAACAATTGGCGAGGGTTTTCGCCACCGCTCGAACTCTCGCGCGAAACGGAAATGCGGTTGCCGGGTTTCGTCTGCAACGGCATAGTTTCGACTATTTTGCAGAACAACTGGCGCTGTGTTGTCCAGAGCCGCAAGATACGGCTGAACGGATCCGCCATCTGTTCGGCCGAACCCTTTTTGTGCATCTAACCCGACAAGACAAACTGGCCCAAAGCGTGTCCTACGTCAAAGCGGAACAGAGTGGGCTGTGGCATCGTCACGCGGATGGGCGAGAGCTGGAACGTCTGGCACCGCCAGCGCCCCCGCGTTTTGACCGCGCCGCCATCGCGCAACAGCTAGAGAGGCTGACAGGATATGATCGCGCCTGGCTGGATTGGTTTCGTGCGGCTATGATACAGCCCTATGTCATCGGTTACGACAACCTGTCTGCCGCACCGCAAGAGGTCTTGGGTGGTCTTTTGGCCGAACTGGGTCTCGATCCGGGGGCGGCGCAAACGGTGCAGCCGCCTGTTGCGCGACTTTCGGATGACATCAATCGGGACTGGATCGCACGGTTTAAGCAATATTGACCACCCAACCACCAATGGCCCTGCATTGCTGCAGGGCCTGGGTCATGACAAAAAGACCTTGGGGGGTGTCTGGTCATGACAGTGGGCGCAGATGGGGAGCAGGCTGCGCCACGAGTGTTTTATCCGCTGAACACCAGATAACCTGCGTCCACCGCAGCGGTGACTTCAGATTCGTCAGCCTCGCCATCGCCGTTCACGTCGATCAGTCCAAAGGTCTCGGGCGTGATGGTTGGAAAGGCGACCTGCATCTCTTCCAAGGACAGCGACCCATTGCCATCGACATCCATTTCAACGGGGATGCTGTCCGCGAACGCTGGGGCTGCGATCAAAGTGCTGGCCAGAAGAGCGTATGAAAAATTGCGTGTCATGGGGTTCTCCACAAGATTGAGAGTTAAGCCGCTCCGAGGCATTGCCCCCGAAGCTGAGGAGACCATAGGCCGCCCATGTTTGCCCCCACCACCGCCGCGCTGCTAAGCGGCGATTTCAGGCGTGTGCACGCGTGAATGATGCTGCGGTGTCGGCGGCAAAACGCGGAGCCAAACCATGGTCTTGGCAACACGCTGACACTTGCCGACACTTCGTGCTGATTTCAGCCAAAAACGGCTCAACCGCAGTCTGATTCCGTTAAGCCACATCTTGTTCGGACTGCTGACGCTGCCATAGATGCGCGTAGCGCCCGTTTTGCTCCAAAAGCGCATCATGGGTGCCGACCTCAGCAATCTCACCCTGTTCCAACACAACAATCTTGTCCGCCTCGGCGACGGTCGACAGGCGGTGGGCAATGGTTATGACAGTGCGCCCCTGCCCGGCCCGTGACAGCGCCTCTTTGATCTCCTGCTCTGTGTCGGTGTCCAGTGCAGACGTCGCTTCATCGAGCAATAGGATCGGTGGGTTCTTCAACAGGGTACGAGCAATGCCAACGCGCTGTTTTTCTCCGCCTGAGAGTTTCAGGCCGCGTTCACCAACTTGGGTGTCATAGCCATCCGGAAGCGCTGCAATAAAATCGTGGATCTGAGCATCGCGCGCGGCTTGCTCCACCTGTTCCTGCGTGGCCCCATCGCGCCCATAAGCAATGTTGTAGCGGATCGTCTCGTTGAACAGCACCGTGTCCTGCGGCACCACGCCAATGGCCTGATGGAGGCTCTTTTGTGTGACATCACGCACGTCCTGACCATCAATTTTGAGCGCGCCTCCGGTGACATCATAAAAGCGAAACAACAGACGTCCGATGGTCGATTTCCCTGACCCGGTTGAGCCAACAATGGCGACGGTCTGCCCGCCGGGGATATCCATCGACACACCTTTCAAAATCTCCCGCTCCGGCTCATAGGAGAACCGTAGATTTTCAAGCGAGATCGCCCCGCCTGAAACATTGAGCTCTTTGGCGTCGGGCTTGTCGCTGACGTCAGCGGGCTGTTCCAACAGGTCAAACATCTCTCCCATGTCGACCAGACTTTGGCGGATCTCACGGTAGACCGAGCCAAGGAAATTCAACGGCACCGTGATCTGGATCATATAGGCGTTGACCATGACAAAATCACCGACGGTCAGCGCGCCGTTCTGAACGCCGATGGCTGCGAGCACCATCACGCCAACCAGACCCGACGTGATGATCAAGCTTTGACCGAAGTTCAGGAACGCCAGCGAATACGCCGTCTTGAGCGCCGCCTGAGCATAGCCCTTCATCGCGACGTCGTAACGCGCAGCTTCGCGTTCTTCGGCGACGAAATATTTCACGGTTTCATAGTTCAACAGGCTGTCGATGGCCTTTTGATTGGCGTCTGTATCCTGTTCGTTCATCTTGCGACGCAGCTTCACCCGCCATTCGGTCACGGTGAACGTAAACAGCACATAGGCCGCAATCGTAATCGCCACGACGACCAAATAGGAAATGTCGAACAGCACCGCCAAGATAACGGCAACCATAAAAAGCTCTAGGAACAGCGGCCCGATCGAGAAGATCAAGAACCTCAGTAAGAACTCAACCCCTTTGACGCCGCGCTCAATAATCCGCGACAGACCACCGGTTTTGCGGGTGATGTGGTAACGCATGGACAGGCGGTGGATATGAGCAAAGGTTTCTAACGCCAATTGGCGCAACGCCCGTTGCGCGACCGGTGCAAAGATCGCATCGCGCAGTTGCTGCATGCCGATAGTTGCCACACGCGCCAGACCATAAGCAACGGTCAGACCAATCGCGCCGAGGGCCAAGGTCGACACGCCCTCTCCGGCCAGATGATCAACCGCGCCCTTGTACAGAACAGGCGTGTAGACCGCGATGACCTTGGACAGGATCAACGCCGCCATCGCCAAACAGACACGGATGCGCACCCATTTGGGATCTTGCGGCCAAATGTACGGGATCACGCGGCGAATGGTACGCCACCCCGATTGCCGCATTTCATAAGACGACGGTGGCTGATTAGAGCTCATACTGCGCATAGTTATCCTGACTGGACCCAAGTGGCCTGCCAGGCTTAGGTCTTGGCTATGGATGGAACAAGTAAAACGCGCCCCAAAGGGCGCGCCACAATTCTATCTAAGCATTTGAGTTACTCAGGCAAGTTAAAGATCTGACCGGGATAAATCAGATCCGGGTTCCGGATCGCTTCTTTGTTGGCTTCAAACACCCTTACAAACAGAAACCCGTCGCCATACCGCGCCTGGGAAATCGCCCAAAGCGTATCCCCCTTTTGCACGGTCACAGCCCGAACCGAGGTCTCAACCACAGGTGCGCCAGGCTCTGGGGTCGGTTGTACCAACACGTCCGGCGCTTCACGCTTGAACGGGGTCTCCAAGCGGCTCAGCACCTTGCCTTCCAGAGGGTCGATCTCATCCAGGCGCAGGGTGTAGAAGCCGGGCGCAACACCATCGAGGCCAGTACGCCAGCGGCCACTGACATTGGTGCGCACATCCACCACCGGCTCATTGTCGATGTAGACACGGACCAAAGCAGCAGGACGAGCCCGTCCGGTCAACACCACATCACCAGTGGGCGTATAGCTGATCGCATCAAGCGCCACTTTATCTGCAAGTTCTGGCGTCGAAGGGGCCACCGGTTGCACAACCTCTACCCCTTCAGGGCCAGCGCGCAAGACCGCAATCGCGGCGGATTGCGGTTTGGGCGCTTCTTGTTCTTGCGTGGCAACCGTCTGGTCGACGGGATCTGCGGCTTGTTCCGGAGCGGCAGGCGCGTTTTGTGTTTGCAGCAAAGCCAGAGTTTGCGAATTGGCACCGTCCTCATCCTGCGATGTCGTTTCGGCTTGGGCCGGAACATCTGCTACGACCTGTTCCGCGACCTCTACTGCACTTAAGTCAGGCACATCCGGCACTGTTGGTTGCGCGGGAGTTTCAACATCAACGACCGTTGCCAGCTGCGGCGCTTCGCTTGCGGCTTCTGGATCGTCTTGTTGCGCATTCTCTGCTTGCACAACTTCGGCGGCAGTGACGTTTTCTGGCTCTGATGGGGTTTCGGCGACCTCTGGAGCTGCGGCCTGTTCCGCGATTGGCGCAGCCTCTGTCGGCGTTTCAATGGGCTCAGGCGTCACCTCTGCCTCAGCCACGGCAACTGGTGTAACCGGCGCTAGAATAAAGCTCACATCAGAGGCAACGATCTCCGCGCCCTTTCCTGTGGCCACTGTCACCACACGCGGCTCTGCGGCAGGTTCGACGACCGGAAATGCTACAAACTCACCACTGCCAGAGGCGGTGGCCTCCTCGATCACGATGCCGTCCAATAGGATCAGAACCCGCGCGCCCGCAAGCGCGCGCCCTGCGATCAATCCGGCTCCATCAGGGTCAAAGCGGATCACGTCAATTTCAGGCGCTTGCACCGCAACGGTTGGGTCATTCGCTGGTTCATCGGCAGGCGTCGTTGCCGACGTGGCAGCCTCTTCCGCACGTGCCTGATCGGTTGTATCCGCTTCATCGGGACCTTCAGGCGCAGTTGTTACGGGATCTGCTGCGACGTCACGCTCCGTGTCTGCCGGTGTCGCGGGGCTCGCCTCAGTTACAACTTGTTCTGTATCGGTGTCGGGCTCAGGCGTCACAGCTTCGGCAGGGACCGTGCCAGTGACTGTGTCTTCAGTTGCGCCATCACCGGCTGTCGCAACCGGTGTTTCGGGAGAAGGAACCGTTTCCGCAACTGGCGGCTCCGCTGCGGTTTGGTCCTGTTCAACCGGTGCAGGATCAGGCGCGGCGACGGATGGCGAAGCTGCGCTTGAGGCCTCGGGGACGGGTTGTTCAGCGACCACGGGTGTTTCCGCCACGTCCTCTGCACCGTCAAATACACCGAACTGCGTCAGCACGACGCCACCGACGATCACAACAACTGTTGCGATCCCCGCGATCGAAAGCGCCCCCACGCCTCCTGAACCGGATGTTTCCGCCATGGTATTCCTTCCTTCGCACGGGCTGTCACCCCGCTTCTTGTTGAGCCGCAGACCGGGACTCGTTATCAGTGATCTAAGCAAGCCGTATTTTATTACGCAGCAACAGCAAAGATCCGCCGAATGACAATTAGTTCCGTATGTGTGTATTGTGGCTCCCGTTTTGGGGCAAGCAAAAGCTTCGAATCAGCCGCAACCGCATTGGGGCGCGGTCTGGCTGCACAAGGACTGCGCTTGGTTTATGGCGCGGGCGATGTTGGATTGATGGGAACCGTTGCGCGCGCGGCGATGGAAGCCGGGGGCGAGGTCTTTGGCATTATCCCGGAACACCTTGTCAAACGAGAGGTCGCCAAGTCCGATCTGACAACATATATCGTGACCGAAACCATGCATGAGCGCAAAAAAGTCATGCTGTATAATGCAGACGCTGTGGTTGTATTGCCCGGCGGCATGGGGTCATTGGACGAGCTGTTTGAAGCCATCACCTGGCGCCAGCTTGGCCTGCATGACAAGCCGATCTTCATCTTGAACATCGACGGTTATTGGGAGCCGTTACGCACCCTGATCGACCATGTGATAGACCAGGAATTCGCCGGGGAAGACATCCGTGAGACATTGATCTGGGTTGATACGGTCGAGGATGTATTGACCCAGCTGACCTGATCACACACGGCGGTTTAGACGCCTGCGATTTCCACGACGGTAATTTCCGGGACCACTCCAAATCGGATTGGCAATATCGAACAGCCGATACCGCTCGAGACCACCAAATCCTGCCCGTTCTCTTGGATATGTCCATATTGGTATCGTTGACCATATCGACGCGAGGCGACCGGCGACCAGCCAAAAATCCGGACTTGCCCCCCGTGCGTGTGGCCCGATAGTGTCAACGAGATGCGCGCTGGCACACGGGGTAGGACATAGGGTTCATGCGCCAGCAGGATGCACGGTGTACCATCATCGTCCACCTGCGCCATGGTTGCGGGCAAATCATCCAATCCCTGAAACCGACGCCCTGTGGCGGTGCGGCGGCGCAACGCAATCTGATCTTCAAGCCCGGCCAGCCAATACCCGTCTTTCTTAAGAGCTTGGTTGGAGAGCACTGGAATACCAACCGCCTCCAACGCTTCGCCGTATGTGCAAGGGCCACCCCCACGTCGTTGCGCGGCGTGATCTTCCCACCAGTCGTGGTTGCCCAATACCGAATAGACACCCTGCGGCGCGCGCAGCTCGGCGAGGATCGGCGCGGCATCCTCCATTGAAACAGGTTTAGAAATATATTTGTGCCCAGGCGCAAAATCACCCAGCAGAACAATGAGATCCGCATTGATCGCATTCGTGCGGCGCACCACTTGTCGCAGACGACGCAGGCCGACGTAAGGCTCGCCCAAGTGAATATCGGTGAGAACCGCAATTTTCAGCGGTTTTGCCGTCCAATCCGCGCGTGAAATCCGCCAGCGTTTGACACGCAAGCGCAGCGCAGGTTCGATGAAAAAACCGTATGTTGCTGCAAAAAGACCTGCCAGGATGGTTCCCAGCAGGCCTTTTAGAACAGCGCGTCGTGTAATCACGCGCGCGCTCCGATTACAGGCGCGATGCCACGTTTTCCCAGTTCACCAGGTTGTCCAGGAAGTTGGACAGGTAAACAGGACGTTTGTTGCGGAAGTCGATGTAGTAGGAGTGTTCCCAAACATCACAACCCAACAGCGCAGTCTGACCAAAGCACAGCGGGTTCACGCCGTTCTCGGTCTTGGTGACCTTCAGGCCACCATCGGTGTCTTTGACCAACCATGCCCAGCCGGAACCGAACTGACCAGCGCCCGCTGCGGAGAACTGAGTTTTGAACTCTTCAACCGAGCCAAAGCTTTCAACGATTGCTTTTTCCAGCTCACCCGGCATTGCCGCGCCGTTCGGGCCCATCATTTCCCAGAACTGGTTGTGGTTCCACAGTTGGGAGATGTTGTTGAAGATGCCGTTTTGCGCAACAGCGGATTTGTCGTAGGTGCCGACAATGATCTCTTCGAGGGTTTTGCCATCCCATTCGGTGCCAGCGATCAGCTTGTTGCCGTTGTCGACATAGGCTTTGTGGTGCAGATCGTGGTGGAATTCCAGCGTCTCTGCGGACATGCCTTTGTCGGCCAGTGCGTCGTGCGCGTAAGGAAGATCGGGAAGTTCGAATGCCATGGTGAGGCCCCCTGTCGAAAAAGTTGCGTTTCTGGGACGATAGATGATCGCAGGCAGCCTTCAGGTCAAGTCCATGGTGTCACGAATTGCACCTTTCAGTGTTCGCGCAGCGGCATGCGGGTAAATCTGTCACGTCCCATGTGGCTCACCCATGAGGGACGTGCGAATTTTTCGCGATAGGACCGAGACGAATGGTTGCGGAAGAACGAAACGCGCTCTCACAATTGAAAGCGCGTTTGATAGTCCTGTGAAATCGGCAAAGCCGCTGGCCGCATTAGGTGTACACACCGACAACCGCGTCTGAATGCGCGGCAACCTTCAAGAGGTCGAAAACGTATTGCCCGACTGAGCGGAAACAGATGATGTGCATCTGTTCTGCTTCACCCAGCCAGAACGCCCCCGCAACCTGCGCCAACCGCGTGCGACGGAAATCACCCGGTTGGAACTGCTCTGCTGAAAAATCAACAGGGGCGACTTTGGCCAAGACCTCGCGCGTGCCTGACCCCGACAGGGTAAGCATCGAACGCGCGTCCGAGACGTTGACAACCAAAGCATGTTCTCCAGCCAAAGCACTTGAAAGCTTCGCAACCATGGCATCGACGTTCTGGTAATCTGTTACGATCAACAGCTCATCCGGGGACATCCAGGCCACTGTGTTTCCGTTTACAGCAGCGACTTTGCGGACATCGGGAATGGTGCAGTCGGTCACGTTCAACACCGCCTTGGCCAAGGCTTTGGAAGACAAATCACCGCGCAGAGTGATCATGCCAACCAATCCCGCATCTTTGACCTCGGCCAGGCCGTCAAAGGAAGCGCCGTTCAACACACTTACCGCGTTAGACATTCTGCTTCTCCCCGTCTTTGTCATAGAAGACCGGATCAACGATCTTGGCCTCATAAGTTTTGCCATCTGTTCCGGGGAAGGAAATCACCTCTCCCATCCGTTTGGGGCCATTTTTGACCAGACCCATCGCGATACCTCGGTTGAGGTTTGATGAGAAATAAGTCGAGGTCACCCGGCCAATGGTGTTCTTCTGACCATTGCCATTCACCCCATTGCCCACCGCATAGGCCCCATCCGGCAAGACCGAGCCATCAACCGTCTCCAAACCCACCAGTTTCCAGCGGTCCGGGTCCGCCATATGCGAACGGGTATGCGCCCGTTTGCCCAGATAGTCGTCCTTCTTCTTGGACAAGGCCCAGTGCAAGTTCAGATCTTGCGGGATGACGGTGCCGTCGGTTTCGTCGCCGATCATGATAAAGCCCTTTTCGGCGCGCAGAATATGCAGGCATTCCGTGCCATAAGGCATGACGCCAAATTCCTTGCCCGCTTCCATCAGCGCGCTCCAGAAGGCTTGCCCTTCTGAGGCTGCAACCGCGATTTCATAGGACAATTCACCCGAGAAAGAGATCCGATAGGCCCGCGCGTTGAAGCCGCCGATCTCCCCATCGCGCCACTCCATAAACGGCAGCGCCTCTTTGGAGACATCCATGCCACCAAGCTTTTCCAACACCTTACGGGCGTTTGGTCCCACAACAGCAATTTGGGCGTATTGTTCGGTGAGATTGGCCACAAAGACCTTCATGTCCCACCACTCGGTCTGCAGCCACTCTTCCATATGGGCGTGAATGCGATCCGCGCCGCCGGTGGTGGTGTGACACAGCCAAGCGTCCTCATCGATGCGCGCAACCACGCCATCATCCACCAGAAAGCCGTTCTCGGAACACATCAGTCCATAGCGGCATTTGCCGATTTTGAGGTTCGACATCACGTTGGTGTACATCATGTCGAGGAATTTGCCCGCGTCCGGCCCTTTGACCACCAGTTTGCCCAAGGTTGACGCATCCAGCAGGCCAAGGTTTTCACGAGTGTTCTTGACCTCGCGGTTCACCGCATCCTGCACGCTTTCGCCGTCTTGGAGATAGGTGAAAGGACGACGCCAGTGACCCACCGGCTCCCAATCGGCACCGTTCGCATCGTGCCAGTCATACATTGGTGTTTTGCGCAGCGGCTGGAATACGTCGCCACGTGCTTCGCCCCCGATCGCACCCATGGAAATCGGGTGATATGGTGGGCGGAAGGTGGTAGTTCCGACCTGCGGGATCTCGGACCCCAAGCTGTCAGCAAGGATCGCCAGTCCGTTGATATTGCTCAACTTACCTTGATCCGTCGCCATACCCAACGTGGTGTAGCGTTTGGTGTGCTCGACGCTTTCAAACCCTTCACGCGCGGCCAGTTGGACATCAGAGACTTTGACATCGTTTTGATAATCCAGCCAGGATTTCATCCGGTGCTGGATGTCCGCATTTGCAGGCATCAACCAAACGGGTTCCATCGCGGTCTCGGGCATGTCTTCTACGGATACCGCAGCGAGGTTTTGTGCCGGGAAACCGGCCCCCTCACCAGCTGTTGCGCCCGCTTGGGCCGCATCCGACAGAACCGCAGCCAATTCAAGCGGTCCGGAGGATGCACCGGCGGTGACCACAAAAGGTTTCCCGTCATGTGACGTTGGTGCACGGCTGGGGTCTGGGCGGAAATGAGCCTGCGTTTCATCCCAGGTCAGCTTGCCGCCACAGTGGGACCATAGATGCACAACCGGGGACCAACCGCCGGACATGGCAACCGCGTCGGCCTCGATCTCTTCGATGGATTGACCCTCGCCGTCCTGCAGGCAAATGGCGACTTTGCTCACCCGCTTACCATCTGCGACTTTGGCAATGGCGCGGCCGTCTTCGACGCGAATACCAGCGGCGCGCGCCTCTGCAGCGAGGGCGCCGCCGCCGAGGCGACGGGCGTCCAGAATGCAGGCGATTTCAACACCGGCCTTTTGCAGGATCAGGGCCGTGCGATAGGCGTCGTCATTGTTGGTGGCGACCACCACGCGTTTGCCCGGGGTCACACCCCAGTTCACCACATAATCACGCATGGCCGCAGCCAGCATGACGCCCGGCACATCGTTACCAGCAAAGGACAAGGGCCGTTCGATCGCGCCACAGGCCGTGACGATCTGTTTGGTGCGAATGCGCCACAGACGGTGACGTGGGCCACCTTTGGACGGGTCATGGTCAGTAAGACGTTCATACCCGAGCAGGTAGCCGTGGTCATAGACCCCTGCCCCCATCGTCCGGTCGCGCAGCGTGACATTCTCCATCGCGCGCAGCTCATCTAGGGTTTTTGCAACCCAGGCGTCAGCTGTCATCCCATCGATGGTGCCCCCATCCACAGGCGCACGGCCACCCCAATGGGCGTTTTGTTCCATCACCAAAACTTTGGCACCAGAGGCAGCGGCAGCCTTTGCCGCCTGAAGACCCGCAACCCCGCCACCGACAACAACCACATCGGCGAAGAAGTAGAAATGCTCGTAGGTATCGGCGTCTTTCAGCTCTTTGTCCGGCGCTCTGCCAAGACCTGCGGATTGACGGATGAAGGGTTCGTAGATGTGTTTCCAAAACGGCTTGGGATGGATGAACATCTTGTAATAGAAACCAGCCGTCAAAAAGCGCGAGAACAGTTTGCTGTTCAAGATCCCAACGTCGAATTCCAAACTTGGCCAGTGGTTTTGCGACTGGGCCGCAAGGCCTTCGAACAATTCAGTGGTGGTGGCGCGCTGGTTCGGCTCGAACCGATTGTCGGACCCAAGCCCTACCAGCGCATTCGGCTCTTCGGAGCCTGAGGCGACGAGGCCGCGCGGGCGGTGGTATTTAAACGAGCGTCCCACCAGCATCTGGTCATTGGCCAGAAGAGCGGAGGCCAGCGTGTCGCCGGGATGACCCAACATGCTGCGGCCATTGAAGGTAAAGACGATCTGTTTGGACCGGTCGATCAGGCGACCCTGTTTTGCGAGGCGATTGCTCATATCAGCGGACCTTTCGCAGGCCGAAAGCGAAGGAGCCTCCGGCGGAAGTATTTTTAAAAAGATGAACCATCAATCGGCGACCTCTTCCCCATTGTGTGACGTGGATGCATCGGCAAACTCGCGCCAGGTCCAGCCAGGGCGTTTTTCAGAAATTGCATCCAGCAAGGCCTGCGGGGGTGTCGAGGTTTGCGCGGTATAGGTTCCGAAGACTTCGAGCGTCACCGTGCAGCGCGCCGCGTGGAACCACTTGCCGCAGCCGTTCACATGGCGCCAGCGTTCAAAATGCACGCCTTTTGGGTTTTCACGCATGAACAGATAGTCATGAAAGTCGTCATCGGATGAACCCGGACCAAACCGCTTCAGGTGGGCTTCGCCACCGGCCTGCAATTCGGTTTCTTCGGCCTTCACGCCGCAATAGGGGCATTCCAGGATCAGCATCGGCTCTGCTCCGTCATAGTCATATTTGCAAAGGCATTCATCAGTGCGCCACCCCTGCGGCGACGGACTCGTCGATGAATTTGCCTTCTTTGAAGCGGGTCATGGTGAACTCTTCCGCGAGGTAGGAATGACCTGTGGCCATCAGCTGCGCCATCGCCCAGCCTGAACCCGGAATGGCCTTGAACCCGCCGGTGCCCCAGCCGCAGTTCACAAAGCAGTTCTTGACCGGTGTGGACGAGATGATGGGCGACCGGTCACCGGTTACATCCACAATACCGCCCCATTGGCGGAGCATTTTGAGGCGCGACACCATCGGGAAGGTCTCGTTCAAGGCGCGCACGGTTTCCTCAATATGATGGAAAGAGCCACGCTGGGTGTAGTTGTTAAAACCATCCGTACCGCCGCCAATCACCATCTCACCCTTGTCGGATTGAGACATATAGCCATGAACGGTGTTGGCCATGACGACCACATCCATACAAGGCTTAATAGGCTCGGACACCAGGGCCTGAAGAGCGACGCTTTCAACCGGCAGACGGAAGCCGGCCATCTGGGACAGGTCAGAGCAGTTGCCCGCGACCACCATCCCAAGCTTGTCGCAGTCGATCGCCCCTTTGGTGGTGTCGACGCCAACAACGCGACCCGCCTCGGTGCGCACACCGGTGACCTCACATTTTTGGATAATGTCCATGCCCATGGCGGAACAGGCCCGCGCATAGCCCCAGGCCACCGCATCATGGCGTGCCGTACCACCACGCGCCTGCCACAGGCCACCCAGAACCGGATAGCGCGGCCCTTCGAGATTGATGATTGGCACCAGCTCTTTAACCCGCTGCGGGTTGATCCATTCGGTTGTCACGCCCTGGAGCATATTTGCGTGGGCGGTGCGCTTGTAGCCGCGCACCTCATGTTCGGTCTGTGCCAACATGATGACGCCGCGGGGGCTGAACATCACGTTATAGTTCAAGTCCTGGCTCATATCCTCATAGAGGGAGCGCGCTTTCTCATAGATCGCAGCGGATGGGTCTTGCAGGTAGTTGGAACGGATGATCGTCGTGTTGCGACCTGTGTTCCCGCCACCCAGCCAACCTTTTTCGATCACCGCGACATTGGTGATGCCAAAGTTTTTGCCTAGATAATAGGCAGTTGCCAGGCCATGGCCGCCGGCCCCTACGATAATCACATCATAGTGAGGTTTTGGTTCAGGAGACGCCCAAGCGCGTTCCCAACCAGAGTGATAGCGCAGGGCCTCCCGCGCCACTGCGAAAGCAGAATAGCGTTTCATAAGCGAATCCAGTGGTTCGTGTCTAAACTTTGTATGACGCTGCTTTGGTAGGAAACCGTGCCGTTATTCGTCCCATTTATGCATCTTTGCGACATTCGCTTTGTCGCAGGACAGCGCGCCGCAGGTCATAGGGGTTTTTTCTGCGCCCGCCCCCCTGTAGACAGTGCACAAATATCGGAGAGCCTATGACGTTTTGGATCGTGACCGCCCTTATTACGCTGTCTGTCAGCGTGTTGTTTTTTCTGGTCATCCTGCGCGCGCGCAGTTCGGGAGAGCCTGCGGCCGCCTATGACCTGCGCTTGTATCGCCAGCAGCTGAAGGAAGTTGACCGCGATCTGGCACGGGGTGTGATCCAGGAAAACGACGCAGAACGGATCCGCACCGAAGTCTCACGCCGTATTCTGGCCGCGGACGCCGCATTGAAACAACATGAGGACGGGGCCGCCCAGCCCAAAGTCCCTTCGTTGATCGCAGCAGGTGCGGTGGGCGCATTGCTCCTGGGCGGTGCATTTGCGCTTTATACAAACCTGGGCGCCCCCGGTTACGGCGACCTTGCGCTTGATTACCGTTTGGCACTGGCCGCGGAACAGGCAGCGAACCGTCCGAGCCAGACGGAAATGGAAGCAACCGCCGAACCGTTTGAGATGCCCACCCCGCAGGCGGATTACGTTGAACTGGTCGAACGCCTGCGCGAGGCTGCTGCAAGCCGTCCGACAGATCCACGCGGTCAGGCCTTGTTGGCACAACATGAGGCACGGCTGGGAAATTTTGTTCAAGCCTATGAGGCCAAGGCGAAATTCATCGAACTGTCCAATGGCGACGTCAATCCCGAAGACTATGCCGAACAGGCCGAATTGATGATCCTTGCCTCTGGTGGTTTGGTGTCTCCTGAAGCCGAAGCCGCGTTGAAAGAAGCGCTGACCCGTGACCCACGCAACGGCACCGGGCGCTATTACTGGGGCTTGATGATGGGGCAAACCGGACGGCCTGATATCGCCTTTGGGATCTGGCGCGAAACCCTGATCAATGGCCCCGAAGGCGCTCCCTGGATCGAAGCCATTCGCGCGCAAATTGCCGATATGGCCTTTCGGGCCGGGCAGGAAATCGACCCGGCCCTTTTGCAGGCCCGCCAACCGCAGCCCGACCAGCCCGGTCCGACAGCCGAGCAGATGCAAGCCGCCAGCGAGATGTCACCCGAAGAACAACAGGACATGATCCGCGGCATGGTCGACGGCCTGTCAGATCGGCTTGCAAGCGAAGGCGGAACTGCCAGCGAATGGGCACGCTTGATTTCTGCATTGACTGTTTTGGGGGATGTGGAACGCGCCAATCGCATCTATGCTGAAGCGCAATCGCGATTTGCTGATGCGCCCGAGCAAGCCGCCATAATTACCACAGCGGCGCGTCAGGCTGGGCTGATTACCGAATGATCCACGACACGTTTGAAGATTTTGCCGCCGCCCTGCCCCCTATGAGCGCGTTGGCTGGCCTAGACCTGGGAGAGAAGACCATCGGTGTTGCCGTCTCTGACCGTATCGGAGCCGTGGCCACACCATTGGAGACAGTCCGGCGCAAAAAGTTCGGCGTCGACAGCGCCCGCCTGTTGGAAATCATCAAAGCGCGCGACCTGTCGGGGATCCTGCTAGGTCTGCCTCGCAATATGGATGGTACTGAAGGCCCGCGCTGCCAGTCGACCCGCGCTTTTGCGCGCAACCTGTCCCGTCTGACGGAGCTTCCGATTGGGTTTTGGGACGAACGCCTGTCGACCGTGGCCGCCGAAAGAGCGCTGTTGGAGGCAGATACGAGCCGCAGACGTCGCGCAGAGGTTATCGACCACGTTGCGGCTTCCTATATTCTGCAAGGGGCGCTGGACCGCATGCGCCACATCAACGCCGGATAGGAGATGACATGAGCGATCAGGTTTGGAAACGGGACGAGATCCAATCGCCTTGTATAAATATCTGCGTGATCCATCCTGAAACGCGGCTTTGCACCGGCTGTGCGCGCTCCATCGATGAGATCACTGCGTGGTCGAAAATGGACGATGCGGAACGCAGCGCCGTGATGGCGGAGCTGGGCAACCGTGAACCCGCCCCCAAAAAACGACGCGGCGGGCGTGCCGCACGTTTGAAACGCTAGGTTCGGCTCAAAACCCAACCGCCTTGCGCAGCATATTCAACGCGACCAAGATCAGGAAAACCGCAAACACCCGCTTCAACGGTTTGGGGTCCATTGCATGGGCGAGTTTCACACCCCAAGGTGCCGTTAGCAGGGTCATCGCAATCACCACCGCAAAGGCCGGCAGGTTCACGGCGCCAATGGTAAAGGGTGGCCGGTTTTCGTTTGCGATATCCATCAGCAAAAATCCGATCGCCGCCGGCAGTGCGATGATCACACCAAACCCGGCTGCCGTGGCCACCGCGCGATGAATTGGAACATTGTGCAGGCTCATCAAAGGCACCCCAAAACTGCCGCCGCCGATCCCCATCAAGACAGACAAGAACCCAACCGTGGGTGAGGTCGCCGTGCGTCCCATACCCGATGGCATCGCGTCTCCCAAACGCCAATGGCTGCGCCCCAGCGCCATATACAAACCAATCACCAGAGCCAGCACGCCAAACAGCAGTTGCAACGTGGTCGACCGCAGCGACGTGGCCACCAGAACCCCCAGGATTGCCCCAATTGCAATACCAGGTCCCCAGCCGCGCAGGATCTGCCAGTCCACCGCACCTTTTTTGTTGTGACTGTGAACCGACCGCAGCGATGTCACGATAATTGTCGCCAATGACGTGGCCAGACAGATCTGCATCAGATGATCGCCGCCATATCCAAGGGTCTGAAACGCATAGAAAAACGCAGGCACCAGAACAATTCCACCGCCCACGCCCAAGAGGCCGGCAAGCACACCTCCAAGCGCGCCAATCACCACCAGCAGTGCGAACATCTGCAGCAAAAGTTCAGTCTCTAGCATCCGACACTCCCCGATTTCAGCCTGTGCCTATCTCTTCCGGTGCAGGTCATGGAAAGTCCAGCCCTGCACGAAAGGTCTTGTTGATTGTGACGAAACGTCAGGCCGCGCGATTGCGCACCTGATCCAGCGCTTCCAACACCAGATCGGGGCCTGCACCGGATTTATGCGCCCCTTCCGACAGGGTGCGCCGCCACTGACGTGCACCGGGGCGCCCGGCAAAGGCACCCAGCATATGGCGGGTTATTTGATGCAACCGCGCCCCTTTGCGCATTTCGTCGTCGATAAAGGGCAGCATGGCCAGAACCGCATCCTCAGCACTTAGGCCCGTGTCGTGGTCAAAGATCGCCTGATCCGCCCCCACCAGCACATCACCCGGCTGATGATAGGCAGCGCGCCCGATCATCACACCATCCAGTCCAGCCTCCAGATGCGCCTGTGCCTCGTCCAGCGTCGCAACCCCGCCATTGAGCGAGATATGCATATCGCTGAAGTCCCGCTTCATCTGATGTACAAGGTCATAATCGAGCGGTGGGATATCGCGGTTTTCCTTGGGGCTGAGCCCCTGAAGCCAGGCTTTGCGGGCGTGGATGGTGACACGTTCACAGCCAGCGGCACGGATCTTTTCCAGAAAGTCCGGCAACACCTCATGGGGTTCTTGATCGTCGACACCGATACGGCATTTCACAGTGACATCAACGTCAACGGCGGCACGCATCGCGGCCACACATTCGGCCACCAGCTCTGGGCTCTGCATCAACACAGCACCAAACGCCCCCGACTGCACCCGGTCACTTGGGCAGCCGCAGTTCAGGTTGATCTCATCATATCCTCGCTCCGCACCCAATTTGGCGGCTTCGGCCAATTCAATGGGGTCAGATCCACCAAGCTGCAAAGCAACTGGATGTTCCATGGGCGAAAAGTCAAGCAGATGAAACGCATGTCCGCGCACCAATGCAGGTGCCGTGACCATCTCGGTATAAAGCAGCGTCTCGTTGCTCAGAAGACGGTGAAAATAGCGGCACTCGCGCGTGGTCCAATCCATCATCGGCGCCACGCTCAGGCGCGCAGCCGCATGGGCCGTTTTGGGTGTCGGATTTGCGTCGCTCATACTGGATGCCTGCGGTTCGATGATTCGAGTGGAGAGGGTTTATCACATTCCCATCCAAACGACAGGCACGGGAAAAGCCAGACCAGCGCTCAGGTTCGCCGCTGATGGCTTGTGGTACATTTCTTCGCTTGCAAGTCATCCAATTTCCAACCTAAACTCTGCCTCAAATCCGTTGGGGTGCCTTGTTTCGCAGGGCTGAGAGGTGCAAGCCAACCCATCGAACCTGATCCGGGCAATACCGGCGTAGGAAACGGAGACTGATGCGCGCTTTGTCTTTTCAAAGCTTTGCCCAGACATTCGTCACCACCGCGCCGATCATGACGACTAGAAAGGCGCATCTATGGAAAACCGCACCTTGCAGCCCCGTGACCAAGCGGTCGCAGCATTGACCATTGCCGGATCCGACAGCGGTGGGGGTGCGGGCATCCAGGCGGACCTCAAGACCTTTTCCGCGCTTGGCGTGTTTGGCTGCAGCGCAATCACCGCGATTACTGCACAAAACACCTGCGCTGTGACCCGGGTCGAGGCCATGCCCCCTGGCATGGTTGCCGCCCAGATTGATGCGGTTCTGAGCGACATCCAAATCGGCGCGATCAAAATTGGCATGCTGGCAACAGTCGCTGTGATCAAAGAGGTGGCCGACGCCTTGGCAGGTTACGATGGTCCCATTGTGCTGGACCCGGTCATGGTGGCCAAGTCCGGTGACAAATTGCTGGCCGATGACGCCGTAGAAGCCTTAAAGACGCATCTTTTGCCGCGTGCCACAGTCCTGACGCCGAACCTGCCCGAAGCAGCCTGCCTGTTGGGTTTGCCCGAAGCGGATGATGCGGCGACGGCGCTGGCGCAGGGGCAAGCCTTATGTGAGGTCGGCGCTCAGGCTGTTTTGATGAAAGGTGGACACGCGGTTGGTGACACCTGTGTAGATCGCCTTGTAACGCCTGCAACTGTTCAAGACTTTAGCGCGCCGCGTATTGCGACCTCAAACACCCACGGTACCGGCTGCACATTGTCGTCGGCAATCGCGGCGGAACTGGCCAAAGGCAAGCCCCTGCCCCTGGCGGTCGATCGCGCCCACAGGTGGCTACACGCTGCAATCAAAGCAGCAGATCAGTTGAACATTGGCCAAGGCCACGGCCCGGTGCATCATTTTCACGAGGTCTGGGCGTGAGCGATCCGATCACCATAATTGGCGGCGGCATCGTCGGCCTATGTGTCGCAACCGAGCTGACGGCGCGCGGTGTACCGGTACGGATCTGTGAAAAAGCAGACGCCCCCGGCCCCCAGGCCTGTTCCTGGTGGGCGGCAGGCATGCTTGCCCCATTTTGCGAAGGTGAAAGCGCCGAAGAACCCGTCGTGCGCCTCGGTCAGGAAGCCGCTGATTGGTGGGAGCGCCAAGGAGTGCGAGTGATCCGCAATGGATCCCTTGTGGTGGCTCTGGGACGTGACCGACGCGAATTGGCGCGGTTTTCACGCAGAACCGACGGCCACCGCCACCTGGACTCGAATGCAATCGCGGACATCGAACCCGATCTGGGCGGCCGGTTTTCAGAGGCGCTGGCCTTTGATGACGAGGCCCATATTACCCCGCGTGCGGCTCTGGCGGAGTTGTGGGATGGGTTGGTGGCGCGCGACGTGGAATTCACCACCGAACCTCCCGCTACCGGACGTATCATCGATTGCCGTGGTCTGGCTGCGCAGGATGAATTGAAAGACCTGCGCGGTGTCAAAGGTGAGATGGTGATCCTGCGCAGCAATGAGGTAAAACTTCACCGCCCGGTTCGTCTGTTGCATCCCCGATTCCCGCTTTATGTGGTCCCGCGCGGCGACGGTGTGTTCATGCTGGGCGCGACCCAGATCGAAAGCGGCGAACGCACGCGCGCTACGGTTCGCTCGACACTGGAGCTGTTGACAGCCGCCTTTGCGCTGCACCCGGCCTTTGGCGAAGCTGAAATTTTGGAAATCGGCGTCGATGCCCGACCCGCGTTTCCCGACAATTTGCCCCGCATTCGCAGACGTGGGCAGCGGATATTTGTCAACGGCATGTTCCGCCACGGCTACCTCCTTGCGCCTGCGATGGCGCGCCAGGTTGCAGATTTGATCTGCGACGACATCAAACCGGAGATGATGGATGAAGATCACGGTGAATGGTGAAGCCAAGACTTTGGACGTCACCAATGTGGCCGAGGCGCTGGTCGCGCTTGGATATGGCGACAGCAAAGTCGCCACTGCCCTAAACGAAGACTTTGTTCCTGCAAGTTTGCGCGTCTCCACCGAGCTGTCGGACGGCGATCGTTTGGAAATTGTTGCCCCCCGTCAGGGCGGTTGAGGAGAGCGATATGCCAAAATTCTACGGAACAGAAATCTCTTCTCGGCTGATGCTGGGGACCGCGCAATACCCCTCTCCGGCGATCCTTGCGGATGCGTTCAAACGCTCGGGCGCGGGGATTGCCACCGTTTCGGTGCGCCGCGAAGCTGGGGGCGAAAAAGCCGGAAACGCGTTTTGGGATCTGATCAAGGATCTGAACGTTGCCGTCCTGCCCAATACTGCCGGCTGTCATTCGGTGCGCGAAGCCGTGACCACCGCCCATATGGCGCGCGAGCTGTTCGACACAGACTGGATCAAGCTGGAAGTCATCGGCCATATGGACACGCTGCAACCAGATCCCTTTGGACTGGTTGAGGCGGCAAAGATCCTGTGTGACGATGGGTTCAAAGTCTTTCCCTACACCACCGAAGACCTGATCCTGGGCGAAAAGCTACTGCACGCGGGCTGCGAGGTTTTGATGCCCTGGGGCGCGCCGATTGGCTCGGGCCTTGGGCTCAACAATATTTACGGCCTGCGCAGCATCCGCGCGCAGTTCCCTGATGTGCCCATGGTGATTGATGCAGGCCTTGGCCTGCCAAGTCAGGCCGCCGCGGCAATGGAAATGGGCTTTGACGCGGTCCTATTGAACACGGCCGTTGCCAAAGCGGGTGACCCGGCTCTGATGGCCGAGGGCTTTGCCCAGGCTGTGGTGTCGGGCCGGATGGCCTATGACGCAGACCCGATGGAGCCGCGCGACATGGCGGCCCCTTCGACGCCAGTTATCGGAAAGGCGTTTTTGCAATGACCCTGCCCCGTTTCTACCCGATCTTTGACCATGTGAATTGGCTGGAACGTTTGGTCCCGCTGGGCATCAAACTGGTGCAACTGCGCATCAAGGACACGCCCATGGACGACGTCCGCGCACAGCTTTCAGCAGGGCGTGATCTCTGCCGTGAACATGGCGCGATCATGGTGGTGAATGACTATTGGGAGCTGGCGATTGATCTTGGTTGTGACTGGCTGCATCTGGGACAAGAAGACCTGGACACAGCCGACCTCAAAGCAATCAAAGACGCAGACCTGAAACTGGGCCTGTCGACCCATGATGTCGCTGAGCTGGAACGCGCGATAGGTTGCGAGCCTGACTACGTGGCGCTTGGCCCGGTCTATCCAACCATTCTGAAAAAGATGAAGTGGCACCAGCAAGGTGTTGAAAAGCTGACAGATTGGAAAACCCGCTTCCCGGATACGCCGCTTGTTGCCATCGGCGGGATGAGTGTTGAACGCGCCCCCGGAGCCTTTGACGCGGGCGCCGATTTGGTTGCCGCCGTGACGGACATCACCCTTAACAAGGACCCCGAGGGGCGCGTGCGCCAATGGCTGGAGACCTGCGGATGAACCGCTACGCCCGCCAGATTGCCGTGCCAGAATTCGGCAGCTCCGGACAGGCCGCGCTGAAGCAGGCACGGGTTCTGGTCGTCGGCGCGGGCGGGCTGGCAGCGCCTTTGCTGCCCTATCTTGCAGGTGCGGGAGTAGGCGAAATCCATGTGGTTGATCCAGACACGGTGGAGCTGTCGAACCTGCACCGCCAGACGCTGTTTCGAGAAGGCGATGTGGGGACGCCCAAGGCGGAAGCTGCTGCCAAACATCTGGCGGCACTGAACCTAGCCTGCCATGTGATCCCCCATGTCGGGACATTCGCGCCTGACACGGCCGACACGCTGTGTTCAAACGTCGATCTGGTGCTCGACTGCGCCGACAGTTTTGCCGCGAGCTATATCGCCTCTGACATCTGTCAAAAGATGCATCTGCCGCTCATCAGTGCTTCTGTTGTTGGGATGGATGGCTATGTCGGCGGTTTCTGTGGCAGTGCACCGTCGTTGCGCGCGCTCTTTCCCGACCTGCCACGTGCGGCGGGCACCTGTGCAACCTTGGGCGTGTTGGGACCGGTTGTCGGGGTCATCGCAACGCTGCAGGCGCAGATGGCGATTGCGGTTCTGACGGAACAGGACCCCAGCCCCCTTGGCCAGCTTGTGACCTTTGACGCGCGGGGTTTCAGGTTTGGCGGGTTTCGGTTTGACAAAGCCCCCGAGCCGAAGCACCGCCCGGCCTTCATCGCGCCATCTGACATTCAAAGCGACGATCTGGTCATCGACTTGCGTACGCCCGAAGAAGGGCCGCTGCCGACACCTGACGCGCTCCGCCTCAGCGTCGAAGACCTTGCCGAAATAGATCCGCCAGCCACTCCCGGCCAGCGCGTTTTGCTGTGCTGCCGCTCGGGCCTTCGCGCCTGGGCTGCGGCCGAAACCCTTGCCCCGCGCCACGCGGGGCCCATTGCTATGATCGCTTTGGGAGACCAAAGCCCGACTTCGGAGGAAACCCCATGAAAACAACTTTGACTGCTGCCCTCGCCTTGATGGTCGCCAGCCCCGCCTTTGCCACCGATAAAATGACACTTCTGCTGGATTGGTTCCTCAACCCCGACCACGGCCCAATCATCGTGGCACAGGAAAACGGTTACTTCGCGGATCAGGATCTTGAGGTTGAAATCATCGCCCCTGCCGATCCTGCGGATCCACCGAAACTGGCCGCTGCGGGCAAAGCGGAACTGGCGATTTCCTACCAGCCGCAACTGCACCTGCAAGTGGCCGAAGGCCTACCGCTGAAACGTGTGGGCACGCTGGTTGCGACCCCGTTGAACTGCCTCTTGGTACTAAAAGACGGCCCAATCCAAGAGATTGCGGATCTGAAGGGTAAGAAAATCGGCTTCTCCGTTGCGGGCGTTGAAGAAGCACTGCTGAGCACGGTTCTGGGCACCCATGGCGTTGCCTATGAAGACATCGAGCTGGTCAATGTGAACTGGTCTCTGTCGCCGTCACTGATGTCCGGTCAGGTGGATGCTGTGATCGGGGCCTACCGCAACTTTGAACTGAACCAGATGGAAATCGAAGGGGTCGAAGGCCGCTGCTTCTACATCGAAGAAGAAGGGTTGCCGTCCTATGACGAGCTGATCTATGTGGCCAATCCTGAGCTGATGGACACTGACATGCTGCGCCGCTTCATGGCTGCAACGGAAAAGGCGACCCAGTACATCGTGAACCACCCGGAAGAGAGCTGGGAGATTTTCTCCTCCACCTCGACTGAGTTGCAGGACGAGTTGAACGCCAAAGCATGGGTCGACACCCTGCCCCGTTTTGCTCTGCGCCCCGAAGCGCTGGACGAAGGTCGCTATGCGCGCTTTGAAACCTTCCTGCACGAAGCTGGCCTGATTGATGAGGTGAAGCCGGTTTCTGATCTGGCGGTGGATCTGGGCGAATGATGCCAGACTACGGATCTACGTTTGGCAAATGGCGTGCGGCGGCTGGGGAGACCTGGCCCGCCTACACCCGCCATGCCTTTGTTGAGGGGATGCGCGATGGCACTTTGCCGCGCGCAGCCTTCCTGCACTATCTGGTGCAGGACTATATCTTCCTGATCCATTTCTCCCGCGCTTGGGCATTGGCTGTGACCAAGGCCGAGACGATCGAGGAGATGCGCCTGTGTGCCGGAACGGTAAATGCACTGATCGATGAGGAAATGAAACTCCACATCGGGATCTGTGCCGAGGCTGGCATTTCAGAGGCTGATCTGGCGCGTGCAGAAGAGCGCACCGAAAACCTCGCCTATACACGTTATGTGATGGATGCGGGCCATTCGGGGGATTTCCTTGATCTGCTGGCGGCACTTGCGCCTTGTGTCATGGGCTATGGTGAAATCGGTGCACGGCTCAAAGCTGAGGCCGCAGAAACACCCTATCAGGACTGGATCGACACTTACGCCAGCGACGACTATCAGGGCGTCTGTGCTGCCGTGGCAGAGCTGATCGATGGCGCGGTTGCCCGTCGCCTTGGCGATCCCCCAGAAAACACACCTCGTTGGGCGTCGCTCTGTGATAGGTTCACCGTTGCAACCCGGCTTGAGGTTGGGTTCTGGGACATGGGATTAAAACCTTGAAGACCCCACCGGAGCTATTTCTGCGAGGACGTGCCTTGATCGGGCAAACCCGGCTGTTTGGCCCGGTGGACATTACGCTGCCTTCGGGGCGTTGGACCTGTCTGCTGGGCCCATCCGGCGTTGGCAAAAGCACCATTTTGAACCTTCTTGCAGGCCTGAGTGAGGGGATTACGTTTCAAGGCGAGTTCGGTGCCCGTGACCAAGGCCCGCTGGACGGGCGGATTGCCCTGATGGCGCAGGAAGACCTGCTGTTGCCTTGGCTTGACCTGCCGCACAACGTCGCCCTCGGCGCACGTCTGCGAGGGGATAAGAGCGACCTGAACCGCGCGGCGAAACTACTGCATGACGTTGGTCTGGGCGACCATCTCGAAAAACGGCCCAAAGCCTTGTCAGGCGGTCAACGCCAACGTGTGGCCTTGGCACGGACCCTGATGGAGGACCGTCCTGTTGTCCTTCTGGATGAGCCATTCTCAGCCTTGGATGCCCGCACACGCGCCGATATGCAGGATTTGGCGGCAACGATGTTACAGGGGCGCACCGTCCTTCATGTGACGCATGACCCAGCAGAAGCGGTGCGCCTTGGTCATCAGATCTTGGTTCTGTCACACGAAGGCCTGACCCAGATTACTCCGCCCACAACCCCAACACCCCGGCCTGTCGACGACAGCGAGGTTCTGAAACTCCAGGCTGATCTTTTGAATTTTTTGCGACAGGATCCGACATGCGCCCAACCGAACATCTGAAACACCACAGTCTTGCGGATTGGAAAGCCGCCACCACACATGCGTTTACCGATGCACTGGGGGCCGGCAGTTTGGATTTGGACAAGATGCGCGGCTACCTGCAACAGGACTACCTGTTCGTCGAAGAATTCGTCCGCCTTTTGGCGGCAGCTATTTCAAACGCACCCACCCTTGCCGATGCGGTACCAGCCGCGCAGTTTTTGGCGGTGATCACCGGGCCAGAGAACACCTATTTCCAGCGCAGCCTTGAGGCGTTGAACGTGCCAGAAGCCAAGGGCCACGCCCCCGAAACCCAAGCCTTTCTGGATCTGATGCGCCGCGCGCGCCTGTCCGGAAACTATGAGGAAATGCTGGCCGTTCTTGTGGTTGCGGAATGGAGCTATCTGACTTGGGCCACAGCAGTCGAGGACAAGGCCGTGGGATTGCCATTCTGGTTTGCCGAATGGATCACCCTGCACGCAGGTCCAGGCTTTTCCGGCGTCGTCGAATATCTGCGCAGCCAACTGGATGCGGTCTGGCCTACGCTTTCCCCGGACGCACAGGACAAGGTCACCACCCATTTTGTCACCGCAGTGGAACTTGAACGCGCGTTCTTTGATGCCGCCTGGGCCGGTTTCCCTGTGGCGCGTGATACGCCGTGAAACGCAGCCTGCGTGTGAGCCTGTCGATCCTGTTTGCCCTTGCCTTTTGGCAGGGGCTTGTGCTGGGTTTCAACCTTCCACGGTTCATTCTGCCGCCCCCCGGTCTTGTCGCAGAAACCCTTTGGAAAAGCCGCACTCTTCTGGCCGAACACGCCCTGATCACCATATCCGAAGTACTGGCAGGCTTGGTTCTTGGCGCATTGATCGGTGGCATCACCGCCATCTGGCTTGCAGCGTCAAAAACGGCGGCGCTGTTGGTGCGTCCATTGTTGGTCTTTTCGCAGACCATTCCTGTCTTTGCCTTGGCACCCCTGCTGACGTTGTGGCTCGGCTACGGGCTGTTGTCCAAAATCGCGATGGCCTTGTTGATCATTTTCTTCCCGGTCACCTCCGCCTTTTATGACGCCTTGGTTCGCACACCGCCGGGTTGGTTGGGGCTTGCGCAGGTGATGGGTGCCAACAAATGGCAAACCATGCGCCAGATCCGCATCCCTGCCGCCCTTCCCGGCTTTGCTTCGGGACTGCGCCTGGCCGCCGTTTACGCGCCGATTGGTGCCATCATCGGTGAATGGGTTGGCGCGTCCAAAGGCCTTGGCTATTTGATGTTGCTGGCAAATGGTCGCGCCAAAATCGACCTGATGTTTGCGGCACTGCTTGTGCTGGCGGTCTTTACCATGCTCTTGCACGCCAGCGTCGATCGTCTGTGCGCGTGGTTCCTCAAGTCCCGGGTATAACACAAAAGATTGCGCTGGATTTTCAGCACATGTGTACGACTTTAATTGCAGTTCCCTCCCAAAGATGCTCCATTTATGCTGCATCGCGAAAGCGACTATAGCTGAGATGTTGACCACCCCAAGGGATGGGTCCGTCTGTCGCACGAATTTAAGGTCAGGGAGGACCTCAGGATGACAATTGCACCGGGAACGACATTTGCGCCTGCGCAAGACTTTGTTGAAAACGCACATATTGATGACGCGAAATATCAAGAACTCTACACGGCATCGGTTACGGACCCTGTTGGATTTTGGGGGGAGCAGGCGAAGCGGGTTGATTGGATCAAGCCGTTTACCACGGTCAAGGATGTGAGCTTTGCGCCGGGCAACGTCTCGATCAACTGGTTTGCCGATGGCACGCTGAATGTCTC
>CANMIX010000015.1 GCA_947497985.1 uncultured Paracoccaceae bacterium
TCGGTCGCTTGTTGGCCATGTGTTTCCTCCGTTTTACTAAACATAGCGGAGGACCACTTCAGTGGGGGAAGGCCACGCGAAGAAGGCTCTGTAAGCTCTTAGAATAGAGACACCTTCTGCGTCGGACCATTGACGTAGGCCGCGAATTTCCAACTCAGTCAATTCATCCGCCGGCTTATCCAGTCGAACCTCGATGAACTGCTCAAATGGCCAGTCTGCATAAGGACAAGCGCAAGATTGGTTTGCTATACCTCGGTTCTTCGCAGCCAATTGGTACGCATTTCGTGCTTGCCCAAGATTGGCTATATGTTGATCGAACACGGCAAGTTCTGGCAATTCTGGTTCACATTCAAAAGCGCTCGCCTCAAGTGGCGAAAGTATTGATACGAGGACCACCCCAGATAGCGTCATCGGTTTACAACCCAAAATCATAGTCATTCTCCCTTTCTATGTCGGCGAGTCGTTCTTCAGCCGCTTTTCTGCGAGTTTCGTAAGACGAATACTCTCGCTCAGCCTGTCGTTGACCAATTCCCAGCTCTGCTCGTCTTTCATCCAACATTGTAAGGCATCGACCAATCGACCGTGCGAAAGCAGAAGCTCGCTGACGCATTCCTCCAATCCAGTCACGCGATTGTTCATCACCTGCACCCATTGCCGCTCCAAGTTTTCCAAGCCCTTCGCCGAGGTCTCGGATGCTGCGGTCAACCGCTCCACGAATTTGAGCAATTCTCGTTCTAGTGCTGTCAGTCCATCCACGGCTTAATCCCTCCCAATTCGAATGCAGGGCAGCACCTGATCCCCGACTGTGCAGTTCGTCGTCCTGCTGCGCGATTGATCGAGGATCAGATAGGTCGCTTCCGACTCGTGGATCGTTGTGATCCCAAGGCTCATTGACCTGGACCTCTTCGCCATTTCCACCACTCCCAATGCAGTCGCGATCACCAGCACAATCGACAGACCAAACGCTGAGTAAATCATCGATGGCAATCTCATCTCGGCCCGCTGAACCTGTTTGGATTGGCGGTTCAAGGTCGACGTGATTTCGTTCAAGGCCTGCGCTGTATCTTTCTCGATTGTAGTCCGCGCGTTTGTCACAAAGCGTTCTATATCGCTCGACAAGCTCTTCACTTGACCATCCATCGAGGCGAGATGGTTCGCGACCCTCTGCTCGATCTCCGAGCTCAGTCGCTCGTTCAGGCGTTGTTTCTGCTGTCCAGCCTTCATTGAAAATCTCCCCCCGAAGACGCCAGCGTTCGCCGCTCTCCGGATCTTTGACGGTTATGTAATTTTTGCCCACCCGAGGCAGCTCGAAGCCTGCGTCAGAAAAAGCTGTGAGAATGTCGTTGCGGTTGTTGAAAAGGCCAAGCGATACTTGATCCATGGCCCAATCATGTAATGCCTCACGCCCCTGCGCTTTGTGAGGAGCTTCGGGGACGAGGCGCAAATCCTGTCTTCGTGAGACATCCATTGGATCAGCCCAAGAGTGGGCCTTGTTGAGCATGTCACGCATGCTGTCGAACGCACGCTGATACCCCGGCGGGGCGATGTTCAAGCTGCGCCCACTGCGGAGTTCCACGCGCGGCGTACAGAAATGAAGTTCGACGCGATCTTCATGGGTATGTCGGACCCACAAACAGGAAAATTGGTCGCCATCGAGGCCCGCGAATGCAAGCTCTTCAAAACGATCAATTACCTCTTGTTGCTGATCTTCAGTTGGGGCGTCGTCGGTGGCGAAACTAATCACGCCAGCCCGGTAGCTCCATTTGTGCGGACATGCGTCGATAAGATCGATCATGATTTGCGCATCGCCGCGCAAGACTTCGGGCGAGGGGTCGCGGATGACTTGCTCAGGCTGCCCATTGGCATCGCGGATCAGGTCACGGTTTTGATCATAGGCAAGCACGGTGCGTGCGGTCAGGTAATCGACCGGACCTTCTCCGCCGCCTTTGCCGTTGGGGAAAAACTTGATCAGCATCACGGCACCTCGCGATGTTCGTCAATAGCCAGTGCCAACTGCCGCTCAATCCCAACGAGGGCGATGGTAACTCGCAGCGCCTCAATCTCTGACGCATGACCAGCACGCACCGCCGTGTTCAGCCATCGCGTCATCTGATTGAGGTTGCCACCATAGCGCGACACGGCCAGCACCAAGGCTGGGTCAACGCGCGGTATTTTGCGTCGCCGCCTCGGCTCCGCGCCGGTAGCGAGCTGGCGCAAGAAAGCAGACATGGACAGCCCACGATCCTTGGCAGCTTGCCGGATCAGCGCTTTCTCAGCAGGTGAGCAATAGAAGAACACCGCTTCTGATTTTGCCGCTGTGCCTGTCACCCTGGCAGGCTGGTTGGGGTTCGAAGGGGAGGCTTGCTGCCCCTCGCAAGGTCCCAGTTCATTGGTCGAAGACCTAGAACTGGGTCGCCTTGCTGTTTTCTTATTTGCAGCATTTTGCTTCATAAGTTGGCCACATCTTGACCATTCCCGACGGCCCGTTTGCAACGCGCTGCCGCCCAACGGAAGTAGCTGCGCACCTCTTCAAGACCAGGTTCATCTGATGGGACAAATAACCTAGGGGCTTGGTAGCCTTTTCCGGTCGCATCCTCTCCACGGATTCCGAGTTCGTCCAGCTGAGGAAACCCATTCTCAACCAACCAGATATTCCAGGCAACGACGTTCCGCTCGTCTGTTTCAAGGATCACGCGAAATGACCTCGACGGACAGGCTCTTGGTTTTTCGGCGGCCTCAACTAGATTGAGAGAGTTTTTGTCATTATTTGTTTTTATAGAGTTTGTTTTACTGTTTGAGTGACACTCCTGTCGTCTTTTTCGCGACAACGGTGTCACCTTCGCGCGACGCTCCTGCCAGGGTTTAACGATAGAAAGGGTGACACTTGTGTCAGTCTTTCCCAGCATGCGATCCTCAGGAGTTAGCGCGTTGATCTCGCACTTTATGCGTTCGGATATTGCAATTGATTCATCTGTAACGAAGTAGTTTGATGAGAGGCTTCGACCCTTTCCACGGGTCGTCCAGATCCAACCAAGATGTTCGAGCTTATTCACACAGCGTTGGATCGTACGCGGATCAACACACATATCCGCCGCAATGGTTGCTATAGCTGGATTAAGCTGACCAGTGCTCCAATTGAGACGAACATTGATCAAGTATGCTGCGAGCGCTTTGTCCGAGGCTGTTAGAAAATCGCTAGCAAAAACCGCACGATGCCACTGTATGCGTATTGCCTTAAAACCCTTTAGATCGGTCATGTTGAAAATCCCAACTAGCCAAAACCAGAAATTCCAGCGCAACACTTTGCACAAATTGCCTGTTTGGAGTTTCGGAAATCAATATTGAACTGTCACAACACGATGCTCATCGACCCATGCATTTAAGTCTGCACCGTGATATTTTACACGGCGGCCAAATTTCAGAAAACTTGGCCCAAATCGACGATGTCGCCATTGCGCGCGTTTGCTCTTTGAAGCGATCAAATCAAGTTCGATATCGCTATCGTCATAAATGCGGTTTGGCTCGAAAAAGTTCATTCGATTTTACTCCATGCTGGTTGGGTTCATCGGATGCCTTTATCTTTTGCACGCCTTTATTGATTGGTCTCTATGTAATCGAAACTGACTTCATCCCATTCATAGGGGAACTCAGTTTCGGGTTCGAATTTTTGCGCAAACAGCCTTTTGAACTCGAGATAGACCGGATCATCATCTGTTACGTTTCGCGCTCTCCGGGCGGGCTCATAAGCATCACTATTCATGCCAATCACTTGAAACACATCTTTCAGGGCGATGGCAAAAGGTGACGTCAAATGGTTGGAAGCTTTAGATACTGCCAACTTTTCAGGAGAATATCTTTCAAAGGCGCATCGCAGTCCTAATGCAACATGAAAGGCACGCTCGTTGGCTTTACTTGTCCGCTCGCGTTGCTGGGTAGTAAAAAACTTCTCTAAAGCCGAAAGGCGATCAATTTCTTTATTTTTCTCGGAAATGATTTTCTTAATTATCAGGTCTGCAGGAGCAGGCATCTTCAGTAGATTTTCTCTAGATGACCTTAACCCTTTGAGAGCTGCGGACAATGCCGCCAAAGTGGTAGTCAACTTACCAGCATCCGTCTCGCCAGCCCCCAACTCAAAGATTGGATGCAATCCGTTAAAAATAATTGTCGCAGCTTTGTTCTGCTCATCAAACATCAGCATGAAATCGGGACCAATTGATCGAGCTATGCAAGCATTAAGCTCAATCACTTTGCCCCAATAGTGATTGAGGTAGTCATCGTCTTGGTGGCGGACTTCAGAAATGCGACCCTTCGGCCCGTTATTTTGGCTTTTGAGCACCGCTCTCAAAATCGATGCGCTATCTAAAGTCATACTACTTGCCCTGTTTGCACAAATGCGCTCCAGCCTTCCATTAGGGCCCTGCGCTTATCCAAAAGGTCTGAGCGCGCGTATGCACGCTCTACACCGTTCCCAACCTTATGAGCTAAACTAAGTTCGGCAATCTCGCGGGAAGTTTCTCGCTGCTCGGACGCCCAATCTCGAAAAGTCGATCTGAAGCCATGAACTGTGATACCGTCAAATTTCATGCGCCTTAGAAGCATCAACATAGCCATATTCGACATCGGCTTGTGCCGCTTTTGCCCCTCGAAGACGACTTCAGATCTCAAGTCTTTTAACGGCTCTATGATCGCTAGCATCTCTGGTGTAAGCGGAACGCGGTGTTCCTGATCAGCTTTCATGCGTTCAGCTGGTACGATCCAAATCTTGTCGTCGAAATTAAACTCTTCCCAGCGCGCCTGTAAGACCTCGCTAGTCCGACTAGCCGTCAAGCAAGTGAACATCAAAGCCTTTGCTGCCATGGCCTCTTTCGTAGCCAATTCTGCATAGAAAGTAGGTACATCCTTCCAATGCATCGCTTTGTGATGTTTCACCTTCTGTTTAACCTGAGGCAACACGCGCGCATCGCGGATCGTGGTGACGGGGTTTTCACCATCGCGAAATCCTTTGGATTTGGCTACATCGAGAACAGCCTTCATCCTCTGCGCTATGCGTTTTGCGGTTTCGTGTTTCTCAGTCCAAATTGGCGACAGTATCTGTAGTACTTCCGGCTGGCCAATTTCTGAGACAGGCAAACGTCCTATCTTCGGGAACACATATTCAGCTAACGTATTGATCCATTGCTGGCCGTGTTTAGGGTTCTTCCACGTCGGCAAGCGTTCAATGTGAACTTGGCGAGCGATCTCTTCAAAGCAAGGGATCTCTTGCCTACCATTGTAGCGTGGGTTGATGCCCTGCTTTGCAAGCCTCCGATATTCTAGAGCTCGGTCACGCGCTTCGTTCAATGTTACAATATCTGCTCCGCCCAAGCCGAAGTCTGTGCGCAACGGCTTGCCTTCGCGGTTGCGCTGCCCCTTCACTGTGACGCGCACAATCCAGCGCCGAGCACCGGACGGATCAACAACTAGGTACAACCCGCTCCCGTCGCCATGGCGGCCGGGGCCGAGAGTTCGCACTAGATTCTTCGTCAACTTTCCACTTAGAGCAGCCATAAAATACCACAATTTCTACCACGCAATGAACAGAAACGAGTCTAATCGAAGAGAACCCAAAAGCAACAACGAACACAGATAGACCAACAAAAACAGCCCCATAAGGGGCCAAACAGCATCGAACATAGTTGAATGAAAATGGTGGGTGGCGGAGACGAAGGGATTCGAACCCTCGATACCGTTTCCGGTATACTCCCTTAGCAGGGGAGCGCCTTCGACCACTCGGCCACGTCTCCGCTGACCCGTATATTTGGCGGGCAGGGGGGAAACAAGACCAAAATCGAAGCTTTTGTGAAAAATTCTGGTCGGCGTGGTTTGGTGCAGGCCATGCGGGCGTGGGCGTGGCAAAGCGTTAATAAACCGTTGATGTCAGAGCGTAAAACAAACGCTGACAAAGCCTAGACACTGCGCGTGCTGGAAATGAATTGCAAGATATCTTCTTTGGCGTGACGAATGTGTGTGCGCAAGAGGGTGCAGGCGGCCTCAACGTGTTTCTGGCTGGCCAGAGCCAATAGTTCCCGATGCTCCTCTTTTGCGCGGGCAATATCTTTTGTGACGCTTAGATGCATCCTGACGTATCGATCTGATTGCTGGTTTAGAGGCTGGAGTACGTCTTGTGACAGGGGGCGCCGCGCGGGCGCATATAGCGCTGTGTGATATTCGGAATTCAGCGCACCCCAAGTCGCAACAGCATCCGCATCATAGGAGGCTTCCATCCGGTTCAGGATCTGGGTGCAGGCCTCTATGTCCTGCGGGGTCATGTTGGGAATGGCGATGCGGAACAGTTCCACCTCGATCAAGGCGCGCAGATCAAAGATTTCTGCAATGTCGCGCAGAGAATGCTGTGTGACCGTGGCCCCTTTGTTTGCGGTCAGCTGTACCAAACCCTCGGCGTCCAGGCGTTTTAACGCTTCGCGAATTGGCATGCGAGAGACGTCGTATTCGGCGGCCAACGTTTCTTGGCGAATGGGGCTGCCTTCGGCCAATTCACCGGACAGGATTCGTTCCCGCAGATCATCGGCGATTGTATCTGGCAGGCTTTTGCGGGTGATGGCACGGTTTGCGGTCATGATTTTGGTCTTCTCAGGTGACGGTGCGGCGGCGGGGGCACTTGGGTGTTTGGCCGGATATGGATAACCTAAAAGCGGTTGGCCGAAAACGGTGCCAGATCTGTTGGAGGTGGGGCATGGCTGACCAGGGCGGAAATGATCTCGGCGGTGGCTGCGGCCTGGGTCAACCCAAGATGGCCATGACCAAAAGCGTAGATCACGTTGGGCGCGTTGGGAGCCCGGTCGATCACCGGCAGACTGTCGGGTAGGGACGGACGGTAGCCCATCCATTGCTGGCCGCCTTGCGGGTCAAGGGCGGGTATGAAGCGCTGTGCCTTTTGTAAGAGGGCGTCGGCGCGTTTGAAATTCGGCGGCAGTGCCAACCCGGCAAGTTCCACGGCGCCGCCAATTCGAACCCCGTTGTGAATGCGGCTGGCCACAAACCCATGTGCCGCAAAGGTCAGATGGGTGCGCAGGTCAAAGGCACCCTGCGGCAAGGTCGTGTTATAGCCGCGTTCGGTTTCCAGTGGGATCGTATCCCCCAGCCCTTTGGCCAAAGTGCGTGACCACGCACCCGCCGCCAGAACAATTGTGCTTGCGGTTTGGGGGCCGTGGCTGGTCTCCAGCCGGGTTTTCTCGCCCATCCTGGTCAGCGCTTTGACATCGGTTTGGTCGATGACACCGCCGAGCGATAGAAACTTTTGCGCCAAACGTTGGGTCCAGGATTTTGGATCCGTCGTGTTGATCCAGTCCGGCGTGTAGAGCGCATGGGTAAACCGCGGGCTTAAGCCGGGCTGGATTTCGGCGATGTCTTTGGCGGACAGCAGTTCTTGGACGACGGTGCCGTGCTCTTGCAGATAGGTGCGTTGGGTCTGGTCTGCCTGCCAATGGCTGCGATCCTCGTACAGTCGCAGCTGCCCGTCGCGCTGGATCAGATCTTCGCCCTGTACCAGCTTGATCTGCCGTTCGGTCGCCTCACGCGCGTGGGTCATCAGTGCAGCCTGTGCGGTGCGCGCGGCCTCGAAATGGCGGGTATGGCTTGCGCGCCAGAACCGGTACATCCACGGTGCAATCTGCAAGGCATAACGTGGCGGGACCGACAACGGACCAAGGGGGTCGACCAGCCACTTGGGAGCCTGTCGCAAAATGCCCGGCGTGGCCAGCGGCGTAACCTCACTGAAAGCAAAAGCACCTGCGTTGCCTTGAGAGGTTTCAGCTGCGATCCCTTTGCGGTCGATAACGCGTACGTTGAACCCTTTGCTTTGCAATTCCAGTGCGGCGCTGATGCCGATGATCCCGGCACCGATGATTAAAACGGATTTAGGCATGAATGCCGCTCACAAAGGGGTCGTTTTCTTGGAAAAACAGCTGACTTTCGGCGGTGATAAAGGCTGTACCCGTGATGGATGGCAAAACACCACCCTGTGGGCCCGGACGGTAGCTGAGGCGATATTGGCTGCCGATGATGCTTTCCTGAATGACTTCGGTCTCTGGTGGCAGGTCGCCGCGTGCCGCCAGACAGGCCAGACGCGCAGAACTGCCGGTGCCACAGGGGGAGCGGTCGTAGGCATCATCGGGACATAAGGTGAAATTCCGGCTCAGCACGCCCGCAACAGGTGAGGGTGCCTGGAAAATCACGTGGTCCACCGCTTCGCCGTTTTCGCCGCAGATGTTTTCTGCCCAGGCTGCTGCACGCACCAATTTGGTCGCATGGGTCAGGGCTGGGATGTTGTCCACCACCAGCGGCACCGGGCTTGGATCAACGATGAAAAACCAATTGCCGCCATAGGCCAGATCTCCGGTGACTTGGCCGATGTCCGGGACGTCCAACACGACATCGGGCTGCACCAGACGGCTTTCGATGTTCTCAACTGTAACGGTATGACCGTCGTGTAACGTAACGCGCACGCGGCCGGCTGGGGTTTCGATCAAATGGGGGCCAAGGGGCAACAGACCTGCATGGTGCAGCGTCACGGCCAGCCCGATGGTGCCGTGACCACACATGCCAATCACGGCGGCTGCGTCGAAATAGATCACGCCGACCGCGCAATCCGGGTCCACAGGGGCCACAACCAATGCCCCAACCATCGCGGGCTGGCCGCGTGGTTCTAACATGACAGAACGGTAAAACCCTTCGTGTTCAGTGGCCAATTTTGTTGCGCGTTCCGCAAGGGACCCTGTGCCTAGATCCGGTCCGCCATCCAGGATCACCCGCGTCGGCTCGCCCCCTGTATGGCTGTCGATCACGCGCATTCGGACAGAACCCCGCCCTGTTTGGACCAATCCGCAAACCAGGCGCGAAACAGCACATATTGCTGTTCACAATAGGCCTGTTGGGACGGGCTTAAGGCGTCGGTCTCATTGAAGTGTAGGCGGTATTCCTCTTCGCCGTTCAGGACCAACAGATGTTTGTAATACAGAACAAGGTCGGGCCCTTCGTCAAAGCTAGACAATACATGTATGGCTTCGGTCAGCTCTTGCGCCCGTAGCCGCGCCTCTGCGTTTCCGATTGCGGCTTTGCGCGACAGTGCGGCCAGCATCAGCGCCTCATTGGGCAGTGCAGTCCCGATGCCCGTGATCGAACCGGTTGCGCCGCAATTTACAAAGCCATGAAACACCTGTGTGTCTACGCCGACCATCAGCGTGACGTCTTGGTCCTGTGAGGTAATGAACTCAGCCGCATAACGCAGATCGTCCGCGCCGCCGAATTCTTTGAAACCAACCAGATTGGGATGTTCTGCGCGCAGGGCAAAGAACAGATCGGCGCGGGTTGCAAAGCCATAGTAGGGGCTGTTGTAGATGATCGCGGGCAGATCTGGGGCGGCAGAGAGAACGGCCTTAAAGTGGTTCTTCTGCGCGGCAGCCGAACTACCCCGGGAGAGTACCCGTGGAATAACCATCAGCCCGGCGGCACCGACCTCTTGGGCGTGGGTCGCATGTGCAACTGCGGCGGCGGAGTTGATGGCACCTGTGCCGACGATCACCGGAACACCTGCGGCGACAAGGCGTGCGACACCTTCCATCCGTTCTGCATCGGTGAGCAGGGGCCAGTCCCCCATTGAACCGCAGTAGACCACGGCTGACATGCCGGTTGCGATCAACTCCTGCCCTTTGCGTACCAAAGCATCAAAGTCCGGTTTGCGGTCGGGGGTGCAGGGGGTCATCAGGGCCGGCATCGTGCCGTTGAATATGTTTGCGGACATCGGGCGCTCTCACATGTCGATTCTAGTTTTGGATATTGGATCCAATTTGGGGACTTCTGTCAATTTCTCTCTGAAGCGCGCGGCGCTGGTGCCACAGACCTCAGGGCTGTCTTGAGACTGCAACAAAACCGTCACTCGTGCTTCATATGAAGCCGATATCGCGTTCATATGAAACTTGAATCGGAAATTCAGCGCTCATCCACCGTGGAGTGGGGCACAGAACGGCAAGCCCAGGTGGCCGAGATCGTGCGTCAGGAAGGCTGTGCTAAGGTTGATGACCTAGCGCAGCGGTTCGGTGTCTCAACCCAGACCATCCGCAAGGACATAAACGCGATGTGCGCAGATGGGTTGTTGCGGCGGGTGCACGGTGGGGTAGAATTGTCGCCGGTTTCTGTGGGTCACTATGATCTTCGGCGGGTTTTGAACCTGGGCGCCAAACGCAGCATCGGCACGGCTGCGGCACAGATCGTCCCAGATGAGGCCTCAGTCGCTGTCTCTATTGGAACCACACCGGAGATGGCCGTGGCCTCGATGGGGCAGCACCGTGGATTGCGGTTGTTCACCAATAACCTACATGTCGCGATGACGGCTCAGCGGTTTGAAACCGCAAGCGTCACCATCCCAGGGGGAACACTGCGCGCGGCTGAAGCTGACATCGTCGGCCCGACAGCGGTGGATTTTTTCGACAGTTACAAATTCGACGTGGGTCTGTTTGGGGTGGCAGCTGTTGATGAAAGCGGTGCGTTGCTTGATCTTTCCGCAGAGGATGTGCACTCCCGCGAGGCCATTACCCGCAATTCTGACATGCGAATTCTGGTTCTCGACGCCAGCAAATTTCGCCGCAAAGCACATGCACGCAGTGGTCAGATCACGGATGTGGAACATGTCATCTGCGATACCCGTCCCCCGGCCGTGATTTGCAATATGCTGACGCAGGCGCAGGTTACGCTGACTATTTGTGATGAAGGTGCGGCATGAGCGTGCAGGGCCAGTCCATCTCACTCCGCCACGTAAAGAAATCCTGGGGTGAGACCATCTCGCTGCGCGACATAGATCTGGACATACCTGCCGGGAAATTTACCGCCATTCTTGGGCCTTCGGGCTGCGGGAAATCCACGATGCTGCGGGTGATCGCCGGGTTGGAAGATGTGACGCGTGGACAGGTGAAAATCGGAGACCACGACGTCACTCAACAGCCCCCGGCCAAGCGTAACTTGTCGATGGTGTTTCAGTCTTATGCGTTGTTCCCACATCTAAGCGTTGCTGAGAACATCGTCTTTGGTCTGAAGGTCGCGCGTAAGTCGCGGGCCGAGCGCCAGACCCGGTTGATGGAAGTGGCCGACCTGTTGGAGCTTACCCCCTATTTGGACCGCAAACCGGCGGCCTTGTCCGGGGGGCAACAACAGCGCGTCGCCTTGGGGCGGGCAGTGGTTTCGCGTCGCCCTGTGTGTTTGATGGATGAGCCGCTGTCGAATTTGGATGCACGTCTACGCGATGAGATGCGCCGTGAAATTCGCAAACTACAACGCGCGCTTGGGTTTACCATGGTCTATGTCACCCATGATCAGACCGAAGCGATCACAATGGCGGACCAAGTCGTCTTGATGAACAAGGGAGTGGTCGAGCAGGTGGCCACGCCGCATCAGATCTATTCCAAACCGGCGACACCCTTTGCCGCGCGCTTTATTGGGACACCGCCGATGAACCTGCTGCCACCGGCTGCATTTGGCGATCTGCTAGCGTCGGCACCCGCTGATCTTTTGGTGGGTATTCGCCCCGAGGTGATGGTGCAGGATGATCACGGCACATTGGCGTGTCAGGTGCAATCGGTTGAATTCCTTGGTGCAGACACTTTGGTGGAACTTTCCGCTGCAGGCACACGCCTGCTGGTTAAGCTCCCCGGAAATCACGCGTTTGGCCCAGGACATGAGCTGCGGTTCGCGCTGCCCCCGAAGGAAGTGCATTTGTTTGATGCCTCCGCCAATCAGCGCTTCGATGATCCATCCCTTATGGCCCGCGTAACAAGGGGGCACACATGACCCTTGAGCGGTGTCCGAGGTCCTCAATCCTCCCGAAGGTTTCGGGATGTTGCCCGCCGGCAGTAGCCCGGCTCTTTTTCTGCGGAGAAAATCCATGCTGATGACCAATTTCAAAGCGGCCGCGGCCGTCCTGACATTTGCGGCTGCGCCTGCAGCGGCTGATGTCGATCTTCAGTTCTACTTCCCGGTTGCGGTCGGCGGCGCTGCTGCAAACACTATCGAAGAGCTGACACAGGAATATGTCGCAGCCCATGACGGTGTGAACATCGACGCGATTTATGCTGGGTCCTATCAAGATACCGTGGCCAAGGCCCTGACGGCTGCACGCGGTGGCAATGCCCCACAGCTGAGCGTCATCCTGTCGGTCGATATGTATACAATGTACGACGAAGACCTGATCCACGCGTTTGACGACTATGCCACCACCGACGAAGACAAAGCCTGGCTCAAGTCGTTCTACCCCGCATTCATGGAAAACAGTCAGATCGACGGCAAGACCTATGGCATTCCGTTCCAACGCTCCACTCCGGTGCTGTATTGGAACAAGGAAGCGTTCAAGGCCGCTGGACTTGACCCAGAGCACGCGCCTGCGACGTGGGACGAAATGGTTGAGATGGGCAAAAAACTGACCGTCAAAGACGCGTCAGGCAATGTGTCCCAATGGGGTGTGCGCATCCCATCCTCAGGCTTTCCATACTGGCTGTTCCAGGGTCTGACGACCGAGAATGGCGCCATCCTTGCGAAGGACAATGGCACTACAACCAACTTTGACGATCCAAAAGTTGTCGAAGCGCTGGAATATCTGGTGGACCTGTCCAAGACCCATGAGGTCATGGCGCCCGGCATCATCGAATGGGGCGCAACGCCCAAAGCCTTCTTTGAAGGCCAGACAGCGATGATGTGGACCTCAACCGGCAACCTGACGAACGTGCGCAGCAATGCTCCGTTTGACTTTGGTGTTGCGATGCTGCCTGCCAACGAGCGCCGGGGCGCGCCAACCGGCGGCGGCAACTTCTACCTGTTCAAAGGTTCTGATGAAGCGCAAACCAAAGAAGCCTTTGAGTTCATCAAGTGGATCACCCAGCCGGAACAAGCGGCCAAGTGGAGCATTGCGACAGGGTATGTAGCGCCATCGCCTGCGACATGGGAAACCGAAGTCATGCAGCAATACACTGCGGACTTTCCCCCGGCGCTGGTTGCGCGGGATCAGCTGGAACACGCCGTTGCCGAGCTGTCGACTTATGAGAACCAGCGCGTGACTCGTGTGTTCAACGACGCACTGGCAGCAGCCATCACAGGCGAAAAGACAGCCGCCGAAGCGTTGACGGAAGCCCAAGCACAGGCCGAAGCCATTCTGAAGCCTTACCGCTAAGCCCTAGATTCCGACCTGCGCACCGGTCCGTTGGCACCACGCGCAGGTCATCCCAATGAAACAAAAGGACGTAAGACATGCAAAGGACACGACAGTGGATCCATGCTTGGCTGCTTTTGCTGCCAGCCTTTGTATTTCTTTTGGCCTTTACCCATGTTCCCGCCATCACCACCCTATGGAGCAGTTTCTGGACCACAGCACGAGGGCGTCGCCCAAGCCGTTGGGCCGGGCTTGATAACTACGAAACCTTGATCGCGGACCCGGTGTTCTGGAAGGTGCTGATCAACAACCTGTGGTTTGCGCTGGGCACTATTCCGACCTCGATCGCGATTTCCCTGGCGATGGCGCTGTGGGTCAATCAGAAACTGGCAGGGCGTGGGTTTGTCCGTATGGCGTGTTTCACGCCCACAGTGCTGCCGATGATCGCGGTCGCAAATATCTGGTTGTTTTTCTACACACCGGGCTTTGGGCTGATCGACCAGATCACCGGTCTGTTTGGCGCGGCGCAATCTAATATTCTGGGTCAAAGCGACACCGCGCTGATTGGCGTAATGGTGGTGACCATCTGGAAAGAGGCGGGGTTCTTTATGATCTTCTACCTTGCCGCGTTGCAAACCATTCCGCCCAGCCTGGTCGAGGCCGCCCGCTTTGAAGGGGCAGGGGCCTGGACCATTTTCCGCCGCCTGACCTTTCCTCTGTTGATGCCAACCACGCTGTTCATTTCGGTCAATGCGGTGGTGAATTCGTTTCGGATGGTGGATCACATCTTCATCCTGACAGGAGGCGGGCCTGACAATGCGTCGTCCCTCTTGCTCTTTTATATATATGAGACGGCGTTTCGGTTCTGGGACACGGCTTATGCGGCGACGTTAACCGTCGTTCTGCTGGGCTTGCTTGCTGCGCTGGCGATTGGGCAGTTCTTCTTCTTTGATCGCAAAGTGCATTACAAATGAGCTGGGACCGTGTGTTGAACACTGTTGGAGCTTGGGGCTTGGCACTGCTGTGGGTGCTGCCATTGGCATATGCGGTTTGGACGGCGTTTCACCCCGCAGCTTACGAGGCGCGGTTTGAGCTATTGGCACCGCTCACGCTGGAAAACTTTGCCAAAGCTTGGAGCGCGGCGCCGTTTGGGCGGTACTTCCTCAATACGTTCATTCTGGTCACCGCTATTTTGATCGGTCAATTCATCCTGTGTACGCTCGCCGCATATGCCTTTGCCCGATACCAGTTTCCGGGGCGCGGGATCCTGTTTGGCCTGGTTCTGGTTCAGTTGATGGTCATGCCGGACATTCTGATCGTAGAAAATTACAAGCTGATCCGAACCCTGGACCTGATCGACACGATCCCTGCGATTGCCTTGCCCTATATCGCGTCTGGTTTTGGTATTTTCCTGCTGCGCCAGACATTTCTGTCGGTGCCCAAAGAGCTGGAAGAAGCCGCGCAGATCGAAGGGATGTCGTCGCTGGGTGTGCTGGTGAAGGTCTATGTGCCGCTCGCGATCCCGACCTATTTGGCCTATGGGCTGGTTTCGGTCAGTCATCACTGGAACAACTTCCTGTGGCCGTTGATCATCACCAATTCGGTTGAAACCCGTCCGGTCACGGTGGGCTTGAGCGTCTTTGCCTCGATCGACTCCGGGGTCGAGTGGAGCGTGATCAATGCGGCGACCCTGATGACCTCTGCGCCGCTGCTAATCGCATTCCTGTTGTTTCAACGCCAATTTGTGCAGAGTTTTATGCGCGCAGGGATCAAGTAGCCTCGTTTTGAGGCGCAGGTAGACTCACCTTACCGCGCGCGAAGAATTGTCCGGTCATTCCTTAAAATCTTAACAGTCTGGGAAACGACTGCCTTACGTCTTCGTAAGAAAAGGGGCCCTATTGTCGCCGCAATCCAGGGAGAGTCGCGGTCGAAATTGCAGATTTTCAAAGAAAGAGAGGTCAAAGGCGCCGTTTGTGTGGTGGCAGGCCTTACCAAAAGGGTAATTGATTTCAGGCATTTAAATAAAATTATTCCGGAAATGGCGGATTCTACGTGCACCTGCCGCGTAATTTGCGATGATTAGGGCGTTTTGACACTGGGGGTTAGTGTTTTGTTAAGTCTGCCACAATCTATCCATGAAACCGTCGCCGCTTCGCAGCTTTGGGCCACATTCCAGCCGCACCACTAAACGACATTGGTTAGGTGGGAAACTGGAGTGGAAAATGAAACGACTTATAGCGGTTGTTGCGGCGTGCCTGTCATTGGCGCTGCCGAACGTTGCAGCAGCGCAAGATAGCGCGGCCGCACGCTCAGTTACGGGATGGGAGGCTGTGGGGCGCCTTAACATCTCGGGGCGGAATATGTGTACGGGTGCTTTGATTGCGCCCAACCTTGTGCTGACTGCAGCACATTGTCTTTATGATCCCCAAACAGGTCGGGCTGTGAACCCTGGCAATATCCGGTTCGAAGCCGGGTTAAACGGACGCTATGCAAAAGCCGCCCGTCAGGTCGTTAAAGCTGTGGTTCACCCCAAATACGTGTTCCGCCCGGTTGGCGATGCTCAAATCGGTCATGACCTGGCCGTGTTACGTCTGGACCGTCCGATCAGCACAGAACATATCCAACCTTTCGCAACCTCATCGCAGGCCGGCAGAGGCGATGCGGTAGGCGTAATGTCTTACAGCTACGAACATCGTGATCGGCCCAATTGGGAACAACCCTGTCACGTTCTGGCGCGCAAAGCCCAGACTATGGTGATGACCTGCCGCGTGGAATATGGCGCATCCGGGTCCCCCGTGTTCGAAGTGTTGCCAGGGCGTCCGCCACGTCTCGTCTCAGTGATCTCAGCCAAGGCTGCGATGGGCAATCGCCGTGTCTCGATCGGAACCGCAATTGACAATTCCTTGTGGGAGCTGGTGCAACGCGCAGGTTAACGCCGCCAGCCCCGCTTCCCTCCCAGAAAAAAGCCCGCAGCCAGAATGGCGCGGGCTTTTCCTTTGGGGACTTTCAAATCCGAACCTTCCGGATCACGGTTCGCGAAACGCATCCTTGGACTTGTAAAGTGGCTTCAGCAGATATTGCAGCACCGTCTTTGAACCGGTTTGCAACTCTGCGGTGGCACGCATACCGGGCCGGATCTCAATGTCGCGCTGGCGTTCCGTGAAACTGCTGCGGTCCACTTTGACCGTTACACGATAGTAAGGCTCGTTTCTGGGGTTGCGGTCGTCTTCAAACGTATCGGCAGACACAAAATCGACCTTCCCCTTCAACGCGCCATAGATCGTATAGTCATAGGCAGAAAGCTTGATGGTCGCGTCTTGACCGGGTTGTACGCTTGCGATGTTCTCCGGCTTCACGCGGGCTTCAACAAACAGCTCTTCGCCCAAAGGGATGATCTCAAAAATCTCATCACCGGGGCGAATGACCCCGCCAATTGTGGTCACGGCCATATTGTTCACCACACCCTGCATGGGGGAGGTGATGACCGTGCGCGACAACTGGTCCGATGCAATGCGCAATTCCTGCTGGTGCGATGTCAGCGTCTGCAGGGTGAGGGAATATTCTTCGGCCAGTTGCAGCTCTGCCTGAGTACCGATCTCATTATACTTCGCCTCAGCGTCGGTGACGGCCTTTTTGGCGTTGTTGACCTCAATCAGCGCGACAATACGCTGTTTGTGCAGACGTTCCATATTCGCCAGCTCTTCGCGCAGCTGGTCCAGGATCTTTTTGGCACTGTCGCGGCGGCTGTTGAAGTCGGCCTGCCGGGCGCGCAACAGAGCGCGTTCTGACGCCAAGATATTGGGCGAACGTTGCTGCAGCTGTGGGCTTACATCGAATTCAAACGCACCTGAGGCTTCGGCTTCCAGCCGGTATTGTTTGATCTCAAGCGCGTCGATCTGGTCCTGTAGGTCATCGGCTGTGGTCTGGAACCGGGTGTCCTGCAGTTTGGCCAGGATCTGTCCTGCCTCCACCGTGTCGCCTTGGCGCACATAAAGCTCAGCCAGAATGCCGCCTTCGAGGTTCTGAATGATTTGCGACCGCGAGGAGGAGACAACTTCGCCGTCGGCGCGTACGATCTCGTCAATCCAAGCAAAAGCCGCCCAGATCAAAAAGACCAGGACGGCTCCCGCTGCAAGATAGATGATGCGGCTTGAGCCCAATGAGCTGCGGGCCAGCTCCTGTTGCATCTGCGTCATTTTTTGTCCCCTGCAGCCAGATGGGCCAGAACTTGATCACGTGGACCATCCACAACCATTCGGCCGGCCTGCAGGATCAATGTACGGTTGGTCAGCTGCAGGATCGGCATGCGGTGCGTGGCGATCACAGCTGTACGCCCTTGCAGCCAGGTGTCCAGACGGCTCACCAATGTGCGTTCCAACGTCTGGTCCAGCGATGCGGTCGGTTCGTCCAGCAGTACAATCGATGGGTTTTGCAGCCACAAGCGCGCCCAGCCAATGGATTGGCGCTGACCGATGGACAGACCACCGCCGCCATCGCTGATTTCCAGATCCAGACCCTTGTGGTGGTTGCGCACATAGGCACCCAGCCCGGAGAAATCCAACGCCGCCATCAGACGGTCGTCGTTGCGTTCCAACAGGTTCATGTTCAGGTTTTCACGCAAGGAGCCCGCAAACAGGCGGATGTCCTGGCTGAGGTAGCCGATGTGACGACGTAGGTCGCGCGGGTCGATCTGGTTCATATCGGTGCCATCAATGATGACACGACCCTGATCTGGCGCATAAAGGCCGGTCAGCAGTTTCAAAAGCGTCGACTTACCAGACCCGTTCACACCCAGGATCGCAACCCGCTGGCCGGGTTTGATCGCAACCGCCGGCACGTCCACAGTGGGCGATCCGTCTTCGTCATAGCGGAAGACCACTTCGCGCAGCTCGAACTTGCCCTGCAGGCTTTCGCGGCGCAGATAGGTGCGATCTTCTTCTTTTTCCTGATCGGCGGATGCGATTGCATCCAGACCTTCCAATGCGGCTTTGACATTGCTCCAACGGGCCATGGCACCCGCGAACTGAGTCAACGGTGCCAGGGTGCGGCTGGTCAGGATGCCGGTGGCAATGATGGTCCCGACGGTGAATTCACCTTTGAAGACCATGAACGTGCCAAAGACGACAGCCGCGATATAGGTGAACTGCTGAACGCCCTGCGACCAATAGGTCAGCGAGCTGGACAGGCGGCGTTGCTCGGCAGCGGAATGCGAGGACAGGGCCGACAGCTCGTCCCACAGACGCATGACACGGTCTTCACCGCGTTGGGTTTTCAGCGTGTCGAGTTCGGTGATCACCTCGTGCAGCAGACGGCCAGCTTTGGCGTTTGCACCCTGTGTTTGACGGGTCAGCGCGATCATCTTGCGCTGCATGAAATAGGCCGGAGCCAGCATCAGAACCGCGCCAAGCACCAGAACCCAGACGATATTGCCCGCAATGGACGCAACCAGCAGAAGGAAGATCGCGATAAAGGGGATATCAGCCAAGGTTGAGATGGTCGATGAGGTGAAAAACTCACGCACCGCGCCAAAATCACGCATCGCGGCAAACAGGCCTGACGGCGGCAGTGGTTTTTTGTCGGAACGCATGCCGATGAGACGGCGCATCAGGTTGCGTTGCACCGACAGTTCGATCTGGCGGCCGGCAGCATCGGTCAGTCGGGCACGGGCCAGTTTCAGCGCGCCTTCCAGCATGATCGCCAGCACGGCGCCAAAGGCCAGAACCCACAATGTCGGCTGTGATTGGTGCGGCACCACGCGGTCATAAACCTGCAGCGAGAACAGCGCGACCGAGACGGCCAGCACGTTCGCCACCAGCGAGCCCAGCATGATTTCGATCACCTGACGGCGGTACTTTTGGAATTCACCCCAGAACCAATGGTTCGCTTTCAGATTTGGCGTATGGCGGGCGGCAACCTGATCGATTGACGGGCGTGCAGACAGGGTTGCCCCTGTGAAATAGGGTTGGAAATCCGCAACCGGAACTTCGGCGCGGTGTTCGGCGCAGGTCAGGTCAAAGATGCTGAGGGTGTCGGTATCTTGCCCCAGAACCAAAACGCATTGGCCATTGTTCATCATCGCAACCGCAGGCCAAGCGTCTGGCTGCAGGCGAACGTTGGAATTGATGACCGGGTTCAGGCCGGTGTAGTCCAGCGCGCGTCCCATGGTTTCAAAAGTCTGATCGCCGGGATTGTTGCTCCACAGGAAATCAGCAAGATCACTCGCGGGAGCCTCCACACCGTTGATGGCAGCCAGGGTCGAAACCAATGTGGCGCGGTGCTGAATGCGAGACGACGTCCCTTCGATCAGGGCATGCACCTCAGAGGCGCGATCCTCGCCGCTTTCCAGTTTGATATCGCCCAGGTTTACGTCTGGCGCCAGAATTTCTGGCTCAGTGTTGGGTCGTTCCGTGCCATCGTTCTGGCCACCGTCGACCGCGCGCAGGGTCGGGCGCGCACTTTCGGAATGTTCATCCATATTCGGGGTCGTGTGCTCGCTCAAATCTTGTCCCCGTCTGCCAGAAGTCCCTGATCTCGCGCCATTTCAAGCTGGATCTGTATAACTTCGTATTTTGCCTCAATGCGGGCTAGCTCGCGGCGGACATACTCTTCATAAATATTAATGACGTCAATAACAGACCGCTGTCCAGCTTCAAACTGCGCTTTGAAGAGTTTATAAGTCTCGTGGCTTGTCTGAGCTAGGCGACGCGTCTCTTCTTCTTGTCTGCGAAAGGATGTCAGACGCTGCAATTGGCGTGCATATGAGCGGCGCGCATCCTCTTCGGCCTCGCCGATTTGGCGGCGGGCCACTTCCTTGGAGGCTTCAACCGCTTTTAACGCGGCAGGCGTGCCAAGGCCCAAGGGTTGGCCAATCCCGGCGGTGATGCCCGCGCCGGAACCATCGCTGGTGATATTGCCCGCAGCGGACACGGTTGGCAATAATCCGGCGCGTTCCAACGTTGACTGAGCGATGGATCTATTGGCCTCAGATTTGGCCAGCAGAACGTCAAGATAACCTGCTGCCTCAGGCGGGGTGCCAATGGACAGGTGCTGTGGCTTTTCGTCGAAATCTTGACCGGTAAGCTCATACAGCTCAGCGCGTGCAGTTGAGGCCCCTTCGCGGGCCGTTGCCGCGCCGGACCGCAGCCCGGCAATTTTGCTTTGAACCACTTGCAAGTCCGAGCGATCCGAAACACCGCCTTCGACGCGGCCGATCACGACACGTTCGAATTCATGCATTTGGCTGACGGCTTTTTGGCCGAAGCGCGCTTTTTCATCGTCGCGCTGCGCCAAGAGATACAGCGAAAGCGCCGTTTCGACCCGTGTGTTCTGGTCTACCGACAGGTTAACGGCGGCCACTTCGACATCGGCTGCCGCAAAGGCGCGTTCGGCTTTGCGTCGTCCATTGTCAAAAAGAACCTGTTCAATCAGGAGACCGGCAACCATGTCGCCTAGATCCGTAAGACTGATGGTTGGCCCAAGGGTCGGCAGCCAATTCTTGGCTCTGGCTTCGGCGCGTAACTTCGCGCTGATCAGCTCTGCCTCAGAAGAGCGCAATGACGCGGTCAGAGCAGCATTTGCTACCGAACCGTAAATGCTTTGCTGTTCCAAAAGGGAGCGGCGCTGCAAAAGCTGTTCGATGACCTCTGAGGGTTGCTCTTTATCGCTTTGATCGAAATTACTATGCACGGCCGGAGCCACATCGTTGTTGGAACGCGGGCCCAAGATGCCCGCGTTTTCAGTACAGCCCAAGACCGAGCTGACCGCCAAAATACTGATTAATGAACGCGCAAACCGCATCCTACCCCCGCCGCAATTTTGTTGTTTTGGACCCGGCACACAGCGCGCGCCGGGTCATTAGGGATTAGATGATGACGTTGACGTCTTCTTCAACGATCAACGTGGTTCCATCGCTGCCGACGGTGTAGACGTTGAAGTTTTCACCGTCGATCGTACGTGTTTCTTGTGCGGTTACGCCTGTAACTGTGATGGTGTCGTCACTGCCACCGTGCACCACCAGCGTGTCCGTGTTCACAGACAGGGCTTTGATGTCATCTTCGCTGATGGTGATATTCGCATCAGCGCTTTCATCCAGTTCCAGCGTCTCGATGTTGAAGCCAGCGAAGCCTGCGTTGTCCAGAATGTTGCCAGAAACGGCGTCTTCAAGAATGAGCAGAGAGTCTGCCGTGTTACCGGCCGTGTCTGTGCCGGTGATGACCAGTCGGGAGCCATCCGGTACATCCGTCGGGTCAGACAGGAAGAACGAGGTTTCTGTGGAGACAACCGAGGTAAAGGGGTCGGTTACATCGTTTGTCTGGCTAACACCGCTGACCGCTGTGACTGTGCCATCATCGGCAACCGTGTTGACGCTCATGCCAGTGATCTCTTCTTCGAAGATCAGCTGTTCGATGTTACCGGAATTTGTTTCCAGCCCGTGGTATTCAGGTGCGCCATATGTATCGACGGAAAAAGTCTCGCTGATGGTCGCAGTGTTGCCGGCCGCGTCAGTTGCGACAATTGTTGCGCTTTCGCTGTAGACACCCTCGGGCAAATCGCTTGCTTCAAAGTTGACCGACCAATTGCCGCTTGCGTCAACGGTTGCGGTACGCGTGATCGAATTGATGGTCACTTGGACAGTTGACCCAGCCTCCACCGTGCCGGTCAATGTCAGCCCTGACGCGCGTTCTGCATTGTTCACGATGTCATCAGCCGTCTGCGAAGCATCAGCTGTCAGAGGATCGACCAATGTGTCCACTTCAACGGAGTGAGGCACGGTCGGGCCTGTGTTGCCAGCGACATCCGTCATCGTGACCGATGCCACCTGGGTGCTTTCGCCGGCTGGCACTGCGCTGGAGGCATAGTCCAAAGACCATGTGCCGTCGTTCGCAACTGTTGTTGTCCGGGTCGTGCCCAAGAAGGTGACCGAGACCGCAGATCCCGCCTCACCGCCGCCGCTGAGCGTGATGCCATCTGCTGCTTCCGCAGCATTCACAACGTCATCGCTTTCGACGGTGTTGATTGTCGGTGTCGGTGCAACCGTGTCGATTGTCACATCGTGACTGCTGGTCGAGGTATTGCCAGCGGCGTCTGTGCTGCTCACGGTAAAGGTCGTGTCGTATTCGCCAGCAGTGATGACCGACGCGTTATACCCAACAGACCAAGTGCCGTCGCTTCCAACTGTAGTCGTCGCGATTTCACCCATGAAATCGACCGAAATGGAGGCGCCAGCTTCACCGGTGCCAGACAGAACCACGCCGTCTGATGCTTCGGCTGCGTTGATAAGGTCGTCGCCTTCAACGACCTCGATACCGATGGGGGGGGCGATGGTGTCAACTTCTAGAACATCGGAGACGACGGTGGTGTTTCCAAAGGCGTCAGAGCTGGTGATGGTGACGGTTGTTTCATATTCACCTGTTGCGATCTCACCTGATGCAAATGTCACAGACCAGGAGCCATCGTCGCCAACTGTCGTGGTGTGGGTTGTGCCATTGATTTCCACCGCAATGGAGGCACCCGCTTCGCCTTGACCGGCGATCACCGGACCGCCGCTGTGTTCGCTGGCATTTACAACTTCGCCAACCGACTGAGTGCCATCTGTGACTTCGATCGGGGGCGGGGTTGTGTCGATATTGATGGTCGGACCGTCAAGGTCAAAGGTTTCGCCGTCCGGGTCTTCTACATGGACGGTTACGTCGTAGTTGCCATCATCTGGCAGATCGCTGGGATCAAAAGGCGCAGTCCAGGTGCCGTCGTCGTCGACAATAACGGTTTGCGTTTCGGTGCCGATTGTAACTTCAACTTCCGAACCGGGCGCGCCGGTTCCAGTGATCGTGACCGGATCTGTGGTGCTGCCTGACACGTCATAACTGGCATCTGGATCATCAACAGTAGGTGTTACTGATCCTGAATCGCCCCCGTCAGAGGACCCGCCATTACCACCACCACCGGTGCCGCCTGCAACATCATCGTCACCGCCGCCGCCAATCAAGGCGCCCGCGCCAACAACACCGGCCGCTGCCGCTGCTGCACCAAGGCCGCCGAGGGCAGGGGCTGCGATAAGCGGTGCGATTACGGGCTCAACGCGGTCAAGTTCGAGGAACACCAACTCGTCATAGGCGCTCCATTTTCCGGACACGTCCAGCGGCTCATAGGTCGGGTAAAGCATCCCCTCGGAGCTGCTTTCGATCACAACTTCGATAAATTCGCCATTGTCGCTTAGGAACAGGTTCTTTTGCCCAGTGATGCCGGTTGCAAAGTAATTGTCCAGCACAAGGGTTTGACCGTCCATCGTCAAGATCTGCAGATCATTGCCGACACGTTGGTAGCTTTGAACTTCGGCTGTCGAAAGATTAAGGGAGATGTCTTTGGCGGAGGTTGCGTCCAGAGCAGGGCTCGCGTCGGCGAATTCGCCATGTTGTTTGGTGCCCGAGGTATCCCGGGTAATAAATGCAACAGTACTCATGTTTTACCGCTCGTTTTAATTGTGGCACCGCCGCACGCGCGTGTAATGCCGCCGAAAATCGGAGGATGCCTGATTTATGCCTAACTGCCTCATGGCCTTTTGGTGGCCGTTTTGTGGATATAATGGGGCGGAACTTACTAGTTTGTCTAGTCTTGTCTGCGCGCGCACAAAGGTAAATGATCGCGTGTTGTGACTATTGTGTCGCAATGATGGCGCAAAATGGGCAGCAACATGGGCAGTGTTGAGTGAAAGTCACAGCCTGTTAACCTTTCATAAAGAATTTCCTGCGGTGCTAAGGTTAAGTATGGCATCATGAAAGTAACCGAAGCTCCACACGCAGAAGTGTGTGGGCTCAGATGGGGCCATGCTTGTGTCGACGGTGACCATTGCGGGAATGCCCAAATCGCTTGCTTGTGAACCTATGTTTATTAAAAGTTTGTAGCAATTAAGCTAAAATACATCAGTTACTCATAGCGTGAACTACACGAATATAGTAGTCTGGTAGATAGCAAACCGACGCCGCGGATATGGTTCCCGGCCATTCATCGCCCTTGAGAGGCGAGAGGCGGGATCGCGTGCAACAGTCCGCGGCGCCGAGCAGAATTCTAAGTTTTAGACCGACGCGGACAGTCCTTGGCCCTCGTATGAGGACGCTCTGTCTGTGTGCAATGCAGAACCCCAGGAGGAACGGGCGCAACGTAGATCAGGAGGCTCGATCATATGACGAATATCGCGGAAATTTTTGCCGAGCAGTATGGGCAAGCGAAAGAGCAGGAGATGTCCTTGCAGGACTATCTGCTGGCCTGTCGCGACGACCCTAGCATGTACGCCAATGTGGCGGAACGCATGCTCAAAGCTATCGGGGAGGAAGAGCTAGTCGACACGTCGAAAGACGCGCGTTTAGGGCCCATATTCCAGAACCGAACGATCAAACGATACAAAGCATTCGAAGATTTCTATGGAATGGAAGACACGATCGAACGGATCGTGGGATACTTCCGCCACGCGGCGCAAGGTCTGGAAGAACGCAAACAGATCCTTTATCTTCTGGGGCCTGTTGGGGGTGGTAAATCATCCCTTGCTGAGCGGCTCAAACGTCTCGTTGAAGACCAACCGATTTATGTCCTGAAGGCTGGCGATCAAATTTCGCCGATCTTCGAAAGCCCTCTGGGTCTCTTTGATCCGGTAAAGATGGGCAAGATCCTCGAAAAAGAATTTGGGATTACCCAGCACCGTCTTCCCGGTCTGATGTCTCCTTGGGCTGTGCAGCGCCTTGACGAGTTCGAAGGCGATATCAACAAATTCTCCGTCGTGCGCGTCTACCCCTCCCGTTTGCGCCGCGTTTGTGTTGCCAAAGTGGAACCGGGTGACGAAAACAACCAGGACATCTCAACACTGGTGGGTAAGGTCGATATTCGACAGCTGGAGCACTTCAGCCAGGACAACCCGGACGCCTACTCCTTCTCGGGCGGTTTAAACCGCGCGACCCAGGGCGTGTTGGAATTTGTCGAAATGTTCAAAGCGCCGATCAAGATGCTTCACCCGTTGCTGACGGCAACGCAGGAAGGCAACTACATGGGCACCGAAAGCTTTGGTGCGATCCCGTTCACGGGTCTCATCCTTGCGCACTCAAACGAAAGCGAATGGCAGACCTTTAAGAACAACAAGAACAATGAGGCCTTTATCGACCGGGTGTCGATTGTCAAAGTGCCCTATTGTTTGCGGGTTTCTGATGAAAAGCAGATCTATCAAAAGCTTGTCGAATATAGTGAGCTAAAGGACGCGCCCTGCGCGCCGGAGACGCTCAAGATCCTCAGCCGTTTCTCGGTTCTGACACGCCTGAAGCCGCATGAGAATTCCAATCTCTACTCCAAAATGCGCGTCTATGATGGTGAGAGCCTGAAGGACACGGACCCCAAAGCCAAAACAGTGCAGGAGTATCAAGACCGCGCTGGCGTGGATGAGGGGATGGATGGGGTCTCGACCCGCTTTGCCTTTAAAGTGCTGTCGTCGGTCTTCAACTTTGACACCGAAGAGGTCGCGGCAGATCCCGTGCATCTGATGTATGTGCTGGAGCAGATGATCAAACGGGAGCAGTTCCCGACCGAGACCGAGGCCAAGTATCTTGAGTTCATCAAGACCGAGCTTGCCCCGCGCTATGAGGAATTCATCGGTAATGAAATCCAGAAAGCCTATCTGGAGAGTTACACCGAATATGGTCAGAACGTCTTTGACCGATACATCTCATATGCGGACGCTTGGATCGAAGAGCAGGATTACAAGGACCCTGATACCGGGCAATTGTATGATCGCGAAATTCTGGATGCGGAACTCTCGAAGATCGAAAAACCCTGTGGGATCGCCAATCCCAAGGATTTCCGCAACGAGGTGGTCAAATTCTCGCTGCGTCACCGGGCCAATACAGGGTCAAACCCTGCTTGGAACTCCTATGAGAAGCTGCGCGATGTGATCGAAAAACACATGTTCAGCCAGGTGGAGGAACTTCTGCCGGTGATCTCTTTTGGCAGCAAGAAAGACAGCAAGACCGAAGGCAAACACCAGGAGTTTGTCGAGCGGATGCAGGGCCACGGGTATACATCCCGGCAAGTCCGGCGTCTCGTGGAATGGTACATGCGCGTGAACAAGGCGGGTTAACGACGAGGTCACTATATGCACCATTTCATAGACAGGCGCGCGAACCCAAAGGGCAAGAGCCTTGGCAATCGCCAACGGTTCTTGCGCCGTGCACGGGAGAATATCAAAGAGCGCGTCGATCGCTCGGTGCGGGATAAGTCGATCCAGGATGGATCAGCAGATCAAGCGTCGGGCGAAAAGATCACAATTCCTGCCAAAGGATTGAAAGAGCCCCGGTTCTTCCATGACTCAAAAGGCGGACACCGGCGGCATGTGCTGCCGGGCAACAAAGACTTTGTCGTCGGAGACCAGATCAAACGCCCACCCGCCGGTGGCGGTGAAGGGGGCAAGAAGGGCTCTGACGATGGTGACGGGTCGGATGAATTCTCATTCACATTGACCCGCGAAGAGTACCTGGAAATCCTGTTCGACGGTTTGGAACTGCCGGATCTGGTTGAAAAACAAACGGTTGAGACAGAGACCATTGGGACGCGGCGCGCAGGTCTGACCACTGCCGGCACCCCAAATAACCTCAACCTTGTGCGCACCATGCGGAACTCTCTGGGGCGCAGGATTGCGCTCCAACGACCCTCCAAGTCCACACAAATGGCCTTGGAAGCGCAGATCGAAGACTTGGAAGAGATCGATCCGCGCAACCCCGCACAAGAGGAGATGCTCGCCGAGCTGAAACGCAAGCTCGACGGGTTGATCCGCAAACGCAAAGTCGTGGGCTACATCGATCCTCTCGATTTGCGATTTGATACTTATGTCCCTGAAAAGATAAAAAACTCACGCGCAGTTGTCTTTTGCTTGATGGACGTCTCAGGTTCCATGCAAGAGCGAGAGAAGGATCTGGCTAAACGTTTCTTCCTGCTGCTGCATCTGTTCCTGACGCGCTGCTACGAACATATGGAAATCGTGTTTGTGCGTCACACGCATCACGCCCAGGAAGTGGATGAGGATACGTTCTTTTATGCGCGCGAGACCGGCGGCACGATCGTGTCGACGGCATTGGAGAAGATGAAGGAGATCATCGACGAGCGTTATCCCCCGGATGAGTGGAATATCTACGGAGCGCAAGCCTCGGATGGGGAAAACTTTGGCAATGACTCGGCACGCTGCAAGACACTGCTGCTCGAGGAGCTTTTGCCGGTCTGTCAGTTCTACGCCTATATGGAGATTGTGGAGGAGGCGGCGGATCACCTGCTGTTGAACCCGGAAGCCGGGGAGGATCTGTGGCAAAACTTCCGCGAGGTTCAAGCGCAGGCGCCGCATTTTGAGATGCAGCGCGTGGCCTTCGCCTCACATATTTACCCGATCTTCCGCGAGTTCTTCATGCCCAAGGCGAGAGGGGGAGTGAATGCTAGATAAAAATGGCGCGCCGGATCTGTTGTTTAACGGTCCTGAATGGACCTTTGAACTGCTGGAAAAGGCGCGGGACGCGATCGAGGACATCGCGCTGAATGACCTGGGGCTGGACGTCTACCCGAACCAGATCGAAATTATCTCGGCAGAGCAGATGTTGGATGCCTATTCCTGCGTTGGTCTGCCCTTGATGTATAACCACTGGTCTTTTGGTAAACATTTTGCGCGCGACGAAGCTTTGTATCGCACCGGCCGACAAGGCCTGGCCTATGAGATCGTCATCAACTCCAATCCCTGCATCAGTTACAACATGGAAGAAAACACCATGGCGATGCAGACCCTGGTGATGGCGCATGCTGCCTTTGGGCATAACCATTTCTTCAAGAACAATTATCTGTTTCAGCAATGGACAGATGCCGACGGAATTCAGGACTATCTCGCTTTTGCCAAGAACTATATCGCGGCCTGCGAAGAGCGATATGGTTGGGACGCTGTTGAAGAAATCCTGGATGCGGCCCATGCGCTGCAAAACCAGGGGGTGTTCCGCTATGGTCGCCCGCCCAAGCCAACCGCTGCAGAACTGGAGGCGATGCAACGGGTCAGGGATGGTCACGCCAGCGCGCAGACGCTTTTGGACATCTGGACCGATTCAACCCTTGGCAAAGAAAAGCGTGAGGTCTCTCGCGATGAGCCTTACAGCAGCCGCCGCAAAGCGATGAACATGCCGCAGGAAAATATCCTATATTTTCTGGAAAAACACAGCCCCGTCTTGGAAAGCTGGCAGTGTGAAATCCTGCGGATCGTGCGGATGTTGGCGCAGTATTTCTATCCGCAGAAACAGACCAAAGTCATGAACGAGGGCTGCGCGACCTTTGTGCATTACTACATCATCAACAAGCTCTATGAGCAGGGGCGCATCACCCAAGGCGCGCTGATGGAGATGATGCACAGTCATACCAATGTGGTGTTACAGCCCGAGTTTGACGATCCGCGCTTTTCAGGGTTGAACCCCTATGCGCTGGGGTTTGCGATGATGCAGGACATCCAACGTATCTGCCAGAACCCAACCGAGGAGGACCGCGAGTGGTTTCCGGATTTCGCGGGCGATCCGGACTGGCGCAAAGTGATGCGGGATGCTTGGGCCAACTACCGTGATGAAAGCTTTATCCAACAGTTCCTGTCGCCCAACCTGATCCGCAAGTTCAAACTGTTCACCCTGACAGATGACGCGAAGCAGCCCAATATGGTGGTCAGTCAAATCCACAATCGCACCGGGTACAAGACCATTCGGCGTGATTTGGCCAAACAATATGACCTCGCCTATATCGAACCGGATATCCAGGTGACGGACGCCGACCTCAAAGGGGACCGCGAGTTGAAGCTTACCCATACCGTGCGCGAAGGGATCCATTTGCAAGACGAAGACAAGGAACATGTCTTGCTCCATCTGCGTCGTTTGTGGGGGTATGGCGTCAGCATGGATGCGGTGGAGTTGGACATTTCATCTTGATCTGACAGGCCCGTGCCGACATGAAAACAGCCGCAGAGAACATCTGCGGCTGTCTGCATTTGCAAATACGTCGCGGATTAGAATTCCACAACCGCGCGAATGGATTTGCCCTCGTGCATCAGATCAAAGCCTTCGTTGATCTGGTCAAGCGTCAGCTTGTGGGTGATCATCTCGTCAATCTCGATCTTGCCGTCCATGTACCAATCAACCATTTGCGGCACATCGGTACGCCCTTTGGCGCCCCCAAAGGCGGTGCCTTTCCAAACACGGCCGGTGACCAATTGGAACGGACGGGTTGCGATTTCAGCGCCTGCCGGGGCAACGCCGATCACAACTGAAACACCCCAACCCCGGTGTGAACATTCCAAAGCGTCGCGCATCACCTGCACGTTGCCCGTCGCATCAAAGGAATAATCGACGCCGCCAAAGGGGTCTTTGTCGGTCTTGGTCAGTTCAACAATGGCTTCGACAACGGTCTGGCAGTCCAGTTTGGAAGGGTTCACAAAATCGGTCATGCCGAATTTCTGGGCCATCTCCGCCTTGTCATCGTTGAGATCCACACCGATGATCTTGTCCGCGCCCGCCATGCGCAGACCCTGAATGACGTTCAACCCAATACCGCCAAGGCCAAAGACGGCAGCGGTGGAGCCGATTTCAACGCCGGCCGTGTTGATCACTGCACCGATGCCGGTGGTGACCCCGCAGCCAATGTAGCAGATCTTGTCAAATGGCGCATCCTCGCGGACTTTGGCCAGTGCGATCTCAGGCAGAACCGTGTGGTTGGCAAAGGTGGAACACCCCATGTAGTGATAAATCGGCGTGCCATCCAGCATCGAAAACCGGGTGGTTCCATCGGGCATCAGGCCTTTGCCCTGGGTGTCGCGGATCGCGGTGCACAGGTTGGTTTTCCCGGACAGGCAGGCGTGGCATTCGCGGCATTCCGGCGTATAGAGCGGGATGACGTGGTCGCCGGGTTTCAGTGTGGTGACACCCTCGCCAACTTCCATGACAATGCCCGCGCCCTCGTGGCCGAGAATGCAAGGAAAGATCCCCTCTGGGTCGGCGCCAGATCGTGTGAACTCATCCGTATGGCATAGGCCGGTCGCCTTGACCTCGATCAGAACCTCGCCTGCCTTAGGGCCTTCCAGGTTCACGTCCATGACCTCAAGCGGTTTGCCGGCTTCCATGGCAACTGCAGCGCGCGTACGCATCATGATGGCTTCCTTTGTTCTATGCGACAGGCATGTGAATAGGGCCGCGCCGCCGATTGTTTTCCGAGTCTTCTGAATGAAGATATGTCACACCGCTAACCTGTCGACAGGGTGCAGGCAAGTTTGGGTCTTTTATCTCGTCATATGGAAAACTTATCAAGTTCGGCGAAAACTGCAGGCGCACCTCGGGTGAACGTTATTGTGAAGCCGATCCGCCCTAAGTTTGGCCGCAAAAATCAAACACGTTGCCCTTGACCTTCCCCTAACTGGAAGCCCCATATGCTGCGCAGCGCGACCGATTTTGAACTGATGAATTGATTGTAGGATGACAAGCTTGAGCACGCATGAATATGCACTGCCAGTTACGGGATTAAGTTGCGCGGGATGCGCAGGTCGGGCGGAACGCGCTCTAAAATCCGCGCCGGGTGTTTTGAGCGCAGCCGTGAACTTTGCCACCGCCACCGCCACCGTTGAGGTTGGCGCGCAGGCCTCGGTGGCAACTCTTGCCGCAGCGGCGGCGGATGCGGGCTATCCTTTGGCTGAAGCAGAGCTGATTGTTCACATCGAAGGCATGCATTGCGGATCTTGCGTCGGGCGTATCGAGGCCGCGCTTTTGGCATTGGACGGGGTGCGGTCGGCCCATGTCGGGTTGACGGAGGGCACTGCACGAGTGCGCTATATCGTCGGCAGCCTGTCAGTCGCAGAACTGCAGGACGCGGTGCAACATGTGGGATATGTGGCCACGCCACGCCAAGGTGGACGCAGTGCAGATGGATCTGCGCAACGTCAGCTGATCCGCGATTTCTGGCTGGCCCTCGCATTGACGATCCCCGTGTTCGTGATCGAGATGGGTGGTCATATGGTGCCGACATTCCACCATTGGATCCAGCAAACCCTTGGCCAAACGCTCAGCTGGTCGTTACAGGCCGTGTTGGTCGGAGCGGTGCTTATTGGGCCGGGGCGACGGTTCTTTGCGCGTGGGATACCGGGGTTGATGCGCGGTGCGCCGGATATGAACGCTCTGGTCGCGATTGGCACGGCGGCTGCGTATTCCTATTCGCTGGTCTCCACGTTTCTGCCAAGCCTGCTGCCCGGGCAGGCGTTGCAGGTCTATTATGAATCGGCGGCCGTTATTGTCACCCTGATCCTGTTGGGACGGGTTCTGGAGGCACGGGCCAAAGGACGCACAGGTGCGGCAATCCGCGCCTTGGCTGAGCTGCAACCTGACACGGCTCTGGTTATCCACGGGGAGAATGTGGTCGAAACCTCCATTGCGCAGATCAATGCCGGGGACCGCGTGCGTCTGCGCCCGGGCGAGCGTGTGGCGGTGGATGCTTTGATCAATTCGGGCACCGGGGACGTTGATGAGAGCATGTTGAGCGGTGAACCTTTGCCAGTGCAAAAACGTGTCGGTGACACGGTCAGCGCAGGCACGATCAACGGCACATCAGTGTTGGAGATTGAGGTCACAGGGGTCGGGCGCGATACGCGCTTGGCGCAGATTATTGAATTGGTTGGGCGTGCACAGGGCGCCAAATTGCCGGTTCAAGCTTTGGTGGACCGGATTACATTGTGGTTCGTGCCTGCCGTTCTGCTTGTGGCGCTGGCAACCGTGGTCACTTGGTTGGCGCTGGGGCAGGGGAGCGCGGCGGCCTTGGTCTCGGGCGTGGCGGTTTTGATCATTGCTTGCCCCTGCGCCATGGGTTTGGCGACGCCCACATCCATCATGATGGGCCTTGGCCGTGCTGCACAAATGGGTGTTTTGTTTCGCAAGGGCACGGCTCTGCAAGGGCTGGAGGACGTGCGTCTGGTGGTCTTTGACAAGACGGGGACCTTAACCAAAGGGCGGCCGACCCTCACGAATGTGCGCTGTCAGACTGGGTGGGACCAGGAACAGGTGCTGTCGTTGGCTGCGGCGGTTGAAGCCCAGTCAGAACACCCGATTGCGCGCGCGATTGTGGCCGCCGTAAACACGTCAGAGCTGCCGCAAGCGCAAGCGGTGACTGCGGTTCCGGGCCAGGGTGTGACAGCCCGCGTTCATGGGAAACACGTCGCAATTGGGCGGTTGTCCTTTGTCGAAACACAGGCGACGCTGCCTGAGGACTGGCGCGCGGTGACAGCCGAGATGGCCGCGCGCGGCGAAACGCCCATTGCCGTTGCGATTGAGTGTCAGGCGGCTGCGTTGATCTCTGTCAGCGATCCAATCCGTCCCGATGCTGCCGCGACCGTTGCCGGGTTGCGTGCCAAAGGTATCGAGGTTGCGATGATCTCTGGTGACGCCGCAGGTACAGCGCGTCACGTGGCAGACCATCTTGGGATCGATATCGTGCACGCGGAATGCTTGCCCGATCAAAAGCTCGCCGTTTTGCAAGAGTTGCAGTCCCAGTTCGGTCGCACGGCCTTTGTGGGGGACGGGATCAACGACGCGCCCGCGCTCGCGGCTTCAGATTGCGGGATCGCTTTGGGCAGTGGCACCGATGTGGCGATGGAGGCGGCGGAGGTTGTTTTGTCGTCGGGCAACCCCTTGGGGGTGTTGCGTGCCATTGACATAAGCCGGGCAACTTTGCGCAACATCCGCCAGAACCTTGGCTGGGCGTTTGGATACAACATCCTGCTGATCCCGGTCGCGGCCGGTATTTTGGTACCCTTTGGCGGACCGCAACTCTCTCCGGGCTTGGCCGCAGGCGCAATGGCGGCCTCAAGCGTTTTGGTTTTGTCCAATGCTCTGAGGTTGCGAAAATTAGATCCGCGCATACATGATACCTGGGACGCGCGGTAATTGACGCGGGTCTTGTGGTGGCAAAACCGCAAAAAGGGAAGGAACAGGATGAATATTGGTGATGTTGCGGAACGCTCCGGCCTACCGGCAAAAACGATCCGTTACTACGAGGATATTGGCCTGATTCGTCCACATCGCAGCGCCAATGGCTATCGGTGTTTTGCGGAAACTGACCTTCATAAGCTTGCGTTTTTGGCGCGTGCGCGTGCCTTGGGCTTTACGATAGAAGACTGCCGTACTTTGCTTGGGCTTTACGAGGATGAAACGCGGGCAAGTGCGGATGTAAAGCAACTGGCGCAGGAACACCTCAGCATTATCGAGACCAAGATTACGGATCTGCAGGCCATGCGGGACACATTGACCGAGCTGGTACAGTGCTGTGCCGGGGATAATCGCCCGGATTGTCCGATCCTGCGGGATCTGGCGGGTGAGTCCGACTGCCAGGAACGCGTTTGAGCAGGCTTGTGCTGCCGCACTGTTAAGCTGCGCCGTCAAAGTTGGCATTTGCCCAATTTATGGACGCTTGTCGCGCGAACGCTTTACCACTGCGTGTTCTTGCGCGGTTTGAAGCCTGCCTAACTCATTCCATCCAAAGGAGGTTTGCGATAGACTTACTGCAACCTTTGCGGTAGGCTTCCTCATCCGAGCACTGCTTTATAGTGCTTATTCAGGGTGCATTTTAAGTTCTATTATTTCCGAGACGTACCGCCTTTGTATTATTTTGCAATTTAAGGTGGTAAAGCTTGTTGAACTTAATTCATTATAGGATAGTGTTATTTATACGGTGTCCTACATATTTGGTGATCTAAAATGGTTGTATTATTGAAAGTACGGCACTTCGGTGCATTCGGGGTGTTTCACGCCGATGGTCGCAGCATCCCGCTAGGCGCAAAACACCAAGCGTTGCTTGCCTTGTTGACCACGGGCGAGGGTGGGGTGCGAACGCGTTCTTTCCTTGAAAACACCCTTTGGTGCCTGTCACAACCAGAGCAGGCTAAAGCAAGCTTGCGCACGGCTCTCTCTACGTTGAAACGTCATCTTGGCTCGGATGCGGCGAAAATTTTAGTCGCCAACCGCGAACGGGTGACATTGAAAGTCGAATATGTGGAGATTGATGAAGACCCTGCCAAAGGGGAGTTTATGGAGGGTTTTGAACTCTCACACGAAGAGCGGTTCGCCAAATGGTTGGAAAAGATGCGCGGGCAATTCCAACGCCCAAATATAGCATCGTCATCCGCAACAGGCAGTGTTTCCAAAGGCCTGCGCAATACCAAAGACAGCGTGTTGCCCACCATTGCCGTGCTCCCGTTCCAGGTGAGTAAAGATGGCGATGCGCCGATGCCGAATATCTCATTCTTGACAGAGGACCTGACGCGTTGTCTGGCGCGGTCGCAATCCTTTAGTGTCACTTCCTTTTTGGCCGCCAAGTCATTTGAGCAGCCCCAGGCCAGCCGAACGGACGCGGGTGGTGGGGCGCAGGCGGCCTTTATGGTGGGCGGCTATGTTTCGATCAATCGGGACCATGTGACAATCGACCTGGACCTGCATGATACGCAGCGCCAAAAACTGATTTGGTCGCGCCGCTATGAGGATGACGCCACGACCCAAGAAGCCTCTGGTGCTTTTGTGCATACCCAACGGATGGTACGGGATATTGCTCGTACAATTTGGGGCGATGCGATGGACACTGTGTCCTTTACTCAGGCGAATGAGTTGGAAAACCATACGTTGTTGATGTCGGCGATTGCTATGATGCAAATGGGTCAACGGGCGATGTTTGATCAGGCCAAAGACATCCTGCGCACATTGGCGGAACGGGAAAACAATCACCCAACAGTACGCTGTTGGCAGGGGATTTGGCATGTGATGCGGTTCGAACATGGTCTGTCCGACAGTCGTGCGGCGGATATGGCAGCCGCTCGCCACCATGCGGAAGCCGCGCTTGCGGTGGACCCGCTCTATTCTCTTGCGCACGCGTTGAATGGAATGATCGCGAGCAAGATGTCTTATAACTTTGACGCAGCCTATGCCTCGCTGGAACTGGCGTTGGAGGACAATCCAAACGAAGCGCTGGCGCTTGGTTTGAAAGGTCTCACCTGTGCCTATCTGGACATGCCTGAACGCGCCATCGCCCTGACGGATGCGGCCGTCACGTTATCGCCGAGCGGGCCGCAGAAGTATTACTTTGATACCATGTGTGCAGTGGCGCATTTATCTGCGGGAGCTTTTGAACGGGCAACCGAACACGCGGAACGGGCCCTGTCTGAAAACCCAGGCTTCCCGCCAACCATTCGTGTGTTGAGCGTGGTCAATCAGATCCAGCGCATAGGCGGCAGTGGACGTGATGCGATCAAACTGCTGATGTCCAAAATGCCCGAATTCTCCTTGCGCTCTCCACGTCGCAGCTTTGGCGAATTGCCTCCGGTGCAACCGGCAGCAACTGGCATCCGGTAAAACCTGCGTCGGCGGCAGGTGAATGCCGTCAATAAGTCCGATTACAGATTGGTCGCATCCCCTGTATTCTGCATGGGGTGCGCTCTTTTTCGTGTGGAATAGGTGCATCCGGTTGACAGCCCCCCGAAAGGGCCAAACACTGAACACACGAAATCAACTATCTGAACTGAAAATAGGCCGCCGTGTCCCCCTCCAGTCTTACTTTGTCTCGCCGTCTCTGTGACCTTTTGGGTCAGGTTTATCCCGAACATGATATCGAAGCGATCTCTGAACAGATCATCGACGCTTTTTGGCCGAACGGAACCCATCGTCGCAAGCAGGGGCGAAAACCGGGCAACAATCTGTGGTCCGAAAAAGACAGCGTTCTTATCACCTATGGCAACTCGATTGTCGACAAGGCGCATAAACCGCTGGATGTGCTGCATGATTTCCTGAAACGGCATCTGCAAGACGTGATCGGTGGTGTGCATATCCTGCCGTTCTTCCCGTTCACCTCGGACGATGGTTTTGCGGTGACAGATTATCGTGCTGTGAATCCGCAACTGGGGGATTGGCCGGACATTCAACGGATTGCCGATGACTTTCCGTTGATGTCCGATCTGGTACTGAACCACATGTCCAGCCAAAGTCCGTGGTTTAACAATTACCTGCAGGGGAAATCGCCCCATGATCAGTTCTTCTTTGAGGCCTCGCCTGAGGATGATCTAAGTGAGGTTGTTCGCCCGCGCACCACGCCTTTGCTGCGCGAGGTTGAGACCAGTGCAGGTTCGCGCCATGTCTGGTGCACCTTTAGCCACGACCAGATCGATCTGAATTTTGCCAACCCCGAAGTGTTGCTGGAAATGTTGCGGATCATCCGCATGCATATCGACAATGGCGTGCGGATCCTGCGGCTAGATGCGGTGGCGTTTCTGTGGAAGGAGGTCGGAAGCCCCAGCATTCACCTGCCACAGACCCATGCCATTGTGCAGCTGATGCGCCTGCTCTGTGACTACACGCAGGAAACGGTCGTGCTGTTGACCGAAACCAATGTGCCCCGGACTGAAAACCTTAGCTATTTTGGCAATCGCAACGAGGCGCATGCGGTCTATAACTTCCCGCTGCCGCCTTTGATCCTGCACGCGATGCAGTCGGGCTCGGTCGAATACTTGTTGCGCTGGCAGTCGGCCATGCCTCCGGCGCAGTTGGGCTGCGCATATTTGAACTTTACCGCCAGTCACGATGGCATTGGCATGCGTCCCGCTGAAGGGGTGCTGCCCCCAGATGAAAAAGAGCGCATGATCGAAACGGTGCGCAGCATTGGTGGCTTGGTCTCTATGCGGGCGTTGCCCGGGGGCGGCGAGGAACCCTATGAGCTGAACTGCAGTTTCTTTGAGGCGATGGGTGCGACGTTCAAAGGCAAGGATGCCTATCATCTGGCGCGCTTTATCTCGTCCCAGACCATTGTGATGTCGCTCGAAGGGATACCGGCCTTTTACATCCACTCGCTGCTGGCGACGCCAAACGACCACGACGCAGTCGAGCGGCGCGGTATGAACCGGGCCATCAACCGCCATCGCTGGGACTATGCGGAACTGAATGCGCGATTAGCGGATCCGGGATCAAACCAGTCGCTTGTTATGGCTGAATTGTCCCGCCGTCTGCGCATTCGCCGCGAACAGCCAGCTTTCCATCCCAACGCCACCCAGTTCACCTTGCGTTTGGATGATCGTGTCTTTGGCCTGTGGCGCCAAAGTCTGGACCGGGATCAGTCGATCTTTGCCTTGCACAATGTCTCGGATGAAACCGTGGGCATCAGCCCGATGGCGGTCAATCTGATCGAAGGGGACGACTGGATGGATCTGCTCACCGGTGAGGTGATTTTCCCCACCGGCGAAGATATCGTCATGGCACCGTATCAGTGCCGTTGGATCACGAACCGGAAGGCGAGCTGAACTCTGTCAGATCGTCTGACACGGCCCGGTGCATATCTGGCAGAAAGCTCATATCTGCCGAATGCACCCGGTTCCAGGTTGGAATAAACGGTGTTTCATGGGGGTTTTCCAGGAACACCTGACCGGCGACCAAGATGTTTTCGGCAAAGAGTTCGATCGACTTCTCTTCCTTGTGTCGGTCAAGCTCTAGCCCATTCATCTTGGCGTCATTGTAATAACCTTCCAGCAGATCCAGTGCAGAACGGTAATACGTCGCTTTCAGCGTGCGGAAGATATTGGGCGTAAACACAGTGCCATCAGCGGCCAATTTGCGGAACAGGGCCTTGCAGATGTCTACGGACATCCGGCTCAGCCCTTGGTTTGCATCCTCTGGTGACAGGTCCTGGTGTTTGTGATCATAGGCATCGGAAATCTCAACCTGACAGACCGATTTTGGTGCTAGATTGCGCCAAGCCTCTGACAGAACACCAATTTCCAGACCCCAGTCGGATGGGATGCGCAGGTCAGGCAGGATTGGGGTCCGCATGGCAAATTCGCCAGACAGCGGATATCGGAAGCTGCGCAGATAATCGATGTAATCGCGGTCGCCGATCACCCGTTTCAACGCAATCAGCAGCGGGCTGACTAAGAGGCGCGTCACACGTCCGTTCAGCTTCCCGTCGCCGACACGCGGGTAATACCCTTTGGACATTTGATAGGGAAAGGCTGGGTTCACAACAGGATAGATCAGGCGCGCCAACATTTCGCGGTCATAGGTGACGATGTCACAATCGTGGATCGCCATAATGGAACTGTCAGCGCAGGCAATCAGATACCCAATGCAGGACCAGACGTTTTTCCCTTTGCCTGGCTCTTGTGGTCCAAGGCCAAGCTCCGCCAAGCGAGATTGCAACGCCAACATGCGGGGGCTGTCGTTCCAGATCACCACATGTTCCTGCGGCAAGCGCGCAAAGAATTTCCGGGCCTTGCGATATTGTTCTTCGTCTGCGCGATCAAGGCCGATGATAATCCGGTGCAAATACGGCACCTGCGCCAATTCATCCAGAATGTTGGACAGGGCAGGCCCTTCCAGCTCTGAATAAAGGCACGGCAGGATCAGCGACACTTTGCGCGACTGCGCGATGACCGAGATTTCATGGTCCAGACTGCCCAATGGACGCTGCCGCAGATTGTGCAGGGTGGTAATATTGCCGTTTTGGTGAAAGTCAGCCATGTGCCGTTGTGCCTTTGGTCAAGTTCAGGTCGTTCAGAAGTGTGAGGATTGCGGAGTTCCAGCCCAAGGGGCCGTGCTCTGTCGTGCGGATAAGATTTGATTGTGTATCAAGCTGCGGCATTGGCGGGGCCGATGGGTTTGCCACCAGCACGCCGTGATCGGCCGCGGCCAGCATTTCCATATCATTGGGGGCATCGCCAAGGGCGATGGTGGTGTCGGGCGCCAATTGTGTGACAACTTCGACCATGGCATCGGCCTTGGTGCGACCAAATGAGAGCGTCAGAAAACGTCCGCCTTGCCGGGCGTGAATGCCCAGTTCTGCGGCCGCTGCCAAGAAAAGTTGGAGCTCTTCGTCTGAGCCACGCCACAGTCCGGGTTCGCTGAAGCAACGTTGGCGGGCGTTGTGGGCATCTTGCAATTCCAGACCGGTCACATCGGCCACATCCTGATCGGTCATGTCGCCAAATCCATCAAAGCCCGCAGGCAGTGATGTGACGAGGTTCCGCAAGCGGTCATAGGCAGAGGTATCAAATGCGCCGCTCTCGCTGGCCCAGATGACACCAGCGCCGTTTTCGACAATGGCGGGCCATCGGTTGAGGCCCATTTCAGATTGAAGTTTCTGGATTTCCACGGCCGTTTTGCTGCTGGCCAGGACGACACCTGCGCCACAATCGTTCAGGGCATCCAGCGCGGGTTGTGCGGCCTCCCAGCGATATGTCTGGTGATCCAAAAGGGTGCCGTCTAGGTCTGAAAAAACCAACAGGGGAAGTGCGCTCGTCATAACGTCACCGTAACAAGGCGTGAGAAGAGTGGCCATCCTTGAGGTAGGAAAGCGACATCGAAAGTCTTGTTGGCGCGCTTATTTTTTAGGCGCATAAGGATGCACGGCCAATCGCATGCTTCGAATTTACCCAGAGATCGTGAAGGCTCTGCGACAAAACTCAGTCAAAAAGCGGCGCTAACCTGAGCATTCGACGTAAAATCACGCGGAAAAATCACGCATTTCGGTTTTTGAGGCGGTTTTGAGGTGTCTCGATTTTGACAGAATCCACCGCGCAGCAGCTACTGGCATGGCAGGGCGCTTAGGGTTCCGTTGTCGTGAAAGCGACAAGTCTGGTCCGAGAAGTGCCACCGACGCGGCAAATTCCGTGTCGGCACACGGCGGGCCAAAATCCCGGGAGAGTACTGCGCTGGTTTTGACCGCGCCCTATCTCTTTGTTCCGCCAGCGGCCCGAAAACCATCAAAAAATATCGGCGGGACGCGACAACGGGGAAAGTCATGACCAACAAGACTAAGTTTCTGTCAGCAACCGCATTGGCATTGGGTGTACTTGCGGGTGCCGTCTCACCACTGGCCGCCGAAGAAAAAACCGACTTTAAACTCGCCTGGTCGATCTATGTTGGCTGGATGCCATGGGGATATCTAGAAGACAGCGGCATCATGGACAAATGGGCCGACAAATACGGCATCGACGTCGAGATCGTGCAGATCAATGACTATGTTGAATCGATCAATCAATACACAGCCGGCGCCTTTGATGGTGTTTCAGCCACCAATATGGACACGCTTTCGATCCCATCAGGCGGCGGCGTGGATACAACTGCGCTGATCATCGGCGATTATTCCAATGGCAACGACGCTGTGATCCTCAAAGGTGAAGGTACGCTGGCAGATCTCAAAGGGGCGCCCGTGAACCTGGTGGAGCTGTCCGTGTCGCATTATCTGCTGGCACGCGGTCTGGACACGGTGGGTCTGAAAGAGGCTGATCTGGATGGGGTTATCAACACTTCAGACGCGGATATGATTGCAGCCTATGCAACGTCGGACGTGAAATCCGTTGTGACCTGGAACCCGCTGGTGTCTGAAATCACGGGTTCAAACCCGGATGCGACCGTGTTGTTCGACAGCTCCAAAATTCCTGGCGAAATCCTCGACCTGATGGTGGTGAACACCGAAACGCTTGCTGACAACCCGGCCTTTGGCAAAGCCGTTGCGGGCGCATGGTACGAAGTCATGGGCCTGATGGCCGCAGGCGACGAAGCCACGTTGACCGCAATGGCCGAAGCCTCTGGCACCGATCTTGCGGGTTACAAAGCGCAGCTGGCCGCGACCGAGATGTTCTTTGACCCCGCAGATGCGGTTGCACAGGCAAGCTCCTCTGCTTTGCCCACGACCATGACCAATGTTGCTGAGTTCCTGTTTGACAAGGGGATCCTGGGTGAAGGCGCGCCAAGCGCAGATTTCGTGGGTGTTGAATACCCGGATGGATCCGTCACCGGTGATGCGGGCAATGTGAAGTTCCGTTTCGACGCGACGTATATGCAGATGGCGGCTGACGGCGCTCTCTGATCTTCGCGTGAGGGTCGCGAACGGCGCGGCCCTTCCTCCCACTCACGCAACATCAACGCGCGGAGTTTTTACCATGCGATTAATGAACCATTTCCCGGGCCGACCCGGGGCGGTAGCGCTGGCAATGCTGCCATTTGTGCTGGTCTTGGCGGCCTACGCCATTGGGTCCGACATCCGTCTAACGGCCAATCCGGCGGACAAGCTGTTGCCAGCACCGGGCACCATCTGGGACACGGCCATTCGGTTGTTCACCGAACCTGACCGGCGCAGCCAGGAGATCCTGCTGTGGAAAGACACATTTGCCAGCCTCGCGCGGCTGTTGGGCGGTGTCGCTATCTCGGCCCTGATTGCCATGATCATCGGCATGGCCATTGGCATTCTGCCCTATGCCCGCAGCGGCCTTTCCGGCTTTGTTGCTGTGTTGTCCATGGTGCCGCCGCTGGCGTTGTTGCCGATCTTGTTCATTGTCTTTGGCCTAGGGGAAGTGTCCAAAATCGTCTTGATTGTGATCGGCATCACCCCCTTCATGACGCGGGATTTGTCGCAGCGGGTGCTCGACATTCCGCGTGAGCAATTCGTCAAAGCGCAGACATTGGGGGCCTCGACCTGGGTTGTGGCGTTGAATGTTGTGCTGCCGCAGCTTCTGCCGCGCTTGATATCCAACGTGCGCCTGTCGCTCGGATCGGCCTGGTTGTTCCTGATCGCCGCAGAAGCTGTCGCATCCAACGTCGGCCTTGGCTACCGGATCTTTCTGGTGCGCCGCTATTTGGCGATGGATGTGATCCTCACCTACGTCATCTGGATCACGCTTCTGGCCTTTGTGGTTGACTGGCTGCTGAAAACCCTGTCGCGCAAAGCATTCCCATGGATGGAGGCAGGCCTATGAGTTTCGTCGAAGTTTCAAACGTTTGGCAGGCCTACGGTGATCGGTCGATTTTGGAGCGTGTCAATGTCACCATCGACGAGGGAGAGTTCATCTCAATCGTTGGGGCCTCGGGCTGTGGCAAATCCACCTTTCTGCGGATGCTCTTGGCGGAAGAGACGCCCAAGAAAGGCACCATTCGTATCGACGGCGGTGAACCCGCGGTGGAGCCGAACCCCGAACGCGGCGTTGTGTTTCAGCGGTATTCGGTTTTTCCCCATCTTACGGTTCGCGAAAACCTGGTCGCGGGTGAGGGGTTTGCCACCTTTTGGGGGCGTCTGTTTGGCGCTCAACGGCGCGCCGCAGTGGAGCGTGCGGATGAGATGCTTGAACGGATTGGCCTGAACCATGTGGCCGACCAATTTCCCGCGTCGCTGTCGGGTGGCATGCAGCAACGGCTTGCCATTGGGCAGGCGCTGACCGCAAAGCCACGTGTTTTGTTGCTGGATGAACCCTTTGGCGCGCTGGATCCGGGCACCCGGCTCAGAATGCACGCGTTTCTGCAAGAGCTGCGCGCCGAGACAAATATGACCGTCTTTATGGTCACTCATGATCTTGAAGAAGGTTTCAAGCTGGGTGACCGCTGTCTGGTCTTTGATAAGCCCCGTTGGGATCCCCATGATCCTGGCCGCTATGGGGCAACCATCACCTATGATTTTGATGCCCGTAACAACGGCATCCCGTTTCAAACCACCAAGGAGACTGAAAATGTTGTTCACGCAGCGACTGCATAACCGATCGCACCACCCTGTCGATCAGCGGGCGCGATTGGACCGGCGCGAAAAACGCGCCCACCACCCGGATCTGACTAAGCTCGCGGGTTGGAAAGCAATGCAGAAAGAAGCCGACCTGCCCGAAGGTCGCCATGACGAAGAACGCCGTTGGGCGCTTCGCATGGGCCTGACGGGGGCGGACACGATCGAAGATAAATCGATCCCGACTTTTGCCCGTGGCGAGCTGCCGCATTTTGCCGGCATCAACACCTTCCTCAAAGCGCCATATGCCGAGGATGTGCTGGACGTCGCCAACTACGACGCGACCGTTTTGGGCATTCCGTTTGACGGTGGCACCACCTACCGTCCGGGTACGCGTTTTGGACCCCAAGGCGTGCGCAAGATCTCGGCGCTTTATACGCCCTACAACTACGAACTGGGCGTCGATCTGCGCGAGCAAATGACCATGTGTGATGCAGGCGATGTCTTTACGATCCCTGCCAATATCGAAAAGAGCTTCGACCAGATCAGCCGTGGCGTCAGCCATGTATTCTCGTCCGGCTCGCTGCCGATCATGATTGGGGGCGACCACTCCATTGGGTTCCCCTGTGTACGCGGGATTGCGGAATGTACCTCCAAACGTATTGGGATCGTGCACTTTGACCGTCACGCTGACATTCAGGAGAAAGACCTGGATGAACGGATGCACACCACGCCGTGGTTCCATTCCACCAATCTGCCGAATGTGCCGGCCACCAATCTGGTGCAGATCGGCATCGGCGGCTGGCAGGTCCCACGTGAGGCGGTGAAGGTCGCGCGTGAGCGCAACACCAACATCATCACCATGGGCGATGTTGAGAGGATGGGCATTGCCAAGACCATCGAAATGGCGTTGGAGATGGCGTGGAAAGACGTCGACATGGTCTATATGTCCTTTGACATCGACAGCATCGACTGTGGCTTTGTGCCCGGCACTGGCTGGCCTGAACCGGGCGGGTTCTTGCCGCGCGAAGCACTGGCGCTGGCCTCTGGCATCGCCGCTGAAGGGATCTGCGGGATGGAGTTGGTTGAGGTGTCGCCCCCTTATGACACCTCCGACATCACCGCATTGATGGGCACCCGCGTGATTGTGGATGTTCTGGGCGCGATGGTGTCCAACGGCAAGCTAGGCGCGCACAAGCGTCACATCGACAAGCCGGTGGCACTGCCGCACGGCGAGTTCTCGGGCCGTCGCTGGGCCAATGCCGAACCGCACAAGATAGGTGAGTAATGCCCCACGACCATTCACACGACCATAGCCACGGTCATCACCACCACCATCACGACCACGCCCCCCACGGGGCGGGTCACAATCATGCGCATGGGGATCACCTGCATTCGCATATGCATGCCGAAGATGAAGCCGCAGACCTTCAGGTTCTGGCCACGCAGTTCATCGAAGGGTTTCTGCAAGCGTCGGATAAAACCAGTTATCTGAAACTGGCGGGCGTGCCGTTTGAACGCCCCTCCAAGGATGGCGCAAAGGCGCTGAAGCTCATCGACGTTGAGCTGAAAACCGACTGGCAGGTCGGCACTGCGTCGCCGTCCTTTGGCTCCCGTGAACTGAGTTATCTGCCGTTCCCCGGTGAGATGGTTCAGGAACGCACCAATATGTCGCTGATCTATGTGTCGATGGATGAAAAATCCACGCTCGACATCCGCGACTTCCTCTACACACGAAAACAGGAAATAGACTCATGAAACGTATTGCATTTGCTGCCGCAGCCCTCGTCAGCGGCACACCTGTCTTGGCGCATGATGGCGCCCACCTCCATCCACACGGCACAGAGCTGACACCTGTCTTGGTTGTTCTGGCGGTGATGGCGTCCGCCTATTTCTTCTTTCGCACCCGCTAAAGGATTGGCCTGAGGGCGGCGTAAATCCAGAACGCTTCCGGTTTCAATATCGGGAGCGTTTCATACATTCAAATTCCTTCATTAAATACATATTCATCCTCGTCTATAAGGATGCGTCCCGTCATATCGCACCCGTGTGGCCAAAGTTCTGGACTTTCTTGGGGCGACGCAGGAGGGCCTAAGATGCGAAAACTACGTAAACTCCTATTGGCGGCCTTTCTGGGGGCCTGCGTACCTACAGTCAGCAGTGCCGACACATTGACAATCGTGGCGGACGAGTGGCCGCCTTTTTCCGGTGTATCTCTGCCAGGAAAAGGGATTTCGCTGGATGTGATCGGCGAAGTCTTGAAGCGTGCGGGCTATCAGGTAGAGACCGAGGTCTTGCCCTGGGCGCGGATAATGAATGGGGCTACCAGTGGACAATATGATGCGATTGGCAGCTTGTTCTTTGATCCTGAATTGGAAAATTACCTGACCTACGCAGATCCGTTTTACGAAACCGACGTACGTCTGGTCCAACGCGCAGGCAGCGACCACGCCTTTACCTCTGTTGAGGCGCTGCGCCCCTTCAGTTTTGCGGTTGGGGATGGGTTTTTGTATCAGGATGAATTTGATCGCGCGGACTATTTGAACAAAGTGGTCGTGACGACAACGCTGCAGGCGGTGCAAATGGTGGCGCATGAGCGGGTGGATCTGACGCTCGACAGTGTTGATGTGGTCAATCACGCCGTCCGATCTGACGATCCGTCATTGCGCGGGCTGGTTGAATTTGCCCCAGGCGTATTGGCCACGCAGGGGATTCACATGGCGGTGCGCAATAATCTGCCGAATCGGGATCAAGTTATTCAGGACTTCAATACAACATTGGCTGAGATGCGCGCTGACGGCAGCTTGGCCAAAATCCTGGAAAAACATGTGGGGCCGTGAAGCCCCACACACGTTCGCTGCACCTTATCGCACGACAAACACCGATTGCTGCGCATGGCGGGCAATGCGGGCGGCGTTTGGTCCGATCAGGTAATCTTTGAGCTGCGATTTATGCGCCCCGACCACAATGGCGTCGGCCTTGATCTGCGCGGCCTCTTTCAAGACCTGTTCATAGATCGTTCCCTGATCCACGTGGAGCACCGCATCTTTGGGCACGCCATCCAGCCCCTCAACCCAGCTTTCCAATGCGGCCTTGGCGTCGGCCATGATTTGGCGGTTGTGGTCCTTGGTAAAGAACGAGCCGACAATCGACATGCCAAAGTCGGGAACCACATTCATGATATGCAATGTGGCGCCTTCCGATTTGGTGAGCTGCAGCGCGGTTTCAGCCGGGCGTTTGGATCCATTGGGGTCATTCACATCGACGGCCAGAAGTACTGTCTTGAACATATCACTCTCCCTCTTAGAACGCAGGCTGGGTGGCGCGGCGGCGCTGGATCATCACCAACACAGCCAGCAACAAGAAGGCCGGGATAAAGAAGATCTCTTTGGGCAGGCGGTCATTTTCCACCTGGATCTTCTCGATCACGACAGGGGTGTCGCCATAGAAATCATACTCGGTTCCAAGCGTGTCGAAGTAGGTCGTGCCTGGGAAGGGTTCCTCCAGAACCAGGGTCTCGCCTTCCGGCAGAACTGTCAGACCCTGTTCTTCCAACGCGGCGTTGCCATCCTGCGCAATGGCAGGGATTACAACGGTTGTGCGCCTGATATCTCCGGTGTCGAAATCCGGTCCTGCCACGACCAAACGTATGTCGCTGGCGTCTGGCTGTTCAGACATCAGAGTAATCGCGCCAGGCCCGGATGCTTCGGCGTATTTCTCAGAGATCTGATCCAGGAAATACCCCGGCCGGAACAGTGTGAATGCGATCAATAACAGGGCCGCGGTCTCCCACATGCGGGATTTGGCGATGAAATAACCTTGGGTCGCCGCCGCAAAAAGCAACATCGCGACCAAGGCCACCGCAAAGACAAACACGGCTTTGATCGGTCCCACATCGATCAGCAACAGGTCGGTGTTGAAGATAAAGAGGAAGGGCAAAAGCGCGGTGCGAATGTCATAACCGAACCCTTGGATGCCGGTCTTGATCGGATCCCCGCGCGAAATGGCCGCCGCCGCATAGGCTGCAAGCCCCACTGGCGGCGTATCATCGGCCAGAATGCCAAAGTAGAACACGAACATATGCACCGCGATCAGGGGAACCGTCAGTCCAGATTGCGCCCCCACCGTGACAATCACCGGGGCCATCAGGCTTGAGACCACGATATAGTTGGCGGTGGTCGGCAGGCCCATGCCCAGGATCAGTGACAGAACGGCGACGAGGAACAACAGAACCATCAGATTGCCGCCCGAGATCACCTCGATCACCTGTGCGATAACCTGATGTGCGCCCGTCAGGGAAATGGTACCAACAATGATGCCCGCAGCACCGGTGGCCACGCCAATCCCGATCATATTGCGCGCGCCCATGATCAGGCCTTGGACAAAATCGTTCCAGCCTGCGGTCATCTCGGCCACAAAATCATGTTTTCGGAAGAACGCTTTCAGCGGGCGATGGGTCAGCGCCACGATGATCATAAAGATTGTCGCCCAAAAGGCCGACAGGGCCGGGGACAGACGATCCAGGGTTTCCGTGCGCACCATCAGGTTCCAGACCAGGATGAAAATCGGCAGTGCAAAATAGGCGCCGCCCAAGAGCGTTGGTGTCAGACGCGGCGCTTCTGGCACGGCCGCATTCGGATCGTCGACTTCGACATCCGGGTAGCGGGCGGCGACGGCGACCAAAAACACATACAAAACCGCAACAATGGCAAGCGCGGCATAGATCGTGTCGCCCATGATGGGGTCCAGCAGGGCCCGTACACCGATCATCAGGAACGCGGCAACGCCCAAGAAAATGAACCCGGACAGAAACAGGATCAGGATCATCAAAACGCCGATTTTCCGCCCGCTTTTCTTCAGTCCTTCCAGGCCGATTTTCAGGCTTTCAAGGTGCACGATATACAGTAGTGCGATGTAGGAAATGACGGCCGGCAAGAAAGCGTGTTTGACCACGTCGATATAGGGGATGTTGACATATTCCACCATGAGGAAGGCCGCAGCCCCCATCACTGGCGGGGTCAGCTGTCCATTGGTCGAGGAGGCGACTTCGACCGCGCCGGCTTTTTCAGCGGGAAAGCCGATGCGTTTCATCAGCGGAATGGTGAAGGTGCCGGTCGTGACCGTATTGGCAATCGACGAGCCCGAGATCATGCCAGTCAGCATCGACGACAGAACCGAGGCTTTGGCCGGACCACCGCGCAGCGCACCCAGCATGGCAATGGCAACCTTGATGAACCAATTGCCGCCGCCTGCACGATCCAACAGCGCGCCAAACAGAACAAAGAGGAAAATCATTGTCGTGGACACACCCAGCGCCACGCCGAACACACCTTCGGTCTGCATCCAATAATGCCCCAGCGCCTTGCTGAGGGAGGAGCCACCATAGTTGGTCAGCTCGCGCACCCATTCCGAATAGCCGCCGAAGAAGGCAAATAGCACAAATGCTGAGGCGATGATGACCAAGGGGAGGCCAAGCGCGCGGTAGACGCAGATCATCAGGACAATCATGCCAACAGCGGATACCGCGATGTCACTGCCGTTCCACAGGCCCGGACGGTCGGCGATCTGGTATCGAAAGAACACCAGATACAGACAGGCCCCAACGCCAAGCGCCAAGAGCGCCCAGTCATAGGCCGGGATCCGATCACGTGGCGAAGATTTAAACAGCGGAAAGGCGAGTGTTGCCAGCGCGATCGCAAAAGCCAGGTGCACGTAACGTGCCTGCGCGACGATATTGGCGAAATCCGAAAAACCGGTCAGCTGTGCCAGAATGCCGGGCAGTTTCGACGCGATATAGAGTTGGAACACCGACCAGATGATACAGAGCGCCAGGATGGCCTTTCCCTGCACTCCGGTCGCGTTGCGGGCACCAGTATCCGCTTCGGCCACCATGGCGTCTGCGGCCGCACTCCCTTGGGTGTGGTCCTGCTGTGTCATTTCAATCCCCTGAAACAAAGATGGACGCGCCGCATCTTTTTGCGTCTGCGGCGCGCCCCTTTTACATTGTTATTTTTGTGCGACGGGCGCGTCGCTTATTTCAGGCCCAGTTCCTCATAGGCTTTGGCAGCACCTGGGTGCAGCGGCGCGCTGAGGCCATCGGTGACCATTTCGGATGGGTCAAGATTTGCAAAGGCCGGGTGCAGCTTGCGGAAATCTTCGACGTTTTCCATCACCGATTTGGCAACCACATAGACAACTTCATCAGACACTTTGTCGGAGGTCACAAAGGTTGCGCCAACGCCGAATGTCGTGGTGTCGCCGTCGGTCCCTTTATAGGTGCCGCCTGGGATGGTTGCTGTGCGGTAGAATGGATTTTCCGCGACCAGCGCGTCAATTTCCGGACCGGTAACCGATACAAGATGCGCATCACACGTTGTGGTGGCTTCTTTGATCGCCGCAGACGGGTGACCGATGGTGTAGATCATCGCGTCGATATTGCCGTCACACAGCTGCTTGGCCATTTCCGAGCCTTTGTATTCGGTCGCCAGGGCGAAATCGTCCATGGACAGACCAAAGGCATCCATCACAACTTCCATTGTTGCGCGTTGACCAGAACCGGGGTTGCCGACGTTCACGCGTTTGCCTTTGAGGCTTGCGAAATCTTCGATACCGGTGTCGCCGCGTACAACCAGAGTGAACGGCTCAGGATGTACCGAGAAAACAGAGCGAATGCCGGGGAAGGGGTTTTCGGAGAATTTCGAGGTGCCGTTATAGGCGTGATACTGCCAGTCAGATTGGGCAACACCGAATTCCAGCTCGCCACCTTTGATGGTGTTGATGTTGTAAACGGAACCACCCGTGGATTCCACCGCACAGCGAATGCCGTGCTCTTTGCGGCTCTTGTTCACCAGACGGCAAATTGCACCACCGGTTGGGTAATATACGCCGGTGACCCCGCCTGTGCCGATCGAGATGAACTCATCAGCAGAAGCAGAACCCGCAATAGCAAGAGAGGAGATTGCAGCAATCCCCGCCATTTTTACCATGTGTTTCATAGTTTACTCCCATTTGATTTTTTGGTCTTGGTTTTGGATATTTGAAGGTCTCACTCAGTCCAGAATTCTCCGAGACGTTTGTTTTGGCCTTCGACTTCAGAGATGCGGTTTGTCGCCGCGTCCCCTGTCTGCGCAACAACCATGGCTACCATGGTCTCCATCAAAGCTATGGTTGCGGCGTAGGATGAAAAAAACTGTGGGCTGTCAGACGGAATAATAAAGGGGAAATTTGCATATTGAATCGCAGGGCAGGCGTGGCTGTCGGTGATTACGATGACCTGTGGTGCTGCTTTCTGCGCCATTTCAGCCGCCAATACCGCACGCCGTGCATAGGGTGTTTTTGTGACAATCAGCAGAACATCCTCGGATCCCAAACCAGCCAGAGCGCTGCCCAAGGACGCGCCCATCCGCCCCGCCAACGTCCAATTGGATGCGAAATACTGCGCCAGATAAGCCATGTATTCGACTATGCCGGTGGAGCTGAACGCACCAAACAGCACGACATTGCGTGCGCTCTGCAACGCATCAACGGCTGCGCCCAACCGGTCCTGCGAAATGCTGCCTGCCATTTCTGAGATATTGTTCATACAAGCCGACGAGTGCCGGTCGAGGATCGTGTGGCTGTCCTGTGTGGCCTCGCTCAACCGTTCAGCGCGTTCGGCGAATGATGCTCCCCGGTCCCAAAGCCCCTGACGGCAGGCTTCACGCAGATCCTCATAGACGTCAAACCCTAGCGCGCGCGCCAGCCGAGAGAAGGCAGCCGGGGAGACGCCGCTGCTGCTTGAAACACTGCGCAACGACCGGGTTGCGATGTCCATTTGATTGGCCACGACGAAGTCCGCCGCGACGCGCAGGGTCTGGCTGAGGTCTGCGTATCCTTCGGACACCACGTCTTCTATTCGTGTTTCTGTTTTCAAGAACGGTCTCCCTTGACACGATATTTTCATTCGTTTTAATCGAAGTCAACGATTGAAACACATGTTTCAGTTTTCATTTTTATGGAAGGTGACTTTACGGGCAAATCCTGGGAGGCGCCCGCGCCATGGGGGACGGTTGATGCAAGTCGACATAGACACAGATAAAATTACAGGCAGTGCGGCCACTGTCTCGGTGCGTCATATGCCACCACTCAAAATCACCGTGGCGCCCAATGGGGCACGCCGACAGAAGCATGACCATGTCGCTGTGCCAATTAAAACGGCGGAAATTGCTTTGGCGGCCAAGGGCTGTGCGGCCGCCGGGGCGGATGAGCTGCACTTGCACGTGCGCGATGAACTGGGATGCCACGCCTTGTCCGTGAACCTTTATGAACAGACCATCGCCGCGATTTCGGCAATCGTGCCGGGGATGGCCGTGCAAGTCACATCCGAGGCGGCCGGACGTTTTGGTATTACAGATCAATTCGATTTGTTGCGGGAGTTGCGCCCACAGGCGGCCAGTATTTCCGTGCGTGAGATGTCGCGCGATCGCGATCTGGCCGCACAAGTTTATGCCCTATGCGACAGTGTCGGCGTCGATGTGCAGCATATACTCTATGATCAAAGCGATCTGGAGCAGTTGCGCGAATTCCTGGCCCAAGGGATCCTTCCTCCAAGCATGCGCCGCGTGTTGATGGTGTTTGGTCGCTATGGCGCAGCTGAGGACGCTAACCCGGATGATGTCGTTCCATTTGTTACCGCTTTAGACGACGAGTTTCCCGATTGGACCGTTTGTGCCTTTGGTCGAACCGAATTGGCTGTGGCAGAGATCGCGATTGACCTGGGCGGACACGTACGTGTGGGGTTTGAAAACAATCTCTTACGCCCTGACGGATCTGTGTTGCGCGACAATGCCGAAAGCGTGGCCGCTGTTGTCGATATGGCCCGTGCTGCAGACAGACCTTTGCTGAAAGACCAGTTCTCATGAGCCATATTTTCCCACGCCACACCCGCAAGCAGCTTCCGACCGCAGTGGGGGGAGACGGTGTGTTCTTGATCGACCGCGATGGGCGGCGTTACCTTGATGGGTCTGGTGGGGCGGCGGTGTCTTGTTTGGGGCATTCCGATCCCAAAGTCAGACAGGCGTTGCATGATCAACTGGACCAACTTGCCTATGCGCATACGGGGTTCTTCACCACGGATGTTGCAGAGGCTCTGGCGGAGAAATTGATCGACCACGCGCCCAAAGGGCTGGACCGGGTCTATCTGGTGTCCGGCGGTTCGGAAGCGATGGAAAGCGCTTTAAAGCTGGCGCGCCAGTACTTTCTGGAAATTGGCCAGCCAGACCGGCGGCACATCATCGCGCGGCGGCAAAGCTACCATGGCAATACCTTGGGGGCGTTGGCGACGGGCGGCAACGCCTGGCGACGGGCGCAGTTTGACCCTCTGCTCGTCGAAACACATCATATCGCGCCGTGCTACGCCTATCGTGGGCAGGAAGACGGCGAAACCGCCTTTGATTACGGGCAGCGCGTCGCGAACGAGCTTGAGGCAAAGATCCAGAAGCTCGGTGCAGGCAATGTCATGGCCTTTGTTGCAGAACCTGTTGTTGGGGCAACGGCGGGCGCCGTGCCGCCAGTGGAAGGCTATTTCAAACGCGTGCGCGAGATCTGCGACCATCACGGCGTGTTGTTGATCCTGGACGAAGTGATGTGCGGGATGGGCCGCACAGGCACTCTGTTTGCTTGCGAGCAAGAAGGGATTGCCCCCGATATCTGTGCCATAGCCAAAGGTTTGGGGGCGGGTTATCAACCGGTCGGCGCGATGCTGTGCTCAGCCCAGATCTATGCGGCAATTCAGGACGGTAGCGGGTTCTTCCAGCACGGTCACACTTACATGGGACATCCGATGGCAGCAGCGGGCGCGCTGGCGGTCCTGGAGCGGTTGGTTGATGACGGCGTAGTCGCAGGCGTGCGTGAGAAGGGCGCGCGCCTTTACAACGCCTTGCAGGCTGAGTTTGGCCAGCATCCCCATGTTGGTGACATTCGGGGACGTGGTCTGTTCCTTGGGCTGGAACTGGTGGAGGACCGCACGACCAAAGCCCCCTTTGCACCGGATTTGAAGCTGGCGGATAAAGTTAAGGCAGCGGCGTTTGAGGCTGGATTGGGCTGTTACCCAATGGGTGGGACAATCGACGGTCGGCAAGGGGACCATGTACTTCTGGCGCCGCCCTTTATCATCGAGGATACCCACATCGATATGATAGTGGAGGCGCTCAAAGTGGCTTTGAAACAGGTTCTTCCCTGAGCGGTAAGTTCGCAATAAATTTGCTTTGAGCGCATGTGCCGCTCAAAGCGCAACGTGCGAATACAGCACTCAAACCATTCAAATAAAACGATTTAAAGGTCGAAGTTCTGGGAAAATGGTAGCCCGTAGGGGAATCGAACCCCTCTTTCCAGGTTGAAAACCTGGCGTCCTAACCGATAGACGAACGGGCCACTCTTGGCGTGAGCGGGTGTTTAGTTCCTCGTGCCGGAACCCGCAAGCGGAAAAATACGTTTTTGTAAAATTTCTTATCCACACGTGGGGACTTAGGCGGGGGCTGCATCTTCCAATCGCAGCTGCGGCGCTTGGCGCCCGCCCCAAGTGTTTATTTCCAGCCGTCCGGCGCAATGAAACCGGGCGCCGCCGTGATCCAGCATCCGTTGACCCAAAGGCGTGTCAAAGGCACCGAAACAAATCGCATCCAGTTTGGCTCCCATCCCGTCCGACAGGCTCAATTTCAAATGGCTGTCGCCGACGCGTTTGGCAAATTTGATCTCCACATCCGGGAACGCATATCGCGGGGCAGGGGCGCCGGCGCCAAAAGGTCCGGCCTGTTCGATTTGTTCAATCAAGTCGACCTTGGCCGCGCCGGGCATCAAAACGCCGTCCAATTTCAGATCCTGCGGACCCAGCGCGCCCGCACCTTGTTTGTCCAGCAGCTCTGACAGTCGCTCCATTGCAGGCTCTAACTGGTCGCGCGCAACGCTCAGACCGGCCGCCATTTTGTGACCACCGCCTTTGATCAGCAGACCTTCGGCGGCAACTTTCTGGATCGACGCGCCCAGATCGATGCCAGAGACAGAGCGCCCCGAACCTTTGCCCTCAGCCCCGTCTAGGCCAATGACGACAGCGGGGCGTCCGGTGGCCTCCTTCAGGCGCGAGGCGACGATGCCGACCACGCCCGGATGCCAACCTTCACCAGCAGCCCAGACCAAAGGCCGGTCCAATCCGCGTTCTTCGGCCTGTTCCAAAGCAGCAGCCCGCACAGCGCTCTCGATATCGCGGCGTTCTGTGTTCAACTGATCCAGTCGTTCCGCCATCGCGGCGGCTTCATGCGGGTTATCAGTTGCCAAAAGGCGCGCGCCCAGATCCGCTTTGCCGATGCGCCCGCCGGCGTTGACCCGTGGCCCCAGCAGGAACCCAAGGTGATAGGTCGAAGGTGCTGCATCCATACGACTGACATCCGCCAGCGCCACCAGACCGGGACGTTTGCGCGCGCCCATGACCTTCAATCCCTGACGGACCAAGGCACGGTTTGCACCAATCAACGGCGCCACATCTGCAACCGTGGCCAGCGCCACAAGATCGAGAAGGCTCATCAGATCCGGGCCCTTCATTCCGGCGGCACGCATCTGGCGACCTGTTTCAACCAGCATCAGAAACACCACGCCTGCGGCACAGAAATACCCCAGATCACCGCTTTCGTCCTGTCGGTTCGGGTTCACAACGGCGACGCAGGCGGGCAGGGTTTCACTGCCCAGGTGGTGGTCCAGCACGATCACATCCGCCCCCTTGGCGGCGGCGATGGGGTCATGGCTCAGCGTACCGCAATCCACACAGATGATCAGATCATGGGCTGCCGCCAATTCTTGCATGGCGGGCACATTGGGGCCGTATCCTTCGTCAATACGGTCCGGGATATAAAGCGTGGCCTGTATCCCCATGTCGCGCAGCCATACCAACAGCAGCGCCGCTGAAGATCCGCCATCCACGTCGTAATCGGCAAATATTGCAATTCGTTCCCGGCGTTGCACCGCTTGCAAGAACCGCGCCGCGGCGACCTGCATGTCTTTCATCTCAAGCGGGTCAGGCAACAGCTCTTTTAGTTTGGGGTCCAGAAAACCCGTGGCCTCCATCGAGGGCACACCTCGGCGCGCCAGCACTTGGCAAACGGCCGCAGGCAGGGAGGTCTGCTGGATCATCATCTCAGCCGCGCGTTGCACGTCCACACCGGGTCCAACCCAGCTGCGCCCAGTTAGAGAAGTCTCAACGCCCAGAAAGCTCATGATCTGCCCTTCATCTTGCAGTCAAAAGGCCGGATCCACACGGAACCCGGCCCTTAAATCGTGGTGAATGTCTCAAATCCCAAAGCCAGCTACAAGGGCTTGCGGCAAAGATTACGAATGCGCGGTCAATGGCGTACGATAGGTCATGCGTCGGACAGAGCCGGTTTTGGATCGCATCAACAACGTCGTGGCCTCAACCCAGCCGGGGCTGCGTTTCAGCGGCGGCAGCAATGAGCCACCTGTTACGCCCGTCGCGGCAAAGATCACGTCCTGGGTCACCATCTCATCACGGCTATAGACCCGGTTGAAATCGGTGATGCCTGCGTGGGCCGCACGGGCTTTTTCGTCCTCGTTTCGGAACAACAGACGGCCAAAGATCTGGCCTCCCATACATTTCAGTGCCGCCGCCGCCAGAACACCTTCGGGGGCGCCGCCCGAGCCCATATACATGTCGATACCGGTCACCTCGGCTTCGGCGCAATGCATCACGCCGGCAACATCCCCATCAGTGATCAGCCGGATCGCGGCCCCGGTTTCGCGAACCTCCGCGATCATCCGCTCATGGCGGGTGCGTTCCAGAATGCAGACGGTGATGTCAGAGGGCGCGCAGCCCTTTGCCTTGGCCAGTGCTTCCACACGCGCACGCGGGGACATATCCAATGAGACCACGCCATCGGGATAGCCGGGGCCAATCGCCAGTTTGTCCATATAGGTGTCTGGCGCGTGCAGCATGGACCCTCGCGGTCCCATGGCGATCACCGTCAGCGCGTTTGGCATGTCCTTGGCGGTCAACGTGGTCCCCTCCAACGGGTCCAGTGCGATATCGACGCCTGGGCCATTGCCGGTGCCGACCTCTTCCCCGATGTACAGCATCGGTGCCTCATCCCGTTCGCCTTCGCCGATCACAACAACACCGGCAATGTCCAGAAGGTTCAGCTGCTCGCGCATTGCATTTACGGCCGCTTGATCAGCGGCTTTCTCGTCACCACGCCCAATCCAGGATGCCGATGCCAGGGCTGCCTGTTCGGCGACACGCGCCAGTCCCAAGGATAACATGCGATCGTGGAACTCAGGATTGGACGACATAACGATATCCTTGTATAAAAACTTTGCTGCCCCTGTGTTGCAGCAGGCTGACCACGGATCAGATACTTGTCAAGAATTGCGCGGAGACCACGGCAGCGCACATGCCCTTTGATGAAAGGCATGTGTTGCTTGTTTAGAGGATCCCGTAGGAGGTGTGGATATCAGGAGCTTTGCGCAGATCTATACAGTTTCGATGCGCAGGGCGACCGGCGCGACGGAGACCACATCCACCTTTTCCAACTCGGTCAGAGCCTGATCGATGCTGGCGCGGCTGGTCTTGTGGGTTACAAACAAAACCGGTGCGGCGGCGTCTGCGTGGCCGTATTGACGCATGCGATCAATGGAAATTCCGCAATCGCCCATAACAGCAGTCACCTTGGCCAACGCACCGGGCTTGTCCTGCAGGGCCATGCGCAGATAGAACGGCGCGGGCAGCTCGGCCTGGGCGGCAGGCGCGTTTTGCAGTGTAGACGCAGCCTGACCAAAGGTTGGCAGACGGAAGCCACGCGCGATGTCGCAGATGTCGCCCAGAACTGCGCTTGCGGTTGGACCTTCGCCGGCACCGGGGCCGCGCAGCACGATTTGTTCCACCGCGTCACCTTCGATGACCACCATATTGGTGCCGCCTTCCAGCTGACCCAGCGGAGAGTTCGCGGGCACCAGACAGGGGGTCATACGTTGTTCCAGACCACGGCCGGTGCGCTGTGCCACGCCCAGCAATTTGATGCGATAGCCCATGTCGGCGGCTGCCGTGATATCTTCGAGTGAGATCCGCTGGATGCCTTCCAGCTGCACGTCGTCAAAGGCAGGTTTGGTGCCAAAGGCGATCGACGCCAGAATGGCCAGCTTGTGACCGGCGTCAATGCCGCCCACGTCCAGATTTGGGTCTGCTTCCAGATATCCAAGACGGCCGCACTCCTCGAACAGGGCGTTATAGCCTTGGCCGGTGGCTTCCATCTGGGTCAGGATATAGTTGCAGGTGCCGTTCATCACCCCCATCACGCGGGTGATTTCATTGCCGGCCAGACCCTCAGTCAGGGTTTTGATCACCGGGATGCCACCGGCGACGCCTGCTTCAAAGCGGATCACCCGGCCCAGTTCCTCGGCCTGTTCAGCCAAGGCTTGACCATGGATGGCCAGTAGCGCCTTGTTGGCGGTGACCACATCCTTGCCGGTGGCCAATGCGGCCTCAATCGCGTCTTTTGCGGGGCCTTCGTGACCGCCCATCAATTCGACCAGCACATCCACATCATCGCGTTTGGCCAGTGCAACCGGGTCGGTCTCCCAAGCATAATCCGACAGGGACACGCCGCGATCCTTGCTGGCATCGCGGGCCGACACGGCCGTGATGACAACGGGACGCCCCGTGCGGGTTTCCAATTGTGCGGCGTGGCGGCGAATGATTTTCACAACGCCGATGCCGACGGTTCCCAAACCTGCGATTCCAAGGCGAAGCGGCTCAGTCATTATCGGAAGTCCCTTTTGGTCATCGTTCAAACCCTCGCATATCGGGTTAGACGGATGGGTGCAATGTGGGGACAATCACAGAATGGCGTAAATCCACAGCGGAGGCGAAATCGCTGCTCAGATGTTGGTATTATTAAGCGCTGCGGCGCGCGCCTTAAGCCGTGCCGCGCGCGCTTTCAGCTCGGCGTCCAATTCCGCACCTTCTTCGGCAGGCGAGGTTTGCGGTGGCAAGGCGTCCTGCAACGGGATCAATTCAGGATAGGCGGCACCGCGCAGATCCGGTGTCAGCCGATCCTCAATCTCTGGCACCCGCGAACATCCCATGGCCCCGGCGCAGATAACGAGGCTGAGCATCAAGACAGGCAGGGCAGGGCGCAGCATATCGGGGATCCTTTGTCGCAATTGCCCCTGTGAACCATATTTGCGGTGAGCCTGGCAAGAGAGGGTTTTTATTGAACATTTGTTCATAAAGCCTATGATCTGCCCCATGGCACGTACCCAAGGTTCCCATTCCGACGTCACCGGACCCAAGATCCAGCGCAGCGCTCTGCGGCTGTTTGCGCAGCATGGCTTTGCGGCGGTCTCAATGCGGCAGATCGCCAAAGAGGTCGGCGTGCAGGCCGGTGCCTTGTACAATTACATCCCGGATAAGCAAAGCCTGCTGGTCTCCTTGATGCAAACCCATATGGAGGAGGTGCTGGCCGCCTGGCACCAAAAGGCCGCCGATCTGCAAGGGCAGGATGTCCTGGCGCGGCTTGAGGCTTTTACCCGGTTTCATATCCGCTACCATATGGAGCGCCCGGATGCGGTCTTCATTGCCTATATGGAGCTGCGCAATCTGACACCGGAAAATTTCGCCCGTATCGAGGCGCTGCGAAGTGCCTATGAAGGAGAATTGCGCCTCATCCTGCAAGAGGGTGTAACCTCTGGGCAGTTTGAAATCAGCGACGCCAAGATCACCACATTGGCGGTGATCGGCATGTTGAACGGCGTGATGACCTGGTATCGCAGCGGCGGTCGCCTGTCGTTAGAAGAGGTCGAGACGATCTATTGGGACATGGTGCGAAAATCCGTCAGCCCGATGGTGGGCTAACGGGTACATGTTGCCGTGACGCTTACTTGGCACGTGTATCGGGGTGCAGCGCGGTTCCCAAAATATGGTCCGAACTGTGGATCACATGGTGCGCTTGTCCGACGATCAACGGATCTGGTTGACCGACAATTTCCTGATCCTTGTCCGGGTAATCAATGGTCGACAAAAAGTGGCGCATGCAATTCAGGCGCGCGCGTTTCTTGTCGTTTGATTTGATGATCGTCCAGGGCGCATCGGCGGTGTCCGTGTAAAAGAACATCGCTTCCTTGGCCTCGGTGTAATCGTCCCATTTTGACAGGCTTGCCTTGTCGATCGGGCTCAATTTCCACTGTTTCAACGGATCGGTCTCGCGCGCTTTGAACCGGCGGCGTTGCTCGTCCTGGGTGACCGAGAACCAGTATTTATAAAACCGGACGCCAGAGCGCACCAACATCCGTTCCAGATCCGGCGTCTGCCGCATGAATTCCAGATATTCGTTAGGAGAACAGAACCCCATTACGCGCTCCACTCCGGCGCGATTGTACCAAGATCGGTCATAGAACACCATTTCACCCACCGTTGGCAGCTCACGGATATAGCGCTGGTAATACCATTGACCTTTTTCTTCCCAGGTGGGTTTGTTCAACGCCACCACACGGGCCTGCCGTGGGTTCAAATGCTCCATGAACCGTTTGATGGTACCGCCCTTGCCAGCCGCATCGCGCCCCTCAAACAGCAGCACAAAACGTTCGCCTGTCTCCTGTGCCCAAAGCTGCACCTTCAACAGCTCCGCCTGCAATTTGGCTTTCTCCACCTCATAGGCGTGGCGCGCCATTTTGCGGCCATAGGGGTATTTGCCGCTTTCAAACGCTTTGCGCACGGTTTCTGCGCTGGGGGATGCGGCGCGGGGTTTTGTGACCGCAGGCTCCAGCGGAGCCGAGTCTAGCGGTGCAGGCGTGACCGAGGGTTCATTGGCGGCAATCTGGTCTTTGGGGGTGATCTGCGTGACAGTCTCCATGCGCGGGGGCTCCTTTTTTGGGGGTCGCCCGCACAATCGGGATCAACGCACAGCCCTGCGTTGATCCGTGTCAATAAAATGTTACAAAACGCGGATTTTTCAAACCACCTGGACCGCCTTTAATGCGCAGGTCGGATAAAGGTGCCATTGCGCAGCTCGCGAAAGGCCGTGCGCAGCTCGTCCTGGGTGTTCATCACAATGGGGCCATGCCAGGCCACCGGTTCCTCAATCGGCGCGCCCGAGATCAGCAGGAACCGCAGCCCCTCGGACCCGGCCTGCACGGTAATTTCGTCGCCAGTGCCAAAACGGACCAAGGTCCGATTGCCGGACATGTCGCGGATATTGACTTCCTGGCCCATGACCTCTTTTTCCAACAGGACCCCTTGGGGCGGGGCGGCATCCACAAACAGGCCGGCCCCGTCAAAGACATAGGCGAAAGCCCGGCGGTAGGTGTCGATCTTGAAGGTCTTTTCCACCCCGGCGGGCACATAGACATCCAGATACTGGGGGTCCGCCGCGATGCCGTCCACGGGACCGCGCTGTCCCCAGAAGCTGCCGACGATCACTTTGACCCGGGTGCCATCATCGTCGATGACCTCGGGGATGTCCTGCCCCTGAATGTCCTGATACCGGGGTGCGCACATCTTGTCGGCGCTGGGTAGATTGCCCCACAGCTGGAACCCATGCATCTGACCTGCCGCGTTGCCGCTGGGCATTTCCTGATGCAGGATACCCGATCCGGCGGTCATCCATTGCACAGCCCCTGATCCCAAGGTGCCAGAATTGCCCAGGGAGTCGCTGTGTTCTACTGAACCCGACAGAACATAGGTGATCGTTTCGATCCCGCGATGGGGGTGCCAGGGAAACCCGCGCTCGTAATCATCCGGGCTGTCGCCACGAAAATCGTCAAACAGCAGAAAAGGATCCAGCTCGCTTGGATCTTGGAAACCAAAGGCCCGGTGCAGCTTCACCCCGGCGCCTTCCATGGTCTGAACCGCAGAACGTCTCTCCAGAATTGGCCGTACCGACATGGTGCATCTCCTGTGGCTGTGATGGCCTAGATCTAGACTTTGCGGCTCTGAATGAGTAGAGCCAGCCAAACACGGGGCCTGTGTGATGACGCACAGAGCAATTCCCGAACGCGCCCTGAACAGGCCGTGCCCATAGGAGAGAGCGATGAAAGACGAACCCCTGGCAACCATATCTGCCTCTGCCCCGCGCCGCCTTGTTGGGGTGGCCATGTTGACCGGTCTTGGTTTTCTGCTCCCCTATCTTGCGATGCAAGGAGGGCAGGGTGCCTTTCTAAGCCTGTTTTTGATTGTCCTCGGAGGGGGCGCAATGTGGGTGGCCCTGCGCATGTTGCAGGCTACCAAGCAAAACGTGGTTCTTACCGTGGACGGTCTTTATGACAGCGATGGCACCTTGATTGCAGCACTGGATAACATCACCCGGGTTGAAAAGGGCGCCTTTGCGTTCAAGCCCTCAAACGGGTTCACGCTGCGCACCAAGGAAGCGGGCACGCGCGCATGGCGGCCCGGCATGTGGTGGCGTCTGGGTAAAAGTGTCGGAATTGGTGGGGTTACCCCGGGCCAACATGCAAAGACGATGGCGGATATCCTTGCGGCCTTGGTTGCCGATAAAACCATGATCGATGATATCAAAGACCGCCTGGATCAACGTTGATCCAGACGGCCTGAAATTCGTGTTTTGTCTTTTAAAGGTTAGATGACGTCGTCAATCCCATCATCGTGGGATGAGCCGGGAACGATGACCCCTTCGAACCGGACCAGCGGCGCAAATCGCGGACGGGTAAAGACGAAGCTTTCGATCTCCATCAGGGATTGCTGCAACAGGTCTTCGTCACTGTCGCCGAAGTCCGCATTGCGCAGCTCCAGGAAAACAAACGGGAAGACCGGGCGAACCAGATTGTGCATCTCAACCAGGATAACGCGTTCCTGATCGGGCATGTTCGGCAGATTGTTCGCAATGAGCTGAATGTCTGCATCCGTGCGTGGTGCATAGGCGTCACCACGAGCTCTGGACCAATCGATATAGTGGCGGTCGTCATCTTCGTCCCAACGAACGATGGTGATGCGAATAGACAGGTCAGAGTCGGGCCGCACCAGCAGCTCTGCCATATCCTGCATGCTGTCGACGTAGTCATCGTTCAGCTCCTGTGTCTCACGCGAGATCAGGTCAGATACGGTATAGGCCGCTTTCAGGTTGATACTCTCCTGGCGGAAGGCGTCAAAGAAGGTGACAACCATCGCAAAGATAAACAGGATCAGCGGCAGGTAGATCGCAAATTCGACCGCAATGGAGCCATCGGTATCTGACGCAAACCGTTTGGCCTTTTTGGAAAACAACTTACGCATGGTTTACCTCGGTTCCTGAACAAATGCCGACGCTGCATACAGGCTGACACGCCCATCTAAGTCCTTGGGCATGGCTGCACCTAAGCCCCAGGTCGGTAGGATTGGATCGAACTTGATACAGGCGCGGACAAACATCAGTTCGTTGGATTGGCCGTTTTCAAAGCTGCGCACCGGGCTGATCGTGGCCGCATCAATCGAGTCCACGCAATCGGGATACTCACTGACATTGTCGGTCCAGTTAAATGGATCCAACTGCACCAGCTCCAGCCGCATCTGGGTTTCACAGTCGTCGATGAACGCAGCACGCGAACAGACGTCATCGCGGATGTCATCGTGGGTTACCGCAACCCCGGTGCCCAGGCGCAATTCACGCACAGTCAGGTCCAAGGCGCGTTCCAACATCGAACCGCGCATCTGGATCAGGCCCAATTCGATGGTGGTCAGCAGGATCAGCAATAAAAGCGGGAAGAAGATAACAAACTCAACCGTGATCGAGCCTTCTTCACTGCGACGAAAGCGGCGCATGTAATGCGCTAAGCGAGAACGGATCATTGTGTCAGCCTCAACTGGCGGATGGAGGTTGCGATGGATGCAAATGCATCGGAGATTTCTATGCCGTCGACGTCAAAGAAGTGAGAGTCCGAACTTGCGCAGTTTTTCAGGACAGCCTGGCCGTTTGAGGGCGCCTCAAATCCAATCGTATATACAATGATCCCCTGCGCTTTGGCCGTGTCACAGATCGCTTGGGTGCGGCTGTTCTTTTCGCTGCCCCCCACGGTGTCGTAGGCACCATATAGGTAGGTGTTACGCGCGGTCGATGAGCCTAGGAAATCGGCATACAGGCGATCCGAGACATACTTCATGCTGGTGTCAGCCCAGAGATCGGCATAGCTGAGACGTTCAGAAGGAACCCCGCCTTCATCAACCCACGTGCAGCTGTACTTGCCGCAGCTTCGATATTCGCCTTCGCCATAGGGGTGGTCCTCATAGCCCCATCCGTCCCAATAGTATTCACCCTCTGAAGGATCGTAGGTGGAATAGAGGCCGGTATTCTCGTGGTACCAGACGTCAGACATCAATTCATCGCCGCGGAAGTGATCTTCGACGTAATACTGCGAAGTATTCTGCCCGTCGGTCATCAAGACGATGATCTTCAGCGTTTCCTTGTCGGTATAGGCCGCAGGCCGTGTCGCGAAATCCGGATCAATGTAGGGCGTATCACCGCTGGTCAGGTTCACAATCGCCGGGTTTATGCTGGGATCCAGAAGCGCTGTGCCCCATTTCATACCCAGATCGATCGAGGTGTTGCCCTCTGCGACCAAGTTTTGGATGAAGGTTTTCAGCGTACCGCTGTCCTTCTCCATCAAGAGCATTTCGCGTGACGAACGCTCGTCGCAGACCGGTAGGCTGATCATGCGATTGTCGTTTGACCGATAGTCGCTCGTATACCACGGAGAGAAATGCATCGTGCGGTCATAGGTATTCGTCAAGTTGATTGTCGACGAGGTGAAGTCGCTGGCCTCAAAGTTGATGCAGTTCGAATAGTACCCGTTGAGTGCATTTGAATAAGCGCCAGTGGTGTTTAGCTGGGCATAAAGCTCATCCGGACCAGAGACCTGCGTCGCATACGGAACAATCGACATCGACATTTTGCCGTCGATCGTATTCAGCCCGATGGCATCCACGAACTCTTGGGCTGCGATTTTCAAGTTCGGCAGGCGAGAATTCGAATTCATTGAACCGGATACGTCCAGCACAAGCGAAATCTCAATATCGTCGATGCTCTCTTCGGCACGAGAGCGTGCTTGCAACATCAGCTCAGAGTCGCCAAACAACTGTAGATACTGGGCGGCAAACGGTGTTTCGATCGTGCTCTCGACCTTTTTGAAACCCTGGCCCTGATCCACATAAGGGGTGTCATAATACTCCCCAAGTCCAGATTTCTCCAGATAGTCCTGAACGACAGCTTCTGGCTCGAACTCTTGGTCCAAGTCCGCCGCTGCCAACACGGCCCGGTCCAATGTGTATTGCAGCACCGTTCGATCGCGTTCAAATCGCATCAAATCAATGCCGATACCGCCAACCATCAACATCAATAACGTGATGAGGATCATTGGTTTCGCCAGGACACCCTCTTCTTCTCGACGAAAGGCACGCAAAAGCGCGAATGTCGAGGTTGAGGTGCGCGGACGGAGAGATCTATCTTTTCGCTCGAACGCAGTCATTGTTAATCACCTGATGGACCACCGGCAGAAGGGTGCAACGGTGGCTGGTTTTCAAAGATATTCTCATTTAGATATGATTTAGAAAGGTGACCAAAATTGGGCGCAAATTAGCCAAAATCGCCTGTTTTTGTTGACAATTCTGAACAGTTCCGTGTCAAATAGAGTGGCTGTTTCCAAACTGGGAACCGGCAATTCCGATGGCTTAACGAATCGAGTGAGCACGAGTCGTCACAGAAAAGAGCTTTTCACAAATTGCTTAAAAAATTGGCAAAGTATAAACGTTTAAATGCTCACATTCCAAAGATGAAGCAGTGAGTCGTCATAAACTTTTGGAGTAGGTGGAATGCACCTTCAAAAAGAACCCAGCTTCCGCGAGAGCGTGGACTTGATGTTCAACCGGGCTGTTGCCCTGATGGACTTGGCTCCGGGGCTAGAAGAAAAAATCCGCGTCTGTAACGCCACGTATACAGTCCGGTTCGGGGTACGCTTGCGGGGCGAAATCCGCACTTTTACTGGCTATCGTTCGGTACACTCCGAACATATGGAACCGGTCAAAGGCGGGATCCGTTTTGCCACCGGGGTCAACCAGGATGAAGTCGAAGCGCTTGCGGCGCTGATGACTTATAAATGTGCGCTGGTCGAAGCACCGTTCGGGGGCTCCAAAGGGGGCCTGTGCATCGACCCGCGCGAATACGAAGAACATGAGCTGGAACTGATCACCCGCCGTTTCGCCTATGAATTGGCCAAACGCGACATGATCCACCCGGCACAAAACGTGCCTGCACCCGATATGGGAACAGGCGAGCGTGAGATGGCCTGGATCGCAGACCAATATCAGCGCATGAACACCACCGACATCAACGGCAAGGCCTGTGTGACGGGCAAGCCGCTGAACGCCGGTGGTATCGCCGGCCGGGTCGAGGCGACAGGGCGCGGGGTGCAATATGCGCTGCGCGAATTCTTCCGTCATCCCGATGACGTGGCCAAGGCCAATCTTACGGGCTCTCTGGATGGTAAACGTGTCATCGTACAGGGTCTGGGGAACGTGGGCTATCACGCGGCCAAGTTCCTGAGCGAAGAAGACGGCAGCATCATCACCGGTATCATTGAGCGCGACGGTGGATTGTTCAGTGACACAGGTTTGGATGTCGAAGAGGTCCGTCAATGGATCATGAAACACGGCGGTGTCAAAGGCTATCCAAACGGCCAATACGTCGAAGACGGCGCTGTGCTGCTGGAAGAGGATTGCGACATTCTGGTCCCAGCTGCTTTGGAAGGGGTGATCAACCTCTCCAATGCAGATCGCGTCAAAGCCCCGCTGATCATCGAGGCTGCAAACGGTCCGGTGACGGCAGGTGCAGATGACATCCTGCGCAAAAAGGGCTGCGTGATTATCCCTGACATGTATGCCAACGCCGGTGGTGTGACGGTTTCCTATTTTGAATGGGTCAAAAACCTCAGCCATATCCGGTTTGGTCGTATGCAGCGCCGTCAGGAAGAGGCGCGCCACCAATTGGTGGTTGATGAGCTTGAGAAACTCTCCTCTTCCATGGGCAATACCTGGACGTTGGATGGCAAGTTCAAGGAACGCTACCTGCGTGGCGCCGATGAGCTGGAGCTGGTGCGTTCTGGTCTCGATGACACCATGCGCGTTGCCTATCAAGCCATGAGCAAGATCTGGCACGAACGCGACGATGTGGATGATTTGCGCACCGCTGCCTATCTGGTCTCTATCGACAAAGTTGCCAGCAGCTACCGCGCCAAGGGGCTTTAAACCCGTCTGCAGGGTGACCATTCGACCCGCAGAACGCGCCTCTTCACCGGGGCGCGTTTTCACATGCTATCACGGCTGCAAAATCCATCGTGGCGGCGGCGCACAAGCGCGGGTAATCTCGGTAAACCACAAACTGATTCCCGGAGCCTTTTTATGAAGCGCATTTTCCCGGCTGTCCTGCGGATTTCAGCAGCAGTCGCCCTCGTCGTTCCTTTGACGTCAGCCCCCGCCCTTGCCCAGGACAGCAAAGAAGACAGCTGTCGTTATCAGGGAGAGGTCATGAGCGCCGTCCAAGACGTACGCCGCAAACGGGTCAAAGAGGAAAACGCCGAAGCGCGTATCTTGGCCTCCGAGCCGGAGTGGCCCGAACAATATTCCAAAGCCATTCCCCAGTTGGTCAAACATGTCTATGCTCAAAAGCGCAGCGATCTGCGCGGCGTCGACCTCGGCGCGCTGTTTGAGGAACAATGCCTGTCCAATTGGGACCAGATCCAGCAGTTGCAAAACGATCTGCAGCAGCCTTCGAATTAAAACGACTTAAACTCGGAAGATCCAGCACACCATGGCCCTGCCGCCCGGCTTTCTTGATGAACTGCGCAATCGCATCAGCCTGTCTGATGTGGTCGGGCGCAAGGTGACCTGGGATCAGCGCAAAAGCCAGGCAGCCAAAGGGGACTATTGGTCTCCCTGTCCATTTCACCATGAAAAGACCGCGTCTTTCCATGTGGAGGACCGCAAAGGGTTCTATTATTGTTTTGGGTGTCATGCCAAAGGGGATGCACTGAAATTCGTGCAGGAAACCGAAAACGTCGGCTTTATGGAGGCCGTCGAAATCCTGGCCCGCGAGGCCGGGCTGGAACTGCCCAAACGCGACCCGCGCGCGCAGCAGCAACAGGACCGCCGCGTCCTTCTGGCCGAGGTTATGGAGCAGGCGGTGCAGTTCTTTCGCCTGCAATTGCGTACCGGTCGCGCAGATCAGGCGCGCGCCTATTTGCAACGTCGTGGCTTGACGCCTGAGGCATTGGAACGTTGGGAAATCGGTTTTGCCCCCGATGGTTGGCAGAACCTTTGGGATGCGCTGCGGGGCAAAGATGTCCCCGAAGATCTGATCATTGCGGCGGGTCTCGCGAAGCCGTCAAACAAAGGCGGCAAGCCCTATGATACCTTTCGCAACCGGATCATGTTCCCGATCCGTGATGCGCGGGGGCGTGCGATTGCCTTTGGTGGGCGGGCGATGGATCCCGATGACAATGCCAAATACCTGAACTCGCCCGAGACCGAGCTCTTTGACAAAGGGCGTAGCCTGTACAACCACAAAAACGCGCGCGCCGCTGCAGGGCGTGAAGCGCCGCTGTTGGTCGCCGAAGGCTATATGGATGTAATTGCGCTGGCCGAGGGAGGCTTTACGGCTTCGGTCGCTCCCCTTGGGACGGCGATTACTGAAAACCAGCTGCAGATGCTGTGGCGCATGTCGGATGAGCCGATCATCGCGCTGGACGGGGACAAGGCTGGCATTCGCGCCGCTATGCGATTGATCGACATGGCATTGCCGCAACTTGAGGCCGGGAAATCCCTGCGCTTTGCGGTGATGCCCGACGGCAAAGATCCCGACGATCTGATCCGGGCCGAAGGGCCAGAGGCCGTGCAGGCCGTTTTGGACAAGGCCATTCCAATGGTGCGCCTGCTTTGGCAGCGCGAGACCGAGGGGAAGGTCTTTGACAGTCCCGAACGCAAAGCCGCGCTCGACAAGGCGCTGCGTGAAAAGATCAAACTGATCCGCGATCCCTCCATTCGCAAACACTATGGCGAAGACATCAAAGAACTGCGCTGGCAGCTGTTTCGTGGCAACCGGCCATCTGGGGCGGGGCGGGCGGATTTCAAATCGCGTGGATCTCGCGGAGGCAGCGGGTTTCGTGACGGCGGCCGTGCTCCCTGGAGAGGAGCGCCTGCGGGACCGGTCTCGACAACGCGTGCGTCTTTGCTGGCGGGGGCAGAGGATGGCGCTTTTGTGCAGATGCGCGAAGCCGTGGTCCTGGCCACGTTGATTTCGACCCCTGGAATAGTTGCTGAATACGAAAGCAATCTGGACCGTTTGGAATGCCGCGACGTCGATCATGCGATGCTGCGTGATCTGATCTTGCGGGTCGGAATTGATGCGCCAGACCGGCTGCGCGATGAGATTGATTATAATTTGGGTCCTCATGCCCTTGAAAACCTCATGGCGCTGCGCCATGTCGCTATCAGTGCCGGCGTGCGTAACCCTGGCGATGAAGAAACCGCCCGGCTTGTTCTGGGAGAGGAGATCGCAAAACTCGAATCTGCGCGTGGACTGGATGTAGAACTCACCGAAGCAGCTGAAGACATTCGCGCGCTTGAGGATGAGGCTGTGACGTGGCGTTTGCGGCAGGCTGCCCAGGCCCGCAATGAGGCCGTGCGCAGTGAAAGTGAAGACCGGGCGAATTACGACGTTGCGGATAACGGGGTGCGGCTAGATCGCGAGGAAAGAGACAGTTTTGGAGCCTTGTTGGACCGAATCGGCTTCTCTAAAAAATGAAACCGCCCGTTAAAATGACGTTTTGCTAAGGAAGTCCAAAAGAAATTTGGGTAAACGGGGTGACGAATCAAAACTTCGCGCTAATGATTCGGGTGACCGAATCGTTCCGCCCTTGAACCCAGCCCCTTGTGAGGAGCATTGAATGGCCGCCAAAGACACTGACGACCGCAAACCTGATGACCAGGACGCTGAAATCTCGCTCGATATGAGCCAGACCCAGGTCAAAAAGATGATCGCGGAAGCGCGTGAGAAGGGCTACATCACTTACGATCAGCTCAATCAGGTTCTGCCACCCGATCAGGTCAGTTCGGAGCAGATCGAAGACGTGATGTCGATGCTCTCTGAGATGGGCATCAATATCATCGAGGACGAAGAAGCCGAGGAGGAGGAGAATAAAGGCTCCACTGAACTGGTTTCGACGGAAGCAAACCGCGAAGTTGCGGTTGCTGGCGCTGCTGCGGAAAAGCTGGATCGGACCGATGACCCTGTGCGGATGTATCTGCGCGAGATGGGCTCGGTTGAACTGCTGAGCCGCGAAGGCGAAATCGCGATTGCGAAACGCATCGAGGCCGGCCGCAACACGATGATCGCCGGTCTGTGCGAAAGCCCGCTGACCTTTAATGCGATCACCATCTGGCATGACGAACTTCTGTCCGAAGACATTCTTCTGCGCGACGTGATCGATCTGGAAGCCACCTTTGGCAATCAGATGGACGAAGAAGGTGGCGTGTCTGAACCTGTCATCGATCCTTCGGCCGTGAAAACCGCCAAGCCCAAGGAAGACGGCCAGCCCGAGCTGGATGCCGACGGCAATCCGATCCTGAACAATGACGACGACGACGATGAAGATGAACAGGCCAACATGTCCTTGGCCGCGATGGAAGCCGCGCTCAAGGATCGTGTGCTGGAATCGCTGGAACGCATCTCATCCGATTACGCGCAATTGTCCGAAATGCAGGACAGCCGGATTTCTGCCACGCTGAACGAGGACGGCTCGTTCTCGCAGGCGGATGAGGCGCGATATCAGGCGTTGCGCTCTGAGATCGTTTTGTTGGTGAATGAACTGCACCTGCATAACAACCGGATCGAAGCGTTGATCGACCAGCTTTATGGTATCAACCGCCGTGTCATGTCGATTGACAGCTCTATGGTGAAACTTGCGGACCAGGCGCGTATCAACCGTCGTGAGTTCGTCGAAGCCTACCGTGGGCGCGAGTTGGATCCGAACTGGCTGACCGATATGGCGCAAAAGCCGGGTCGTGGCTGGCAGATGTTCATCGAACGCTCCGCCGACAAGGTCGAAGGCCTGCGCGCAGACATGGCGCAAGTTGGCCAATATGTTGGTCTTGATATCTCTGAATTCCGCCGCATCGTGCAGCAGGTTCAAAAGGGCGAAAAAGAAGCCCGCCAGGCCAAGAAAGAAATGGTCGAAGCGAACCTGCGCCTCGTGATCTCGATCGCGAAGAAATACACCAATCGGGGTCTGCAATTCTTGGATTTGATCCAGGAAGGTAACATCGGTCTGATGAAAGCGGTCGACAAGTTCGAATACCGCCGCGGTTACAAGTTCTCCACCTATGCGACCTGGTGGATCCGTCAGGCGATCACGCGTTCCATCGCGGATCAGGCCCGTACGATCCGTATCCCGGTCCATATGATCGAGACGATCAACAAGCTGGTCCGGACCGGTCGCCAGATGCTGCACGAAATCGGCCGCGAGCCGACGCCGGAAGAATTGGCAGAAAAGCTGCAGATGCCGCTGGAGAAGGTCCGCAAGGTGATGAAAATCGCCAAAGAGCCGATCTCGCTCGAAACGCCAATCGGCGACGAGGAAGACAGCCAACTGGGCGATTTCATCGAGGACAAGAATGCCGTGCTGCCCTTGGACAGCGCCATTCAGGAAAACCTCAAAGAGACCACCACACGGGTTCTGTCATCGCTCACACCGCGCGAAGAGCGTGTTCTGCGCATGCGTTTCGGGATCGGTATGAACACCGATCACACTTTGGAAGAAGTGGGGCAACAGTTCAGCGTGACCCGCGAACGGATCCGTCAGATCGAAGCCAAGGCCTTGCGCAAGCTCAAGCACCCCAGCCGCTCGCGCAAACTGCGCAGCTTCCTGGATCAATAACGCCAGACCAAATTACAAGGCGCCCTTTTGGGGCGCCTTTTTTGTTCTTGGGGATATTCCTTGCGCCATTTTCTCAGCCTCATAACAATCTGTGTCGGCTCCGCAGCTCTCGCCTGTCCCAATGGCAGCGAGACCCTAGTGTCCTGCAGCATGGATGGCGGTAAAAAACAACTGCAGACCTGTATTGCCGGGGATCAAGTGCTCTACCGGTTTGGCGCAACAGACCGCAGTCCGGATCTGGATCTTATCCGCCCGGTGACCGAGGTCGATTTTTATCCCTGGCCGGCGGCGAGCCACACAATTTGGGAAGAGATGAAATTTGAGAACGGTGGCTTCTCATATCTTGTGTCCTACGCGCAGGAACGCGATCCGCGCACGCCAGAGATCAGCGGTCAGGTCGTCGTGCAAAAGGCAGAAGAGACGTTGGCGACACTCACCTGCGACCCCGGTAGCCTCCGCTCAGCCGGTTACCCTTTGCCGATTTTTGACGCCAAGGTTGCGGCAGGGCAGCAGTTCAACCGCGCGACCTATTCATGGGAGTAGCGCCCGCCCCGGCGCGTGGTAGCGACGCGCTTATCCTCTTTGATGGCCACTGTGTGCTGTGTTCGAGGTTGGTTCAGTGGGTCTTGCGCCGTGACAAGGATGCGTATTTCCAATTCGCCACGGCGCAATCGCCGTTAGGGCAGGCGATCTATGGTGATCTTGGCCTGCGCCGCGATGATCTGGACACGATGGTGGTTCGCCTCGACGGTGCGTTTCATTTGCGTTTGGATGCTGTCGCCGCTGTGGCGGGAAAATTGCCGTTCCCGTGGCGTGTTCTGTTGCTGCTCAAATACCTGCCGCGGTGGGGCAAAGATCCTGCCTATAATTTGATTGCTCAAAACCGTTACCGTCTGTTTGGCCGCAACGCTCAGTGTTTGATACCTACACCCGAGGTGCAAGACCGTTTTGCCGCCGAGGGATTCGCCAAACAGCCGCAAAAATCTAAAGTTTAGGCCCTAATTTTTGCGGGCTTTAGCCGAAGCCAGAGTGGACAGTGCTGAGGATTTTGGCGAATTGTTAAATTTCATTGATAAATCGTTAAACTTTCGTCCAAACGATGCAGATCCTATCCAAAGGGATATATATGCTTCACCCAAAGACAGGCGGTGGTGGCGTTGCTGGGCCCTATCGGCTGGATTAAGTTGTTTGCAGTTTAATGAATTATTAGGAAATCGCAGGGGATGACAAATGGTCTACAGTAATGTCAATGAAGCTCTGGGCGCTTTGGATCGCAAGGTTGAGGTGCTGAACAATCTGGTACTCGCAAATGATTTTCTGGTGTCTTGCATGCGGGAAGAGGCGGAACGGCTTCATGTGATGGGGGGCGATGAAACGCGTGAAATGCTGCGCGAACGGGCCCGCCGCAAGTTTCGTCAAAACGACGGAGAAGAGCCGAACCCCGCAGTTCTGTCCATTCTCGAACAGGCCCTTGGCAATGGGCACACCGCGGAAATTATTCCCTTCCCTCGGGAGATGCGCGCAGGCTGAAACGACCCGTCGGAGCATCGCTGACGTCCTCCGTCGTACAGCCTCCGCATGACATAAGATCAACCGACCTCACCACTGCCCCCAAGCAATCCGGGATGAGGACCAGATGATCAGATGATACCGTATTAATGTATCTACGCTGGGGGTTGAGCCCCCTTTTTTGATGTCAAACAGCCGGATAAATGAACCGGCAAGCACAGGCTTGTGATGCGGGTTTATTCGTATTAGGCACCGTCCTACCTAAGTAACACATCAGACGCATCCTGAACAAAGCCGCCATCAATCTTCGCGGTGCAGGGTGCCACGTGAACCTATTTCGGCAAGGAAAGGCTTTTACTATGTCTGTTCGGTTTTCTTCACTTTTGGCGGTGCTGACCGCCGTGTCACTTGCTTTGCCAGTTCAGGCTGCAAACGGAGTGTTTCGCGCCAAGAACGATATGCGGGTCGCGCCCCGCGACAATGTTTTGATCGAAGTCGGCGGCTTTACCCAGAATGCGGGTCTTGAAGACTACTGGTGTGCTGTGGGCGACTATCTGCACCGGGTGCAGAAAACCGGGTGGAACCAAAAGGTTTATGTCGCCCGTGGCCTAGGTCCGGCGCAAGTTGTGAACAGTCGCGACGCAGTGCTCTTTACGTTGGATCCGAATGCCGCCGGTGTGGCCCCATTGGACAAAGAGTTTCGGGTTGTGGGGACCCTTTCGGTCGGCCGCGCCAAAAGCGTGAACTCAGCCTTCTACAGCTGCGATCGATTTCCAACCCTGTTTCGGGATTGATCCAGAGGGCGTGGTTTTATCAAAGGGTGGCGTGAATGGTACAAAAGGAGTTTGGGGTCCAGACCCATGGGCAAGGCAGCTATGAGCTGACACGCAGTATTTGTGATTGGGTGGCGAGCTCCGGTGTTCAGGCGGGTCTGCTAACGCTTTTTGTACGCCACACCTCCTGTTCGTTGATGATACAGGAAAATGCCGATGCCGAGGTCCAGTCGGATCTGCTCGCCTATTTCTCGCGTTTGGTGCCACCCTCCAGCGATCCCTCCATGTCTTACCTGCGCCACACCTACGAGGGGCCAGATGACATGCCCGCCCATATCAAAGCAGCGATCCTGCCGGTCAGCCTGACAATCCCGGTCAGCGCAGGCCAGCCGGTTCTGGGAACTTGGCAGGGGATTTTCCTGTTTGAGCACCGGGATGCGCCCCATGCGCGTCGGATCTTTGCCCATCTCGCCGGAACCGGGTCATAACGCCCCCAAGTATAGAGATTAAATTTCCCCACTACCCAAACCCTAGCGGCTACCCTATAGTTGTGGATAACTAAGCCGATTGCAGCACAAATTTTCCATTTGGAAGGTTGAGGGGGACTGGCCGATGCGTTGCCCGTTTTGCGGAAATATTGATACCCAGGTAAAAGATTCTCGCCCAGCTGAGGATCACGTCTCGATCCGGCGCCGCCGGTTCTGCCCATCCTGCGGGGGGCGGTTTACCACCTATGAACGGGTGCAGCTGCGGGATCTGGTGGTGGTGAAAACCAACGGTCGTCGCGAAGATTTTGATCGCGACAAGCTGGAACGCTCCATTCGCATCTCCATGCAGAAACGCCCAGTGGATCCAGAGCGTATTGACCAGATGATCTCCGGCATCGTGCGCCGTCTGGAAAGCATGGGCGAAACAGATATCCCGTCCAAGAAAATCGGTGAGATCGTGATGGAGGCGCTGGCGCGCATTGACACGGTCGCTTATGTGCGCTTTGCAAGCGTCTATAAGAACTTCCAGGCCGCCGACGATTTCGAAGATTTCGTCCATGAATTGCGGCCCGATGTGCCACCGGAAGACGTCTGATCTTCCCCCAAATCGGGTTTCTTTGGCGTGAGTGATACGGACAAACGGTTTATGGCGTTGGCGCTGTCCCTTGGGCGGCGCGGTATGGGCAAGTGCTGGCCAAACCCTGCGGTGGGCTGCGTGATTGTAAAGGACGGTCGCGTTCTGGGACGCGGCTGGACGCAACCTGGCGGCCGCCCCCACGCTGAACCTGTGGCCTTGGCGCAGGCCGGGGAGGGGGCGCGTGGCGCCACCGTTTATGTCACCCTTGAACCCTGTTCCCACTTTGGCAAAACGCCGCCCTGTGCGCAGGCACTGATTGATGCGGGTGTGGCCCATGTGGTCGCGGCGATTGAGGACAGCGATCCGCGCGTCTCGGGACAGGGGTTCCAGATGCTGCGCGATGCGGGCATTAAGGTTACAACCGGCGTGCTCAGCAATCAGGCCGCGCGCGACCATGCAGGCTTTTTCCGCCGCACCGAGCAGGGTCGCCCTTGGGTGACGTTGAAACTGGCCAGCTCTTTTGATGGGCGCATTGCCACCGGATCGGGGCAAAGCAAATGGATCACTGGACCCGATGCGCGCCGCATGGTGCACGCCATGCGCATGCGCCATGACGCGGTGATGGTTGGCGCAGGCACAGCGCGCGCGGATGACCCGTCGCTCACCGTTCGGGATATGGGCGTGGATCACCAGCCGGTGCGTGTGGTTGTCTCCCGTCATCTGGATCTGCCCTTGATGAGCCAGCTCGCCCGCACCGCAAATGACGTGCCTGTCTGGTTGTGCCATGGCAGCGGGGCCGATGTGGAACGTATCCGCGCCTGGGAAGGTCTTGGCGCCAAACTTTTGCCCTGTGCGCTTCATGGGGTGCAGCTCGACCCAAATGACATTCTGCGTCAGCTGGGGCAGGCAGGGCTGAACCGCGTTTTCTGCGAAGGCGGCTCGGCGCTTGCGGCTTCTCTTTTGGCTTTTGATCTGGTGGATGAGCTGATCGGTTTTACAGCCGGTCTTGGTATCGGCGCCGAAGGCTTGCCGTCGATTGGTGCGATGGGGTTGGGACGTCTCGAAGAGGCCCCCCGTTATGTTCTGGAAGAGGCACGTCCCGTCGGCGCAGACATCATGCATCGTTGGGTGCGCCGTCAGGAAAAGATCTGAACGCGTCCTGACGTCCTAGCGCCGCCACATATGCGCATAAGAGGCAAACGCCCCCTGAAGTTTGGCAAGGCTGCGATTGGCAAACCCCGCCCGTGGAATGTCATCTGCAGCCAGACGGTCGACCACAACTTCAACCGGGCAGGGCAGGCCGGTTTTGGGGTCAAAGTAGCGCGGGTAATCGATCAACGCCGCATGGGCCAATCCCAAGAGCTTGGGCCGCGCTTTGCGGATGGTGGGCACGGTGCCCAGATCCCGCGTCAGGCCCCATCCTGCGTAAAACGGTGCCCCCAGAGTGGTGACTTTGACGCCGCGCAACAGGGCCTCAAACCCCAAAAGCGACGTCATGGTCCAGACCTCTTGCACCTGATCCAACAGGGCCATTGGGTCGGCATCATGGGCAATCACATCGGCCAGGTCTTCGGGCACGGTCACCTTGCCGCTGCGCAGGCCGGCCTCCACATCCGGATGCGGTTTATAGATGATCACCGCCTTGGGGTTGCCGGCGCGAACACGACGCAGCAGGTCCAGATTGGTGCGGATCTTGCCTGTTCCTGTCAGGATCGACGCGTCGTCTTCCACCTGACCGGGTACGAGGATCCGGTGGCCTTTGGGCAGGTCGGGTAGGGCTCCGCCAAGGTTGTATTTTGACAGGCTGCCGCGCACCAAACGCATCACCAGCGCTTCGGCACGGCGCTCTTCTTCTGGCGTCAGAACCTCGCGCGCGGTGATCAGGTCCTGCAAGTCTGAGCCTTGGGTCGGATCGTAATAGATCCCTTGTCGGTCCAAGACCAAAGACAAGGGCGGCACCAGTTCCGCGCCAAGCCCACGGGAGCGCAGGAAACCATCCTCGACCCGCCAGGCCCCCTGATGGGCCTCGGTGGCTTTGCCCGCCCAGACCATCCAGTTCTTGCCGCTGGCACGTGCCGCGTCTGGATCTTCGGTAAAGCTCATCGCCTTGTGGCGGCCAAAGAACCCTTGCAAGGGTTTGCGCTTCCACAGTCGCATCTCGGACGCGACCCAGCCTGCGCGATCCTGCCGCCAGGCGCGCACGTCGGCGTCCAAGATATCAATCGCCCGGTCCAGCTCGCATAGGCGGTCCTCAAACGGGTCATACCATGTGGGATACATCATCATCGCCCCGGCAAAGAGCTGCGCACGGGTCAATGTGCGCAAGCGCCGGTCGATGGGAAATTCATCCTGGGTCAGACCCCATCCTGCATAAAAGGGCTGACCAAAGACGCGGGGTTTATGCCCTGCGAGGATCGCCTCAAATCCCAGTTGCGAGGAAACGGTATAGACCGCAATCGCCCCCTCCAGCAGCGCCCAAGGGGAGACGGGCTGATCAAACAACTCAATCCGCCCCTGCGCATCCTTGGCGCTGAAATACCCGGCACGATAGCCCGCTCGGGTCTCAGGATGGGTCTTGATCAGAATGCGCGCGCCGGGGTGTTCCTGTTGGGCAAAAACCAGCATTTCGCGAAACCGGGCCAGATCGGCGTTTTCCGCGTTTGGAACCGAGGCCCGGACGGAGGCATCGCCGCGCGTCTGGTCGACCACCAGCACATAGCCGGGATCGGGGACCTCTGCCTCGGGGGTGAACGTGTTGTATTTGGACAGATGCGAATCCTGCAGCCGCGCAATCAAGCCACGGGCACGGCGCATCATATTGCTGTCGTCCAACGGCGCGGTCGCCAGAAGCTGCTCCAGATCGCTAGGGGTGCGGGCGTCAAAATGATTGCCGCCGCGGTCGATCAGCAACCCCAATGGTGGGCTGCCCGACCGTCCCGGCAGCACAGAACGCAGAAAGGCGTCCTCGACGTGTAGCAGGTCCGCATTGTGATCTTTGGCGATTTTGCGCCCACGATGCGCGGTCGGAGAGTTGCCCCAGATCCCAACCAGATCATCACCCTGGGGCAGCCCAAGGGACATTTCATATCCTTTGAGCGCCAGAATGCGGCGCAGCCGCGCCTGTGTCAAAAATCCGCCGTTATATACAAAAAGCCGAGTGCTCTTGCCCCCGGCTTCTGCACGGCTGACGCGCAGCCGCATGGTGTTAACCTTCAAATGCTGTGCCGACGCTCGACAAAGAGCCAACCGGGCTCACCAACAGTGAGATGGTCTTGGTCCACTGCGAATAAGGTGCCTCGGTCACATAAAGCGTGTCTTGATCGCGGATCACAAAGTCACGTGCCATAAACAGACCATTTGGTTCTTCGAGGTTCAAAACATAGACCAGACGCTGCGCGCCGACCAGATCGTCACGCCCCAGAACTTGGTTCGCAATCTCAGCCGGTTCGTTGCGCAGAACAAAAACACCGGTTGGGTCAGATGAGGTCGAGATCAAGCCGCCCACTTGTGCAATGGCTTCCAGCGCCGACATGTCGCGGCTCTCAAAGGGCACGCGCGCCTGCGCAGCCGTGGTGCCAAGCGCGGTAAAGGTGCGGGTGTCCGCCTCAACCAGGATCTTGTCACCGCCGCGCAGGGCAATGTCCAATTGCGGATGTTCATAGAGATCCTGCAGCCAAATGGTGCCGCTCTCATTGCCGCGGATCAGTGAGATCTGGGCGATATCGGGTTCGATGGACACACCGCCGGCTTGCGACAGCATGGTTGCCAATGTGCGGGTGGGGCGTTCAATCGGATAGACGCCCTGACCGTTCACGGCCCCCGTCAATGAGACAGACGCGCCATCACCGGCAAGGCGACGCACTTGCACTTGTGGGTCCGGCGTCTGGCCTTCCAGCTCTGTGGTGATCGATTTGCGCAGCTGTTCCGGCGTATTGCCCGAGGCACGCACGCGCCCAGCATAGGGCACAAAGATAAAGCCGGCGCTGTCGACTTGGACTTCTTCCAAAGTAGTGAATTTGGTCGCTTCGGCTGCCAAGAGCCCATCGTCGACGTTTTCCCAGATCGTCAGACCCAGAACATCACCGGGCCGGATAACATCAGACGTCAGACGTGCGGCGTTGGTGAAGCGGTCGGAAAACCCAAGTGCGGGCACAACGGCTGTCGCGCGGGTGACTCGGTCATTGACCGATACGATAAAGGCATCGCCTTCACGTTGCACAGATCCAGCAAAGATCTGGCGTTTGCTTGGTCCGACCTTTGGCAGACCACAAGAGGCCACAATACCAAGGGCGGCACATAGGGCGACGCTCTTCGCCCATCCAACGGATACGGATTTCACTGCTCGGTCTCCTGACCAAAAAATTGTAACTGCCTGCGTTTTTTCTTTCAGGCTAGCCTAGACACAGAGAAAAATCCAGTCCCACAGGGTTTTAGGCGTCGCGCACCAGCTGCAACTGTTGCCGCGGTGCCGCTGTCCCTTGTTTTAACGCATCATAGGGGTCATCTGGAGCCAGAATCAGATCGACAACTTGCCGCAACAATTGGCGTCTGCCAGACCGCGAATAAAACCCGCCGGCGATCTGCGATGTCTCCAACAGAAAACGGCGGAAATCGCGATAGGCGCGCGCGTCGGGGCGCGCAGGGGTTGCAAAAAACTCGGCCAGTGGCTGTTGCGACACAAATTCAGGCTTGTCATAGACTGCTTTGCCAAAAACCCGCAGCGGAATTCCGCGCCACAGGACCTGTTGTCCAGCGGTGGAATTGACGGTCACCGCCGTGCGCGCCTCGTTCAAAAGCTGCGCCAGCTTGCCGCCGCGCAAGTAGTGCACCCGGTGCGCCACACCATGATTGCGGGCTAGGTCGCGCAAGATCTTGCGCAAAGGCACACGGCCGTTTTCCAGCGGATGCGCCTTGATCACCAAGTGATGGTGCCCCGGTGCACCTGCGGCAAATTCGGAGACGACCAGCTCGAGAAATTCAGCCATAGAAGGAAACGGCGAATGCATCTGGAACGAGCTGTCATGTTCCAGCTGCAGCAGCGCCAGATGATAGGGAAAGCCCCCATTGCGCACCCGCCACGTGGCGATACGCCGTTCAAGCGCCTGCAGGGGCATCAGGATAAGGCGTTGAAGATAAAGCAAAAACTCTTTGCCGACGGTCAGGTCGCGGTGGGGGCGAAAATTCTGGTACTTCTTGTTCCAGAACATCACAAACCAATGATACAGCGCGCCGTAAAACACATGCTGGCGCATGTCCCCCCAATGGGAGGGCGGCAGCGGTGCCTCCATATCCGAACGCGCCAGCGCCTCCTGCATTTCAGGCACCGAGAGCGTCATCAAAGGCGAATGCCCATTGGAGCCGCCGCGTTCATAACTGACCCAATAGGGGCGTAGATAGCCTTCCTCAAACACATGGACCTGCAGCCCGCGCGCTTTGGCCACTTCCACGGCTTGGGCGTGGATTGGACGGGTGTCCCCATACAGAACAATGTCGGTGATGCCGTGCTGATCAACCAGTTTGGCAAAGGTCTCGGGCCAGGTTTCGACCGGATCGGTAAAGGGCACATAGCTGTCGCGATCTGGCCAAAACGCCCGGTCGCCTGCGTTAAATCCCACCCGCCAGACCTTGCACCCCGCAGCACCCAGCATCCGCCCCAACCGCGCAAAAAACGGCCCATGCGGTCCTTGAAGGAACAGAAAATGACGTGGCGCGGAGGGTTGGGTCATAACGGGGACAATCGTACTCTGGTCAGTCTGCTATTTTGGTTAATGCATTTAAATAAAAACTCACTGGGGCGAAACTGTGTCCTTGCAGCGGTGATGAGATGCCGGGAACTAGAACTTTGGATTTTGCAGAGAAACCACTTCGATCACTCGATTGATACGTCAGCCATGTTACTTGGGAGCGAAACCCTTCGAGTTCCTATTTAACGGCAGCAAGGAGCCCAATTTACCGATTTTCCGCATCGCGGCCAAAGTCCGCATTTAGGTTTCAGAGGCTTGAGACTCAATGATCGAGGTCCCACGAACAGGTTTCCTAACCTGATCGTACACTGCAGTACAACTTTGCGAGAATGCCCCCACCAGATGTCGACACATCGAGGTGGCCCGCTTTCACTTCTGCCGGTTAGGAGAAATCAAGAAGGTACCAAAGAGCGCAACCAACAGGCCGACAATGGACAAAGGCGCAAGCGGCTCATTTAGAAAAACCGTACCGATTATCAACGCGACAAAGGGAATAAAAAACGTTGTCAAAGAGGCCACTTTTGCCTGCTCTCTAGCAACGAGTGTGAACAGGCTCAAGAGTGGCACGCAGGTGCCGATTATGCCAAGCCCGATCAGGGCTGAACACGATTGTACGAAAACGGTTTGCACAGAGTTACCGCCCAAAAGGGCTGCACCTAGAACCAATATGAGACTTGAGGGCACCAGCTGTATCGCGGTCAGACCAACTATGTCGCAGGTTTTGGAGTTCTGAATGAGCAGTCCGCCAACGGCATAGCTTGCAGCGGCTAAGACCGTTGCTGCAGATCCTAACAAAGCCGTCATCGTGATGCTTAAAGGGCTTACGAAAGCCAATGCCACCCCACATAAGCCCAAAATTGCACCCGAAATTGCTGATTTCCCGGGACGAGGTGCGCTGAACGCAAGATACCCGATTACCAGTGTCAATAAGGGTGTGCTCGCGAACAACACTCCGCCAAGTCCACTGTCGATATGTTGTTGCCCCCACGAAATTAGGAGGTATGGAAGCACACCCGTGAACGTCCCGATGGCGATATACAATTTCAAGTGCTCCCGGTCGAATAGAACCGGGCGCTTCTTTGCGACTATAATTGCCCATAATGCCAGCATCGCTATGACAGATCGGCCTGCTGCAACCCACAGTGGAGACATTGTCGTAACTGCAACGTTTGTCATCGAAAATGCGGAACGAAATCCGAAAACTGCAGTTGCAAACAGCAAGACTGATCTGTGGGACATTGATGGTTACTTCCTTGCCATCGCGGTGATCATGGCCTCTGCGGTTGCTTGGGAGGACATCGGGTTCTGCCCCGTAACCAACAGGCCATCTGTCACAATATGGGGTGTGAACACATCCGCTTTGCTGTATTTGAACCCCTCTTTTTCTAGCCTTGTGGCAAGAAGGAAAGGAACGACGTCTGTGAGGCCAACAGCTGCTTCTTCCTCGTCCGAGAAACCCGCGACCGATTTGCCCTTCAGAGCAACCGGCGCGTCGCCCGCAAGTAGTCCAGCGACGCCGTGGCATACCGCACCGACAGCCTTGCCAGCTTTGGTCGCTTCCGTGACCAAACTGCCCAACTGCTTGTTATCAGGAAAGTCCCACATGGTGCCGTGACCGCCTGCAAGGAAGATTCCAGCAAAACGTCGCATATCGGCACTGTCTTCAAGCGGCACAGTTGCCCCAAACTTTGCATTAGCATCTGCGTCAGCGTCGAACCGTGCAACTGACGGGCCTTGCATCTCTTTATTCATGCTGCCGGGATCGATGGGCGGCGTTCCACCAGCGGGCGACGCAATCTGTATCCCATATCCAGCGTCCAGAAACGCGTAGTAGGGGGCGGTCAGTTCTTCCATCCATAAGCCAGTCTTGTTTCCGGTTTCACCAAGGTCTGCATGTGACGTGCAGACAAGCAAAATTGTTCCCAAAGAATTTTGAGTCATGTCGGTTCCTTTGACATTGAAGTGTTGTGTAGCTGAGTTTTAGAGCGCCGCTTTCACCCGCCGCGCCCAGTTTCGAAGTAGATCCAAGTTATCAAGCGCGTCTTCTGGAGCAGTCATGTATTTTTTGACACAAACCTGTTCGCCCGACTTGGTGTACGAAAACGGCTGACTGCCGGTCGTTTCAAGTTCCTCTTGCAATGCGCCCTCGACCTTAAAGAACAGCGTTCCTTTCATTACGATCGCAAATTGGACGTCCTCAGACCGAAGTTGCCATCCACCAAAAAAGCGGCGCGAAGTAATGTCGCCGATGGACGCAAGTTCTTCCGTCAAAAAGGTCAGGAACTCTGGTTTAGGTGGTGCCATCAGATTTTACATGAACCCGACAAAAGACGAGAATCGGTTGTCGTCGGTCAACGTTGCAAAGCTTGTGCCAAGCATCATTTCACCACCGTCCTTGTTACAAAGCCGCCATTGCGCGAGCGTCTTTTGATTGTGGCCTTTGACGTCGAGGATTTCAAAATAAGCGCCATCCATGCTTTGTTGGAATTGCGCAAGGTGGTCAGAGAACGCTTCTCGCCCTACCACGTTGGATTGTGGATCGGTGTAGGTCACGTCGTCCGATACCAATTTGACCAAGGCTGCATTGCGATCCGCGTCTGTTTGAGACCATGTTTTACTGTAAGCGGACCACATTTCAGTAAGCATTGTCTTCTCCTATGATTGCTGAGATTTCATCGTGAATTGTGGTTCTCAGGGACTCTTTGTCGTACCCGTGCCGGATCAAAACCAGCAGCCCTTGGTAAAAAGTTAGCAGCCTAAGAGATTTGGTCTCGGCTTCATCTTTCGACGTCACGCCAGTCCTAACCAAAGTTGCTGTAAAGGCCGCGATAAACAGATCAAAGCCGCGCCTGATTTCTACGCTGGCGTCTTTGCCCCCAGAAAACTCGATGGCGCTATTGGTCAAAAGGCAGCCAAACGCTGTTCCGCCCGTCTCCTCCAGAAGAGTGGTAAACAGGGACACCAGCCCATCAATTGGTCGTTGCGCATCAAGGTGCCGTGAGATCCGATTCTTTACGACGGTTTCGTTGTAGTGGGTCAATGAGCGCTCAAACACAGCATCTTTGCCACCAAAACTATTGTACAGACTTCCCGAAGAGAGCCCGGTTTCAGCCTCAAGTGTCTTGATGGAAACGCCTGCATACCCAAATTTCCGAAAAGCATGCATAGCCCTGTTCAGGGCTTCGTCTTCATCAAACTCGATTTGTCGTGCCATCGCATACAACCTTTTAAATTGCCCATTTTAAAATGCATGATTTAAAAAAGCTGTCAAGAAGATTCCAACATGGTCTAGCAACTGCCTCGCGCTGCACTTCAGATATAGATTTTTACCTTTGTAAGGAACCTTGAGGTCATGTCGGTGACCTCTGGTGTTTAAACTAACTGAATAAGCAGACATTAACCTCCAAAAGGCATACGGTCGCTATGTCCCGCACTGCTGACGTACGAGCGATTATAGTTTGGTGCATAAGGCACGACAAGGCTGGCTCATTTACGCAGCACGTCCTGCGTGACACGTGAGCCTTCTGCAACGCAAACCCTTGCCGGTTTTGGTTGCAGGTATTACCTCTCAAACCAACACAAAAGCTGCCGCGCGGGCGGGATCAGGAGAATTTACGATGTTCACAGGCATTATCACCGATGTGGGAGAAATCACCGAACTGGAACAGGCAGGTGATCTGCGGGCGCGGATCAAAACCTCCTATGATACCGCTGGTATCGACATGGGGGCCTCGATCGCGTCCAATGGCGTGTGCCTGACCGTGGTGGCGCTGGGTGAAGATTGGTACGATGTGCAGATCTCGGCCGAGAGTGTTGGCAAAACCAATATTGGCGACTGGAAAGTGGGCAGCCGCTTGAACCTCGAGCGCGCTTTGAAAGTCGGCGATGAGCTGGGCGGACATATAGTGTCGGGCCATGTGGATGGCGTGGCAGAGATTATCGCGATGAAGGACGAAGGCGACAGCACGCGGGTTACCCTGCGTGCCCCCGAAGCGCTGGCAAAATTTATCGCTCCCAAAGGCTCGGTCGCGCTGAACGGCACTTCGCTGACCGTGAATGAAGTTGATGGCTGTGATTTTGGCATCAACTTTATCCCCCACACCAAAGAGGTGACAATCTGGGGTGCGGCCAAAGTCGGCGATCGCATCAATCTTGAGATCGACACGCTGGCCCGTTATGTGGCGCGTCTGGGTGAGTTCCAGCCATGAGCAGCGCGGGCATCGGCCATAATAAAGGCCCGTCGATGGAGCCGGGACTGCTGTGGCGCACCCATCAATGGCGGTCAGCTCAGCGACAGCTGATGCGCAAGACGATCCCGCTGATGGTGGTCCAAATGCGGATAAAACGCGCCGCCGAATTGGGCATGGATTACAAAACCTATGCCTCGATCCGGCAGGCTTCGGGTCAGGATATTCTGGCGCTGATGTTCTCATCCAACGCGTTGCGGATCATCGGGCAGGGGGCCAAAATGCCAGATGCCGAAAGCCGCGCTTTGGAAGTGGTGCGCGCAGCTCAGAAGCTGACACTGGTGCATGCGCCGAACACGCCGGATGGGGTGATGGCTGCCAATCCGGTTTTGGATGCTGCTGATGTGGCCCCCAAGTTCAATGAAAGCTGGAGCGCCATGCGCGACCGTGTGTCGGGATTGATCCAGTCGCAAAAACTGCCCGGCAATACGGTTCTGGTCATTGGCGATGCTCCGATGGAAAGCGACTGGAGTACTGCTGCCCGCGCTGCCGGGTATCTGCCCGCTGCGCAATATTTCCAAAGCGCAATTTCCTAAAAACTGGTGTACTCCCGCGCCTTGGCCCGGCATCAAAGATGCCCGGCCAGAAGCCTTGGGCGTGGCAGGTCGCTGGCGCGACCTGCGGTGGGGCACGTGGCTATGATACAATGAATTTCTGCAAGGGAGTGCGTACATGAGAACTGTTAACCTTCGTGAAAAGCTGGCGCAGTTCGACAGCCATTGGGATCCGCATGTCGTGGCCGACTACAACGACAACGATGTGATGGTCGTGAAATTCAAAGGCGAATACCCGTTTCATCAACATGCCAACACGGATGACTTCTTTCTGGTTCTGGAAGGTGAGATGGAGATGGACATTGAGGGCGAGCCATCCCGCACTGTGAAGGCAGGTGAGATGTTTATTGTGCCCAAAGGCGTCGTGCACCGTCCACGCGCCAAAGAAGAAGTAAAGGTTCTGTTGATTGAGCCAAAGGGTGAGCCGAATTCAGGCGACAGCGATCGTGAACCTGCACCAAAACCACGTCTTTGAGGCGTTGGGTGTGACCTGCCGCTGCGCAGTGAAATTCATTAAAACATGATCTGATTTTGCCGGTCAGAGCGTCGCGGCACGGGGTGGCAATTACACAGATGCTGGTCTATCCCTGTTGCCAGCAGACCCCGCGTGTCCAGCAGTTTGATTCCGCTGGTCACTTGGGCCACCCCAAACACAGAGACTGCGCCATGAGCTATGCAACGCCCGGCCCCGTTGAGGCCAAGTTGAAAGACGCGATTAGCCCGATCGAAGACATTATCGAAGATGCTCGGCAGGGTAAGATGTATATTCTGGTCGACCATGAGGATCGTGAAAACGAGGGTGATTTTATTATCCCGGGTGAGTTCGCCGATGCGGATGCGGTGAATTTCATGGCCACGCATGGACGCGGCTTGATCTGCCTGCCCATGACTGCCGAACGTGTGGATGCCCTGGACTTGCCGATGATGGCGGTGAACAATTCCTCCCGCCACGAGACCGCGTTTACGGTCTCCATCGAAGCGCGTGATGGCGTCACCACCGGCATCTCAGCAGCTGATCGGGCACTGACCATTGCCACCGCAATTGATGAGCAAAACACCATGGCATCCCTTGCGACTCCGGGCCATGTCTTTCCCTTGCGTGCCAAACAGGGCGGCGTTCTGGTGCGGGCGGGTCATACCGAAGCCTCGGTCGATATTTCGCGCCTGGCTGGGCTCCACCCGTCTGCGGTGATCTGCGAGATTATGAAAGACGACGGCACAATGGCGCGTCTGCCCGATCTGGTAGAATTTGCCGCTGAGCATAAGATGAAGATTGGCACCATCTCGGATCTGATCGCCTATCGGTCGCGCAACGACAATCTGGTGGTGGAAACCAGCCAGTCGACCGTGACCTCTGAGTTTGGCGGCGATTGGGAGATGCGCCTGTTCACGGACCAGATCCACGGAATTGAACATGTGGTCCTGATCAAAGGGGACATCACCACGCCCGAACCGGTTCTGGTGCGCACACATGCGCTGCATGAAGCCTCGGATCTTTTGGGGCTTGGCCCAAAGCCTGCGGGCGAATTGCAAACTGCCATGCAGAAAATCGCCGCCGAAGGGCGCGGCATTGTTTGCTTGTTCCGGGCCGCTAACAGCACGCTTTATGCGGCCGACGATGAAGGGCCGCGCACGATCAAGGAAACCGGTATGGGCGCGCAGATCCTGTCGAGCCTTGGCGTGTCAGAGCTGATTTTGCTCACCGACTCACCGCAAACCACCTATCTTGGTCTGGACGCATTTGATCTGACCATCGTGGGCACCCGCCCAATTATGAAAGACGCGTAAGAGGAGAGCTGACATGGCTGGACATGAGCAACATTACATTATGCCGCGCGCGGATTTCGACAAGCCGGTGAAAATCGCAATTGTTGTATCGCCCTACTACAAAGACATCGCCGACAATCTGGTGGCCGGCGCTATGGCCGAGATTGAGGCCGCAGGTGGCACATTCGAGGTGATCGAAATGCCCGGCGCGTTGGAAATTCCCACGGCCATTGCCATCACCGATGCCAAGTCGAACTTTGACGGATACGTGGCGCTTGGCTGTGTGATCCGGGGCGAGACGACCCATTATGACACGGTTTGTAACGACAGCTCGCGTGCCATCCAATTGCTCGGTCTGCAAGGGCTGTGCATTGGCAACGGCATCCTGACCGTGGAAAACCGGACCCAAGCCGAGGTGCGCGCAGACCCCGGTGATCAGAATAAAGGCGGCGGCGCGGCTGCTGCGGCCTTGCATCTTGTGGCACTCACGCGTAAGTGGGGCGCCCAGACCAAGGGCGTCGGTTTCAAAGCGCCCTCCGAAGCCATCAAACTGGCTGGCGCAGACAATGGACCCACAACCGCATGACCGATACGAACTCCACAGGCGATGCCGCCAAGAAGCCGTCCAAGGCCACTGAGAAACACCAGATGCGTTCGGCTGCACGGCTTTATGCGGTACAGGCGCTGTTCCAAATGGAGCATAGCAACCTGTCCTTTGACCGGGTGATTGTGGAGTTCGAAGATCACCGCTTTGGCGCTGTCTATGATGGTGACGAAATGGCCGAAGGGGACACAAAACTGTTCCGGGCGCTGATCAAAGATGCGGTGAACAATCAGGCCAAAGTGGACCAGATGACCGACCGTGCCTTGGTGGCCAAATGGCCAATCGACCGGATCGACCCGACCCTGCGCGCCTTGTTCCGTGCGGCAGGTGCCGAGCTGGTTGTCGCCAAGACGCCGCCCAAGGTGGTGATCGTGGAATTTGTCGACATTGCACGGGCCTTCTTTCCCGAAGGCAAAGAACCCAAATTCGTCAATGCGGTTCTCGACCACATGGCCCGCGAGGCGCGCCCAGAAGCGTTCTGAGCCTGCTTGACACAAGAATAGCGAAAGGGCGCACCCAATCGGGCGCGCCTTTTTTCATGATCCTTTGTCACGCGTTTGTCCCCTTAGGGTTTGACCGGTGGCTGTGAAAGCAACCTGTCCAGTTCCACGCGCGTCTCCTCATCCATCCGGTCAAGATGCACTGTGACACGGCGACCGTCGGGGCTGGTTTCTGACAGCGGTCGGTCTTGAGCTTCGCGCACCACCTCATAGGGGATTACGTCGCGGGCGATGCCTTTGAACCGTTGGGCGGGCAGGGGGCGTGCCTCGACGATGTCCTGCACATGGGCATAGGTTTCATAGGACATCACAATGCCGCCCGGTGCCGCCGAGGCTTCAAGCCGTGCAGCCAAATTCGCCTCAGCCCCGATGATGGTGTAATCCATCCGCTCGTCCGATCCGAAGTTGCCGACGTTGCAAAAGCCGGTGTTGATCCCAATGCGGGCCTGAAACGGGTGTTCGATGCCACGCGCCTGCCATTCTGACTCCAGCTCCGCCAGCCGCGCCTGCATCTCCAGCGCCATTCGCACGCAGGCGCGTGCATCTTCGGCTGTGCCACGAGTCTCTGGGTCGCCGAAAAACGCGACAATTGCATCGCCGATGAATTTGTCGATTGTCGCCCCATGGGTGGCAGCAATCTTGGACATCTCGGTGAAATACTCATTCAGCAGCGCCGTCAGATCCTCGGGCTGAAGCTGTTCGGCGGTCTGGGTGAAGTCTTTGATATCCGAGAAGAACACTGTCAGCTTCTTGCGTTCTGTGGAGATGGACGCGTCTTTTTCCCCGGAGAAGATCGACCGGTAGACTTGGGGTGACAGGTAACGCGAGATCTTTAGCGACACGCCTGCAAGGAATTCATTGTTCGAGGTCAGCTCTTCGCTCATCGTGCGGAACTTGCGCGCAAGGCGCAGCTGGTGACGGGAAAAGAACGTTGCGAACAGGCCCGCCAGCACCAAGTAGACCAGCAGATGTTTGAAAGTCAGTAGGTATTGTCCGATAGGCTGGGAAACGGTGAAGGCTTGAACCGCACGAATGTCACCAATTTCCCAATCTGTCTTGGGGCTTTGGGCGTGGCTGTTGTGGCAGGCAACACAGGCCTCCTCCATGATCACAGGCGTTGCCAGCGTCAGTTCGTGGGACCAAAGGTTGCCGCCGCTGCGCAGAAATACCTGATCACGCGCGGTGCCGTCGCGAAATCGGTTTAGCGCGCGGGTTTCAGCCGCGTTCAACGGGGCCGTATCACGTCCGTCAAACGGGTAGTCCGAGACAAAGCGATAACTCACATCCAGCCCTTGGTCCTGAATCAGCTCCCCCAACTCAATCGAAAGCGTGGCCGGAATAGGGATCATGCCTTCCTGCTGATGATAGTCATGGCTGGTTTCGGTCACACCATCCGGGTCAAGGCGACCCACCACATTGGTGGCATAATAGCTGCGCACCGAATTCACCACTGTGTTCAAAACCTGCGTCTGACGGCGCAGGATCTGATCCGTCATTGCGGTCAGGTCGAACCAGATCACAATAGGCAGGGCCAAAATGGCGGTGCCGAACCACAGCGGTAAAAGCCGTGCTTGCAACAGCCTACTGGTCAAACCCATTTGCTTTGCCTCGTGCATGTCACCATCCTGCATGTCTCCTCCTCCCCAACCTCCTGGGCGGCTGGTCTTCCTATTTCAACGGCACAGACGGGCATTCCCGTCGCATCAACGCTTTGGTCCCTGACGAGCGTTTTACTGTTCATACAGACCTTCACGCGATTTTTTCGGAAAAATTCTCTTCCAGCTCTGGACCTCAGATCTGCGCATGTTACGCTTTTAAGACGTAAACGGAGGAACCCATGGTCGAGCAGCTGAAACGCGACTTTCGCATTGCAATTCTTCATATTCTTGAGGGGTTTGGCCTAGTTCAGCGCGCGCGCGTCGTTGCGCGTCGCCCGGAACGTCCGGTCGACCGCCAGATTCGATCCCGCCGCTAACCGCGCGACCTGCCTTTCTTTTGAGCAGGGCTATCGCATCAGTCGGCTGATACCTGCTTGATTGTTTCCGGATTGGCGTAACTTCGCCTGAAAATCTGGAACTGGTATCTGCGATCCAACAGTTCTACACCGTAAGTTCACGCCGCATGTCCTGCGGCGTGTTTTGCGTTTTGCGACCGCGGCTTTATCGCCGTGCCACACGCAACCAGATCGCGGTCGCATCGTCGCTGACCTTAAACCGTGGAAAACGGGTGCAAGTGGCATCGGCGTGCTCGATTTCGCGGATTTCCTGGGCCAAAGCGGCCAGCCCTTTGTCGTGGACCGCCTGCCACAAGGTCTCGGCTGTATAGGCTCCATAGTCGCTGACCAGGGAAGAGAACCCATCGCTCATGATCAGCACCTCATCGCCAATCGCAATCGGATGTTGGCTGTATTGGGTGCTGCGTGCCGCCACCACCGGGTCGGCGCTGAGGGCCGCGTGATCTGTCCCCATGCGGCGCGCGCGGCGATCCTCAAGGACGGCACCCGACAGGGCGGGGGCCACGCCTGTGCCAATGCCCAAGGCTTGCGCGTCGGCGACTTCGGTGGAGGTATCGGGCAGGCCGGTGCTCCAAGTCACCCCATGCTGGCCGTGCAGCAAAATCGGACAATCCGCCGCCCAGGCGCATTCGATCTGACCGTCCACCAGTTGCGCCGCAGCAAAGGCCGCCTTGGGCAGTTCCCAATTTGCAACCGGCGCACGGGTGCGGTCCTGTTCAAAGCTGGCGGCAACATGGTCAAACATCTCGGTGCAGCTCTGGCGCAGATCTGTGCCGGTCGCCTGCGCAAAACCCTGGCTTGCTGCTGTGGACAGCCAGGCCGCACCACCTTGGTTGCCCAACAACCCCGGCTCGCCCAGGTCGGTGGCGCCATCCACAACCCAGGCGCGCGCCGCGCTGGACCCCATACGGTCATCATTGGGCACACCGATTTTACCATTCAGGCTGATCGATTGGAGCATTTCAAAATACATGGGACCTCGCCACGCTTCAGGGATAAAGACCCGCCTTTATAGGTCCGCCCTGTAACAGCGCAAAGACAGAGGAAATGACAACAACCAAAAGGGGTGATGCGGCGGGACCACCAGTCAACCGTGCTGCTTTGATTCCCGAGGACCTGTATATACAGGTGGGTGCCAGGTAATCAGGCCACGACCCGAACAGAGCCAGCTCCCTCGGATTTGCTTAAGGCCACCGGAATGCTGCTAATCACAAGAAGGGCAGAGCCCGCCTTTGCCCTACCTATGCGCTTGTTGCGGGGGAGACAAGGCCCGTCAAACACGTCAGCACGCCCCATCGGTTCCGCGCCCGCCCAAACATCACGCCCCAGCCGGGGCGCTGTACAAATGAGCGCGGCGTAAGCGCTAGCTGCTGACCATTCCCGCGATCATTGCCCCCAAGGCCACAAGATGCACCAGCATCAAGGCCCGGTCGTTCCACAGAACGCCCACAAGAAACCAGCCCACAACCCCCACCAAAAAGAGGTACAGGTTCCAAGGGGTCCACCCAAATCCCGTCGCCGCATATCCCATGATCTGCACAACAGAGGCTGCCCATTTGATGCTGAAAACCAATTTCGGATTGGACAAATTTTCTACTGTCATGATTGTACTTTCATTGCGACATACAGTTAAATAGATGCAGTAATCCGCTCCTGCGACTGAAAATTCGTATGACCTGACAGTAGGAAAACTATCGCATAATGACCTCACTTCCGCCCCTAAATGGGCTGCGTGCCTTTGATGCGGCTGGGCGCCGCCTCAGCTTTCGCGCGGCCGCTGATGAATTGGGGGTGACCCAGGGCGCGGTGGCCCAACATGTGCGCCAGTTGGAGGCAGAGCTGGGCCTGACCCTGTTTGACCGCGTGCCCAAAGGGTTAGCGCTGACCACGGTAGGGCGCAGCTATCACCAGCAGGTGGCGCAGGCCTTCGCCGCGCTGCGCCGGGCCACAGCCGAGCTTAAACCAGAACCCAACAAGGTGGTGATCAGCGTCACGCCCAGCTTTGCCGCCAAATGGCTCATCCCGAACCTGTCGGATTTTGCAACACAATACCCTGATATTGACCTGCGTATCCTGGCCACGGAAAACATCTCCAGCTTTCACAGTGATGGGATTGATCTGGCCATTCGCCAGGGCGCACCGCCGTTTGGGGCGACGTTGAATGCGGATCTCTTGTTCCGGCAAAATGTTGTTGCGGTTGTTGCGCCGCGACTGGTTCAAGGCATGGCGCGCCCGATCTCACCTCATGATTTGGCCAGTTTACCCAAAATCCACGACGCACATGATCTGTGGCCCACCACCCTGGCAGAGCTGGACGTCGCCGAGCAGGCCAAACGTGGGCTGCGCCTCAGCCAGACCGCGCTTGCGGTGGATGCAGCACTTGCCGGGCAGGGCGTCGCATTGGTCAGCCGTTTTCTTGTCGCCAGTGAAATTGCGACCGGACAGCTGTTAGAGATCGCAACATTGCCGAACGCAAAAACACATGACTTTTACCTGTTGTCGCTGCGCCAGTCCCACCGCAATCACGCGATTATGGCGGTGGTCAATTGGTTCAAAGACGCGGCAGGCCCATAGTGTGATGCGCCCGCCGCTTTGATGTGGCCGCGCGCTTTATGCGGTTTGCGCGTGATTTCCGAAGTACATGAATTCCTGGTCCATGCCCGAGACCTCGCCCGCGTTCAGCGACAGGCTGGCGCTGTCGAGCATTTTATAGCTGGCCTGTGATTTCACCCATTCATCGGCATCCTGCAGCGTGGTCAGCGTATAGCTTGTCGTCTCGTTCAGGTAATGGGTCGGGATGATCACCTTGGGCTTCAGGCGCGAGACGATGTCGTCGCCCTGACCATAGCTCAGAATATGCTGCGAGCCATCCACCGGCAGGGTCAGAATATCAATCTCACCAATTGCATCCCAGAATTCCTGTGGCGGATTGTGACGGTTGTCGCCCCAGATCAAGGTGCGCAAGCCACCGGTTTCGATCACATAAACCACCATATCCATGTGGCTGACATTGTTGGGGGGGCAGGCCTCAACCCCGAATTCAGCCAAAGCATTGGTCCAATTGTACCAGCCCGGCGCCTGGCAGGCATGTTTGTCGGCAAAGCCCGTGATCTTGATATCGGCGAATTCAAAATTGCCGACCATCCGGTCCAGCACCATTGTGGACACGGGCCGGTGGATGGCGTCATGGTCGAAATGCGTATGCGTCGACATGCAGATGTCGACAGGGGTTTCGGGGAATTCGTTTTTGAACCACAGCCCCCATGCGCCAGATGGGTCATCACGCCACGGGTCAAACATCACCGTCGCCCCGCTGGGTGAGGTGAATTTCAACGCGCAATGACCATAGAAATCAATCGCCAGATCGCCGTCGACCGCTTGGCCGGTGGTCTTTTGCAGCTCAATCACGCCGTTGTTGTTGCCCGGCTGCGTCCAATCGGTGGACTGGGCCTGCACCGCGGTGCTCGACAACAGCGAGGTCGCACCGCCCACACCAGCGGCCCCAGCCGCCATAAAGAACGAGCGACGTGACAGGCCCGGCGTCAGGTCGTCTTTTTCACCGTTGATCAACGTGGGTTTAAGGTTCAGATCTTCGAGTTCCATCATGTTTTCCCTGTTCTGCTGGCGTCCGATCGCGCGCCATTGCCATGAGGGTAACGAGGATCAAGCGGTTCCCCAGCATGGGAAAACCTTGGAGAAACCATGGGGCAAACCCCCATGTTTATTGGATCGACAGCAGTTTGCTGCGCAGATTTTGACCGCTTTTCAACAGGCCTAGTTTCTTGCGGATGTTGTTGCGGTGAAATTCAACCGTGCTTGGTTCCCGCGACAGGGTGCGGGCGATGTCTTTGGTGGTCTGACCCCGCATCACCATCAGGGCGATGTCCTTTTCTGTCGGGGTCAGGACCTCGATCACGTCAGCCAGCTCTTCGGGAGAGGACTGTGTGATGGACCTCAGGTTTTCTTCCAAAAGATCCAGATAGACGCCGGCAGTGTCATCCCCCGCCAGGCGCGGGCGCAGCTTGCCGATCATAGGTGTCACCAACTCTTTGATCTGACGTGCGACTTGGGTGTCATGTTCGTCTTTTGAGGTTTCGACATTCTGCAACAAGACCCGCAGCGCGATATTGGCCTCCTCCAATTCAGCCGTGCGGGCGGCGACTTTGCTCTCCAGCTGGTCCAGGCTCGCTTGCAGCTGCGCTTCCAGCCGCACACGGGCCTCAGCTTCGACCAAAAGTTTCAGATCCGCCTCAATCACGCGCGCAAACTGTTTGAGCCCCTCCAGAAACATCAGCGCCTTTTGGTTGCACTTGGTGTCGAGCACGCAAATTGTTCCAAATACCGTGTGATCTGGCCAGTACAGGGGATAGCCCGCATAAAAGCTCATCCCATGTTCCATATCGTCATTGTCCACCCAACGCGGATCACAGGTCGCATCCTCGACGACCAACTCCCCCTGTTCGAGCGCCCCGTTGCAATAAAGCTTCTCATGCAGATGAAAGCGCAAGCCCACCTGATAGGGGCCGTTGTCGGCGTCATTGGTCACCAAAACCGAATGATGCGGCGCATGGGTGCGCATCACTAAGCTGGCGGGCACATCGGCGAGATTGGCGATCACATTTACAATGCGCTGCCAATTCTCCACCGTCTCATCCGGGATGTCGGGCAAAACCTGCGCCATGGCCTCCGTCCGCTTTTTGGTCTCAGGTGCTGGATGATTGAGTGTGTCGTGCAGTCAGTCGAGAGAAAAGACTGCGAGACGGTGACAACAACTCGAAATCACTGGGCGTGCGATGATTTTGCAATCATCCCCTATGCTCAAATCGTGCCGTGTCTGCGGCCTTGGCGCGCAGAGGGTTAAAACCGGGACATATAATTACCATCTTTGGTGGCCACCCTTTGACCGCATTCGACATTACTTTTCAGAGCTCATTATGAAACAGGTTTTGGCGCTATTGTGCCTCTTTCCAGTTGGCAGCGCACCCGCAACGGCCTCCGTTAACAAAGACCCCGTTCCTTGGGTCGAGATGTCGGTCGCCTGTGAGGTTTTGGTCGCGGTGCAAAGCGAAAAGCTTTGGTCGCAATACCCGGAATCGAAACCGGCGGGATCCAGCGAGGGTTTGCATCAGATGGCGGTCCGTCACCCCACCGAAAACCTTGTGGCAACTGCGATCGCAACGGATGGTCACTGGACGCTTTGCCATGTTGCAGCAGCGCCAGCTCTTCCGGTGTCAGATGCAGAGGCCTTGATCTATGCCTGGGGAAAAGCGCAACGCATCATGATACAGAGCCCGTCTTATATCAGTGCGACACTGCCAAACGTCTATCAACCATGGTCGCAACGACAAAGCACGCCTGCGCGTGTGCGCTGTCATGCAGGTAACCTTATTGTGGCGACCTTTTCCTATGGTTCGACTTCCGGTGATTTTCAGGTTGTCTCGGCCAGCGAAATGCCACCGGGTGGGGGCAATCCCTGTTCGTCCAAGTCCAGTCGGCGTGAAGGCCGCCGTGGTGATGCCAACCGATAAAGGGACAGGCTTGCCTTTTGTTCCCTAATTGTTCACAGTTCTTGCATGGCAGATTCCACCTATGACAGCACCGTATTACAACCTGGTCAGCGGCTTGCGCGTGGGGTTGCGCGGCATTTGCGTTCGCACGGCTTTGCCTCGATCGAAGAATTCGTGCCCACGCGTGGCTTGCGGGTGGATGTGATGGGATTGGGCCCCAAGGGGGAGATCTGGGTGGTGGAATGCAAATCCAGCCGCGCGGATTTTACCTCGGACCAGAAATGGCAGGGCTATCTGGAGTGGTGTGATCGCTATTTCTGGGCTGTCGACACCGAATTCCCGACCGAACTGCTGCCGGATGGCACCGGTTTGATCATTGCCGATGACTATGACGCGGAAATCATCCGCATGGGACCAGAGGACAAGCTTGCGGCAGCGCGGCGCAAAAAGCTGACCCATAAATTCGCCATGGATGCCGCCCGTCGCCTGCATGGCTTGCGTGATCCCCGACCGGGGCAGGGGGGGGACCTGTTCTCTGGTGGCGATCTCACATCCCGGACCGGCGAAGGCTGAGTGCTCGTGGCGGCTTATCCGGCGATGGCACGGGCAGCCTGGGCTGCGGCCAGGATTTCTTCGGCAATGTCTTCGGCTTCTTCCGGGTCAAAATCCATCGGAATTTCGATCCCGTCCGCCTCGATGAACAGGCGGATCATGCCTTCGTCGGTGGGCCCGATTTGCAAGTTGGCTTCGATATCGCGTTCGGTATTGATGCCCATGACGGCCTCCGGCTTGGGTGGTGGGATGAGCATTTCTGCTACCGTGCATCACAGGCTTTTGCAAGTATTCTGCACAGTTCTCGCCGCCAGTTGCAGCACCCGGCGGCGGGGGCTGAACTTTGTCGGATTGTGTGAAAGTTTTTCGTGCTTCCAGACAAAAGTTTGTTTCCCCCCTCTTGCGTTCACCAAAAACGTGCTATAAATCGCCCCGCAGTGCCGCCTTAGCTCAGTAGGTTAGAGCGCCTGATTGTGGATCAGGAGGTCCCCCGTTCGAGCCGGGGAGGTGGTACCACTCTCTTCCAACATGTTTTCGAAGAATAAGGTTACAGATCAACGCATTGCATCTGCGGATCTGGATTCATCGGTGCTGCAAAGACGTTATGAGTTCTGCAAGCGTGGATGCCTTGGCACAATAAAACCGCTCCTGTGATCGGAGCGGTCGATGTGGTTTCTGCGGATTAAATGCGACGCCTGCGCCTATTGTGGTTCGATGTCGACTGAGGGTGACGCAGCGGTTGTGGTTGTGCTTTCGCCCCCATTGCCCACAACGATGCCCAAAATCACCGCCGTTGCAATGACCCCAGCCGCAGGAGCGGTGGCCAGACCGGTTCCGCTCAGCGGGTTTTGCCGTGCGGTTTCGGCGGCGGCGGAATTGGTGGTGGCGCGGCGTGGTCCGTTCGCGCGACATGTTACCTCGATCGCACCACTGGGCAGATAGACCGCGGATACTGGCGTGCCGCTGCCACAGGCCAAACGCACCCGCGCCTCGGCCAAGGCCGCTTCTGCCACTTGCGCATCAGCCGTTTGCGGCGTGTTCATCGCCGTCAGGCTTAAGGCGCACATACAGGCGATTTTGCGTGAAAAACTGAGAAACATAAGACGTTTTTACCCTGTCACTTACCTGTTTGATCGTAGTTCAGGCAGTGCCTGCGACGCAAGTATACAGAATCCATCCGGCGTCGTTTTGCCCAGAATATATCGTAGGTTTACAGCGGCAGCTGTGCTAATTCTGAACCTGTTAAGACCCAATGCGGGCAGGGTCTTTTGGTGTTTAAGTGCTTGGTTTTTGATTTTGGAGGTCTTTATGCGCGCTTTCTTTCGTCCACTGGTAACCGGCTTGTCTGTTGCGGGGCTGACCGTCACACCTGTTATGGTGTCGGCACAGTCCACCGGCGTGTTGTTCACGGTGGTTGTTCCGGCGGGTGGATTTGGCTCCTCGCTGTTCTTGCGCGATCTTCTTGGCAGTATGGCCGCGGCGCGTCTCTTCTGCCAGCAGATCCAGGATCAAAGCCTGCAAGTTGACTGCCTGTCGGACCGCCTGGAACAGGTTGCCGATGAAATCCCTGAGGGCACAGATTATGACGAGGTGCGCAGCATCTTGACAGAGACCTCCGCGGAACTTGGCGCACTTGCACGGCAAAACCGTGACCGCAGCCGGGGCCGGGTCAAAGCCTCGCAGCCGGGAAAAGGTCCCGAAGGCACCACGCGTCCTTTGAATGCGATTGCGCCAGACGCGCTGGCGGCGGTGAACACACAGGCCGTGGACATCCTCGAAGAGGCCAAGACCAAGCTGCTGCGCTCGGCTGACAATAGCAACCGCAGCCAATACACGCGCATCGCCCAAGCCCTGGAAAGCAACAAGGTGCTGCTGCGCTCCTAGCGATAAACGGGTTACTCGGCGTCGAGCGTGATCTCCTGACGGATAGCGCCCGACAGGCTGTTCAGGATCAGGATGCGCGCATCCGTGGTGACCACGGCAATCCAACCGTCACCAAAAGTCACCGCCTGTGCCTGCGTGCCTGCGGGCAGGGCGATATTTTCTGGCAGCTGCGGTCCGCTGTTTGACAAACGGATGACAAGCAGCGCGACAATGACTACAAGCCCGCAAACCATTACCGCAGTCAGCCCTGTCACCAATCGGCGCAGGAACCTCAGCTGGCGCGGTTCTTCCTCGGTCTCGACATTTAAAGGGTCAGTCATGGGCAGCCGCCAGATCTCATTTGTTATTGCGGAAAACCCGCCTAAACGGCTTGATAAAGCGCTTTCGCGTGATGTGCCAGAGGAGGCAACGCTTTCGCGCACCCGCCTGACCCGCCTGCTGGAGGCGGGCAGCATCCAGGTCAACGGCGCTGTGGCCAGCGATCCCAAGGCACGCGTCGCCGAGGGGGATCAGGTTGAGATCACCGTGGAAGAGGCCGATGAGAGCCACATCGGCCCCGAGGACATCCCATTGGATGTGGTGTTTGAGGATGACGACCTGATCGTGGTGAACAAACCCGCGGGCATGGTTGTGCATCCGGCGCCCGGCTCTCCTTCGGGAACATTGGTCAACGCGTTGCTGCATCACTGCGGCGATAACCTGTCCGGTGTGGGCGGGGTCAAACGTCCCGGCATCGTGCACCGGATCGACAAGGAAACCTCTGGACTGCTGGTGGTCGCCAAGTCCGACGCAGCCCATCAGGGCCTAGCGGCTCAATTCGAAAAACACACCGTCGAACGCTACTACCGCGCCATTTGTTACGGCGTGCCGGCCAGCACCGATCCCCGTTTGCGAGGCGTGCGTGGTGCAAATTTCGAGCCTGGCAACATCCTCAAACTGACAACCCATCTGGCACGTCACAAAACGGATCGCCAGCGTCAGGCAGTGCTGTTTCAGGGCGGCCGCCATGCAGTGACCCGTGTGCGGGTTGTGGAAAGCTTTGGCACGCCTGCAGCGGCGGCGCTTGTAGAATGCTGGCTGGAAACAGGTCGCACCCATCAGATCCGCGTGCATATGGCCCACGCCGGTCATGGGCTGGTGGGGGATCCGACCTACGGCGGCAAACGTAAACTCTCGCCCAAGGCGCTGTCGCCTGATGCAATCACCGCTTTGACAGGCTTTCCACGCCAGGCGCTCCATGCCGCAGTTCTAGGATTTAACCACCCGGTGACCGGCGATGCCCTGCGGTTTGAGGCTCTTTTGCCTGCCGATATGCAGGGTGTTCTGGACGCGCTGATTTAATTGACGCCGCGTTATTCTATAACCTTTGAGGATGAGGTGTTTCGCCTCGGGCGTTGCCCGAGGCGACCGGCGCCGCGCCTTCGGCGCGGCGCTTGGCCCAACGCTGAACGTGGTTCGCAGAACCATGAATCGGGGGCGGGAGCCGTTGTTGGGGTGGTTTTGTCAAACCAGAGGGTGGAACATTTTTCCGAATCTGCCTCCAGAGGACTAGGAAACCGGAATAAAACCCGGCCGAATTCCCCAAGAAATGTTACAAAATCCATAGTTTTTGAAAATACTTGCATCGAAAACGTATGAAATTTCTTTGGCGGATCTTTCCCGTTTCGCGCTTTGGTGCGGGACACAAGACCCTCTAAACATTGCCAAAACCGGAAGGTTTGCTCGCGCCGACCTTGGCGTTACCCGAGCCGCGATGTTTCAGCCCTGCACATCACTGTGACGCGCATCACAGACCCTTTCTCAAAAGCGAACTAATCAGTTTATTAATGACATGTCTTGAAGACACGTTTGTACGCACCCATATGTCTTAATGTTAAGCCCTTAAACATTACGGGAGGGACATCTAAATGGCGAATTATGCAAATCTACCGGCCCCAACTCCAGAAGGCGGTCTGAACCGTTATCTGCAGGAAATCCGCAAGTTTCCGCTGTTGGAACCCGAAGAAGAATACATGCTGGCCAAACGTTGGGTCGAAGAGCAAGACTCCAACTCGGCTCATAAAATGGTGACGTCTCACTTGCGCCTCGCGGCGAAAATCGCGATGGGCTATCGCGGCTATGGCTTGCCCCAGGCTGAGGTGATTTCTGAGGCCAATGTGGGTCTGATGCAGGCGGTCAAACGCTTTGATCCGGAAAAAGGCTTCCGCTTGGCGACCTATGCTATGTGGTGGATCCGCGCCTCGATCCAGGAATACATCCTGCGCTCTTGGTCGCTGGTGAAACTGGGCACAACGTCGGCGCAGAAAAAGCTGTTCTTTAACCTGCGCAAAGCCAAAGCCCGCATTGGTGCGCTGGACGAAGGGGACATGCACCCTGATAACGTCGCACGCATCGCCAAAGACCTGGGCGTGACCGAGGATGAGGTGATCTCGATGAACCGCCGGATGTCCGGTGGGGATGCATCGCTCAACGCCACGGTTGGGTCTGAGGGCGAAGGCACCATGCAATGGCAGGACTGGTTGGAAGACGAAGATGCCGACCAGGCAGGCGATTACGAGGCGCGCGATGAGTTGGAAGCACGTCGTGAACTGCTGACCATGGCCATGGATGTGCTGAACGATCGCGAAAAAGACATCCTGACCCAGCGCCGTCTGGCAGATCGAGCCAAAACATTGGAAGAGCTGAGCGGCCAATATGAGGTCAGCCGCGAACGCATCCGTCAAATCGAAGTGCGCGCGTTTGAAAAACTGCAGAAGAAAATGTGCGACCTCGCCAAGGAAAAGGGCATGTTGGCCACCGCCTAAGCCCTTTGGACTGATCTCCCCCTGCCTGATGTTTGGTCGTCAGGCGCATGAGAACCCCGGCCACCTAGTCGTGCCGGGGTTTTTCATGTCTGCTAGGTCCATTCCAGCACAGCGTCGAACCGCTGCGCGCAGGCAATGTCTACGGCTGTGACGCCGCCGGCGTCATGGGTGGTAAAGCGGATCTCGAAATAGCCCCAGCCCAGGCGCAGATCCGGGTGATGGCCGGATTGATCGGCCAGGAAGGTCGCTAGATTGGTGAGGTAGACTGGTTTGGCAAAGCCCTTCATCTCCACCCGCCGCATCAGCACATTTTCACTCCTATCGAACCGCCATTCAGGCAGGTCGTCCTGCAGGTGGGTGTTGATCTCTTCTTCTGTCAGTCGCGGGGTGTCGGCCCCGCATCGCACAGGTGTCGCGCTCATATTTTAAGTCCTTGAATTCAGGCCACTTTGGGCGGGTATTTGGGCGCATGCAGGCCCAATGCTTGGGCGTGGTGAATGTCGTCCATCAGGTCACGCTGGGCGCAGGCAAACAGCTGGTCCGGATCCTCCAGAACGAAATAGACCGGCTGCGGAATGTCGATCCGATAGGGGGTGCGCAGGATGTCGATTACGTCAAAGGGGCGCATCTCTGGCTCCCCAGATCGGCTCCATTCCAACTCTTCAGGCGAGGAAGCAAGCCCAGAGCCCAAGGCCTTGATCTCGCCGTCTTCGCGCAACAGGCCGAACTCGACGGTGAACCAATACAGGCGGATCAACCAGCTGTAGTCCTTGGCCTCACAGCGGGTGCCGGTTTCACCAATAGCTTGGGAGAAATCTGCAAAACGGGGATCGGTCAACAGGGGCGTATGGCCGAAAATCTCGTGGAATATGTCGGGCTCTTCGATGTAGTCGAAATCCTCGCGTGAGCGGATAAAACTGGCGGCGGGAAAACTGCGATTGGCCAGCATCTCAAAAAAGCGACCAAATCCGATCAGCGCAGGCACCGGGTCTACCTGCCAGCCGGTCAGCTTGCGCAACCGCGCGCTGACCTCGATGCATTGGGGGACGCGGGTCTTGGGCAGGGCGACCTTGTCAAACCCCTCCAAATAGGGGCGCGCCATATGCTGGCGGATCTGCGGCGCCTGGCGGGCATACAGGTCGGCCCAGACGGCATCATCGTCTCGCGTATAGGGAATACGCCCGTCGGTGTCGGGAACCTTGGCGGCATATGTGGTGGATTTGGGCATCAGCGCCTCCCTCAGCTGTTACTCCGGAGGTTCAGTTTTGCGCAAGCCTTGCAAAATAATTTGCCTCTCTTGTGCAATCTGAGCCAATGTGAGGTGGAATTTTGCGCACAAGCCGGGAGGATTGGAAAATTTCTCTAACTCTGGATGAAGCCGATCATCGGCTGCTGTCGGTGCTGCAAAAAGACGGCAAAGCCTCGCTGCAAGAGCTGGCCGAGGTCGCGGGCCTGTCGCAATCGCCGTGCTGGCGGCGGATCAAACGGATGGAGGAGGCTGGGCTGATCCGTGGCTATGTCGCCCGCCTCGATCCCAAAGGGCTGGGGCTCAATGCGCTGGCCTATGTCTTTGTGACTCTGATGGATCACCACGAAGACACAATCGCGACTTTTGGAAGGTTGGTCGAGACGCAAGAGAGGATCGTTGAATGTGCCAGCATCACCGGCAGCGCGGATTTTATCCTCAAGGTCGCGGCCAAAGACCCGGAAGATCTGGAGAGTTTCCTGATGAAAGGGATCCTCTCCTCTGGTTTGGTGCGCGAAAGCCAGACGCATTTCATCCTGCGCCAAACCAAATCGCGCAGCCCTTGGCCGTTGATCTAACATACACCAAAAGGGACAGGCGACATGGCTCCCCACGCCGCCCGTTATGTCTTACTTCGGCAGAACCGCATTCACCGCCGCAACGGTGCCAGCAACCACCTGATCGACCTCTTCACGGCTCAGGCAGAAGGGCGGGGCAAAGCCCAGAATGTCCCCTTGGGGCATGGCGCGGGCGATGATCTTGGACTGTTCCAGCAATTTGGCAGAGATCTGCGGCCCGATCTTATCACCGGCATCAAAGAACGTGCGGCTGTTGCGGTCTTTTACAAATTCGACCGCACACAGCATGCCTTCACCGCGGATCTCACCCACATGTGGGTGGTCGCCCAAGGCCTCGGCCATTGTGGTGTTCAAATAGGCACCGACCTCACCCGCATTAGACACAAGGTTCAGTTCATCCAGCAGCTTCAGGTTTGCAACCCCGGCGGCTGCTCCGATGGGATGCGCAGAATAGGTCCAGCCGTGCCCGATGGGGCCGTTCTCATCGGTGCCCTGTTCCAACACCGCCCAGACCTTGTCCGACACAATAGACCCAGACAATGGCGCATAGGCCGAGGTCAGGCCTTTGGCGATGGTGATAATATCCGGCTCCATCCCATAGTGGTCCGAGCCAAACATGGTGCCCAGGCGGCCAAATCCGGTGACCACCTCATCGGCGATCAGTAGAATATCGTGTTTTTTTAGAACCGCTTGGATGGCCGTCCAATACCCGGCAGGGGGCGGCACAATACCACCGGTGCCCAGCACCGGTTCGCCGATAAAGGCGGCGATACTGTCGGCCCCTTCACGGTCAATCAGCGCTTCTAGCTCGGCCACGCAATGGGCAACGAATTGGTCTTCGCTTTGGTCCAGATCGGCCCGGCGATAGTAATAGGGCGCTTCGGTGTGGATCACCTGTTCTATCGGTAGGTCGAATTTCTTGTGAAATAGCTCCAACCCCGTCAGCGATCCGGTCACCAGACCCGAGCCGTGATAGCCCCGCCAGCGCGAGATGATCTTTTTCTTCTCGGGACGGCCCAGAATGTTGTTATAGTACCAGATCAGCTTGACGTTGGTTTCATTGGCATCTGACCCGCCCAGCCCGAAATAGACCTTTGACATATTGGCAGGCGCGCGGTCCAGGATCATTTTCGACAGGGTGATCGACGCCTCGGTGCCGTGGCCCACATAAGAATGGTAATAGGCCAGCTCTTTCGCCTGCGCTCCAATGGCTTCGGCGATTTCCTGACGGCCATAGCCGACGTTAACACAGTAAAGACCCGCAAAGGCATCCAGCAATTTGGTGCCGTCGCGGTCCTCGATAAATACCCCGGATGCGGTCTTGATCACCCGGTTCGGGCTCTCACCGCGCGCATGCTGTGCCAGATGGGTCGACGGGTGAAAAAAGTTGTCGCGGTCCCATTGGTCAAGCTGATCGTTTTTGAGCATTCTGAATATCCATTCCGGTTCGAATTTGATCAATTTGTGTACAACGTTGGCGTCATGGTCGAATTCGTCAAGGTTTGCGTCGGTTTTCTTTGGTCATTTCCGGTCGAATTCCGCTGAGATGTACACAATTGCCCGATAAACAATTCAAGGCGCACGCCATGCCCGCAGGAACTGCCCCTTTCTCACAGGCGGAATATGACCGCCGTATTGCATTGACCCGCACCGCCATGCAGGCGGCCGGTCTTGACCTGATTTTCATCACCGACCCTTCGAACCAGGCCTGGTTGACCGGTTACGACGGTTGGTCCTTCTACGTGCACCAAGGGGTGCTGCTGGGCCTTGAGGGATCACCGATCTGGTGGGGGCGGCAGATGGATGCGGTGGGGGCAGGACGCACCTGTTGGATGGAGCTGGACCGCATTCACGGCTACGGCGACCATTACGTGCAATCCACTGAACGCCATCCGATGCAGGATCTGGCGCGCCACATCCACGCCATGGGTTTCCCGCGCGCCCGGATCGGGGTGGAGATGGAGAATTACTATTACTCTGCCAAGGCCCATGCGGTTTTGACGCATGAGCTGCCTGATGCTGAATTGCGGGATGCCACCGCGCTGGTGAACTGGCAACGTCTGGTCAAGTCGGAGGAGGAGCTTGGCTTTATCCGCAAGGCTGCGCAGATCTCGGACAAGGTCATGGCCACCGCAATCGACCGTGCAGCTCCCGGCGTGCCCAAGAATGAACTGGTGGCCGATATCATGCATGCAGGCCTTACCGGCGTCGACGGCGCATGGGGGGATTATCCGGCCATTGTGCCACTGACCCCATCGGGGCTGGATGCCACAGCGGCGCATCTGACCTGGAACGGTGATCCGATGCGAAGCAATGAGGCGACGTTTTTTGAGCTGTCCGGCTGCTATCGCCGCTATCATGCGCCCCTGTGTCGAACCATCTATCTGGGCACGCCGCCAGATGCGGTGCGCACCGCCGAAGAAGCCCAGTTGGAAGGGATCGAGGCCGGGCTGCAAGCGGCCCGTGCGGGCAATCGCACCTGCGATATCGCCAATGCCTTTATGGCGGTGCTCGACAAACACGGTATCCAACGCGAGGGGCGGATGGGCTATCCCATCGGCCTCAGCTACCCGCCCGACTGGGGGGAGCGCACGGCCTCTATTCGCAGTGAGGATCAGACGGTTCTACAGCCGGGCATGGTCTTCCATTTCATGCCGGCTTTATGGATGGACACCTGGGGGTTAGAAACAACAGAGACGATCCTGATCACCAAGGACAGCGCCGCAGAACCGCTTTGCACGACCGAGCGCAAACTTTTTGTGAAAGACTAAATATGGATAGATTAACCCGCGCCAAGGACATTCTGGCGGATCTCATCGCCTTTCCCACCGTATCCTCTGACAGCAATCTGGATTTAATGGCCTATGTCGCCACGCTGCTAGAAGACGCCGGCGCGCGGGTTGATTTGTCGCCTTCTCCCTGCGGGACCAAGGCGAATCTGTTTGCCACCATCGGTCCCGATGTCGGGGGCGGCATCCTGTTGTCCGGTCACAGCGATGTGGTGCCGGTCACCGATCAGAATTGGTCCAGCGATCCGTTTCAAATGGTTGAGCGCGACGGCAAACTGTTCGGACGCGGAGCCTGCGATATGAAAGGGTTCCTAGCCGCAGTGCTTGCAATGGCGCCTGTTCTGGCGCCGCAGGTTCGTGACCGCCCGCTGCACTTCGCCATTACCTATGACGAGGAAGTCGGCTGTCTCGGCGCGCAACATCTGGTGAACCGTTTGCAGAAACAGGGTGTGTCACCCGGAGTTGCCATCATTGGCGAACCCACATTGATGCGCATGATCGAAGGCCACAAAGGGTGCCACGAATATACGACGCGCTTCACTGGCCTGCCGGGGCACAGCTCGCAACCGGACAAGGGGGTGAACGCGGTGGAATACGCGGCGCGCTATATGAACCACTTGTTGCATATCAAAGAGCATCTGCGGGGCATGGCACCTGCGGGCAGCAAATTCGACCCGCCCTGGCCGACGCTTAACATTGGCGAAATCACGGGTGGGGTGGCCCATAATGTAATCGCCCCCACGGCTGAGGTTGCCTGGGAAATGCGCCCCGTTCACCCGGCGGATGTGGAATTTGTTCTGAACAGCCTGTCGCAGTTCTGCGCGCAAGAACTGTTACCATCGATGCAAGAGGTCTTTCCTGACGCAATGATCGAGACTGAAGTGATCGGAGAGGCGGCGGCGCTGGTGCCCACAGCCGACAATGCGGCGCGCGAACTTGTTGCCAGCCTGACGGGGCAGAACTCTGCAAGCCTTGTGTCCTTTGGGACTGAGGCCGGGATCTTTCAGGCGCTGGGCACCCATGCGGTGGTCTGCGGTCCGGGCTCGATCGCGCAGGCGCATAAGGCGGATGAATTCTTGGAGGTGGATCAATTGGCGCAATGTCTGGCCATGCTCGACGGGCTTGGAGCGCGGTTGCGTGACTAGTTCGACCGCCACCTCGTCTGATGTGGCCGGATCGGTGCGGGATCGTCATGATGCGATGCATGCGGAGATCCGCCGCCGCATCTGCCTGTTGGATTATCCCCCCGGTCAGCGCCTGTCCGAAGTGTCGCTGGCCGAGGAATTTGGCACCTCTCGCACGCCCATGCGCCGGGTCCTTGCGCGGCTTGAGGATGAGGGGTTGGTGCAATCCCTGCACGGGGTTGGCACGTTGGTTACCGACGCCGATATCGCGGCGCTTGAACAGGAATACCATCTGCGGTTGGAGCTGACCGAGCTCACCGGGCGGTTGGATCCGGTGATGCCGGATGGCGCGTTTATCACAGAGCTGGACCGGCTGATCACGCGCGGTGCAGACATGATCGAGGCCGGAACCCCGCGTGAATTCACCGCCTTTGACATGGAGGTGTTTCAGCTGTTGCTGCAGTTGACCGGGAACCTGCCGCTGCGGGACGTGTTAGAGCGGCTTTATTACAAGACCAAACGCATCTGGTTGACGGCCGCGATTGAAGCGCAGTTGGATTTGCACCAGGAATTCCGCATCTTTCACCACGAGCTGGAGGCGATCCGCATTGCCCTGCAATCTGGTGATCTGGATGCGGTGGCGCATATTCAGCGGGCACATATCTCCATGAGTTTTCAGCGCCTCCGAAAAAAGCGCGATTGACGTTTAGGCGGTGTGGGACGGGTTAAGAAATGCTTGCAATGTTTCGCACGCGAAACAATTGACCGTTTGGACAAGCTGATTTTAAGGCAACGTTTGCCGCGACACGCCGTTGAATTTACATGGTTTCACGTCGCGTTCCCGTTGTAATCGATAGAATTTTAAAGAGTTTTCGCCGCCAGAAAACCAGCCAAACCTTTGGTGCTTTCTGTGACCTTCATCAGGGCCAGGATTTTGCCAGCGCGCAGGCCGCGGCAAAGCGGGCGTGGTCTGGTATAAAGCCTGCTTGGGGGGCATAGTTTGATTTGGCGGGGGCAACGGGCAAGGCGACTCCGCAGTATCGTGCGGCCATACTTGCGGCGCCAAAGGCGGTGATGTCTGGCATCTGCGCGACCGAGACCTTGCGTTGCAGCACATTGGCAAGCAGTTGGCAAAACCAGGGATTCTGGGTCATGCCACCGTCCACCAACAACGCGCCGTTCAACGCAAGTATCTGTTCCATCGCACCGCAGACATCAGCCGCGCGATAGGCGATCCCCTCAAGCAGCGCTTGCATCATATCCTGTTGGTTGGTGGTCAATGTCAGGCCAAGCCACGTGCCTTTGGCGGAATTGTCCCAGTGGGGGCAGGCCAGGCCGGCCAGCGCCGGAACAAAGGCCAGACCGCGTGACAATGCATGGCCGTCAAAATCCTGTAGATCGCTGTAATCGGAAAACAGACCCAACCCGCGCGCCCAGTCAACGGCAGAAGAGGCGGTGTGAATGCCGCCGTCCAGCGCAAATTGCGTGTCTTCTCCGGCTTCGCGCCAGGCTACCGTTGGCAGCACGCCATGGGCAAGGGGCGGGCAGTCCGGACCGACAAGCGTCTGGGCAAAGGCACCGGTACCAAAGGTGAATTTGGTCTGGCCCGGACCCGTGACGCCATGGCCAAAAAGCGCTGCCTGTTGGTCAACAAGAGCGGCGACAAGGGGCAGGCCGTCGACCTCTCCCAATTCACCGCTGCAATCGCTGATCCTGGGCAAACAGGCGATCGGCACGCCAAACAATGCGCACAGATCTGCGTCCCATTCGCCGGTCTGTAAATTCATCAGTGAGGTGCGCGACGCGGTGGCGACATCTGTTTCAAACCGCCCCGTCAAACGGTCGCGCAAGAACGCATCGGTGGTGCCAAGGCGCAGGTGTCCGGCACCGGCCAGCGCTGCGGCTTCGGGGATATGCTCCATGATCCAGCCAAGTTTTGAGGCCGAAAAATAGGGCGTTATGGGCAGGCGCGCCGTGGCGGCCACGTGAGGGGATGCGGTTTTGGCAAGGGCTGCGCAGCGTTCACTGGTGCGCCCATCCTGCCAGACGATGACCGGGCTTGATGGGGCTGCCGGTTCTGGCGTCCCAGGCCAGGCAGCTTTCGCCTTGGTTCGACAGAGCAATCGCCAGTGCGCCCGCCGCCTGAACCACCGGCGTCCGAGCTGGTGCTGGCGGGTGTTCAGATTTCCACCGAACAAGAGGATGACAATGCCTAAGTCCCTGCCAACCTATGTGCGGTGGGTCGACCGCGTGTTGGATTACACCGGTATTTTTGCCATGTACCTGATCTTTGCCTTGGTGGTGGTGCTGATCCTGGATGCGGTGACAACCGGGTTGCAGATCTATCTGCATCGGTGTGCCGAGTTCGCCCAGTTCATTCTGGCGGCCAATTATTCTATGGGCGGGGCCAAGACGATGAAAGACGGCGATCATGTGCGCATGGATCTGCTGTATGATCGTCTGTCGCCCAAGGGCAAGACGATCACCGATCTGGTGACGATTCCCTGCCTGCTGTTTTATCTGGCGATCATGTTCATCTGCGGCATGTCCTCCTTGGGGTATGCGCTTGAGACCGGGGAGCGGCGGTTTTTCATGTGGAACCCGTCGTCGTTTCCGATCAAGGCGCTGATGGTGACCTGTCCGGGGTTGTTCATCATAGGCATCACCTAAATGGTCGATATCTCTGTCTTTGGCGGCTATTTCCCTTTTGCCACCCGCTACTCGCTCGATGTGCGGGCGCTGTTTGACGACCACGGTCTGAACGAGATCTGGAAAGAGGCCTATGACGAGGTCGACAATGTGACCTGGCTGTCGGCCGGTGCCTGGGATCCGCTGCATATCTTCACCAAAGACCCGATCAACTCGCTTGCGGATATGCGTGGCAAACGCGTCTTTGGTGTGCCGACGGCGGGTCGGTTCCTGTCGCAATACGGCCTGATCCCGGTGACCGTGCCATGGGATGACGTGGAAGTTGCGCTGCAAACCGGTGAGCTGGACGGGGTGGCTTGGTGTGGCTTTACCGAAGCTTATGAGGTCGGTTGGGCCGATATCTGTAACTATGCGCTGACCAACTCGGTCACCGGTGCGTGGTTTGGGTCGTATTTTGCCAATACCGAAAGCTGGAACAAAGTCCCGGCCCACCTGCAAGAGCTGTTCATGATCACCATCGACCAGTCGCATTATTATCGCGCCACATGGTATTGGGGCGGCGAAGCCAAGCTGCGCACCGAGGGTGAAAAGCTTGAACTGACCTCGATCCCCGATGACGAATGGTCAACTGTTGTGCAGGATGCCTCGAAATTCTGGGATGACATCGCGTCCAAAGGCGGCCGTCCGCAAAAAGTTGTCGACGCGTTCAAAACCTATGCGACAACAATGGAAAAAGCGGGTTATCCGTACCGTTAAAACAAAACCTGCGGGCGTGTTCGACGTTTTGGATACGCCCGTCCTTTTTTCGCGCAGAACCACTGCGTGTGACATAGAAATTGAATTAGGCACGTCATGGCGCAGTACCGATGTAACTTGGGCGGAGAGCTGTTCCGTTTTGACAGTTTAGGCGAGGTGATGGCGAAAGCGACGCCGGGACGGTCCGGTGACGCTTTGGCGGGGTTGATCGCGGGTTCGGATGTGGAACGGGTGGCGGCACAGATGGTTCTGGCGGATCTGCCGCTTAAGGATTTCCTGTCGCAGGCGCTGGTCCCATATGAGACGGATGAAGTCACCCGGTTGATCATGGACAGCCATGACACTGCGGCCTTTGCGCCGGTTTCCCATATGACGGTCGGCCAATTTCGCGATTGGCTGCTGTCGGACAAGGCCACGGCACCTGTGCTGAAATCTCTGGCGCCCGGATTGACGCCCGAGATGGTGGCGGCGGTGTCCAAATTGATGCGCAACCGGGATTTGATTGCGGTGGCGCGCAAGATTGACGTGGTCACCGGTTTTCGCTCCACCTTGGGGTTGCCAGGGCGGATCGGGTCACGTCTGCAACCCAACCACCCGGCGGATGATCTAAAAGGTATCGTGGCCTCCACCTTGGATGGGTTGTCCTATGCGGTGGGGGACGCGGTGATTGGCATCAACCCGGCGACGGACAATATCCCAACCGCCATGTCGCTGCTCTCGATGCTGGATGAGCTGATCGCCCGTTATGAAATCCCGACCCAAAGCTGCGTTTTGACCCATGTCACCAACTCGATCGAGATCATGAACCGCGGCGCTCCCTTGGATCTGGTGTTTCAGTCGGTGGCGGGCACCCAGGCGGCCAATGATGGTTTTGGGGTGACTTTGTCGATGTTGAAGGAGGCCCATGAGGCCGCGCTGTCCTTGAACCGGGGCACGGTGGGCAACAACGTCATGTATTTTGAGACCGGCCAGGGCAGCGCCCTGTCTGCAGAGGCGCATCACGGGATTGACCAACAAACGCTTGAGGTGCGTGCCTATGCGGTTTGTCGCGCCTTTGATCCGCTGATCGTCAACACGGTCGTGGGCTTTATCGGTCCGGAATATCTGTATGACGGCAAGGAAATCATCCGCGCCGGTCTGGAAGACGTCTTCTGCGGCAAGCTATTGGGCCTGCCGATGGGCTGTGACGTCTGCTATACCAACCATGCCGAGGCGGATCAGAACGATATGGATGTTCTGATGACCCTGTTGGCCGATGCGCGCGCGCATTTCCTGATCGCGGTGCCGGGGGCGGACGATATTATGCTGAACTATCAAAGCCTGTCGTTCCACGACCTGGCCTATTTGCGTAATTCCTTTGGTCTAAAAGCGGCGCCAGAATTTGAAACCTGGTTGGAAGGCATGGGGCTGATCAATGATCACGGCCATCTGATCGACAGCGGGCAGGGGGCGCAGCGCTTGCTGGAGGCCGCGTCATGAGCGATATCGCCAAGGATCCTTGGGCCAAACTGCGGGCGGCAACACCGGCCCGTATTGGCTTGGGCCGCAGTGGTGCTGGGCTGCCCACCTCCGACAATCTCGACTTTCAATTCGCCCATGCGCGGGCGCGCGATGCGGTGCATTCGGCCTTGGATGTGGCCGCTTTGGAGCAACAGCTTGCGGGACATGAGGTCATCCATGTGACCTCTGCCGCGCCTGACCGGGCCAGCTATTTGCGCCGTCCGGATCTGGGGCGGCGTTTGGGAGCGGGTGAGGCTGCGAAACTGCCCACCCAACCCTGTGATTTGATGTTTGTCATTGCCGATGGCCTGTCCTCGGCTGCGGTGCAAACCCATGCGGCGGCGGTGATCGCGGCGGCTTTGGCGAAACTGGCGGGGCTCGCGATTGGCCCGGTTGTGATCGCCACCCAGGCACGCGTTGCCATCGGCGATGAGATTGGTCAAGCCATCCGCGCGCGGTTGACCGTGCTGTTGGTGGGCGAACGTCCCGGTCTGACGGTGGCGGACAGCCTGGGGGCCTATCTCACCTATGGGCCAGAGCCCGGGATCAAAGACAGTGCCCGCAATTGTCTGTCCAACATCCACGCCAAAGGCGGCATGTCTTATGATCTGGCTGCGGAGAAAATCGCCTGGCTCACCCGTGCAGCCTTGCGGATGGAACTGACTGGCACCGGGTTGAAGGAAGAGGCGGATCCTGCCGAGATCCCAGATGCATCCGATGCCACACAGGCGCTCAACACGCCGCAGACCTAGTCAGGTTTATGTTGGGTCTGCCTCAAAGGTTGCGCAAAAGGCCTGCTCTCCCATCGGGGTAAAGATCAGCGCCCGCGACTGAGGTACCCGGCGCAGCCAGTTCAGCTCTTCCATCCGGGTCAAGATCGCGCGCCCGACCGAGCCGGCCAGATGGGCGCGCCGCTCGCTCCAGTCCAGGCAATCGCGACACAGGGGCGCGCGTTTGCGCGCGAGCGCGTCCAGATCAATGCCAAATTCGGTCATCATCGCCGCGCCATGATCGGTCAGCTCGGGCCCGTCAGTGGTGGTGCGCAGTTTTCCGGTGCGCATCATCCCGTCATAAAGGCGCGTTCCCATGTCGCCAGCCAGGTGGTTGTAACACACCCGCGCCTTGCGCATGGCCGCATCGCGGGGGCCGGTACGGGTGCGATAGTGGCCGGATTTGGCGGCAACCCCCATCAAGGTTTCCAAGACCGACGCCACGTCATCACTGGCGAGGGAGAAATATTTGTGTCGCCCTTGTTTCAGCACCTGCACCAAGTGGCCGTCCACCAGCTTGTTCAGATGGGAGCTGGCGGTTTGTTGGGTCACGCCGCCCACACGCGCCAACTCGCCGGCTGTCAGCGCTTTGCCCGCCATCAGTTCGACCAGCATATTTGCACGTGCTGGATCGCCGATCAGGGCGGCAATGCGGGCTATGTCAGGTCCGTCTTTCATAGTTCGATGCTAATCGAAGCATTCAGACGAGGCAATAGGGTAGGTTGGGTTAGCAAGAGAGAGGACATTCAATGCTGACCTGCATCATTAGCTACCAGATCGACCCAACCAAACGCGCCGCGTTTGAAGAGTATTCGCGCAACTGGGGGCAGGCGATCCCACGATGTGGGGCGGATTTGGTGGGGTATTATGCCCCGCACGAAGGGTCGTCGACCCTGGCCTATGGGATCTACAACATCGAGAGCCTGGCCGCCTATGAGACCTATCGCGCGCGACTGGCGGCGGATCCATTGGGACGGCAGAACTATGAATTTGCGCAGCGGGAGAAGTTCTTGTTGCGAGAGGACCGGTGCTGGCTGAAGCTGGCGTCAACGCCGCATAGGCAGCACGGAATAAGGGAGGTCGCGTATGATCGTGGTGATTTTTGAGGTGGAGCCCAAGGAGGGCCATGTCGACACTTATCTGGATATCGCGGCCGAGCTGCGTCCGATGCTGGAACAGGTCGAAGGCTTTATCTCGGTCGAACGGTTTCAAAGCCTGACGACGCCCGGCAAATTTCTGTCCTATTCGGTCTTTGAGGATGAGGCCGCGGTGGCCCGTTGGCGCGAGCTGAGCGCCCACCGCGCGGCGCAAGGGCAGGGGCGTGCCAATCTGTTTGCGGACTATCGCATTCGGGTTGCCCAAGTTCTGCGGGACTATGGATTAAACGACCGGGATCAGGTGCCCTGAGGTCTCAGTCGCTGTTTTCCAGATAGAACGGCAATTTGCGCAATGTCGCCTCGGCATCTTTGAGGGTGTCGTGGATGCCGTCGGTCACGGTGGCAAAGCTGTTGCGATCCAATGAGCCAAACAGGCTGTCATTCACATTGCGCAGGATCGGGGCCAGTTCATCAATGGCCTGGGCGCAGGTGGGGGTAATCTTGATCAACACGCTGCGGCCATCCTCGGGGTTGGCGGCTTTTTGCAGCATGTCTTTGTCCACCAGGCGGCCGACCTCTTTTGTCACATGGGCGCCTGACACATGCAGCGCTTCGGCGACCTGTGCGACGGTGCGTCCGTGTTCGCCTTGGTGTTGGGCCACATGCAGCAGGATGTTGTACTGCGGTTTGGTCACGTCCAGCCGTTTGGCGAACTCAGCACGCATCTGTTCGATCCGGGTGGCCAATGCGGTCACATCATACAGGAGACGGCGCAACAGAAGATCGTTGCCGTCGATCAAAAGCGCATCCCGTGTGACGGTGCGAGGAAATTTAAAAGATTTGCCATCCATATGCGGTCGATATGACCCTTTTGCTGCGCAAGACCTTACAGTTGGTAAAGGGAGCGTGTGAATTCTGTCAAGCCAGCACACGGGGATGTTAGCTCACAAAGAGCTGTCAAAAAGGTTATTTGAATAGCTAACCTAGTTAGGCAATTAAGCAAGCAACCACGCAGTTCTGACGTGGGGTTCAAAGTTCCAAGGAGACCCGCATATGAAAAAACTTCTTCCTGCCGTTGTTGCACCCGCTGCCGCCCTGTTGATGACCGCCACCCTCGCGCTGGCGCATGACAAAACTGCCCCAACCGAGCACAAGGGCGTCAGCGTCTTTGGCAAGGCCGAACTGGCGCTGGGCGCACAGATCCCTGCGATGGAAGGCTACCAGGTCCGCATTCGTCAGGTTACCGTTGAGCCGGGCGGCATTGTGGCGTCGCACGATCACGGCACACGTCCCGGTGCGTATTTTGTGATCTCGGGCGACGGTGTAACCGAGCACCGCGGCGAAGAGAAAATCCACGTTGCACCAGGAACAGCCGTTCTGGAGAGCAAAGAAGTCGACCACTGGATTTCAAACGATGGTGGCGAAGCGCATTTCTTTGTCTTCGACATCGTACCGGTTGAAAACTAAGGCACGACAGGTCCCGGGCAGATGTGGCCTACGCCGCAGCCATATGTGCCTGGGGCCGCTTTTTCGCCAGCGCACCGGTGAGGATTTGACTGTCTTCCCCGTTTAGCCGTAGCCGCGCCGGTGGCCCGTAGCTGCGCGCGGTATCGGCGGTCAGGTCAGGAAATCGCATCGCAATGGCATCTTGTTGGACGGGCCCAAGCCGGTCCAAGGCGGTTGGGGTGGGGTAAAAGCTTTCGGCGCGTAAGCCATCCGCCCACACAAGCGCGTGGTGATCAAGCAATACACTGTAATAGCGGGCAACAGTCTTGCCATGCATCCGCCGGATCTTGGGTAGGGTGCAGAGGGCATGCGCCTGGGCCAAGACTTCGCTTTGACCGATAAGATATTCAATTGCAGAGCCCTCCAGCGCCACATGGTGCAAGGGAGAGACCGCGAGGTCGCGGGTGGGCAGACCACCGCCAAAGGCGCCTTCTTTGATCAAGATCGGTTTGTGTTCTGCGCAGTCTTCACTAAATTCGACAGTTTGCCAGCCGATCCAGCGAATGGGCAGGGGGCCGTGGTCGACGGTGCTGATCAAGTCACCTTCGCGCAGGTATTCCACATAAGTCTGGCCAAGCGGTGTGCGCAGGGATGTGCCCTGCAAAAAGCAGGCGGGCGTGTTTGTTCTGTCACCCAATTGCACGGTTTCGGCGTTGGATGTTCCTGTGCGCGACGCGGTTGCACGCGCGCTGGCCCTGCCGAATTGGCGGTCCCCAAAGCTGGAAATGAGAGATGTGCTGCCGCCCATGAAACACTCGCAAAATGAAGCAATGCTGCAGCGTCTGAAAAAAGTGTTAAAAATTTCCGCATGCGGAATTCTGAATGCTGGAAATTTGATGATTTTAAATGAATGGGCCGATGGCGAGGTCAGAAACTGATGTCTTTGCCTAAAACTCATGCAGCTGGTGGCATGTGTGTCCGCAGATAGGCGTAGTGGTCAACACGCAGGACCTTTGCATCGAGGGCGATGATTCACAGGAAACATCGGCACTGGCGTGCCAGCTGTGGCGGGATCACGCGTCGCGCAGCCGGTAACGCATCACCGCTTGGGGGCCTGCAGAGCCGTGTGGCCAGATATTGCCCGTGTTCTCAAACCCGGCCTTTGTATAGGCGGCCAGCGCCGCAAGGTTGCTGAAGTTCACGGTGAGGTAGACGTAGGTCGATGTCGGGTAGAGCGGTGCCAAATGGCCGGGCAGGGCGCGCATTGCGGCTGTGCCGATGCCACGCCCCTGTGCGCCTGCGTCAATGATCAACGCGCGCAGGCCCAGTTGCGCGTCTGGCGCCACCGGAAAGCTGGTGTCAAATTCGCGGTCGATTTTGAACACGCCGACAGGTTCGCCATGTTCAAGGATTTGGTGCAGATCAAAGCGTTCGGGAGGCTCGCGCAGGATCTCCTCGACCGTGCCAGCAAAGGGGATCTGGTCGGGGTAGGGCGCGAGATGCGCCACCGTATGGCCATCCGACCAGTTCAGTGGCGCAAGGGTGATCACGCTTCCATCGCTTCCAGTTCGTCGATCATGTCAGAGATCATCGACAGACCTTTGTCCCAGAATTTGGGATCGGATGCATCCAGACCAAAGGGGGCCAGCAGTTCCTTGTGGTGTTTGGAGCCGCCTGCTTTGAGCATGTCGAAATACTTCTCTTCAAAGCCTTCGCCACCTTCGGCGTAAACCGAGTAAAGCGCGTTCACCAGACCATCGCCAAAGGCATAGGCGTAGACATAGAAGGGCGAGTGCACGAAATGCGGGATATAGGCCCAGAAGGTTTCATAGCCTTCGACAAAATCAAACGCTTCGCCCAGGCTTTCGGCCTGAACTGACATCCACAGCGCGTTGATGTCGTCAGGTGTCAGTTCACCCTCGGCGCGGGCGACGTGGAGTTTGCATTCAAAGTCATAAAAGGCGATCTGACGCACAACCGTGTTGATCATATCCTCGACCTTGCCCGCCAGCAGGATCTTGCGCTCTTCCTGCGTTTCTGCGGAGTCGAGCATTTTGCGGAAGGTGAGCATTTCACCAAAGACAGACGCGGTTTCAGCCAGGGTCAGCGGGGTCGACGATAGCATCTCCCCCTGTTCGGCGGCCAGAACCTGGTGGACACCATGGCCAAGCTCATGCGCAAGCGTCATCACGTCGCGCGGTTTGCCCAGATAGTTCAGCATCACGTACGGGTGCACATCGGTGACGGTCGGGTGGGCAAAGGCACCGGGGGCTTTGCCCGGTTTCACGCCTGCGTCGATCCAGCCCTTGGTAAAGAACGGCTCCGCGATTTCACCCATGCGGGGATCAAAGGCGTTATAGGCGTCCATCACGGTTTGTTCCGCGTCTTCCCAAGCCACGGTGCGGGTGTCTTCCATCGGGAGAGGCGCGTTGCGGTCCCAGACTTGCATGCGGTCCAGACCCAGCCATTTGCGTTTCAGCTCATAATAGCGGTGGGAGAGTTTTGGGTAGGCGGCAACCACAGCTTCGCGCAGCGCCTCGACCACTTCGGGCTCAACATGGTTGGACAGGTGACGGCCGGTCTGCGGGGTGGGCATGCCGCGCCAGCGGTCGACGATTTCCTTTTCCTTGGCTTGCGTGTTGTGGACGCGGGCAAAGGTTTTGATGTTTTCGTTAAACACACGGGCGAGTTCACGCGTGGCGGCTTCACGTTTGCTGCGGTCCTGTTCGGTGAGCAGGTTCAGCGTGCCTTCGATGTTCAGCTCTTCGCCGTCCACGTCAAAGGTGAGACCGGCGATGGTTTCGTCAAACAGACGCTCCCACGCATCGCCGACAACGCCGAGATCGTGGAGGAATTTCTCCAGCTCATCCGACAGTTGGTAGTCTTTCATCGCGCGGATACGATCAAAAACTGGTTTGTAACGCGCAAGGTCCGTATTGGCGGCGAAATGCGCCGCTAGGACGTCATCCTCGATCCGGTTCAGTTCCAACGTGAAGAACACCAGCGGCGTGGTGATCACGGTGATCTGTTCCTGCATGTCGGACATGAATTTCGCCCGGCCCGCATCGGTGGTCAGCTGGTAATAGCGCAGGCCCGCAAAGGACATGATGCGTCCGGCGATCTGGTTGATCTTTTCGTTGCGCAACACGCAGTTCAGCAGGCCATCGGCGTCCAGATCGGCCAGCTTGCCCTCGTAATCGGCGGCAAAAGCGGCGCATTCCCCCTGGAGCCAATCCAGATCGCGGGTGAGCTCGGGTGCGTCCTCGCCAGTATAGAGATCAGACAGATCCCATTCTGGCAGCGCGCCGAGGTTGTCGAACCCAGAAGAGGCATTGACGTCAAATACAGGGAAGGGAAGCTGGAACATGGGGGCTCCTGAGTGTGAAAATTGCTGCATCAATATCTATGGTGCAGGAGGGGTAAGCACAAGCGATGGGAAAGAATGTCAGCTGTTTTGCATGAAGAATTCAACCATGTCCCGCAAGATACCATGCCGGGTGTCTGCATCCTCCATCAAGACCTCGTGACGGCCCCGATCAACAATGCGCAGCTCCCCGTTGGGCCAATCCTCCATACGCCTGTTGATGGCTTCGGGGCTGACGATCTGTTCGTTGCTGCCAAGGAAGCAAAGCGTGGGGATATCTGGGGCTGACTGGCTGGCCAGATGGGTGCATTCGCGCATCCCCTCATAGACCCAATTGATGGTGGGACCCGCAAGCGCCAGACCCGGCACCGCTTTGATTTGTTCGCGCAGCATGCTGTACATCTCTGCGTCATTGGTCAGGAGATTGCCCATAAAGGCATGCGCTTGAACGTAAGGCACGCGGCTGGTTGACGGCGCGAGTTGATTGCTGAAACAAAGCGAGCGTGAAAACACTCCAAAGGCATAGGCCAAGGGGCGCAGCGGGCCCGGTAATTTAATGTCCCACATTGGCGCGGAAAAGGCGGCAGCTTTGACCGGCACCCCCTCCATCAAGGCGCGCAGGCCGATGGCACCGCCCATGGAATGACCCAGCAAGAACCAGGGTTTGGGCAGGTCAAGCGTGTTGGCCAATTCCACCATTGCGGCCACATCGGCCTGATAATTGGTGAAGTCATCAATATGGCCCATCACCGGGTCGTTCAGCAGGCGGTCGGCCAGACCCTGACCGCGCCAGTCGATGACCAGCGTCGCAAGTCCGCTCTCGGCAAAGACGCCTGCGGCATCGCCGTATTTCTCAATATATTCAGTGCGCCCCGGAAACAGCAGAACGCTGCCTTTGGCGGGGCCGTGTTCGGCCTGTGTCGGCCAATGGCCTGCGCGCAGGCGCACCCCGTCGCTGGTGTGGATCCAATGCGCCGAACCGCCACCCGGTCCACGTGCGATGTCTTCGTGTAGTGGGGCGTCGGTCGGGCGTATGGATCCGCCATCCATCAAGACAACACCGAAGCGAGTTGCATGGCCGCGCCCATATCGCCGTCAATTGACAGGCGGCCAGACATAAATGCGTTGGTGGGGTTCAATTCGCCGCTGATCATATCCTGAAATACATCTGCATCGGCCGATAGGGTGACGTCAGCCTCATCGTCGCTGATACGCGCACCATCTGAGTCGATGACAATGGCGCCCAGACCTTCGATTGCGAACTTGGCAGAGGTTGGGATTTCCGCGCCGTCCAGTTTCTCGTTTAGTAATTCGACGGCTTTCGCCAAAATATCGCTCATGATTGCGCTTCCTTCATTGCCTGCGCCCCAGAAGTGCACATCTTTGTTACGAGTGAAAGACTCATACTGGAAATATGTCACGGCGCAGATAGACTGGAACCATGATGTTGGAAAAACTCTTAACGTTCAAAGCTATCGTTGCGGCACTGGCCACGATAGTCACGATTTCCAGCCCTGGTATCGCGAACGCACAATCCCAAGGCGAAACAGAGCTGTTGGCGGAGCTGGCTGAGGCCGATGCCGAAACGGCGACGCGACTTGAGCGTGAGTTGCGCAATAAATGGGACAAAAGCGGCTCTGCTACCATGGATCTTCTGTTGCGGCGTGGTCAGGATGCGATCGACCGCGGCGAGCTGCGGGTAGCGATGGAGCACCTGACGGCCTTGGTGGATCACGCGCCGGATTTCGCCAGCGGCTGGCTGAAACGGTCCGAAGTCTTTGCTCGGATGGATCAATTTGGCCCAGCCGTTGCAGATCTGGAACAGGCGCTGGCGCTGAACCCCAACGATTACGATGCGCTCTATATACTCGGCACGGTGTTTGAGCACTTCCGCGACCCCAAGAAAGCCTATGAGGCCTATCGGCGCGCAAAGGCTATACATCCTCATCACAAGGAAGTAACCACAGCGCTGGAACGACTGGCGCCCATTGTGATGGGCAAGGAATTGTAAGGCCCATAGATGGCTGTTCAGGAGTGATGCAATGATGCGCGCATCGCGGGTTGTGGCCGTGCTGGGCCCGACCAATACGGGCAAGACCCATTACGCTATCGACCGAATGCTTAGCTACCGAACCGGGATCATGGGCTTCCCGCTGCGTCTTTTGGCGCGCGAAGTCTATGACAAGGTGGTGGCCATCAAAGGACCATCAGTGGTCGCGCTGGTCACCGGCGAAGAACGTATTGTGCCGCCGCGTGCCGCCTATTGGATCTGCACCGTGGAAGCCATGCCCGAGGGGATGGGCTGTGATTTCCTAGCGATCGATGAAATCCAACTGTGCGCCGATCCCGAACGCGGACATGTGTTCACCAACCGCTTGCTGAATGCGCGCGGTACCCATGAGACGCTGTTTCTGGGCGCGGATACCATGCGCGGCGCAATTGGCGATTTGGTGGATGATGTTGAATACATGCGGCGCGAACGCATGTCGGATCTGGTCTATGCGGGCTCCAAGAAGATCAGCCGCATGCCCCCACGCAGCGCCATCGTGGGCTTCTCGGTTGATAATGTCTATGCCATTGCCGAGCTGATCCGCCGCCAGAAAGGCGGCGCGGCCGTGGTCATGGGCGCGCTCAGCCCGCGTACGCGCAATGCTCAGGTTGCGATGTATCAAAACGGTGAGGTGGATTACCTGGTGGCGACCGATGCCATTGGCATGGGGTTAAACCTGGACATTGACCATGTTGCGTTTTCCTCGACCGCGAAATTTGACGGCCGCCGGATGCGGGCGCTGGCCCCCAATGAGCTGGCGCAGATCGCGGGCCGGGCCGGACGGGGCATGAGCCATGGCAGTTTTGGCGTTACCGGTGATGCACGCCCTTTGGACGAGGAAACCGCAAGCGCCATTATGGACCACCAGTTCACGCCATTGAAAAAGCTGAACTGGCGCTCGGCAGATCTGCGGTTTGGAACCATTGATGCCTTGGAACGGTCTTTGGATCACAGCCCGACGCATGAGCGGTTGATGAAGGCGCGCGAAGCCGATGATTTGCGCACGTTGAGAACGATGAGCCAAGATGCGATGGTTGCTGCGCGTGCCGGTGATGCACCAAGTGTAAAACTTTTGTGGGACGTATGCCGAATCCCTGATTTTCGTGGTATTAGCCACGCCGAACATGCGTCGTTACTGACAGTTATTTTTGAGCACCTTCATGAACGTGGCCGGATTCCAGACGATTTTCTGTCCAGACAAGTCCGCCACATCGATCGAACCGACGGAAATATCGATGCTTTATCGAAGAGATTGGCATTTATCCGCACATGGACCTATGTGGCGCAACGAAACAGCTGGGTAAGTGACGAAAGTCATTGGCGCGATCAAACGCGCGCTGTAGAAGACAGATTGTCAGACGCGCTGCACGAGCGGCTGACTCAGCGATTTGTGGACCGGCGCACATCCGTGCTTTTGCGCCGGCTCAAACAGAAGGAGGCCCTTTTGGCCGAAGTAAATGACCAGGGTGAAGTGACCGTCGAAGGCGAATTTGTCGGACGGCTCGAAGGGTTCCGGTTCTCGCCGGACAAAAGTGCACAGGGTGCAGAAGCCAAGGCGCTGAAATCCGCGTCCTTGCAAGCGCTTGCGCCGCATTTCCACCTGCGCGCGGACCGCTTTTACAACGCTCCAGACACCGAGATCGATTTCACCGATCAGGGTGGCCTGATGTGGGGTGAATATGCGGTTGGTAAATTGGTCGCGGGCAGCGATCCATTGTCGCCACAGGTCGAAGCCTTTGTGGATGACACCGCCGGTGCAGAGGTCGCCCAAAAGGTCGAACGCCGCCTGCAGCATTTCATCAGCCGCAAGGTTACAACGCTGTTTGAACCGATGCTGAACCTCAAAAATGACGAGGCGCTGACTGGTCTTGCGCGTGGCTTTGCCTTCCGCATGGTCGAAGCCATGGGCATTTTGCCCCGTGCCGGTGTTGCGCAAGAGGTCAAAGATCTGGATCAGGATTCACGGGCTGCACTGCGCAAGCATGGCATCCGTTTTGGTCAATTCACCATCTTTATGCCGCTGCTGCTGAAGCCTGCGCCAACGCGTCTGCGTCTGGTGCTGTGGTCCTTGGCCAATGGCTCACAAGATTTCCCGGTGGCGCCGCCACCCGGTCTGGTTACTGTGCCAACCGTGGACAGCGCGCCGCAGGGTTATGACACCATGTGTGGCTATCGTGCCGCGGGTGAGCGGATGATCCGCATTGATATGCTGGAACGTCTGGCAGATATGCTGCGCAATGAAGACAGCCGTGGCGGTTTTGAAGCCAAGGCCGATATGTTGTCGATCACCGGCATGACGCTGGAGCAGTTCTCGACTCTGATGCAGGGGCTGGGATATCGCGCCGAAAAAGGCGAACGCCAAAAGGTCAAAGCGGCTCCGGTTGCGGAAACATCTGCGACAGAAACGCCTGCAACAGAGGCGCCTGCTGCTGAGACACTGGCGGCTGACGCGACAGAGGCACCTGCTGAGGGCACCGTCGCTGATGACGCGCCTGCCGCAGAGGCGGAGCCTGCACCCGAAGCGGCCACCGCGGCAGAACCCGTTGCAGCTGAAGCACCTGTTGAAGAGGCTGCTCCGGTCGCCGAGGCTGAGCCTGAGATCGAAGTCTTTTACACCTTCACCTGGGGTGGAAACCGCAACAACAACCGCCAGAACGCTGGTCGTGGCCGTCGCAATGACGCCGCACAGGGCGAGCGCAGCGGCGGCGGTGAACGCCAAGGTGATCGTCAGTCGCGTGGTGGTGGCAAAGGCAAACCCAAGGGCGGCAAGCCCGGCAAAAAGGGTGGCCCACGTCAGAACCAAGGGGCCAAGACATTCTCGTCTCGACCTCCGCGTAAGGAAAAAGCCATCGACCCGGACAACCCCTTTGCCGCAGCGCTTATGGGGCTGACCAAAGGCGATTAAGCCAAAATGGCCGATCCAGTTGCCAAGATCCGCATCGACAAGTGGCTATGGTATGCGCGGTTTTTCAAAACCCGCAGCCTGGCCGCAAAAGAAGTTGGTGCGGGTCATGTGCGTCTGAATGGGCAAAAGGCTCTGAAACCCGCACAGAACGTGACCGCAGGCGATGTGCTGACTTTTTCAAAAGGCTCACAAGTCCGTGTGGTTGAGGTTTTGCAGCTTGGCGAACGACGTGGACCCGCTAAAGAAGCGCAAACCTTGTATTTAGACAAAACCGAGTGGCGGGACGCTGTGCCGAAAAATCCGCGTTTTGAGGGAAAGGGGCGTCCTGATAAGAAAGAGCGCAGAGCGCTTGATCTTACTCGTGGTCGGGACACCTATTGATCCCTTGAAGAACCAGGCAAGCTGGATTAGCTAGACGCCAAACAGACGAATGGAACCAAGATCCGATGACTTACGTCGTTACAGATAACTGCATCGCATGCAAATACACCGATTGTGTCGAAGTATGCCCGGTGGATTGCTTTTACGAGGGTGAGAACACCTTGGTGATCCATCCGGACGAATGCATCGACTGTGGCGTCTGTGAGCCGGAATGCCCTGCGGATGCGATTCGCCCCGACACCGATCCAGAGATGGATAAGTGGGTTGAATTTAACCGCAAATACTCTGAACTCTGGCCTGTTATCGTGTCCAAGAAGGACCCGATGCCCGGCCACGAAGAGAAAGACGGCGAAGAAGGCAAGCTGGAGAAGTATTTCTCTGAAGCGCCCGGCGAAGGCGGTTAAGTCACAGAGACTGCACTAATTTCTGCGCCTGCGACATTCTGCGGCGCAGAATAGGCAATCTGCCATTGGTTGAGTTCGCCTTGTTAAATCGCTTTCGAAAAGAGGAGCGCCTTTTAGGGGCTCTTTTTTTGTGGTATAATCGTTTGATCTAGAATGTTTCGTAGGGGACCGCTGGCTGGGCGATGGGGGAAGTCGTGCAGCGTTTGTTCATGTTCAGCACCATAACCGATGCGGGCAACGCGTGTTTGCCAGCTTGGTGTGTCTGTTGGACTGAGTGTCCTTCAAAAGCCGGTGGAACCGGTACGCAAGTGAGGAAAGACCTATATGACCAAATCGAAGAAGCTCGAGTTCCGCCCCGATGAATATGTCGTCTACCCGGCGCATGGTGTGGGACAGATCATTTCGATTGAAGAACAAGAAGTGGCAGGTTTCGCGCTGGAACTTTTTGTCATCACCTTTGAAAAAGACAAGATGACGCTGCGGGTTCCGACCAACAAGGCCGTTGAAGTTGGCATGCGTTCTCTCAGCTCTCCTGATGTGATTGAACAGGCGATGAAAACCCTGAAGGGCAAAGCCAAAGTCAAACGTGCCATGTGGTCGCGTCGCGCCCAGGAATATGAGCAAAAGATCAACTCGGGCGACCTGATTGCGATTGCCGAGGTTGTCCGCGACCTGCACCGCGCCGATGATCAGCGCGAGCAGAGCTATTCTGAGCGTCAGCTTTATGAAGCAGCCTTGGAGCGTCTGACCCGCGAAGTTGCGGCTGTTGGCGGCAATGATGAGGTTCTGGCGGCGCGCAAGGTCGACGATGTTCTGACATCACGCGCGGCTGCTGCCTAATCTCAATCGAAGATTTGAATTTAGACCCATCGCCTGTTTCTGCGGGCGGTGGGTTTTCTTTTGCGTTGTCTATGCCAGGCTGACCAACGTAAGGAGGCACAGAAGTTCGGTGATTTGTTGTGCCGCACCCAGCGTGTCGCCAGTACGTCCGCCGATTTTCCACCTAATCAAATGATATAGCCCGAAAAGGCCAAGCGCGCTGGCGGCCATACAGGCCAACGCTGGTCCTACACCAAGGGCGGCCCAGGCCACGCCGGTGGCAAGGATAAGTCCCAGAGCAGCCGACCGGCGGCTGGGCGTTCCCACATGGTGTGACAGGCCATCATCGCGTGCATTCGGCATGGATACCATCAAAAGCGGCATTGCGGCACGTGATAGGGTGGCGATTGGGATCATTACCCAGGCTCCGACAGAAGCAATCAGTGCTGCTAACGTTACCCAGCGTAGCCCCAACGAGAGAATCAGAGCCAGAACGCCATAGGTGCCAATATGGCTGTCCTTCATAATCTCTAGACGTCGTTCTTTTGTATAACCGCCCCAAAACCCATCAACGGTGTCTGCAAGCCCGTCTTCATGCATCGCGCCAGTAAAAAATACGCATATTGTTAGCGCCAACCCTGCGCAAACCGCATCTGGCTGGCCAAGATGTTGCAAAATCAATATTGTTAAGGTTGTGAAGCAGCCAATGATCACGCCAACGACGGGAAAAGCCCATACCGCTTGGGCTTGCCGGTCAAAATCGCTGTCAGGAACTTTTGGAACCGGCAACCGTGTAAGCAGGAGCAAGGATACTATAATGTCGCGTAACCTGATGTCGGTTTTCATCCTATTTGAGCCTTTGTTGGTGTTTGATTGCGCGCCAGCGATGGATAAAGAAGACGTGACCGGTTAAAGCCTGTTCGAAATAAAGTTGCAATGAGGGCCGGGAATGCTTCCACAGCTTACCTCTCTGACGAAGTTCAAAGCGCTGCTTGCCGCAGCGCCTGGAATAGATAGTGATACCGAAGTTGCCGCTGCGGTGCTGAATGGTCAGCTGACAAAGCCATCGGGATCGCTGGGTCGTTTGGAAGATCTGGCCATTTGGTATGCCAGCTGGCGCGGGAATCTGCGACCTCAGTTGGGGATGCCGCAGGTGATCGTTTTTGCCGGCAACCACGGTGTTGCGCAACGTGGTGTTTCGGCTTTTCCTTCCGAAGTTACCGAGCAGATGGTGCAGAACTTTGAACGTGGCGGTGCGGCGATCAACCAACTGGCGCGTCTTGTCGGTGCGCAGCTCGATGTCGTGGCGTTGCAGCTGGACCGGCCGACACAGGATTTCACCCAAGACGCTGCAATGAGCGAAGAAGAAGTCCTGGCCGCCTTGTCTGTTGGTTGGGAAGCTGTGGACCCTGCTGCTGATCTCCTGGTGGTTGGCGAAATGGGGATTGGCAATACGACGGCTGCTGCCGCGCTGTGTTATGCTTTGTTTGGTGGGTCTGCCTGCGATTGGACCGGCCGCGGGACAGGTGTAGACAACGATGGCCTCGCCTCCAAGGCGCGAATTGTCGAAGAAGGGGTGACGGTCCATGCGGATCAGATCCACGACGGGCTTGATGCGTTGACCCGTTTGGGCGGGCGTGAGATCGCGGGCATGATCGGTGCAATCGCCGCGGCGCGGATGCTGCGTATTCCGGTTATCCTGGATGGCTTTATCTGCTGTGCGGCCGCCGCCTGTCTGGCAGAGACGGTTGAGGGCGCGTTGGACCACACCGTGGCCGGGCATGTCAGCGCCGAAGCTGCGCATCACGCGCTGTTGGAACGGATTGGCAAAGTGCCACTGTTGTCGTTGGATATGCGTTTGGGTGAAGGCTCTGGCGGGACATTGGCGATCCAGATTTTGCGCGGGGCCTTGGCGTGCCACAGCGGCATGGCCACATTTGACGAAGCCGGCGTGAGCGACGGTTAACCCGCGCAAAGCAGTCCTAAATTACCAATGTGCGCGTCACCCGGTGTCGCGCACTTTTTGTTCGACCAGTTCCAATAGCGCGGTTTCCAGATCTTTCTCCAGCTCGCGGGCGCGGGCGATGTATTCCGGGTTCTGGCTGGCTGGGCGTTCTGGGTCCCAATGCTGAGCCAGGTCCCGTACGGTTTTCCGGTCATGGGCAAAAAACGTCTGCTCGGCCTGGGCGGCCTCGTATTCAGTCAGCCCGACATTTTCCAAAACATAACGTCCCGCACGCAGAGCGCTGTCAAACATCTCGCGTACAATATCATCCGCTCCGGCTTTATAGAGGTCATAGACGTGATGACGGTCGCGGGCGCGGGCAATAATATGCAAGTCCGGATAGGTGCGCCGGGCATAGTCAGTCAGTCGCGTGGTGTAGTCGGGATCGTCAAGCGCCACGACCAGCACCTTGGCCTTGGCAATACCGGCGGCCTTTAACAGCTCAGGTCGGGTGGGGTCGCCCAAAAAACTTTTGACCCCGAACCGCCGCATCAGTTGCACTGTCTCGATATCGCTGTCCAGCACCACAGTGTTATAGCCGCTGGCGCGCACCAGCCGGTTGACGATCTGCCCAAAACGGCCGATGCCAGCCACGATCACCGGGCCGACCTCGTCAATTTCATCGGCATCGGGTTCTGGTGTGCTTTCGCGCATTTGCCGCGACAGGCGATCATAGATGATAAACAGAAGCGGCGTGATCAGCATCGTCAGTGCAATCACCAAGAGCAGCTTCTCCGACAGGCTATCGGGCAGGATCGAGAGCTGGTTGATAAAGGCCAGCAGAACAAAGCCAAATTCTCCCGCCTGGGCAAGGCCAAGGGTGAACAGCCAGTGATTGCGTTGCCGTAGGCCGAACATGCGCCCGACCACAAAAAGCACCGCTCCTTTGGCCAGAATGACCAATACGGCCAACCCGATCAGATCCCCGGGGTTGGCCAGAAACAGGTGGTAGTTGATACCTGCGCCCACTGTGATGAAGAACAGCCCCAGAAGCAGCCCTTTGAAGGGGGTAAGGTCGCTTTCGATTTCATGACGGAATTCAGAGTTCGCGAGAACCACCCCCGCCAAGAATGCGCCAAGCGCTGGGGACAGGCCGACCAGTGTCATAAGAAAGGAGATGGCGACAACGATCAGTAGCGCAAGGGCTGTGTACATCTCGCGCAGGTTGGCGGCGTGTATGAAGCGAAAGACAGGTCGTGTCAGATAGATACCGGTCAGAATAACGGCCGCCAGCGCGGCGAGCGTAACCAAGGCGACGCCCCAACCGGGCAGGCCGTCCACCAGAGAGAGGTCAAAGCCGTGGTCGCCGCCGTGACCTGTTTCATGCTCCAGCCCGCGCGCGATGGATCCGTCTGGTGCAAACTTAGGCGATTGACCGACGGCGAGCAGCGGCAACATGGCCAAGATTGGAATGACGGCGATGTCTTGTGTCAGCAAAACAGAAAACGTCGCGCGGCCGCCTCCGGTTTGCATCAGGCCTTTCTCGGACAGGGTTTGCAGCACAATCGCGGTGGAAGAGAGCGAGAGGGCAAGTCCGATGGCCAATCCCATTTGCCAAGTCAGGCCAGCAGCCAGTGATGCGCCCATCAACAACAGCGTGCTAAAAAGGATTTGCCCCCCTCCAAGCCCCAACAGCTTATGTCGCATCGCCCAAAGGGCGCGAGGATCCAGTTCCAGACCGATGAGGAACAGCATCATCACGACGCCAAATTCCGCAACATGTTGCAGATCTTCGGTTTCTGCGCCGACCAGACCCAAGATCGGTCCGATGATGATCCCAGCTGCAAGGTAGCCGAGCACGGAACCGAGCCCTAAGCGTGCAGACAGGGGAACGGCGATGACGGCGGCGGCCAGGTAAATGGAGGCTTGGTACAGAAAACTTTCCATGTATCCGTTATGGCAAGGTAACGGGGCATGGGGCAACGGTTTAACTGACAGGTGGGCGGTTTGCCTCTGCGCGTGGTCAATGCAACGCGGTCCCGGTGGCCGGTTTACAGTTTGATGGCATGAGACCTGTGCGATTTGCTCCTATCGGCTGTCTTGCCGGTAGGAGGTGCCGTTCGGCAAGACTTGTGACCATACCGCAGGCGGACCACTTAAAGACAGGGGTCCGCTGGCACGTCCGACGGTTGATGCTTTACTGGGCTTCCACAGTGCGGATTTCGGTGCTGAGGTTCGCAATCCGCTCCAAACGTTGCGAGATCCGCTCCTGGAAGTTGCCAAGCTGGTCGATGATGTCCGACAGAGTTTCACCAGATTCCGGCAAACGCGCGCTTTCGATTTTACACAGCACGCGGGTCGAGCTTAGGCCCAAGAAGTGACGGTGCATTACCTGACACGCGCGCAGGATGCGGTCGGCTTCGGTGTCGACCTGTTGCATGCCTGCTTGCGCGTCTTTGGTCTGGCTGGTCACCAAGTCTGCCAGAATCTCACGCTCGGCCTTCATGTCGATATCTTTCAACTGGCGGCGTTCGTTTTGCAGTTGGTCATTACATTCCGTCAGAATGCGGACCATGCACTCAACAAACAGGCTGTTTTGAACGCTGTCTTGAAGGGCGGCAAAATTGCTGTCTTTCCCCATGACATGGGCCGAAAACCAATCGCTCATCTCGCGCGACATCGCGCCATAATTCTGCGAAAGAACGGTTACAGGCCCCCCCGAGGGTTCGATACGCGACGCGATAACCCGCAAGTTATGGGGAATGGTATTCATCGCTTCGAAATCCTGGACCAAGCCCTCGGTCTCTTCCACAAGCGTGCTGGCATCGGCGAGCATTTTGCGCAGGTGGTCCACCTTGAGGCACTTGGAATTGCCAAGGCCAGCTTCGCGGGCCAGCAACTCTTCGCACAGGGAATGAAGGGCAAATTCCTCGTAGGTCTTGAACCCTTTGGTCTTCAAAATTTCCATCAGGTTCGCGGCGCTGTCTTCTGGTTCCAAGCCATATTCCTGCTCGGCTTTCAGCAGTTCCGCATAGTCGCGCTGGATCTCGGAAAAGACCTTGCTGGTGGGTTTAATGCGTGCGGAAAGATAGCCGTCGCCGCAGGGCACAACAACGGCATAGACCCAATAATGCAAACCGTCTTTTGACTGGTTTTTGACATAGGCCCCCATGATCTTGCCTTGTTTGATCGTCTCCCAAAACAGATGGAAAACACCCCGTGGCATGTCAGGATGGCGAATTACCTTATGTGGTGCGCCCAGAAGTTCGTCCCAACTGTAATCGGAGACGCGTTTGAACACGTAGTTGCCTGCGCGAATAATTCCCCGGTCATCCGTGCGGGAAAAGAAAACTTCGTTCAGAGCAAAGGGAGCTTCACCACTTTTGGGGCGCTGTTCTATACGGCGATCCACATATGACACGGCAAATTCCATCCTATAGGGTAAGTTACCCCGTGGTCTAAAGACTAAGTGTTCCCAAGCCGTTAAGGAGGGAATGTCTATTCGTACAAATGCAACATGTAACGTCGAAAATTTTCAATTGCTCGAAGGCATCGAGACGCCTGAATTATCGATTGCCCGCAATATGTTGACGACGACTGGCATCAACCAAGGCGTGGGTTTGGCACGACAAGGATTGAACATTAAGCCCCAAGGATCACGGATTTTTTATGATCAACCGTTGGGCAGGCGTAGCGTGAGGTTGCGACCGCGTTTTTGGTACAGCAGGCGCTGGTTGTCGATGGCGGTGACGCGGCCGCCGTCAATGTTGTCGCCAACCTTTACTCGGCGAACACGACCCGAGGGCAGGCGCACCAAGGCACGCCGATCAGCAGCCGAGCCGCTGATGCCGATCAGGTTCAATTCTCGTAGGTTGATCACATTGGCAACTGTGGCTTCGCGAGCAACATTTGCGCTGGACGGGATGCTTGGCGCCACGCTGGCAACGCTCGCCACAGGGGCAGCGGCGGCGACGGGTTGCGGGGTTGCCTCAGCCCGGGCGACAAGGCGCTGAAAGTTCGCAGGGCGCGACCGGGGAAGGACAGAGTTGCCAACTGCCTGCGCGGTGGCAGGCGGCAGATCCGTCGCCGTCTCTTCAACAGGCGGATCCACGGTTTCGACCACGACGGGTGCAGTTGGTGCCAATCCGGCGGGGCGCGCGCGTGGGCGTACCTTGGCAAGCTCTTCCAGGTTCAGCCCGCCAAATCGTGCCCGCTCGGCTCGATCTTGTAGATCCGCTGGGCGTGGGCGAGGGCGGACGCGTGCGATTTGCGGCGCGACGGGAGCTTCGACAGTTGGTTCAAACTCTGGACGTTCGGGCGGAACTTTGACGGGTCGACCCAGAAATACTGTTATGCCATCGGGGTTTAGCGCCCCTTCAGGGGTGGCTACAACTAGTCCGCGTGCGTCCAGGTCGAATTCGCTGTTGGCAGGCACCGGGGAAGGCAAGGCGTTCTGGATCCGATCGGTGGAGAAACGGGTGGCGTTCGGCAGCGCGATCGAATCGCGTGCCAAGTCGCTGTTGTCGATGGAGGCAACATAGATGTCATCTAAATCCGCACGACTGGCGCTGACGTCCGGTTCCAACCCTTCGGGGATTTTCTGCCAAATACCGGTCGCTGCATATGTTGTGCGATGCGACCGTTCATCCAATTCGGGTGTTGTGATCGGGCCCGAGTCGAGCAGAGCAAGTGCGTCGGCTTCTGCTTCTGGATCGAGTGGTGCTTCGATCTCTGGCTGTGCCAATTGCGTACCGTCAAGTGTCGAGGTTTCTTGCGGCAAGACTCGTTCGGCAACGGGGTTTTCTTCCGTCTCCGGCGGCTCGGGACGTGCTGCAATGTCTTCTGAGTGCAGCGCGTCCAGAACCGCCGTGTCGGTGGGACTTAGTTCTGGAGAAGGGTTCGGTAAGGTTTCGGTCACAGGCGGGTTCTGCTCCACAGCGGGTGTCGCATCGGGTGCTTCGCTGAGGAATGGCGGTTCAATTGGGGCCGTATCCCCAGCCGGGACCGCATCCTCGTTGGATGCGCCCGTTGGGGCGGTGGGTTGCGCCTCTGGCGGCGTGGTGTCGCGTGACGTGTCAGCAGATTCCGGCAGCTGGAGTGTTGGCGTTGGTGTTTCAAACGCGGGATCTATGTCATCAAATCGCGCGTCGGACCAAAAAGCCACGGCCGCGATCACTGCCATAAACAGTAGTAGCAACGAGGTCAGCATCAGCCCCAAGAACCGGGGTTTTCCGCCAATTGCCCGTGCAACCGCCGAGGTTTTTCCGGACTTTTCCGCCTCATACTCTGCGCGGGCTGCGACAGCGTCACGTGCAGCTTGGGAGCCGGCAGGGACCGCGATTTGTTTGGGTTTGATCTGTGCCAGAACTGCGCCAGCAGCGGGTTTTTCTGCGGGATCGCCTTGGGTCAACATACGCGCCGCTGCGAGCGGGTCGGTCACAGGTGGTTTCGACGCTTTGGCGGTCACTTGTGGCGCTGTTGACGCCTCGGGAGCGGTCGCGCCGGCTGGTGTGCTTGTTGAACGGATGGCGGAAAGGGTTGGAATGCGTGAGGCCGGGCGTTGTGCAGATGGCACAGGCTGTGCAGCACCCAAATCCGGGCTGGCAGTGCGCCGGCTGATAAAGCCAACCATTGGAGGTTTGGGCGCATCCTCGGGCGTTTCTTTGGCTTCTTTTGACGTTTCGAGGCCTGCGTCTGGGGTGCCGACGTTGGGCACAGGGCCAGCATTTGTAGGGGCTGCCAAATTGGTAACCGCGCTAAAGTCCAGCGATTCTGGCAGGCCTGTTGGTTCCTGTGGGGAGACTTTGTCCGGCAGGTCATCGCGCGCCAAAGCTTGGGCCGCACGGGCGGATAGTTGCGCGGCAACATCTTCGACGGTTGGGCGCCGTGGTGGGGTTGGCACATCCGACGCCACAGGCGCGTCGTCTTCTTGTTTGGATAAAACCTCACTTGACGCCGTGTCGGATGGTTTACTATCAGCCTCAGCCTCAGCCTCAGCCTCAGCCTCAGCCTCAGCCTCAGCCTCAGCCTCAGCCTCAGCCTCAGCAGGCTCTGGTGCTGTTTCGCTCGAAGCCTTGGTCAGGTCAGCAGCGGATTGTGGAGCCAGTTCATCTTCCAGATCGTCGGCGGTTGGGATGTCTAGATCACTTGGGCCCGTATCACGTCGGCCAAAGTCACTTGAGCCAACATCACTTGGCTCCGCGTCCATTGGGTCTGTATCGGCTTGGACCTCTGGTGTCGCGGAGCCTGGGGTTTCGGGCAGCTCAGGTTCCTGCACCGCATCTTCGTCGACGTCAGATCGTTCAGTGGTTTCAACCGTTTCTACAGCGGGTTCAGGTTCCGGCAGGACGGCGGGACCGATGTCAACGACGGCGATACCGTCAGGTGTCACCTCGGCGCCTTGCATGGCTGCCGCCGCACCAAAGAACGGCTCACCTAGGAATCCATGTTCGCCCGGCTGCGCCACAAAGCTTGCAGGGGTGAACCCATGGGTTTGCGCGAAATATTCCGCTTCTTGCAGGGTCTCATATGCCACAGCCGCCGTGTGGGTGCGCGTGCCATCGGCGCTGATGTCAAAGGCCAGTTCGTGCAGCTCATAGGGCGTGGCGTCAGCCAAGGCGAGGCGGACTTCGGCCAGGCGTGTTTCATCACTGATGTCACCGGTGTCCAGCGTCAGATATCGGATCTGATCATTGGGTAGGATCAGTTTGCAGCTCATCGGGCTGGCATAGTCCAACCCTTTGGTGCGCAATTCAGCCAGATCCGTCTCCAGATTGGGGCTGTCAAATGGGACCGTCCCCACATTGCGCCATCCCCCTGACGCACGGTGCAAGAGGGTTATGCCTGTCGATGACAAGGAGAGTGCAAAACTCGGTTTCATTCCGCCGTCAAACCATCATTTTTATTGTGAGCCTGCGCAACATGCTGGGGCTTTCTTTTATCGTCGCATCTTAACCAAGGTGGTGCAAAAGTTAAAGAACAAGACACGCGTGACCCTTGTAAAGTGGCGGAGGGTTGCCTTGATTTGTACTGTTATTGAGGAGGGTTCCTGATGGAACAGAGTTGGTATCGAAAACTGGCCCCTGCGGCGGTTGTGTCCTTTTGTGTTTTGGCGACCACGCAGCCGGTTTTGGCGGAATCAGCTGTCGCGCATTTGCGCAAAATTCAGGTGAGCGGTGAGGCGAAAATCACGGCTGTACCGGATATGGCGACCTTGACCCTTGGCGTGAGCAGTTTTGATGAAGAGGCGCAGACCGCCATGCGAACCACCTCGCGCAAGATGGTGGCGGTGATCGACACATTGGTCGAAGCGGGGATCGCGTCCGAGAATATGCAGACCAGCCAGCTGAGCCTATCGCCGCGTTGGGAACAAGACCGCACGGTGAATGGTCAGGGACGGCGTCACGTTGTGGGGTTCGAGGCGTCAAACATGCTGACGATCCGCCTGTTCGACCTGGACAGCGTTGGTCCCGTTTTGGATCGGGTTCTGGCGGTTGGTGCCAATCATTTCAGAGGCTTACGCTTTGGCGTGCACGATACAGACGCGTTGGAAGACGCGCTGCGCGTAGCGGCGGTTCAAGACGCTGTGGCCAAGGCCAAATTGCTGAGCGAAGCAGCTGGTGCCGAATTGGGCCCGGTGCGCCAGATCACCGATCAAGGCGGGCATCACGGTGGGCAGATGATGGCCATGGAAGCCGCGCGCAGCGATTTTGTCCCCATCGCGCCAGGGACGCTGGAGTTCAACCACTCGGTCTCGGTTGTGTTTGATCTGAACGTGAACGAATAAAGCAAAGGCGGGCGCAACCACACAATGGCGCGCCCGCATTAAAACCATTAGGCCGTTGCAGCCGCAATTGCCTGATCAAGATCTGCAATCAGATCCTTGGCGTCTTCAATGCCAATCGACAGGCGCACGACGTTGGGGTTTGCCCCGGCGGCCTCTTGTTGTTCCGGTGTCAACTGCCGGTGGGTTGTGGACGCTGAATGGATGATCAAGGATCGTGTATCGCCCAGATTGGCCACATGGCTGAACAGGTTCAGCGCATTCACCAGTTTGACGCAGGCATCATAGCCGTCCTTCAGTGCAAAGGTAAACAAACCGCCTGTGCCCTTGGGGTAGCAGCGTTGCGCGCGTTCGTAATAGGGCGAAGACTTTAGCCCGGCACAGGTGACATATTCCACCGCTGGATGTTGTTCCAACCAGCTGGCAACTTTGACCGCGTTTTCGACATGGCGCTCCATCCGCAGCGACAGGGTTTCGATCCCCATCAACGTGTAATGCGCCGCTTGCGGGTTCAGAGTCATGCCAAGATCACGCAGGCCAATGGCGATAGAATGGAAGGTAAAGGCCATCGGACCCAAAGCCTCGTGAAAGATCAACCCGTGATAGGCGGGTTCGGGCTGTGACAGAGATGGGAATTTGTCGTTGGCGGACCAGTCAAATTTGCCGCTGTCCACAACGCAGCCACCGGTCACAGTGCCATTGCCGGTCAGGTATTTGGTGGTCGAATGCACGACCAGCGTCGCGCCATCCTTGATCGGGTTGCACAGATATGGTGTGGCGGAGGTATTGTCGATGATCAGCGGAATGCCCGCCGCATCGGCTACATCGGCAATAGAGCGGATATCGGTGACATAGCCGCCGGGGTTGGCAATGGATTCGCCAAAGACTGCGCGCGTATTGTCATCAATGGCTGCCGCAACCGCAGCCGGGTCGTCAAAATCGACAAATTTCGCGGACCAGCCAAAGCGTTTGATGGTCTGGCTGAACTGGGTCACGGTGCCACCATAAAGACGGGTCGAGGCAACCACATTGCAACCCGGTCCCATCAAGGGGAACAGCGCCATGATCTGCGCCGCGTGGCCTGACGAGCAGCACACTGCACCAGCGCCACCTTCCAACACCGCAATCCGTTCTTGCAGGGCAGAGACAGTTGGATTGGTCAGGCGGGAGTAGATATAGCCGACTTCTTCCAGATTAAAGAGTTTGGCCGCGTGTTCCGCATCGCGAAACACATAGGCTGTGGTTTGGTAAATCGGGGTCTGGCGGGCGCCAGTTGCGGGATCGGGTTGGCTGCCTGCGTGAACTTGCAGCGTGTCGAACCCATACGTGTTACCATCTGTCATGACTCATAAACCTCCCTGTCACTCTGGCGAGAGGGTATGCGTCGTATGCATTGCATTCAATAGTTGGCGCGCGGATGCGGTCTGCACCAAAAGTCTTAGCGGATCCAAAACCCTTCGGCTTTGATCAACTTGCGGATTGCCTGTTCGCGCCCCGGCAGGTTGTCACGATCAAACAAGGCGCGGACTTTGTGACCCTTGCCCTGGTAAATCATACGCTTCATCGGCTCATAGGACTTTAGGACTTTTTTCAACCAATTGGGGGCCGCGACCTGTTCCAAAACCTCAACCACACGGTCGCTTTCGCGCGCATAAAGCAGGGGGAACAGGCGGTAATGGCAGCTGACGTCCCCGTCCAGATACCCTGCTGGCAAGCTGTCGCGGCCACCCCCTAACGCGTGGATCGCCAGGGGCAGGGCAACCTGATCCAACCAGGGGTCCAAAGGTTGTCCCACCAGCTCGATCGGCGGATCATCCCGGATGGTGCGCGCATAGTCGAGGAACAGCGCGCCAAATTTTGCGGGGCAGGACCCAAAGAAAAAACCGGCGTTGAAATAGAGGTAACGCCGCCAGAACTCATCCGGCTGATCCAGATCCAGGCTGGTGTCAAAATCAAGCCCAAACCGGTCATAGAGCGATTTCCAGATGCCGGTGTAGCCGGGGCCATAAAGCGTTGGTTTGGGCCAGGTCTGGGTGCAGTTCAGCGAGGCTGACGGGCGGTCAAAATCAAACGGGACTTTGGTGATGTCGCCGGTGATCAGCGTGTCGCTGTCAAAGAATACAAACGGCTCACCGGCGGGCAGGGCCTGCAGCAGCTCGATTTTATTGCCGTGTGGATAGCTTGCGCCAAAGACCTTGTTTCCAAACGGCAATATCGTGGCGTTGAGGCGGGAAAAGGTCTCTAGCACCGCGCCATCGCGCAGGCTTGGATCACGGGGCCACAGGTCGTTGGGCTGGGGCGTGGCCACAAACAGCTTGCCTGAAAAATCCGGCGACATCTGCCGCAAGGAGGCGGCAAACAGCAGCGCTTCATACTGCAAGCGGCCAGCCTGGGCGACAACAACGATGTTAAATGCGGCTTCGGTCATATGTCAGGATTTCCACGAGGGCAGGGGGAAGGAAAAGACGGTGTCAGGTGGAAATAAGAGTGACGCCGTCCAACTGGTCGATAAGCTCAAGATCGCGGTCATAAGCATCCGAGGCGTCCTCGATAATACTGTCCGTCCAGTCGGGCATGTCGAGCTCTTCTTCGACCTCATCATCCAGCGCGTATTTGTCGAGAAAAGCCAACGTGACCCGCTGTTTTTGCTCTTCGTTTAGATCCTGATGCTGATGCATATAGGCCCGCAGGCGCTGCATGCCTTCTTTGGACATGATCGCGGACAAAAGATCCATCCCACCGTTGATCCGCGCGCCTGGTTCAATCCCACCCATGTAACGGATGACTTGGGCCCAGATCATCGGCAGATCTTCGTAACACCAAACGGTGATCGGGATGTCGGGAAAGTTCCGGCGCAGGCGCAGCAGGAGTTCCGACCAGCGAATGCGCAACGGGTCATTGTCGCGCCGCAGCTCGCGTTTGCGCTGGTGGTTGGCCTTCTCTAGGAGGGCCGGGATAAATCCAACGGGGCTGCGTAAGGACAGGTGCAGATGCAGGTCGTCTTGGGGAAAAAGCTGCTTCAAATAGGACATGCGTTGTTCGGCGTGGGGGTACAATTGGTTGTCGCTCAGCGCCATGCGCTGGGATCCCCAGAAATGTGGGTTGGACAGGATCACGCGGTCCGCATCTTCCCCGTCCAAAATCGCATCCCACAAGGTCTGTCCTTGTGCATCCGCAGGTCGTCCTTCTTCCATCGCAGCAATGCAACCTTTGATCAGGTCACGATATTTTCCAGGACCAGGGACAGCGGTTCGGGTTTTGACAAAGATTTCCTTGTTGCGCAGTAAACTTTTCATCAACCGGTCTTCCTCGGTCGCGTGCGCGCCACAATGAATGTTTACCTTCATAAATAGGACTTTCAAAAACCTGTCGTTCTTTCCAGCCATAGCCCCTTGGTGGGGACGGGTCAAATTTCAGACTGGCTTTTTGCGGCAGTGATACGTGGCCGTGTCGAATTTTCGAATTTTCTGGGCAATTGTCTCTTGCAGCCCCCAAATCAATACGGTACGAGCTCCCCCAACGCCCCTATAGCTCAGCTGGTAGAGCAACTGATTTGTAATCAGTAGGTCCGCGGTTCGAGTCCGTGTGGGGGCACCAGAGATTTCAATGGGTTAGCGGGATATCGCTAGCCCATTTTTTCTTTCTAGCAACCACCTAGCTACCACCCTGCATAAAAAAGCGTGTTGCTGTGTGGAAATCCGTGCGTGACGTTTTGATTGGTCACGGTTGCTTTATTGTTCTTAAGTTGTTGATATTGGGTGTTAATTTGACATTTCGCAGGTGTTTGCTACACTGTTTTCGACAGCGTAGCACGCGGTGGCACTGCGTGGCGTGATGTCTTGCGACCCTTGGAAATGATCCAAGCCGCTGGTCAGCCCCACCTGAGTGGTCCAATTTGATTGTTAGTGCATGACCGGCCTTGGGTCCATCTGGACGATGGTTTC
>CANMIX010000016.1 GCA_947497985.1 uncultured Paracoccaceae bacterium
ACCGCTGAGAATGCAGTTCCAGGATCACAGAGAGATACAACCTACCTTCACGGGGCCAAACATAGCTGATGTCAACGCCTCCTAGAGTAGCCCCCTGAAAGTGGTCCACCAACTGGGATAGTTTTGTCCCGCAAATTGGAGGATCAGTGATGGCTGGAAAACGAGAAAAGCCTGAAGAGATTGTATCGAAGCTTCGGCAGGTTGAAGTTCTACAGGGACAAGGGGCGACGATTGCCGAAGCTGTGCGCCAGATCGGTGTGACGCAACAGACGTTTTATCGATGGCGAAAGCTGTATGGCGGGATGCAACGATCACAGTTGGCGCGTCTGAAGGAGTTTGAGAGGGAAAACCAACGGCTGCGGCGGGCTGTGTCTGATTTGACTTTGGACAAACTCATTTTGACCGAGGCGGCAAAGGGAAACTTCTGAGCCCTTCACGTCGCCGCAAATGCGTCGACCAGGTGCGGCAGGAGCTTGGTGTACCCGAGCGCCGCGCCTGCCGCGCTTTGGGTCAGCACCGATCCACGCAGTGCAAGGTGCCACGGGGCCGTGCTGACGAGCAGCGTCTTGGCTATCGGCCACCTGCGCCAGAAACAATCGGCGCGATGGACCAGAGGCCCACGATGCTCTAACAATCAAACCGGACCACCCGATGGGGCACACCACGAACATGCGCAGCACACCCGGCATTTTAAAGCGGCGTCCTGCGGCGAGAATGCGGGGCAGGGCCTCCGCCGGTGGGTGATGTGATAATTTAGCTTACTGCTCTTCAATGGCGCTAAATGAAGGCTATGCGTTGAATTTCAAACAGCCAGGGAAGAATTGAAGCCGCCTCAGGCAGATACGGCTCTTTCTTTGTCACTCTCAAACAACCCAGCAAATTCACATTACTGATTGTGTTATGAGAATTGGTTGGCCTTAAAAGTGACGTTGGCAGGATATGCCTAACGTATACACGTTTTGTCAGTAGGGGTCCATGTGGCGCAGTTCAAAGAGTTTGACGATTGAAAAGTGCATCATGCTCGCGCGCCGATTATTCGAGCGGAGAAGATGTGAACTCTCTTTCGAAGGCTTTCGGAGTGAGTGTTCGGCAAGTCTATCGTGTCTGCAAAGAATAGCGGGGAGACCAAGTGTCCGTCTTCAACAGATCAGCATGGCTCATAAAAAAGGAAGGCCTGCTATTGGACCAATCGACCCATTCGAGGGTGTTCTAGACTTGTGGGTTCGTCACGAATGCCTTGGAATTGCAACTATTGGCAAAGTGCCACTCTGCACCACTCCAGTGCCTTGCATGTGCCGCTGCGTCCGAAACAGGCTTCTCCTGCTCGAAATAGGCGACGGGATCGATTGCATTCATCGCCACCGGGTTTTGGAACACCTTGGACTTGTGCCGGTTTGATGCCGCTGACATCGTATCGCCAAGCGATCTATAGGCTTCTACAATTTATCTAACGCAGGCCATGCAGATTTGGAGTTTTCGGGCTTAGGTCGCTGCATCTTGCGTGATTTCTCGGAAGGCTGTGAATGTCACTTTGCGGCGCGCAAAACGGTGAAGAAACAAGAACAGGTTGGCGGTTCAACATAACGGAGAAAACCGATGCAAATTCTGAGATCAAATGCCTTGAATGATGTGCCTTGGAAAAACGGCGGCGGGATCACGCACAACATCGCGAAAGGTTTGCGTGAGGGCCAGATTGCTTAGACCATCAGCTGCGCTGATGTCGCAGAGACTGGCCCGATTTCTGATCTGAATCTTATGTTTGGTCCGAGCGTTTGTGACGGGGATGTCGTGGTCCAAAAAGGCCCGTGTGATCTCAACGCTCACCCCTGAGCAAGTCGAGGCAATTATCGCCTTTGTATTCTTGGAGATACAAGAGGCAGGCTGTGTGTAATCCCGCCATTTTTAGAGGGGCGCATCACTAGAATCTAAGCTGCTTTCAGTTTCTGTATGGGGATCATCACGCCGATACCCATGTTTGGCCTTTCGTTGTTGTATGCCCAGAGCCAGCGTGTTGCGTGATTTTGCACCTCTTCGGTGCTGTTGAAGTGGTATCGTCCCAGCCATTCTATCCGGACAGTTCGTTTGTAGCGCTCGACATAGGCGTTCTGCTGCGGCTTGGCGCTGGAGGGCAGTGGCCCAATGCACTGTGTGGTCGTTTGGTATTGTAGTGGTTCCTCCATCTTTCGATTATGACCTGGGCCTCCCAGAGCGCGAATAAGATCTCACTGTTCCGCAATTCATCCCGCATTCTCCTGTTGAGGCTTTCGCAGTGTCTGTTCTCCCATGGAGATTCTGGCTCGATGTATGCGGTCTTTGCTCCAACCGCCTTGATCCAATCTCTGACGGTCTCGGCGATGAACTCTGGGCCGCCGTCAGACCTGATGTAGGCACGCCGCGCAGAATGAATAGGTCTGTCAAAGCGTCGGTGATTTCAGTCGAGTTCAGCTTTCGTTTCACCCGGATCTCCAAGCATTCACGGCTGTGTTCGTCCAGAATGTTGAGTGTCCTGAACGCTTTCCCGTCATCGGTTCGATGATGCACTAAGGCGTTGAGCCAGACTTGATTGCGATACCCAGGACGCAACCGGATGCACGCCCTGTCATTCAGCCACAACCGGCCTCTCTTTAGTGGTTTCATGGGCACTTTAAGCCGCTCGCGCCGCCACAAACGTTCCACAAGCTTGTCATTCACTTGCCGGCCTGCATCTCGCAACAGGGCAGCAATGCGGCAATAACCATATCGGCCGTACTGGCGCGTCAGCTCGATCATATCCGCGATCAAGCGTTCTTCGTCAGCGCGTCCATGCGGTAATCAGCGTTGTGTGCATCGGTGCTGGTCCAAAACGTGACAGATCCGTCGTTCAGAAACCTTGAACTGACTACGAACAAGATCGATGCAGGCCCGCCTACGCGAGGGGCTCAGAAGTTTCCCGATGCGGCTTCCTTCAGGATCGACTTATCCAATGTCAGGTCAAAAACCGCACGATGCAGGCGCTCGTTCTCTTTCTGCAGCCGTTTCAGTTCCTTGAGTTGTTCCGTACCCATTCCGCAATACTTCTTCTTCCAGCGATAACAGGTTTGTTCAGTTACACTGATCTGACTGATCGCGTCAATCCGGGGCATACCTTTTCTCATCAGAGCTTCAACCTGCCGTAACTTCACGACAATTTCACCTGGCGGCCGGCACGCGGGTTCGTCAACAAATTGGTTCGCGATATGGGCTCCATAAACCACAATGTACCGGTATTTCCTTTCGCAATTTTCGCGCTCACGCTTCTAAAGTCAGCCACGGCAGGCACTGAAGATTCCGCGTCTATGTGGTCAGGAGAAAGCTGGCGGACAGGGGAAGTTAAACCCGTTGCTGCTATTGTCGAAGAATTGGTACAAGGGTTCGCACGCCTATCATGAAAAAAGGCCCACCTTAATCGAATAAGGTGGGCCGATTTATGGGTTTGTGGCGACAGCACCTATCCGAAAACGTAAAACGCCATTTTGTTGCCATCAGGGTCACGGGCATACGCGCCGTAAAAGACGTCATCAATACGCTGGCCGGGCTCGCCTTCGGATGAAGCACCCAAGGACATCGCTTTGTTGTACAGATCATTCACTTCTTCTTTGGAGGACGCTGCGAAAGCAACCATAGAGCCGTTGCCGCAGCTTGGCGCATTGCCATCGAAGGGTTCACAGACGGCGATCATCGGTGCCTCAATTGTTTTGCCAATCATCGCCAAGCGACCGATGTCAACTTGGATTTCGGCATCAAAGAGCTCTGTGTAGAACTTCTTTGCTTTTTCGATGTCTTTCACGCCAATTGTAGAATACCCAATCATGTCGTTTCCTTTTTTGCTAGATTGCGAGACTACCAACTAGAAGGTAGACGTCAATTGTGCAACTAATAAAATCCAGATCACTCAAATGTTATCTTTCCGGGACTAGTCCTGTTAGCTCAGTACATGTTTTTGTGAATGTCACGGTTGATTTTGCCTTCCATTTCATCCAGCTTTTTTTGGTCATAATTTTGGTGGGCGGACATCAGGTTGCCCAAGCTCGGGGCTTGTTTTCGATCAATTTGTGAGGATGGGTCCCATAGCGCTGACCTACGGATCGCTTTGGAGCAATGTCCGTAGGCTTCTTCCACCTCAATCAACAGCCCCACGGGCGGAATGCGGTCTTTAATCGCGCAGCGTTTCAACAATTCTGGATCACGCGTTGCGTAGCCCTTACCGTTCACCCGCAATGTGTCAAGAACGCCAGGTATCATGAACATCACAGACACTGACGGATTTGTCAGCACGTTCCGGAACGTATCATACCGCTGGTTGCCCGGCCGATCGGGTATCAGCAAATGTTTGGGTGAGACTATTTCCACAAAACCGGCCGGATCACCGCGGGGTGTTGTATCGGCATTTCCGTCTACATCCTGGGATGAAACAACGCAGAAGGGTGACAGTCGCACAAAATCCTGCATTGGCTCACTCAGGAAAGGAGCAACCTTGTCGTACACAAGTGGACCCGTGTCCCCGTATCGTTTACGGAATTCGGGGACGTCTTTGATCAAGTACTCTTCTCTGATTGGTGAGGTCATGGGCGCCCTTTCAGGGTGTCGGGCACAAACGCACAACTTGAGCGTGCTGCAATTCTGCTTCGCCACTCGGTAAGTGCAGTTAAATTGCTTGGGATCATAACCCGCGGATAGGTTTCAGAAAAATTCAAACCCGTGAAAACGGTGATATCCGCCATGGAAAAATTCTCGCCTGCAATAAATGGCGTTTCGCGTAGGACTGTGTCGAAATAGCCCATACCATCCAAGGTTTTTTGATGATGTGTCTGCCCCCAGGCAGGGTTTTGATCCAATTCGATTTCCGGCCCGAATCCTAGTGTTGCATGGTGGAAATAAGTACCGATGGCATCTACGATTTTCTGCTCACCACGACGCTGCATCATGTGCACGACAGCGCGCTCTTGTGGGCTTACGCCTGTCAAAGAAATCCCTTCAAAAGCGTGATCAATATATTCAGTAATCGCGGTAGTTTCCGAAATGGCTACGCCATTATCTAGTTCCAACAGGGGGACTGTAACGCTTGGGTTCTTGGCCTTGAACGCAGCCGTTCTATGTTCGCCTTCCCACAGGTTTACCTGAACAATCTCCACCCGATCCAACACGCCCTTTTCTGCCAGTGCAATTCTAACGCGGTCAGGGTTTGGCAAACCGATGCTGTCGTAAAACTTCATAAGATAGTTTCTCCATTTTCAATCCCCACACCTATTTTCGCGATCTGGGGGTGGTTTCCGTGGTGATATTGACAATAGATTAAATAGCTACCTATTAGAAGGTAGATTTAGAGAGTATACCAAATGAGGGCATCCCCATGTCAGATTCAACTAGCGTTTTTCACCAAGGTGAACGCAGCTTGCACGAAAAGCTGGATATCGCAGAGCGGCAACACCAACTTGGCCTGCGCATGATCCGCGATCATATGCCCGAACAACATCGCGATTTCTTTGCTTATTTGGAAAGCGTTCATATTGGCGCTGTTGATGCGGTGGGCCATCCTTGGGCGATTATGCGAACAGGCTCCAAGGGCTTCATGGCATCCCCGAACGATAAAACTTTGGCAATCACATCTAAACCTTTGCCCGGGGAGCCTGCGGATCTAAACCTTGCTGTTGGCGCAAAGACGAGTGTTGTCGGGATCGAGTTCGAGACGCAGCGACGCAACCGCCTAAACGCAACCATTGACGGCGTTGATGAGAGCACGCTGTCTATGCATGTTGATCAAAGCTATGGAAATTGCCCAAAGTACATTCAGATTCGAAATAAGGTGGCTGCTGATCCCACTCAGCCGGAATCGCCGATCGTAACCGCCATGCTGAGCGATGCCGCCAAAGATCAAATTGCTCAGGCGGATACCTTATTGATAGCATCTCGTGCCGCACAATTGGGGGACGACCCGCGCGCTGGCGTAGACATCAATCACCGCGGTGGAAACCCGGGTTTCGTCAGTATTCTGGATGATAATACGGTTCAGTTCCCTGACTACAAAGGGAACAGTTTTTACAACACCTTTGGTAATATCCTAACAGACGGACGTGTTGGTCTACAGTTTGTTGATTTTGAAACCGGAACATTATTGAATATCAAGGGAACCGCTGAGGTGGTTGAAGACCTCAACAATGGTGAATTGCCTCTGATGGGTCGTGGGCTACGCATTCGCATCGAAACAGTTGTGCGTGCGCCTGGTGCGCTGCCTTTTCGGTACACGTTCGGATCTTATTCAGACCGTAACCCATCGATCAGCGGTACCTCAACTTAGGTACTTGACTCTACGACCTACCTACTGATAGGTAGGTTTAAGGATCGATACGTGGAATATGCCGCCTTGAACTAAAAGGATAAGAAATAATGGAATTGAATGCTGATTTCAAAGAACGCGTCGTTGTCCATTCTGACCAGTTGGATTGGCTCGCATCGCCCATGCCCGGCGTGGATCGCCGCATGCTCGACCGCATTGGCGGGGAGGTGGCGCGAGCCACCACAATCGTACGCTACGCACCCGATAGCAAATTTTCGGCGCATACACACACAGGCGGCGAAGAATTTATCGTGTTGGATGGAGTGTTCCAAGATGAGCATGGCGATTTTCCCGAAGGCACTTATGTGCGCAACCCGCCAACAACCTCCCACACTCCGGGGTCCGATCTTGGATGTACGATTTTCGTTAAGTTGTGGCAATTTGATATGGATGATCGCACGCAATTTCGCAAAAATATGGCGGACGAGCTTGCAGCGTCCACGAATGGTGTGGCAACTGCTGAATTGCATCGCGATGACCGTGAGGTTGTAACATATCACCATTTAGATGTTGATGCTGTTCTGACCAAAGGCGAAGCAGGTGGAATCGAAATGCTGGTGATCAGCGGTTCTGTCACTGAAAGCGGTGATACGCTTAGCAAGGGCGCATGGTTGCGCCTACCAGAAGGTCAACAGTTGAAAGCAACAGCCGGCGAGGATGGCGCAAAGATCTGGATCAAGACCGGTCATCTGATCCATGCGCAACCACCAGCGGTGTAATCGCTATGCAAAAACCTTACGTAATCATCGCAGGTGCGGGGGCTGGCCTTGGCCAACCCCTCTGTGCGCGTTTTGAAAGAGGTGGGTTCGACGTCGTGGGGATTGGACGCACAAAGCCATCTCAACACGTTGGAGCATTCCACAAGCTTGACCTCGCTAACGCAGAGGCCGTGTCCACTACATTGTCTGACATCATCAACACCCATGGTGCCCCGAAAACCGTGGTGCACAATACGGCAGAACTGGTTATCGCGCCTTTCGGCGACACCAGCCTGGCTGAGTTCACACGAACATGGACATCAATGGTGCAATCTGCGTTTTTGCTCGGGCAATCAACATTAGCACCGATGGCAAATGCTGGCGGCGGTGCGTTCATTGTTTCAGGCGCAACGGCATCCTTGCGCGGCGGCGCTAAATTCGCGGCTTTCGCCAGTGCGAAATTTGCTCTTCGCGGTTTAACCCAATCATTGGCGCGCGAATATCAGCCTCAAGGCGTTCATGTTTGCCATGCCATTTTGGATGGCATCATTGACACAGATCGCTCACGAGAACTGCATAGCATCGATCCTGTTAAGATGATGAAACCCGATCACATTGCCGAAGTATATTGGCAGTTGGCTCATCAGCCACAATCCACATGGACGCACGAATTAGACCTTCGACCTATGTCCGAAGGATTTTGAACCATGACGACGCTGATTATCGGTGGTGGTTTGTCAGGTCTCGCAGTTGCACATGCATTGCAAGTAAGGGGGCAAGATTACTTTTTGGTCGAAGCCCGCACGCGCTTAGGGGGCAGGATCAAGACAGAACACCATGATGGTGGCGCGTTTGATATGGGCCCGACTTGGTTTTGGCCGGGGCAGCCGCGTATCGCTGATTTGATTGAGCGTTTGAATTTGTCAAAATTAGATCAATTTTCCGTTGGCGACCTTGTTTATGAAAATGAACAGGGGCAGGTGCGACGCGGGCGCGGACTTTCGTCGGTGCAAGGATCTTGGCGCCTTGTCGGCGGGCTGGGCGTATTGATTGATGCACTAGCTAGTTTATTGCCCGTAGATAGGGTGCGTTTGGACGCAGAGGTCACCGCGTTGATAAAGACACGCAATGGCATCGACGTGACATTAAAAAACCGCGAAAGGTTACGGGTTGATCGCGTAATCTTCTGCATGCCACCTCGCGTGGCCGCAAACCTCAGCTTCACGCCTGCATTGCCGGAAAATGCCACGATGGTGTTGCAAAACATTCCTACGTGGATGGCTGGCCAGGCTAAGGCGATTGCAACTTACGACACCCCATTTTGGCGCGAAGTTGGACTATCTGGCGACGCGCAAAGCCGTTTTGGGCCTATGGTTGAAATTCACGACGCCTCACCTGAACAGGGGGGGGCTTATGCCTTGTTCGGGTTTATTGGCGTCCCGCCGCAAGGCCGTGCAGATAAAGATACACTGCGTCAGCATCTTATCGCACAATTGACGCGACTATTTGGCCCAAAAGCAGCGCAGCCGACGCGCTTGTTAATCAAGGATTGGGCTTTTGATCCATTCACAGCGACCAAAGCGGATATGGCTCCGCTTCATGCCCACCCAACTTATGGCCTTCCTGAAGCGCTAACGGGACTATGGGGGAAAAAATTGCTTTTTTCTGGCAGTGAATTGGCCCCGCAGTTCGGGGGATATCTCGAAGGGGCTTTGGAAGCTGCGGAAAACGTACTAAGTACCTTGCAAAAGTAGATAGGTGATGACAATGCCAACGATGGATACGAAAACAGCTTTGCTAAATTCCGCAGAGCATGCAGCGCGCACTTTAGGATTTGATGGGTTCAGCTATGCTGACCTTGCCGAAGATGTTGGCATACGCAAAGCGAGCATTCATCACCATTTTCCATCTAAGGCGAAATTGTCAGTCGCCTTGATGCAGCGATATCACCAAAATTTCGAAGCGAATTGTGCGGCGATTAGCGGCAACCATGGCACTGGCGGAACACAATTGTCACAATTGATTAAGCTATATCGTGCTGCCAGCGGTAACGGCAAACAACTATGCCTCTGTGTCTCTTTTTCTGCCAGTCGCGATAGTCTCCCACCGGGCGTAATTGAACAAATCAGCATGTTTCGGGAAATGGTTATCGCTTGGCTAACAGATTTTTTTGAAAAAGGCAGTATGGATGGGTCGATCTCGAATGTTGCCGACCCTGCGCTAGAGGCAGTCGCGACGCTATCTTTGTTAGAAGGCGCACAGCTAGCGGCCCGTTCCGAAGAAAACCCTCGTTTTTTCGACGAAGCCGTCAAGCTCTTAGGCATGCGCATCACCGCGTAAGTGGAAACACCAGTGCATTGAAGTGAGGCACCCTTCTAAATATCAGGCCTTCAAATGGATTGAACCGCCGTCAAAGTGCATGCTGCGACTATAAGCGTGACACCTACCTCTCGACGCCGCGGGGGCAAACCAAACATCCCGCGGTCGAGAATTATCAAGACTGTAATGGTTGCCATCCAAAACAAGTTTCCTGGGAAAAACACAAACATTAGGCACATCAACAAACCGCAACACCGAGCACAGTCGACACCATAGCGCAGCCCCAAGGTGAATTGGCTTTGAGACACTCCTAAACTGCAAAGTGAGCAGATTGATGTTGGCGCAGATTTGAGCTGTGAAAACTGGAAAAAACCGATGATCAATAGCGTGCTAGCGCCAATAGACCAGCCGTTAAAATACAACCAATCGCTATTCTTAGCTACCAACGGCAACACATAACCAAAACCGTGTAATGCAATTCCGACAACACTCCAGGTGGTCGCGTATCCAAGCACAGCCATATAAGAAATTCTTTGATTGTGTTTAAGGCTAGAGAAAGCCACTGGTCCCATCATAGCAGCAAGCATCACCAACCAGCTTGTAAGTAAAGCTAGGGCTCCAATGATGCCCTCTTCAGCTAGGTTAACGCCACAAATATTTGCGAGCACACCGGCCAAGGTCCAATCACCATGGTTCAGATATGGCGCATATCCCGAAAAGGTTATGGCCACGAGCATCAGCCAAGCACCTGCTGTTATGCGCCAGCTGACATCTAACTTATGATCTAAAATAGCTGAAATCATGAACTGTTCCATCTTGTGGGCGGCGTTTGAAACGCCGACCACAAAAAAGGCGCAAGTTTAAGCAGCGCTTTTCGTGCTGCAGAAGCACGAAGAGTAAACTTCCCGATCTGCCCGACTTAGGGCGAAGTCGAGCTGAGGTTTAATCATCGCCGCGCTCTTTGAATTGCCCATCGCGACATAACAATCGTAAAGGCCCTTTAGTGCCCAGACATTGTTCGGGTGGCGATTGGATCGGATGCATGTTTCGTCCATACCGAGATCGGCCTCATAAGCGGCAGCAGCTTCTTCGAAGTGCCCTTGTTCTAACAGCAGCGCACCAAGCGGATGCCGACTTGGCATCATCCAGGGCCACGGTTCATCATAGGGCAGGGCGTCTTCCAGTGCGACGGCTTTGCGCAGGTGATTAAAGGCGACATCGTAATTGCCACGGTGGTACTCGACTTCCCCGTTTAACATTTCGCGCGCAACTTCGAGAATTTGAATGCAGGCAACAACATGAATGTGCCGTGTTTCTGGAACCTTTGCGGCTGCGGTCTCAAAGTTCTGGCGCGCTTGGTCGGCCTTATCGTGCTGTTTTAGCGCGGCATGTGCAATACCTTTGCCGTACCAGTTGAGCGCGGTTGTCATGGAATAGTCATCGGCATGTTCTGGCAGAGGATCATCAATCAAATCCTGCCAGCGACCAAAGCGGATCAACGCATGGGTTTTGATTGACATGTACCCTTCTAACCAATCGGCCATGGGAGGATCTTCACAACGGATCAGCTCATCAGGGATTGTTTTCATCATACCTTCAGCGGCTTCCATCGCTGGACGGAATTGACCAAGGAACATCGCACCGTAGAGTTTGAAGTGATAGTTGTGTACGCGGTACATAGAATAGAAATTCATCGCACCGGATTTTTCCCAATAGATCTCGTCGGCAATGATCCCTTTTTGGTTCCACGTAACGACGTCTTGATAATTGCCGCAAAGCACGTCGATATGGGTTGCCATATGGGCCAGGTGGCCAGCAGAAGGTACCATCTCACGCAGCTCATCGGCATAACGCAAAGCAACTTCGGGGACTGCAGACATCTCCATAAGGTGGATGTAGAGGTGCAAAAGTCCGGGGTGACGAGCAGGGCCAGCAGCCTCAACTTTGGCGATACCCTCTTCCAAAACACGACGACATTCTAAGGTGTCGCCTGCTGGGTTTGGTTCACCCGTACGTGGGTCCCACATTTGCCACGGTGTTCTGTTCATCATCGCTTCGGCGAATAATGTCGCTACATCAGAATCGTCAGGAAATGTAGTGTAAACGTTCCGCATTTCATTCGCATATGCGGCGGACCAAGTGTAAAGATCGGGAACCGGCTCATTCGACTGGTAGCGACTTTCCAATGCTACGATCAACGCTTTCTCAATATCTGTCGCGCCATCCATTGCCACCTTGGCCTTTTCGATAGCCGCTCGAGATTTTACAAGCGTCTCTTGCACTTGTTCGGGCGTGAATAGCTCCCATGGTTTGTTGTAGTTCGGTCCAATGATATAGGCCAATCCCCAATGGGCCATCGCACAGTTCGGATCAGCCTTCAGTGCGTGTTCAAAGCAAACGGATGCCTCTTCATGATGATATCCAAAAATCCAATTCAAACCACGGTCAAACCATTTTTGTGCCTCGGCTGAAGATGTTGTGATTGGGCGGCTATAGGCCCCTAGGTCGTAAGGATAATCCAGCATAAAAAGCTCTTCCTTTTTTGTTCTGTATTGTGGAATTATTTTCCATTTTTTTTGATATCGGTGCGCAAAGCAAGAACTTTCTTGATGGATTGCAAAAAAATGAAATCACTTTCCACATTGCGGAACGCAAAGGTCAAGTTATGCTTTGGCTGTGTCCGGTGCACTAAATTTGGGCAGCGTTCGCCCCAACCCATCTTGGACCAAAGCTGACTCTAAACTACGCGAGAATCTCAAAAGCTTGGCGTCTGAATGGCGTGGGCCAACGATTTGGATGCCGAACGGCATAGCTTGATTGTCCAAACCGCAGGGAAGTGTCACAACCGGGCTTCCGGTCAAAGACAAGGCCCAGGTAATCGCATACCAAGCGTAATATTCTTTCAATGGCTTATCATTGATCGCCTTGGGATGATTGTCCCCCAATGGAAAAGGTGAAACCGAAGTGGCAGGGCAAATGAGGTAATCCACTTGATCGAAAATCGCCTGAAAACGGCGATAGATCTGCGTATGCGCCGCGTCAGCACGCGCTGTATCCGCTAGGCTCAGCGATTTGGCCTCTAGGATATTGTTTCGCACATTTTGCCCAATCATATCGGGTTGGCTTTCCGCCAGCTCCCCGTAAGCAGCATAAAGGCTTTCCGCCCTTAGCACGCGAAAGACCTCGGCTGCGTCTGATAAATCAACATCCAGAGCAACCGCTGTTTTGAAATGTTTATTGATGATCGGTTGGCGGGCCTTAAAAAGCGCGGCGATCTCACTATCGACTTCCGCGACACCCAAACCAGTTGAAAACCCGATACGTGAATGTGCCAAATCTTCAATTGCATGGAAGTCCGCATACTCAATATCCAAATTGGGAGAGCAAAGTGGGTCGCGGGCATCAAAGCCGGAAATCGCGGACAACATAAGCGTGAGATCTTCTACACTGCGTGCCATCGGCCCATCCGTCCAAAGGTGCGAAAACCCCGAGACATGGCTGCGCGATGGAACGATACCCGGTGACGGGCGCATGCCTACAATTCCACAAAAGGAGGCCGGAATTCGCAAGCTTCCACCAAGATCGGATCCTGATGCAAGCGGGGCCATATTACTGGCCAAGCCCGCCGCTGAGCCCCCAGAGGAGCCGCCGGAAGTGAGGGTTGATTTGTACGGATTACCCGTTGCACCGAACACGAGATTGGAGGTGTTGGCGCCTGCGCCAAACTCTGGTGTGTTAGTTTTACCCAAAACAATTGCACCAGCGGCGCGTAAGCGTTCGACGATAATGTCGTCATGATCCGGCACATGGGTCTCAAAGCATCGACTGCCAAAGGTTGTACGCAATCCTTTGGTCCGGCTTAGATCTTTGACCAGAACTGGCAACCCGTGCAACGGTGGTAAGGCATTGCCCGCCTGCACCATGTGATCCGCTATTTTCGCTTCGCTGCGGGCATCCTCAAAGTTGGTGGTAATCACCGCATTTACGAGCGGGTTCCGCTCTTCAATGCGAGCGATACAGGCTTCGAGCAATGCGCTTGGCGTCAAATCACGAGCCCCAATTTGACGGCGTGCTTCGGCAGCACTCAATTCTGCAGGTGTATTTATCAAAGGCCTTCTTTGGTCAAAGCAGGGACCACTCCAATCATACTGTCACGAGTCACAAGTTCTGCAAGTTGCTCCTCGCACCAGCCTTCTGTTCCCTCTGGGCGTTTAGGCACAACAAGATAGCGCATATCGGCGCTACTGTCATGCACGCGCACTTCGACTGTTTCGGGCAGGGTGGTGCCAAATTCAGCAAGAACTTTTCGCGGGTTTTGAACTACATCTGATCTGTAGGCGCGGCTTTTGTACCAATCGGGGGGCAACCCAAGAAGGGGCCACGGATAGCACGAGCATAAGGTGCAAACGACAACATTATGCACTGCGTCAGTGTTTTCCAAGGCGATCAAATTCAGCCAAGTAGGCTCTAACCCGATGGATTTCGCCGCAGCCGTTGCATCGCGCCGCATGAGGTCTAGATAGGCCGGATCGGACCAGGCTTTTGCCACCATGCGTGCGCCATTATGTGGTCCGCGATCATCCATCATTTGATAGGTTTTATGCAATTCTGCATGCATGATTACGCCCTTCTCGATCAGAAGCTCACGCAAGGCCACCTCTAATAATCGGTATTCGGTAAAGGGGCCGTCTTCTTCATCTGGCTGATTGGGATGGGGGTGATCATGCATCAGTTGTCGTGCTCCAGCCAATGTTCGAAAATCTCAACCTCGAGCGTATCGAGAAGGGCTCCGGTATAATCGGGCCAAATCTTTTGCATGGGCAGCCGTACCCGATAAAGCGGCACGGCCGGTTGGCCATCTCGGCGGTATGCCAGCTCTTCAGGGTTCGCAAAACTGCCGCAATAGCGTTCAATTTCCCCCGTGAGGCCACGGGTATAAAAAGGCGTGCGGCAATGCCCAATTGGGTAGGCGTCGCGAATGCGCACCTTATCGCCGGCTTTGAACAAAGGATCAGCCATCAGAAGCGAGCCGCGCACGCACGGCTTCGACACGTGCACCGATTTCGGCGTCTGTCACGATACCGCGCTCCAGCATGATCTGAGTCATGGCCCAGATCCATTGTTCATAATAGGATAGGCGCCGGTATTTCTCTTCGCCCAGCCCTTCGACCGCGCGGCGTAGCTCATCTACCCGCAGCAGCCCCTTGGTGGCCAACAATTCACGCACCGCATGCACCCGTTTTTCCCAAGGTGCATAGTCATGTTCATCAGGGGCGAAGGGTTCGCACAACACTCCGCCCAAGTCATGAACGCCGCGGTAATCGGTAAGCGATTTGTGGGCCACTAAGATTGCCTCCGTTTTTCGCGTGCGTCTTTGACAGCGCGTTGATAGTCTAAAATTCGACCCCTAAGGCCCGGGCGTCCTGCCGTTGCCACCACAGAGGCGATGTCTTGGGCACGCGTGTCAACCACAGTTATGCTGCGCATGTGCTGTGTGCTGAACGTTGACATTTGGGTCGTGCGCGCAGCCAGCCTTTCAATGCTTTTGGGCCACTCCGCTTGATCCGCGATTTGCGTCGCCAAGCCTATTGCCTTAGCCTCCTGGGCGGGTACGGTACGCCCATCTAACAGAATATCTAATGCGGCATCTTTACCAATCAGACGTTCAAGGCGGCGTGTTCCCAAAGCGAGCTCAAAATTCCACCCTGGAAACCGCAGCTTGGCCTCAGGCGCAGCAAGGCGGTAGGTGCAGGCCACAAATAAATCAGCACCTGCGCCGATGATATGCCCCTGTGCCAAAGCGATTGTAGGGAAGGGCGCGTGATAAACAGCCTGCAACATGGTCTCAATACGTAAGAACCGCCAAAGGAGGTCTGCATCCGACAGCTCGCCCACATCCGACAGGTCAAAACCCGCGCAAAAGTTTTTACCCTCTCCTTTGATCACAGCCAAACGCACGGAACTCGCGGAGGTAATCGCCGAATAGATTGCCTCGGCTATGCCCAAGGACAAAGCGTTTGAGGCCTTCGGGCGGTTAAGCGTTAGGGTTAGAACACCGTCATCAAGCGTAGTGGTGACAACGGGCGCAGTCATACGGCGGCTTTCGCTGTCGGTGCGGTGTTCAGTGCACCCAAGACCGCTTCAGTGTCGCCCCCCAAGATCGGCGAGGTCTTGCCAATTGGATTGGGTTTCCCGTCAAAGATGAGCGCTGATCCGAAGGTTTTGGTTTCCACGCCGTTGGGCAAAGTCAGATCTTGAACATAGCCCATATGTGCCACTTGAGGATCTGCCAATGCTTGGGAATATGTATTGATGGGGCTTGATGGAACGCCGGTTGCCGCAAAAGCATCCAGCCAATATTGGGCGGGCTGGGTTGCAAAAATCTTCTCTAGGATGACCAATAGTTCCTGTTGGTTGGCGGCTCTTTGGGTCGGGTTTGCAAAGCGGTCTTCGTTTACAAGATCTTGCCGCCCAACAACCTCACAGACCGAAGCCCATAGTTTATTATTACCCGCTGCCATCCCAAAATATCCATCCTGCGCCTTGAAGGCCTGATAGGGGGCGTTGCGTGGATGGGCGGATCCCAATTTTCGCGGATCTTTTTCGGTGCCAAAATATTCGCTGGTTTGTAGCGCGCCAATCGCAAGGGTTGCACCTAGCATTGCGACATCAATATGCGTTCCCTGACCTGTTTCCTTTGCGCTGTGAAGTGCGGACACAAGGCCATATGCGCCGTATAATCCGGATACGAAATCACACAAGGGAACGCCGCATTTTACAGGTGCTCCACCTGGTTCGCCTGTAACGCTCATGACGCCAGCCATTGCCTGCATCGTTAAGTCAAATCCTCCTTCACGCGAACGTGGACCGGATTGGCCGAATGCTGAGATAGAGCAGTATATAAGCTGTGGTTTCAATTTGGACATCTCTTTGTATCCGATCCCGTTGCGATCCATCACGCCAGGGCGGAAGTTCTCGATCACGGCATCCGCAGATAGGATCAGATCACGCGCGGCCTGCACGCCTTCATCTGACTTCAGATCAAGCACGATAGATTTTTTCCCACGGTTGATTGAAGCAAAGTTTTGCGAATATCCATCTGAAATGGGTGGCCAAGACCGCATTGCATCACCCTGAGCTCGCTCGACTTTGATCAGATCGGCCCCCATGTCTGCCAGCAGCATCCCACAAAACGGCCCAGCGGCCACCTCACAAAATTCAATGATTTTAATATCTTGAAGAGGTCGCATATTTTGTCCTTTTGACACTACATCGCTAGACGCTGGTCAAGACTGACCAGCATAAAAACGGTTGGGATTCACTTTTCAGGCGGCGAAATGGCCCGTGTGGGATTTTGAACAGGGGCACGGCGAAGTCGGCCCGAATTTTGCTTATGACTATTCAGCCGAATCCACGGAGGGCATAAATGGCCTTTCCCGCGGCCGCGTTGCGCGCAGGCGGGCAGCTGCCCAGTTTAACAAATGCCCTGAGCGCTTTGATAGCAGGCTTATCCAAAATTGACTCCTATAATGCTGAGGGCCATGTTTTGATAATATAGGCGCAGAAGGCTATGTCAATTTTTTTCTGTATTATGATTTTCGTTTCCGTAATACGGAAAGATGGCGCTTTGAGGCAGGTATGACGTGACAGATATTTCCGACCGCACGGTCGCCATATGGGGCGTGCCCATGGTTTGCTTTCGCTCTGCCGACCGCCACCGCATGGTCAGGTTTGCATTTATCAAAGAGTGGCAGCGCCTTTTCACCTAGAGGCTGTCGCCAGCTTTTCTTCGCTTCAAAGCTATGGGGTTTTTACATCTCGGGTTGATCTAATGCGTCCCAGACCGAGCCCGTGCAACCCATGCTAGCAGAAATATTCTCAGCGTATTCGATCAACTGTGGTGCGACAGCTTTGAGCTGTTTTTCAGAAACACGGCTTGCAGGGGCTGACAGGCCTATGGCACTGACGACGCGCCCTAACGCACAGGATATTGGTGCACTTACCCCTATCACATCCTTACGCCATTCGCCTTGGTTCACGGCATATTTTTGCGCGCGGATTATGCTGGCATGAGTCGAGAACGCTTCTGGCTGCACAATTGTCTTTTCCGTGTGGGCGGTCGCTCCAGCCATGACATTGTGGATGACATCATCAGTTTGATAGGCCAGCATCGCCTTTCCTGTTGCGGTGCAATAGGCTGGCGCGCGTCCGCCTAGGTGCGTGTAGGCACGGACCGGTTCACGGCTTTCAATCTTGTCAATGTAGAGCACTTGGTTCTCGAACAGCTCTGACAAATGAACCGTTTCGCCGGTCGCTTCAGCAAGCATCTGCATATATGGCCTCGCAACGTCACGCACGCTAACGCGAGAGATGACCTGACTTCCCAGCTCCCACACCTTCAGGGACGCGGTGTAAAGAGTGTCATTGGGTTTACGGACATAGCCCAACGTCATGAGCGTTTGCAGTAGGCGATGGACATTGCTTTTACCGAGGTCAGCCTCATTGGCCAACTCTGTGATCCCCATCGGCGAGTTGTTTTTCGAAAGAATTTCTAGAAGGCTGAACGCTTTTACAACTGCTTTATCCACGGGTTCTTTCCACAATTTAAAAGTCCCTAAGTAGGGTTGAATTCGCATTTTTGTCAATCTTCTAGATCGTGGTCAACGGTGCGGTTGGCGCTGATGGCTTGCGGCTCTCCCAAAGGAATTTGAGATATATCAAAGCGTATCCTGTGAACATGGCCACCCCGGAAGTGTCCTTTGCGGCAGAGGCGGCCCTAGGAAGATTCCAATTGAGCCAGCGCCGCTTCGACGGCCGCAGCTGCGCGGAAGGCTAGTGCATCCTGATGCTTGGGCGCGATGATCTGAATGCCAAATGGCATGCCTTTGTGATCCAGCCCCGAGGGAACCGAAACGATCGGGCAGCCCATCAAGGACAGAGCCCAAGTCACGGCGTACCAGCCCACATAATCGACCACTGGCTCACCGTTTATTTCAGTCGGAAAGGGTACCCCAACAGGAAAAGGGGAAACTGCGGTCGACGGGCAAATGAGGATATCATAGGTGTCAAAAAGTTTTTGAAATTCTTTAAAAACAACTGTGTGGGCCACTTTGGCTTTGGCGGCCTGAGTAAAGGTTAGGTTCTCAGCCAAGACCAGATTGTTACGGACATTCTCGCCGAGCTTTTCGCAATCAGCCTCGCCCAGTTTGTAAGCGCGTGCATAAACATCCATGACTCGGATGGATTCGAAGATATCTGGGGCTGCCGATAAATCAACGCCCAAAGGGCCCACTTTCTCGAAGCAGGGAGACAGAGCTGAAACTACATTTTCAAAAGTTTGCTGAATGCCATGTTCCAAGGTAGCCAATCCAAGATCTGCTGATATGCCAACTTTGAGCGCCCCCAAATCAATCAGAGTCAGCACCGTCCTGTTTGACAAAGGGGCGGCGCGTGGATCGTCTAATGCGTCACCTTCAATGGCGGTCATACACAGGGCCGCATCTGCGACGGAACGTGCCATTGGACCTTCGGTCCAAAGAGGCGAATGGCCAACAGCCAATGTGCTGCAGGGCACACGTCCTGGTGTTGGGCGCATCCCAACGACGCCACAAAAAGACGCTGGAATGCGCAGGCTGCCACCAAAATCCGAACCAATGGCCAGCGGTGCCATGCCACAGGCGACGGCCACTGCGGATCCACCCGATGATCCTCCGCTAGTAAGGTCTGTATTGTGGGGATTGCGCGTGGCGCCGAACACTTTGTTAAAGGTGTTTGCCCCAGCACCGAATTCAGGGGTGTTGGTTTTTCCCAGAATGATCGCCCCAGCATCGCGCAGCCGTTGGATGACCGCAGCATCGAATTCGGGGATATAATCTTTGTAGTGGAGCGATCCGTAAGTGGTGGCGAGCCCCTTTGTTTCGATCAAATCCTTGATCAAAACCGGCAAGCCAAAAAGTGGGGGAAGCTCAGGCAAAGTAGGGCGCGCCTGGTCCATTTCAGCGGCCTGTTGTCGCGCATCCTCATAGCAGGTTGCAACGACCGCGTTCACCTCTGGGTTACGAGATTCGATCCGCGTGATGCAGCTTTCTAACAATGCGGAAACGCTCAAAGAGCCTTCTTCGATCTGACGACGTGCATCGACAGCAGATAGATCGCATGGGTGTGTCATTGATTTCCTCACGCCACGGGACAAGCCGCAGTTGTCATTTGGTGTATGTTTAGAGAAAGGTGTTTGAAAGAGGTCGGCGGTCCGAACTAACTGCCCAAGTATCCTAAAGGCAAACTGTGTTCGGGCCGCCGGACTGTGGTCACCTAAACCACAAGATTGTTGACGGCATGAAGGCGATCGTAAAGCAAATCAAGATCAATGCAACGAAGGCAGGTATGGCGCGCACGGCAATCCGCATGAAGGGCTCCCCACTCACCGCCGAAGCGGCAAATAGGTTAATCCCCACGGGCGGCGTAATGAAACCGACTGACAGCGTAGACACAATAAAAACGCCAAAGTGCACCGGATCAAATCCAAGCTGCTGACCAATCGGGTAGAGGATTGGCATGATCACCAGAATAGCCGCGATTGGTTCCAACAAGCAGCCGATGACCAACAGCATGAGGACAATCAATCCAACTGACACCACAAAGCTCACTTCGAAAGAGGTGAAGACTTCAACGATCGTGCTGGGCACGCGCAAGATCGCAAGAACTTCGGCGAAAAGGATCGAAAAGGCGATGATCGGGGCCAAGATCCCCGTCGTGCGTGATGCGGCCGTGAAGATATCGCCAATCTCGCTGAACTTGATTTCCCGCGCCAAGAAAAGCTCCACCAAGAAAACATACCCGACAGCAACTGCCGCTGCTTCTGTCGGTGTGAAGAACCCACCGTAGATGCCGCCCAAAATGACCACAGGCGCGCCAAAGCCGTAGCGGGCTTGCCAGAGTGCCTTAAGTGCCGTTTCACCTGAAAAAGCGGTGCGTTCGCTCGCGCCCCAAACGCCAAATCTGCACACGAGATAGTTCGCGACGCATAGGCCAAAGGCAATCATAAATCCGGGTAGAATGCCTGCGACAAACAGATCACCAACAGATGTAGCCGTTGCGATACCGTAAATGATGAAGATCAGGCTGGGCGGCACAATAACGCCTAGAATCCCACCCGAAGCCGCAAGAGAGGCTGCATAGCTTGGATCGTATCCTTTGCGTTTCAACGCTGGCACCATGATCTTGCCGATGGTGGCCGTGTCGGCCGAGCTGGAGCCGCTGGTTCCGGCAAAAAAGAAACAGCCGAAAATGGTAGCCATGCCCAATCCGCCACGCAACCACCCCACAAGTGCTTCGCCCAAGTTGATCAAATCCCGTGCGATACGTCCGCGCGAAATCACTTCGCCGGCCAGAATAAACAACGGCATCGCAAGCAACGCCCAGCTGTCGAGGCTGGCAAAAAGGGTCGTGCTTAGGCTGCTAAGGGAATAGGCGCCTGTCAACCCTATCAAGGACAAAGAGCCAACGGCAAGCACTACAAAAAGAGGCAATCCTATGACCAGATGAATGACCATGAGCGAGATAACAATCCCAGCGATTTGTGAATCATCCATGGTTATATTCCTCCGTGACTAGCGGCTTGTGGGGCCAACGGGCTAAATTGATCTGGTGCAAATCTGCGGCCTAAGCGTTGGAATATGCGGATGATCATAAGGCCCCATCCGAGCGGCAGGGCCAATTGAGCCCAAGACAGGTTCACCGGCAGGGCATGCATGCGGATATTTGCCATCTGTTGAATTTGCATAAGCTGGATAGAATAGAAAATGACGGCGATAGACACCGCAACACAGAGCAAGTCGATGTAGGTTTCGAGAATCTTTCGCACCTTCGTTCCTAGCCGGTCGGGGATCAGATCAATGCGGATATGTTCATCATGACGAAAGGCTTCGGCAGCTGCGAAATAGGCAAAATAGACAAATGCATAGCGCGCCGTCATCTCGCCCCACGTTGTCGAATGCGCAAAAAAGTAACGCATTGCCACTTCGCTGATAATGATCAAAAAGAAATACGCGTAGGCAAGAACTATGAACCATCTAATGAAAGGTCCATCAAAAAATCGGAGTACGCTCCATAACTTGGAATTCATGTTGTCATCTTCTTTTCTGGATGAAGCACCCGGAAAAACCGGGTGCCTGCTGTATTTGGTTAAGCTTGCAGCTCAAGGATTTCATCAAAGGATTCACGGCCGAAGGCATCTTTTAGACCATCATATTCGCTGCGTTGGTGGCCCATCGCTTCGATCCAGACTTCTTTTTCGCTTTTCTGAAGTTGGGTAACTTCGATGCCGGAATCCTGCCACAGCTTAACCATCGCACCATTGGCTTTCAGCTGCTCTGCGCGCTGGAAGGCATAGCTTTCAAGGCCCGCGCGCATGATGGCTTCCTGAATGTTGGCTGGTAAACCGTCAAACCAGCGCTTGCTCAGCGTGGTGATGTGGCAGTTGAAGTTCAGCTCATACAGTGTGGCACTGGCAAGCGTTTCGTGGATCTTCGTCGCTGTGAGCGGGCCAAGTCCCACGCTCAATGCGTCAGCTGCACCTTGTTGCATGGCTTGGTAGGCTTCGCCCCAAGCGATGGAAACTGGGCTGGCCGAGGTCAGCTTAAACATCACATCTTCCACGCGCGTCCCGTTGGTCCGCACTTTCAAGCCTGCCAGATCTTCGGGTGTTTTGACGACACGGTTTACCTTTTTGCTGACGCCAAGCACGCGGAAACCTGCATTGGCCCACATGCCAGGCACAACTTGGAAGCCGTTGGACGCGGGCAGGGACAGGAACGCGGAATCGCGGAACCCGTCTTTTTGAATGGTGTCTTCAAATTGTTCGTTTGAGGCAAAGAGATATGGGAAATCCAAAATGTTATATACTTCGGAATAATTCACAAAGTTCCCGGTGGAGAGTTGGCAGCCCTGAATGGCGCCCGTCAGCACCTTTTGAGGCAGTACGTTTTGGCCGCCCAAGCTGCCTGCCTCGTGAATATCAACGAATAATTCCCCCTCAGAGTATTCTTCTGCGGCAGCCTTAAACTGAGCCAAGCCGGTGATCATGTATTCTTCGGTGGCGGCACCAAATGTATGCCCGAACGTCAATGTGTGCTTTGCTGCGGCTGATGCCCGTGTGATCAGTGCAGGTGACGCAACCACAAGCGTTCCAGCAGCTGTTGTGTGTTTTAGAAACTTTCTTCTTGTGAGGTTAGTAGCGGTCATTACGAGACTCCCTGGTTTGTTTTATGTCGCGGTCGCATCAGCGAGAGCGGTGGTCTACGCTTCAATGCTATTATTAGGCTTGCCATGGTGTCAATTTTTTCAGAAGTGCGTTCTGCATTGTGGAATAGATCACATCATCTCTCCAGCTTTTGTGAGAAATAGTGCAAATTTTTTGCACAACTGATCTATGTTGCAGCGAGAATAAGCTGAGTTGATGCAAGGTGAATTGCTAAGATAGCAAATCCAGCTTGTTGATTGGATGTGCAGACCCTTTCCCATCACCACTACACGGCGCGCGCGATGCACAAGAGGCCAGCGAAAAACACCAGACCCAAGGCCAAACGCTCGACCAATTTTACATTCAATCGGTTGTGAAGCAGCTCTCCTAGATATCCGCCAATCAGCGCAGGCCCCAAAAGGACGATTGCCATCCAAAATGCATCTGGCTGAACTTGCCCGCTCAGGAAAGCGGCGATGAGAGAGACGCATGCAAGAAGAGAAAACGTCGAAATGAGCATCGCGCGGCGCTGTCTTTTCGGCATCCCCATCTGACCCATAAAATAGATCGTTATCGGCGGTCCGGGCATGCCAACGCTGCTGCTCATCACGCCAGCCAACATACCACAGGCAACGTTCGCCGGACGTGTCGCGCGAATTTTTATCACTCCTGGGAAAAACCCAAGAATACTGGCGGCGGCAACCACGCAAAAACCCATGATAAGCAAAACAATGTCCGGATCTGCATAGGTCAACACCACAACCCCAAGAGGCGTTGTCAGGATGCCGCCGAGTGCCAGTTGCCGCAAAAGGGACCAGTCCAATTCGGCCTTGAACTCAAAAGCGGTCGGCACCCCAAGGAAGACTTGCAGCCACAAAACGATAATCACCAGTTGCTGTGGCGGTAAAAGCAACGACAATAATGGGGCGCCGATCAGCGCAAAACCAAATCCGGTGAGCCGCCTTGCGGCAGAGGCAATCATAACCACAAGACCTGCGGCCATGATCACACTTATAGGTTGGGACAACTGCACCCGCCTCTACCCTGCGACTTCTGTCTCGTGGGCAAAGGATGTCTCGTCCTCGTGCGACGTCCGTTTGCTTCTACCGGAAAAGTGCAGCGGCGCTTGTCGTTCACGGTTTACCTCTACGCGGAAAACATCGTGGCGGTTGTAGTAGCCTGCCATGTCGTGGTGCTGCTTCAACTCAGTTAGCATTGGAATGTCCACATCCGCTACCACCAGCCCTTCGGTGCCGCACAATGTACCACCCAAGGCCGCACCATCGGGGGCCACAATCATCGACGCCGCGCCAACACATTGACGCAACATCGCCTCCGCTGCGGAATCGCCGTCGCAGATGGCTTGAATACCAGCATCATCAAGGGCAGCGGAGGATACTACAGTAAACGTCTTGGCCTCAAAGCTGTGGGCTGCCGCGCGCACGCGAATGGCTTCGGACAGATCGTAGGGTGCGCCGCCGGCGGGATCGCGGAAGGGCCAAATAGACGGGTAGGAGGCGCAGTGGATTTGTTCACCTTGGGCCATCAAAGCATAGCGCGCCAGCGGGTTGCCGTTCTCGCCGCAAATCAGGCCGCCAACACGGCCAAAGGGCAGCTCTTCGACGGTCAAACCATTGCCGTCACCGCGGCTCCAGACCAGCTTTTCATAGAAGGTCGGCACCAGCTTGCGGTGGTGAATGCGAATTTCGCCCTCTGCATCAATCAAGATTGCACTGTTCCAAAGACACCCTTCGGAATAGCTGGCCCGTTCTGAGAACCCTAGCCAAACAGCAATCCGCGCATTGCGCGCTGCATCGCGGATACGTGCAATTTCGGGACCATCAATGCGCAATGAAGCTGCGGCAAAACGCGCGAATTTTGCGTGGGCATCGATCGGGCGCAGATATGCATGCCAGATCGGAAAACCGGGTAGAAAGCTCTCTGGGAAGGCCACAAGATCAGCACCATCTTTGCTGGCAAGATCAATGTAACGGAGTGTTTTTTGTACACCAGCTTCTACATCAAAGAAAGTTGATGCTAGGTGGGCAGCCGCAAGACGAGTGCTCATGAAGAGTATTCCTATAGTTCAGTCAAAATAAAAAGGTTAGGTGGTCGCTAGAGCTCTGCGACGTCGACTAAAGATCAGCCAGCCTGTCAAAGCCACAGGGGGTATCAACCCGATCACAAGCCAGTCGGTCGCCGCAAAACTCAACAGCATCATAGGCCCCGCGGTGAAGAACAGGCCGCGCGTATTCGGAGTTAACACCTGTGCCAATGCGCCATAGAGCGCACCTGCGCCAAGAATGCTGGCGGCGAGGAAGGCTAGAATGGCAACCCAACCGTTCAACGTCAGCGACGTGGGGTCAAGCAAGCTGGGAAAGGAGACGAAAACGAAAGGCAGCAGCAGGGCCATTGCGCCAAGTCGGCCTGCCTCAAAAGCCGTTGCCAAAAACCCGGCGCCAGCAATGCGTGCCCCCACCAAAACGCCCACCGCCACAGGGGGCGTGAGGGCTGAAAAGATTGCAAAGTAGAAACCAAACATATTGGCGGCCATTGGTGTGAGCCCTGCGTCAATCAGGCTGGGCACAACGATGATCGCAATAAGCGCGTATGCAGCAGGGGTTGGCAGGCCCATGCCGACGATCATGCTGACAGCCATGCCGATCAATAGCGTCACCAAAAGGTTCCCAGCGCCTAGATCCGCGATCAATGCACCTGCGCTCACCCCAAGGCCTGTACTGGTGAGCGTTTGCACAACCAATCCAATCGCGGCCAAGACGACCGCCAATTGCGATGCGGTATCTAGGCCAACGCGCAGGCCGTCACGGAAATTCATCCAAGTCGGGCGCAACGGTGCAGGCCGAAAAATGGATAGGCCAACAGCCGTGGCAGAGCCCCAAAACCCAGCCATTGAAGGAGAAAACCGAAGCATCAGCAAGACAATAAGAACTGCAAAGGACGCGATGAAGGCAGGGGCAATCCACAAAATCCGCGAAACATCGACCTCTTGTCTGCGGTCAGACAGGCCTTTGTGGCCACCGATCATCGCGTAAAGACTGGCTAGAATGGCAAACATATAAAGAAGACCTGGGATCAACCCTGCAAGCACCACATCGAAATAGGACACCCCAAGGATAACGGCCATCATAAAGGCCCCCAGCCCCATAATAGGCGGCAATAGCTGACTGCCCGTGGAGGCCATAATTTCAATCGCGGCGGCTTGTTCGCTGGAGAATTTACTCTTTTTCATCGCGGGGATCGTCATCACGCCAGACAAGGCAATGTTGCTGACGGCTTGACCTGTGACCATGCCGATAAAGGTGCTGGCCAACACCGCACTGTAGGCCAGCCCGCCGCGCAAGCGGTTACCGATCAAGGCGCCGATCTCGCCAAATACTTCGATCACACCAACGGCGTGCAAAATGCCCCCGTAGATCAACAACATGAAAATCATATCAGCGGACAAGGGCGCGTACGACATAACGCCACGCGGCCCACCGATGCCGGCCAGAAAACTGACAGAAACGTTGAACGGCTGCATGCGGGCCTGCAGAGCATCCGGCAAAACGCCTCCCCACAGCATATAGGCGGTCATCGTCAGGCAAATGATGGCGATTGCACTACCCCATAGGCGCCAAACCGCCAACAGTACAGAGGCGATCATCACCAACCCCATGTTCAACGCAGTGGCGGAAACAAATGGCTGCGTGATCTCAAGGGTTTCCGCATTAAAAAACAGATAGGCTCCCGCACTGCTCGCGCCGAAAAAGGTGAGAGCCCCTGAGATTTGATCAATCAAACAGGCCAAACGCGTTTCACGCTCAGGCGCGCGTGAGATCAATCTGATCGCAGCATAGATCAAGACAACTGTCGTAAAGACGCTGTAGTGCTGCATCGCGCCAAAGGTGTTAGTCCAGACCGACACCGAGATGTAGGCCAGTAGACCCAGCCCAACTAAAAGCGACAAACGTTGTAATATCGTATTTTCAGGCACAGGCATTTGCCGCTCCTCCGTTTTTGACGCGCCGTTATTCCGCCACGAGGCCGAATTCACGGTAGGCGCGCATCGCACCTGGGTGGATCAGGTCAGGATTGGTGCGTGCGATTTCGGAAATTGTTTCTGGCTCCCAGATCTTCGCGATCGCGCTGTATTCGCCAATCACGGGGCCCGATTGCAGCCAAAGCTTTGTGAACTCATAAGCGGTCTCTTCGGGAAAGGTTGCGTGCGCAGAAATCAACGCGACATTCCCAAAGCTAGTGACCTCTTCAGTTTGGCCTGTGAAAGTTCCAGCCTCTACGGTCTGTACCTTAAACGGTGCGCCGGTCGCATCGATGTATTCTTGGATCTTCGCCGGATCTACATCCACATAGTGAAAGGGGCGGCCAGAGCTTTCCAGCGTCTTGAACGGACCCGCCTCAAGCGTGTAACTGAAATCGAAATTGGAATGCGCGGCCAAGGTCCCGATATCTGAACGGCCATCGATCATCGCGTCAATATTCTGGCTTGGCCCAAGCGCGTCAAAGGATGCCAAGCCGGATGAAATGCCCCAAGCGTCAAGCATCATCTTTTGATGCATGCCCCATTCATTCTGGGTTAACAAGCCAACGCCGACACGCTTGTCTTCAAAATCCTCGACGCTTTTGATCTCATCGTCGAAAGTCACAAATAGGTTGGTTGTGTTGCTCAGTGCTCCGATGATTTTGAAGTCGCTCGCGGCCTCCATCGGTTGCGGAAAGAACGGTGCAACGCCATTCACGGCGGCCCATTCGACCACCATTCCGGAGCCAATCAAAGTATTCTCCCAAAGGTCAGGTTGCGACGCAAGATAGCGGACGTTGTAAGTGAACCCAGGAGTTTCGACAGCCTTGGGCGCGACCTTGTCCGTGAAATCACTTGCGTAGTTTTGCATCGTGGCAATCGCCAAATAAGGGCCGGATCCTGAAGGCGACATGAGCAAATCAATCTCGACGGGATCCGCAGAGGCCGATGTCGCAAAACCGAGAGTGAGCGCTACGGCAGAGGCTGCGAACTTATACGTGGGCTGGAGCATGGGAGGTCGTCCTTTGGCTGTCTACGTTTTGAGAAACATATGACTGGCATATAAACAGGAAAAGCATATACTTTCTGTTTAACGTATAGGAGTAAACTATGGATGTGAATCTGCGCGCCCTTCGCTACTTTGTCATGACTGCAGAAACAGGCACGATTTCCGAAGCTGCGCTGAAGTTGAATATTTCCCAACCCAGCGTTTCTGCCGCGATTCAAAAGCTTGAGGAAATACACGGTGTGCAGTTGTTTATTCGCGTGCCCACAAAGGGCATTCGTCTAACTCCAGACGGAATGCGTTTTCTGGAGCGGGCGCGGTTGTTGCTCGCGCAATCAGATGAATTCCAGCACGATGTAAGTGCGATTTCGCAATCTCTGTCAGGTGAGATAACAATAGGGTCCTTCGTGAATCTCACCCCAGCTATTACCGCCGAACTCGTTGGCGCGTTTCACGCTAAGTATCCGGCAATAAATGTGAATATTAAGGATTTGGATCAATCCGATATTTTGCGTGAACTCGACACGGGGCAAATCGAACTTGCGATCACATTTGATCTTGCTCTGCAAACCGGATTTAACTCTTCTGTCGTGGCGACCTTGCAACCGCGCGCGGTTCTTCCGTCAGAGGACCCGCTGGCCAATGACGCCCGCGTATCCATTCATGACGTGGCACAGCGCCCCTTTATTTTGATGGATCTGCCGCACACGCGTGACTATTTCTTTGGGCTTTTGGCAGATCAAAAAATCGTGCCAAGCGTGGCATTCCGCTGCAAATCTTTTGAAGCTGTGCGCGCGTTTGTTGCGAGCGGCCTTGGCGTCTCGCTTTTGAACATCCAACCCAGGACGGATCAAACATATATTGGGCGCCGCGTTGTTATGCGGCCGATCATTGAACCGTTGCGCCCGCTCAAAGTTACGATACTGAGAAACAATCGGCTGCGAATGCGGCCGGCTTTGAATCTATTTGTAGACTTCGCAACCTCTCTCATTCCGGCACTGGCTGACCCGCTATAAATAGCGATTAGAGGCGGGCCTACAAAGTGCAGGCCCACCTTAGGGGTCTCAAGTTACAAATGCGCCCTCCGCCTTAAGAGCGGGGAATATCCGCAAAACTATCCAATGCTTGGACCGCGCTCAGCCACGCATTGATGTTGGGGAAGGGGCCGAGATCCAATTCGCCTTCATTGGCAACGGCGATGTAAGAGTAACAGGCAACATCTGCCAACGTTGCACGCTCACCCACCAACCATGTGCGGTTGTCCAAATGGTCCTCAATTAGCCTGAAGAGCTTCGCACTCCTGACCTCGGCCGCTTCGTAGTCTCCGGCCATTTTAAACAACTTGATAAGCCGGGCCATGTTGGGGCCACGAAACATTTCACCCGCTGCAATCGCGAACCATTCGTGAACTTGCGCCTTCAAAACCGGATCACTGGGCATCCAGCCTTGCTCGGGAGCATACGTCTGCTCCAGATACTGAATGATTGCGATTGAATCGCGCACCGTTACATCACCGTCGACCAACGTAGGCACTTGACCCAAGGGATTGATAGCCAAATATTCATCCCCCTGACGCTGCCCTTCCATTTCCATGACAGCAATAGTGTCAATCTCAATCCCCATCAATGACGCGGCAAGACGCACACGATGACAGTGACCGGATTTTGGGACATCATAAAGTTGGATTGGCATCTTTTTGTTCCTTTTGATTGGTGTCATGAGGCCCAAAGGCAGGGCTTGAAACCCGAGCGAGGAATACCCCAGTCAATTGGCCATGCCTTTCTATATGTGTCCCACTTGGACTACCGGCCCGCATATATGCTGTGCGCTAAAGCGTGGAAGACAGGAGAAAACTCAGTTCCCTACTGATCGCCAGCATTGTTGGTGAAGTAAGGCAGCAAACCCGTATCAGGGTGGCAATTTATGTATTCGAACCTCACGTTCTCGTTCAAAACATAAATCTCGTGGTATGTGAGAAGCTGCAAATTTTCCTGATATTTCTTGCGCTCCGCAAGGGCACGGGTGTAAATCGCCAAATGCGTAGGGTGGTCATGTGCCCATCGCTCCAAATGCCCGTAGGTCAGGAAGATTCCCAAAGAATAAGCTTCTTTTAGAGCACTCCCATCGGCCTCGAGGCAAGTCACTTGGCGCAGGCTGCAACACCCTGTGGCCACGGGGTTTTCGCGCAAATACGCCATGCCCTTGTCCAGCTTGGGTTTTAGATTGGTCTCATAGCTTTTCAGTTGTTCTTCACCGCAATTGGCCCACGTCACACCGGAGCGAATAACGCAAAGTTGGCTTGGAATATCTGAGACTTTGATGTGCTTTCCTAGCGTGTTTCTCTTCGGGTCATATTGAAGCTCAACATTTTGCTCTGGGCCAAAATCATCATGGGCCGATGCGGAAAAACGATCCCGAGCCGCACCCCAATACCCACTCTCGGACATCGGTTCAATTTTGGTCATCGGACAGGCAGAGACGCCGCGCAGGTATTCTTGAAACAGGTTCGTTTCCCGATAGGGTGGGGGTACTGAAAAGCTTTCGAACCACAACCCGTGGCCGAGGGCCTCAGGATCATGAGCGGCCCACCACAGGTCGAATTTTTTCGACCAAGCCGTGTATCCATCCTCGCCTAACCAATAGCAAACCGCCATTGCTGTGCTGTAACCCTGATCGTCCACAAAATCAGCGATGTCGTGGTGCTGAGGCAAGCCCACGCTCGAGAATACATCCTGTAGATAAATGAGAAAAGCCTCGAGGTTTTCTTTGCTGCTCTTTTTGCTCTGAAACCCCAACGTCGCAACGCGGATTGTCGAAACACCCTCTGGAACGCGGGAAGAATAACGCTGAATCACGGGCGTATGGTTAGCTGGCTTTTTCATGGGGAAAGTGCGGGGCATGTCGAACTGTGTCATTGGGCCTCTCATGGTAACTGCTTCCCACCTCCCATTAACCCGCTTCAACTATAGGGAAAAGCATATAAATACTGTATATAAAATAGGAGGAACCTATATTTACTTATGACGGGGCGCATAAAGCGCAGGTTGGAAAAAATGTAACGACAGGGGCTACTGAAGTCCCTCAGCTGGTCACCGTAGGCTTCCGTAACTAGGCATTCTTGCGCCGTGGAATGACCGCATAGGCATTGCGTGCGTCTTTGGCATTTGCAGGTGTCGCAGGTCCCATCCCCGGTGGCACTGCCAAGCTTGTATCGCCACATCACTGTAAGCCTATTGGCATTCCTCCTTGCCACAAGTTTGCGCCTCCCACACCATCAAATCATCAAATCATCAAACCAAATCGATATTGAACCGCGCTATTTTAGGGCTTGGTTGCAGTCAGGCCAGTTCTTGGCCTTGTAAGTCGTAGCTACCAAACTGCTCATGGATGTCAGTTATATCGCTGATTTAAATAAAAAAAGTCCTCATGGTCGATTTATGAAACAAAGCCGTAGACTAATTTAGACATTTAAAAACTGTCAGAAGGTCGAAGGGCGATGTTGACATTTTTGGAATGCTATTCCACAATATAGAAAATGATAAACGCGCTCACGTAGAGGAATTAAAGTGACACTGTTAGGATGCTTATCAGCCTTCGCAATCATATTGGTTGTGGCGTTTTCTGTCGTTTCCGTCGGCATCTTGGTATTGCTGTGAGAGAACAGCCCCTCTTCTCTGCTGACGCAGTCGCACAGACCGCCTTTATCACCATTGGGGGTCGTAGATGAATGGTGCCAAACCCACGCGCATTTACCCGACACGCAAGCCTGAAGGGCATTGTCCGGTCGTGCAAAGGTATTCCTCTTCGCTGGATCCTTCGGTGACTAAGGTGCGAGTCGTTTTATTTGGCCAGCAGGGCCAAGTAGGGGGCTTTCAAAGCCTTGCTCACCACCTCTTTGCGAGCCAAAACGCCCCGGATCATCGCGATGATGCACAGTATACTGATCCTCAAGGAATAGAGAATATACTCACTGTCGCGTATTGGCTTGATGCGACCAGCTACAACGCATGGCGCGACAGTTTTGATGCGTGGCTTGCAGAGCAAGACCCGAAAGAACCAGATAAAGGTTATTGGCTTGAAACCTTCTCGGTGCCCACGCCTTACCGCGAAACTATCGCATTCAAAGAGTACCTTCGCGGTCTTTCGGCCTGCCCCTATTCCACAATCGAGCCGATTGAAGAAAGCGCCTATTGGGGTGCAGCCAGAGACCGCTTTGCTGCATCGGCCTATGATACCCTTGGGCCTACCGATGATCGATGCCTCACCGCAGATACGGGTCGCGACACACGTGGGAAGCTCTTGCGCGTCACAGGTTTTCCAAAAAGCCTGTGCGTTATTCGATCTGGTGTCTCATGGGCGTCATGCGGCGCAGAGCAACTGGACAGTTATCAAAGAAACTTAGCCCCTAAACTCGACGCTGGTATGCAGTATTTGCGTGATAATCCCGCGGAAACTGGTTGTGCATCGCTTCGACAGGTCACCTATTTGAATGCCGACGGGAGCCGAGCACCGGAAGCGTTCTCTTTAGGGTTTTTCCTGAGCTTCAGCCACCTTGAGCAATGGGCTGAACACCATCCGTCTCACTTGGCTATCTATACAAGAGCGCTCGCCGAACGGAAAAAATATCAGGAAAATCTGGAGCTCAAAACTTACCACGAAATTTATGTTCTGAGTGACGATGCTGAGTTTTTATATTTAAACTGCCAACCCAGTACCGGGCTGCTCCCTTACTTTGAAAATAGTCAGGTCTAATCATGACAAAATACCGGCAAGCTGCGCACCTCATGCCGGGGGTGTTGATTTGTTTAATCGTTGCAACAGCAGCACGGTTTCTTTCAGATCACTACGCCGCACCAACTATGCTATTTGCTCTTCTTCTGGGGGTCAGTCTGCACTTCCTGGTGGACGATGAAAAAGCTGCATCGGGAATAAGGTTCGCCGCCGCGGATCTGTTGAAAATGGGCGTTGCGCTGCTGGGCCTCAGAATTACGTTGGCTGACATCGGCGATTTGGGAGTTCAAACCATTGGTCTCGTTATTGGCGGCGTCGTCTTTACCATATCGATAGGGATCGCTATCTCGTTTTTGTTCGGAAAGAACATCAAGTTTGGCGTTTTGTCCGGCGGCGCGGTTGGCATCTGCGGGGCTTCGGCGGCTTTGGCCATTTCAGCTGTGTTGCCCGCATCTGAGACGAGAGAACGCGATACGGCTTTTATCGTGGTCGCCGTCACCACGCTATCCACAATTGCAATGATTGTTTATCCGATTTTGGGGCAAGCTTTGGGATTGGATGATCAGTACATCGGCGTGCTTTTAGGGTTAACAATTCACGATGTTGCGCAGGTTGTCGGAGCAGGTTTTTCCGTTTCAGAAGAGGCGGGCAACACCGCAACCCTCATAAAATTATTTCGCGTATCACTTCTTGTTCCGGTAATTATTATGATCTCATTCGCGTTCCGTCGCCAAGCGGAGCAAGGCAACCGTAGTGGTGTCCCTTGGTTTGTCTGTGGGTTCGCAATCGCGATTATTATAAACAGTCTGGGCGTTCTGCCTGGACCTATCAGGGCGTTGTTCGCGGCAATATCAACATGGCTGTTGGTGATCGGCATTGTCGGGATTGGCATGAAAACTTCATTGAAAAACTTAGGCAAAGTCGGAGGTGCAGCGCTCGTCATTGTGTGTCTCGAAACGGTCCTGCTTTTTGCAGTAGCGGCATCCATCCTTGTGCTGTCACAACCAAATACGCCTGACATCATATCGCTAGGAAATATGCATTCCGAAATTGGGGCCTGCGGAATGGCGATCAGTGACGTGGTTCATGCAAGCCTCGGACCGAGTGACTGAAATGTTCAAGAAAATTCCGCCCGTAAACTCAGAAAACCATCTGGGCGCGAATTGCGACCCACAAAATACTAGGAAAGAAACGTGACTAAACAACCAAAACTAACAACCTCTTTCGGGGCACCTGTGCCAGACAACCAAAACATTTTGACGGCAGGACCACGTGGCCCGGCACTGCTTCAAGATGTTTGGTTTCTTGAAAAAATGGCCCATTTCGACCGCGAAGTGATCCCTGAACGCCGCATGCATGCTAAAGGCTCGGCGGCCTATGGGACCTTTACGGTGACCCATGATATTACAAAATACACCCGTGCCAAGATTTTCTCAGAAGTCGGTAAGAAGACCGAAATGTTCTTGCGGTTTTCAACTGTGGCCGGTGAACGCGGCGCAGCTGACGCTGAGCGCGATATTCGCGGGTTTGCGATGAAATTCTACACCGAAGAAGGCAATTGGGATCTGGTTGGCAATAACACACCGGTGTTCTTCTTACGGGACCCCATGAAATTCCCCGACCTGAACCACGCGGTAAAACGCGATCCACGCACGAACATGCGCAGTGCCGATAACAATTGGGATTTCTGGACTAACCTGCCCGAAGCTTTGCACCAAGTCACGATCGTGATGTCAGATCGCGGGCTGCCTGCAACCTACCGCCACATGGACGGTTTCGGTAGCCATACCTTTAGCTTCATCAATGCCGACAATGAACGGTATTGGGTCAAGTTCCACTTTAAAACGCAGCAAGGCATCAAAAACCTTACTGATGCAGAAGCGGCGCAAGTGGTTGCACAGGATCGTGAAAGCCATCAGCGCGATCTGTACGAAAGCATCGAGAACAAGGATTTCCCAAAGTGGACACTCTATGTTCAAATCATGCCAGAGAAGGACGCGGGCAGCTATCACGTTAACCCGTTTGATCTGACCAAAGTCTGGCCCCATGCAGATTATCCGCTGATTGAAGTGGGCGAGATGGAATTGAACTGTAACCCTGAAAACTACCATGCTGAGGTCGAGCAATCCGCATTCGCACCGTCCAACGTGGTGCCAGGAATCAGCTTCTCACCGGACAAAATGCTTCAAGGGCGTCTCTTTTCGTATGGCGACACGCAACGTCACCGTTTGGGCGTCAACCATGCCCAAATCCCCGTTAACGCCCCGCGTTGTCCGGTCCATTCGTACCACCGTGATGGCGGCATGCGTATTGACGGCAATGCTGGATCCCGTATTGGGTACGAGCCAAACATGCACGGCGAATGGCAGGAGCAGCCAGATTTCTCCGAACCACCTATGACGATTGAGGGCACAGCAGATCATTGGAACCATCGTGAAGATGATGATTATTACTCACAGCCGGGCAACCTGTTCCGTTTGATGTCTCCAGAGCAGCAGCAGGCTCTGTTCGAAAACACGGGCCGCAGCCTTGGCGGAGCACGGATTGAAATCCAAAACCGTCACCTCCGCAATTGCCACCGAGCAGATCCCGCCTACGCTCTCGGCGTTGCAAAAGCACTCGGCGTTGACATCGCGAATGTTGGCGACCTCTAAGGTAAGCTTTCTAAAACAATTCGCCTGCGTTGACATCTGTTGGCGTGGGCGGAACCTGATTTTGGAAAAGAACTTATTTCTAGATACGTTCTACTTTGCAGCGCATGTCTGCAATTCTGCATTATTCGCTATTAGGGAAAACACCGACGCAATACTGTCGCTCCCCCAACCAGACTAAAGGATGCCCGACGCGCCAAGGGAGTGTCTATTGACGCTGTGGCTAAGCTGTCTGGCGTATCACGAAGAATGGTCAGCCAAATTGAACGCGGTGAATCTTCGCCAACAATTTCAACATTGTGGAATTTAACGAAGGCACTTCAAGTGGAATTCGCAGGGCTTCTTGAAGACGATCATAACAGCCGTGTCGAAGTCCTTCGTAGCGTGGATGTCCCTACAATCGAAAACCATGGGACTGGTTGGTCGATCCGTATCCTTTCGCCGCCAGAGGAAGCGAGGCGGCACGAGGTTCACGATCTGCAATTTGGCAAAGACAGTGTCGTTGCTAGTCTGCCCCATGCGCAAGGTGCGCGTGAGCATCTGACAGTCATTGAGGGGCAACTCACCGTTTCTAGCGGTGATGCGGTTGAGCAATTATCCACGGGCGATGCAGCGCGTTACGCAGCTGATGTTCCCCAAAAAATAGCGCTGATAGACCCGCGCATGCGATTTTGTTGGTGCATGGGGCGTAAAATATCCGCCATTACGGATTAACGTACACTTTAACGTAATTCCAATATTACAGGCTCATTTCAAATGTAACACTCTCTCGGAAACGGAGGGTGTCATGATGACCGTATTTTTAGATCACATCACAAATACGCTTACCCAGATTGACGCAGAGGGAATGACCAAGCGCGAACGGCTCATTATGTCACCGCAGTCGGGAAAAATCACAGCTAACGGCAAGCCCATCATCAACCTATGCGCCAATAACTACGTTGGACTGGCGGATCATCCCAATCTGATAAGCGCGGCAACTGATGTAACGGGCACCAAAGGTTTCGGCATGGCGTCGGTCCATTTCATTTGTGGCACGCATGACCTGGACCACGAGCTGGAGCAGAGTTTGGCGCGCTTCTTAGGCAAGGACGACGCGATCCTGTTTGCCGCGTGTTTTGATGCAAACGGAGGTCTGTTCGAACCGCTTTTGGGGTCTGAAGGCGCGATCATTTCGGACGCGTTAAACCACGCCTCGATCATTGATAGTATTCGGTTGTGCAAAGCGAAACGATACCGTTATGCGAACTCTGACATGGCCGATCTTGAGGCGCAACTGAAGGCGGCAAAGGTTGCCGGTGCGCGGTTCATCATGATCGCGACGGACGGCGTGTTCAGCATGGATGGCTATCTGGCCAACCTTCCAGAGATCACAAAACCGGCCGGAAAATACGACTCACTTGTTATGGTCGCTGATTGCCATTTCACGGGCTTTATGGGTCCGAAGGGCAAGGGCGCGCTAGCGCATTTCGATGTGGATGTCGATATCCTGACAGGAACGCTTGGTAAGGCGCTGGGGCGCGCAATCGGCGGCTGCATCGCTGGACCTCAGCCCGTGATTGACCTTTTGCGACAACGGGCACGGCCTTGCCTTTCCCCGAATTCCTTGCCACCCGCCATTGTGGCCGCTGGGATTGAGGTCATTCGGTTGGTTGAATAAGGTGATACCCTGCGTGCACAATTGTTTGAAAACGCCGCCTATTGGCATGCGGGACTGACCTGACTGGGGTTCGATTTGTTGCCGCGTTCGAGACCGCAGGTAAAGCTGTTGGAGTGATCAAATGAGCAATGAAATGAAAGCCCTGGTCAAAGCACATGCACGCCAAGGGCTTTGTCTACAAACTGCGCCCGTGGCAGAGATCGGGCCAAACGACGTGCTGTTCCGTATCAATAAAACAGGCATTAGCGAAACCTATATCCACATCTGGAATTGGGATGAATGGGCCGTAAAAACAGTTCCTGCGCCCCTGATCACGGGGCACGAATTTGCCGGTGAAATCGTCGAACTGTGCCATAACCTCGAGGGCCTCGTGTTGGGCAACGGTGTAGCGGCGAAGGGCATCTAATCGGCAAACAATCCCGCCAAAGCCGTGCGGGGAAATTCCACCTCGACCTGGAAACACGCGGTATCGGCGTGATCCTTGCCCCCCTTGGGAGTGCTGTTCATACGGCGTTGTCGTTTTATCTGGTGGACGAAGATGTGTTGACTACCGGCGCTGGCCTTATTGGGATCATGGCGGCGGCCGTTGCTTGCCACGCAGGTGCGCGCAATGTGGCGATCACCGACATCAACCAAGATCAGCTTGATCTAGCGGCAAAGGTCGCTGATGTTGTTCCGTTAAACGTGACCAAAGACGATCTGGCTGACATTCAGGCGCAGCTGCAAATTACGCAGAGCTTTGATGTTGGATTAGAAATGTCCGGCAACCAGATCGCGCTGGATCAGATGGTCGCGGCCATGGTTTTGGGCGGGCGCATTGCGCTGTTGGGGATTCCGCCGGGCAAAAGCCCCGTCGATTTGAGCCGGATTGTCTTTAAAGCGATCACCTTGAATGGCATCTACGGACGTGAAATCTTTGAAACCTGGTACAAGATGATCGCCATGCTGCAAAACGGGTTGGATGTATCAGGCGATATCACCCACCGCTTTGGAGTTCAGGATTACGCCGAAGGGTTCGCAACCATGAGGTCAAGGCAATCAGGGAAGGTCGTGCTGGATTGGGCTGCCCTCTAAATTTGAATAGGTTCAGGGGGGCGCTAAAAACGACGCATCTCCCCAATTTTGCACGGGTCAAGCCCCAAAATAGATCTAGCGAACGACATAGACCGAACAATTGGAATACCTCACAACGCGCGCAGCGTTAGGCCCCAAGAGGTAGTCTTTGAATTCGGGTTTATGCGCGCCAATAACAATGAGGCTGGACTTGGCGGTCTCAGCCAGCTTGAGAACCTCTTCGTAGGCTGTGCCGGTTGCCACAATATGCCGAACCTTCTTGTTGGCCGCCGCCCCGATCGCTTCAACGACCGCGGCTTCAAGCGCGATTTTGGCTGACTCTACCAGTTTTGAGTGGTGATCGCTTTTGAAAAAACTGCCAACCATACTCTTGCCATAGTCAGGCAGGACCGTAATAACATCAAGGGAAACACCGACCACATCTGCCAGCTTTTGGGCTTCGATAAGAACAGCGCCATCACCATTGGTATCCGAGATATCAATGGCGCACAGGACAGGACCGGTCATGCAATTTCTCCTGTTAGTATTTCGCGCCGGACGCGGCCGCGTTGCAGCATGAAAATGAAAGCCAAGAAAATAAGAGCCGGAATAAATACCAGCTCTTTTGGTGACTGGGGTTGCGGCGCCAGAACTTCTTTGACGGTCACAAATGCATCACCGTAGAAATCATAATCCGCTAACGCGCTGGAGTGTGGCGAACCGAACATAGGTTCTTCCACGGTCAAAGCACCGTCGTTGCTCTGCAGGGAAAGGCCCATAGCCAACAAACGATCTGCGGGCGCTTCGTCGCCAATCGCAAGCAGAATCGTAGTGTCACGCAATTCGCGTGTGTCAAAGTCGGGGCCATTGACAACTACCCGGATTTCGCTGTCCGGTTCTGCCGCTGCAATCGCCTGGACAAGCGCTGATGGTTCGACATCCGTGAACGGCGGCTGGAAGCGATCCATGAAGAAGTCAGGCCGGAACAGCAAGAAGGCGATCAAGATCAGTGCGACACTTTCATAGATCCGGCTTTTGGTAACAAACCACCCCATCGTGCCCGCGGTAAACACAAGGATCGCGATACTGGCAGATATAAAGACCAATATACCTTGCGCCCACCCGACATCGATCAACAATAAATCAGTGTTGAAGATGAATACGAAGGGTAGGGCGACCGTGCGCAAGCTGTAGAAGAACGCCACAAAGCCCGTTTTGATCGCATCGCCCCCCGAAACAGCGGCAGCGGCGAAACTTGCCAAACCAACCGGTGGCGTCACATCCGCCATAATACCGAAATAAAACACGAACAGATGCACTGCGATCAGCGGCACGATCAAGCCCGATTGGGCGCCAAGCTCGACAACCACGCCTGCCATCAAAGACGACACAACAATATAGTTCGCCGTGGTGGGCAGCCCCATCCCGAGGATCAGCGACAGCAGGCCAACCATAATCAACATCAAGATCAGGTTTCCACCGGACAAGAATTCGACCAGATCAGCCATGACTTGGCCAACACCCGTTAGTGTAACGGTGCCGACGATCACACCAGCCGTTGCAGTCGCAAGACCGATACCAATCATGTTGCGTGCGCCGTCGATCAGACCTTGCAGTAAGTCCGCAACACTGTCTTTGAACCGCGCGACCACGGCGCTTTCGCCGCGGAAAATGGCCTTCATGGGTTTTTGTGTTAGTAGGATAACGAACAATAACATCGTAGCCCAGAAAGCAGACAGGCCCGGTGATTTCTGTTCGATCATCAAGAAGTAAACCAATACGATAATCGGCAGCAAGAAGTACAGACCGGCCTTGTAGATTTCACCAACCACCGGCAGTTCAACGTCTTTGGCGTTGGGATCATCTGCTTCAAGATCGGGCACACTGGATGCGACAAACAACAATCCAGCGTAAGCCAAAAACACGAGTGCGGATAAGATCAATCCTGAGTTTGGAAGAATGCTTGTGATCGCCTTAACAGGGTATTGCATTCCGTAACAAAGGGCTGCGAACCCGATGAAAAATCCCGCCATTCCCCCGACGGTACGCCCAATGGACACAACACGGTTGCCCAGCGTTGGCATGTTGTTTTTCACAGCTTCAAGGTGAACGATATAGACCAGCGCGATGTAAGAAATCGTTGCAGGCAGGAAAGCGGTCTTGATCACATCGACATACGAAATTCCGACGTATTCAACCATCAAGAAGGCCGCGGCACCCATAACAGGGGGCATGATTTGCCCGTTTACAGATGACGCTACTTCGACAGCGCCGGCTTTTTCGGATGAAAAACCAACACGTTTCATAAGGGGAATAGTGAATGTACCCGTAGTCACAACATTGGCGATAGAAGATCCAGAGATCAAACCTGTCGCCGCCGATCCTACAACAGCGGCCTTGGCGGGGCCGCCCTTAAGATGGCCAAGCGCGCCAAACGCCATTTTGATGAAATAATTGCCCGCGCCTGCCTTATCCAGCAAGGCCCCGAACAACACGAATAGAAATACGAATTTCGTCGAAACCCCCAACGCGATGCCGAACACCCCCTCAGAGGTGATCCACATATGGCTCATGGCTTTCTTCAGGGACGCACCGCTCCAGCGGATGACATCGGGGAAAATAGTAGAGGAACCAAAAAACACATAGAGCAGAAATACAACGGCAATGATGGCCATTGCGGGGCCAAGGGCGCGCCGCGCGCCTTCGAACAACAAGATCAAGCCCGCAAGCGCGAACCATTTGTCTACATCATCGGCAAGGCCGCCGGACTGGACGATCTTTTCGTAATAAAAATAGCCGTAAAGCGCGATGAACACGCCAGAAAACCCCATAATCCAATCATTGATCGGGATGTAATGACGGGGGCTGGATTTCAGGGCTGGGTAGGCCATGAAAGCAAGGAATATGGCAAAAGCGAGGTGTATTTGTCGTGAATTGTTTACGACCGACCCGGGGAGTAATTGGTTCGAAAGAGGCGATGCGAGGATGACTTGAAACACGGACCAAGTAATCGCGATGATGGACAGGAACAGCCCGACGGTGCCGATGGGTTTACGGGCACCGGAGTCAGAAGACGAGACGAGATCCTGAAGCTCTGCTTCGCTAAGACCTGTGCTTTGATCTTGTTTAGTCGCCATGAAATTCTACTCCTCACAAGTATTTTCGTTCGCCATTGGCGAGCATCATCGCAAAAGCGAGGGGGTAAACGCCGACCCCCTCGCTTTCTTCAGTGCGAGATCGGTTGGATTACTCGATCAAGCCGGCTTCGCGGTAATATTTTTCAGCACCCGCGTGCAGAGGGGCCGACAAGCCGGCTGACGCCATTTCCGCTGGATCAAGGTTGGCGAAGGCGGGATGCAAACCACGGAATGCATCGATGTTTTCAAACACACCTGAAACGACAGCATACACCGCGTCCGCAGACACGTCAGTCGAGCTTACGAACGTTGCGCCAACACCGAATGTTGTCACATCTTCGTCCGTGCCACGGTACATGCCGCCCGGAATGGTTGCAGTCCGATAAAAGCTATTGTCGGCAATCAAGGCATCAATTTCTGCGCCGGTCACGCTGACGATGACTGAGTCACAGGCCGTTGTTGCTTCTTGAATGGTGCCTGACGGGTGGCCCACAGTTACAACCATCGCATCGATCTGGTTGTCACAAAGAGCTGATGACTGCTCAGCGACTTTCATTTCTGAGGCCAAAGCAAAGTCGTCAGTTGTCCAACCTTTTGCTTCCATCAAGGCTTCCATTGTTCCGCGCTGGCCAGAACCAGGGTTGCCGATGTTGACCCGCTTGCCGATCAGATCATCAAATGTTGTGATGCCTGAATCTGCACGTGCCACAACCGTGAAAGGTTCGGCATGAACGGAGAATACAGCGCGCAGGCCTTCAAATGCACCGGCCTCTTCGAAACGGGAGGTGCCGTTAAACGCATGGTATTGCCAATCGGACTGAGCGACACCAAACTGAAGCTCACCTTCGCGGATTGTGTTGATGTTGTACACGGAACCGCCCGTGGATTCGACCGAACACCGAATGCCGTGTTCGCTGCGTCCTTGATTAACGAGGCGACAAATCGCGCCACCAGTCGGATAATAAACACCCGTAACGCCGCCTGTGCCAATTGTGATGAATTCTTCTGCAAACGCAGCAGGCGCTAGCAGTGTCGCAAGCGCAGTCGCCGCCAAAGAACTTTTGAATTTCGAATACATTTCATAACTCCCAGTTTTGATATCGCACGGCATTTTGTGTAGGCTTCGTTGCCAGAGCCGCCTTTATGTCTCCTGCTGCTTAGTTAAACGCAGGGGCTAACGCCTTGGAGTTAATCGTATCTTTATGGACCTTATTAGCGAGTTTTTAGACTTTCGTTTCATTCCGTTTCAGACTAATTGAGGGCAAAAATTTATGCATTGTGGTTCAGCACGGGTTAACGGCCAAGATTTAGAGAACATACATCTATTGCCGGACAGAGTTCACACAGCTCTGCATCGACCGCACAATTTCTATTTTGAAATTCGTCTACAGACCGATATCACGCATAACTGCAAGAGCCTGAGACACTTCCTGTATGGTGTTGTAATGGCACATGGAAATACGAACACAGTCTGGCAATTCTAACGGCTGAAGAATGTTACCGCTGTAATGATCTGCTTTGCGCACGTGGGTGCGAATGCCCTCTTTGTTGAGCTGACCAACAACATCAGACGACGCGACGCCTTGAACTACAAATGACACCGTGCCTTCTCGTTTCTGATTGTCTGGACCTGCCAAAATTGTGACCTTCTTCATCTCATTGAGACCAGGAAGATTTCCAGTTCCGTTGATCAAAGCATCGGTTAAGACCGTTTCGTAACGGTTGATTGCCTTTCCTGCGGCCTCGATCCGTTTGCGCGGATCTGTTTCCTCTGAGACCTCACCGCCAAGCCAATCAAAGTAGGCAACAACATCCGAAATCGCGGCATATGCGCCTGCATCGCGCGTCCCCAATTCCCAGTTATCTGTAGGTCCACCAACAAGAGCTTCATGCGGTAACGCAGTCAACTTGTCCGAAATCCATGCAATACCGTATCCGTGGCGCGAAAAAACCTTATAAGGTGAAATCGCATAGCCATCGATGTCATAAGCGGCTAGATTCATCTGCCCGTGCGCCGCATGTTGAATTCCATCGACTATGATCAAGCAATCTGGGGCCACAGCACGGATTGACTTGGAAATCGAGGCTACATCGATTCCAATCCCCGTCACAGGCGAAGCATGCAAGATGGTCGCGACTGCCACATCAGGTGTCATGATTGCGGCATAATCGTCTGCAGTGACCGTTCCGTCAGCATCGTTATGTGGCACGTTCAGATACTCCATCCCAACGATATCGGCCCAATGGTGAGCGGCACTTCTACTGGAGGGGTGTTCAATCGAACTGCCGATGATTTTTGAACCTTTCGGCGCATTGAGGCAAGCCGTACGGATCATACGGAACAAGAGCTCGGTCCCGGTTTCGCCAACAACGAACTGACCTGATATCGCGTTCATGAACACGGTCAAGTCAGACTTGGCCTTTTGAATTGTATCAACCAATGCTGTGGCTGTAGGATTATCCCGTCCTTGATTGTCTGGAATGCCAGCATATTTCGCTGATGTCTCAATCACTGATTTCAAAGTAAGGGCACCACCCCCATTCTCAAAATAGACGCGCGGCCCGCCGATAGGGCAACTATCGACATTGGAAAACTGGTCGCGAATGGCGTTGATAAGCAGTGCGTTGTCTTGGATCATAGGACTATTCCGTTTGATTGATACGTCGCTGAGGATAAGGTAACCGCGATCAACGCAACGCGTTGGCCGCGCTATAAATGGCGCGCATACCTGTCATTGTTTGGAGGAAGACTGTCCTATTTTGGCGGACGCATAAAACGACTAATTGTCATCAGGACATATCGAAAATGCGCATGAATGGAGACAAAGGCACCGGTGCTCCGCTCTGTATACTAACTAGTATTGGTAACTACTTGCGAAATCACAGTGTAGTTGCGCCAGCTTTATAATCTGCTGAATGAACGCATTTGGCCTGTCGTCTCGATACATTGCGACATACGGAATCGGTGGCAAGGGCGTCTCAGTTTCGATGACTTCAAGCTTTCCAGATTCTTCAAATTGCTTACAAAACTCATACGGGAGATATGCAACTCCAAGGCCAGCAACTGCCAAACCAAGCAGGGCTGTCATGGAATCGCAGACCAAGCTTTCTTGAAAGACGACTCCACGATCCTTTAGCCATTTATTAAGATACAATCCGGAACCGGATATGTGGCCTTGCGCCAAGACTGGAAACTCTACCAAGTCCCTGTGCTTGATTGGTTTTGCCAAATCCACAAGACCTTTTTTTGCCATCCAACAATTTCTCACTGTTGCCAATGGGACGGACGAGAATTCGGGTAATGTAAACGTCTCGGGAATGATGATTAGGTCCAGTTGGCTTTGCTCCAGATCAGTAAAGAGCGCGCGCGCCATATCGACTTTTGGCATTATTTGAACATTCTTAAACTTGCATTTTATTGCTGATATCAGTTGTGGCAACCACGTAATGGTCGTCAGTTCCGTTACCCCAATTCGCAGAGATTTTGGTTGGTTTGCTACACCCCGTTGGATCTCGTTGATCTGATCGTGAAGGAGAAGAATTTGTTTAGCCACTTCGAAAAGTTCTTCACCATGGGTCGTCAACTTGGCCCCACGCATGCTGCGATCAAAAACCTCAATTCTGGACCCGCGCTCGAGTTCTTGCACACGTTTCGAGATTGCCGACTGGGTCGTGTAGAGCCGCGCTGCCGCACGCTCAAACGTTCCCAGCTCAGCTATCCAATACAAGGCCTCAAGCTGCTTGAGAGTGATGTTTGCGTTCATGTCTTCCTTGAGAGTTTTGGGCTTTAACTCATTCCAAATTATCATATTTTGGAGCACATGATACTCCTAGTTGGAATATAACAGTTTCTGTTTGGCTGCGAAACATGAGATCAAAATTTCTCATTCGGAATACTGCCGATCTGCTGCCCTTAGAGTCAGGACCCATTGATCTCCACCTGGCGGGGGGGGTTCACGGTTCGAAAACGGAGCGGTGAACAAGCCTGTTTTTATCTAACTGTCAGCTGGGTAGATGGCGCGTCTGGTCACTTTCTTCCCCAAGTCACACGGCAAGCCGCGTGTCGATGACCGTTTCCTCAGATCTTCCTCTCCACCATCAGCATTGCAGCTCCCGACATCTATTGTTTATGAAACCTGGCCCAAGAACTGCGACGGCTAATATATAACATAATATTGATTACACTTCATAAATGCTGACTTAGGCGCGCTACCCTCAACTGAAACTCTTATTAAAAAACAGCAGTTTATGTAACGCGAGAAACCGGCATAGGAGCTGTCTACAAGCAATTGAGCATCACGGAACGACACAGAATAGAGCGTTGGGGAAATACAGCGCACCGCTTTTGAGAAAGGCTCTATTGAAGATTCACCTAAAAAGTGCGTGCAATGATTGCTCTGAAGCCGCGTGCCACAACACAGAGTATTTTGTCAAACGCCCGCAAGCTCAATTTGCTGAAGCATAGTCGGAAAATTGTACGACCGCTTCGGTGACATTCGCCATGACGCAACAACATACACGCTGTCCCTACCAACGAGTGCGGCGTCAGCAATCGCCGTAAGAGCAAAAGTCAGGTTTGTCCTGCCAAGCGGTTTTCGATCGACCAAGCTCACAACGTCTCCTTAGAGTAGGGTGTCCATAATGGGGACCTTCGTCAGCCTCGCGGCAAATGCCGGGCTTAGGCGCAAAATCACCGATGCTGTGACGCTCACCAATGTTCGGTCTAGAGAGAGCTGCAAGTTTAGTCTCGAAAATTTGCCCTAAAGTCACGATGCCGGAAGGCTGGTTTGCCTGACTAGTTCGAATTTTGGTAGCCACCTCTCATTCCCAAAAGTGATGAGGTTTCCACCAACTAAATTCTCTTTTTATTTGCATCGAGTTCATCAACGATACTCGCAACGTTCTCGACCGAAAACTAAAATACGTTAGACACTCAACAGGAGGAAATACCTATGTTTAACCGCAGCATCGCAATCGCGGTTTTGGCCGCAAGCCCCACATTTGCTGAAAATTGGGATCTGCCGCTGGCTTGGCCTGCGGACAACTTCATTAGCGTAAGTGCAAGTACATTTGCTCAAGAAGTCGCAGACGTAACCGAAGGGCGTGTAAGCATCACGACACATCCAGGTGGTTCTCTCGGGTTCAAAGGTCCTGAAATGCTCGGCACGGTTCGCGATGGAATTGTGCCAATCGGCGACCTACTGTTGCCGCAGCAAGTCGGTGATGAACCACTTCTCGGCTTGCCAGGTCTGCCATTCCTGTTTGGCTCTTACGATGAGCTGGAGGCTTTTGACGCTTACTTCCGCGAGGACTTAGAAAGCATCATGGCAGCACACAATCAAAAGGTGCTATATACAGTTCCCTGGCCCGCGCCACAAGCTTGGGTTAAAACCGAGCTCGCAGACATTGCGTCACTAGATGGGATCAAGATCAGAACATACGATCGGACCTCTACAGAGGTGTATGAAGCAGCAGGCATGACGGCCGTTCAACTGCCTTGGGGTGATGTCATCCCATCCTTAGCAGCAGGTACGATTGAAGGGGTTGTGACGTCTTCCTCCTCTGCGATTGACGGTTCCTTCTGGGAATTCTTGGATGCAGGCTATCCGCTGGCCCACTCATGGAACATTAATGCGACAACCGTAAACCTTGACGTATGGAATGCTCTTAGCTCCGAAGATCAAGCCGCGATTGAAGAAATCGCCGCGCGTCTACAACCAGAATTCTGGCAAGCGTCCCGTGCGGAAGATGCCAAGAACATGGAAGTTCTGGTGGAAAACGGCATTGCAGCTGGGACGGTTTCAGAAGAGCTGCGTGCTGAAATCATTACTCGTTCAGGCTCAGTTCGTGATGGGCTTCTTGAGGGAATGGGTGACGAAGCGGCTGCGATTATTGACGGGTTCCTCAATCTGAACTGATCGGTACCACACCAAGAAAACAGGTGGTTTTTGACGTCTCCTGTTTTTCAACGACTCGCAAGGACTGAATGAATGTTAAATGCCATTGATCGTTTATCATTTGTCATGGCGCTGGCTTCAGGCTTGGCCCTGCTTATCATCGCGGTCTTGATCGCAGCAGAGATTATTTTGCGGAAATCCTTTGGCATCAGCATGCATTTTCTTTGGGAGATTGCATCCTTCATACAGTTAACTGCGGTCTTCTTAGGCGCCGGCTGGACGCTCAGGACAGGTGGCCATATTCGTGTCACCATCATTAGCTCAAAGGCACCGCGCCTGTTTGAATGGCTCGCAACGCTGTTTGGCTTGGCGATCTCTGCCTATTTGACACGAGCCCTAATTCTAATGGCCTGGGGCTATTTCAAAACTGACCGCACAACTGGCTCCATCACAGATACACCGCTGGTTTACCCCGCAGCTCTCGTGGCACTTGGCGCGGCGATGCTTACGCTTCAATTGGTCCTTCGGGTGCTGAGATTAGCGACGGGAGAAGTAACTGAAACCGATCAAACCGGCGCAAGCAATGACGCGCTAGCTTTGGAGTAGCATCATGGGAAGTACGGTCGTTGTCCCGCTGATCCTTTTAATTGTTGTTCTTGGTTCCAGTGTTTGGGTTGGCCTTAGCCTGCTTGGCGTGGGTGTCATCAGCCTTGAACTGTTCCGCTCCATGCCGGTCGACAAGTTGTTAGCGCAGGCCGTTTGGAATGGATTGTCATCCCCAGAATTATTGGCGTTACCATTGTTTATCCTGATGGCCGAATTGCTGATGCGATCGAAGTTTATCGATGGAGTGTTCGGTTCGCTCGAGCCGTGGTTGCGAAATACGCCCGGGGGGCTTCTGCATACAAACATCGTTGGGTGTGCGTTATTTGCGCTTGTTTCCGGATCATCAGCAGCCACCACTAGCTCTATTGGCCGGATCACTATCGGCGAGTTGAAAGAGCGAGGCTATGATGAGAACCTTACGATCGGAACCTTAGCAGGTGCCGGAACATTAGGCTTCCTGATCCCACCATCGATTGTGATGATCATCTATGGTGTCTTATCTCAGACCTCAGTTTTGAAACTGTTTGCTGCAGGTCTTTTGCCCGGTCTACTCCTGACACTTTGTTTTTCCGGTTACGTTGGCATCTTATCCTTTTTTCGCCCCGATATCGTAGGGGCCCGTGAGGAAATGTCTAAAACGGATCTTTGGCGAGCGCGCAGAGAACATCTCCCTCAGCTTTTGCCCTTTCTAATTCTGATCCTAGCAATCCTCGGTTCGATTTACGGCGGATTGGCCAGCCCCACAGAAGCAGCAGCCTTTGCAGTAATAATGACCGGCATCATCATGGTGTTCGAAGGCACAATGTCCGTTCAGATGCTACGTGACGCATGCATCGGGACTTCGCGCATTGTATCGATGCTCGGTCTGATTATTGCTGCGGCTTCCTTCCTGTCGGTCACCATGGGTTTCCTCGGAATGCCGCAAGCGATTCTGACGTTTATCAATGGGTTGGAATTGGCACCACTCGCGCTCATCGTATTGCTCGTTGTAATCTACATTGTACTTGGAAGTTTTCTGGAAGGTATGTCTATCATCGTGATGACAATCCCGATTGTGTTGCCGCTTGTTGTTGCCGCTGGCTATGACAGTCTTTGGTTTGGCGTCTTTCTGATCCTAATGGTCGAACTTGCGCAGATATCCCCACCTGTCGGCATGAACCTCTTCGTTCTACAGGGTCTAACCCAAAAACCTCTTTCCGAGATCACCCGTGCTGCATTCCCGTTCTTCCTTATCATGTTAGCATTTGTCCTATTGCTGGCCATATTCCCAGGAATTGTGACGCTTATTCCGAACCTTATCTCGTAATAAGTAAACTTTGAGGGTAAAATGAGAATTGATCTGAATTCAGACCTCGGTGAAGGTTTTGGCCCGTGGCGTATGGGCGACGATGCAACCATGTTGACACTGGTCAACTCTGCAAACATCGCTTGTGGCGGACATGCCAGCGACCCAGAAACCATGTTTGAAACACTTATGCTGGCTTCGGAACACGGCGTAACAGTTGGCGCACATCCAGGCTTCAATGACCGCGAAGGGTTTGGCCGTCGCCTAATCCCAATGTCGCCTGACGAAATCACACGAATGATCGCTGCACAGGTCGGGGCATTGATGGCCGTTGCAAAACTGATCCCTAGCAAGGTGTGCTATTTCAAAGCACATGGCGCTCTGGGAAACCTCGCGGCACGGGATATGAATGTGGCGCAGGCCGTCGCCACCGCGGTTCGCCTGATTGACGCGGAGCTACCAATTCTTGCGATCTCCGGAACCTGTCTTGAACACGCCGCACGTTCGGCCGGAGTCACCGTTTACTCAGAAATCTTTGCCGATCGGGGCTACCTGAATACTGGTCAACTTGTTCCTCGCGGCTCAGCCGGAGCGATGATCCATGACGCGAAAGAAGCGGCAGAGCGTTTGATTGGCTTCCTGAAAACCGGCAAAATGCCGGTGATTGATGGTGAGCCAATTGAGCTTCTGGCACATTCGATTTGTGTACATGGCGATAGCCCGACCGCTGTGGCCATGACCCGAGAGATCCGGCAACGCCTCATGGCGGAAGGCGTCGAATTCCACCCCTTTCTGGTTCCCTAGGCAATGCAAAACGTTTCCTTTCATCCTGTTGCTGACCATGCACTTCTGGTGCAGCTCGGGTCCGAAATCAGCGAGGCCCTGACGACGCAGGTTCTACAGCTCGATCGCGCCATTGCCGCCACCCCCCCTTTGGGTTTACGCGAAACCGTACCTGCGTTCGTCAATCTACTTGCCGAATTTGACCCATTGGTCACCGACCATCAGGAAATGGAAGCCGCAATTCGAAGCTTGTTCGATGCCGAGGTTGGTCTCACCCCAAAGGGAACCGAACGAGAAGTGCTCGTATGTTACGAGGACGATTTAGCCCCTGATCTAGATGCCGTGTGCAAAGCCACGGATATGAGTAGGGAAGCGGTAATCAACATGCATCTCTCAGGCCGCTATTTGGTCGGCATGTATGGATTTGCACCCGGGTACGCCTATCTGTCCGGCGTGCCAACAGCTTTGCAAGTTCCGCGAAAGCCCACAGCAATTCGCAATATTCCAGCAGGAAGTGTGGTGATTGCTGGGCCGCAATGCCTTGTGATGACACTGACTATGCCAACAGGTTGGTGCATCATTGGCAGATCACCAACCGAAATTTTGAGAGCCGATCCCGACAAACCATTCCTTTTTGATGTTGGCGACAGTGTGAAATTTCGCCGCATAAGCCGATCTGCATATGACGATTTAGCAAAGGGACGCGAAACATGACCGACGCAGTTTTACGCGTTTCTTTCGCGGGGCCGCTGGTCACGTATCAAGACGCTGGCCGAGAGGGGCAAATGCGATTTGGTGTGCCAGCCTCTGGCCCTATGGATCGTCTTTCTCACGCCGCCGCCAACGTCGCTTTGGGAAATGCGCCAGACTGCACAGCAGTAGAAATATCTGTCGGCGGGCTGTCGTTGGAATGTACCTCCGGTGCCTTATCTCTTGGCGTTGCAGGCGGCCATTTTATGGTGAACCGAGCTGAGGAAAGCATCGGTGCCTGGAGCGTTTTCGCTCTTCAAAAAGGTGAGAGACTTACCATTCGCGCCAGTTCTGAAGGCAGCTGGGCCTATTTGACCTTTGCCGGAACGGTACACGCACCAAAATGGTTGGATCACACTGCAACCCATTCGGCTTCAGGCTTTGGGGGAGGCGCGTTATTGGCGGGCTCTACAATCCGCGTCTCGGACACCAAAATTCGTGAAGAACGACATGGCGATATCGCGAGACCTACATTTCTGCCCACTAAAGACAGCGTTCGGGTGGTACGGGGCCCGCAAGACAGGTTCTTTTCCGATGCGCACATCGAAACGTTCTTTTCCGCCCAATATACATTGACGGACTCATTTGATCGTATGGGGGTTCGGCTGTCCGGGCCAAAATTAGAAGTAGACGGTGCGCTTTCTATTCCTTCAGAGCCCATCACGCGCGGATCTGTTCAGGTTGCCGGTGACGGTATTCCTACTGTTCTCCTTGCTGACCATCAGACAACCGGCGGCTATCCGAAAATCGCGACCGTTATTTCTGACGACTTGGATAAGGTAAGTCAGATGCGTGCCAATGACCGTATGAGTTTCGTTGAGATATCACCACAAGACGCAGTACAAGTTATCCGTAAATCAGCAACAGACCGTACCTTGTATCTTGCAGAAATTGCGGAGCCTAAAGGAACTTTGGACCAGCGCCTGATGCGAGAAAACCTAATCAGTGGTGCAATCGCCGCCGTCGACGCGTGAATGCCGCCTGAATTAATTACATCAGTGCGGCAACTGGGGCTGTCGCATTAATCAGCAGGTATGGAAAATTTTCTCCTTTTGACGTGAAGCATGCCACACTGGTCCCCATTTAAGCACCATCGCTTTCTAGAGGAGATTATTTTCGCGCGGTGCGGTGGTATTTGCGCTTCCCGCTATCCTATCAAGACGTAGTCGATCTGCGCGCCGAGCGTAGGATAATGTTGATCGATCAACCGTGTATCACTGGGTGATCAAGCTTGGGCCCGAACTCACCAAACGCACTGAGAAACATCTGCACCGCTCCAGCCTCGATTGGCACGTGGACGAAACCTACATTCGCGTTAGTGGCAAACCGCGCTTCTTGTGGCGCGCAGTTGATGCAAATGCCATGTGATCCACTTTCACCTCACCACTCGGCGGGACGTAAAGGCAGCGAAGTCCTTTCTGAACAAGGCGATCGAACGAGTTCGCCGTTTAACAACTCATCACGGAACCTCGCGTTGGAGTTTTTCGCAGTATACATTTTCCCAAGGCGATCCTGGTTCGATGTAAGCGATCTTGGCCTCAACGGTGACAATCCAGTCTCGCACTTTCTGCGCAATAAATTCCGGGCCATTGTCGGATCTTATGTATTCCGGCGGACCGCGCAGGATGAACAGATCGGTCAGTGTATCCAGTACGTCCGTGCAGTTGAGCTTGCGATCACCGCGGATCATGAGCGCCTCTCTGGTGTATTCGTCGATGATGTTATCGGTCAAACGCTGCTCGTCAGTACGGCCCTGTGGCACCTTTCACTGCGTGGATCGGTGCTGACCCGGTAAAACCCGGGGGGATTACCAGCTGCATTTCGAATGCGTTTTTTTCGCCATCACTTTTTGTGACCAACACATCTGTAATCCATTCGGCACCATCGGGAGACCAACCTGCCACCTCTAGCTCGGCATGATAATCTAAAGCACGGGCAGCTTTAACGACGTCGATCTTTAAGCGAGTGTGTGCATAGCTTTCTGCCTTCGGAAGCGCGCCGGTGTAGCTAGGGTGGTGTGCAAAGAAACGGAAATCACGGACGGACGTTTTAGGGATAGCCAACCATCCTGAGAGTGGCATTAGCAATGTATATTTAGGCACAGCACGTAGTTCGTCTCATGCCGTACCAGATACTGAAAAATCTTCTACTGTCTCTTTGGTTTCAATGCGATAGGCCACTTGTCCCATGCTCTGGCACTCCAGAATGCCGCGCTGAGCTAAACCGCTCTGTCTTTAGGAATTGAACAAATTCATGCTGACAGTTTTCAACCCGCAGGTTTAAAGCTCAGTTTCAGGTTAAGCGCCTTAGTGACTTTAAGGATTGTTGAAAGTGTAGGATTGCCACTGCCCGAAAGAGCTTTATTCAAGCCCTCGCGAGAAATACCAGTTTCTCGAGACAATTGGCTCATGTTGCGCGCGCGCGCAACATCGCCAAGCGCTCGGGCGACAAAAGCTGGATCGTCGCCGCCGTCTTCCATGATTGCGGTTAGGTAAGCTGCAACGTCGGCTTCAGATTGAAGATAGTCCGCCGCATCAAAACGACTAAAAGTATTGTCACTCATGTGGTCAGTCCTTCCACTTTTGAGACAGTTTCTTCGCCTCTTTTATGCTTTTGGCCTGTGTGCTCTTGTCACCCCCGCAAAGTAATACAATAATAACGTTGCCTCGTTACAAAAAATACACCCGATATCCCGGACCGTAATTGACACGTAATTCCGAGATACGGGCTACAACAGGCTTTACATCTCCGCGGTGTCCGTCCGCGAGCCAGTTCAAGCGAGCCATGATCCTTGCCTTCGCATTGCGGTCTTTGAGGCCATGCAGCCATTTGTCGATAATCTCTGTTTTTATCAACTCTGCCATTCGATACTTGGTTATCAGATACAAAGTTGTCAACTATAGTTACCAGAAAAGACGGTGACAGATTGACCTTATGGTAGTCGATCTGCCATTTCATAATGCCTATCTTCAGAGCTGGCCCCTGAACGCTTTCAACGCCAGCCGCGCCGAATTGCGAGCATGCCGGTCAATTTTCGTTGCCATGTCTCTTGTGACGGTGCTCAGCGGAACCCGTGGTTTTTCATGAGCCTGCGAACCTGTGCGCTCAGTTTGCCGTCAAAGATGAAAGGGTCAAAGGGTCCCGGCTTTCATCGACGTTGTCTATTACCTTACGCACGCCTTCAAAACCGTTTTCTTTCGTCTCTGTTTCTCTGGCTTGTTCAAGCTGCACAATCCGTTTTTGCAGACGTTTTATTTCCGCGTTGTTGTTGGTCAGACGGTTGGACGGGAAACCAATAGCGCCAGCGTTTCCTCATTGTGGCTTGCGCAATTCTCGCGCAACCGTAGGTGAAAAATGGTCAGCCACAGTCGTTCGTTCTAAGGTGTAGGGGGCGAAGTCCTGCCCCTCACTCTCTGGCGTTACGCCTTTTTGCTCCACTTCCGAACAACTTTATTTGCCGCCTTCATGTTGGTTTGCGCAAGCTCCAGTGTGCACAGCTTTTCTTTCAACTTCTTGACGGAACCGCACTGGTTTTGCCGGAGGCTAATTTTTCCTAGTTACGCGGCCATATCTGATCGTTCCAGAGCTGCGTAGAAGTTTACTTCGGTTTCTGCTGGCGGAATGTTCCCGAAAGGTTCGAACAGGCGTCTGTTATTGAACCAATCGACCCATTCGAAGGTGTCGTATTCGACGGCATCCAAGCTGCGCCATCGGACGCATCGATGAATGACTTTAGCCTTGAACAGCCCATTGATCGTCTCGGCCACTGCCGAAAGACGGATCGATCCCAGCTTCCGCAAACCGTTCTGTGTAACGAATGGACAGGTATTGCAACCCGCGTCCGGAATGGCGTGTTAGGCCGGACCCAGGTTGGCGTTGATGTACCGCCTGTTCAAAAGCGTCCAGGACAAAATTGGCTATACCCGCTGATTGATGCAACAGACCCAGCTGAGCTGCGTTCGAGCTTGACAGAAACCCGCCGTCACCCGTGCTGCGCTGACCGCATTTGGATGCCGAGCGGAACCAAGAGAAGACTTTCACTGCAATTCAGAAAGCGAGGAGATATGGGCTCCCAACTGATCTTCGCCGCAAGGCTGACGAAGGTCTCCTTTGGTGGACACTACTCTAAGAAGAGATTGTGAGCTTGGTCGACCGAAGACCGCAAAGCGGGACATTCCCGACCTTTGCAGGGGCTTCGTGAAGGTCCGGTTCCCAGCTACTATAGAGGTAACCGGCGCACTGCTTTCGAGTAAATTCACGGTGTCGTAGCACTAAGCTAATCTTGAATTGGGTAGGCAAGATCTAGCGAACCTAAGCCTGCCTACATCTGATAGTTCAAGAGGCTTTCGGCGCTTTATATTTTTCAGGATCGTAATAAATCTGGAAAATTTCCATAGCGGGCTCGGGAAGCTCATGATCTGCAAGTTCATCACAACGGCGGTCCAATTCGCAACGCCGATCACCTTTCATATCATCTTCCACGAGGTAACTCAGGTTCCTCCAGACCTCATAAATAATGAAATGCTGTGGATTGTTGAGAGATTGGTGGACATTGGCATGCAAATTATTTGAATCCTTCCCAACTTGATCAATGTATTCGATAAATAACTTTCGAGCGTCATCTTCACGTCCAGAAGCGACGTGGGTGCTCTTCATCAAACTAAAGGCATTTTGCCTGACATTTTGAGGGTGTGTACCGGTGCTATGAAGTATTTCGGTAAATTCCGCACTTAAAGGTTTTGACATGATAGGTTGCAGCCATCTCATGAAGCCATTTCGGTATGCTCTCGCAAACTGAACCTCAAAGAATTCCTCGTAATCCGTCCACTCTTCGTACAAAAGGTGATTTTGGGTATCCACGAGAGATGTGCAAGCCGACAATACGGTGCATGTTTTTTCTTCAATCGCGATGTCGACAATATTCGTATATATATCCTTAACTTTCTCTTGCGCGCCATCTTTTACGACAACATGAGCAAATACACCCATGTTCTTACCCTTCATCTCTGGAAGAGGTTTATACGAAACCCAATGATCTGGACGTGGGACTGCTTTCATGATCAATTTCTCCATTGATGTTCAGTTGGTAGGTGTTTTTCGGCAAACCTAGGGGCGCAACATCCTTCAAAATCGGCTCTCTGAGGATCTCAGCCGCAAGGGACATGGTCGGCAGCAAGGAGGAAAAGCGGATAGTACCGCTACGCAACTCAATGGCTGCTTAGGGTTGCTAGCCCATTTTTCAGTGCTTCAAGCCTGTCGATGATTGCTCCGCGCTTTTCGTCAAGTTCCGCTCTGAGCCGGTCGATGTGTTCAAGCTTTTCGGTCAACTTCTCGATGCCGCCTTCGCAAGGACCAGCGCCGTCATCCGAAAGACATTCGCTCATGGCACGGATCTCGCGGGTTGAGAATCCGGTTGCAATAAAATCACGGATGCGGCCAGCTCTTCGCAAATCGGCGTCGCTGTAGCTGCGATAGCCATTTAGCATGCGACTGACTTCTAACAGACCTTCTTGCTCATAGTGGCGCAACATCCGCTGCGTTATCCCAAGCCGTCCTGCAGCTTCCTTTGCTTGCATACCAAATTCCCCATCAACATTGACATAAATGTAAAAGCCGTAAGTGCAAATCAAGTGTGGGCCGGGCGCAGCCGCCTGCAACCCAGCCTGTTGATCAGGATCGCAAGGACCACCCCCCATCAACAGTCAGAACTTGACCCGTGAGCCATTCGTTTTCAGAGCTTCCAAGCCGCAAAATCCAGGGCACAATATCAGACGTTACTCCTCGGCGGCCCAATGGCACCTGCGCCGCTTCCTGTGCTTCGACCTGTTGGGCCATTTCCTCAGGCAAACCCATGAAGCCGGTTAAAGCACCGGTCTTTACCGGGCCGGGTGCAATGGCGTTCACGCGAATACCATCCTTTGCCAATTCTACGGCCCAAGATTTGGTCAAATGCTCTAGTGCGGCTTTGGTCGCCCCATAGTGTGCCAACATGGGCGCGGCATTGCGGGATAGGGCCGTGCCGATGTTTACAATTGCCCCCTTGCTCTCCTTCAACGCGGCGTGGGCCGCCTTCACAAGTTGCGATGGAGCAAGGATGTTGACCGCAGATATTTTTGCAATGACCTCTGCATCATAGTCTCCTACAGGCAATAGCTGGCCAGCGCCGGAATTGTTTACGATCAAATCAATACGCCCCCAGCGCGACAACGCAGCTTCAACGATTTGCTGCCCGCTGGTTACATCGGCGCTGTCGATCTGTAGTGCTTCAATTTTGTCGCTCGATGCTGCGACTTCGGCCAACTTATCTGCGTTACGCCCCGTAATAAGTACATTTGCACCGCTCGCGACAAGTTCGGTCATTGTGGCCAACCCGATTCCTGAGCTACCCCCGGTGACGATTGCAACCTTCCCTTGCCAAGTATCGTTTTTAGTCATGATGATGTGTCTCCAAACTTCCATCGTTGATCGAAGTCGTGCCTAGAGCATTGACACTAACGTCAGGGTCAAGAGCTTATTTACCCTAGATCGAAGGTTTTGAATAAGCCAGCCATTGGTGCAAAGCGCAGCACCCGTCACTTTGGGCTGCTAGCGGACCTCGAAGGCAGCGCAGAATCAGGTGATATGCTGGAACGGTCAACGTCGGGTTGTCGTTGTGGGAGGGCATGGCGGATCGGAGGATCAGTCATGGAAACACCAAACTTACCTGCCATTCGCGCGCTTCGGCCAGCTTGGAACAAGGGTCGCATCGTCGGTCAGAAGCGTCCGTTGAAACCTAAGCATGTCTGGGCAATCCGGGTTCGACTTGAATTGGCCGAGAACCACCGTGATTTAGCCCTTTTCAATATGGCAATCGACAGCAAGCTTCGAGGCTGCGACCTTGTGAAAATGAAAGTTGTGGATGTGATGGCGTCTGGCCGGATCAAGGAACGCGCCTCAGTTCTGCAGAGTAAGACACAGAAGCCCGTCCGATTTGAGATATCGGAAGACACCCGTGCTTCCGTCGAAAAATGGATGGAAGACGAATTGATGATCGGATCTGAGTATCTATGGCCTGGCCGATTTCATGAGCGTCTTCATATATCGACACGCCAGTATGCGCGGATAGTTCGGGATTGGGTAACGTCGATCGGATCGGATTGGAAGGTAGTGCATATGGCACACATTCAATGCGACGCACGAAAGTCACTCAGATCTACAAAAAAACTGGCAACCTTCGCGCTGTCCAGCTTCTTTTGGGGCACACAAAGATGGACAGCACGGTCAGGTATCTAGGTGTTGAACTGGAGGATGCATTGGCCATTGCTGAAGCAATTGAAATCTAACCCCAGTGGGCCGTTGACATCAGCGGCCCTAACCAGCCATTCACCTCACCGTTACAATGCTGCGGCCGCAGTCCATTAAGCGGACCTTCGGTCCTACAACACAATGAAGACTGTCGGAATTGGTCGTTGCGAGATAAAGCCGGTTTGTGAGAACAAGAAACGAATGACACGTTTCCCAAATATCGGGATCGCCTGCATCCTGAGTGACAAACCCTTTTCATGAGATGCAGGCGGTGGCATTCTTGTTTCAGCTCTCAGAACGCTACGATTTTGGAGTACTAGCGTTCATAAAATAGCGTCTCGACCTTGTTGTCTTCAAAGACCTCGACCCGCTGTGCAAGGCCCAATCCCGCCCCGGAGATCAAAATGTCTTCACCAAGATCGAATGGTCGTTACTTGCTCAACGGGATGATTTTTCGAACCTGTAGATCTGTGAAAGCGTCCGTAAACATTTTTTCTGTGTCGATATGTTCGTGAAAACCAAATCTCCTTGCCTTCGACCCATCCGCGAAGAAATCGTAGTTCCAGCTGAAAACAGCATCCGCAAATTCCCAAGAGGACATGCTTTGATACGAATGCTCGCTTAGCGCGTGTGCGGTAATCATCTCCTTCCAAAGGGGTTCTTTGTCCGCCATGATTGTGGCGAGCGACATAGGTAATTCAGGGGCGACTTGTAAATCGAAATGCGCGGCGATCTTTGGCCACATCTCGGACCATCGAAACAAATCTCCGTTGGTGATGTTAAATGCTTGATTTGCACAACGCGGCGTCGTGGCAGCCCACACTGTCGCACGGGCAAGCAATCCAGCATCCGTCATTTCGATTAAACTGTCATAGGCTCCGGGTTTCCCAGGGAAGCGCAGTGGCACATCAAGAGCCTTGGATAGCGATGCATAGACCGCAATTGCATTCACGAGATTCATAGGATTTCCCAAGCCAAAGCCGATGACCACCGAAGGCCGCAATGCGGACCAAGACCAGTTTTGGCCGACCTGACGACGCTCAAGAAAGTCTTGCTGATCGATGTTGAATTCAGGTGGCATGTGATTGGCGTCGCTTTCACGTGCGGGGGTCTTGAACGGGCCAAGATGTGCGCCATACACTTTGTAGCCTTGCATCAGACTGATGTGTTCCAACCTAGGCGCAATTGGTTCGACCGCTTCAACCACATGCCTCAGCATCGCAACGTTAGGGGGTACCAATTCTGCCCAAGACGGCCGGTCTTGATATGCCGCGTAGAAAATATGTGTCACCTCCGTCAGGTCAGCAAGTTTTTGGCACGTGTCCTGAACGTCGAGAAGATCGACGGAAATATATGTGATGCGATCTGTAGACACGCCGCCGCGCCGCGACAGTCCGATGATGTGCCAGTCATCTAAGGTCAGCAGATGATTGATGAGATTTCCACCAATTACTCCGTTTGCACCGACCACTAGGGCTACTTTTTTTGATTGCGTCATGAGCTTTCCCAACAGCATTGAAATGATGTGAGAGACATTTAATTTAGGAGAAAACCTGACAGAAGACGCGACGTTCTTCTAATATTCATTCGAATGGCTTATGAATAACTATGGATTTACTACGAGCGATGAGCACATTTATTCGCGTGGTCGACACCGGCAGCCTATCGGCCGCGGGGCGAGACATGGGGCTGTCGCAATCTGCTGTCAGCCAACAAATCGCCGCCTTAGAGCAACATTTGGCGGTGCGCCTGATCCGTCGAACAACGCGCCAGATGACCCTGACTGACGCAGGCGCCGACTATTACCAAAGAGCACAGGTGATTATCGATGCTGTTCAAGAAGCGACTGAGACGGCCGCGGGGCATGCAGCATCTCTTAGCGGTCCTCTTCGCATTCATGCCCCTGTTGGGTTCGGCCAAAGCCACATCGCAAATGTCGCAATCGCCTTTCAACGGCATCACCCAAGTGTCGCAATTGAACTCATTTTAGACGACAGAATTGTTGATCTGTCAGCGGAGGCCGTTGACGTTGCAGTTCGCTTCGGCACGCTCTCATCATCCTCGCTGGTGGTTCGACGTTTAGGGACATTACCTCGGGTTCTTGTCGCATCTCCGGCATATCTTGCCGACCATGGAAACCCAGAAGATGTGGCCGCTTTGGCCGATCATGTGCAGGTGCGGTTCAATGGCGCAGCGACCGGCGACACCATACCCTTAATTGGCCCCGACGGCCCGGTAGACGTTTCCGTTAAGACCGCTTTTATGACCAACAATCCAGTCACGTTGACCAAAGCTTTGGTCGCAGGCTTTGGGATTGGGGCAGCGCAACTTCCCCTTATTAGTGCTGAATTGCAGACAGGTCAGTTGGTTCGTCTGATGACGGAATTTGAGTATACCCCCCTAGACGTACATGCCGTTTACCCATCAAGGCGCTTCATACCTGCCAAAGTACGCGCCTTCGTCGATTTCCTGCAAGTATCGACAAAGGATGCTTGGTGAATGTGTTGTATCTGGCTCTCCGAGCTAACTTTGGGAGCTGCCCAGCATTGAAAGTCAATGTACCGTTGAAGGTTATCGGCCCTTAGCTGCCGTTCAGTACGTCAATGCCATTCTGCACTGGGCTCATCATTCCGGACATTCGCTGCAGGCACAGTCTCATAGCGGTCGCAAAGGTCAGCTGCGCGGACTAAGCGGACCCATGCAGTTGCAGCATTTTTTTGTGGTCGCGGCAACCTTGTCACTACATTGCCGCCTTTATCGTCAAAGCTGGGATTGAAAGCTACCTATTTTGGTAGATTCCAAACCGACCATTCGCGACCGCCTGTTCCAACAATTGGGCTGAGGGACAATGGCGTTGTCGGCGGCCCTCTTGAAACTCGGCCTGAGCGGAAGGTGGAGCGAGCAGATGGGCAACGTGCCTTATTTCAATATACCCCGCAATAAGAACGGACACCTAGTTAGGTTTCTAGTGCAAAGTCGCTTTACCGGAAATAAGGTGTGCGGAAATCGACGGCTTTGTGCAACTCGTTCTCGATGTGCGCAAACAAGGCCTCATGTGGTGTAGGATAATGAACCGCACAGTAGTTGATTGAGGGAAACTTCGGTTCAAACTGGACCTCCGTCAATCTTTCACTATTGATCAGAGGCTCTAGGTACTCTCGTGGAGCAATGCAGAACCCACGGCCGGCGATGGCCAGTCCTACCATCGCGTGCAAACTGTCGATCTTAACGCTACTGCCTGAACTGATGCCAAGGTTTGAAAACCACTCCCGAATGCTCTTCGAAAAACCCGAGGACTTACCTTGTGTGATAATATCGAGTCCTTGCAGCTCATGAACTGTCATTCGTTCTGATTTTGGCACAAGATCGGGCTTTGCGATCAAAGTAATCTCAACTCCAGCCAGGTGTTTTTTGTGTGCATTCGCCTGAAATGGCATCTCAGGCACCACGACTATGTCTAGGTCTCCGTCATCTAGGCTACTGACCAGGTTACGACTCATGTCGATCGTGAGGTCAAACTCGATATCTGGAATTGAAGTAAACGAGTTTTCAAGGAACTTTGGCAACCAAGTTAGACTTGAAAGCTCAGTAACGCCGAGGCGTACTCTGGTTTTTGTGACCACTCCAGCAGGAGTGAATGAAGTCAGATTCTCGAAATTCGCTACGGTTTCGCGCGCCAGGCTGACGAAATGTTCTCCTACCATTGTTAAGGCAGCCCGTTGCTTAGAGCGATCGAAAATCGGGAACCCCATCGAGGCTTCAAGCTCTTGAATTCGCTTGGTAACCGTCGATTGCGTCAGATTCAGTCGACTTGCCGCTCGATTGAAGGTTCCACAGTCAACAACCGCCAGAAGCGCAACCAGCTGGTTATAGGTGACACTCATATCATTCCTTTTCTTAATTAGTAATGGTTATTTTTAATCATTATACTTAACCAATGTGATCGCACAATCTGCCCTAAAGCTGAAAATAGCGGCCAAGGACACACTCATGATTCAAGACAACCCTTCATTGATCGAAGCAATTCGAGGCCGTTTTGCCCATGTGGACAGTTGCCCATTTCAAGGTCCGCGCGTGTTTTTTGAGAATGCAGGCGGCGCGCTGACTTTGAAATCAGTGGTCGACACGTCCGCTAAATACGCCGCCATTCCCGACAATCAGGGTCGCGACAATCCGGCGGCCGAAGCGTTGAGCGCGGTAACCCAAAAAGCCAAGGACGATCTGGCCGTATTCGCAAATGCCAGTACGGGTCAGTTCTTTTTTGGCGAAACCGGAACCGAACTTTTGTTCCGAATGATCCGCAATGCTTGTTTGGAAGCGCCTAAAGGATCCAAGGTAATTGCCAGTTCAATTGAACATCCAGCGACTCGAAGCGCTGCCAGCCAATGGGCTGAAGCCACCGGGATGAATTACGTTAATGTCCCTCATGATATCGTCAACGGTAAAGTGACCGCCGAAGATTACGCTGCCTTGATGACGCCAGATGTGGCGGTGGCAACAATCTTGCACGCCTCTCCTGTCACAGGCATCGGCATGGATGTGGTCGCGATTTCTAAGGCAATCCGTTCTATTTCACCAGAATGTCTGATCATCGTAGACGGCATTCAACATGCCGCTCACGGCCAACTGGATCTGGACGCTTATGATGTCGATGGCTACGCAATTTCGCCGTACAAGACGTTCTCACGTCATGGATATGGCATTGCGTGGATTTCGGATCGATTGAGCGACAAGCGACACGAGTCATTAGACGGCGCGCCTGCGAAAGATTGGGAATTGGGGACCCGCGACCCTGGTGCATTTGCTGCGGTCTCGGATGTTATTGCATATTTCGAATGGCTCGGCGGCGAGGTTTCAAATGAAACGGATAGAGCTAAACGCATCGCAGCCGCAGGCAGGGCGATCCATGAATATGAATATGAGCTGACAAATGCTTTGATCAACGGCACGGGCAATCTTCCCGGTCTGCGGGATATGGACGGTGTTACTATCCTGTCGGGCCCTGATAACCCCGCGCGCGAAGGTTTGGTGTCATTCGTCATCAACGGTGTGAGCTCGCCCAAGGTCGTCACGACATTGAAGAACCATGGAATTCGGACGCACAGCCGCAAGGCAGATCGCTACAGCGGCAACGTTCTTGCTCCACTTGATCTACCTGACTGCGTCCGCATCTCGATGTGCCACTACAATACCAAACAAGAGGTCGCTCAGGCCCTTGCCGTCCTAAAGGAGATCGTAAGTTGATTAATAATTTTCGATCATTCCAGACGGTCAACAACGCGTGTGGCTGACAGCCGAAACGCAAACTCGAACCCAAACCAACCAGGAGGAACTTATGTTAAAATCAATGAAAAAAGTCGTAACTGCTGCAGCGCTTGGCGCACTTGTCGCCGCATCACCAGCATTGGCAGATTACCCGGAAAAGCCGGTCAAAATGATTGTCGCATTCGGTGCCGGCGGTAGTACGGACACTATGGCCCGTATCTTTGCGAACTACATGGCAGAAGAACTTGGGCAGCGCTTTGTTGTTGAAAACCGTACCGGCGCTGGCGGCGAAATCGGCTGGGTCGCTTTGGCAGGATCACCAACAGATGGCTATTCTATCGGCTTGATCAACTCACCGGTTATTGAATCCTACCCAATCACACGTGCTGACACTATTGGGTACAGCATGGATCAGTTCCGGCCGCTGATTAACGTGGTCACTGACCCTGGCGTCTTGGCGGTTGCAGCAGATAGCCCATATCAGACTCTGGCCGATTTCGTGGCTGCCGCGAAAGCAGACCCTAACAGCATCACTGTGTCCCACGAAGGTGTTGGCGGTGACGACCACCTTGCAGCACTGACTTTGGCTAGCAAAGCGGGTATCGAAGTGAACTTTGTTTCTTTTGATGGCAACGCTGAAGCAACTGCCGCCTTGTTGGGCGGACACATTGATGCGTTTGAAGGCAATATGTCAGAAGCTGCTGCGCAAATCAGCGAAGGCACTGTACGTGCGCTGGCTGTTTGGTCTAGCGAACGGATGACGCAAATCCCTGATGTCCCTACTGGTGCAGAGCAAGGCTATGATGTGATCAGTGCTGCGTCACGCGGTATCGCAGTTCCAGCGGGCATTCCTGAAGACGCCTATCAGACTTTGTTGGCAGCAGCGAACAATGTGGTTGCTGATGAAGCATTCCAAGCTGAGCTGGCCAATCTGAACATGCCTATTGTTCCGATCGCTGGAGATGATTTTGTTTCCTACCTGAACAACAGTCATGAAACTCTCAAAGAGCTTTGGGCGGAAAACCCATGGTTGGAACAGTAAAAATCTGACGAGATACCAAGAAAGCGAGGGCAACCATGACACCGATATTGCGTGACCGACTAATAGCATCAACGTTAATTTTGTTCAGTTTGATAGCAATCTGGGTTGCCCTCGGGTTTAGGGGGGATGGCACTGTCTTCCCAGTAGTCATGGCGGCTTGCCTCACTGCCGCCTGCCTTTTCAAACTCGTCGCAGCTGGTAAAGACTCCGATGCTGAGAAAGAGACACTTGAAGCGATAGACTGGCATCGCTTTTTGATCTGGGCGGTCCTCGCGATACTCTTCTATTTCCTAGCAGAACCTTTGGGCGTCTATATCGTCATCCCCGCGTTCATGTTCGCAGTGTTGCGATTTCTTGCCCACCTAAAGGTCTCCACAGCCGCGCTCATCGCCATTCTGTTTACCGCCGCCGTTTTCATCGTTTTCGAATTGTTGCTCGAGGTTCCGACGCCTGCAGGGCTTCTCGACGGCATCATAAGATAAAGGAGGCGATCATGGACGCAGTTCTTGTAGGCCTAACAAACGTATTCACACTTCAGGCGATGACCGTCCTGTTGATCGGGACCTTGGCCGGCATGATCATCGGCGCATTGCCCGGACTTTCATCGACAATGGGCGTCGCCTTGGTGATCCCGATCACGTTCTCAATGTCGCCCGAAAGCTCGCTCATTCTTTTGGGCGCAGTCTATGTCAGTTCAGTATATGGTGGCTCTGTCACAGCCATTTTGCTACGAACACCAGGCACAGATGCGTCTATTGCAACAGCGCTTGACGGATATCCGCTTGCGGCGGCTGGCCGCGGTGCCGAAGCCTTGGGTATGGCGACAATTGCCTCTCTCGTTGGGGGGGTATTCAGCGTTGTCGTCTTGATCGCAATCGCGCCACCGCTTTCCAAAGTGGCGCTGGCATTTGGACCACAAGAATATACCATCCTCGCGATCTTTGGCATGGTCACAATTGTGGGTGTTGTATCCGAAAATCCGTTGAACGGGATTATCGCGGCATTTGCAGGTCTTTTCCTGGCGACGGTTGGGCTGGATAATTTCACTGGCGGTCAACGCTACACACTTGGCATGAGAGAGCTTTTTGATGGCGTTCCGCTGCTTCCCGCCTTGATCGGGCTATTCTCCGTTTCGCAAGCCATCTCACTCAGCCTGCCCAGGTCCGGTGGCATCCTCGAAGACGATGGAGCCCTGGCCGCAAAGGGACGTGATTTGCCAGCATGGCTCGATCTGCGCCGTTGTTTCCGTACCATGATGAAATCATCCGTGATTGGTTCAATCGTGGGTATCCTTCCGGGGGCGGGCACAAGTATTGCTGCATTCATTTCTTATAATGAAGCGCGCCGGACCTCAAAAAATCCAGAAAATTTTGGCAAGGGTGAACTTGAAGGCGTTGCCGCTTCCGAATCTGCAAATAACGCGGTGACAGGCGGTACACTTATCCCGACCCTCACCCTCGGCATCCCCGGCAACGCAGTGACCGCCGTGTTCATTGGCGGGCTTACAATTCATGGAATGATCCCTGGCCCAAAACTGTTCACTGATTTCGCTGATGTGACTTATACCCTTATCTTCTCGCTTTTTGTGGCCAATATCTTGTTTGGTGTCATTGGACTATTTGCGGGTAAGTACATTGTACATGTCACACGCGTCCCTGGCGGTATTTTGGGGCCAATGATCATGACCTTTAGCGTCATTGGCACCTATGCCCTGCGCAACAATATGTTTGACGTCGGCCTGGCGCTCGCGTTTGGTTTCATCGGCTTTTTCATGGAACGATGGCGCTATCCCGCGGCTCCGTTTGTGATAGCATTAATCCTGGGCCCAATCCTCGAGGTCAACTTCCGCCGCTCAATGCAGATTTCGAACTGGGACATGACGACCTTCTTCACACGACCTTTGTCGTTAGTGTTGATCGCACTTGTGGCCGCTGCGATCATCTATCCTGTAATGCAACGCCAAAAGTCACGTGCATAGTGCTTGAATCCAACACTGATCCCTCCGATGAGTGCGCAATTGCGCTTTATGAGTTTGTGGAGCCGGAATGAGCGTTCCTTTTCCGGTGTATTTGGTTCTTGAATGGGCCCGTGCGTGTCGTCGTATCCGAGGGTATGTTTGTCTCGCGACCCGTGTAGTCTCATTTTCAAATTTCGCGGCACTTTGCCTGAATGGCAGATTTCTCCTCCGTATGGCGGTACCGATAATTACGCAGCCGCAGCATCTACAGCGTTGCCTGCGTTTGCATCTTAGTTGCCGAAATTCGGCAGAATGGGCTCGAAGCCGACATTCACTGCTCTTTGCCTCAATGACCGCTTTTGAAAACTGGTTACAATGCTTAACGCCTCTCCGATTTAGGACGCCTAAGGGGCGCTAAGTCTTGTTCACCGCTGCGCCCGTAAAATCCGTCGCCGTTGAACTTGAAACTTCACGTCCATCAATGGTGCACTCATCGGCAAGGCAGAAGTGAAACGTTATCTAAGGCAGGGTCAATACTGGTCACATTGTCCGCTGATCAAGCATCCAGAAACGTTGTGAGACGTGGATTGAAAAAACATCTAGCGCGTGAATGTTTCACTACATGTTGCAGCCAAATTTGACTTTGGTGCTGGTTTCGTTTTCGTCTAAAGCTTTTGCGTCAAATCAAGGGGATCAATATGGCTGCTCCGTTTCTTGGGATCTTGTCCTTGGACACCGCGTTTGAGCGGATTATTGGTGATATCGGCAATCCTGAAAGCTATTCGTTCCCAGCTTTGGTGCATATTGTGGCGGGCGCCGACAGCCACGTAATTGTTCAGGACAACCCGCCGCCGCCGGATTTATTGCAGGGATTTATTGAGGGCGCGCAGCGGTTGGAGCGTGCTGGGGCGCGGGCGATCGTATCGACTTGCGGTTTTTTGGTCACCTCGCAGGCGGAGATTGCACAGGCGGTGAACGTTCCAGTTATGCTGTCGGCTTTGTCGCTTTTTCCTGTGGTGGACACAGTTTGCCCTGGACGCATCGGGATCATCACCGCGTCACAACGGTCGCTGGGGCCAAACGCGTTGGCGGCGGCGGGTATTGATGCCGAAACGGTGGTCATTGCAGGTTTGGATCATATCCCGGAATTTGCGGAGACGTTCTTGGCAGAGAAATCGGCGCAACGTACCTCGCTTGACCCCGCTCTTATTGAGGCCAAAGTGGTTGCCGTCGCAGAGGATATGCTGCGCAACAATCCAGAGATTTCGGCGATTATTTTGGAATGCGGAAATCTGCCGCCCTATGCGGATGCCATCCGTTCTGCAGTGAACCGGCCGGTGTTCGACCTGAGAGATGCGACGGCACAGTTGATGGCTGCCAATGTCGCCAATTGAAAAAGCAGGCGCGTCAAAGCGCCTGCTCGCAACATGGAATTCGGTTCTGATCCTAGCGGGTTCGCCCCTTGCCCCACATGTCGACATCACCGCCCAGTTCTTCTTTCAACCGGTTGGACACTTGGTTGAGACGGCTCAGAACTGTGCTGTCTAATGTGACATCCATCAGCTTTTTCAGATCCCGGCTTTGGGCACCGTTGCGGGTGCCAACGATGGTGCCGCCGACCGCCGTGCGTGATTTCAGCCAGCCCACGGCCAACTCTTCCATCGACAGGCTGGTGTCTTCCATCAGGGTCCACAGACCATCCAACAGCTCTTGGCCAGCTTCTTCGGCGCCGGTTTCCTTGTGCACCACTTCGGCCCATTTGCGGTGGTCAAACATGCGTGTGCGGGCGCGGCTGACCGGGAAATCGGCGAGCGATTTGTACTTGCCCGCCAACAGACCCTGCATCAGCGAGGAATAGCACATGATCGGCACCCCGGCGGCGTCACATTTGGGCTGCACTTCAAATTCGATAGACCGGAAAAACAGGTGATAGGGCAGCTGGTTGCACGACATCTCACCCAGGCTGTTGGCCTCATCAATATCTTGGCTGCCAAAGTTTGAGACACCGTACCAGCGGATTTTACCGTCTTCTTTCAGCTTCTTAAGTGCGCCAATACTGTCTGCCAGCGGCACATCGCGATTGGGCCAATGCAGCATGTAAAGGTCGATGTAATCGGTGCCGAGGTTTTTCAGGCTGCGCTCGCAGGCCTCAATAATGTCATCGGGGGCCAGGTTTTCCTTGGCCACTTTGGAGGAGATCACCATCTCGGATCGTTTGTCGCCCAGGGCGCGCGACAACAGTTGCTCTGAATAACCGCCGCCATAGGCCTCGGCGGAGTCAAAGAAATTGATGCCAACGTTAAAGGCCTCTTGCAGCGCTTCAATGGAGTCTTTCTCCTCTTGCGCGCCAAAGGCACCTGCCCCGCCCATACATCCATAGACGATGGGGCTGGTGATCAGATCGGTATTGCCAAATTGTTTGTTCACGTGAGTGTTCCTTGTCTTTTCGTGGGTTGAGAGTGGTGTTTCACCAGCTCCAAAGCGTTCCGTCCTCAAGCCGGCTGACCGGCAAATAAGAACGTTTGTAGGGGTGGTCGGCGGCGGCTTCTTCGTTGAAGTCCACGCCCAATCCGGGGGTGTCTCCGACAAAGATCATGCCGTCTTGGATCGACAGGTCATAGGAGAAGACCTGGTTTGAGATCTCAGTGCCAAACCCCACATATTCTTGGACACCAAAGTTGGGGGCCCAAAGATCCAGATGCGCTTGTGCGGCGTGACAGATCGGGGAGAGATCCGGCGCGCCGTGGGGTGCAATGCGCACGTGAAATAATGCCGCAAATTCCGCAATCCGCCGCAGGCCGGTGATCCCGCCTGCATGGGTGGCTGCGGTGCGAATATAGTCGATCCACTGGTTCTGGATCATCTCCTTGCAGTCCCAGATCGTGTTGTAGATCTCACCGATTGCCAGCGGTGTGGTCGTGTGTTCGCGGATAATCCGGTAGCTGTCTTGGTTTTCGGCCGCCACCGCGTCCTCAAGAAACAGCAGATCATAGGGTTCCAAGATCTTGCCCAGACGCGCGGCCTCGATCGGGGTTAGGCGGCTGTGAACGTCATGGGTGAAGGCGATGTCATCACCAAAACGCGCCCGTGCTTCGCGAAACAGATCCTCGATCGAGTTCATGTATTTGCGGGTGGACCAGGGTTGTTCGGGGGGCAAGGGGCGGCTGCTTTGCTGCTCGAAATAGTCCTTTTTGTCGCCCAACACACCATAGCTGCCCTCAAGCCCCGGAACCGAGGTTTGCAACCGGATCGCTTTGAACCCTTGGTCGATCAGCGCGCCGGCACGGTCCAATGTATCCGACACCGTGTCCCCTGTGGCATGGGCGTATACGGTGACCCCTCGGCGGCTTTTACCGCCCAGAAGTTCATAGACTGGCAGGCCCGCGACCTTGCCCTTGATGTCCCACAGCGCCATGTCGACCGCTGCGATACAGGCCATATTGATCGGACCTTTGCGCCAATAAACCCCTTTGTAGAGATACTGCCAGATGTCTTCGATCTGATGCGCGTTGCGGCCAATCAAACAGGGTGCGACGTGTTCTTTTAGATAGGTTGCCACGGCCATTTCCCGACCGTTCACCGTGGCATCGCCAACCCCGTAAATGCCGCTTTCGGTGACGATTTTCACCGTCACAAAATTGCGGCCCGGGCTGCTGACGATCACACGGACGTCGGTAATTGTCGTGGATTTTTCTTGTGTCAAAATCTTACTCCGTGAGGGTGCAGGCACCCGCTAACACCCTTTGTTTTATTGATAGATTTCATCAATCAGATTGCGCAGATGGGCGATGTCGCGGCGCACAAAGGGCAAGACATCGTCGCCCATACGCTGCCCTTTTAGCCCGGCTTGCTGGCTGTATTCGGCCGGCATGCAGAAGGTGCCTGTGAACCCGATCTGGTGCAGCTCTTCCACCAAGGCGCGCCAGTTGTAGCCGCCGTGTTCGTGGGTGGTCCAATGCACCATGTATTCGGCGTCGAGTTCCGGCCCATTGGCACGCACGTGGCAAGCGCTTTTGAAATTCACCAGCCCGTTCATATGGGGCCGCGCGATATCCACCGCCATTTCAACCGGCTCACCATCCACCGCACAGTGGCCCATGTCCAACACGGCGCAGACGTGTTTGGGGTCATAGCCGGCCAGCGCGTGGGTCAGCCCCACGGCACTGGCGATGTGACGGCCATAATGGTTCTGCACCCCGATGGAGACGTTGTTGCGTTCCAGCGCCGGAATAACCGCGTCAAACGCACGCCGGTAGGCATCGACCGAGGCTTGATAGCCGACCGCCATATTGATCGGCGCGCAAATTCGGATAATACCAACGCCGGCTGCGCCGCAGGCGTCAATTGTGGCCTCGTCAATATTGCCGGCAATGCTGGGGGTTTTCAGGCCAGCGGCCTCCAGCTGTTGGACGGCTTTGGGCAGGTCGGTACCGACGCTTTCTGGCAGTACTTGGTAGCCGTCGCGCACCGCCAGTTCGACCCCTTCAAAGCCCAGCCCCGCCAGTTTGTCCGCCAATTGTGGCAGCGGATCGGTCCAGGGTTTGGTAAAGACGGATATAAGTGGTTTCGCCATCGTGGCTTTCCTTGTTGTCTTTGTGTCAGTTGTAAGAGGGGCCGTGGATCAGCCCTTCAATCCTGTGGTTGCGATCCCATCGATCAGCTTGCGCTGGAAGATGAAGAAGACGATGAACATCGGCACCAGCGACAAAAGCGACATGGCCAACATTGCGCCCCATGTGCTTGCCCCGCGAGAGGCCTGCAGCAGCCGCAATCCCTGTGGCACGGTGTAGTTCTCAATCGAGGTCAGATAGATCAGCGGCGTCAGGAAATCCTCATAGGTCCACAAGAATGAGAAGACCGCCGTGGTGACCAATGCCGGTGTCAAAAGCGGCAGAATGATCGAGAAATAGATGCGGATCGGCCCTGCCCCATCAATTGCCGCCGCCTCGTCCAGCTCACGCGGGATGCCCCGGATGAACTGCACCATCAGGAAGATGAAAAATGCCTCAACCGCCAGGAATTTGGGTGTGATGATCGGAAATATCGTGTTCACCCAGCCAAAGGCGTTGAACAGAATATACTGCGGGATCAGCGAGGCATGCACCGGCAACATGATGGTCATCAGCATCAGCGCAAACAGCGGCCGTTTGAAAGAAAATTCAAGCCGCGCAAAGGCATAAGCCACAAAGGAGCAGGACAGAACGTTGCCGATCACCGCCAATGTTGCCACAACAAAACTGTTCTTAAAGAAGATCTTGAACGGTGCGGCGACCCCGGCCCAGCCCTTGGTATAATTCTGCCATTCAAAGTGGCGCGGGATGATGCTGGTGTCTGAGAAGATGATATTGGACGGCTTGAACGAGCTGACAGCCAGCCAGACCAGCGGATAGAGCATGATCAGGCCAAAGAAGATCAAAAACCCATGCATAATCAGACGCGACCGCGCTTTGGACTTCTTGGTGATCTGATTGATGTCTGTGTTCAATGCAGGTGGTGCTGTTTCAATCGCATCCATTAGTTTTCATCCCCATAGTGGACCCAGTATTTGGCGCTGAGAAATGAGATCGACGTGGCTGCGGCAATGATTGCCACCAGCACCCAGGCGATCGCAGAGGCGTAGCCCATCTGGAAGTCGGTAAAGGCCTGTTCATAAAGGTAAAGCGTGTAGAACAATGTGGAATCTGCCGGACCACCCGACCCATCGGAAATGATGTAGGAGGGGGTAAAGGCCTGAAAGGCACCGATGGTCTGCATCACAAAGTTGAAGAAGATGATCGGCGTCAGCAGCGGGATGGTGACATAGAAAAACTGTTGAACCGGACGGGCCCCATCGATGGCGGCGGCGTCATACATATCCTGCGGGATTTGCTTTAGACCGGCAAGAAAGATCACCATCGGCGCGCCAAACTGCCAAGCGGCCAGCAGCACCAATGTGCCCAAGGCATAGTCTGGATTGGTGATCCAGCTTGGTGCGTCGTAACCTAGGTAGTTCCACAGAAAGTGGTTGATAATACCGTCATAGGAAAAGATCTGGCGCCACATGATCGCAACGGCCACGCTGCCGCCCAACAGGGACGGAAGGTAGAAGACTGACCGGTAAATTCCCAAGCCCCGCAAACCACGGTTCAGGATCAACGCGATAAACAGAGCAAAGCCCAATTTCAGCGGAACGGAAAACAAGACGTAGCCAAATGTAACTTTTAGCGACTGAATATAACGCGGGTCGCCGCCCAGAAGCTTGGCGTAATTCTTTGTGCCAGCCCATTCGGGCGCCGTAAACAGATCATAGTCGGTGAAAGACAGGTACAAAGAGCCCATCAAGGGCCCAAGGGTCAAAAAGACAAACCCCAGTATCCAAGGCGACAGAAACAGAAACGCAACGGCATTTTGTTTTTTAGATAGGTTCGGTGTGATGCTCATAGGCCTCGCCATCGTGTTGTGTTGAGACATGCGCTCCGCGCCCGAGGGGACGCGGAGGCACTGAGACACAAAGCGCGCCCGAAGGCCCGCCTTGCCCCAAGGAGTGCGGGTTAGCTTTTAAGTGCCAGAAGCTTTTCTTCGGCTTCAGCGATAAACGCCTCGGCTGCGGCAAGCGGAGTTGCATCGCCAAAAGCAACGGCCTGGTTGGCACGGCGGAACATACCACCAAGGCCACCAACACCAGGACGACGTGACGGCGCAGGGTCCTCACGCAGTTTGGCGAGATAAGCCACCAGCTTCTTCTCTTCGCGGTTGCCTTGCGCGCCGAATTTATCCAGACCCGCAGTCGACGCCGGGATCATGCCGCTGCCCTCATAGTAGAGATCAACACCATCGGGATCGAAGTGCATAAAGCGGATGATGTCGACGCACAGATCTTTGTCCGCCGCTTTTGACCAGATACCGGTCGAGTTGCCCGCATAGTCGTAGATGTGGTTTTTCATCTCACCGCCTGCATGGCCATTTGGCAGCATGTGTAGATCCAGCGGATCTTCCATCAGTGCACCTATACCCACGTAGCTGTCGGTCATCTGTATCAACATCGCAGAGCGTCCGCGCACGATGCCAAGGGATGCGGAATTGTCACCCGCCTGGGCTGCAACATCCGCTGGCGGGCAGCCGCCTGCCTCGCGCATATCGGCCCAATATTGGAACCACGTGGCCATATCCTCGGCGCTGAACCCAAGGGTGTGTTCGGGTGTGAACATCGAGCTGCCCTTGGCGCGCAGGAAGATATCGCACGGCACATAGTTGCCACCGCCATCTTCCATACCCCAGAACCCACGCCCATGCGCCCGGCTCAGAGACACTGCTGTTTCATGCAGCTCTTCCCAGGTGAACATTTCCGGTGGGACCGCAACGCCAAGCTCTTCGAATTTCTTGGGGCTGTACAGGATTGCAGGTGCAATCGCGTCATTTGGGATCGCATAGAGCTGATCATTGTACGTACAGGCAAAGATACTGCCCGCTTGATAAGACGACACATCCAACGGATCAGGGATCCAGTTGGTCAGCGGCTCCAACACGCCACGCGCGGCATATTCGGCCAACAGGTCAACGTTCACGCTGAACATATCGGGTGCATTGCCGCCTGCGGCTTCGGTTGCGAGTTTGTCGGTAAACGACCGGAAGTTTGAGAATTCCGGGATGATTTCAACGTTCGGATTCTTGGCCATATAGGCCTCAAGAACCTTCAGCGTGGTGCCCAGTTGTTCCTCCGATTCAACATAGCCACTGAAGCGTACTTTGGTTTTTCCTTGTGCCATTGCACCGCCTGCAACAACGGTGAGAGCAAATCCTCCAATCGCCCCCGAACCCTGTTTCAGGAAACCCCTACGGGTATGATTTGTAGTCATTTTTTCCTCCCTGTGAGCGCGATCAAATTGAGAAAGAACACCGCGGTCACCCACGTGAAAATGCACTCACGAATCAGACTGTAGTAAAACGTTACACAGAAGTCGACTCTGTCAAAATCCACCAAAATGAGCGAACCAATGGATCGCAACCATAAGGTGTAACATGTTAATGATCGCATTATTGCTACTTAAAAATCAGCGACTTAAGCCCGATTACTTTCACTATTACAACATCTCAAAAGTACGAAAAAACTCCTGCGCCGCGCGAAAAATTAGCACTAAAAAAATATTTCTCTGGATTTTCGCAATTGCTTCTCCTAGCCTTGTGTAACGTAACACCAACGACTTTAGGTGATAAATACTGGCCTGCTGAACGTCGCTGTGCTAGCGGCGAAAACTGGGAAAACGTACTGGGAAGATGGCAATGGCAGGTATCAAAGATGTGGCGAAGAAGGCGGGCGTTTCAGTCAGCACCGTCTCGAACGTCATCAACGGGCGGCACGCTAAAATGCGCGCTGAAACACTGAAACGCGTTGAGACCGCCATCGCTGATCTGAACTACACCCCAAATGCCGTGGCGCGCCAATTGCAATCCGGTCAGATCAAGACCTTGGGGCTAGTGGTTCCATCGGTGGCCAACCCATTTTGGGGCAACGTCTCCCAGCTTATCGAAAAAGAGGCCCAGAAGAGAGGATATCAGGTCCTGATCTGCAACGCAGAGCGTGATCCAGAGATGGAGGCCGAATATCTGTCGTCGATGTACAACTCCTCTATTCGAGGGGTTATCTTGGGCTCATCCCCGGTCACTTTTGATCATTTGCGCGACAGGGTCGATCAGGGCATGCAAATCGCAGCCTTTGACCGCAAAACCAAAGGGGCACAGGGTGCTGTTTCCTGCTCTGTCAGCGTTGACCAGGCTTTGGGCGCACGCTTGGCCATCCGGCACCTGATCGGATTGGGCCACACGCGCATCGGCTTTATTTCCGGACCCATCGGCACATCCAGCCGCAGCAGTCGCTTGGAAAGCATGCAGGAGGTCATGGGGAAAGCCGGGCTTGAGTTCGACGAAGACCTGATCTGGCTGGCACCGGAAGTGGTTGGATTTGGGGACAGCCAAGCCGCCGAATTGGGACGTACCGGCATCCGCGAATTGATGACGATGGACAACCCGCCGACCGCCGTTTTTTCGGTCAATGATATGTATGCGATCGGGGCCTGCTCCGGTGCCCGCGAATTGGGATTTAGCGTTCCCGAAGACCTCTCGGTTGTTGGGTTTGACGACATCTTCATCGCAAAAGTTATGGAGCCGCCTCTGACGACGGTCCGCCAACCGGTGGAACAGATGTCAGCCATGGTGGTCGCCAAGTTAATCGAAACCCTTGAAGCAAAAGGCGATGTGGTCGACCCGCATATTGAGCTCAGACCCGAGCTGATCGTGCGTGCATCCACCGCCCCACCCAAGAACTCTGGTTGAGTCAAACGAGAAATAGGATCATGAGCACAGACCAAAGCCTGGAAGGACGACATATATTCATTGCTGGTGCGACCAGCGGCATGGGGCGCGCCACAGCATTCGCCGCTGCCGAAAAAGGGGCAAGCCTGATCTTGCTGGGTCGCGATGCCGCTCGCCTGGAAGAGGTTTCCACCAAGGCACGCGATTTTGGCGCAGCCAAGGTGTGCACGGTTCAGGCAGATGCCAGCAACAACGACGCGCTCTTGACCGCTTTGGTCGATCAGCAGGCGGCATTGTCCAAAGTGGACACTTTGGTCAATACGGTCGGTGTAAATCTAGTCCAACGGGCCTTTGTTGACCTCACCCCCAAAAGCTGGGCGGGCATGATCGACACCAATCTGAATGCGGCTTTTAATCTGTCCAAGCTGATCGTGCCGGTGTTTCGCAATCGCGGCGGTGGTCTGCTGATCAATGTATCCTCTACAGCTGCGCGCAAACCCGACCCCTCCGGTGCCGCCTATCAGGCCACCAAGGCTGGCGTCATGGCGATGACCCATGCCATCCAGGAAGAAGAATGGCAAAACGGTATTCGCGCCACCGCCATCCTGCCCGGCATGACCGACACGCCGCTACTGGAAAAACGCCCTACCCCGCCAACGGATGAAATGCGCGCCAAAGCTTTGCAACCCGAAGATGTGGCCGAGGCCTGCCTGTTTGTGATGCAGCTGCCGGAACGGGCGCATGTGTCTGAATTGATGCTGCAGCCGGCACAGCGGTGATCCCATGACCCAGATCCCCAATCCGACATCAAAACCCAAAGTTGCCGTTTTGATCCCACAGGAAAAACGCGCGCTGGTCTTCCCTCAACAGGTGGAAGCAGCACTGCAGGCCTTTTCCGATCCGCATATCGCGACAGACGATGAACTGGCCAACGGTGACCTTTCGGAAATGCTACGCGATGTGCCTGCGGTGATCACCGGCTGGCTTAGCCCTGAAATTCCGCGATCGGCCTTTGCCCCGCAGGGCAGCATCGGCTTTCTGTCTCACACCGCCGGATCTGTGCGCAAACTGGGCGTTCAAGACGCGTTGGAAGCGGGTGAAGTGCGCGTCAGCCATGCGGCCTCGACCATTGCCTATGCAGTGGCCGAATTCACCCTGACGCAGATGCTGGCCCATGTCCGTCGCCACCGCGACACCGACGCAGGGTTTCGCAATGGCACCCCGTGGTTTGACATGCGCGAGAATTTCCTTGGTCAGCTGCTCAGCGCCCAAGAGGTTGGGATTGTTGGCCTTGGCTATGTGGGCCGGCTTGTGCTGGACCTGCTGCGCCCCTTTGGCTGCAAAATCTCTGTCTCGGACCCGTTTGTGGACGAAGAACGTGCGCGCAGCCTTGGCGTCACCTTGCGCAGCCTGGATGATCTGTTCGAGACCTGTTCGATTGTCACCTTGCACGCGCCCAAATTGCCGGAAACGGAGCGGATGATCACCCGGCGCCATTTGGACAGCATGGTCCCCGGAGGCCTGCTGGTGAACACCGCCCGTGCGCGATTGATCGAGGAAGGCGCGATGCTGGATGTTTTGCGCCAGGGCCGTATTTTTGCAGCGCTCGACACCTTTGAAAAGGAACCGGGTCTGGGCACGGACATGCCGCCTGAGATGCGCGAAGAGCTGCGGCAACTGCCCAACCTATATGCCTCGCCCCATTGCGCGGGCCACACCAGTGACAGCTACATCCGACAGGGGCTGACGGCGGTCGAAGAGGTCCGCCGCTATCTGGCGGGAGAAGATTTGAAACAGGAAATCCCCAGCGAACGGGCTGCGATGCTCGCGTGAGGAGCGCACATCCGGCCAACGTTGAGGAGGACGACAATTTGAAAGGGAGAGGACATGGCATCTGTTGAAATTTCAGGGCTAAAGAAAGCATTTGGCGCGGTTGAGGTCATTCACGGCGTCGATCTGCAAATCGAAGATGGCGAATTTGTTGCGCTGGTTGGGCCTTCGGGTTGTGGCAAGTCGACCTTGCTGCGCATCATCTCGGGGCTGGAACCCGCCAGCGATGGTGAGATCAAGATCGGCGGCACGGTGGTCAACCACCTGAACCCACGCGAGCGCAATATTTCGATGGTGTTCCAGAACTACGCTTTGTACCCGCATATGACTGTGGCCAAGAACATGGGGTTCAACCTCAAACTCTCTGGCCTCAACCGTCGCGACATCGACGCCAAGGTCAAAGAAGTGGCCAAGCTGTTGGAACTGGACGGCTTGCTGGACCGCAAACCGGGCCAATTGTCCGGCGGCCAGCGTCAGCGGGTGGCCATGGGACGTGCCATTGTACGCGACCCGGCGGCATTCCTGTTCGACGAACCCTTGTCGAACCTGGACGCCAAACTGCGGGTTCAGATGCGGTCCGAGATCAAGACCCTGCACCAGCGCGTCAAAACCACCTCGATTTATGTGACCCACGATCAGATCGAAGCGATGACCCTGGCGGATCGTGTGGTGATCCTAAGCGGCGGCAACATCGAACAAGTCGGACGCCCGATTGACCTATACGAACGCCCCGACAACCTGTTTGTGGCGGGCTTTATCGGCACCCCGTCGATGAACTTGATCGACGCCAAGGTCGTCAAATCCGACACCGGTCTGTTGGCGGTTCTGCAGGGCGGCCAGACCCTGCCGCTCAATGCAGAGCTTAGCCTGTATGAAAACCAGCCAATCGTGGTGGGGATGCGTCCGGAACATTTCTCAACCGACGCAGGGGGGATCGTGATCAGCGGTGCAACAACCCTGATCGAGCCGACCGGTGCGCAGACACATATTACCTTTGATCTGGCAGGGAAATCCGCCACCGCAGTCTTGGAAGGCGGCGTGGCACTTGAGGTTGGCCAACCGCTGAGCGTGACAATCGATCCTGCAAAAATTCACGTCTTTGATAAAGAGACCGGGCGCCGCCTCTAACCTGCGCGAACCTCTTACCGTCTTTACATTAACAGTCGGCGCACCGCGCGCCGGCTGACGCATGTCTATGTCTGATCTCCCCTGGCATCAAAGCGCGCGTCACTTCAAAGAAAGGGAACCCCTCATCATGAAAGTCCTAATCGCTGGAACCGGCTTTGCTGGACAAGGTCACACCGATGCATTCCGTTGGGCTGGCGCCGAAGTGGTTGGCATCGTTGGTCGCACCCAAAGCGTCGTGACGGATGTCGCCACCAAGATGAACATCCCCTATGCCGAAACCAACTGGCAAACCGCGCTGGACACTTGCAAACCCGATGTCGTGTCGATCGCAACCCCGGGCGGCGCGCATTACCTTCCCATCAAACAGGCGATTGAACATGGGTGCCATGTGTTTGTCGACAAGCCCATGACCGAGAGCGGTGAAACGGCAGTCGAGTTGTACGAATTGGCGCAGGCCAAGGGCGTCAAGACCGCCTATGCCGCCAGCTTTCGGTACGCCCCCAGCGTCTTGCACGCCAAGCAGCTGGTCGCGGCAGGCGCAATTGGGGAGCCCACAGAGATCGAATGCATGTCGCATTTCAACCTTGAACGCGACATCCCTTTTGGCTGGTCCCACCGCGCCGAAGACGGCGGCGGGCGCCTGAACAATAATTTCACCCATACCTTGTCGATCGCCACCTCGGTTGTGGGCGACAAGATCCTGTCGATCAGCGGCGAAGTCCGTGATGATCTGGGCCGCGCGCCTATTGTCGAAGGGGTCCACAACTTTGCCACCCGCCGCGATTTCATCCCCAAGGATTTGAATGACCCAAGCTTGAAATGGGGCGAAAGCAATGTTGAATGGTCCTATACCGTGCTCGCCCAATTAGAGAGCGAGATGGCAACAAAACCGGTGTCGGTTCTGTTCAAGCACGGCGGTCTGGTGCCACGTTTTCACGAAGATAACATCGTTTTCTACGGCACAGAGGGCGCGATTTACATCAAAGGGCATTATGGCAGCGGCCAGCTTTACCACTTTGGTGCGGATAAAACCTGGGTCCCACTGCCGCTGCCGCAGGACATCGTCGACAGCACGCCGGATGTTCCGGGCGAAACCGAGAAGTGCTGGCACTTTATGGTGCGTGAGTTCCTGCGCGACATCCAAGGCAAAACCGTGCCGCCATATCCCACGTTCAAAGAAGGCAGCGAATACCAGCAATACATCGACGTGATCCGCCGAAAAAGCATCTGAAGTCGAAGGACCGCACAACCTGTTGCAGGTGTTGCGGTCCGCGCTCTTCATTTGGGCCATGGCTCACGCCAGGGTTTAGCTCTGCTCGTTGTGGGTTAGAGTTTTTTCGACCGATTTGGCGAGATCCAACAACGCGCGATCCCGATGCGCGGTGGCGGTGAGCATGACGCCAATCGGCGTTTTTGAGCCGCCCCAGGGAAGCGACACGCTGCAACAATCAAGCACGTTGGCTAAGCTCGGGTTTCTGAGAGCCAACAGGTTGGAGCGCCCGAACGCCTCGTCCTGTTCAAGCTCTGAAAACTTTGGTGGCAGGATCGGCGTGGTCGGCAAAAGCAATACGCGTTCCCCAAGCTCCGCTTCGAAGGCCGGGATCAAAGCTTCCCGCTGGTCAACCGTTTTGCGATAGGCAACTGCGTCCACTTCGTCGGCGCGGGCCATGCGTGACGCGACACGGGGATCCAAGTCGTCATAATGTGCTGCAAATTGATCGTCATATGCTGCGCGGGCTTCAACAGCGGCAAACTGCCAAATTGGCAGGTTTTTGTAGTGCTCCAAGGAGGCAAAAACCTCACGTTGGATCACAAAGCCCGCGTTTTCCAAATGGCCGACAACCGCGTTGAACTGTGTCGCAACAGCAGGATCCATATCCTCAAAGCCAAAGTTCTGCGGGATCACGAATTCGGCTTTCAATCCACGGTCTGGCATCGGGGTTTGATTGCGCAGGGCGTCGTAACCCAATGCACAGGCAGCAACGGTGCGGGCCATGGGCCCGACGCTGTCCAAGGTAATCGACAATGGTTTGCAGCCTACGCGCGAAACCGTGGATTGAGTTGGCTTAAATCCAACAATTTGATTGAAGGCCGCAGGGATCCGCAACGATCCACCTGTGTCTGTGCCAATGGCTATATCCACCATATGCGCCGCAACGCTGACAGCGCCGCCAGAGGTGGAGCCGCCCGGAATTCTCAGCGGATCAAGTGTGTTTTGCGGGGTGCCGTAATGCGGGTTCAACCCCAGACCGGAATAGGCCAGTTCGGTCATATTTGTATGCCCAACAACCACCGCGCCTGCACTGCGTAGCTTTGCGACAACTTCCGCGTCTTTTTGGGCTGCGGCATCATTGGACATAATCACCGTGCCAGCATGGGTGACATGACCCTTGATATCAAACAGGTCCTTAATGGAAACCAGAGCGCCGTTCAGCGGGTCCTTTGGTTGCGCGGGTAATTGTTCGGCAAAACGTTTAGCCTCGTCGAAATAGGTATGCGTAAATACATGTTGATCCGCCTCATGCCCCTGGTCGAGGCGGGCTTCTAACGCCTCGATACGTTGCAGAGCAGTGGACGTGTTCCATGAAACATCAGGCATCTTGTTATCTTTCATCGCGTTAGGGACAACTCCATCAGATCTCTTGGAAAATGCAGCAGCGACCGGGGTTTGTCGTTGGTCACCTGATACATTTCGCCCAGGGCCGCACCCCCTGCAGAGGGCACAAAGACATTGGGATGAAGTTCAAAAATTGAGGTTTCGGGTGGGGTTATTGCGGTGGGCTTCACGGCGTTTGCAAAATTTGGGTGCCAATCTTGCGCAAAGGGCAAAGTGGTCAATGGCTCCTCGTATGAGGTTCCCAATCCATGCCCGCCTCTAAAGCTGCGGGCGTCGCGCCAGTTGTGTTCCGCGGCATGGGCATCAAGACAGTCCGACATAGTTTTTGGTACGTTGGCAAGCGGCGTATCAGATCGCAGCGTGTCTTCTCCATGTAACAGGGCTGCGTGCACCGCTGACCACAGATGAAGGTGGTGCGGCTGCGCCGGGCCTAGGCTCCCCATGCGGATACCATGCGCCCAATAGCCTTCAACTGTCAGGGCGACGCCAAAGAGGATTTGATCACCGTCTTGCGGGGTCTGACACGCTTCTTTCGGCCAATACCGGGGGCCGTCGACCCGTGGGGCAATTGACAGCCACGTCTTGCAATAATCTGCCCCAGCCAAGCGCGCATGACATTCCAATTGCAACTGGCTTCGATAGGCGCTGTTCTCCCGAGATAGAAAACGGGGTAAGGCCGCAAAGAGCGCATCGCAAATGGCCGCGCCCTTTTCCAACAAGGCGGTCTCTTTGGCGGATTTGACAATGCGAAGCTGCGCAAGGGCAGTGTCGCCAGTGATCGAGAGTTCCGAGACCGCGCGCGCGATCCCATCAAACACCGCGTGCGGCATGTCGGAAAAGCCGACAGTTGCAAAAGAGCCAACCGTTCCGAAAATTTCAGCAATAATGTTGCCCCATTGGCCCACAGGGGCAGGGATGATTTGCGTGTGGTCAAAATGCGCGGTCGCAAGGGTTTCGACAAACGGGCTGCTCAGCAACAGAACCTGCCGCGCGCCATCGTAGGCAAAAAGCGACATTGCCTCATGGCTGTCCCACCCGGTCAAGTAACGCATCACCCCATGCGAAGGCCCACCGGCACCAAGGGCGCTGCCGTAACCAAAAGCCAGCACGGCTTTTGGTTGGTCCAGCTTGTCGAACAACGCAACTTGGCGGGCGGTCAGTTCAGATTTGGCCACAGCCAAGTCCAAGTCAGGCAACATCGGGCAGTGTGCGCACCGCGTATCGCAGCTCGATACTGCGTCCCAAAACAGGGTCGCTCAGACGCATTTTGTATTTGGCTGCGGGTCGAACGCCCCCTTTTGCGCCTAAAGTACCGCAAAGCATAGCCGAGTTATCTGGCATGTCCGCCCCCTGAAGCAGCTCAGCAAGAGGCCTGATCGCAGCAAGGGAGCCTGCTTGGTAAGACACCCATTCTCCGCCTTCATAGACGTCGCAACTGAGCACGAGCTGATCCTGGTGATCTTTCACCTCGTCGAATTTCCACAGCTTTTGCGCTGTTGGTTTGACACAGGCCTGTTTGGAGGCTGCCACCGAATAGGCCTCTAACTCGCGGTCTGTATGATCAGAGGCCAGTCCCAGCCATAGTTGGCCGTCTTGCAGCAACAGCAACGGCTCAACTTCGCCTGATGAGGTCTCCCCCACCACTTCGACCTCTGCTGCCTGTGTCAGAAGGTTTTCGGAAACGCGGTAGTATAAGGGCACTTGCGAGGGCGGAGCAACGCCCAGTTCGGCCAGTTCCGTGATATGATGTTGGACAGCGGCCTCATCGCGCCCGGTCCAGCCGGCCACGTAAAGATGTTGGATATTCAAATCCAGAATTGCGTCATCGCAGATGAATTTCATGGGACTTCTTCTTAGAGATTTGTAGGAAGGAAAAGCGCGATCGCAGGGAAAGCGATCAAAAGGGCAACCATCACAAGCATCGCCAGCGCGTAGGGGATCACTCCAATGATCACATCCGAAAACGCACCCTTTTTACGAGCTGCCTGAACCACATAAAGGTTCAAGCCAACCGGCGGGGTAATCAGGGCCATTTCGACAAGGATGATCATCAAGATGCCAAACCACAGTTTGTCATATCCGATCTGTTCGACAATCGGCACGATGATCGGAATGGTCGCAACCATCAGCGATAGCGTCTCGATGAAGAACCCCAACACGATGTAGATCAAGATGATGACCATCAACGTCGCGAGCGGCCCCATACCAAGATTTTGCAACAGCTCTTGCAGAGCACGGCTAACCCCAGCGGCGGTCAACACAAAGTTCAACACATAGGCACCGATTACCACCAGCATGATCATAGCTGTTGTACGCACCGTACCTTTGAGGCTTTCGATGATCAGTTCACGGGTTACCGCCCTATGGGCGACTGCGATGACAAATGCCATGGCCACCCCGATGGCGGCCGCTTCTGTTGGGGTCGCCAAACCCGCATAGATAGCGCCGACAACGGTTCCAAACAGGCTGAGCAGTGGCAGCAGGTCAAAGAGAGCGGTAAATCGACGTCTCCAGCTGGCTGAAATGCCTGGTCCACCCAAGGAGGGTTTGATTATGCAAAACACAGCGGTGACAATCATGAACAGCACAGCCAGAAGCAATCCTGGGATCAGCCCTGCGACGAACAGTTTGGGGATCGAAGTTTCCGTGAGAAAGCCATAGACGATCAGATTGATCGACGGCGGGATCATGATCCCCAAGGTCCCACCGGCCGCAATTGCTCCGGAAAACAGCTTGGGATCATATCCCAGTTTCTCTGCCTGTGGTGTCGCGACCGACGCAACTGTCGCGGCCGTCGCAACCGAGGATCCAGACGTGGCCGAGAACAAGGTCGCTGTTGCAATATTGGCATGGATCAGACCGCCTGGCAGCCAAGAGACCCAAGCCTCAAGCGCTTCATACGTGCGACGGGCCACACCGCTGCGCACCAGAATTTCCCCCAGCAACACAAAGAAGGGAATGGCGATCAGCGTTGCGCTGTTGGATGACGACCAGACAACCTGCCCAAGGCCGCGCATCAAAGGAAACGGGCTAAAGAAACTGTCGATGCCAAAGGCCAGAAGGAACAATACGATCCCAACGGGGATGGATAAGGTCAGAAGTGCGAGCAATCCGCCAGATGTGAACAGGATCATTCTTCGCCTCGCAATCCGACAAATTCGTCGACATTTTCATGGTTTGAAGTGACGAGGAACCAGAGCGCACCCAAAGACAGAAAAACTGCCGAGACCGCAAACCAAACCCAGCCTGCCAGCCACAGTGACTGTGGTATCCACAAGGGGGTCTCTAGCGTGGTGTTGGCCGTTGCACCGGTCGAGATCGTCTTTTGCAGCACGGGCCATGCGCGATAGGCCACAGTCAATGAGACAACGGCGACCGACAGGATCGCAGCCGCGTCAAACCAGCTTTGCAAATGTTGACCGCTGCGGGCCCGCAACAGATCGATGCGGACGTGGGCCTGTGTCGTCAGCCCGTAACAGACGCCCCACCCCGTGGCGATTGCCATGGCATAGCCAGACAATTCGTCAGTCCCACCCAGAGACATGCCGAAGGGTCGGGCGAGTAAATCAAAAAGCGTGACACAGACGCTGAGGAGCAAAAGCCCCCCAGCTGCGATGGCCAAACGCTCGTTAACATGCCGCAAGAGCGACAATTTAGAGTGCATGCCCATGGCCTTACTGCAGTGGGATTTGCACACCGGTGGCGACACCGACCGAAGCATTCCAGCGTTGTCCCCAATCGCCGCCTGCGCGTTCTGCCCAATCCGGCAGCACATCAGACACAAGGATACGACGGGCCGTTTCAACATCGGCATCGGTTGCCGGAACCAAGGTCATGCTGTGTTTGTCACCGGGGCATTCGCCCTCTCCGGTCAGGCAGGCCACATCTGTCGCCAACGCGTTTTGAGCGGTCTCCCAAGCGGGTGCTTCAAGCTCTGCGGTGACTGTGGCTTGCAACAGAGATTGCTGTTCGGCCGTCAAGGAATTCCACTTGTCCAGGTTGATTGCGGTGACAACCGGATCCCATCCTCCGAGCGGTACGGGCATCAAATGTGACGACACTTCCCACCAGCCAGCGCTGTAGCCGGATCCAGCACCCGTGACTGCACAATCCACAACACCTTTCTGCAGCGCGCCTGGCACTTCGCCAAAGCTGATGCTGACCGCTTCGGCACCCAGGGCTTCCAACAGTTTGCCCGTCATCCGTCCAGACGCCCGGATTTTGAGACCTTTGAGATCTTCCAGTGACGCCACTTCGGCGTTGCAGAACACCACCTGCGGCGGATACGGGGCAACACCCAGAACTTTTGCATTGAACACATCGGCATAGATGTCGTCGATCATTGGACGCGCGGCGTCCACCATGACTTTGGCAGCTGTTGCATCTGTCGCAATCAAAGGAACATCCAGACCTTCCAGAGCAGCGGAATCTGCAACGGCATAGTCCGCAACTGTCATGCCAACATCAAAGACCCCATCGCCGAGCATCCGAAACACATCGCCACCCTTGATGCCCATCTGGTCATGGGTTGTCAGAATTGCCGTGATGCCACCGTCGCTGGCCGTGGGCATTTTTTCATCCCAGAACGGTTTTTCGTATTCTTTGTGAAGCGGTAGACCGCTCCAGCTGCCAACAACCGAAAGCTCCTCAGCTTGTGCGCCGACACAAGTCAACGTGAGTGCGGTGGTCAAAAGGCCCTTTGCATAGTTCATGATGTTTTCCCTTGTTGTGAGTTTTGTTGTTGGTTTTTGTGTTATGCGACAAGTGTGTCGTCGACGTTCAAGATCACCATGGCCCCGGGCGCATGGGTGACTGCGAATTCTGGTTTGGCGTTGGCGATGGCAACTTGTGTGGTGACGCCACAGCCCCAGAACGCAGGGACTTCGCCCGGCAAGATTGTCGTTGCATCGCCCCAGTCGGGACTGGAGATATCTGTGATGCCAATTTCCGCAGGATCTCCCACATGCAACGGCGCGCCATGGGCATGCGGGAAGTCTTGGCAGATGCGGATCACTTCGGGGAGGTCTTGTTCGCGAATTGCGCGCATGCTGACAACCGTTGGCCCCGCAAACGCACCAGCAGGCTTGGCGGCAATATGCGTCCGATACATCGGCACGTTTTTGTTTTCCAGGATGTGGCGCGGAACAACACCTGCCGCCCCCAGCGCCTGTTCAAAACTGAACGAACACCCGATGCCAAAGGCAACCCAGTCGTTCTGCCAGATCGCAGATATATCGGTCAGTTTGCGATCGAACGCCCCACGCTTGTAGAGGTGATAGGCCGGCAGATCCCGACGCAGATCTACGGCACCGTCAAAGGACGCAAAATTGGGTTCTCCCACCTTGGACATCGCAATCAACGGGCAGGACACGGGATTGTTGTCACAAAAATCCTGGAAATCTTGCGCGAATTCAGCCGGCAAAATCACGAGATTGCATTGTAACAAACCCGGACATAACCCGGCCGTATGGCCGTCGTATCTGTTTGCACGCAGGGTTTCACGAAAGGCAGGCAGGGACATCCCCTGCACGTGCGAATAACCTACGCGTTCCATATTTGCCGCCATTTTCCCATCCCAATTGATGGTTTATTAGGATGCACGGAAGGCCGGGTGACACAAACTGGAATAACTGATCGCTACTGAACAGAAAATCTCATCGCGGTTGATTTGTTGGGGTATAATAGCGCGATGACCCGGTGAACTGTTCCCAGCAAAAGCATGTTAATTGCCAATCACAGCACGTATAAACCAGCGTCCACATCAAGATTGAGGAGACCCTGTAAGTAATGAATATTCGCTTTTTGGAGTCGTTTGTCTGGGTTGCGCGCCTCAATAGTTTCCGGGCTGCTGCTGAAAAATTAAACGTCTCCCAAGCGACCATTTCCAGCCGCATCGCCACACTGGAGGAAGAGCTGCAGTGTCGCCTGTTTGACCGTGATCGCAATGATGTCGTGCTGAGCGCACGCGGGGCCGGACTTATGCCCAAAGCGCTTAACGTGCTGCAGGCTGAACAGGAGCTGAAAAACTCGCTGACCGAACCGCAGGACACGATCGGGCGTATCCGGATTGGGATCATCGAATCTGTTGTGCATACTTGGATGGGTCGGTTTTTGAACGAGGTCACCCAGACATTCCCAAAACTGGAAATCGAGCTCACTGTGGAATCGACACCGAACCTTCAAGCGCATCTGCAGCGGGGCAGTCTTGACGTGATTTTGCAGACCGAAACGGTCCTGGATGAGAGCGTTTTGAACGCGACACTCAGCCCATTGGGTCTTGGCTGGGTGTGCCGAAAGGATCATGCGCTTTACGGCAGACCGGTGACGTTAAAGGACATTTCCGACCATCAGATCGTAACCTTTACACGCGGCTCACGCCCGCATTTGTCCGTCTTGACTTTGTTTGAGAACGAGAACCTGACCAATCGACAAATCCACTGCGTTACCTCGTTGGCGGCGATTACCCAATTTGTGCGCGCTGGTCTCGGCATTGCGACAGTGCCAACCCGCTATTTGGACGATGGGTTTTTGGACAGTGAATTCGGCTTGCTGGAGGCTGACCAGGTGCCGCCTCCGCTCAAACTGGTGGCCAGCTGGCACAGAGAAGCCTCAACCGGGGCGATCGGGGATCTTGTAGAAATTGCGGAACAGGTTTCTCGTGATTATGCAGCACGGCTCAAATCGGACTGATTGAGAATTTCGATCACTTCCAACAATTTTTTCCCATTTGCTTTCGATTAATTTGAGGCCTTAGCTCTAGGTCAATGTTGCTGGGTTTGCTCAAATGAGCATTCAGCCAGGACAGCTCACACATGTGCATTGCCTTCAACCGAGTGAATTCTCGGAACGGTAGCGCGTGGTCAAAAAACGGATTTAGGCGGATGGAATTTCACAAATCGCAAAATGCGCAATTGTTTGTTTGGACGGATATTGATCCCGCTCACGAGAGCGATTTCAATAAGTGGTACGATCAAGAACACATGGAAGAACGCGTTGCGATCGAAGGCTTTAGCTGGGCACGTCGCTATCGCAATTTGTCGGCTACCGCGCGGCGTTATCTCGCGATTTACCGGACCGAAAATATCCAGACTTTCGGCACAGCGGCTTACGCGCAGGCGTTTCAGAACCAAACCGACTGGTCCAACACCAATTTCGCTCGCATGGCCAACACAAGCCGCAGGGTAATGCATGTTCCCCTACAGGGCGGGTTTGGTTGCGGTGCACATGCGGTTTTGGTGACACTGCCAGATGCCGATGCGGACTTACAGTCCGCGGCCTCAGCGCTGGCAGAAGTTGACGGGGTACTAGGCTTTCACGCCATGGTGCCCGACCCGGAGCTTTCGACCCCGCTGCCTTCTGAGGACACAACGCAGCGCAAATTAGAGAATGCGCTTTTGGTTGATGCAACCCACGCCGCCGCGGCGCAGGCGGCAGGCCAGGCGTTGCTATCGACGTTCAACCTATCGGATGACCGCGCTTCCTACTTTGAACTGATGTGGGAACTGCGGGCCGAAGATTTGAAAAAGTGACAGTGGCAAACACTGCACGCCTCTCAACATGGAGAAGAAGATGATCAAAAAAACACTGACTGCACTTGCCTTTACCTGCCTTGGCCTGCCTGCTTATGCGACGGAATGGACCATGTCCGCGCATGCGCCTGACGGCAACTATCACACACAAAACGCTGTCCAGTTTGCCGCTGACGTGGCGCGCCTGTCTGAGGGAGAGTTGACGATCAATGTGATTTCCAACAGCGCGCTTTTGAAACGACCAGAGCTGAAACGCGGCGTACAAAAAGGTGTGGTCCCCATCGGCGAAGTCCTGATTTCCGCGCTTGGCAACGAAGATGCCGCCTATTCCGCTGATGCGGTTCCCCTGTTGGCGACCACCTTTGAAGACGCTCAGAAACTATGGAATGTGTCCAAGCCAATCTATGACGAAAAACTGGCCGAAGATGGGTTGATCTCGCTCTATTCGGTGCCATGGCCACCGCAGGGCATCTATATGAAAGACGAAGTTGACGGGGCTGCTGATTTTGAAGGTGTCAAATTTCGCGCCTATAACGCATCCACCGCGCGTCTGGCAGAATTGCTGGGGGCGGTGCCTGCGACGATCTCCTCAAGCGAGATTTCACAGGCATTCTCGACCGGTGTCATCTCGGGGATGATCACATCGCCAACAACCGGCGTCGACAGTCAAGCGTGGGATTTCGTGACCAACTATTACGATGTCAAAGCCTTCATTCCAAAGAACTTTGTCATCGTCAACAAACACGCCATGGACCAACTCTCTGACAAGGCGCAGGCCGCTTTGATCGAGGCTGCAGCCCTTGCGGAAAAACGCGGCTGGGAGCTTGCGATTGAGGCAACCACGCAGGCGACCACCATTTTGTCCGAGAATGGCATGACGGTCACCGCGACACCGGCCACTTTGGCGGAAGAGTTTACGGGTATCGGAAGCACCATGTTGGACGAATGGAAAGCTGACGCCGGCACGGATGCTGACCTGATTATCAAAGGTTTGCAGTAACTCGAAAAGCTGCTGGGGGCGCGCATTGCGTGCCCCACTTTAAATTGGGGGTAACATGGCGATTACGCAGTTCATCTACAAACTATCCGGCTATCTGTCTGCGGCGTTTCTGGCGGGGATCGGTGCGATCATTCTCGCACAGATCGTGGCTCGTATGTTCAGCACACAAATTCCGTCCGCAGATGATTTTGCGGCATGGAGCATGGCTGCAGCGGTCTTTCTTGCATTGCCACAAACTTTCCTGACCGGAGGCCACATTCGGGTCACGTTGCTCTTTGGTGCTGTCCCAGACGGTTTGCGCAAGCTGATGGATGTGGTCGCTACGTTGATCGCCATTGCAGTGATGGCATGGGCGGCTTGGTATGTGGCTGAATATACATACGAATCATACACTTATGACGACGTTTCCCAAGGCATCATCGCGGTTCCTTTGTGGTTTCCACAACTCTCAATGGTTCTGGGAATGGGGCTGATGGTGTTGGCGCTGACGGAACGGTTGATCTCATTGGCGCGTGGTCACGATATCATGAAACCCTCTGACGAAGACCTCGTCGGACAAGAATAAACAGAGCATATTATGGAACATCTCATTCAAGCGGTCACTGTGATCGCTGTTCTGTTTGGCTTGTTGGGAATGGGTGTATGGGTGGGTGTCACCTTGATCGTCTGTGGATTGGTGGTCATCACCTTTTTCACCTCAACAGCGAGCGGCCCGATTTTTGCAACTGTCGCCTGGGGCTCCACCGCAAGCTGGACCCTCACGGCCCTGCCCTTGTTTATCTGGATGGGCGAGATTCTTTATCGCACCAGCCTTGCCAAGGACATGTTCAAAGGTCTCAGCCCCTGGGTTCAAAACCTGCCTGGACGGTTGGTCCATGTGAACGTTGTTGGATGCGGAATTTTTGCAGCCGTTAGCGGGTCTTCGGCGGCGACCACGGCCACAATTGGCCGCATTTCCCTGCCAGAGCTCAAGCAACGCGGATATGACGAAAAGCTCGCGATTGGCACATTGGCGGGTTCTGGCACGCTGGGTCTGTTGATCCCGCCCTCGATCATCATGATCGTTTATGGAGTGGCGGCTCAAGTTTCGATCAACCGCTTGTTTATCGCCGGTGTCATCCCAGGGCTTATGCTGATGGCGCTGTTTTCTGGCTACATCATGTTCTGGTCCATGCGGAACCCCTCCAAAGTCCCCGCTGAAACCGAGACCCTGACGTTAGGTGAAAAACTGCATCGGTTGAAGTTGTTGATCCCAGTTGTGGGTCTCATTCTGGCTGTAATTGGCTCTATCTATGCAGGCATTGCCACAGCGACCGAAGCGGCCGCCTTTGGCGTGCTTGGTGCTTTGGCGATTGCAGGGCTGGCGGGTTCGCTGAACGTGGCTTCCTTTGTTACCAGCCTGCAAGGCGCCGCACGATCCACCTGTATGATTGCGTTCATTTTACTCGGAGCAGCTTTTCTGACCAATGCCATGACCTTTTCTGGTCTACCTGCGGATTTATCGTCATGGATCAGCGGATTGGGGTTAAGCCATTACGCGTTGATTGCTGTGCTCACTGTGTTCTTCATCTTGATGGGTTGCATTCTGGATGGCATCTCAATCGTGGTCCTGACGACATCGGTGATCTTGCCCGCGGTCAAAGCGGTGGGGATCGATCCCTTGTGGTTTGGCATTTACCTGGTTTTTGTCGTTGAAATGGCGCAGATCACGCCGCCGCTAGGGTTCAATTTGTTTGTGATCCAAGGGCTGACCGGTAAGAATATTCTGGAAATTTCCAAGATGGTTCTGCCGTTTTTTGTTCTGATGCTCTGCGCGACGGCCATCATCACGGTCTTCCCATCACTTGTGACCTGGTTGGTATTTGTTGGGAAGTAATCGTGCAAACAACACCTGAACTGCTGGTCTGTCTGGGAGAGGGCATCTTCTCCGCGCGCGACGCCTCTTGCCCCTCGACGTTGGGGACAGAGCTTACGGATATCACGGACGTGGCGATTTTAGGAGATGAGATCATTGTGCTGCGCCGGGCGTCCCCTCAGTTGGTCACATTTGATCTGTCTGGCAAACATCGGCGTAGCTGTGTCATTCCAAACGTGGTTCTGGGTCACGGCCTGCGGGCTTTACCAAACGACAGGCTCGCTCTGACTGACATGGACGGGCACAAAGTGTTGATTTTGAACCAAGCGTTCGAAATCACCCAAACACTTTCACCGGACGGCATGCCTGCGCATCAAAGACCTTTCAATCACCCGACGGATTGCGCGCAATCGGCGGACGGTACTTATTTTGTGGCCGATGGCTATGGCAACAGCTGTATCCATTTGTTCAATGAGGCGGGACAACACCTGCGCAGCTTTGGGGAACCGGGCAACGGGCCCGGTCAGTTCTCGACTCCGCATTCCATTGTCGTTGATGCGTCCCAACATCTCTGGGTGGCGGATCGCGAAAACAACCGCGTTCAACGGTTCGATCCGCAGGGTCGCTATCTTGATGAGATTGCAGGTTTGTACAAACCCATGGCGCTGGATCTACGCCCCGACGGATGTCTGCTCGTAACGGATCAAACACCGCGATTGTCGTTGTATTCACCCGACAGAGAATTAATCGGGCGATGCAGAACCTTTGGAACATTTGGTCACGGGGTTGCGTGTTCCCAAACCGATGGGATTGCAGTTGCCGAGATGCTGCCCTCCAAGCTTAGGCTGCTCGAACCGAATGTATCATCGTAGCGATGGGTCGACAAACGTAGCCCGCGATGCCTGAAACTGGGGTTTTGTGAAAACCGGTTAGTCGATATCAAAATATTCAGAATGCATAGCGTGGATTTGGTCGATTGTTTCGTCCAGACGTCCAAAATGCGTTCTTGCCGCGCAAAGCAGTTTGTCGAGCGACTTCATCTCAAGCTCATGCGCGATATTCAAGTGATCGGTCAGGATCGCACGCAGCTCTTTTTTGCGCAGTTTAATGTCCAGGCTGCAGACCCGACTCACTTTTTGTTTCTGGCGTTTTATGGTCTCATAGGCGCGCGGACATCCGCCGAGTTCGCAAATCAGTCGGTGAAATTCATAGTCGAGAACTTCCAGACCTTCGGCATCCACCGCTTCGACACACCGCTTCTGTTTCTCGAGATTGGCCAAAAGAAGCATGGTCCGATCTTGGTCCCAGACGTCGCAGGCATGGCGCAGAACTTCCAATTCGACCGACAGCCGGATGAACCGCGCGTCCTCCAGATCCTCAATCGAAAACCCCCGCACGCGGGTGGCACGTTGGGGACGTACCAGCAGCAGGTCATTGTTGCTCAGCCGATGAAAGGCGGTTCTAACCGGTTGAGGAGAAACACCAAAACTGCGGGCCACGTCCACTTCGGACAGTTTTGTACCCGGCAAGAGTTTCAAGGAAATGATGTCGCCATACAGTTTATCGAACACTATATCTGCGGCAGAGCGGCGATCATCTATATCAAGCTTGTAACGCATTCCCAACAATAACTCCTTTTGGCAGTTTCCCTCGTTAAACCCGTTAGCGGTCCCATTCTTGCAAAACTGGCAACCTTTTCCAAGTCGCGAACCTTTAACAGAATCTCTAGATTGACTTATCTACCATTCTACTATAGCAGTTTACTATAGCAGTTACCGCACAAACTTGTGAACTACAAAGCGGTCAACAAATGAGGCCCTGAGGCTGAAATACCACGCCTTGGTTTCATAGCAGGCACATACGAATTCCTGGCAAAATCACTGCCAGGGCGCGGGTGGACTTCCAGTGGAGAGTGAAGCGCACCCGCACGATCGTCTGAATGAGGGGAGGCAAAGTTTCAGGCGATTTTGACCAGCAAGACAGGTCATGCAGGCTCTGGGGAGGGCCAAGTGTGACCACTGCAGCGCGTCTTTGATCCTTGGAGGGGGAGAGAGGACGTTTGACGGACCACACGCCGGTTTTGGCGCGCCCCGTTTTGACAAGCTGCCTTTAACTGGACCAGCATCCATAGGAGGAGTAGATGCTACAATCTCTGACACGCAGCGCAGCTGCAGGCAAGTTACGGGCCGTGGGCCTAATGACTTCAATCGTCGCCGCGACTTTTGCCGTTGCAAGTACCGCAACAGCAGACACTGATTTTCCAACCAAACCAATCACCGTGATCGTGCCCTATGGTGCGGGAGGCGGCACAGATACGACCGGGCGTTTTCTGGCCAAAGAAGCCGAAAAGCACCTGTCGCAACCCATTGCCGTGATCAATCGCTCTGGTGCGTCTGGCACGGTTGGCACGGCCGAAGCCGCAGCCGCCAAGGCAGATGGCTATACGCTCTATTTTGGGGCGTCCGACGCGCTTGTGACCACCCCGCATTCGTTAAAAGTACCCTATACGGTTGACCATTTCCGCGGCATTGTCGGCGTAAGCTATGCGCCAAGTTCAATCGCGGTGCGCACCGACTCGCCTTGGGAAACGCTGGATGATCTTTTGGCGGAAGCGGGAACGGATACGGTCGTGGACCGTGGACACTCTGGTGTTGGCGGCGTCCACCATACATTGTTGAAATCCCTGTTCCTGGAAACCGGCATCAAGTTCCGTGACATCCCATTCCAAGGGGGCTCCAAGACGATTGCGGCCCTGCGCGGGGATCACGTGGATCTGATTGGCGGCACGCCAGGCGCAATGGTGCCCAGCATAGAAGCCGGTGAAACCCGGGTTCTGGCTGTCTCGTCCGAGGAGCGCCTGCCGGGCTTCCCGGATGTTCCGACTTTCAAGGAAAAAGGCATTGATATCGTTGCTACGGTTGAATGGTATCTGCTGGCACCAAAAGACACACCAGATGATGTTGTTGCTGTGCTCGAAGAGGCGTTCTTGAAAGCCGCCAGCAGCGATGAGTTCAAGGCCTTCACCGTCACCCGCAAACAAGAGAGCCTGGTGCGCAACGCCGAAGAGATCATGGTGAAACTTAAAGGTGACTCTGAGTTCTTTGGCGGGATCATCAATCAATAGACTTCGGTCTTCCTGATTGAGAATGAGAGTTCACCTTGCACTTTCATTCTCACCGTGGCGAGCGCAATCCCTCGTGCTCGCCACATCTTACACTCGGCTTTACCAATCCATCCAACGATCCCTGCGCTGGCCGCCCCTGCTGATCGTTGCCCTTAATAGCCATCCCATTTCAGTCCCTCAAAGGTGACGGAGTATGAAACATGTCAACCCTTTCATCCGGCTTGAAAGAGAGCATTCCCGCAATCGTGACGCTGGCGGTGGGCTTGTTTTTTGTCGTCAGCATTCCAAGCCAGATCGCAGATTTTGGAACCGACGGGTTAAGCGGTGTCAGCGCACGTACCACACCCTATTTGATTGCGGGCGCGATTGTGCTCATCAGTCTGGGTTCGATCATCACGACGCTTTGGTCCCATATGAGGCACGCGGTTGGCACGGCTGATCAGGCCACCAAAACCCACTATGGCGCGGTGTTTCTTGCCTTTCTCGCCATCGCGGCCTGGATCATCTTGCTGCCAATCATCGGTTTCAACATCGCCACCGTCCTGTTGATCGCGTCGATGATGTTGATCATTGGCAAGTGCAAATGGTGGCAGATCGTGGTTCTGTCCCTGGCGCTGAGCTTTCCCGTAAACTACCTGCTGGCAATCGTTTTGAAGGTCTACCTTCCAAGCGGCAGCCTGTTCGACTGAGGAGGCGCAGCCCATGATTGAGAACATTCTATACGCCATCAGCGTTGTCTTCATCTGGCAAAACCTGATGCTGATTGTCATCGGCACCGCCATCGGGATGGTGTTCGGTTCCCTGCCCGGCCTGACGGTCACCTTGGCCGTGACCCTGGTGCTGCCCTTTACCTTTGACCTGCCACCGGAATCCGGCATCGTGCTGCTCACCGGGGTTTATTGCGCCGGAACCTATGCGGGGTCGATCTCTGCGATCCTGATCAACACCCCCGGCACCCCGTCGTCGGCGGCAACCGCCTGGGACGGCTATCCATTGACCCGCAAGGGCCGCTCGTTTGAAGCACTCAGCGTGGCGCTACATGCCTCGGTCCTGGGTGGGTTGATCAGCGCCGTTGCTCTGATCTTCTTTGCGCCGATGTTGGCCAAAACCGCGCTAGCCTTTGGCCCGCCCGAACGCTTTGCACTCACCTTCTTTGGCCTCACCATTATCGCGCGTGTCAGCGGCAAATCCCTGTCCAAAGGCTTTGTGGCCGCGTTGTTTGGTCTGTTAATTGCCACCGTTGGGGTCGATCCGATCCTTGGCGTGCCGCGTTTCTCGTTCAATACATTCTATCTGTATGGCGGCGTAGGTATGATCGAGGTGTTTATCGGCATCTTTGCAATCGCCGAGATCTTCAACCAAATCGGCAAACGCTCCGAACAGGGGAAAGTCGCAAAAGACGCGTCGCAGAAATCCTCGATCCGCTGGTTGGACATCATCCCGCACTACTGGACGATTATCAAATCCAGCATCATCGGCATCGTCATCGGTGTGATCCCTGGCACCGGTGGCAGCATCGCGTCCTTCATCGCCTATGATGAGGCCAAGCGCGCCTCAAAAGAACCGGATCTGTTTGGCAAAGGCAGCCTGGAAGGCATCGCCGCCGCCGAAAGCGCCAACAACGGGGTGACCGCAGCAACCCTCATTCCGACCCTAACACTGGGCATTCCAGGCAATACGGTGGCCGCGATTTTCCTCGGCGCGCTGCTGATCCACGGGTTGACGCCGGGACCGCAGCTGTTCGTGAACCAGGGCGGGCTGATGTACACCATCATGTTCAGCTTTATCATGGCCAATATCGTGATGTATTTTCAGGGCCGCGTAGCGCTGAAATGGTTCGACCGCATCGTCAATATTCCCGACGGGATCCTGCTGCCGATCATCCTGACCATGTGTTTGATTGGGGCCTACACGATCTCTAACTCGTTGAATTCAGTCATTGTTGCGCTGATCTTTGGGGTCGTGGGATATGGGATGATCAAGTTCGAATACCCCACCGCCCCCATGGTCATTGCCTTGATCCTGGGCGCTATGGTCGAAGAGTCGATGCGCCAGTCGCTGATCCTGTCTGATGGCAGCGCCATGATCTTTGTCACCCGCCCGATTGCCTTGTTGTTCTTTGTGATGACGGTGTTTGTGACCTTTTCACCCATGGTGATGTCCCTGTGGCGCAGCAAACGTGGGGCACAGGAACAAGATGATCAGAAATCAGTTGGATGATACCATGGCAAATCTGGGCGGGTGCGGTTTAACGCGTCTGCCCAGACACATGTCATCACAGAGTCGCCGGCATATGCGGCACAGGCATGGTTTTCACATCCCGCAGCATGTCGATAAATCCCTGCACCTGAAGATCTGCCGTCACGGCGCCTTTCTCGGCGGTTGCAAGGCTTGCATCACCCACGGTTCCGTCTGGGTTCAGATCTGACGCAATCCAGCCACGGCTGATCGGGCCGGTCGGCGGGATGGGGCTGTCTTTGGCCGTTGACGCGAAGTGCTGCGCTTTGCTCATATCGACGCTGTCCGGTTGGAATTCCAACATCAGCGACGTTTCCACATCGCCGCCATGGATGCCAAATTTCAGCTCGTCCGCCGTATACATGCCGTCGGGGTGACCAAAATTGCCCCATTGGCATTTGACCGCCAGCATTCCGGCCTGAATGCGCAATTCGCGGCTGAGGATTGAGATCAGATCGAGGTTTCCGCCATGGCTGTTGATGATCACGATCTTGCGGAACCCTGCGCGTGCAACAGACAGGCCGATCTCGGTCCAGACCTGCAGGGCTGAGGCCGCCGAAAGGGTCAACGTGCCGCGGGACCACAGATGTTCGTTTGATTTCCCCACCGCCTGCACCGGCAAGATCCAGGCATCCAGATCATCGGGACAGGTGGCGCGGAACCGATCCAACATGCCGTTCATGATCAACGTATCCGTCCCCACGGGCAAATGAGGGCCATGCTGTTCAATGGCCGCCGTCGGGAGGATTGCGATGCTGTGGTCCGGGTCGATTGCATCAAATTCAGGGGCGCGGCGCAGGGCCCAGTCGAGGGTTTTCATTTGGTTTCCTTTGGCGAGTAGGTCGCATCCAGACGCGATCGCAAATAATCGGCGCCCGAAATCGGGGGATAGGCTGGATCGCCCGTGCCCGGCAAAGCGGCGATGATGCTGTCGGGGTTGGGATCCAGAAAAAACGCGATGGAACGACGGGCATAGGGCGGGGCCAGCACGCGATGTGGGGTGGAGACATAGGTGTTGTTGCTCCAACGCATCAAACAATCGCCGATATTAACGATAAAGGCCCCCGGCACATGGGGCACATCCGTCCAGTCTCCGCCGCGTGGTTGGACCTGCAAGCCCGGCGCACCGTCCGTCATCAACAAGGTGATGCTGCCATAATCGGTATGGGCACCCGCGCCGATCTCATCCCCTTGGCCATGTGCGGGCGGATAGGACAACAGCCGCAGGGTTGCCATGGGCGCGGTGAAATGCGGCGCAAAATACCCAGATGGCAGGTTCAGGTCTGCCTCAAAGGCGCGATGCAGCGCACACCCAAACTGTAAGGCCGCGTCATAATACTTCAGGGCAATCTGGCGAAACCTGGGCAGATCGGGCCAGATATTCACCCCGCGAAACGGCTCGGCCGCCAGAACACGCGGATCATCCGCCGCTAGGTCAAAGCCCACGTTAAACGCCTGTTTCTGATCAACTTGGCCTGAGGTCTCATCCAGTCGTTCCGAGCCAAGCGCAGCCCAGCCCCGGTTATGGGGGTTCTGCGAGATCGACAGCGGCCGTTTTTCAACATCCGGCAAGGCAAAAAACGCATCCCCCTGTGCAAACAGATCAGCAATCAACGCATCCGGCACCGGGTGGTTTTGGATCAGGAAAAACCCGGTCTCGCGACAGCAACGCCCCAAATCGGCCGCGAAACCATCGGGGTCACGGGTAAATTCGGACCAATCAAGCAAGGGGATCATGGCACGGCCTCCTCAATACGGGGTCAACAGGTAGTCCAACCTGCGATCAACCCGGCGCAGGTGTTTTTCCCGACTCTTGGGTGTTGAACTATCCATCAGATACTGCGCGGCAAAGGCCGTTTTACAGCCCTTGGCACACAACAATCGCACCCCGCGCAACAGGGTGCGCCGCCCCGGAGCGCCGATAAAACGCGTCAACGCCCAGCTGGCACCACAGGTGGTAAAGACACCCATACGTTTGATGTGCTGCAACCCCGGCGTGATATTGCCACCCTCTGCAGGCGGCATGTGAAAGGCAAGGCCCGGCACCAGCACCCGATCCAGCCAGCCTTTTAGGACGGCCGGCAAACCATACCACCAGGTCGGATAGACAAAGATCAAAGTATCGCACCAGTCTAACGCGTCGCAGTCTTCCTCGATCCCGGTGCGATTCAGGACTTTGTCTTCGTAAAACATATGCCCTTGGGCGGATAAGACAGGATCAAATGCCCGCGCATAAAGGTCCAACACGCGGACCTCAGCATTGATCACCGCCAGCCGCTCCAAGATACGGGTTTTCACAGCACAGGTAAAACTGTCGGGTCGCGGATGACAGTAGACAATCAAAGCCTTCATGACAGTGCCTCAAGCCGTTGGCGCACATTATCCAGATGGGTTTTGCGCACCGCGTCGGAATTTCGGTTCATATCGTACAGCGGCAGATAACGGGTGGGCGGCCAACCACAGGCATAGCGCAGCGACCGCGTGACCGTGCGCCGTGGCGGATCACCATTCATCATCGCCCGCACCCGCGTGCCGCCATAGGTGGTACAGGCCACAAGGTGTTTGATATTGGTCAAGGCGGGGCGCACCTTGCCATCTTGCAATTTAAAACTGACGCCGGGCACACAGACCCGGTCCAAAAACCCTTTTAAAATAGCTGGATAGCCAAAATTCCAAACCGGAAAGACCATGATCAACGCATCCGCCGCCCGCATCCGGTCGACATAGCCTTTGACGGGCTCGATATTTTGCGGCTCGGCGTGATATCCACGCCGCTCGTCTTCGGTCAAAACCGGAGCGAAACCTTCGGCGTAAAGATCACAATCATCCACCTCCCACCCTTTTTGGGTGAGCGTGTTCACCACGGTAGTGTGGACAGCGGCATTGAAACTTTCGCCGCAGGGATGGGCAAACAAAACCAATGACCGCATGGCTAGGCGTCCGCCTTGGTCATCTGGGGATAGCTGTACATACGCTCATACTCCCAATCCGGCGCATCCCACGAGATCATCTTGCCCGGATTCAACAGACCTTTTGGATCGGCCTCTTTTTTGAAGTTCAATTGCCGCGCATCAGCGTGCTGGCGACCACCTTCTTCCAGCGTATAGCGATGCGGGTTAAAGATCAGCGCGCCGGCCTCTTCGTGGATGCGAATGATTTCATCTAACCGTTCCTCGGATGTGAACCTGACCATCGACAGGCCTGCAAAGGCGACTTTGCCCTCCATCCGCATCACTTCCAGATGCTGGATCACCTCTCCGTCGGGGAACGCCGCACGCATCTTTTCCACCAGCGCTTTGTGCCCCGGATAGCCATAGCGCACCTGCAGGTAAGTGATCTCAGGATCGACTTTTAACGCGCGCAATGTGGTGTGGTTCCACCCGTATTCAAAGATATGGCCGGGGCTGCGTGGCCAGTCGTGGTCATCGCTGCGATAGATCAGATCCAGATTTGGACGCCGTGCCAGCAGGGTCAGGAAACCATCCATACTGTGTGGAGCAATCATCAGGCCGATCAAATGGTCGTCCTCTTCCACATGCGGGGCAACGCGTTGGAAATAGGATTTAGCTGTTGGCGCTTCATAGACCGAGGCAACCTTGAGCAAAATCCCATCCTCATTGGCCAGATCATCGGCCAGCGTCATGGCGGCGGCAAAATCCTTGGTCTTCACAAAGACACCGGTCCAGTCATAGGCCGGGGCCAGCGGCAGCTCCAGTTCCGTGATAATCCCGTTGGTGCCATAGGCGTGGGAGACCCGCGCCAGCTCTTCGCCGGTGAATTCCAACACGCGGGGTTCGGCCTCCATCGTGACCACACGCAGACGGATAATATTGCCCAGATCACGCAAAGACCCCCAAGTCACCGAGCCCACACCGCCAGATCCCCCAGCAATAAAACCGCCCACAGTTGCGGTTGCCCAAGTCGAGGACACCATGCGCAGCTCATGGCCGACCTGTTCTTTGCAATAGGCATCCAGGTCTTTCAGCAGGCACCCCGGTTCGACCACGACACGACCGGGTTCGCAGGATTTTACAGCCGTCATATGGCGCAGATGCATAACACAGCCGCCGCGCATCGGCATTGCCTGCCCATAGTTGCCGGTGCCTGCGCCACGGGTGGTGACGGGCACATCATGGGCGTAGCAGGTTTTCAGAACCTCGATCACCTCGGCCTCGGTGCGGGGGCGCACCACAAAATCGGCGCGCAGATGATCCATGCGTTTCTTGAGAACCGGCGAGTACCAGAAGAAGTCGCGCGATGCTGCGGTGATCGCTGCTTCTTTTTCTTCGAGATCCAGATGAGACAGGGCTGCTTTGGCCGCTTCGATATTGCTCATGGGGCGTCCTTGGGTGTGAATTCAGGCAAATAAGTCATCAAGTTCGACATAGTCCGGCAAGGTTCGGTCGATCGCCCTGCCCTTGCGCAGCACAATGCGATCCGATTGCGGCCGCGCCAAAAGCTCAGTCCAATTGCGGGCACGGGTGATGACCAGGTCGGCAGGCACGCCGGGGGTCAGATTGGCGGCGTCAAAACCACAGGCCGTCGCCGGAGTGCTGGAGAAAGCGCGGATCCAATTCGGGTCGGAATGGTCCAGATGGGCAATCCTTGTGGCTTCGCGCAGGACCTCCATCATGTCGAGATCACCGTAGGCGTAAAACGGGTCGCGTGTGTTGTCGGACGCAAAGGACACCGGGATACCGCGCGCCTTCATTTCATGCACCAAAGTCACACCTCGATTACGCGGGGTACGGTTGGGGTGTCGGTCTTGCAGATACATATTGCACATTGGCAGGCTGACCACGTTCAACCCGGCTTTGGCCACCAGATCCAATGTGTCCATCGCACGCGCCTCGTCCTGGGTGGACAGGGAACACAGGTGGCCGACTTGGATCGGGGCGTCAAAACCAGTCTCTAACTTGGCTTCGCAAATGGTACGCAGGGTCTCAACACTGGCGTCCATCGTCTCATCCACGTGGAAATCAACATGCAGCCCACGCTCGGCCGCAAGGGCAAAGAATTTCACCAACAGCGCTTTTTGACCTTCCATAGGATAGGTCACAAGGCCCAGAACACCGTTGTATTTGGCCACCAGATCGGCGGTGTGCACAAAGCGCCCATCGATGTCGATCATATCGCAACCCGCAAGGCAGGACGCCTGCAGCTCAATCCGTCCGGCCCAATCGGCGCGCAATGCGTCAAACACAGGCCAAGAGATATCGTCCTGACCCGGAGGGCTGTCCAGGTGGGTGCGCATGGCGCGGGTGCCATGCGCGTAGGCGCAGCGCAGGGCGAAATCGGCACGACGTCGCACGTCCTCGGCGTGCCAATTGGCGTGATCGGCGCGCACGGTGGACAGCGCTCCCATAAAGGAGCCATCCGGGTTCGCGGCCCGTGGCATAATATGCCCCTTGTCCAGATGTGTGTGCGCATCAACAAACGCGGGCAGGACCATCGCGCCCTTCATGTCGATCTCAACCCCGGTTGGTGTCGAAATCTTACCCTGAGCAATACCAATGTCGGTTTGTACAAGGTCACCGGGTTGATCTAGAAAACACGCTGGAACAGTCACGTTTTTCAACGTCATCGGGCCAGCAGGTAGGGTTTTAAAATCCATCATTACTCTCGTTTCAACGCGCTTTCATGCCAACGGAACAGGCACAGGTGGCTGATCAGGCTCATCAAAGCAAAAACCACAACGCCCATGACTGAAATCAGGATAAGGGCTGCATAAAGCCTGCCAAAATTAAACCGATAGGAGGCTTCGAGCAGGGTTGAGGCAAGCCCCAATCCGGTGCCCGCGCGGCCAATGACAAATTCCGCCACCACCGCACCGATTAGCGCCAGCCCTCCGGCGATTTTCAACCCGCCCAAGAAGAACGGCAGCGCAGAGGGCGCCGTCAGATACCGCAGCCGTTGCCAACCCGTTGCCCCGTAGATGGTGAACAGATCTTGCAAATTATGGTCTGCGGATTTCAGGCCAATGGTTGTATTGGACAGGATCGGAAAAAAGGCCACAATCCAGGCACAAAGAAGGGCCGCAACAAAGGCGCTGTCGACATAGATTTGCAACAAAGGCGCAATGGCCACCACCGGCGTCACCTGCAGCACGACCGCATAGGGAAACAGCGACATTTCAATCCATTTGGATTGGGTAAAGGCCACCGCCAGACCAACACCGCCAATCACCGCCAGGATCAATGCAATCAAGGTCAGCCGCCCGGTGACAATCAGCGCAGGCCACAGGATCTCCCAATCCTTGACCAGTGTTTCAGCAATCAACAGCGGTGAAGGCAGCACATAATGGGGCACCTCAGCAATGGTCACATAGGCCTGCCAAGACGCCAATGTGAGAAACAGAACCAAGGACGGCAGCGTCCATCTGGCCAGTTTAATCAGCTTTTCACGCTTGGCATGCGCTTCTTCTTCGGCATCAAGGATCGGCGTGGTGTCAACCTGGGTCATGCGGCCACCTCAATGGCTTGGTGCAGCGCATCCGATGCCAGACGCGCGTGTTCTGCATATTCGGGAGAGGTCCGGAACGCCTCGTCGCGGGGATACGGCGCGGTGACGTCCAGCTCGCGGATCACCCGTCCGGGACGCGCTGCCATCACCACGATGCGATCCGACAGGAACACCGATTCAAACACCGAATGGGTCACAAAGATCACCGTACAGCCGATGCGTTCCCGCAGGGCGAGCAGATCATTGTTCAGCTTGTGGCGCGTGATCTCATCCAGGGCGGCAAAGGGTTCGTCCATCAGGATCAAACGCGGTTTGGTGACCATAGCGCGGGCAATAGACACCCGCATTTTCATGCCCCCTGACAATTCGCGCGGATAGGCGTTCTGGAATTTCTCAAGCCCAACAAGTTTCAGCGCATGCAGCACCTCATCCTTGACCGAGCTGTAACTTTTGCCACGCATCCGGTACGGCAACCACACATTGTGCTTCACGCTGGCCCAGGGCATCAAGGTTGGTTCCTGAAACACCACGCCCAGATCGCCTTCGCCCTGCCCCCCTTGCCAGTTGATCTGACCGGATGTGGGGCGCATCAGCCCGGCAATCAGACGCAGCGCTGTTGATTTCCCACAGCCAGATGGCCCCAAAAGCGAGATGAAATCGCCCTGATTCACCACAAGGTTCATGTTTTTTAAGGCGACCACATCGCCGCGAAAGGTCTTTTCCACATGGGACATGCGCAACAATTCGTCCCGCTCTCCCAGAGGCGCGCGTTGGATCGCCATTTGAATTCTCCGCTAGGGTGGGCCGGGACATCCCGGCCCAAGTGCCAATTATTGTAGAAGGTCCAGCCCGACGCCTTTTCCGACGAATTCGGTGGTAAAGGCCGCCTCAAAGTCCAACCCAGCTTCAATCACGCCTGCACTGACCATTTTCTCGTAGAAGTCAGAGACTTTGGACGCTTCGATCACACCAATGCCTTTGGTCTCTGCCTCGCCCGAGACTACGATGCCGTTGTCTTTCATTTTGGCGATGGCAAAATCGATCTTGTCCTGGGTCATTTCGGGATTATCAGACATGATTTTGGCATTGGCTGCGGCGTTGTCGCCATAAAGATAGGTGTACCAGCCCTTGATCGACCCCTCGACGAAACAGGCAACCTCATCCGGTTTCTTGGCGATGGTCGGCGCCATTGTCTCAATCGTGGTGGCATAGGTGGAATACCCCGCATCCGCGATCAGGAACACATCGGGTTCAAATCCACCTTCTTTTTCAACCAGATAAGGTTCAGAAGACAGATAGCCCTGCATCGCGGTGGCGTTATCGGCGAGGAACGGAGCCGGGTTAAACGTATAGGGCTGGCGTTGCTCGGCGGTGAAACCATATTCGGCGATCATCCACTGATAAAAGCTTTGATAGCCGTTATCGCCGATCAACAGCTTCAGTTTTTTCAGATCTTCAAAGCTTTCTGCCTGACCGGGATGTGCGACAATCACTTGTGGGTGTTTTTGGAAAATCGCTGCAACAGAAACCACCGGCACGCCTTCTTTGACGGCATTAAAAGCCTGCAGCAAATCGCCGCCCATGTGATAGTCGATTTTACCCGCCAACATCAGCGCACGGTTGTTGACCTGTGGCCCGCCCGGCAGGATTGAAACGCTCAAGCCGCATTCCTCATAGGTGCCATCAACGGAGGCTTGGTAGAAGCCGCCGTGTTCCGCTTGGGCAACCCAGTTGGTGCCAAAGCTCACTTCGGTTATCTCGGCCTGCGCCTGTGTTGCGCCGACCAGAGCTGCGGCGGCCAATGTGGCGGCTGAAATGCTCAGTTTGGTCATGTTTCACTCCGTGTTGGTTGGGGTTTTGAATTGGCCGCCTGTTTTTTGGTGGCGGTCCAAGTGGAAACGGCGGCAGGGTGGCCACCGCGTGAACTGGTTGTTTTTTGGGCATCCGGCCGGCTGCGTGCTGACGTGGCTTGTGCTGGGGTCCGGCGTGGTCCTAGGTGGAACCACACAGGAGAGCTCTCATGATCAAAAGCCTGACCCCAGACGACATCGCCCCGCCCTTTGCCCGATATGCGCATGGGGTTTTGGACAGCAACAGCGGCCTGATCCTGACGTCTGGACAATTGGCGCTGACGGTTGACGGCACAACGCCCATTGGTGCCGAAGCGCAGGCGCGGCTGATTTTCAGCAATATCGATCTGATCCTGGCAGACGCAGGGGCCAGCCGTGCGGATGTTCTGCGCATCAATGCCTATGTCACGGGGCGTGAACATATGGCCGGATATATGGTGGCGCGCGATGCCTGGCTGGCCGAGGTGCCGCATCTTCCGGCCTCGACCCTGATGATTGTCTCCGGCTTTACCCGCCCCGAGTTCCTGGTGGAAATCGAGGTTTTTGCGCGCAAACCGGTTGCAGGATAACGGCGCCATCGCTTACGCCTTCCCTTTGAAATTCGCAGCCAACCGCATCTGGATGTACTCATGGGCGGTGATGGCCTCATACTTCTGGGCTGGCCCCTGCAGGACCGTGTCCATATTGGCCTGTGCAAAATAGGCGATGGAATAGCGCGCATCCAGGCTTTCACCCTCTTGCGGCATCCGAACCCGATGCAAATTGGACAACAGACGGTCATCGCTCCACCGCATCAGCATATCACCGATGTTACAGGTGATCAGATCGTCGCGAGGCGGTACATCCGTCCAGCCCAGCACGCGACCGTCCGCATCTTTGCCCGGGCAGACTTGTAACCCGCCCTGCCCGCTACGTTGATACAACAGCGTGAGACAGTCGAAATCCGTATGCGCGCCTGCCCGCCAGAATTTGAAATCCTCGGGTTTGGCGTCATTCATCTCAAGATAGTGCAACAGACGCAGGGTGGATTGATATTGATCCGACAGTGGGTCGTGCCCGTCGACAAACACCGCGGGGGATAGATCCAGCTTTTCAGCAAAACAGCTCAACACCCGCATCGCCAGCGCCCAACTGTGCCGTTCAAACGCCAACATCGCGGTTTTAAAGTCCGGCATGTTCCCTGTGTCGGGCCACAGACCCGCCATGCGCGGCAGGGTGATTTGATAGCTTTCCTTCTGGTCCGCCGTCCCCGTGGAGGGCCGCACCTGTGCCTTATATTCCCACCCTGCATTGGTGCCCGGCTTCAGCGGCATCTGCGATTTCACATCATCGGGCTGGGCAAAAAACAACTCGGACTGAGCGAAAGCCGTGTCAATCAGCTCTTGCGGGATGCCGTGGTTTTTCAACTGAAAAAACCCGATTTCCGTGGCCGCCGTCCAGAGGTCATTGATGATGTCGCTGCGCCGATTGGAGAAATCGGCCATGTCAACAATAGGAATATCGCGGTCGATGCGGGTGCCTTGCCCGCCGATCCCAGATTCTTTTCGCAGTTCCGCCAACGCCGCATCACGCGTCATTGCATACATCCTTCATCCCGGGGAGCAATGACCCACGCCCAAGGGCGCTGTCTGCTTATACTCCTGTCATGATCCACGGCCGTGGGGACCGCTGTTGGATCTAATCAATTTTTAAATTGAGGGAGCACTTGGCCCCGGTAACAAGAGTGAACAGCAGTGCGGATATCGAGAACACGTTAAGCGTTATCACAGCGTCATCTTTGCTGTATCCACGCTCAATTTCTGAGCGCTTGTTATGCAACTGTCTAAAAGGGGGGCACCCTTGAATCGCCACCCTTTAAACTGTGCGACGCGACACCGTTTGCGGCCGTCCCGGCAACGACAGTTGCGCATCCCCACGCGTGCCGCGCGCGACGACCTCGCCCTTTGAAACAACCACCAATCGGGGCGCACGCAGGCGCAGGGCCTCGGTTGTTGAGCCCGCATCCAAGATCACCAATGAGGCCTGCGCCCCTTTGTGCAGCCCATAATCCTGCAGGCCGAGGATCTGGGCATTGGTCTCGGTCACCATGGTAAAGCAACGCGCCATTTCATCCGGATGGGTCATCTGCGCCACATGCAGCCCCATAAAGGCCACATCCAACATATCCGCCGTGCCCAGACTGTACCACGGGTCCAAGACGCAATCCTGACCCCAACCCACCGGGATGCCCATGGCCTGCATTTCTTTCACGCGGGTCAACCCGCGACGTTTGGGGAATGTATCGTGACGGCCCTGCAGCACGATATTGATCAGCGGATTGGGAATGGCGCTGATCCCGGCCTCGGCAATCAGCGGCAGCAGTTTGGAGACATAATAGTTGTCCATCGAATGCATCGACGTCAGATGGCTGCCCGCCACCCGTCCCTGCAGACCCAGACGCGTGGCCTCATAAGACAGGGTTTCGATATGGCGTGACATTGGATCATCGGTCTCATCACAATGGATATCCACCATCAGGCCACGATCCGCTGCAATCTGGCACAGGTCCGTCAGCGAGGCCGCTCCATCCCCCATGGTGCGTTCAAAATGAGGGATGCCGCCAACCACATCAACGCCCATATCCAACGCCCGCAACAGGTTCTCGCGCCCCGTCGGCGTGCGATACAGCCCGTCTTGCGGAAAGGCGACAAGCTGCAGATCGATGTAGCCCTTTACCTTGTCGCGCAGCTCCAACATAGCGGTAACCGTGTTCAAATGATCCGGTGTGGTGTCTACATGGCTGCGGATCGCCAACAATCCGGTCGAAACTGCCCAGTCACAGTAATTCAGCCCGCGCTCGACCATGTCATCCACGGTGGCCAGATCGCGCAGCTCGCCCCAGAGGTCGATCCCCTCCAGCAAGGTGCCAGAGGCGTTCACCCGTGGCGTGCCATAAGACAGGGTCGCGTCCATGTGGAAATGCGGATCAACAAAGGGAGGGGAGACCAGATCGCCGCTTGCGTCGATCACCTCAACCGCGTCTGCGCTGATTTGTGGGGCGACATCGACAATCCGGTCGCCCTGAATGGCGATATCTCGTTGGCTCCCATCCGGCAGCGTGCCGCCTTTGACCAGAATGTCCAACATCACCGCTCTCCCTTGTTGAAAGGCACCATCAATGCCGCCGGAACCTCGGCCCGGCGCGACATCAAAACCAGCGCCAGAATGGACAGGATATAGGGCATCATCAAGAAGATCTGATAGGGCACATGCACCCCAATACCCGTCTGTTGCAGGCGGATTTGGAACGCATCAAAGGCCGCAAACAGGATTGCCCCCAGCAGCGCCTTGCCCGGCCGCCACGCGCCAAAGACCACCAGCGCAATGCAGATCCAACCGCGCCCGTTGACCATGTCGAAAAAGAAACTGTCAAAGGCGGACATCGTCAGAAATGCGCCGCCCACGGCCATCAAACCGCTGCCAAAAATCACCGCACCCATGCGAATGGCCGCGACCGACAGACCCTGCACCGCAACCGAGGCCGGGCTTTCGCCCACAGCACGCACGGCCAATCCCAGCGGCGTGCGGTACAAGGTCCAGGCCAAGACACCCGTCAGTCCAAAGGCCAGATAGGTCAGCGGCGTCTGCGCAAACAGCGCTTGGCCAATGATCGGGATATCGGACAACAGGGGGATTTCCAGCACTTTGAAGGCTTCGATCTTGGGCGGGGTTGAGACTTCGGGCAAAGCCACACGATAGGTGTAGAACGTCAGCGACGTGGCCAACAGGGTGATACCTACGCCAACCACATGCTGCGACAGGCCAAAGAGCACCGATAAAACACCATGCAGCGCGCCAAACCCCATGCCCGCGATCATCGCAATCGCCACGCCGCCCCATAGGGGCAGACCAGCCCAAACCGCGATCCAGCCGGCAAAGGCACCGGCCACCATGATCCCTTCGATGCCCAGGTTCAAAACGCCTGCGCGTTCGCAGATCAGCTCGCCCATTGTGGCAAAGATCAGCGGTGACGCGATCCGAATGGCAGCCGCCCAGAACGATGCTGAAAACAGGATCTCAACGATATCCATCTCAATCCCTCCGGACGCGAAATTTGGTGATCAAAATGGCCAAGACCGTCAACAACAGGGCCGAGGCCAGCATAATATCGGCCAGATAGGTCGGAACGCCGGCGGCGCGGCTCATACTGTCGGCCCCGACAAAAATTGCCGCCACAAACAGCGCGGCCGCCACCACACCCAGCGGGTGCAACAGGGCCAGCATCGCCACAACAATGCCCGTATAGCCATAGCCCGGCGACAGATCGAGAGTCAGCGACCCTTTCAGCCCCGCGACCTCGGAAAAACCCGCAAGGGCCGCCAGGCCACCGGACAGCAGCGCGGTTTTCAGGATCACTGGATTGACCGGAATGCCCGCAAATCGCGCCGCATGGGCGTTTTGCCCCACGGCGCGCATCTCAAATCCCAGGGTGGTGAATTTATCGACAACCCAAATCCCAACCGCCGCAATCAACGCCAGTCCGAACCCCCAATGCAGCCGCAACCCGTCCACAATGCGGGGAAGACGCGCCTCGGGCACAAGGCGGGCGGATTTTGGCCAGCCCATGCCCAACGGATCCTTTAACGGCCCCTCCAACAGGTAGGAGACAAAGAGCAGAAAGATAAAGTTGAACAAGAGCGTGGTTACAACCTCATCCACGCCCAGCCGGGTTTTCAACACCGCCGGGACCAGCAACAAGACCCCGCCCGCAATCACCGCCAAAACGGCCAACACCGGCAACATCAGCCACCCCGGCAGGCCAAGCGCGCCAGTGCCCAACACCACGGTCACCACCGCACCCATATAAAGCTGCGCCTCGGCGCCGATGTTCCACAGTTTGGCTCGGAACGCGACCGATATGGCCAATCCGGTAAAGATCAGCGGCGTGGCACGGTTCAACGTCTCTAACACGGCGAATTTTGACCCAACCGCGCCCGATATGATCAGGCCAAAGACCTGAAACGGATTGCCGCCGGCGATCATAGCCAGAAACGCCGCCACCGCAAAACTGGCAGCAATCGCCAGCGCAGGTGGCAACACCCGGCGGGTCAATGTTGGGTTTGCAATAGGTTCAAGACGCATGGTGCGCGCGCTCCTCAAACCCGTCACCCGCCATCCAGGCCCCAAGGCCCACAGCGTCAATTGATCCACGCGCAAAGGCCGGGCTTAGCCGTCCTTCGGACATCACATGCACCACGTCTGAGAGTTTCATAATTTCATCCAGATCTTCTGAGATCAGCAGGATCGCCGCCCCTGCGGTGCGTGCCTCGCCTAGGCGAGCATGCACATAATTGACCGCGCCAATGTCCAGCCCTCGCACCGGCTGGTTCGCCAAGATAATACGCGGATTGTTTTCCAACACACGCCCCAAAACCAGTTTCTGCATATTCCCGCCCGACAGCAGTCGAATACGGGTGTCCGCGCCGGGACAACGAATGTCATAGGTCTCGATCAAGTGATCCGCGTGTTTGCGCGCGGCCCGCCAATTGATCCAACCTCGATTGGCAAATTGGCTGCTATAAGTCTCTAACATCGCGTTTTCGGTCAGATCAAAATCGGCGATGGTCCCAGTCTTGTGCCGATCTTCGGGAATGCGCGCGATGCCTTTGCCCAAGGCCACACGGGGCGACCAGGCGGAAATTTCGCCCTCTGCAATGGTCATCAAACCCGCTGACGGCGCAATCAGGCCTGAAATCAGATCAGACAGCGTCGCCTGCCCATTGCCGGACACGCCAGCCAATCCGGTGATCTGCCCCGCATGAAGGTTCAAAGAGATCTGATCCAACGGTGTCTCGGACTTGGTCGCAAGGGTAGACACACCATCCAGCGACAACAGCGCCGGACCCGCGCGGCGCGCTTCAAATTCAGGGGCCTTTGTTGTGCCGCCCACCATCAGACGCGCCAATTCATCACGGGATGTGTCTGTGGTTGCGCGTTCGGCCACCAGCTTGCCATGGCGCAGAACCACCACGCGGTCGGCAATGGCCATGACCTCGTGCAGTTTGTGGGAGATAAAGACCACCGACAGGCCGCGCCCAACCGCCTCGCGCAGGGTCGCAAACAACCCATCGGCCTCTTGCGGTGTCAACACGGCAGTGGGTTCGTCCAGGATCAGAATTTTAGCGTCACGATAAAGCGCTTTCAAAATCTCAACCCTCTGACGTTCACCCACGGTCAGGGTCGACACGGTGGCGTTGGGTTCGACCGCCAGTTTGAAACTCTCGGACAAAGCGCGGATCTTGTCCTTGGCCGTGCGCGCCGCCAGGGATCGCCCAAACAAGGGCAGCGTGCCCAGAACGATGTTTTCCCAAACGCTCAGGTTCTCGGCCAGGGTGAAATGCTGATGCACCATGCCCACGCCCGCATCCAGCGCAGCGCGGGGTGAGCCGGGAGGCAATGTGCTGCCAAAAACCTCAACAAACCCCTCGTCCGCAGCATATTGGCCAAATAGGATATTCATCAACGTGGTCTTGCCCGCACCGTTTTCACCCAGCAAGGCCACAACTTCACCACGCGCCAAATCCAGGCTGATGGCTTCATTCGCCACCACCTTGCCAAAGCGTTTGGTGATATTGGACAGGCGCAGCACCGGATGCTGCGCCGTTTTAGTGTCGATCATATCAGGAGGATTTCGGCTCTTCGTCATTGATCGTCACCGCAAAGGATCCATCCTTGATCGCGGCTGTCTTGGCCGTCACCAAATCCAGCGCAGCTTGCGGGATTTTGCCCTCAAACGTGCCATAGGGTGCCAGTGAACAGCCGCCCTCTTTCATAAAGGAATAAAGCCCGTAATCCGCCGCCGTAAATGTGCCGCCCTTCACGGCCGCAATCGCCGCATCTAGGGTTGGTTCAAAATGCCAGATCGCTGAGGCCACAACCGTGTCCGGGTAATCCGACTGGGTGTCGATCACATTGCCAATGGCCAAAACGCCCTTTTCCTTGGCTGCATCGGATACACCAAACCGTTCCGCATACAGCATGTCTGAACCGTTTTCGATCATCGCATAAGCCGTCTCCTTCGCCTTGGGCGGATCAAACCATGACCCGATAAAGGAGACTTGGAATTTGATATCCGGGTTCATTTCCTGCGCACCGGCCATAAAGGCATGCATCAGGCGGTTCACCTCGGGGATTGGGAAACCACCAACCATGCCGATATTGGCGGATTTGGTCATCGCGCCCGCAATGATGCCCGACAGGTAAGATGCGTCCTGGATATAGTTGTCAAAGACGGAGAGGTTCGGCAAAGCGGCGTCTTCTTTGAAGGACGAGCCCATCAAGAACGCCACATCGGGATATTCGGCGACGACTTCGCGGGCCTCGGCCTCGGCGCCGAAGATCTCACCGATGATCAGATCCATACCCTGTTCCGCATATTCACGCATCACACGTGGATAGTCGGTGTTCGCGGTGTTTTCTGAATAAGTATAGGTGATGTCACCGCGATCCTGTGCCGCCAGCGCTGCCACATGGATCCGGCTGACCCATTGCTGCTCCACCGGCACCGTATAAATGCCCGCGACCTTCAAAGGTCCTGCCGCCATCAGCGCGCCCGGTTTCAATGCCGCAATCAGGCTTGCAGCTGCGCCACTCGCCAAAAGCGAGCGCCGGGTCAGAGAGAAATGAGGTTTGGTCGGTTTCATTATTCAGGTCCCTGTTGTTGTCTTCTTTGGCGCGAGTGTGCACAAAATATTGACCAGTTGGAAAAATTTTTCACTCCAACCCGGGAAATCCGCTGAAATTCCATCCAACATCCCGCATTTGCCCGACCATTAAGCATAGGGTCGCTCCGCCATTTGCAGTTAAACCACGGCTCCGAATCGCATCTGCGGTTTCTACTGATGCCTTGCCCAACGCCTTTCCCCTGACCGGCCCGCCGCAGCGGAAATGAGATGTTAGCGCATGAACAACCTGTGATTGCATGCGACTGTATTCAGATAATCAATACTCCCGCCGTCATGCGTCGCCTTTTGAATGCCGGGCTAACCCTCAGAAAACCCCGAAAGACTCCGGCAGTCTGAAATATAATTTACAAAAATTGCGTGTGTTTGTGAAAGCATTTTTACATTTTTGCCATGTGGTTTCAGATATTTATTCAGTTCTTTTCAAATTTACCTATCCTTTAGTCAACGCTGCTCGTTGGAGGACGCAGCAAACGAACATAGCTCTTGGGAGGAGAGATCGCATGACCGCTGACGTCACCAATGTCACATTTGCACCGTCGTCCGAATTTACAGCACAGGCCAATGTCACCAAAGACGCCTATGACGCCCTCTACACGGCCTCGGTTACGGACCCTGTTGGATTTTGGGGGGAGCAGGCGAAGCGGGTTGATTGGATCAAGCCGTTCACCACGGTCAAGGATGTGAGCTTTGCGCCGGGCAACGTCTCGATCAACTGGTTTGCCGATGGCACGCTGAATGTCTC
>CANMIX010000017.1 GCA_947497985.1 uncultured Paracoccaceae bacterium
TTTGTTTTTGGCGCGCATATGTTTGTCTCAAAAGACTACATCCGCCAGGTCGGTTATATGCCCGAGGAGTATTTTCTGTACTACGAGGAAACCGACTGGTGTTTGCGACGCGGTGATGATCCGGCGCTGGGGCTCTATCTGGCTGCGGATGCGGTGGTGCATCATGTGGGCGGGGCTTCGATTGGGTCAAAAACCACCACCCAGGCGGTGTCGCCCTTGTCGTCCTACTTCATGGCGCGCTCGCGGATGCGGTTTATGCGCCGTTATTGGCCACGCGCCCTGCCCTTTGCTTTTGCCTATACGGCCGCCAAAGTGGTGCAACTGATGCTGCAGAAAAACCCAGGCGCCGCATTGGCCTGTCTGCGCGGGCTTTTGGGGCTGCCGGTGCCCAAATCTCTGCGGGCCAAGATTGGTCCAAATGCGGTGAATGTCTGATGTCCAAACCGGAATTCGCGGTCATTATCCCCCACTACAATGATCAGGCACGGCTGATGCGCTGCCTGGCGGCCCTGATGCCGCAGATGGAGGGGCAAGAGGGCGAATTGGTGGTGGTGGACAATAACTCCGGCACGGGGCTGGACGATCTGCGCCGCAGCTATCCGGATCTGCGTCTGTTGGTGGAAGAGAAACAAGGCGCAGCCGAGGCCCGCAATCGCGGCGTCGCCGAGACCACGGCGCCTGTGGTGCTGTTTTTGGATTGTGACTGCGTACCGGCTGCCAATTGGCTGGAAATGGCACTGGCGCAGGCCGATCTGGGCGATGTGGTGGGCGGGCAGATCTCCGTTTTTGATGAAACCCCGGCCCCGCGATCCGGGGCGGAGGCTTTTGAGACGGTCTTTGCCTTTGACAACCGCGCCTATGTGGAGCGCAAAGGGTTTTCGGTCACCGCAAACCTTGTGACCCGGCGCGATGTCTTTGAGGCCACCGGCCCTTTTGTGGCGGGGCTGTCGGAAGATCTGGATTGGTGCCGCCGCGCCACCGCCCTTGGGTTTTCACTGGCCTATGCAGAGGCAATGCAGGTGGCCCATCCCACCCGGGCCAATTGGCAGGCCCTGGCCAAAAAATGGCGCCGCCTGACCGAAGAAGGGTTTGGCGTGCATGGCAACAGTTTTGCGGCGCGCTGCACATGGGGGGCACGGGCCCTTTTGATGGGGCCAAGCGCAATGGTGCACAGTTTACGCATCTGGCGCGCGCGTGATCTGTCCTGGCGGGAGCGCCTGCGCGCAGTATGGACCCTTTGGCGGCTGCGCCTGACCCGTATGGTCTGGATGCTGGGGCAAGCCCTGTAAGAGAGCTAACACTGTAAGACGATAAAAATCAGAGCCTGAAAAGGCCTTTTAAGACCGGAAATTTCAATAACGCGAGGCAACGTATAGGCCCATATCCCCTGGCAGATATTGCCGCCAGGGAGACGAGCAGAACTTTGACGACACGGTTGCACGGCCTTTTTGGGCTGTGCGTTTTCAATTGTTGATTTCTGTTTGGAGGCCCATGCTATGCAAAGGTTTTCTTTTATCGATAGCAGCCGGGGCATGGCTGTTTTTCTGGCAATGCTCTCCCATGCGTTTATTCATTTTGCGGGTTTTGTCGATTTCCCGGATGGGGCGGTCTGGCTGCGCTCGATTATGACGCGAACGGCGACGCCAACCTTTCTGGTGCTGTTTGGCATTATGATCGAACTGGCCTATTTTCAAAAATCCCGCGCGGGGGGCGATATCACAGCGGCCCGCAATCGGTTGTTTCACCGGATGCTCACCTGTTACCTGCTGTATGTGGCGGTGACGCTGGCGGCGGTGCTGACCCAGAAGCTGACACTGGCGCAGGGTGGTATTGCCATCAGTTTTCGAGGCACCGGGCGGTTTGCCGACATTTTAAAGATCTATGCGGTGATGTTTTTTCTTGTGGCGCTGACCTATCCGATTGGTCTGCGTCGGGGAGCGGTCTTTTTCCTGGCGGTTGCCGCGGTTGGCTGGGGGATCAAATTTTATCTCGACAGTCTGGAGCTGGCAAAATTCACCCCAACCCAGTTTCTGTTTGGCTATGGGCGCGGGGGGGGACCGACAATCCTGCCGGGGTTCACCTTTGTCGGGTTTGGCCTCTTGATCGGAGAGGCGATCAGTGGGCGGCGACGCCCAATTTGGGGGGCTTTGGGATTTGCTCTGGCTGCTTTGATCGTTTCCATCGGCATGCTGAATTATGGCGGTATCGGGTTTGGTTGGCGGATTATTCTGGAACTGCGCTGGGTCAACCACCCGTATTATTACGCCTATGGCTGTGTGGTCGCGGCTTTGTCGCTGGCGATCTTTTATACGCTGTGGCGCTTTTGGCCTGCGCCGTCGCGATATGTCTCAACCGCATTTGTGGGGCGCGATACGCTGTTTTTCTATGGGTTTGGCAATATCGCGTTGAATATGCTTCCCACATATAGAGGCGCCGATCCCGAGAACGCGCTGATATTCATTGTGGCCTTTATGCTGGGGCTGACACTGGTGGCCATCTGCAAAGCGCCGTTGCATGCAAGCTTTGACCGGGTGTTCTATAGCCGCAGCTAAGATCCAGGCCTTGTGCGTGCCAGCAGCCGTTTGAGAGGAAAGACAATTGTGGGATCAAAATCAGAAAGCTGCCGCACACAGACCACAAGCGCGATCTTGGCAGAGACAAGCGAGAGCGCTGTGGCACATGCAGCGCCCTGAAGGCCCCAAATCGGGATCAGAAAGATGTTCAGGCCAATATTAAGCGCAATGGCCGCGACGTTGATCCCCAACACCCACCGTTCCCGTTTGAGCATCACCAAAACCGCGCCTGCTCCGCCTCCGAGGATGGCACAGGCTTGCCCTGCAATCAGAGTGATCAAAGCCGGTCTGGCCGCGCGAAAATCGTCGCCAAACAGCCCCAAATAGAAGTCGCCACCAAAAGCCAATGCAACACAGATTGCCAGGCCAAGTGCGGCGGTGATCGTCACCGCTTGGCCCATTAGAACCTGCGCTCCTTTGGTGTCTTGGCGCGCCAAAGCGCGGGCCAGCATTGGCCCTAGGGTCTGCACCGCAGCCAAGTTGGCCAGGTTGACCAGGGCCACACCGCGCACCGCCGGGCGATAGATCCCGACCTCCCCGTCTCCCAGGAACAGGCCGATCATAATCACATCCATATCCATCAACAGCATGTTGATCATGGTGGTCAGCATCATTGGAATAGAGGCGATATACCACCATCTGCGATGTTGCGCGGTGTCGTCGCTTTGGCGGCCGGACTGTGGCAGCGTCTTGACCAGTCGGGCCACCCAGCTCCACATGGCGATGGCTGCGGCCAATGCGGCAAAAGTGGCGATGACCAACAGCTGCGTCGGAGACAGCGCCTGCCCCCAAAACAAAAAGGCCGCCACCGTCAGCACATAAAGTGCCGGGCGCAGGATGGAATCAAACAGTCTGGCTGTCACAATACGCTGGAACCCGGCCATGTTCTTTTCGGCGGCCAGCACCAGGACATTGGCCAGGGCAAAGATGGTCACTAGGGCCCAGCCCGGCGCGAGGGTCAGCACGCCAAATTGTTCCAGCAGGAAAAACCCCAGCGCCACCACACAGGCCATGGCCGCGATCGTGCCCAGCTGTACTTGGAAATAACGCCGCAAGCCTGCCCGGTTTTTATACTCGGCAAAAATCGGCACCTCGCGCACCGACAGTTCCGCCATGCCCAAGGACAGGCAAGCCCCCGCCAGGCTCGCGCAGGTATAGGCAAAGATATAAGCGCCAAAGCTTTCGGCGCCCAGGGCACGGGCAATCATGATCGAGCCTAAAAATTGCAAGCCCAGAGCCACAAACCGCAACCCAAAGGAGGCAATGGCTTTCCAGATCATTTCAGGCATGGCAGAAAGGCGATGCGACATTACCAGTCGTCCTGGAAAATAATTTTTATTAACAATTACATATTCGACCTCTCTAGGGGACGCCAGAATTTGTTTGTGCCCTTGAGTTCAATTACTTGGAGATGGATGTTTTCATGGCATCACCCCCTCTTTTGCGCGTCTTTGTCGTGGGATGCTCCCGTGGTGGAACCACGGTGACCCAGCGGCTGATTGCGGAGCGTTTGAACCTGCTGACCCTGCCTGAGACGCGCTTTTTTGTAAGCCTCATTGGCAATACCGACCGGCGCATGTTTCCCACGACCCACCGCCCGCAGGGCGGAATGCAGGCGCTGCGGATGAACATCCGAAACGCGCTTGGGCTCAGCAGCGGACTGGAATGGCGCAATGCAGAGATGATCCCCGCCCCCCGGCGGCGCAAATGGAGCCCGGTTGCGCGGATTGCGCAGGATTTTCAAACCGGCATGGATCATTTGGCCCAAGAGGCCCAGGCGGCGGGCTGGTTGGAAAAGACCCCGATGCATGTGCATTACACCGCCGAGATTGCCGCTCATCTCAAAGATGCCTGGTTTATCCATGTGATCCGCGAGGCCGAGGATAATATCGCCTCGATCTGGGATGCGGCGCAGAAATACGCGGACCCCTGGCCCATTGTGTATGACCGGATTGAACGCGCGGTGGACAATTGGAATGCATCAATTGCCGACAGCGCGGACATGGTGGGCCAGCCCCGGCATCTGTTTGTGCGCTACAGCAGCCTGACCGCCAATCCCACGATGGTATTGGACCAGATTGCCCAGACCATAGAACAAGACATGGGACAGGCCATAGGCCAGGTCGCGACGGATAGGGCTGCTCAACCCGGCCAGATGCGCCGCGCTGCGGAGCTGACCTCGGCGCGCGATCAGGCCTGGAAAGGGGCCGCAACCTCAGGACAGGTGACCCCGGCGGCCTCCAAATGGGACAGTGCGCTGACGCCTGAGGAACAAACCCAGGCGGCCGCCCTGATCCAGCCTCTTCCTGTCGCATTAGAGACTGCGATGCGCCCGTTTGACCTGACCGCAGCAGAGGCCGCATCATGACATATACGATAGATGACCCTAAGGATCTGGCCCCATGTCACACGCGCTAATGATTTCGGTGATTGTGCCGACATATAACCGCACAGAGCCCCTGCTGCGCGCGCTGCACTCCATTCTGGAGCAAAGCCGCCCCGCCGATGAGATCATCGTGGTGGATGATGGTTCTGAGGAGGATGTGGCAGCGGTCCTGGCCCCTTTGGGCGATCAGATCACCCTGATCCGCCAGGACAATGCAGGCGTGGCCGCCGCGCGCAATACCGGTGTGGCCGTGGCGCGCGGGACATGGCTGACGTTTCTGGATTCCGACGATATATGGCTGCCCGAACGTCTGGCGGTGCTGGAACGCGATCTGGCCGGATGTGGTGATGAGGTCGCCGCCCATATTGGCAATGTGGTCTATACGGGCGCGGGCTATGAAGAGGACCTTTTTGGCATCAAACAGCTGTCCTTCCCACAAGATCGCGCTGAACAGGTGGCGGATCCGCTGCCGCTGGTGATTGCGGGCATGACCTTGCAAGGCGCGGCTGTGCGGCGCACAGCCTTTGCAGCAGCAGGCGGATTTGACACAAGCATGCGGATGATGTCGGACACGGCGTTTTTCTGCCAGCTGGCCCTGGTGGGCCCTTTTTTGATGAGCGGGGTGATGATGTCCGAGATCATCCGCCTGGAGGGGGACACCACATCGATCACCAGCCTGCGCCGCACCAAACGGCTTTATGCGGCGCAGATGAAAAACCAGTATCTGGAGGCGCTTTTGCCCCATCCATTGAGCCCGGCCCAGACCCAATTGGTGCGCAAACAACTGAGCGGCGCCCTGTTTAAGACAGCCGAGGTTCTGCATGAAAGCGACAAACGTGGTGCCCGGCAGCTGTTGTGGCGTTCGGCGCGCGGCCACCCAGAGCCGCTCAAAGGTTGGATCAAGGCTCTGCTGGCCTGTGTCTTGGGCGCGCGGGGCTATAACTCGGTCGCTGTGCAGCCCAAGGTGCTGGATCGCAGCTAGCCGCTTTGTTCCACAAGACCCTTATTTTCAGAGGCAAATATGACGTCCCCTTTTTGTATTGTCGTGGCCAGCAATGACGCTGAGAGCCTGAACCGAAATCTGATGGCCTCGCCCATGGTGCAGGCCGGGATGGAGGTGAATGTGCAGACTGGCGTGCCTTCGGCATCCATTGCCTATAATCGCGGTCTGGATGAAACGGATGCGCCGATCGTGATCTTTGCCCATCAGGACGTCTATTTCCCGCCCGGCTGGGAAGAAAAACTGGCGGCGGCGATTGCTGAGGTGGAAAAGACAGACCCAGATTGGGCGCTGATTGCCCCTTTTGGGGTGACCAAGGCGGGCGAACATATTGGCGAGGTCTGGACCACCAGCCTGTCGCAGGTGGTGGGGCGTGCGGTCACAAGGCCGGAACAGGTCGAAAGCTTTGACGAGCTGACCTTTGTGATGCGCCGCGATGCCGGGCTGCGGTTTGATGAGGCGCTGCCCAATTACCACCTTTATGGCACCGACATCGTGCAAAGCGCCCATGCGGCGGGGCGCACGGCCTGGGTGGCCTCTCTGCCAATGGTGCACAATGATGGCTTCCACGACCATCTGCGCAGCGATTTTCGCGCCTCTTACCATTTCACCCGCCGCAAATGGCGCCAAAACCTGCCGATCCGCGCGCCGATGGTCTGGATCCGCTGGCATGGGCTCAGCCTGCCCTACCTGCAGCTGCGCCATTGGAAATCTGTTGAAAAACGTCGCCTCAGAGCGGGAGATCCCGGACAAGACCCGCGCCTGATCTCCCAGGCCTGCGGCTGGGAAAAAGGAGCCGATTGAGGTAAGAGCGGATCGAGCCTGTCAATCGAGTGCATATAGCCCCCATGCGATCCCAATCTCAGCGCCCCTCACAGCCACACGCCGCGCCGCGCAGATCCGCCGCTGCGGGGCTGGTGCAAAAACCGGACCGACATCTGCTGTTGGCCCTGTTTTTGATCACCCTGGTGACCCCGGTCTCTGTGACGATGGCAGGGCTGCGGTTGACGCCTGCGCGCGTGTTGTTGTTGCTGAGCGTGGTGCCGGTCACCTTTGCGCTTTTGTCGGGCAAACGTGGCAAGGTGATCGCAAGTGACATTCTGATGGGGCTCTTTGCGTTCTGGGTCATCGTGAGCCTGACGATCACCATGGGATTGTCCGTGCTGGAGTTTGCAGGCATCACCGGGTTGGAAATCTGGGGGTCTTACGTATTGGGACGTTATCTGATCCACAATCGCGCCGCCTTTTTGGTCCTGACCCGGTTTCTGGTCTTTGTGCTGATCTTTGTCTTTATCGAGGCCCTCGCCCAATCGGTGTTTCGCTTCAGCCTCTATGATCCGGTGTTTTCCAAGTTCGGCCAGGTCTTTGGTTGGACACGTGAAACCCGGCTGGGATTTGTCCGAGCGTCTTCTACCTTTGAGCATCCCATCCTTTATGGGGTGTTCTGCGCCAGCACATTCTCGCTGTTGGTCTATGCCCCGCGCAAAAATAAACCTGGCATCAAAAGCTGGCGGATTGCTGCCTTGCCGGGGGCGGCCACGTTTTTTGCCCTGTCGGTGGGAGCCTGGTTGCCGCTGTTTTTACAAATCGGCCTGATGGGCTGGGACTATGTCTTTCGCAAATTCGCCAAACGCTGGGTCGTGCTGATTTCGCTGTTTGTGGGCTCGTTTGTGTTGATCGACCTGGCTTCCACGCGCACCCCGTTTGAGGTGTTCATCTCCTATTTCACACTGGATTCCGGAACCGCCTATTGGCGGGTTTTGATTTTCCAATACGCCATTGACGATGTCTGGCAGAACCCGGTGTTTGGCATTGGCCTCAACGATTGGAGCCGCCCCGATTGGATGTACAGTTCCAGCGTCGATAACCTGTGGCTGCTGACTGCGATGCGCTATGGGATCCCTGGGTTTTTGTTTCTGACCACCGCTTATTTTCTGGCGATGTTCCGCTGTGTCAAAGTGAAGTCCCAGGATTATCAACGGCAAAAACAACAGACCTCGCTGGTGTTTGCTCTGGTCGCTGTGGGCATTGCGGTGGCAACGGTGCACCTGTGGGGCGCGACCTTCCTTTATTTCTGCTTTTTGATCGGGGCCTCTAATGCGTTTTCAGAACCCGATGCGCCCGTAACTGACAGCGAAGAGGCGGGAGCAGATCCCGCTCCAGCCCCCTCGCCTTATACCCGTGCCCCGCTACGGCCGGGGCAGAGAGCCTGGTAAACAGAGCCTATTTCTGGCGTTCAATTGCCCCAAAATCGCTGCGCCGTCCCTGAGGGCGGCGGGTGCCAAACACATCTGTGGTTGAGAACATGGTGGGAAGCGCATCCACCAGAGGCCCATTGGCCAGCGGGGTGAAATCGCCGGTGGCAGGGGATTGAAACAAGGTCGCCGCCGAGGTGACGGCAACATTGGATGCCAGTGCTTGGGGAAGATTTCTGTAGGACATTGCCACATTGCTGCGGACCACCACATTCTCGCTGGGGGTGCCGTTCTTATGAGATTGCGCCGAGATCCAGGGCGCCTGGCCGGTAAAGGCTTTGGGGTGCACCACCGTATTATGGGCAATCACACTGTCACGCCCCCCATAAAGGGCGATCCCGTGATAGGCGCTGACCACCACAAGATTGTTGATGATTTCAAAATTGCGGTAAAATCCGTCAAACAGGCCAATGCCTTGTAAGTTACACCGGAGCGGGTGGGCGTAATCTCCGGTCCATTCCAGAATGACATTTTCCGCAATGGTGACATTGGCAATCTCAGCCGCAGCGCCCTGGCCGCGTGGGGACCAGGATTGAAACCCATCGTCGTGGTTGGCGTCCACATCCACACAGTCCTGAACACGGTTGCCACGAAACAGGCTGTTGTCGCCGATCCCGCGCAGCCCGTCGCCGCTGAAGCCTGCGATCACATTGTCGACCACCACCGCGCCCGCGCGCGAACTGGAAATCCCACCCCCAACAGCTGTCAGGTGATTGCCGCGCAGCGTCACATTGGGGCCGCGGATCTGCAGGCCGGTGCCTTGCCAGATCTGCCAGTCCGCAAGGCTCCATTGCATATAATTGGCCGCGTCTTCACGGCCGCGGATGTCAAACCCTTCGATGGTGATATGCGAGCTCGCGCTGTCGCTGCGCACGATGGGGCGATGTTTGGCGGGCGTGCTGCGCGGCCAGACAGAAAGATCCATAAAATGCAGGTTTCTCAACCCGTTGAGATCCAGATAGTCAAAATGCGCCTGACCGGGATCTGCCGCCCGCACCAGGACAGTTTCTGCCGGTTTGATGCCGCTCCAGACCACTGCGCCGTATTGCCCATCCAGCAGGGCCACATGGTCCCCCTGCCCGGCCGTTACCGCCGCCACCGCCTCGGCAAGACTGTGATAGGGCGCGGCCACGCTGCCGTTTGCTGTGGCAGACGAGGCCCCCGAAGATGGCCCCATATAGACCGGAGCGGCCGCGACAGAGGTCGCCGTCCAAATGGAGAGCAGTCCCAGAAGAAAAAAAGCCAACGCACAATGGCGCAGCACACGATCAGTTTGAAAGCTGAAGCAGGTCATAACGATCCAGTCGCAATGGGAAATGGGAAGAGGGAGGGACAGGGATGCACCAGAAATGATCTTAGGGCGGCGCGTGCATCTGTGCCGCAGTTCCTTAAAATTTACCTCAAACAGTTTGCTAAAGTATTAAAACTTGTCATTAATCTGCGCAAACATAGTACAAAAAATTGAGGATGCACATGATTGCGCGCGTACAGGGAAGCATCATTGTAACGATCCTGGCCCGAATGCAGGTTTGGATGATGGCTATTGTGGTGACTGGGGCCGTTGGGACGGCTGTCTTTGGCGTGGGTTCTGCGCAGGCGCAGGTGGGCTCTTATATCATCAAACCCGGCGATACGTTGCGGGTGGAAGTGCTGGAAGACACCAGCCTCAATCGCAATGCGCTGGTTCTGCCCGATGGCACCATCAGCTTTCCACTGGTTGGCGTGGTGCGTCCCTCGGGGCGCACGGTAAACCAGGTGCAAAACATGCTGCGTGGACGGCTTGCGCCCAATTTTGCCACCCCGCCCACCGTACATGTTTCGGTTGCCGCTCTGCGCAACCCTGCCGAAGATCTGGCGGATCCGCAGTTTGACATCTTTGCCTTGGGCGAAGTGCTGGCACCGGGCCGCAAGGAAGTGGAGCCGGGCATCACCCTGTTGCAGTTTCTCGCCGAGGCCGGTGGTTTGAGCCGTTTTGCCGCTGAAAAGCGCATCGAGTTGCATCGCACCGACCCGCAAACCGGGCGGGTTGCGACATTCCTGTTCAATTACCGGGTCCCTCAGGGCGATGCCAGCACCATCAATGGCGGCACCCGGTTGCAGGCGGGGGATGTGATCAAAGTCCCGCAAAAACGCCTGTTTGAATAAGGCCAGCCGATGACACGTCGATCTTTGAACCGCTCCAAGCCCCAGACGGCGTGGAGCGCGCTTTTTGCCCCGTCCCCGTTCGTGCTGCCCCTGTTTGTGCTGCCTCTGTTTGCCCTGACCGTGACGCCTGCCGCTCAGGCTCAACAGGTGCAAAACGATGCGCCGCTGCCGGGCTATAGTTTTGAACTGGGGCAAAGCCTTAGGGTGAGCGATAATATTCGCCTCAACCGCAATTCCCTGGGCACCACAACCGCAGCTGAAACCCGCGCCCGGGCCAGCTACCGCTTTGAAGATAGCCTCCAGAACCTGGAGCTGGAGGCGGGCGGTGTGTTCCGGCTGGTGGATGATCCGGTTCTGGACTCCGATGGGGATCTGAGCGATGCGGATCTGCGGCTGAATTACCTGCGCGAGAGCGCCAATGCGCGTCTGGCCCTGCAAAGCAGCTATGCGCGCCGGGATCTGGCCTTTGACAATGCGTTGAACAATGACGGGCTGACAGACCAGGACTTTTCGACCAGTTCAGGCAACCGCGATGACATCAATACACAGTTTCGGTTTGACACCGGACTGTCGGATCCTTTGGGGTTGAATGTGACCCTAACTCAGCAGGAACGCCGTTTTAGCGACACCAGCGATACCGCTCTTTTTGATACAGAGACCGCCAGCGTCCGCATCGGTACGGTGTTTCGGTTTGGCCAGACAACCGAAGCGGAGCTGAGCCTGTTTCAGTCCCGGTTCGAGGCTGAGAACACGGCCCGCACCGAACGCGACACCCAACGGCTGGTGCTGGGGCTGACCCATGCGTTTTCCGAGATCACCACGCTGCAACTGGATCTGGGCTATTCCGAGGTGGATGAGCGCTTTACTGCCCTGCCCGACAACCTGGACCGCAACAGCGGTGTGATCGGCACATTGGCGGTGACCCGTGAACGGCGCAATGGTGAGGTCAGCGCCAGTCTGGACACCAACGTCACCCAGGCCGGGCGGCGCAATACATTTGAGATCGCCCGCCGCTTTGTACTGCCCACAGGGGTGCTGGCCTTTAGCCTTGGCGCGGTGGATGGCACCACCACCAACCCGCGTGCCATTGGTTCGGCCGATTACCGCCTGGACTGGATCCGCTCCAGTTTCCGTGCTCAGCTGCGTCGTACCGCTGCGGTCAGCGACACCACCTCTATTGTGACTGAAACCACCCGGTTGAACCTAGGCTATGATTACGAGCTGAACCCGCTGACCAACCTGTCTTTGGATCTGCGCCATGCCACCATTCATGAAATCGGCCTGAATGCCGATCCCGACCGCAGCCGATCCAGTGTGGATCTGACCCTGACACGCGATCTGGGCAATGATTGGGATCTGGTTGCAGGCTATGAATACCGCCGCTCGGACCGGGACGACACCGGTGCGGCCCACTCCAACACATTGTTTTTCACACTTAATCGTGAATTTGGCGCGCAGAATTAACGGCTAGGAGGGCTTGGGCTCGGGCATGGTTTTATGCTGATATGCCTGTGGCAGGATCCCCTGCCAAAAGCCCTGTGACAAAGTGCGGAGATCGCAATGGCCCTGTCCCCCAAAGCCCCCACACAGGCCCTGCCACAGGCTTTGATGAACCCCGTCGGCATGTGGTGGCTGACCCTTGTGACCTGTGGTTCGGTGCCGGTGTTCTGGATTGGCCTGGTATCGCTGGGCCAGGCCTGGTTGACGCCGGAATACAGCCACGGACCGCTGATTCCGGTGATCTCGCTTTATCTTTTCTTACGCGAATTGCGCAGTGCGCCGCCGCTGGACAGCCCGGTCACCGACCGTTGGCCCGGCGTCTTGGTGATGGGGTTTGCGCTGGTTTTGGCGATCTTTGGCAATCTGACCCGGATCCCGGATATTGTCACCTATGCGCTGATCATCTGGACCGGCGGGCTGGTGCTGGTGGTGTTTGGCTGGAACCGCGGCATTCGTCATCAATTACCGGTGTTCCACCTGATCTTCATGCTGCCGCTGCCGCAATTTATCTATTGGAAGCTGACGATCTTCTTGCAGGGGGTCTCCTCGGAAATTGGCGTCTGGATTGTGCGCCAGGCCGGGGTTTCGGTGTTTCTTGAAGGCAATGTGATCGACCTTGGCGTCTATAAACTGCAGGTGGCCGAGGCCTGTTCGGGCCTGCGTTATCTGTTTCCGATCCTGTCGTTCTCATATCTCTTTGCGATCCTGTACCGCGGGCCCGTCTGGCATAAGGCGGTGCTGCTGTTGTCTGCCGCCCCGATCACCGTTTTGATGAATTCGGTGCGTATTGGCATCATCGGCGTTCTGGTGGACAGCTATGGGATTGAACAGGCCGAAGGGTTTTTGCACTTCTTTGAGGGCTGGGTGATTTTCATCTGCTGCATTGCGATCCTGTTTGGCATGGCGGTGGCGCTGCAACGTCTGACCCCAAACCCGCTGCCTCTGTCGCAGGCGGTGGATCTGGATGTCGAAGGTCTGGGCCCCATTGCGCTGCGGGTTCTGGCGATCCGCACCTCGGCTGCATTGGCGGCAGGCGCGATGCTGACGACCAGCGTATCTGCCGCCTGGCTGGCCTTTGGCGAGATTGAGACAACCCATCTGGACCGACGCCCGTTTTTGCTGTTCCCCCGCCAGATCGCAGAATGGTCCGGTACCACGTCACGGCTGGACAGCGACATCGAAGAGATCCTGGGCGCGGATGATTATCTGAATGCCACCTATCTGGCCGAAGGCGGCAATCTGGTGCATATGTTTGTCGCCTTTTACAACAAGCAGACCGAAGGATCCGGCATCCATTCGCCCGAGGTCTGCCTGCCGGTGGGCGGCTGGGAGGTGTTCTCTTTGGAGCCCCATGCGGTGGATATGCGTGACGCCGGCTATGGCCAGTTTGAGGTGAACCGGGCGGTGATCCAGAAAGGGGTCAGCCATCAGCTGGTCTATTACTGGTTTGAACAGCGCGGCAAACGGATGACCAATGATTACAAAGCCAAAGCCAGCGTGGTCTATGACAGCCTGACCATCGGGCGCACCGATGGGGCTTTGGTGCGCTTTGTGACGCCGATCCACGCCGATGAAGGCGAAGACGCGGCGGATCAGCGCTTGCAGGGCTTTATGCGCGCCAGCTTGCAGCGACTGCCGGAGTTTGTGCCGGAATAGGAAAAGAGAGGGGCCGCTTTAGGTGCAGGCAGCGCCTGTGCGCAGACGCTTGCGTCGCACCAACCACAAACCGCCAAGCGCACCGGCCAACAGCGGCAGACCTGCCGGCAGGGGCACCGGGGCAATTTCAAGGTTCAGCTGCACCGCAGGCGTCAACCGCGACCAGGCCCAAAGATACTCGCTGCGTTGCTGGCTCGACAGGCTGCTGAGCACGGCGCCGACGTAAAACTGCGCCTCACCCGTGGCGAGAGAGGCATTCAGATCCTCCAACGCCTCGGCATCCAAGGTGACGCTGATCTCATTCACCGCGCGCAGCGTGTTGCCGACGGTGGCATATTCAACGCTGCCATATTGACGCCCGTTGCCCAGATCATCAAAGGCTGCCAGGCCGCCTTGGCCTGCGCGCAATTGGGTCTTGTCGGCCGTCACATCGTAAAATTCCAAAGTCTCGCTTTGATCCTGGGACCGCGCCAGACCATTGCCTGCGGCAAAAACCAGGGTGGCGGCGGTGATCCGCCCCGCATCGGCTTGGCTCAGTGCCGTCTCCTGACTGTCGCCATCGTCAGGATCTGCCGTGAGGTCAAACCCATACCAGCTGCGATATTCACGCCCATTGCTGAGCCGCCCGGTCAGTGTATTGAGATTGCTGGGCGTGTGGCTGCCATCATTGCGATACCAGCCCTGATCCACCGCATCCAGCGACAGGGTTGCCCCCATTGCCGCGGATCCAGTCAAAAGAGCACCACAAAATGTGACCTGGGCCAATGCGGTCTGAAATCGAATACCGATCATCACAGTCTCCCGAGCGCAGCCGGTCGACCCTGAATATCAGGACGTGCAGCGCAATTTGGTTAACGGTTTTTTAACACCTGCTTAACCATTGCCCCGCAAATGGGTCTGAATTTTGCCGCCAATGGGGCAGCGGCTGGGAAAAATCCAGCCGCCAGCCATGATACTGCCTTAATATTCAAATTTCCCTATTGGTTCTGCAGCCTCAGTTCTGCACAGCCAGTTGTTCCCGCACCTGATCCAGGAACGGCGGGGCAGGTGCGCCAGCCGCCACCAGATCCAGGACCGCCTGATATTGGGGGCGGGCGTCATCGGGGCGCTCCAATTGACGGTACAGCTCTGCCAGATGGAAGCGCACCACCGGATCGCGCGGCAGACCTGCAACCGCGGCCTCCAAATAGGGTTGGGCCTCCTCCAGATTGCCAAGCCGGGTGGCGATCCAGCCATAGGTATCCTGGAAGGCCGGCACATCGCTGCCCCGCAGACGGCGGGCAATCACAAAGGCGCGCTCCAGGCTTTCGTTATCCTCACGGTAGCTGGCAATCAGGCTGGCCAGATTGTTGGCGACAACCGGCGAGGTGCTGTTTTGCGCATAAAGCGCCTCATAAATGGTGATCGCGCGGTCAATCTCACCGCGGGCTTCGGCCTGGCTGGCGCGGATCCATTGGATATTGGCGCTGTTGGGCATCTCCCCTTCGGCCCGGGTCAAGATAGCCTCGGCGCCGGTCTCATCGCCAAGACTGCGGCGCAGACGGTAAAGCGACAGCCAGCTTTGCTCGCTTTGGGGATAATCCACCACCAGCCCCTCCAGCAGGGCGGCGGCAGGTTCCAGACGCCCGTCGGTGGCCAGAACCCCAGCCTGCAGGAAGCGCAAGCTGGGATTGTCGGGATTGTCGGCCAGAAGTTCGGTCGAATAGGCCAGCGCGCCGTCAATATCGCCATTGGCCAGGCGCACGCGGATCAGCGCCGCTGCGGCTTGCAACCCGCCTCCGGCTTCATCCTCGGCCAGTTGCCCCAGGAAGTTTTCCAGATCCTGCGCCCGGTCCTGAGCCGCAAACATACGGGCGGTCAGCTCCTTTGCCAAACCATCGGCCGCAGCACCATCGATGCCTTCCAGGCGGGAGATCACCTGACGCGCGCGGGGCCAGTCTTCGGTCTGCACATAAAGCGCCCCGAGACGGCCCAACAGGCCCAGATGCTCCGATTGGCTGCGTAAGGCGGCCTGCAGCACCTCTTCGGCAGAGAAGAACTTCTCGTTGTCAATCAGATGGTTGGCATAGCGCAATGTCTCAGCTGGGCGGTTGCCCGAAGCCTCGGTCGCAAGGGCCAGCATTTCACGCATCAACCCCAGATCGCCAGCGCGCTGATGCGCCTGAGCCATCAAGGTCAGCAATTCAGGGTCGCGTGGCGCACTGTCCAGCGCATTGCGCAGTTCAACCAGCGCATCACCGGGCTGGTCGTCGCGGATCAGCCAGCCGGCTTTCATCTTGAGCGCGCCCAGATGGCCCGCATCATGATCCAGCACCTCTTCGACACGGGCCCGTGCACCGACGCTGTTGCCGGTGGCCTGCAGCATGCGAGCCTGCAGAACCTTGATCGTGTCGATCTCGGCACTGGGGTCGACCCCGGACAGGATATCCTCCAATGCGGCGATAGCATCGTCTCGATTGCCCCGGTCATAGTCCAGATTGGCCCTGAGCGCGCGCAGCTGGTTCTGATCCTCGGGTGCGGCTGCCAGCATCTCGTCGACTTCGGCAATGGCTTGCTCACCGCCGTGATACTGGGTCACAAAACTCAGCAGTTCCAAACGCGTCCCAGACCCCTCCAACGTGGGATCCTGAATGCGGCTGCGCAAGTAGTCTTCGGCCTCCTGGAGGCGGTCGCCCTCGATCAACCGCGCCACCAAGGTGCGGTGCAGATCTGCCTCCGGAAAGCGGGTGACCATATCGTGCAGATGGGTGATCACTTCGTCACGGGCACCAAGCTGTTCCAGAACGCCCAACCGCAGGCTGTGCATGGGCAGGTTTTGTGCATCCAGCGCCAACAGACGGTCGGTCATGGCCAGCGCGGCCTGCCAGTCCTGGTCCCGCAACAGCGCATCCAGCACCAATTGCTGCACCACCTGCAGTTCAAGCTGCTGATCCAGCAACGCATTGGCTTGGGCCACAACGTGCGCCACCGCGGATGGGTCTCCGTTCTCCAACGCGTCGCGATACTGCAGCCCCAGACGCACCGAGCGCAGCACCAGATCTTCGGGCGCCTGTGGTTCGGCCACATCCAGATGGCGCGCGGCCTCATCCCAATTGTTCGATGTTGCCGACATCCGCGCCAAAGCGCTGCGCGCTTCAAGATGTTCGGGATCCTGTTCCACCAGGCGCAGATACTGGCTGTAGGCTTCGGCTAGGTTGCCGCGATCCTCATTCACCTGCGCATAGGTCAGGCGGGCCGCAATATGAAACCCATTGAGTTGGAAAACATTGCGCAGCTCCACAAGCGCGCGGTCCACATCGCCTTCCTCAAGAAGGGCCAGACCTTTTTCATAGTGTTTCTGGGCCCGCTCCTCTGCGGTGTCACAGGCGGCCAGGGACAAGGGTAAAATCAGAGCACAAAGAATAAAAAAGCGCTTAAACATCAGAATTATACCTCTAAACGCAGGGTGCTGCATTAAATTTCAATGAGGGGCGTTGCGAATCCCTTGGTGACACTCATAACGAGCGCATAAAACATTTATCACGTTCGCCGCCCGGTTTTGACAATCGCCTCTCAGGCACTTTTTCGTGTCTTCTTCACAAGGATGCCGTCGCAGACGATACAGACGGTATATTGGGTATATCTGTACATTCAAACCGCGATATTTTTAAGCGGAGACCGGAAATCAGGATGCAAATTGCAAGCACCTCTTTTATATTGTCCCACAATGGGCAGACGAGGCGACGGCAGCATGCAGAAATCACCACGAAATCTGAAACTTGTGCGGAATGTGCCGTGAAGAACGGGACCTGATATGACACGGTCAGATCTGCTGTATGCGGAGCATTTTGGGCTCAGTGAACGCCCCTTTTCCCTGGTGCCTGACCCCAGTTTTCTGTTCTGGTCCCAGGCCCATCAACGTGCTTTTGCGGTGATGGAATATGCCATCTATACCCGGGCGCCGATCACCTTGATCACGGGCGAAATCGGCACCGGTAAAACCACATTGCTGCAGGAGCTTTTGTCGCGCCTGCAAGAGGATGTGACCGTGGGGCTGATCTCGAATGCCCAAGGCGGACGGGGCGAGCTGATCCAATGGATCCTCAATGCGCTGCAAGTGCAGATCGACCCCCAGGCGTCCTATGTGCAGATGTTTCAGATGTTGCAGGATTACCTGCTGGCGCAATATGGCGCCGGGCGTCGGGTGATGCTGGTCTTTGACGAGGCGCAGAACCTGTCGATGGAAGGCCTGGAAGAGCTGCGCATGCTCACCAATATCAATTCCAACAAAGATGTGCTGATCCAGCTGGTGCTGGTCGGCCAGCCCGAGCTGCGCGATATGGTGCAGGATCCGCGCCTAGAGCAGCTGTTGCAGCGCATCGCCTCCAATTATCACCTGCGCGATATGACGCTGGACACCATGCAGGCCTATATCCGACACCGGCTCAAGGTGGCAGGCGGCAGCGGTGATGAATTTCAGACGGATGTTTTTGACATGATCTTTGCCGAGACCCAAGGCACCCCGCGGCTGGTCAATCAGCTTTGTGATTTTGCCATGCTCTATGCCTGGAGCGCCGAAGAGACCCAGGTGAGCCCCGACACCATCCAACAGATCCTGGATGATGGGGTCTATATGCGCCGCCAACGCCGCATAGAACGGGAGACTGTATAGATGGACACGCTCTGGTATTACCTGTCGATCTTTCGCCGTCGCTTCCATTATTTCCTGATTGTCGCCACCGTGATGGCGGCGGTTTCGGTGATTGCCGCCCTGTCTCTGCCGCCGGCCTATGAAAGCCGGGCAATCCTGTTGGTGGAAAGCCCGCAGATCCCCGAAGAGCTGGCGGCCTCCACCGTGCGTGCCTCGGCGCTGGAACAGTTGCAGGTGGTGCAGCAACGTCTGCTGACGCGCGACAATATGCTGGCGATCGCCCGCAGGCTGGATGTGTTTGAAAACATCGGTCAGATGAACCCGGACGCTATCGTCACAGCGATGCGCGGGCGTACCACCATTGCCATCGCCGGGGGGCGCCGCAATGAGGCGCCAGTGATGACGTTGAGCTTTGAGGCCTCAGCCGCCCAGACCACAGCTGAGGTGCTGAATGAATATCTGGTGTTGATCCAGACCCAGGATGCGGAATTCCGTCAGGGTCGGTCGGGCGAGACGCTGAATTTCTTTGTCCGCGAAGTCGAACGGTTGAGCCAGGAACTGGATCTGCAAGGTCAGACCATTCTGGCCTATAAACAGGCCAACAGCGAGGTCCTGCCCGACAGTCTGCAATTCCGCCTGAACCAACAATCGGTGTTTCAGGATCGGCTGATCCAGATCGACCGCGAGGCGGCTGAGTTGGAAAGCCAACGCACACGTCTGCTGCAGCTTTATGAGCTGACAGGTGACGTCAACAATACAGCCACCGCCGAAAACCGACCCCTCACCCCGCAGGAACGCCGGCTTGAGGCGGCCCAGACCGAGCTGGCCGAGGCGTTGATCGTCTTTTCGCGGGAAAACCCAAGGGTCAAAGTGCTGGAAGCGCGGGTCGCGCAGCTGGAAAAAGATGTAACCGCAGTCCTCGCCCTGACACCCGCCCCGCCTGCCGATGAGCCCACAGAGGCCGCAACAGAACAGGCGCAATTGCCGGCCGTTCTTGTGGTGCAGCTGAGCGAGGTCGACAGCCGGATCGAGGCTTTGGGCCAGCAACGCAGCCAAACCCAAGAGCGCCTGGACGCGCTGAGCGACGGGATCGACAAAACGCCCGCCGTGGCCATCGCCCTTGAAGATATGAACCGCCGATACGCCTCGTTGCAGAACCAATACGAACAGGCCGAGGCGCGCCTGTCCAAAGCCCAGACCGGCGATCAGATCGAAACACGGTCGCGCGGGCAGCGGATTGTGGTGATCGAACAGCCCTCGATCCCGTCCCAACCCACCAAGCCCAACCGAACGCTGATTGCCGGCGGCGGCACGTTCTTTGGTATTCTGGCGGGGCTTGCTTTGGTGGTGATGCTGGAATTGTTGAACAATTCACCGCGCCGCCCCGAAGATATCGTGGCCAAATTGGGCATCACGCCCCTGACCACCATCCCCTATATGCAAAGCCGTGGTCAGCAGATCCGCCGCCGCGGCTGGCGGGTCCTCTTGGCGCTGATCATTGTGGTGGGCGTGCCGGCCGCGGTCTATGCGGTGCATCTCTATTATCTGCCGCTGGATCTTATTGCAGATAAAATCATGACCAAACTGGGCGTGCGCTGGTAAGCCGCAAAAAGGAGACGCAGGATATGGAACGGCTTCAGGCAGCGATTGAAAAAGCCCGTGCACAACGCGACCAGAGGGGCGAACAGGGCCTCCGCCCTCTGGCGGCGGCCTCTGCGCTGGCGGCAGATGCGTCCTCGGAATGGCAGGAATTGACCCCGATCACACTGGCGGCCAAACATCTGCGCCGCGGCCGGGTCAACGCGCCTGACGGCAGCGGGTCAGACAATGCGCCTTATGATTTGCTGCGCACGCGGATGCTGCAACTGTGCAAACAGAACAACTGGCACCGGGTGGCAATTGTCTCGCCCCATGCGGGATGCGGCAAATCCACCACCACAGCCAATCTCGCCTTCTCCCTGGCGCGCCAGAGCGAGTTGAACAGTCTGGTGTTTGATTTTGACCTGCGCCGCAGTGGGCTCAGCCATCTTTTGGGACAACGCCCGCGCCCCGGCATGACAGCCGTCCTGGAAGAGCGCGCTGAATTTTCCGAAGCCGGTCTGCGTTATGGTGACAATCTGGCCTTTGGCCTTTTGTCTGAAACCCCCACATCAACCCCGTCCGAACTGTTGCAAAGCAGCCGTGCCGCCGGGGTCTTGAACCGGATTGAGACCCGCTATGGTCCTGATCTGATGCTGTTTGACATGCCGCCTTTGATGAACAGCGACGACAATTATGGGTTTTTGCAGAATGTCGATTGCGCCCTGATCCTGGCCGCCGCCGAAGAGACCGCGATGACCCAGATCGATGTGGCCGAGCGTCAGGTGGGTGAGCTGACCAATGTCCTGGGCGTGGTGCTGAACAAATGCCGCTATACCTCGGGGGCATTTGGGCATTCTTACGATTATTATTAATCACGGCAGCCCGTCGCCATAGCTGCTTTTTGCCGATTTAGACCCTGAACCCGCTCTGGCTCAGGGCTTGTTCAACCGTTGTGAATAAAGGCACTGAGACGCTGGATCAGGCGCTCTTCGGCAAAGGGGGCAACCCCATTGTCAGCCTCTGTCGTGGCGCCATCGGGGATGGTCAGCAACTGATCCAGTTGCTGGGCCAATGCGGCGCTGTCTTCCACCGCAAAAATACCGCTGCGGGATTTGAACCGCGCCATCGTTGCATATTGGTGGTCATTGCGATGTTCACCCAGATGGGCCCGGCGCGGCATGATCACCGTGGGTTTGCGAAAGCTCATGGCGGTGATGATGGATCCCATGCCCGCATGCCCCACAACCACACGCGCCTCTTGAACGCGGCTGTTGAACGTATCGGGGCTGATCTTTTCGGCCCATTCAAAATGACGCGGGCGATAGCTGTCACCGTTCAGGTGGCCCAACTGGCCAAAGACCTGGATCTCGGGATGCGCGTTTTGGGCACACCAGTCATCCATCGCCCGTGCCAGACGATCAAACGGCAATTGGGTGCCCACGGTCAAAAAGATCATATGACGGATCCGCTATAGGAGGGGCCCTCGGGATCGGCCAGGTTTTCCCATTGGGTCAGCCACAGATCGCAGCGCCCGCCCGCCATCTGCCCCGACAGGGACAGGGTTTCCGCATTGGCGATACTGTCGATCCATGCCGCCCGCTTGCCCATCCAAGTGGCCAGCCGCAGGGCAAAGAACCCCGGAGCGGCCCCGGTGGTGATCACCACATCCGGGCGGGCGCGCAGCATAATCCAGACAATTTGCAGCAAAGAGACCATCAAGCGCAGCTTTTGCCAGCGATTGGCATCCTTGACCGTGTAAAACTGCACCTCAGCCGCATCACCGGGATCCGCCAACACGCCATCCCGCAACTGGGGGTCGGTTGACACATAGGTCACACGACAGCCCGCCCAGGCAGGCGACAACCGTTTAAGTTGTACCCAATGGCCGCCAGCAGAGGCAATCGCAAGGACATGTGGAGGCTGTGTCACAATCATACGTCCTGTATCTAAAGAATCCGAGACATCGCTCGGCAAACTGCTCTTCTCCGGAGTATTTGATCCCGGTTGCAGTAAATTTATACCTGATTTCCCCGTGATAAAATGATTTTTTCGAAACAGGCAGAGTTTCGCCGGGCTATTTTACGACTTTGTGATGGGATGGCCGCGCTGCAGCCTGCCGCATCGGCAGCACAAGCGCCAGCAGGCCACCGCCGAGATATCCGCCCAGATGCGCATGCCAGGCCAGGTTGCCATTTTGCAATGCCCAAAATAGAAAATTGAGGATAATCAACCATAGGGTGAATAAAATCACCCGCCGCAGCGACGCTTTTGCGCGATACAGATCCTGTCCATGCCACAGCTGACAGGCGCCAATCAGCCCAAACAAACCGCCCGACAACCCCACCATCGGCTGGGATGAGGTCGCCAAAAGCCCATAAGCCGCCCCCCCCGCCACAACCGAGCCCAGCAACAACAGGACCAGCCCGGTTTGACCGGCCGTCTCAACCACCCGCCGCCCCAACAGGGCCAGCAGGATCATATTGCCCAAGAGGTGCCACAGATCCGCATGCAACAGCCCATAGGTGACAAACATGGCCACCGGCTGTCCCGGATAATTGGGACGCCAATTGTCCAACAGCCCCGGCCAGAACCCCGCATATTGCACAGCCAACCCGCGCTCAGGCACACCAGCCGGCAAACTCTCGGCCAACCAGCCCGCGCTTTGGAGCTGAAACAGCGCCTCTGCCCCGCAACACAGCACCATCAGCCCCCAGACCAGCCCCACTGCAGGCGGTCGCCGCCCGGACACCGAGGGCGCAAGCAGATCAAGAGCAAACAGATGGGTCAGTTTCGGCCAGGACATGCCGCATAAGACCACAGGCGTGTTCCGGATCCTAGGCCCTGACTGACGGGGCGCAAACCTTGCCCGCTCCTTAACGACGCGCGCGCGCAGCCCCCTGCTGCGGCAACGGCCCTGCGTCAGCGGTTATGCTGGCGCCTCCTCTGTCATCTCGCCCAAGCTCTGGATCCGCGTCTTGGATCTGCGCCTTGGCTCTTTTCAACAGGAGTTGCGCCTCATGCCTCAGATCGACCCGTTTCAAAGCCACCAGCGCGGGCTGTCCAGCCCAGCCAGCCGCCATTTCCCCATCACCCCAGCCGATGACGTGGATCTGCCCCTGCGCCCGCGGGTGTTGCGCATCCTCAGCACCGGCACTGTGACCCTGCGCGACGAAACAGGCCAGCGCCTGACCTATCCTGTGCAGGCCGGTGAGGTGATGATGTTCTCTCCCGTCGGCATCGAGGCCAGCGGCACCACGGTTGATCTGGTAGGGTGGCTCTAATGTTGGGTTTTTTGTTGACGCCCGGTCAGGGCGCACTGCGGGTGGGGGGCAATCTTATGCAGCGCCAGGCCGACGGCACCGTGCGGCTTGAAGTCTTGAGCGCCTGGGTGCCGCGCCTGACGCGCAGCCCAGATGGTCCTGTGACGGTGGAGGAATAAGATGGCGGAATTTCGTTGGTCAATTGATGGCGGCGTGACCTGGACCTATGAGGACCAGCCCCTGCCCCATGTTCTGCCGGTTACCGCAGAGCAAACCCCGATCGTACAGGCGCTGGGGGTGCCGGTGGTCGCAGGCGACTACACAGACGATTACGCGACGCCCGGTATCGATCCCCCCCCTCAGGAGGTCGGGCTTGTCGCGCCCGTAAATCTATATACCGCAGCCCAGGCAAGCTTTGCCGATGTCGCAGGCATGGATGGACGCGGCAATTGGAGCGTGACTGAAAATGTTCTGTCCCAAACCAGCGGGAATGGCTCCACCAATGACGTACGGCTTGCGTTTGATACGCCGCTGACGGCAGGGCATGCGCATCTTGCCACCTGGCAGACCCACCCGGGCACCACTGGCAGCTACAAACCACAGTTTGGCGGTGCCGGGTCTGCGGCGGGTGTCTCCTTCGCGGGCGCTGAGGACGCGCCAAAGTTTCAGTATCTGCCCGCTGCTGAAGCCACCGGAGCCTTCACACGCTTTGGATTTAATCCCACAACCGATGATCTGGACACAGAGTTTACCGACGTCTCGGTGTTTGATCTCTCCGCCACGGACCCAAATCACGTCGATTGTCTGGTGTTTGCATGTGTGGGCGACAGCAATATGGGCAATGCGGTTTCTGAATTCGCAACCGCCGACAATCTGGAAATCGAATTTGATGGGCGCGTCTGGTATGTGCCCTGCCTGCGGGTATCGCCCAATGCATTTGACAAGACCGGGTCGCAGCGTCACGTGCCCCAGCCCTGCATGGAACCCTGTCAGGCCGCCACCGGGGCTGCACGGATGTCGCCTGTGATGGCCATTGGCTCAGAGCTGGCCGATTGGGCTGCGGCCCAGTCCAAACCAGTCCTGCTTCTGTCTCTCAGCGAGGCAGGCTCTGGCTTGAACGGCACGCAAGACTGGCGCAAGGCCTCGTCGGTTGCGACCACAGGCGGGCGCATGTACACCGAAATGCTGCTGATGTGGGCTGCGGTTCAGGCCCTTGGCCCCAATCATCACTTGGCGGGTCTTTTGGTCTCGCTTGGGGCAAATGACACGACGGGGGCAGATTACAACGATGTCTGGGTGCCACATGCGCAGCAATTTGTGGCCGATGTCCGCGCCGATCTTGCCCGCCCGGACCTGCCCGTTGCCTGGCTCACGGTGGGGGAGCACTATGAACCCATCCCAGGCGACAACCGGGGAGAGCGCATGATCGCCGCGCAGGAAAGCCTGGATCAGGACAGCGGTTCCCCCAATGCCATTCCGGGCCTGCGGGTCGTGCGCCCGCCCGTGGGTAATGCGCTAAACGGCGCCACAGATCCACATTTCACTGCGTCGGGCATGCAGGCCAATGGTCGTGCGTTAGGCCAAGCCTTGTTGCAGGTTCTGCCCACGGCTGACAGTGCGCCGGTATCTGAATATTCAGCACTGGACGCGGACAACGTGGTTCTGGTCGGGGCTTCTCTGTTGGACCGTGGCGACGACACACCGGAGCAAAGCGCCTATCTCAACGCGGCTTTTGCCAATATGGGTTACACTGGGACGCTCGACAATCGTCCCACCGGCGGCGATCGGTTCCCCGAGACCCAGACCCGGCTGGATGGGATGATTGCCGATTACGCTGGCCAAGAGGATGCGACCTTTGTGCTGATGCATCGTTCGGGCAATGATGTGACCCATACACGTCCGATGGATGCGGCGATTGCCAGTGCTTTCCGCGCCGATTTGGATGCGATCACCACCAAGCTCAAAGGCGCAGGCTTTGCCCATCTGGGGGCCAGCACCATCAGCAAACGGTTTTATGAGACCGCCCCAACCGTGGAGGCAGGCGTTCCAAGCACCGATATCAATGGCTCTGGCCCCTATAACACGGATTGTGTGGTGCCGTGGATCGCCGCTGAGATGCCGGATCATGCCGACCAGATTGATGCCTACGATTGGATTGAGAACACCCGCTGGTTGGTGAGTACCAATGATGGCATTCATCTGTGGACGGCCTGGGAGCATATCTTTGCCGAATGGCTGCTGTGGCAGAATGCGCGCATCTATGCGGATCACCGGGCCGATGTGGCGGGGCGGTCCTTTGTGTTCCATGCCAGCCGGTTTGATACGGCGGGAGCCACCGCGTTGACGGGCACAGCAAACCCGGTGCCCAAACTGCGCACGCGCAATGTCGACACCTCCGGCCAGGTTGCCCCCTATCTGGTGGCTGAATTCGATGGCGCGGTCCTGCCCAGCAACAGCGGTGGCGGCGGAGCATCCGCGACGGTGGCGGATGTGCGACTGCAGCCGTTCACAAATGATCGCATGCATTGTTCTGTTGGGGTGAATGTGGCCGCCCATGATCATATCACCTGGCGTCTGTCTGGACTGCCATCAGGGGCTGCGGGCACGCTGACGGCCATGGGATCGCGCGCCACCACGGCCAGTGACCGGGTGGGCGATGTCACGGTGAATGGAGAGGTGATCGGGCAATTAAACGGTGCGACCACCGCCGACACGAACCAGATCACCGCGCCCTTTACCGCCACGCCCGCAGGCACAGTTGAGGTCAAAATTACGCCGGCTGCTGGCAGCACTTATGCCTATCTCAATGCGTTAGCGGTTGATTTTGATGGATGAGGCCTGCATTTTGCTGGGATGGACCGTCAGGAACTGCACCCCATCCGGCACGACCAAAGCCGCGCTCAGATAACCGGTGGCATAGGCGCCCGTATCCACCGCAATCCGTCCCGGATGTAATTCGGGGCGGGGGACAATCACGTGACCATGCACCATCCAGCGCCCATCCCGCCGCCTGCGGCGCAGAAACTGCGGGTGGCCCCAGGTCAAATGCACCGGATCCTGCGCCGCAATGGGCCGGCTGGGATCAGCGCCTGCATGGGTGGCCACCACATTGCCCGATTGGAACACCCGCGGCAGCCCCTCCAGCCAGCGCACGGTGTCATCGCCCATGGCCGCCAAGAACTCATCGCGTGTCGCATGCGGGTCTTCTCCGACCGCCACACCATAGCTGGCCAGGGTTTCCAATCCCCCATGGCGCAGCCAGATCTGCCCCGACCCCGCCGGATCATCCAGAAACCGCAACAACATCTCTTCGTGGTTGCCCCGCAGACAGATGATCCTGGGCAGGTTTTGCAGCAGATGCAGCACCGCCGCGCTGTTGGGGCCGCGGTCCACGTAATCGCCCAGACAGACCACGGGGACATCGGGTTTCAACTGGCGCAACAGATCCGCCAACTGTTCAAAACAGCCGTGAATATCGCCAATGGCATAAAAGGGTTCAGCCGGAGTCAGGCGCGGCTGTGGCCGCAGACGGTCAAACAAACCCATCCCAGCCCCACTCCCGTCTTAGTCGTTGCCAAACAGATCGCGCGTAAAGACGTTCTCGGCCACATCCATCAGCTCTTCGGTCTGGCGGTTGGCGACAATCACATCCGCGCGGGATTTGAAATCCGCCAGATCGCGCACCACTTCGGAGCCAAAGAAGTCATCCTCCGGCAGGCTGGGTTCATAGACGATCACCGGAATGCCCTTGGCCTTGATCCGTTTCATAATCCCCTGCACCGAGGATTGGCGGAAATTGTCTGACCCCGCTTTCATCACCAGACGGTGGATCCCCACGCAAGCAGGGTTTTTCGCAATGATTGCCTCGGCCAGGTAATCCTTGCGGGTGCGGTTGGCATCGACAATGGCGCGAATGATGTTCTGCGGCACTTCCGAATAATTGGCCAGCAGCTGTTTGGTATCCTTGGGCAGGCAATAGCCGCCATAGCCAAAGGAGGGGTTGTTGTAATGGCTGCCGATGCGTGGATCCAGGCCAATGCCTTGGATGATCTGGCGCGCATCCAGATCGCGCGACATCGCATAGCTGTCGAGTTCGTTAAAAAACGCAACCCGCATCGCCAGATAAGTATTGGCAAACAGCTTGATCGCCTCGGCCTCGGTGGAGCCGGTGATCAGCACATCCACATCCTCTTTCAGCGCCGCCGCACGCAACAGTTCGGCAAACCCTTTCGCCGCCGCGCTGTCATCGCCCACAATGATCCGCGAGGGGTGGAGATTGTCATAAAGCGCACGGCCTTCGCGCAGGAATTCCGGGCTGAAAATCACCTTGTCGGTCTGCAGCTCGGCACGCAGCCCCTCGGTATAGCCGACGGGGATCGTCGATTTGATGACAACCGTTGCATCCGGGTTGATGGCGCGGGCCTGTTTGACCACCGCCTCCACCGAAGAGGTATCAAAGAAATTGCTCTCGGGGTCATAATTGGTGGGGGTTGCGACAATAATATAGGCCGCACCTTCAAACGCTTCGACCGCATTGGTGGTAGCGTGTAGCTGCAGATCCTTGGTCGCCAGATAATCGGCCAGTTCCGCATCCACGATCGGCGATTGGCGCTGATTGAGCTGGGCCACGCGGCCCTCATCAATATCAAGTGCCACAACAGGGTTTTCCTGCGCCAGCAGCACTGCATTGGACAGCCCCACATAGCCGATCCCAGCCACCGCGATTTTAATATCAGACATTACAATCATCCAACCTATTGGTGTTCATGCGAAATAATGACAGGTCCTTATAGGAATTTCTGCGCATTGAGTAGACATGCATAGCCAGGATAAGCCTAAGCCAACCCAGCAGGGATGAAAACATCATTTGGACAGGGTCCCCGTGACCGTCAGCTGCGCCTTGAGCAGATCCAGCCCCTGCGTTAACAGCGCCCGCGCCCCTGTTGCATCTGTGCCCTCAACATACAAACGCAGCTCAGGTGCATTGCCAGAGGGGCGTATATGTACCACGCCCCCTTCGGCGAGGGTCATCCGCACCCCATCCGTGAGATCCAGACCGACCTCACCCACCCCCAATGCGCCCAGGAATGCGGCCCGCGCGGCCGCGTCCTGCGCCAGCGCCGCCACAAAGGGTTGCGAGGCTTCCTGCGGCACCTCCTGCAGACGGTCTGCGACGGTGACAACGGGAGGTTCTTGGGCCACGCGCGCCGACAGGGGCGCCTTTCCGGCGGCGATCAACGCAATCACCAAGGGCAAGACACAGTCACGGGTTTTCAAGGGTGTCAGCGGGCCGGTCGGGCCTTCTGCCTCAAACCCCAAGAGATAGCCGCCATTGGCCTCATAGCCGACGACCTTCCCGGTGGCGACCTCCATGCCCGCAATCACATAAGGCGAGCCAATACGGGTCAGCGCGACCGTGGCAAAACCTTTTTGCGACACGCCCGAATTGGAAGAAATCGGTGTCACCACACAGTCGGCCGCCAAAGCCTGCGAGGTGATCTGCCCCATGATATCGCCGGGCACGATCTGGCCTTTTTCATCCGCAAGCAAAGGTCGGTCACTGTCCCCATCGGTGGACACCAGCGCATCGAGCGCATGCTCCTTGACCCAGGCCGCCACTTGGGCGCGGGTCTCGGGATCCACCGCTTCGGTATCAACGGGAATAAAGCTGTCCGAGCGGCCCAGCTCCACCACATCTGCCCCCAGTTTGGCAAAGATCTCCGCCATCAGATCACGCCCCACGGCGGAATGGCTGTAAAGCCCGATGCGTTTGCCCTGCAGGGCTGCGGGACCGCAGGCGCCCACATAGCGCGCAACAAAATCCGCCCCGACGCTCGTGTCCTGCTCCACCGCGCCGCCACCGTCGCCAGGCGCGCGCCCCAGGGCGGCTTTGATCGCGGTCTCGTCGTCCTTGGTGATCTCACCTGTCTTGGAATAGAACTTCAGCCCGTTGCGATCGGCCGGGATATGACTGCCGGTGATCATGATCGCCGCCGCGCCCCGTTTCTGTGCCGCCAGGGCCAGCGCCGGTGTGGCCACCGCACCGCAATCGATCAGCGTCAGCCCTTCGCCCACAACAGCATCCCGCACAGCGCGAGCAATCTCAGGCGACGACGGGCGCAGATCCCAGCCAAGACAAATGCCGCTGCCGGTGTCACAGGCGGCAATAAAGGCGCGCACGTGATCAGCCACCAGATCCGCCGTCAGCTCTACCACCAACCCGCGCAGCCCGCTTGTTCCAAATTTCGGTGCCATCTCTTTGCCTCTTGATCGCCAGTGCCTGCGTATTGGAGCGGACCATATCCAGCCCCTCCCCCCTTGCCTAGGCAAGAACCGCCCCCTAGGAAGGCAAAACAACTGGCGCCAGATCGAGGGTTTTTCATGTCAGAGCAGACCAAGACCACTGCCCATGTCTCAGCTGAGGCGATTATCGCCTCGGGCCAGCATGTGCTCAGCGTGGAAGCCGCCGCCCTGGCCCAGATGGGCCGCGACCTGCCTGCGGATTTCGCCGCAGTGGTGCAGCTGATCCTGGGCGCCAAGGGCCGTGTCATTGTCTCGGGCATTGGCAAATCCGGCCATATCGGGCGCAAGATCGCCGCGACCTTTGCCTCCACCGGCACCCCGTCCTATTTTGTCCATTGCGCCGAGGCCAGCCACGGGGATCTGGGCATGGTGACCCCGGCTGACATCTGCCTGTTGATCTCCAATTCCGGTGAGACCACGGAACTGCAGGACATTCTGGCCCACACGCGCCGGTTCTCGATCCCCACCGTGGCGATCTCCTCAAAACCCGACAGCACCTTGATGAAGGCCGCAGATTACCGCCTGTGCCTGCCGCCCGCGCCCGAGGCCTGCTCCATTGGCATGGCGCCCACCACATCCACCACGCTGACCCTGGCGCTTGGCGATGCCTTGGCGGTGGCCTTGATGGATCAACGCGGGTTTTTACCGGAAGATTTCCGCGTCTTTCATCCGGGCGGCAAACTGGGCGCGCAGCTCGCCACCGTGGCGCAGCTGATGCACGCAGGCGACGACCTGCCGCTGGTCAGTGCCGAGACCCCCATGCAGGACTGCCTGCTGACCATGACCTCCAAAGGGTTTGGCATTGCCGCAGTGGTTGCGGACGGCAAACTGGCAGGCGTGATCTCAGACGGGGATTTGCGGCGCAATATGGCGCAGCTGATGCGCACCACCGCCGGCGATATTGCCAACCCTAACCCCATCACCGTGGCCCCGAACGCGCTGGCCGCCAGCGCTTTGGCAACAATGAACGCGCGGAAAATCTCGGTTCTGATGGTGGTGGACGCGGCCAGCGCGCCCGTGGGCATCCTGCATATCCATGACCTGCTGCGTGCAGGTGTGGCGTAATTTGCGGCTCTAATAAAAGGTATACCCCATGAAAACCGTAATCCTGATCCCCGCGCGCTATGCCTCGACCCGCTATCCCGGCAAGCCTTTGGTCGAACTCACCCAGCCCGACGGCAGCCGCAAAAGCCTGATCCGGATGAGCTGGGAAGCCGCCATGGGGGTTCAGGGCGTCGACGCGGTGCATGTGGTCACCGATGATGACCGCATCAAAGAGGCGGCCGAGGGGTTTGGTGCCTCCGTGATCATGACGCCGACCACTTGCGAAAACGGCACCGCGCGTTGTGCGGCGGCTTTGGATGCTGGCGCCATCGACGCCGATCTGGTGGTGAACCTGCAAGGCGACGCGCCGCTGACACCCGCCTGGTTTGTCGAAGATCTGATCGCCGCGATGAAAGCCGATGCGGAGGCGCAGGTCGCCACGCCGGTCTTGCAATGTGACCCGCTGACCTATGGCCATTTTGTCGAGGATCGCAAAGCCGGCCGGGTTGGAGGCACCACGGCCGTATTCAACGCCAAAGGCCACGCGCTTTATTTCTCAAAAGAAGTGCTGCCCTATATCGACCCCGGCAAAGTGCCAACCGCCGACATCCCCGTCTATCACCACGTGGGCGTCTATGCCTATCGCCCGGACGCCCTGCGCGCCTATGGGACCTGGGGGGAATGTGATCTGGAAAACCGCGAAGGGCTGGAACAGCTGCGCTTCCTGTTCAACGGCACGCCTGTGGCTTGTGTTGAGGTCGAAGGGCGCGGCCGCGTGTTCTGGGAATTGAACAACCCCGAAGATGTGGCCCGCATCGAAAGCGTCTTGGCCAAACAGCTGTGATCCAGTTGGGGGCGTTACAGGTTGCGCCCCCCAACATGCCGCAACCGCAGATCCTCCTAGACGCGATAGGTGTTGCGACGGTTGTGCGGGACGAAGCTGCCATTGGCTTTGACCTGTTTAACGGCAGCTGTGAGACCCGCTACACTCGATCTTGATCTATTCGCTATTATCAAAGATTTCCTCAATGTACATTTCAAACAACTCGGCAATCTTGAATGCCAGAGGCAAGGACGGGTCATATCGTCCAGCCTCAATTGCGTTTATAGTTTGTCGGGACACATCTAGTTGTTCACCTAGAGTAGTTTGCGACCACGCCCGCTCTGCCCGAAGCGCTTTTAGATGGTTTTTCATCAAAACACGCCTTCGCGTTTCGATATGAAAGTAGTTGCCAAGCCTTGCACAGACCAGAAAATCGGTAACAGCCAGAATACCTGAAATCTTGGAATATCGGACACTCTTTCAAGTTGGCCCCAACCGGATGCGATTATCATTACAACTGCAATACCAATGAATGTGCCCTTTACCTGGATCAGGCGAAGAAATTCGTCGAGCTCCAGCGCAAAGCGCAGCTGCGCCCAGAAAGCCGCAAAAACTGCGCCGATTGGTATAAGCATTACGACATATAGAATGTAGGCGGGAAGGTCGATTTCATTAGTAAGTGCTGAAATTCCTGCTGTTGAAGCGATATAGGTCAACATTGCCGGAACGAAGACTTTGAAGAAACGGGAAGAGGATTGGCTCGTCGTCATGTTGGATACTCCATGAGTGGAAAGTTACCTTTACATAGCCAGCTTCGACCAAATGTAAAGGCTGCTTTCCATTTTTCCCAAATTTTGAGGTGAAATTTCTAGGAAAAAGCATAAAGGTCACCGAAGCGGCCCTTAGAGCCAGATGCAGCATCCGTCACTCTGGGCTCATTCCTGACCTTCGCCACGTGTTTTCCAAATCCATTTAACGCGGCCCCGCAATAGGAAAAGCGGACCCCATTCCATTGAACAGGATCCGCTTTATATCTCTCAACCAGAACTCCCGCGTCCGGGAGAAACCAGCTTAGTCGGTTGTTGTGGTGGTCCCGGATTCGTCGTCGTCGGATACAACAACACCAATCACAACAGCTGCGGCCAGAACGCCACCTGCAATGGTGCCAGCTGCCAGACCGGTTCCCGCGACACCACCAGCTGCGCCGGCACCCGCACCTGCGCCACCGGCGCCACCGGCAGTTGCACCGGGCTCAGCGGTTTGGGCGGAAACGGAACCTGCGGCCAGAACCGCAACGAGGGCTGCTGCAAAAATCTGCTTCATAGTCAAAAACTCCATGGGGTTTTCATTAGGAAATCCTGCCTGGACCGTAGGCAAGAAGTGATATTATTTCAACGCGCCTTATGTGGGTAATACATTTAAAAATCAGTTTATTTCGCCATCAGTGCAGAGTTGCCACGGCTTTGCGGTGAAAAGCGGCTACTATCTGCCTAAAGTGTCAGCTGGCGGATGCGTATATATCCGTTCAAAGGCCCGGCCCATTGGCGGGATTGCCAGACGCGCCCGGTGCGAGAATCAACCCAGAAGTCATTCGCAATCCGGCCACTCGCGCCGTCGCAGCGTTCCTGCAGATGCCGTGTCGCATAGGTGAGTTCGACGATTTCAAGGTTTTCAGCGCCCAGGTCGACAACCTCGCAGGCCATTTCCAAGGTCTTGCTTTCGTGATCTCCAAAACGCAGGTCAAACAGGCGCGTCCCGGTGCCTTCGGGGCCCTGTGCACCGCCAGATCGCGCCAGGGTGGACGACGACAGCAGATCCCCGCGCAAGCCCCGCGTGGCAATCAGGATCCCATCGCGCAAAGTGACGGTAACCTGATCCTCGGTCACCCAATGGATCACCTCACCGGGGCCATTATCGCGGCGCACCAGCTGCGGCTGCAGATAGGCAAAGATCCCATTGGCCTCCAGCGTCACCTCGATATAGGGGCTGCCCAGCGTGTCCAAAAGCGCGCGCGTCAGCGGTGGACGCTCCTGTTTGGGGGCGCGGCGCAGGGCGATCTGTTCCCGGATGGTCGAGAAGATCTCCAGCTCAAGCGGCGTTTCCTCCGGGCCTTTGGCACAGGCGCCCAACAGGGCCAGACCGACAAGGGCGCCCATAAAACGTGTCACGTTGATCATTCCCAGATCCTCGCCTTTTGATCGACCAGGCTTTTGCGATGGCCTTCGCGGATCTGCCCATAAAGCCTGCCCGGCACCGATAGACGCGCGCCGCCATCCCGCTGAGTGGGGCGCACCGTCAAGCCAAAGGAATTGCGCGAGGGTTTGCCCCAGAGCCAATCCAACGGAATGCGGAAGCGGATCCCCTTGTCAAAGGAGCCTTCGCCGAACTCTTCGGCCGACACATCGGTGAGCGTGAAAAACCCGCCAAAGGACCAGCCATTGTTAAAGGTCTTATCCAGGCTGAAGGTCGCCCCCACATCGCCCGCCAGATAGCGTCCCACATCCAACTGGGCCAGAAACCCGCGCGGCGCCTCATAATAGGCCGAGGCATGGCCGGTAAAGACACTGTAATCCCGGAAGGAAAAGCGCTGGTCAAAATCACGCTGTTTCACATAGTTGCCCTCAACCCCCAGCGCGAGGCGGGAATTGACCGGTTTCCACAGGACTTCGCCTGAAACACCGCCAAAGTTGCTTTCCAACAGGCCCACGGTCGTACGCGCATAAAGATCAGGCGCGGGTTTCCAATTGCGCGCCACATAGAGGTTTTCCAGCGTGGTATCGAATTGCGCATATTCCACCTGATCGGTGCGCACCCGTGGCAGCACCGAGTTTGAGGCGCGCCCGTCTGAGACATTGCCCCAGAGCCGTCGGCGGATGGTGCCGGAGACGATCCACCCCGGAGATGGCGCATAAGAGGCCGAGAAATCCAGCCCCAGATCCAGACGGAAGGGCAAGGACGGGTCAAAATAAGAGGGCGCTGCATAGGGAGAGACCGAGGTGGCAAAAGCCGGGTATAACTCATCCGAGAAATCAGCCCCCTCGGGCAAGGGGCCTGCGTTTTGAAAGCCCGTGACCGCCACCAGCGCATCTGTGGCCTCGGGGGCAAATTCCAATGCCTCCAGATCGCTGCGCCTTATCACCGTGGTCGACAGGCCCAAGCCCCGGCGCATCGGTACAATGCGGAAGGTTTCCACCGAAGGTGGCAAAGTGCGCGCCATCGCGCGCGCCACCCGACCGATGGTCAGCGTATAAGACCGATAGCGGTTGTTGCGATAGCGCACCTCGGCCACGTTGCCCTCAAGGATCACCGCCTCCAGCACCAGACCGTCAGCCTTCAGGGCTTCGGCCACCAGATCGCGGATCTGGCCACGTTTGTTTTCACTGGCCGCCCAATCGGGACTCCAATGCGCCTCTTCGGTGGCCCATTGGCTGCGCGGCACCACCGGGATGGGGGCCGGGATACGAATGGGTTGCGGCGGATGGCGCGGGTTCAACTGGATCTGCGCATTGACGCCGATCTCGGATCCATAAAGATAATAAGCCCCAAGCCGTAGGTTTGGGCTTTTTTGATATTCAACGCCAAAGTTCAGCGAGGAGTTACGTTCAAAGACGTTGGATTGCTGGGTTTCCAGCTCATAGGCGTCTGAGGAATATTCCGCCTTGATGCCCCAGCGGTCATTCAATTCCCATTCCAGACCGGCAAAGGGCGCCACATCACCGCGGAACCATTGATCCACCGACAATTCACCCCCGGTATCGCCCCCATTAAAGGCCCCGCGCGTGCCAATGGTGCCAATCGCCCCGTTGGATCCCAACCGTCCCCAGCCCAGACCGGCGGTGACTTTCAGCTTGCCCTCTCCACCGCCCAGACCGGGCGTGTCAAAGGTCTTGGTCGCGGCAAGATATTCACTGGCGTAAATGCCGGTGCCGGCAAAATCCTGCAGACCCAATGTGAGCGCGGGCAGGTATTTGCGTTCGCGCAAAAGCCGGAAGCGCACATCAAAGCCGCGGTCATAATAGGTGTTGAACCCAAACAGGTTCAGGTTCTGGATGCCGTTATAGCGAAACGAGGCCGACAGCCACGGCAGCGCCTGAAAGGTCAGATTGTACCGGCTGGTGCCACCAAAAAAGGAATAGGTGGTGGCAAACTGGCCTTCGGGCAGATGTTCGGCTGAGGGCAGATCAATGATCCCGGGCGAGCCATAAAAGTTCATACTGGGCTGGGCTGGCCGGTCAAAATTTGGGGCCTCCTCGACCGTCTGGGCCTGCGCGATGCTGGACAGGCCAGCCGTCAGCGCCAGAACAAGTGCTGCGCACAGCTTTGTACGGCCCCGCATCTGCCTTGGGGGTATTGTGGAACCGGTCACCTTCTGCCCCGCCTTTATAATCATTACTGCTGCTTACGCCTACTTTTTGCCTTAGACCACGAAAGCCGGGCACCGATCAACTGTTGCAAATCTCGCCCCCCTCAGGATGTGGCTTGCGTGGCCAATTTGATCCCATCGCCTTCGACCCAATGGGCAATCAGGGCACGCGCGGCCTCGGCATCATTGCTGGCCACCGCCTGACGCAACGCCCGCATGAAAGACGCCACTTCGATCTCAGAGATCACCGCCTCATGGGCGCAGAAGATCTTGGGATGACGGGTCAACATCAGCTCATCCGTCAGCGTCAGCTCTTCTTCCATCTTCTCGCCGGGGCGTAACCCGATGATCTCAATCGGAATGTCCCCCTCGGGGTGGGCCTCATCGCGCACGGTATAGCCGGCACTTTCGATCACCTGACGGGCCAATTGAATGATTGGCACCGGTTTGCCCATATCCAGCACAAAGACCTCGCCGCCTTTGGCATCAGCGCCTGCCGTCAAAACCAGCTGCACCGCTTCCTGGATGGTCATAAAGAACCGGCGCACATTGGGATCGGTCACCGTCACCGGACCACCACGTGCCACCTGTTCCTGAAACAGCGGAATGACCGAACCGGATGAGCCCAGCACATTGCCAAAGCGCACCATCGTATAGACCGTATGCGGGCTGCGGCTGGCCATATCTTGCAACACCAGCTCTGCCATGCGTTTGGAGGCGCCCATCACATTGGTCGGGCGCACCGCTTTGTCGGATGAAATCAGGATAAAGCGGTCGACGCCAAAATCCCCGGCCACCCGCGCCAGCGTCCGGGTGCCAAAGACATTGTTGGCCAACCCCGCCAGCGGATTTTCTTCGACCAGGGGCACATGTTTATAGGCCGCCGCATGCAGCACCACCCGCACCTGATGGCGGTCCAGAACTTCGCGCACCTGACGCGGATCGGTCACCGATCCCAGCACCGCAACCAATTCGATACCCTGCGCGCGGGCCTGACTGCACAGCTCCTGGTGGATGGTATAAAGCGCCAGTTCCGACAATTCATACAGAACCACTTTAGTGGGGCGGCAGGCCATCACCTGACGACACAGTTCAGACCCGATGGAGCCCCCCGCGCCTGACACCAGCACCACCTTGTCCCGATAAGCATTGGCCGCCTCGGCCAGGGGCACATCATGGGCCCGCCGGCCTAGGAAATTCTTGGGCGCTACCGGTTTCAGCTTTTCCACCAGCGCTTCGGTTCCGACCAATTGAGCAAAGGACGGCAGCGCCTGCACATCCAGCCTCATGGCTTGCAAGCGCTGGATGATCTTCGCTTGTTTGGGCTGGCTTTGTGAGGGCATCGCCAGCAGCACGCGGGCAATCTGGCGGGATTGCACCAATTCCTCGATCCGGGCGGGGGAAAACACCGGCAGGCCAACCAATGTCATGCCCTGCAGCGATTTATTGTCATCAACAAAAGCAACCGGATCGATCCAGTCATGGCTGCGCAGCGCCTGCGCCAGCTGGGTGCCCGTGGCCCCTGCCCCATAGATCAAGACCCGACTGCGCGGTTGCGCACGGCGGTAGATCGACATCACAATCTGAAACAACACCGCCCGCACCGCCACCATGGCGATAAAATAGATCAGCGCAAAGACCACATAGGTGCCCATCGGCAGCGCCGGGCCAAACACCAACGTTGTGGCCGCCAAAGTCCCGCAGGCAAACAACGCCACCAGAGCCGTCATCCCCACCGCATGGCGTTCATAGGCATTGAGCTGCACATGCGGCAGCCCCAACCACAAGGCAAACAGGGCAGAAAAGACCATCACATAAGGTAGCACTGGCAAGCTGCTGCCCAAAAGATTCAGGGCCGGGACCGGCAGGTTTTGTACGGAGAATGCAAAGACAAGTGCTAGGGGCAGCAGCAGCAAATCGATGCTTAAGAAAATATAAGATTTTTGCGCCCGCGTCAGCGCGCTCAGCAGTCGAAACATTCGTGTCCCACCCTCCCTCAGCGGGGAGGTTTTAGTTTAAGCCCTTCCAGCCTTAGGGCCGAAAACGTTAATTCTTATTAAACATCTGCCGCGAGATAGCGCGTCAGACTGGCGGCAGGGCATATTTTATTTCCAAGCCTGAAAATGCGCCGACGATACCCGCTTACCTTCTCATCTCCACTCAAATCACAAGCGCACACTTTGGTGTTAGTTTTTATTTGCACTGCAGAAAAATACCACCATTTATGCGCAAGATTGCGCCACTTGCATGGGGTCTTACCATCAATCTGAACCACGCAACCCCTGGTTGCAATCCTAATTTTCACACCATATGAAATTGGTCACAAGGACGGGCTTCAAAATCTGGAGGCGTTTCCCGCCTGGCTACCCCCGCCGCAGCAGGTTGCCAATGGTCTGGAACACCAGATCAAAATCATACCACATGCTTTGATGGCGCTGATAAATCAGATCCAGCCGCGCCTTGGTCGGCACGCAGGTGCGCGAATAGACCGCATCGGTCTCCTCACGGCTGGCACAGCGCTCCAGAAGCGCGCTTTCATGTTTGTGATAGACGATCGAGGCCAGCCCGGTGACACCGGGGCGCGATTTCAGCACCTCGTTATAGATCTCAGGATAGGCTTCCACATATTGGCGCAGGGGCGGGCGTGGTCCCACAAAGGACAGATCGCCGCGTAAGATATTCCACAGCTGCGGAAATTCATCCAATCGTTTGGAGCGTAGCCAGGCGCCGGTCTTGGTGATCCGCGCCGATTTATCGCCACCCGACACGCCGCTGTCTTCGTCGACCACGGTCATGGTGCGCAATTTCCACAAGGCAAAGGGCTCGGTCGGGGTTTTCATCCGCTCGGCCACATAAAACAGCGGCCTTCCCTCCTTGAGCAGCAGCCAGATCACCAGCAACAGCAACACCGGCCCCAGGATCACAATCAGCAATGTAACAAAAAACAGATCAAACAGCCGTTTGCTCCAGGTCATCGAAATCCCTCGCCTTCCAATTGCCCCCTTATTGGCAGAAGCCGTACCATTGCGCCACCAGGCTGATGCCACAGGCCGGAACCAGCTCGGTTTCCAGACAGGATTGCAGCAGCGCAAGGTCCAAAACCACCTCAGCGATGGCCCCGTCCGGGGCGGGACGGGTGGTAAATGCCAGCTCGGCACCCGCCAGCAGCTCTCCCATCTCAATCGGGCGCGGCTGCGCCACATTCAGAGCCGGTGGCAGATCGGGCACCCGCAACAAGACGTCAATGGCATGGGCCAGCGCCTGCACCCCGATATAGCTGCGCCGGGGCGTGGTGCCATCGGGGAACTGATCCAGGGTGAAACCAGGTTTCCAACCGCCTAGGATCGCATCAAACCCGGCCACATTGCCAATGCGCAAAGCACAGACCTGCACCCCCAACGCACGCCCACGGGCCTGGGCGGCGGCCTCCATCTCGGCCTTGGCCTGCCCATAAGGGTTGGTCGGGCGCAAAGGTTGATCCTCGCGCATGGGGCCTTTGGCGGCACCATATACAGCCGCCGAAGAGGCCAGAAACACCCGCACGCATCCCGCATCTGCGGCAGCTTCGATGGCGGCAAGTGCCAGGCGGCTGTTGTCCGCCAAATCACCCCCGACGCCGTTATGTCGCGCCCTATTCCGCCCGGGCACCACCCCTGCCAGGCAGACAATCTGGCCACAGCCCTGCGCCGCCGCGCGCAACGCCTCGGGAGCTTCCAGGGGGGCAAAGACATGCCACGCGTCCTGGGTATCTTCGGGGATCTCGCGCGCCTGCAGGCGCAACCCTTGCGGTGCAAATCGGCGCAACGCCTGCCCAATTCGACCGTTTGCGCCTAAAATCAAGGTCGGGCTGGTGGTGTATTGCGTGCTCATTATGCAGCGTCTTTCATTGTGATCCTGGCGTGTGTTGACGCATGTGCCACGCAGGCTATCTTGCGACCACCCAAATTTAAGATTTTTCTGACTGGATTCTCAATGCTCCGCATCCTGTCCGTCGCCGCGCTTGCGGGTCTGACCCTTCTGCCCACCGCCTGCAGCCGCCTGCCCGGAGGCGCCCCTGCCAGCCGTGAGATCCTGCGTGAAGCCCAGGACGTGGATGCCGATTTTGCCTTATACCCCGTCACCCGTGCCTTTTTGCCCAGCGTCGAACATTGGCCCGCCACCGGCCGACAAGAGCACCTCAGCTGGATTGGCCGCACCCAAGGGGCCAAGACCCAACATATTCAACCTGGCGATCTGTTGACGATGCAGATCTGGGACAGCGGAGACAACTCACTGCTGACCGCGCCTTTGCAAAAAGTGGCGCAGCTACAGGACATAAAAGTGGCCGGCGATGGCACCGTGTTTATGCCCTATGTCGGCAAGGTTTCGGTGCGCGGGTTGACGCCCGATCTGGCGCGCGAACGCCTGCAAGAGGCATTGGAAGAAATCGTGCCCAATGCGCAATTGCAGCTGAGCCTCAGTGAAGGGCGCAACAATTCGGTTGATCTGGTCTCGGGCGTGGCGCGTCCTGGCACCTATCCGATGCCGGATCGCAATTACACGGTTCTGGGGCTGATCTCCGCCGGGGGCGGCATCGGGCTCAACCTCAACAATCCACAGATCCGTCTGGTGCGGGACAATCAGATCTATGGCACCTCGGTCGAAAATCTGCTGAACAACCCCACATTAGACACGTTATTGCGCGGCGGTGACCGGGTGTTTGTGGAAGAAGACGAACGCTATTTCCTGTCCTTTGGCGCCACCGGCACCGAGGCACAGCATACTTTCAGCCAGGATGATATGTCAGCGATGGATGCCATTTCGGTGGCCGGCGGGCTGTCGGATCGCAATGCCGATCCCAAAGGCATCCTGATCCTGCGCGAATACCCCAATTCCGCCATCGCCCCCGGCGAACGCGGTCCCCGCAAAAACCGGGTGGTGTTTTCCTTGGATCTGACCACGGCCGACGGGCTGTTTTCGGCGCGCCAGTTTGAAATCCAACCCCAGGACCTGGTGATGGCGACCGAAGCACCGATTACGGATGTGCTGACGATCTCCTCGATCTTTGGCAGTTTCGTGGGCGTCTTCAACACCGCAGGCAATATCTAAAGCTGATCTGAAAAACAGGTCTCTAAACCGGAGATTTTCCCGGTTTAGAGCGTGAAGCGCTACGGCAGTTTCACCTGTGCACCAGATGTCACCAGACTGTTCATCCGGCCCAGATGTTCGGGCAGGCATCGGGTCAGGAAGTCGTATTTCTCCACCACATGGGCGCGGGCATTGGGGCCGAGGTGGGCGTAGTCATCTGGGTGGGCCAGCACCTCAACCACCTGTTTGGCCAGGGCTTGGGGGTCAAAGAAGTCCACCAACAGGCCGGTCTCCCCATGACGGATGGCCTCGCGCACCGGCGCCACATCGGTGGCCACCATCGTCGCCCCCATCGACATCGCCTCAAGGCACGACCAGCTGAGCACAAATGGCATGGTCAGATACAGATGACAGCGGCTGATCTGGATCACCTGCTGATAGGCGTCATAGGGCACCTGGCCGAGGAAATGCACCCGGCTCCAATCCACCCGGTGGCCCAGCTCTTCCTCCATTTCGCCGCGCAGGCCGCCCTTGTGGGTGCTCGCCTTGCCGTATGAGGTGCCATTGCCGCCAATCACCAGCACCCGCGCATCGGGGCGCGCCTCCAAGATCTCGGGCAGCGCCCGCATAAACACATGGAACCCCCGCGTGCGTTCCAGATTGCGCGCCATAAAGGTCAGCACCTCATCGTCGCGCGTAATCGGCCGATCCAGACGCCCCAGCGACAGGCTGACATCGGGGTTGGGTTTCAACAGATCGGTGCGGATGCCGTCGTGACAGGTATAGAAATGATCGTGGAAACGGGCCGGGAAACTGTCGCGCTGCCAGGTGGTCGGCACCGTGCCCAGATCCACCGCATCCAGATTTGCATTGGGCACCGCATTGCGGGCGCGCAGAAAGAATTTGCTGTGTTCGTTGGGCGGATCTTCGGGGTCAAAACCCACCGGACCACCCTCGTTCAGATAATAATATTCAAAGAAGCCCAGAACCGGCACATCCGGCAGCACATCCTTCATGAACAGCAATTCACCCCAGCCCGTATGGCCCAGGATGATATCGGGTTTGAACCCGTCTTCGCGCCACAGCCTCTCGGCCGCTTGCGCCGCGCCAAGACCCGCACCCGTCGCCTCTTCCCAGACTTTGGACAGCCCATAGGCATCCTTGTCCGGGCGGTGATGGGTCTTGTACTGCACGGTCTTCACGCCCTTGAACTGAGGGGCGGGGTGGCGCTGGGTCAAAAACACCAGCTCATGCTCCTTTTGTGCCGCCAGCCATTGGATCATCTCCCGATATTGGCCGGGCATATTCTGGTGCACAAAAAGGATTTTCATGGAAAAGTCTTACTCCAAAAGCTTGGCCAAATAAGCGCCATAGGCGTTTTTCTTCAGCATTTCCGCCCGTTGTGCAAGCGCCTCTGCTGAAATCCACCCCTGTTCAAAGGCGATCTCTTCCAGGCAGCCGGTTTGCAGGCCTTGGCGCTCTTGCAATGTGCGCACAAAATTTCCCGCATCCAGCAGCGAGGCATGGGTGCCGGTGTCCAGCCAAGCATAACCGCGGCCCATGGTTTCAACGCTCAACGCGCCTTCATCCAGATAGGTCTGCAGCAGATCGGTGATCTCCAATTCACCGCGCGGCGAGGGTTTCACGGCGCGGGCGCGCGCAGGCGCGGTGCCATCCAGGAAATACAGCCCGGTGACCGCATAGTTTGACGGCGGCACGGGCGGCTTTTCAATGATCTCGCGCGCCTGGCCTTTGTCGTCGAAATCCACCACACCATAGCGTTCCGGATCCGCCACGTGATAGCCAAAGACGGTGCCACCCACAGGCTTCTGATCGGCCGCGGCCAGAAGGTCCGGCAAACCGTGGCCAAAGAAGATATTGTCGCCCAGCACCAAGGCAGAAGGCGCGCCATCCAAAAAGTCCTCGGCCAGGATAAAGGCCTGCGCCAGACCATCGGGGGAGGGTTGCTCCACATAGGTAAACTCCACCCCCCATTGGCTGCCATCGCCCAGCGTGCGTTTGAACTGCGCCTGATCCTGCGGCGTGGTGATCACGCAGATCTCGCGGATGCCTGCCAGCATCAACACAGAGATCGGGTAATAGATCATCGGCTTGTCATAGATCGGCAACAGCTGTTTGGAGACCCCCATCGTAATAGGGTACAGCCGGGTGCCGGAGCCGCCGGCCAGAATAATACCTTTGCGCTGTGTGCTTTCTGTGGTGGCTGTCGTCATGACGTCGCTCCCAAGTCTTTCAAAATATCACCAAGGCCTCGCCGCCAATCTGGCTGAGCAATGCCAAAAACAGTCTCTAATGCGGTGCAATCCAGTCGCGAATTCAAAGGCCGGACCGCAGGTGTTGGATAGGCGGTGGTGGGGATATCCTCAACCGCGCATGTGGTGCCGCTTTGCGCAAATATCTCACGGGCGAAATCCGCCCAGCTGGCGAGTGGCGCGCCCTGAAAATGATAGGTTCCGGATTTTGCAGCATCTGCCACCAGCTGGCGTGCCATCTCCGCGCAGGCGACGGCAATATCGCGGGCTGGGGTCGGCGCGCCGATCTGGTCGGCAATGATCGTCAGCTTGTCGCGCTCCGCGCCCAAGCGCAGCATGGTTTTGACAAAGTTATTCCCGTGACACGAAACCACCCAAGAGGTGCGCAGGATCGCAAATGGCCCACCTGCCGCACGCACCGCCTCTTCACCCGCCAGTTTCGAGCGCCCATAGGCATTGGGCGGGTCCACCGGATCGGCAGGCGTCCAAGGCGTGTCGCCGTCACCGGCAAAGACATAATCGGTGGAGATATGAACCAGAGGAATGCCTAAATCCGCACAGGTCCTCGCCATGGCCCCCGGCGCCACCCCGTTGATCACAGAGGCCAGATCTTCTTCTGCCTCCGCCTTATCCACGGCCGTATAGGCGGCGGCATTGATCACGGCGTCGGGTTTGCGCGCCTCAATCAGCGCCGCACAGGCTGCAGGGTCAGACAGATCCGCCAGATCGCGCCCCACACAGGTCACGCCTTCATGGCGCGCCAATTCCTGCGCCACCTGTCCGGTTTTGCCAAAGACCAGAATGTTCATATTACTTTCTCCTAACCCACAGCCAGATTGCGAGGCTCCAGATCATTAGCTCAGCCGCAAAGCTCCAGTGCAGCAGGAATGATAAGATCCAATGGTCCTGTGTCGCAGGAACCTGCACCAGACTGTAGAGTGTCATGTCAAAGGGGGCTCCCCACAGGATGCCGCCACTGAGGCTATCCAAAAGGAGATGCATGAAAATCGCGGCAAAGAAGAGGCCAGCCAAGGCCCCATATCCGCGCCAAATGAATAGGGGCAGCACAAGCGCGCCTATGGCTGCCCAAAAGATGGGAATATGCACCCAATATCGGTGGTGATGAATGCGGCCTTGATCGACCAGATAGAACCAAATCATGTCGAGGTCGGGAAGCACGCCACCGATCATCGCAACAGGTAGGCCCCACCGCATTTGCGGCCCCAAACGCCCCAAAACATAGCCGGAGGGAAGGTGAGCCGTCAGCATCTCTGCCGGTCCTTTCCCATCGCCATGATACTTTGGACGTCACGCATGTTGCTGTATTCCCGCTTTCTTCTTTTCCCAAATACTTCCGACCGTCTTTTGATCAGAGGCGGCAGGCCCTGAAAGGGCCTGCCCTTTTTAAGCCTTCACGCCCAGACGTTCGCCAACCCCAGACCGTTCTTGCAGCGCGCGCCACCAGGTCTCGTTGTCGAGATACCATTGCACGGTTTTCGCCAGACCTTCCTCAACCGTGACGCTGGGCCGCCAGCCCAGCTCATCGCGGATGCGGGTGGGATCGATCGCGTAACGGGCGTCATGGCCTGGGCGATCGGTCACAAAGGTGATCTGGTCGCTATAAGAGCCGCCGCCTGCCTTGGGGCGTTTCTCGTCCAGAATGGCACAAAGGGTCTTCACCAGTTCCAGATTGGTGCGCTCATTCTCGCCGCCGATATTATAGGCGCGGCCCAGTTCGCCTTTTTGCACCACCAACAGGAGCGCATCGGCGTGATCTTCCACATAAAGCCAGTCGCGGATGTTCGACCCATCGCCATAGATCGGCAGATCTTGACCCGTCAGCGCGTTGAGGATCACAACCGGGATCAGCTTTTCCGGGAAGTGGAAGGGGCCGTAGTTGTTGGAACAATTGGTCAGCACCACCGGCAATCCATAGGTCTCGCTCCACGCGCGCACCAGATGGTCGCTGGAGGCCTTGGACGCCGAATAGGGCGAACGCGGATCATAGGCGGTGTCTTCGGTGAACATCACGGATGGGTCATTGGGCAGGCTGCCATAGACTTCATCGGTGGAGATATGGTGGAAGCGGAAAGCCTCGGGTTTGCCTTGATCGGTCCAATATTTGCGCGCGGCTTCCAGCATATTATAGGTGCCGGTGATATTGGTCTCGATGAAATCGCCGGGACCATCGATGGAGCGGTCCACATGGCTTTCGGCAGCCAGATGCATCACCGCATCGGGCTGATGGGTCGCAAAGACCTGGTCCAGGGCGGCGCGATCGCGAATGTCGGCCTGTTCAAAGGCGTAATTGGCGTGTTCTGCAACGCTTGCCACGTTTTCCAGACAGGCCGCATAGGTCAGCGCATCTACATTCACCACGCTATGGCCCGCGGCAATGGCCTGACGCACCACAGCCGACCCAATAAAACCGGCCCCGCCGGTGACCAGAAGTTTCATGGCTCTTCCTTTTGTTTAATCACCCGCGCCGGGGAGCCCACGGCCACCGCTCCGGCGGGAATATCGCTTAATACAACTGCATTGGCGCCAATCACCGCGTGATCGCCAATGACCACCGGGCCCAAAATCTTGGCCCCGGCCCCCACATCCACATGGCCGCCCAGACGCGGCGCGCCCGGTTTGTCGGCGATGGTGCCCAAGGTCACCTGCTGAAACAGCAGACAATTGGGGCCCACCTGAGCCTCGGGATGGATCACCAGCCCATTGGGATGGGGCAACAAGAGCCCGCCTGCAATCTGCGCATTGAGCGGAATATCCGCACCCGTCACCACAGACCAGAACCTGTGGCGCAGAACCGCCAGACGGCGGCGCAGCCCGTTATGGCGCTGATAGGCTCTGATGCTGTGCAACAGGGCGCGCGACGGCTGCCACCCCCCGGAGAGCGCTTCGCGGCTCCAATCCGGTTCCTGCGCCGACACGCCCATGCCGCTTACCCTGCCTCAAATGTGAAGGGGCTGTCGAAATCCGCGAGCGCCTGCGCAACCGCGTCTTTTTCCGACAGGATCGGGGTGCCCTCGAACTGCCAGTCGATGCCGCAGCTGTCCCAACGCACCGCGCCATCACAGTCGGGCGCATAGTAATCGGTGCATTTATAGATGATCTCGGTCATCGGGGCGCGGGTGATGAACCCGTGCAGGAACCCTTGGGGCACCAACAGCTGCTTGCCGTTTTCTGCCGTCAGATCAACTCCGACCCATTGCCCATAAGTGGGGGAGCCTTTGCGGATATCCACCGCCACATCAAAAAATGCGCCTTGCCCGCAGCGCACCAGCTTGTCCTGGGCATGGGGGGGCGACTGGAAATGCAGGCCGCGAATGGTGCCAACCTCGGCCGACATGGAATGATTGTCCTGCACGAAGTCCAGATCAAGCCCCGCATCCGCCATCCGCTGCTTGTTCCAGCTTTCGCTGAAAAACCCACGTGCATCGCCAAAACGTTGCGGGGTCAGGATCAAAACGCCGGGCAGTTTGGTTTGTTCAATCAACACTGAGAAAACCCCTTTATTCTCTTCTTGCTCATCCATAGGGGCTCTCCCGCGCCCGTGCCATAGATTTTTTGCCCCCGCCCGCGTCACAAAGGGCATCGCACGAATCTGCAGCCGTAGCTCACATTGCAAAATATCCAATCACTTAAAAAGTGTGCGGCAATTTTCTGTCAACGTCATGGTCACGTCATATTCCAGTAACCATTTGCTAAGGAATTCCCTGCGCTCTGCCCAAATTTGCCACGTTATTTTGAGCGCTACCATAAACTCGCAATTAACGGGCCAGACAAGGCTTGCGCTTACAGAATTAGATAGGCAAAACAAATTTGTATTGAATAAAATAATTATTGTCTGCGGCACTACCTTTTGGCTCTGGTCTGCGCCTCCCCGCCTTGTGACGGCATCGTTTTTAAAGCTGTCTCTCAGGCATGGTTCATCCCGGTCAAAGCATATGAATTATACGCAAATGCTTTAGGAGCAGAATAGATATGGGACTGATTGATATGCGGAAGATGAGCCTGTCTCACACCAGCGAGCCCGCCCATATGCCTCCAGCGAAATTCTATCTCCGGATTGGCAAACGTCTGTTGGATCTGGCCCTGGTTCTGATCGCATCCCCCCTTGTTGTGCCTCTGGTCTTGGCCCTGGCCCTTGTGGTGGCCCGCGATGGGGGAAAGCCGTTTTACCGCCAGATCCGCGTGGGGCGCGGCGGGCGTGAATTTACCATGTGGAAGATGCGCAGCATGGTGCATCAGGCCGATAAAAAGCTGGCGGCCTATCTGGAGGACAACCCAACGGCGCGCGCCGAATGGGATGAGAAACAAAAGCTGAGCCAGGATCCCCGCATTACCCGGTTTGGCCGGATGCTGCGCAAAACCTCGCTGGACGAGCTGCCGCAGTTCTGGAATGTCTTTCGCGGCGAGATGAGCCTGGTGGGACCGCGCCCGATGATGCCCGAGCAGCAGGCGCAATACCCCGGCACAGACTATTACGACCTGCGTCCCGGCATCACCGGCAGCTGGCAAGTATCTGCCCGCAATGAAAGCTCTTTTTCCGATCGTGCCTGGTTTGACAACGCTTATGCACGCAGCCTCTCTCTGCGCAAGGATCTGCGGCTCTTGGCGGCCACTGTCCGGGTGGTGTTGCAGGCAACCGGCCGCTGAGGATCTGCTGTGCAGCGCGACCTGAAACGTCGCGCACGCCCACAAATACCCCCTCCCTCACTCTGTCACACACACCGCCCTGCGGCGTAACCTGACCCCACACATCATTGCTGCGCGCTCATTGGGGTCGGCTTGTATAACAGCAGACATCCCCGGGGCTCAGCTGCGCCGTCACCACGTTCAAACGCAAAACAGCCGCATGTGCGGCCAGGCAGTTCCATGGCAGAAATTGAGGTCAGATATTAGGGGACGCACGGCCCCCTAGCACAGCTCTTCTTGGACCGTGCGCACATGCGTCGCAGTCCACACAAGACTGGCCAGCATCATCAGGATCGCCACAGGCCATAGGGCCGACAGGACAAGGCCAAGCATCCCATTCACCGGTGTGATCTGCCCATGGCTGCGCTGTTCACGCCGCGTCATCGTGATCGCCAAAAGCGCCACAACACCGTAGCAGGCAATCCATGTCATCGAGAGATCCATCACAAGTTCCATGCAGCTATATCTGATGATAACTAGACTTGGTTAACTTGACTAAAAAAAGATTAATCCTTGGCCAAAATAAGGCAGGGTCTTGCGGCTTTCGCCCGCTCCCGCAGCAGTAAAATTCAAACCTGACACCGGGAAATCAAACGGGTTATTAATTCGAAGCGCGAATTTAATAATTGAACACTCTATTTAAATCACGAAAAAATGAGCAATTGTGTTTTCCTGAATCGCCCTTGGGTTGCTTTGTCAATTTCCATTCTCTGCAACAACCCATCGCGCAGGTAATCCCCCAAGGGGATTACCCCGTTTGACTGCGCTTTCTGACCCAGCCCAGAAACGCCGCATCCGAGTTGCGCAAGGTCGGCTGGCCGGTGCGCAGCCAGGTGGCGCGCCAGTCTGCCTCCAATGCATAGGCATCAGCCCCGGGCATCAGGGCGCGCGCGGCCTCCAATGTCTCGGGTTTCAATGTGGGCAGCCCTTTGGGCATGCCCCCCTCCACCACAGCGCCCTTGCGGGAGAAGCGCATCAGATCGCCTGGCGCCTCAGAGATGGCGTAATCCGGCAACGTGTCGGCGGCGATCATATCGCGCAGCATTTTGCGAAACACCCGGCGCGGAGAGGCCGAGCCTGATTTCTTTAACAGCGTATCCACCGAGACGGTCCATTCCGGCTGGCGACCACAATGTTTGCGCACCAGCTCATAGATCCGCCGCTCCAGCGGTTTGCGCAGACGAAAATAGTCGCGGCTCAGCGTCAGCACCGATTTCGACAGCACCGCCCGGTACAGCCAATCCGACAGGGTGACGGCCACGCTGATCATCCGCCCGGCGCCTTTTTTGCCGCTGGGGGCCTTGCGCACAATTTCCCATTTCTCGATCAGGCCAAACCCGGTGGTGACCTCTTGGCCGCCGGTGACGATATTGGTGGTGATCCGGGTGCCCGCCAGCCGCTCAAAAGCTTCACGCAGACGACGGTAGGCATCGCCGCTGGTCTCACGGTTGGTGGCAATCAACAGATCATGCGCCTTCAGATGCAAGGTGCGGCTCACCTGCCGGCCAGCATTCAGCGCCGCCATCAACTGGCTGACACAAAAGATCAGGATGTCTTTGTCGTGGATTGTTGCCAGACCTTTGACGCTGGGGGTCACGGTGATCTCGGCGCCATTGTGTTCGTAATTCAGGATACGGCGATCCGGACGGGTGGCCAGCGAGAACAGCGGATGCTCCATCGAGGCCAGATCGTTTTTGGGGATCGCATCAAAGATATCGCATAGAAAAAACTCCCCCCGCCCTTCTGGGGGATATGCGCTCACCGCGTCTGTCATCGTGAAACTGCCTGCCTTCATGCCCCCATTTTGGGGTGCGGATTATTACTGCTGCTCTGGTCTGCCCCTGATCCTGCCGGTTTTCCGATCTTAAAACAGGGCGACTCATCTTCGTGGTTTTGATTACACCCACCCTAGAGTTATCCACATGCTGTCGCAACGGGGGTTTGGAATCGCTTCATCGGGGGATTGGATTCATTTGATCGGGGTTTCAGAGTCACCATGATCCAAAAATTTGCTCCAATCGCCTTGTAAAAAAGGGCTTTGCCAGCCTGATAAGACTCCTGTAACTAATATATAACTCATAATTAACAGGGGATTTTTTTTCTCACCCCTGAAACAGCCCCCAAAAACATCGCTGCAACCGCCCGATTTGCTTAGAAAATTCAGCAGGTGGTGCGATATATCTTTCATGTATCGCGTTTTATGGTATTATGACAAAAACACCGCACATGGGCTGAGGAACCCCCTCAAAACCCGGACTGCGCAGAAGATCAAACACTCCAGAGCAGTCGCCATCCGCATGAGGCTTTGAACGCAAATGGCCAAAGATATCCACAAAACCCGCAGCGCCCCAAAAGACGCAGACCTGCCCCCCTATTTCAACATCGACCCGGATGCCGCACTTGCAGATCTGGATCAGCCCACCTCGACCCACGGCTTTGCTGAGATCGCCGAGGCCTGTGGGCGCGGGCGCACCGATCTTGCCAGCCGTGGCATGAATGAGGACGGCCAGAAAGAGCTGCGCCTGTTTTCCACCTGGGAGATCACCCGCTATGTGATCCCCGTCGCCCAGGCTCATTTCCGCCGGGTGCTGAAACAGAACCCCGACCTGCCGCAAGGTCGGGTGGAAACCGAGGGCGGCGCCAAATGGTTCACCCTGGATGAGGTGCTTACCTTGCGCGCCTTCTTTGGGGCGCAAGGATCCAAGGCCAAGGATTACATCCCCTACCGCCCCGAAGGGCTGCCTGCCAAAATGGTCGCTGTCGCCAACTTCAAAGGCGGCGTGGGCAAGACCTCAACCGCCGCGCATCTGGCGATGTCCGCGGCCTTGGATGGCTACAAGGTGCTGGTGGTGGATCTGGACAGCCAGGGGTCGATGACCTCGATCTTTGGCGGCACGGTTGAGGACGAATGGCAAACCGCCTTCCCGCTGCTGGCGCGCCACTACGGCGAGCATCTGCGCACCGAAAACCAGCGCCGTCTGGATCGCGGCGATCCGCCCCAGCCTCTGGACGAGGCGCTGACTGCAGCGATGGATATGACCGCGCAGGATGTGATTCAATCGACCCATTGGCCCAATATCGATCTGATCGGTGCCCAGCTGAACCTCTATTGGGCGGAGTTCCAGATCCCGGTCTGGCGGATGGCCGCGCGCTCCTGGAAGCTTTGGGATGCGCTCACCGACCGCTTGGAGGCCGACGGGGTGCTGGACCAATACGATGTGATCTTCATCGACACGCCGCCTGCCCTTGGCTATCTGACGATCAATGGGCTCTCGGCGGCGGATATCCTTCTGGTGCCCATGGGCGCGTCGTTCTTGGAATTTGACTCCACAGGCCGCTTCTTTGACATGCTCCATTCCACCTTTGCCTCGATCGAGGAGGGCGAGAACCTCGCCGCCCGCGCCCTTGGCCGGCCTGAGATCGGCTTTGAATGGGATGCGGTCAGGACCGTCATCACCCGCTATGACGCCGCCCAACAGGGGGAGCTTGCAGCGTTGATGCAGGCCTATATGGGGCCGGTGCTGAGCCCCCATAAACAGGATTACACCGCCCTTATTGGTCAGGCCGGCGAGCAGGTGTCCGGAATTTACGAGGCTGACTATCGCGATTTCAACCGCGAGACCTATGCCCGTGGCCGTGAAACCTTTGATGCGACCTATGCGGCCTTCAAACGGCTGCTTTTGGGGGTCTGGCGGCGCGATGCGTTGCAGGACGCCGCCGACCACCGCGCGGCCCAGTAACCAAGGCCCAAGGACAATAGGCCAGATTGAACGATCTGGCAGAGGAGAGAGAGCATGGCAAAACGCAAACGGCTGACGCCGGCCCAACCCACCTATCTGGCCCCCACGCCCGAGGGCAAATCCAGTTCCCCCTTGGGGGCTGGCCCCTCAATTGGCTCCGCCCCAATTGCTCAGGTCGCCAGTGAAGCCTCAACCCATGCGGCCTTGCAGGAGCTTTCGGGGGTGCTGGAAAATGCCCGCGCCAAGGGGCTGATGATCGCCGAGCTGCCGCTTGGTGCAATTGACGCCTCGCATCTGGTGCGCGACCGGCTGGAACAGAACCCCGAAGAGATGGAGGCATTGATGGCCTCTCTCAGGGCGCGCGGTCAGCAAACCCCGATTGAGGTGGTCGCGGTGGAGACCGGCGGCGGCGGCATCACCCATGGTCTGATCTCGGGCTGGCGCCGTCTGACCGCCCTACGTAGGCTCTATGAAGAGACTTCAGAGCCACGCTTTGCCAATGTTCTGGCCCGTGTCATTGAACCCGGCAGCGCCGAAGATGCCTATGTGGCGATGGTCGAAGAGAATGAGATCCGGGTCAACCTCTCCCATTATGAACGCGCCCGCATTGCGGTGCGCGCGCTGCATGAAGGGGTGTTTGAAAATCAGAAACTGGCGCTGCAAGGGCTCTTTGCCAATGCCACCCGCGCGCGTCGCTCCAAGATCGGGACGTTTGTGACCTTGGTCGAGGCGTTGGATGATGTGCTGTTCTACCCCACTGCCATCACCGAACGTCTGGGCTTGTCTCTGGTGCGGGAGATGGAGCTGGATGCGGGCTTTGCTGAGACCTTGCGCCAAGAGCTTTCGCTGACCGATCGCCCCACTGCCGAGGTTGAGGTGGAGATCCTGATGCGGGTGCTTTCCGCTGCACAGACCCCCGCCCCGCAGGCCGAAGGGCCAGAACAGAGCCTAAATAAGGCGCCAGATCCTGTGTCGCCGCCGGTGTCCAACACGGCCAAACCCCAACCTCGCCCACGCGCCCGCAGCCTGTCTTCGACCATGGCACCGGGGGAACGGTTGATCCTGAATGCAGGTCCCGGTCTGCGTCTGGGCTTTTCCCCGGATGAGAAAAAGATCGAGCTGATGGGCGATGGTGTCACCGATCAATTGATGGAAGAGCTGCAGGATTGGCTGCGTCGACGTCAGGGATAGCTCTGCGCCGGTGCATTGCAATATCTGATACGGGGTGCCTGATCGGTGCCCCGTAGTCTATTTAAGGGGACCGCCCTGCCCGCTTCGCTGCGAAACATTTCACCATACATATTAAAAACAGAATGTTTCGCATGCGAAACATTTGCGGCTTTGATCCATCGCAGGCCCGCTACCCCGTCAAAGCGATTGACATTCCATACCCGCTTGGCGTTTTTCGCAGACGATAAGAACACGCGCGCCAAGCCGGCAAAGGAGCAGTTCCATGACCCAATCCAATCCCGCCCCCCGGCGTCTTGTGGCTGTGGTGGTGACCTATAATCGCTTGGACAAGCTCAAGGTCACAGTGGCGCGGCTGTTGGACAGCCCGGCGGAGGAACTGGCCGCGGTGGTTGTGGCCAATAATGCCTCCACCGATGGTACGGGGGATTGGCTGGCCACTTTGGATGATCCACGGGTGGATGTGCTGACCAGTGCTGAAAATACTGGCGGGGCCGGCGGGTTCGAAATGGGCATGCGCCGTGCAATGGAGGCACAGAACCCCGATTGGCTGGTGGTTATGGATGATGATGCCTATCCCGCGCCGGGGGCGTTGCAGGCGTTTCATGCGTTGCGCCCTGCAGATGATCAAGCGGTGGCTGCGGCGGTCTATTTCCCGGATGGAAAGATATGTGAAATGAACCGCCCGTCGGTCAACCCGTTCTGGCACCCCAAAGTGTTTCTGCGCACGCTTCTGGCGGCCCGAAACGGGTATCATATCCCGTATGAATGCTACGATGCTGCGCAGCCTACCCCGATTGATTTGACGTCCTTTGTGGGGCTGTTCCTGTCGCGGCGGATGATTGACACGGTTGGCTACCCGGATCCGGGGCTGTTTCTGTATGGGGATGACGTGATCTATACGCTGGGGTTGCGGCGTCAGGGCTTTCAGGTGTCCTTTGATCCGCGGGTGCGGTTTGACCATGACTGCACCACCTTTGCCGACGATCAGGTGCGGGTGTTTCGCCCTTTGTGGAAGGCCTATTATGCCTATCGCAATGGGTTGATGATGTATCGCAAAGCGGCCGGGCCGGTGCTGTTCTGGCCGCTGGCTGCCTTGGTCGTGCTGAAATGGCGGCTGACCGCTGGGCGTTACAGCGACAATCGACCTGCCTATCTGCGGATCTGGCGACGCGCGGTCTGGGATGGGGTGCGTGGCCGGACCAGCCGCAGCCACGCAGAGATCCGCACGCAGGCAGAGACCGACCATGTAATGTGAGACCTGCGCGGCCTTCTTGGGCTCAGCGGTTCAGGATAACCCGGTGATATCGGCGCATCAGAAGCAATCCCAGGCCAAGAAGCGCCAGAGAGACAAACAGCACGAAAAGCGGATTGACGTAGGCTGGCTGATAATTGGGATAGACGCCGCTGCGAAACAATCCGACGATATGTAGCAGCGGGTTGTACCACAGCAGATCCTGCGCTGCCCGCGGCAAATCCTCGTATGTATAAAGGACGCCTGATGCCAGAAACAGAGGTCGGCTCAGGACGGACCAGATGATGTCCCAGATGGGAAAGAGCCCCATCAATACAGCATTCATCACCCCTACCCCGAGCCCAAACATCATCGTGAGCATGGCGGCTTCAAGCAGCGGTGGAGCAAACAATTGGGCGCGGCTGTCGATCCCCAGAAGAATGCCGGTGAGCAATAGAAAACCGATCAAAAGATTGGTGATTGTGTTGAGAGCAAACCGCGCGAGAATGGCATCAATCCAGGTGACTGCCGGATATTTCAGCAAGGGTTTTGAGTAGTTCAGAGCACGCCCAGTCATATTCGACAATTGCATGTAGAGATTGAAGGGCAGGTAGCCTGTGGCATAAAACAACAGGAAGCTATTGCCCAGAGAGGGCGTGCGCAGCACCAGTGAAAACCCCACCGACAGGAAGATAATCGCGGCCAGCGGCTCTAAAACGGCCCATATATAGCCACCGGGCGTGCGCCCATACCTGGTGGACATCTCCCGAAGCATCAACGCAGTGATCGTGCGCAAACTTGCCAGTCTTCGTGGGCCAATCGGTGCAGCACGAGGGCGTTGTGCCGCGGGCAGGGCTGTAGAGCGCGCCGGAGGTTGAGGCTGGGATTGCAAAGGAGGCATAGCAGGGAAATCGGTCCGTTTGAACGCTTGTGAAGCAGGCGTGTTCCATAGATACTATGCGGGAAGAAAAGGGCAAATAGAAATAGGCCTCAGGTCGGGACAGGCATAATGAGTGAGTCGGACAACGCTGCAGATGAAGCGGCCCTCAAAGCGCGGCGGCGTGCCCGTAACAAGGGGCGGCAGCAGGCTCCGCATGGTGGAGGAGGGAAAGCCCGACCGGCCGCGGCGCAGAACCGAGCGAAACGTAACGGCCCAAAAGCCCAAGGGGCAGTGCGCGCGCGCCGTACCGCGGGTAATCAAGCGGTGGCAAACGCGGGGGACGCAAAACCATCCCTGCCTTCTAAGGCGGGGCCGGCGCGCATGCGGCGGCGGCACTGGGGGCTGGTTGCTTCATTTATCGCTCTGGTCTTGGCCCCGCTGATCCTGGCCTGCTGGTATCTCTGGGCCGTGGCCGAGGATCAATATTATTCGACTGCTGGCTTTATTGTACGCAGCCAGGAAAGCAGTGGCGCCACGGATCTTTTGGGGGGATTGGCGCAATTTTCAGGCGGCAGTACCGCGTCTGACAGTGACATCCTTTATGAGTTTATCCAAAGCCGCAACATCGTGACCGCGGTGGAGGAAACCGTGGGGTTGCGGGACCATTTTAGCGCCTATTGGGACAGGGATCCGGTGTTTGCGCTTTGGCCTGATGCAAGCCTTGAGGATCTGGATTGGTATTGGCAACGTATCCTGTCGGTCTCTTATGATGCAGGGTCTGGGCTGACTGAATTGCGGGTTGTCGCCTACGAGCCAGAGATGGCGCGCGCGATCCTGAATGCGGTTGTGGCAGAGAGCCAGGCTCAGATCAACGCATTGAACGAACAGGCGCGGGCGGATGCTCTGGGCTATGCGCAGGCGGATCTGGAGGAGGCGCTGGCGCGTCTGAAGGGTGCGCGCGAGGAACTCACGGCGTTTCGAACCCGGACCCGGATTGTCGATCCGGAAGCCGATATTCAGGGTCGTATGGGGGTGATGAACACGTTGCAGCAGCAATTGGCCGAAGCGCTTATCGAATATGATCTGATGCGAGGCAGCCTGCTGGAAGGGGATCTGCGATTAAAAACCGCCAAATCGCGTATTGATGTGATCCGGGATCGGCTGGTCTCTGAGCGGGGCAATTTCACGGTCGCGGGCGTTGCTCCCAGGGAGACGTCTGAGGAAGGGCAAACAAGGGCGCAAAGCGATGATTATCCGCAGCTCATTGCCGAATATGAGCGGCTGAACGTGGACCTGCAATATGCTGAGGAAACCTATCGCGCGGCGCTCACCGCGCTGGAGGTTGCCCGCCATGAGGCGGCCCGTCAGAGCCGCTATCTGGCCACCTATATTACCCCAACTTTGGCGCAAGACAGCGAATATCCGAACCGCCCGCTGGCGGCAGGGTTGATTGTGCTGTTCATGCTGTTGAGTTGGTCGATAATCGTGCTGATCTATTATTCCATCCGCGACCGCAGCTGATCGGGGCAGGGCGATGATACAGCTGGAGAACCTCAGCAAAAGCTTCTGGTTTCGCGGGCAGCGTAAGACCATCATTAACAATTTGAACCTGACCCTGCCCACAGGCCGCTCTTTGGCATTGCTGGGGCGCAACGGGGCTGGGAAGTCGACCCTTTTGGAAATCGTCGCTGGTCTTCAGCGCCCGGACAGCGGGCGGGTGATCAGCGATGGCAGTGTTTCCTGGCCGGTTGGATTGCGGTCAGCCTTTCACAATGATCTTTCGGGGGCCGAGAATGTGCGCTTTGTTGCACGTATCTACGGGGTCGATTGCGATGAGCTGCTGGATTTTGTGCAGGATTTTGCCGAATTGGGGCATCATTTCCATATGCCCATGCGCAGCTACTCGTCTGGCATGCGCTCGCGGGTGACGTTTGGGACCTCGATGGGGATTCATTTCGACACTTATCTGGTGGATGAGGTGACGGCGGCAGGGGATGCGGCTTTTAAACGGAAAAGCCGCGAAGTTTTTGCCGATCGCATGGCGCATTCGGGGGCCATTATGGTGAACCACTCGATGCGTGCCATCCGCGAATACTGTGACTCTGGACTGGTTCTTGAGGCGGGCAGGGTGCAGTATTTCGATGACCTGGATGAGGCGATCGAGGTTCATGAAGCGATGTTGAGCTGAGGGGGATTTCAGGGCGCGGCAGGTTAAGGGATGTCAAAATATGAACTTGAGTTGCAGGATCTGCAGTGTCTGCGCACCGAACAGACTTTGTCGTCAGACGATCCGTTGACAGCTCTCCAAACTGTGATGTAGTCCTTCAGGGACCCCAATTTCTTGGCGAAAAGATTGTCTATATGCTTTCCCCGAATTCTCCTGAAATAGTTTTTAAACAACGCTTTAATCCGTCCGATGTCGCGGAACGCTCCTATTACGATGACAATGACATCTGCCTCTTTATGCATATTCCAAAAACCGCCGGAACGTCGGTTGGCAAGGCGTTGCAGGCGAGCTTTGATGTATTTCATTCGGTGGCCTGGACGCATGTCGGGAAATCCTTCCGTGCCAAGACAAAAAAGGCGCTTTATGCGCGCACACGGTCTGCTCAGCGGCAAGTTCTGATGGGGCATTTCAGCTGGATTGAAGTGCAATATTGGAAAAACCAAGAATTGCCGATCAAGCTGGCGACAATCATTCGCGACCCATTGGCGCGTTTTGTTTCCAACTACAACTACAACTGTTCTTCCAGCCATCCTCTAAATGGCCAGTTTCGGGAGCGTTTCCCGAATATGGAGGCTTACGCCCGGCAGCTTGAGAGCGATCATCAGCTCAATGTGATGATTGGGGCGTTCTATTCTTTTGACCACGCGCTGGAGCTGCTGTGTAAATATTACACCTTCATTGGTGTGACCGAACATCTTGGTGCCAGCCTGGACCACCTGCGTCTCAGCCATGGGTTCGAAAATAACGTTGTTGAATACAGAGAAAATACCGCATCGAGACCCACGGCTGTGGCCGACGTGAGTGACGCTGTGCGCAATATTGTTCTGGAGCGTAGCCACAATGATATCCGGCTACATAAGTTGATTATGTCCTTTTATTCGTGAGTGTTCCCATGTCTTCAGCCCCCGTTCCTCAGACTGCTGTGACCTCACAAGATGGCGGTGAAGAGCAGCATTTGCAGAGCGAACTCGCAGAGGTCCGCTATATTTTCGAAACGCTGTATCCGGGGCGCCCGCTTGAGACACATCTGTGGTGGGACCACAGCCCAGTTCCGACACCGGATATTCTGGGGCCTGATGCGGGAACCTCGCCTGAACATCTGGGACTGAGCTTTCTGGGGATGAAACTCCTGGGCGACAAAAACGGGACGTTGGAAGGCAAACGCCTGCACATCACAATTCCAAAGCGGCCGACACCGGGCGAGTTGCAAGACCATTATACGGCCTGGATGCAGCGGCCGCGCCTCTATCGCAATATCTTCAAACTGTCGCCGACTTTGTTTGAACATGGTAAATACCGTGTCGAACGCCGTCAGGCTGAGGAATGCACCCAAAGGCACGGGTTTTTAAAGCTGAAATTGTCGCGCAATATCCGCTTTGATGCGCTCTCGGAGCAGATGCCTGCCACCAAAGCCCCTGCGATTTTGATCGGGTTTCACTGGCTTGAGGTGGGCGGGGCAGAGAACCTCGCGTTTGATACCGTCAATTGGGCGCTGAAAGCCGGGCTACGGGTGTTTGTAATCGCTGACCGTAGCGGCGCACAACGTGCGGCCCATAAGCTGCCGGATCACCCGGATTTGCACTTTCTGCGCACCGACCGCTACCTGCCGCGCCATTTGTATCCGGCGTTTCTGCGTCAGCTGGCGCAGCGGGAAAACATCGTGGCCACCCATAACCACCATTGTACGATCCTCTATGAATGCCTGCCGAGCCTGAAGGCGCATTTCCCAGATATGCTGCATATAGATTCAACACATATCACCGAATACGCGGATGCAGGTTATCCACGTATTTCGGGGGTCTGGACGAATTATATTGATGTGCATCATGTCATTAGTGACGATCTCAAGGCGTTTTACGAACGGCATTTCAAGGTTGGATCCAAAGTGAAAGTTGGGCGTCTTCTGTCGCCCGAGGTGAGAAAATCCACACCTTTGGAGCCGCGTGTCGGGGTGAACCGCAGCTTCTGTCGTGTCGCTTTTGTGGGACGGATGGTGCACCAGAAACGTCCTATCCTGGCCATTGAGATCATGCAGCGCCTGATGCGCTGGGGGCAGGGGCAAGGGATTGAATTTGCTTTTGAAGTGGTTGGCGAGGGGCCTTACCTTGAGGTGATCGAGCATATGCTGCGCCGCTACCGGATGAGCCATGTCACCAATGTGCACGCCGCTGGCACTGATGTGCCAGCACTGTTGGCAAAAAGTGATGTGGTGCTGATGCCTTCGGCAAATGAAGGGTTGGCGCTGGTCTGTTATGAAGCCATCGGGGAAGGCTGCGTTCCGGTGACAACCGATGTGGGCGCGCAGAGTGAGATTGTCCCTAAAGCCGCATTGGTGGACCGGGCACCGTTTCGAACCGTGTCGCAATCGGTTGACGTTGTGCAGCGCCTTTTGACGGACGATCAGTTCCGCAGTGATGTCTGCGAAGAGATGCGGGCAAAGTTCGACAAGCTGCGCAATGACACGTTGGCAGAAGAGTTGTTGATGCCGATCTATCAAGAACTTGCGCAACCGGCAAAAGATCAAATGGCGGCAGAATGATCCTCTGTGAGGTGGCGCCCAAAGCGACCTTCCTTTTTGCATGTCGGAAAGCAGGTAATCGACCGACCCCTTTCTCTTCTCTCACCTTAAAACATGAGTGACCCCTTATATGAGCCTTGGAACATCAACCGCTGCCGTCATCGTTACCTTTAACCGCTGTGGCAAGCTGCGGCTTGTGATGGACGCTTTGCTGAAACAAAGCCGAATGCCTGACCGGATTTTTGTGATCGACAATGCCTCCACCGATGAAACGGCTGAGTATCTGCAGGCGATGGAACAGGAGCACGCCCTGATCCAACACGTGCGGTTGCCGAAGAATATCGGCGGGGCCGGTGGTTTTTATGAAGGTACAAAAATCGCTTATGAAGAAGGCTATGATTATATCTGGCTCAGCGATGATGATGCCTACCCTGAACCGTCGGCACTGGAGCTGTTGGTCCATGGGATCCGTGATTTCCAGGATAAGTATTCCTGGCGCCCATCGTTTGCCTGTTCCGCGGTTAAATGGACCGATCGGGATCTGTGCGAGATGAACACGCCGACACCGGTCTGGGATTGGCCGCGGTTTTATTCAGCCGAAACCCCTTATTTTCTGGTGGGATCCTGTTCTTTTGTTTCGGTTCTGGTGCCCCGCTGGGCGGTTCAGACCCATGGCTACCCGATCAAGGATTATTTTATCTGGTATGACGATGCGGAATATACCCAGCGTCTGGCCCAATCCTATCCGGGGATTTACTGCCCCGAGAGTATCGTGATCCACGATGTGCCTGAAAACAAAGGCGTAAACTACGAGCTGGTGAACGAAAACAACATCTGGAAATTCCGCTATGGCGCCCGCAACGAGGCCTCCTATCGACGCCGCAAACAAGGCGCGCTTGGGGTGGCTATGTTTGTCTATGGGGTCTGGAAGCAGATGCGCGCAGGCAATGTGGAACGGCGCCATCGTATCGATATCCTGCGTGCCATCTGGAAGGGTGTTCGTTTCACGCCCAAAATTGAATACCCAGGGTAACCGGGGCGGACAGCGCCGTTTGCTTTATAATGCTCTGACAGGACGATAGAATATGGTCGAAACCTCCCGCACATGCGTTCTGCATATTGGCATGCATAAAACCGGCACATCCTCGGTGCAGGATACGCTGCATGGGTATGACGATGGTCATTCGCTTTATTGCAAGTTTGATCGGCCAAACCATTCCGTTCCCATGATCACGCTCTTCAAGAAGAAACCGGAAGAGTTTCGAGTGCATCGGCAAATGGGGCGCAGTGCACGACAGGTTGAAAGGCTGCGCAAACGCTTTGAACAGCAGCTTAAGGCCTCCATCACAAAGACCTCGGGGCAGTTGGTGATCTCTGCAGAAGGGTTGGGCCAGCAGCTCACTGCCGAAGAGGTGGCGGATGTGGTGGCCTATTTCCGGGCGCGTTTTGATCGTGTGCAGGTGATTGCCTATCTGCGCAGCTTTGAAGATTACGCCGCAAGCGCCTTTCAGGAACATTTGAAATCGGGTGCAGCGAAACTTTTCATCCCCGCACCTGACTTTCGGGGGCGTTTTGAACCGTGGCTTGAGGCGTTGGAACCGGGTGAGATTGAGTTTGTGCCCTACCAGGGAGATACGGTTACAGATTTTTGCCGCCGCACCGGTTTAAAGCAGCCTGAAGCCAAAGCACCGCAATCGAATATATCCCTGTCCGGACCTGCGATGGGGCTTTTGTTCTTTTACAATGAAAACGCAAAAAGCCCCTTGTTTGGGTCTGAAGAGCGCGTGCAAAACTATAATCGGATGCTGGCCTATCTTCAGGGGATAAAAGGGGAGAAATTCACTTTTTCTCAGTCGTTTTTGGCCCAGCAAGCAGAAAAGAATGCGGAGGACATTGCGTGGATGGAAGCGGCCTCAGGGCTGAGCCTGCGCAGTGCTAAGGCCGAGGGATCACATCCGGTGGGAACGGTGCAAAATATGCGCCGGATAGCTCACCAAAGCCGCAGCCTGTTGGCACAAGACAGCTCGGAAGGGCAGAAAATCCTGCGGCTCTTGGAGGGGGACAAACGCCAGAAAGGCGGGAAACTGACCCAGGGCTCTGGCATACATTCCTTTCCCTTGTTTGCGCGGCCCAACCTGACCCTGCTTGACGATTATATTGTGCGGACAGTGGTGCCCCCGAAAGCGCGCGAGGTGGTTGTTTCATTTGAAGCCGCGGACCCCACGATCCCACGGAACAACCTGCGCCGTGCCGGCTTTGGCGAGGACTTCCTGCTGGCCAAGGGCTACGCGGTTGTCTCTGTTTTGACAGGCAGCGCAAATTGGTTCCGCGATGGTGAAATTCAGGACTTTCTGGCCCGGCCAAGGTTGCAGGCGTTCTTGAAGGGGTTTGACCATGTCCAGTGTTATGGCTCCAGCATGGGGGGGTATGGGGCCTGTGCCTTTGCCGATCTCTTGGGGGCCGATAACATTGTCGCCCTGCAGCCGGTTTCGACCCTGCGCCATGATCTTGTGCCGTGGGAAGAGCGGTTTCAGGCCAAGCACACCCTCGATTGGACGCCAGAGTCTGCCTATTCAGATGCGGTGGAGGGGGCTGTGAGCTGCCCTTCGATCTATGCGTTTTATGATCCACAAGATGAGGATGCACAACACGCCAAACGTTTGACGGCGCGTTTGGGGAACCAACGCGTGCATGATATCCAGGTGCCGGGGGCCAAACATGCTGTTCCGCGCTATCTGGCGCGTCATGGCCTTTTGAAACCGGTGGTTCTCATGGCGTTACGGCGGCGCAAAGCGGAAGCCATCCGGGCGCGCATTGACGCCGCGCTTTTGTCGAATGTGTCAGATCAATGATCTTGTACGCAGAGATTAAAACCTACCAAGAAAAACGGAGCTAAGATATGCCCAAGACAAAATTACTCATGGTGGGCGCAGGGCTTTCGGGCGCTGTGATCGGGCGGCATTTGGCGGAAGCCGGTCACGAGATCACCGTGGTCGATGCACGCAGCCATATCGGCGGCAATTGCCACACCGAACGGGATGAGAAGACCGGCGTCAATGTGCATGTCTATGGGCCGCATATCTTTCACACCGATGACGGCGAGGTCTGGGACTATGTGAACCAGTTCGAGACGTTCATGCCCTATAAGAACCGGGTAAAAACCACCTCGCTTGACCCCCAAGGCGTGCGCGGTGTGTTTTCCCTGCCGATCAACCTGCACACCATCAACCAGTTCTTCGGCAAGACGCTGCGCCCCGATGAGGCGCGCGATTTCATTGTGAATGAACAGGCCGACACCTCGATCAATGATCCCCAGACCTTTGAAGAGCAGGCGATGCGCTTTGTGGGCAAGGATTTGTACGAGGCGTTTTTCAAGGGCTACACGATCAAACAATGGGGCATGCACCCGTCGGAACTGCCCGCCTCAATCCTGAAACGGCTGCCGGTGCGGTTTAATTACGACGACAATTACTTCTTTCACAAATACCAGGGCATGCCGGAAAACGGCTATACGGCGATGATTGAGAAAATCCTCGACCACCCGAGCATTACCGTCAAGTTAGAGACTGTTTTTGACCGGAAGATGGGCGAGGTCTTTGACCATGTCTTCTATTCCGGGCCCTTGGATGGTTATTTCGATTATGAACTCGGCCGCCTTGGTTATCGCACTCTGGATTTCGAACGGTTTGATTTTGACGGCGACTATCAGGGCTGTGCAGTGATGAACTATGGTGAGGAAAGCGTGCCTTATACGCGGATCACCGAGCACAAGCATTTCTCCCCTTGGGAAGAACACGACGGCTCGGTCTGCTATCGTGAGTTTTCCCGTGCGGCGGAACCAGAAGACATCCCCTATTACCCGATCCGTCAGGTGAAGGAGAAAGCGCAACTGGCGGACTATGTGGCGCTGGCGGAGCAGACTGAGGGCGTGACCTTTGTGGGGCGTCTTGGCACCTATCGCTACCTGGATATGGATGTGACCATCCGCGAAGCGCTGGATACGGCGCGTGGTTTTGCGACAGCGCTGGAGACGGGTGAAAAAGCCCCGGCGTTTTTTGTGGCCCCCGTCTAAGCGGCGGTTGCGCGGTCTCGCGAGGGCCTGCAAATGGGGGTAATACTCACCGAAGCAGCCAACGCTCCAGCCCGCCTGTCAACGGTTTGAGGCGCAGCCAACGGGGATCCGTGGGCTGATCCGCACGCAAGGTCAGCTTGCCCAACAGGCCGACCATAGCCCATTCCGGGCGTTGGCTGCGGGGAGTATAGGCCTTGTTAGGGTCGAAATCCGGAGCGATTTCACCGGTGCGCTGGCCAAAGGCATCGCGGATGTATTTCCCGTGCCATTCTCCAAGATCCGCATCCCCCAGCAGGGTGGGGGCGGCTGAAACCACACCGATCGGGGTCTCACCGGGCTGGGCTGGGCGGATTTCCTCCCCTTCTAGCACCACCGAGATCCCGCGCCGATCCTCATCGCGGGGATTGCCATCGGCCCATTCAAAGAACTCCGCATAATCTGCACCACCTGATTGCCAGCTGCCGGCCGCCATGCCGTCGCCTGCCGCCGTCAGGCGGAACTGGGCGCTGCCTGCGGCCTCAGCCAGCAGCAGATCGCCGGTGTTGGTGGGCTGCGTGAGGCGCAAACGGGGGCCCGCCCCGGCCGACAGGACCAGCGCGTCGGCAAATGTGTCGCCATCGGCGCTGAGCTTCAGGCTCAGATCATCATTGCCAGCCAGACCGATTTCGGCGCGACCACTGAAGTTGGATTGCATCAACAGGCTGGCGGTGTCACCAGGGCTGGCCTTGTTCAATTTGACCTGATGGCCGGCCCCGGCATGGGTAAACAGTGTTGCGGGCGCGGACACGGCCAGACGGTTGGTGGCATCCGCGGATGTGGCCACACCAATCTGCGGCGTCGCGTGGCAGGGCAGGGAGGTCCAGCTGTCCCCGTCCCAGATCCGCATCTGCGCCGTTGCCTGATCCCAGATGTGCCAGCCGGGTTGGGGTGCCAGAAACAGCCAGCCGCCGCCGGATTCAACACCTTGCCAGATCGCCAGACGCTGGGGTTGCCCGGCCCAAGCGGCGCTGGGGGCGGGCCCCAACGCATAGGCCGCGCCAGAGGTGGGGGTGATGGGCGGCACCTCGGCGCCGACCTCTTGCACCACCAACTGCACCAACCCGTCCAGACGGCGCAGCGCCTCATTATGGGTCACATGTTTCTGGGCCTGGGCAGGCAGGATGAAAGGCAGATCCAGACGAGGAGAGAGATCGGGCATGAGGCGCACTCCGGCTTGGGCTGTGAGAGGGCGTCAATCTGGCAGAGCAGGGTCAACGCCGCCCTAAGGGGGCGTCCGCAGGTCGCGCAACACCTGCGGACAAAAGGAGATCAAAGCGGGGCGGCAATCAGGCGGATTGTTCTTAGATTGAAGACAATATCCTTTGTTTTGCCGCAATTCGGTTCCGGTTGCGGGCTGACGACACCCCCAGAGTGTTCAAACAAGGCAATTTTGCGACGCGTGGGGGCGGCGATGGATCTCAGGTTTTACGGTGGGTTTGGCCAGGCACAGGGGGTGGCGGATCTGGTGCTGGTGCCCGGTGCGGGCGGGGCCTATCTGGTGGCGGTCGAACGGTTGGGCGGAGGGGTGCGCAGCTATGCCACCACCACGTTAACAGAACGCGATTATCGCCCCCATCAGGGCGCGAACCTGACCACCGGAGCGGCGGTGCCTCTGGGTGGTGACAGCGGCCGACTTTTGCTGGCCGGCAGCGATCTGGCCCGGTTGGACAGTCATCTGGTTGCCAGCAACGGTGCGATTGCCGCACAGACCAGCTGGAGCCTGCCTGGCCTGACCTCAAACACAGAGATCACCGCCCTGACCAGCACCACCAGCCAGGGGCAGATGCTGGTCTATGGGGTGGCCGACGGGGTGTTGCGGGGCTGGCAGGTGTCTCAGACGGGCAGTGCCAGCGCGGTTGCGCGTTCGGGTGGGGCTACGCCCTATGGGCAGGCGGGATCAGAGGGTCTGCGCGCGCTGGAGGTGGTGAGCACTGGCAGCAGCCAGATCCTGGTGGTGGCGGATGCGGATCTGGGCGGTGTGCGCAGCTACCGGATTGCGGCCGGCACCGGATCGGGGACGGGGGCGCTGACGTCTGCGGATGCGTTGGGGCGCGATCAGGGATTGGGCATTGCGGCCCCGACGGCGTTGGAGGGGATCACCGCCTATGGGCAGGCCTGGGTGGTTCTGGCCGCGGCGGGCACCAGCAGTCTGAGCGTGATGGCGGTGGCTGCCAACGGCGATCTGACCCTGGTGGATCATGCGATCGACAGTCTGGGCAGCCGCTTTGGTCAGGTCACAGCGGTGGAGAGTTTTGTGGTCGACGGCCATGCCTTTGTCCTGGTGGCAGGCGGCGACGGCGGGATGGATCTGCTGCGGCTTTTGCCCTCGGGTCATTTGGTGCAGGCCGCGCAGGTGGTGCATGCGCCGGGGCAGGGGCTGCAGAATGTCACCGCGATCGAGGCCTATGTGACGCAGGATCTGGTGTCGATCTTTGTTGCCTCCGAAGGGGGGCTGAATGCCGATGGCGAGGGGATTGCGCGTTATGGTTTGAGCCGGGCTGCGTTGGGGCAGGTGGCAACCGCCAGCGGGTCTGCGCTCAGCGGGACGGGAGGGGATGATCTTTTGGTGGGCAATGGCACCGCCACCACGATCACCGGCGGGGGCGGCGATGACATGCTGGTGGCCGCCGCCGCTGGGGATCGTCTGGACGGCGGAGCGGGGGCAGATGTCTTTGTGATCCTGCCGGGGATTGTCGGGCAGGACCGTGACCGGGTGGTGATCACAGGGTTTGAACCGGGCCAGGATCAGCTGGATCTGAGCCTGCTTTCAGGCCTGCGCAGCCTGTCCCAGCTGGGCCACGATGGGCGCCACAATGGGCTGACCCTGTTGTGGCAAGGGCTGGAGCTGCGGATTGAAAGCCGGGACGGATCCGAGCTGAGCCTTGAGGACCTGTGGCCACTGGGCTGGCAGCAACCCCATCATCTGCCGGTGGGGGAAACCCTGCCAGGCGCGCCCGTAAACGGAGGGGCGGGGGACGACAGGTTGGTCGGGGATGCGCGTGATGACACGATTGTGGCAGGTGCGGGCAATGACACGTTGGCCGGGGAGGGCGGCGCTGATGTGTTGGAGGGGGGGACCGGTGACGATGTGCTGGACAGTGGAAGTGGTGCGGATCGCCTGTCCGGCGGGCAAGGCAATGATACGCTGCGTGGGGGAACGGGAGGCGACACGCTTTTGGGGCATGAAGGGGTGGACCAAATACGAGGAGGCGCCGGGAATGACACCCTTTGGGGGGGAACCGGAGGGGACCGGATGTGGGGTGAAAACGGGGCTGACCAGATCTACGGCGGACCGGGAGCCGATGCGATCCAGGGCAACCTGGGCCAGGATAGGCTGTTTGGGGGAACTGGGCCGGATACGCTGTTTGGCGGTCTTGGCGGAGATGAGCTACAGGGGCAAGGGGGCTGGGATACGCTCAATGGTGGCTTTGGGCGAGACACATTGGATGGGGGAGAGAGAGCGGATCGCCTGTGGGGTGGGGCCGATGCGGATGTTTTTGTCTTCACAGGGCGTCACGGCTATGACTGGATCATGGATTTCGAGGCAGGTGAGGACCTGCTGGATCTACGCAACCTGCATGCGCAAGGTGCGCAGCGGTTCTCTGATCTGCAGATCTATACCCGCGGTGTAGAACTGGTGATTGAAACCGGGATTGGACGGATCACTTTGGATGATCTTGGCGGGCTGCGATTGGACGCTGATGATTTCCTTTTTTAGACCCTGTTTTCAGGGCGTCACAACAGAAAATCTCCGGCGGTGAGGTCACCAAGAACCTGGTCGGCGAGCAGCAATTGAGCATCGCCTATCTCGATCCAGACCCCTTCGGTGCTTTGCCGGAAGTGATCCCGGCGCAGGTCTTGAAAATCGCGGATCTCAGCGTGATCGATACTGATCTGATCGCCGTGCTGCGGGTTGAAATCCAACACATGGTCGACCCCGGCGCTAAAGACAAAGACATCCGCCCCCGTGCCGCCACGCAGCGTGTCCTGCCCCTTTCCGCCATCCAACGTGTCCTGTCCAGCCCCGCCTTGTAACAGATCATGCCCGCTTCCACCAAACAATGTGTCCTGGCCAGGGCCGCCTTTTAAGTGGTCCTCCCCGTGGCCCCCAAACAGCGTGTCTTGGCCCGTTCCGCCGTTTAACAGATCCTGTTCCAGCCCACCAAACAGCGCGTCATCGCCATGATAGCCGATCAGAGTGTCACGCCCATGGTTGCCATAAAGCGTATCGTTACCGTCTTGGCCAAACAGCCTGTCCCGGCCAAGCCGCCCCGCCAGGAGGTCATCGCCGTCAAAACCGCGCAACGTGTTATGGGCGGCGTTTCCGCTGATCCAATCATCCCCCGCCCCGCCCCAGGCCTGTTCGATGAAATTGACCACACGCCCGTCTTCGCGCACTTTGGCAGCGACTGCGACATTGTCGGTGACACCGCCAATCGAAGAATAATGTCCGACCCGCAGGTCGATGCGCGCGTCTTCGTCGAAATCTGACGCATCCAGCAGATCATTGCCGCCCCCGTCCCAGATGGTCAGGATCACATCGCGCAGACGTCCGTCTTCACCCCGGATCTGCATGTCGCTGGCGCCAAATTGAAAGGCGCGCTCTGCCTCGCTGGCAAATCCGGCCCCTGCGCCCAGATAGACGGTTGCTGTGTTGCGGGTTTCTGTATTGGCTCCATAAAGCGCCTGGGTGGCCTGAATGTCCCACACCATCGGGGTTAGTGGAAAGGCCGCTGTCCGTGGGTTTTCCAGGAATTGGGAGGGATGATCCACATAGGACATCACCGTGTATTTGGCACTGGTGTCTGGATCATCGGGGCGGTCATTGGGATGGCTGAGGCCAAGCGCGTGACCCAGTTCATGCAAGTAGGTGTACCAGCTGGAGTGACCGGTCACTGGACCCACGCCCGGGACATATTGCTGATCAAACCCGGTATTGACCCAGATGTCACCGCTGTGGGATCCAAACCGACCCAGAACATCCGCATTGGGGTAATAGGCAAACCCATAAAGGCCGGTTTGAAATTCGGCGCTGCCGATGACGATATCGGCGTTGCTGCCGCCACCTTGAACCAGATTGACAGTCGCGACCTCGTTCCAGCGGGCAATCGATGCCTCCATCATGGCGCGTTCGCGGGCATCCATGGCAAAACCGGCAAAACTGGTGAAACGGGTGCCGCCAATATTCCAGCCTGCGCCATCCCGGTAATAGCTGGGCGGGGCTGAGGTGATAAAATCATAATGGATCTCAGCGTTGCCTGTGTGCCAGGTGCGTTCCCCATCCGCCATCAAGGCCCGATAATTGTTATAGTCAGGCATGGCAGTGCCCTCCAGTGTTGCTTATTTGTTCTTATTTTTTGCCATGGGAGGATTAAGTAAGTGCTGAAACTGGAAACAAAGGCGGCTCTGAGAGGGGGATTGTGCGAACAATTGTACGGAGATAGGTCGTCTGGGGACTGTGCGCAAAAGAGGCCGCCCTATGCGGATGCCACCTTGAGAACGCCGCATTCACCCCGTAGTCATAGAGACGCATTTCAGTTTGCAGGTAGATCAGCATGACCATTACCCCCGTTCTTCTGTGTGGTGGCTCCGGCACCCGGCTTTGGCCTTTGTCACGCAAAAGCTACCCCAAGCAGTTCGTGCCACTGGTGGGGGAGACAACGCTGTTTCAGGCTTCAAGCCAACGCCTGTCTGGCGCGGGCTACGGCGCGCCTTTGGTGCTGACCAATTCTGATTTTCGCTTCATCGTCACCGAGCAGCTGTTGGAGGTGGGGATTGATCCCGGTGCCATCCTGATTGAACCCGAAGGGCGCAACACGGCACCTGCGGTTCTGGCGGCGGCCTTGTGGTTGGAAAAATCCGACCCCGAGGGGCTGATGCTGGTGGCCCCCTCTGATCACGTGGTGCCGGATCCAGAGGCGTTTCGCGCTGCGGTCACCGCCGGTGAAGCGCAGGCCCGTGCGGGCCAGCTGGTGACCTTTGGCATCAAACCCACCCATGCGGAGACTGGATATGGCTATCTGGAGCTGGATGGTGATCCCGGTGATTTTGCGCCTACTCCCATCGCCTTGAAACGCTTTGTCGAAAAACCCGATCTGAAAACGGCTGAGGACATGCTGGCCTCGGGCCAATACCTGTGGAACGCGGGCATCTTCCTGTTCTCGGTCAAAACCATTCTGGCAGCCTTCCGCACCCATGCGCCGTCCCTGATGGAACCGGTTCAGACGGCGGTGGATGCGGGGCAGACCGATCTGGGCTTCCTGCGTCTTGACCCGCCCGCTTGGGAGGGGGCCGAAGATATCTCCCTCGATTATGCGGTGATGGAACGGGCGGACAATCTGACGGTGGTGCCCTTTGCGGCCGGCTGGTCTGATCTGGGCGGTTGGGACGCGGTCTGGCGCGAAAGCGGCCCCGATGCGGATGGGGTGGTGACATCGGACAATGCCACCGCGATTGATTGTGAAAACAGCCTCCTGCGGTCCGAGGATGCAGGCCTTGAAGTGGTGGGTATCGGCCTCAAGGATATTATCACCGTGGCCATGCCCGATGCGGTTTTGGTGGCGGATGCCAACCGGACCCAGGATGTGAAAAAAGCCGTGGCCGCGCTCAAGGCGAAATCCGCCAAACAGGCGGTGCAATTTCCCAAGGATCACCGGCCGTGGGGCTGGTTTGAAAGCCTGGTGATTGGCGAACGCTTCCAGGTGAAACGCATTCTGGTCCACCCCGGTGCGTCGCTCAGCTTGCAAAGCCACCACCACCGCTCGGAACATTGGATCGTGGTGGAAGGCACTGCCAAGGTCACCGTGGACGAAGAGGTCAAATTGGTGAGTGAGAACCAGTCGGTCTATATCCCCCTGGGCGCCACCCATCGGATGGAAAACCCGGGCAAGGTGCCCATGGTGCTGATCGAAGTGCAGACCGGCAGCTATTTGGGCGAAGACGACATCATCCGCTATGAGGATGTCTACGCCCGCCAGTAAGCCGGGGTCTGTAGCAAAGATAACAAGCAAGGCAAGCCCGCCAATGGGGGCTTGCCTTCGCCCCTAGGGCAGTGTTCAAGCAGCACATTCAGGGCAGGCCAGCCGTTTTGGGTCTGACCCGTGAAGGAGAGCTGACCATGACCCGTGCCGCCAATCCTGCATCCGCATCACTGCCCGCCAAAACCGCTTTGGTGACGGGGGGGGCTGGGTTTATTGGTTATCACTGCTGTCAGGCGCTGTTGGCTGCGGGCTATCGCGTGGTGGGTCTGGATGCGCTGAGCGATTATTACGATGTGGCTCTAAAGCGGGACCGTCTGGCGCAAGTGCAGGGGGATTTCCAGTTCGTCGAAGGCGCAGTGGAGACGCCGGGCCTGCTGCTCGATCTCTTTGCCGACCATAAGTTTGACGTGGTGATCCATTTGGCGGCCCAGGCCGGCGTGCGCTATTCGATCGACAATCCACGCGCCTATTTGGACAGCAATATTGCTGGCACGTTTGAGCTGCTGGAAGCGGCCCGTGCCCATCCGCCGGCCCATATGCTGTTGGCCTCCAGTTCATCCGCCTATGGGGCCAACACCCAGATGCCCTATGGGGAAACGGCGGCGTCCGATCATCCCTTGTCCTTTTATGCCGCCACCAAAAAGGCGGGTGAGGCGATGGCCCATTCCTATGCGCATCTTTACGATCTGCCGATCACCCTGTTTCGGTTCTTCACCGTCTATGGCCCCTGGGGGCGCCCCGATATGGCGCTGTTCAAATTCACCAAGGCGATTTTGGAAGGCACGCCCATCGACGTCTATAACCACGGCGATATGAGCCGGGATTTCACCTATATTGATGATCTGGTGGCCGGGATTGTCGCCCTGATCGATGCGGTGCCGGTGGCCGGAGCGCCCGCCCATGCCAGCGACAGCCTGTCGCCGGCCGCGCCCTGGCGGATTGTGAACCTTGGCAATTCCAAACCGGTGCAGCTGACCGAATTCATCGCCGCGATCGAGGCTGCCACCGGTAAGGGCGCACAGCAGAACCTCTTGCCGATGCAGGCAGGCGATCTGCCCGCCACCTGGGCCGATACCACGCTGTTGGAGGCACTGACGGGGGTGCAGCAACACACGGATCTGCGCACCGGTGTGGCGCGGTTTGTCGACTGGTATCGCGGCTATTATGCGGTTTGAACGCAGGGTTATCGCGGTCTTATATATCGCGCGTAATCAATGTTATGGTAAATACTGTGCTGATTGCGCAGCGGGCGTTTTGATTACGGTCGCGTGAAAACCACCCTAAGACGGTCCGGCCTCCCTTGACTGTGGCCCCGGCCTTTGTACACCAAGTGTATAGAGTGCTTAATTTTTTAAGATATTTTCAGGAGCCCGCCCATGACTACAGGGGTTGTCTTGGTTGCCTTTAACACGGGGCCGCTGTTGTTGGACTGTGTCCAGAGCCTTTTGGCGAGCCGTGACGCGGATCTGCGCATTCTGGTGGTCGACAATGGATCGACCGAGGACGGATCCGACGCGGATGCGGGCGCACTTCTGGCGGGATCAGACCTGGCGGACAAAACCACCCACCACGCCACGCAACCCAGCGCAATTGCGCCTGGCACTGTGGCGTTGTGGCGGCTGGCGCAGAACCACGGCTTTGCTGGCGGTGTGAACCATGGGCTGCGGGCCTTTATGGGGATGGAAGATGTGGATCACATCTGGATCCTGAACCCCGATGCGGTGGTCTTGCCGGACACGGCTGCGGCCTTGGAAACACGGGCGGCTGAGCTGGGCCAGTTTGGCATGATCGGCGGCCGTGTCTGTTATGGCGCGGATCAGAATATCATCCAAAGCGACGGCGGGCGGATCAATCGCTGGACGGGGATCACCTCGCTTTTGAACAATCGCAAAGCGGCCGATCAGACCGAGTTCCCCGCTGAAGGCGCGGTCGATTTTGTTTTTGGCGCGCATATGTTTGTCTCAAAAGACTACATCCGCCAGGTCGGTTATATGCCCGAGGAGTATTTTCT
>CANMIX010000018.1 GCA_947497985.1 uncultured Paracoccaceae bacterium
CTTCGGTCGCTTGTTGGCCATGTGTTTCCTCCGTTTTACTAAACATAGCGGAGGACCACTTCAGTGGGGGAAGGCCACATGGATGTAACGAGGATAAAGCCACCCATCGCCGGACTGACGGAAAGCCTCTCTCATGGCCTTCAGCCCGTAGCCGACCAAGGGCAAGGATCTCTCGCTCCCTGTCGTCTTGAGGCGTCTCTTAGGGTTTGGGCGGATGTGAATAACCTCTTGGTCAAGGTCTATGTCTTCGAGCCTCAGACCAACGACCTCACCAAGCCTGCAACCTGTCTCGCCAAGAATAGGCATCAGCAACCGGATTGGACTTTGCGACGATAGAGCCTCTTCATAGCCCTTCTGTAGCTGTTCTTTGGTGAAGGTGCCTCGCTTCTTTGTGTCTTGCCCTTCGTTCTTGATGATCAGCCGAGAGAATGGATTCCGTTTTTCGATTTCCAGTTCAGCAAAGCCGTAGTTGAGCAGGGCGCAAATACTGTTGGTTCTCCTGCGGATGGTCCCACTGGTGTTACCACGAGAGTGCAGAAGATTGACGAATGCCTTACTGTCGTCTCTTGTGTAAGAGGATATGTCCCTGTCCCCGGCAACCTCGCAAACCGCCTGCACGGCAAGTTCAATGGGTTTTGGCGCTATTTGTTTTAGCTCTAGATACTCAGACGCCACCTCTGACAGTCGTTTCACCTTTGGTTCGAATGCCTCGGAGATAGATGCTAGGTCAAGCCTGTGACCCGATCGGAAACTTCTATCCAAGAGTCCCGTCAAGCGCTGGGCCAATATTGCAGCTTGGGCCTCGTCAGTTCCAAGCTTCACTCGGATTGACGGTCCGTAAAGTCCAACGGCATTCTTTGGAGTCCTCCTATTGTAGTAGAAGGTCTGATTTCTCATAATTGTGTACGGAATGTGTGACAATTTCTTAAGCTCCTGCGTCTGTTTATGCAGAATAATCAAGGACTTAAGTTTAATCTAATGGTGCCCGGGGGCGGAATCGAACCACCGACACGAGGATTTTCAATCCACTGCTCTACCCCTGAGCTACCCGGGCACGGGAAGGCGTTTCGCCTTGGGTGGGGGCGTTCTATGCGGTCCCGCCGGGAGTGTCCAGAGGGATTTTACAAGTTTTTCAACTTTGTTCCGGCCGGGGGGCGTTTTCCAAAATATTTAGAGCGTCTTCAGCATCTTGCGGGTCTTGGCTGGGCATCGCATAGGACCCATTCATCCATTTCGCGAGGTCAATATCCGCACAGCGTCGGGAACAGAACGGCCGGTAGTCCGCCACGGTGTCTTCGGCGCAAATCGGGCAGCTCATGGCAAAAGCTCCCGCACCGGAGTACGACCTCGTTTGCGCTGCAATTCAAAATGCCCGAGGTTGGTCCAGCCTACCATGATCGTCTCTTCGCTGTCGGATTTCAGGCTTGCGCGCAGCGCGGATTCAAAGGCGCGGCGGTCTTTTTTCGGCATCGGCGCGAGGTCCAGCACAATCTGCCCACCCAGTCCTCGCACACGCAGCACTCGGGGCAAGGCCTTTGCGCAGGCCATGTTTGCTTTGATCCCAGCGGCGAGCGATGTGTCTTGGCCTGTATTGACGTCGACGGCGATAAGGGCGCGGGTGGGTTCTACAAACAAGAAGGCGCCACCGGACAGGGGCTCTTGGATCCCTTGAACCACATCCAATGCGTCGAGTACCGCGTGGCGTTCAAATCCGCCGGGGGTGCTTTCGATTACAGCAGGCTCCACCCAGTCGCGCCAGGCCAGCAGATGGGGACCATCGCCTTCTGACAACACTTCAGGACCCTCGCCCGGGTCATCCAACACCTGGGTGGCAAGGTTGCACATGGTCTGGATATCATCGGCGATATCATCCGGGTCCACGCCCGCACAGGCAGAGCGCAGGATGAGCCCGTAGGGCAGCTCTCCGGCGATGTCATGGGCGATCTCCAGCAGGCGGTCACGCTCGTCCTCGTCTCGGATCGAGCGCGAAATGTTCAACCCCGGCGCATCTGGCGTCACAATGGCATAGCGGCTCTTGAACAATAGCTTTTGAGTGACTGGAATGGCCTTGCCGGGCTCAGCGTATCCAGTCACCTGCACCAGCATCATCTGCCCCGGCGCAAGCCCCTTGACCTGCCGCAGAAACGCAGGACCGTCAGGGGTTGTCAGGAACATACCACCCTGCCCTTTGACCGGGCGATCCGCACGGGCGCGATAGATTGTTCCAGGCGCTGGAGCATCGCTTTCGATGTAGAAATCTTCCAACACGCCGTCCACGATAAGCGCTGCGGCTTCGCGTTCGTTCAGATGGTCCAAGATGATAGAGCGGCCCTTCATTCGGCGACCTCCTGTTGAAAGACTGGCACGCCGGCGGCGCGCAGCAGATTTGCAGTTTCGGCCAAGGGCAAGCCGACAATTCCGGTGAACGATCCGCTGATCCAGGGGATAAAGGCCCCGGCCGGACCCTGGATCGCATAGGCGCCTGCCTTGCCTTGCCAATCGTTGCTTGCGAGATAGGCATTGAGTTCTTCGTCAGACAGGCGTTTCATGCGCACCTGGCTGACCACATCGGTTGCCCAGACCCGGTCGCCCTTGCGTACAGCGACGGAGGTAATCACGCGATGGCGGCGCCCAGACAGCGCCCACAGGTATTCGGCAGCCTGGCCAGCGTCCTTGGGTTTCCCCAGAATGCGGCGCCCCAAAGCCACGGTGGTATCCGCACAAAGCACCACGTCATCAGGTCCGGCTGTAACCGCATCCACCTTGGCGCGGGTCACACGGGTGCAATAGGGGCGCGGCAGTTCGGATTTGAGCGGGGTCTCATCCACATCAGGAGGGCTGACGGCCGAGGGTTCGACCCCCAACTGTCGTAACAAATCCAGCCTGCGCGGGCTGCCCGATCCGAGAATGAACGCCATCTTGTCCTCAAAACTCATTGTCGCAGTGGTGATACGCCGGTGCGCCGAAAAACAAAAGCCCGGCACAGGCCGGGCTTTGAACACCATTTCGGATCTGCTTACTTGAAGCGGTAGTTGATCCGACCTTTGGTCAGGTCATAGGGGGTCATTTCCACCTGTACTTTGTCGCCAGCCAGAACACGGATGCGGTTCTTGCGCATCTTGCCTGCCGTATGTGCGATGATCTCATGGCCGTTTTCTAGCTCGACCCGAAACGTCGCATTTGGCAGGAGTTCCTTCACGACACCGGGAAATTCGAGCGTATCTTCCTTGGCCATGGTCTCTCCTTTACACAACTTCCCGCATTCTCCACGGGACGTGGGCCTAAATGAGGGCTTTTTGCCTTTTTTTCAAGGGCGCAATCACACCAAGCTGATATTTGAGGTCATTTTGATGCGTGCGGACTGTTCCTGCCAGTGGAGCCGGTTCAAAACACCCCCATCTGCGCGTACTTTGTCGATTTGTTCCAAGTTTACATCGCCATAGGTCCAGCCAGGCACGTTCAGTTCGCCCTGCGCGATGACCCCGGTGTCCGGAAACCCGTGATCTGGGGGAGCGAAAATGCCGCCTGCCCCGGTATTGATATCCACCGCCTCGGACCAATCGGCAGCCCCCACAATCGAGGACATTGCGGTGACGTATTGATTCTCTAACGCCCGCGCCATCGCACCAATGCGCACACGACTGTATCCGGCCAGCCCTTCTGTGCAGCTTGGTACAAGCACGACATCGGCCTCGGACAGCGCCCGCCCAAGCAATGGGAACTCGCTGTCGTAGCAGATCAACACTCCGATTTTTCCCAGAGAACTGTCAAACAAGCGCAGTCCGTCGCCTGGCACGATGTCCCAATCTTCGCGCTCGAACCGGGTCATGATTTGTTTGTCTTGGTGACCGCTTGAACCTTGTGGCGCAAAGAGCTGCGCGCGGTTTACGGGACGCGGGAAGCCTGCCATTACCGGAGCCGACGCGCCAAGAATATGAACCTGATGCTCGGCTGCGAGTGTTGCGTGCAACGCGTTGGCGTCCTCCATCCGTTCGGACACAGCGTGGATAGAACGTTCCAGATCTGCGGCGACCTCTTGCCCCGCAAGCGTTGACAACTCCATTGCCGCGTATTCCGGGAAAACCAGCAGATTTGCCCCCTGTCCGGCGGCCTCAGCAACCCAGGCGGCAATCTTGTCCTCGTATTGGTTCCAACTGTCGAGCCAATCTAGCGGGTAGGCGGATGTTGCGATCTTCACCTGGTTCTCCTGCATTGCGGGTACGAGTTAGAGTTTGCGCGCCCAGAACTGTAGCGTCTTGGTGCTCTCTTGAGTGTCCCCAACATCGACCCAGGAAAACCGCGCCGTCACACCCGGCATGGGCGCATAGCCGCGTTTGCCCCAAAACGCGTCCAAAGGTCGATAACCGGCGGGGCGCATCGGATGAGATGGCGGCCGGATCACGCTGCAAAATGCGCTAGTGCCAAACCCATGTTGTCTCGCGAAATTTTCGCGGTGATCAAAGAATGCATGCCCAATGCCCTGGCCACGGTATTCGGGCAGCAGAACGCTTTCGGCACAGTAGAAGACATCGTCGATATCAACTGCATCTCCATGCAACTGGCTGGCGTCGCCGTGTTCTGCAAGCGGCATAGCAGTCGCCGCACCAATGATTTTTCCATCGCTTATCGCCGCAACAAGGACAGCCCGGGCCTTGTTTTTGTAGGACCGCAAGTAGTGTTGTTCATTCTCATCCGAGCCATTGTACAGATAGGGAAAGGCGCGAAACACCGCGATCCGCAGGCGGGCAAGGTCCGGCAAGGCGCGGTCTAGCGCAGCACCTGACAGGCTCTCAATCTTGACTGACACCGGACGTCACCTGTGCAATCCAATCGGAGAGATTGTAATATGTGGTCACCCGCGCGATTTTGCCGTCGGCTAGATCAAAAAACGATCCGGCAGGTAGGCGATAACTTTGCCCATTGGCCACAGGCAGACCCTCATCAGTGGCCAGATACGTGCCGTTGACGATGTACTCCGCCGCAGCCCGTGTCCCGTCGGCGTTGGGAAAGATAACCATATCGGTCAGCTCTTCCTTGTAGCACCGGTCCATATGGGCGCAGAATTCGGCAAATTTCGCCTTGCCGACGCGGATCTTACCTTCGTTCACATGGTGGGCAATGTCATCGGACAGACAGGTCAGCATCCCATCGATGTCACCGGCGTTAAACGCTGCAAAGTAGCGTTGGATGGTCTCGCTCATTCGAATTCCCTTGGTTCGCCCCAACGTTTGGTCAAACATTGGATGATCTGATCGCGTGTTTGGCGATACATCTCTAACTTGGCGTCCCGCGTTTCCCCTAGCCCAGTAGGGTCCATTATTGGCCAATATTCGACATCTAGATGGAAAAATCGGGTGAGATCCAAAGCACGGCGTTGGCTCGCAGGTGACAAGGCCACCACCAGATCAAAGGACGACAGATCATCGCCCCATTGCTCCATCTCGTCAAAGGAACGGGAGCGGTGTCGCCCCAATTCAACATTGATTTCCTGACAAACAGAGATCGAAAACCCGTCAATCTCCATATCATTCTTGACGCCGACGGATTGAACGTACGTCCCGGCGCCATAGAATTTCTTCATGATCCCTTCTGCCATCGGGGACCGGACCGCGTTGTGGTCACAACAAAACAGGACCGAATGCGGCAGTTTCTCCAATGTCAGGCTCCAAAATGCAAAACACAGATCAGCGTAAACAGGCGGCGCGCAGTATCGGTATCGATCTCTGCTTTACCGTCAAGACGTTCCTGCAGCACGCGGCTTCCTTCATTGTGGATGCCTCGGCGCGCCATGTCGATGGTTTCGATCTGACTTGGCGGTAAATTTTTCACCGCATCAAAGTAGCTTTCGCAGATCTGGTAGTAATCTTTGACCACTTGGCGAAAAGGCGACAACGACAGATGGAACTCCGCCGCCTTTTGCCCAGCTTCTGTATCCAGATCGAAAACCAGACGTTTGTCCCGGATCGCCAGGGCCAAATGATAGGGGCCATTGGGGATCTCTTGCCCGTCACGCGGGGGAAGGACGAAACTGTTTTCCTCGATCAGGTCGAAAATTGCCACTTTGCGCTCTTGGGCAATTTCCGGCGTGGGCGCGGGCAAATTCCGGTCGTCCAGTTCAATTTGACTGATGTAGCTCATTTTATAGACCTCAGCACTTGATGGACCTTCACTCAGCATAAGCTGATCCTATGTAATTAGCTTATGCTGCAGCGCAGCACAATCCATCCAAGGTCGTAAGTTTCCGCAAATTTCCGGAAACGCTATCATCAACCGTTTAAACTGTCCAATCGCGCACGCACCGACAGTCCATGCGCTTCCAAGCTTTCGCTTTGCGCCAATGCTTCCGCAGCCGGGCCAATGGCCGCGAGCGCGGCAGGTGTCATCTGGCTCAGCGTGGTGCGTTTCAAAAAGTCCATCACCGACAGACCGGATGAGAAGCGCGCAGAACGTGCGGTTGGCAGAACGTGGTTCGGCCCACCCACATAGTCGCCAATCGCCTCCGGCGTAAATTGCCCCAGGAAGATCGCACCGGCGTGCACTGTTTTGAGGCTCAACGCTTCGGGGTCCGCCACGCAGAGCTCCAAGTGTTCCGGTGCAATCCGGTTCGACAGTGCCGCCGCCTCGTCCAGATCACGCACAGTGATCACCGCGCCATAGTCGCGCCAGCTGGCACCGGCAATTTGACGCCGCTCTAAGGTCTCAAGTCGTGCATTCACCGCGTCAGCCACCGCACGGCCAAAGGCTTCGTCGTCGGTGATCAGCAGCGATTGCGCGCTTTCGTCGTGTTCAGCCTGGCTCAGCAGATCAAGCGCAATCCAGTCAGGCGTGTTGTCCTTGTCCGCAATCACCAGAATCTCGGACGGGCCAGCGATCATATCGATGCCGACCTTGCCAAAAACCCGACGTTTGGCCGCCGCGACAAAGGCGTTGCCCGGCCCCGTGATCTTGTCCACCGGCTGAATTGTCTCGGTGCCATAGGCCAAGGCCGCAATCGCCTGGGCACCGCCCACACGGTAAATCTCATCAACGCCCGAAATCCGCGCCGCCAACAGAACCAGCGGATTGACATCGCCGTCTGGGGTTGGAACCGTCATAGCCAGACGATCAACGCCCGCGACCTTTGCCGGAATTGCATTCATCAAAACGGACGATGGATAGGTCGCAAGCCCGCCCGGAACATACAGTCCCGCCGCAGAGACCGCGGACCAGCGCCAACCCAATGTGGCGCCCGCCCCATCCGTCCATTGTTCGTCCCGTGGCATCTGCCGCGTGTGATAGGCACGGACCCGTTCGGCTGCCAATTCAAGGGCGGCACGATCACTGTCGGAAACCTGCGCAATCGCCGCGTCGATCTCGTTTTCGCTAAACCGTAGATCCTCAGCCGAAAGTTCAAGCCGATCAAACTTGGCGGTCAGCTCCAACACAGCAGCGTCACCGCGTGCACGCACATCGGCGATGATATCTGCAACAATGGCATCAACATCCGGACTGTCTTCGCGTTTGGCGCCTAACAAAGCGGTGAAACGCGTCTCAAAGTCCGTGTCCGATGTGTTCAAAAATACGGGCATGACGGCTCTCCTTTGCCCCCGAATAGCGAGGCGTGATCAGTTCCTCAAGCGTCGGGAGTATTTTCAGTATTGTTACGAGGCAAAATAACCGAGTTATTCGGGGTGCTGAGGCGCCTGGCCAGACGGCGCGCCGTAGGGGCGCGTAACATCTTTTAGACCGGCTTCCAGCGCTTCGACTTTCAACCGCACGCCGCCATCACCCGCAAGCGTGAGGTGAACAAAACCACTGCCCTCACCGGTTTCCTCGAACCCAACCGACAAAAGGGAACAGACCGTGTCGCGATCATTTCGATCGATACCCTGTGACGCCACTGCCAACACATTGTCGATGACCAGAAGCGATTGCACACGTTCCACGGCGCGTCCCCGCTGTTCGGCGCCGACCCGATCTTCCCAACGAAACCGGTTCAGCAAGACCACAAAGCGGCGCTCACTTGGCACCCACTTCATCTCGGTGATTGGAAACACCGCGTCTTGTGCAAGCGCAGAAAGGACCTCAAGATCTTGGGCATCCATCGCCCCAAGGTTCAGCGGCGCTTCGCGTCCGTCTTCAAACGTCGCGTCAGCCATTACCCCTCCTTGACCCGCTCGATCTGGGCGCCGACACCGGACAATTTACGAACGACTTTTTCATAACCGCGATCCAGGTGGTACACACGGCTCACGCGGGTCTCTCCTTCGGCGGCAAGACCCGCCAGAATCAAAGACACAGACGCCCGCAAATCGGTGGCCATGACCGGCGCACCTTTTAGTTTTTCGACCCCGGTCACCTTGGCGGTTCCGCCAGAGACATCAATCTGTGCACCCATACGCATCAATTCAGGCGCGTGCATAAACCGGTTTTCAAAAATTTTCTCTTCAAGGACACTGGTGCCCTCGGCTGTGCACAACAAGGCCATCATCTGCGCTTGAAGGTCGGTCGGAAATCCGGGGAACGGTTCGGTTGTCACATCCACGGCCTGTACGCGGCCATTCTTGCGCGAGACGAGAACGCCGTTGGGCGTCGCCTCGACGGACACGCCAGTTGCTTCCAGTTTCTCGACAAATGCACCGATCAGATCCATGCTACCGCCCAACAGCTCAACCTCACCGCCGCAAATTGCGGGTGCCAGCATATAGGTGCCCAGCTCAATCCTATCAGCCACAACCGGATGAGTCGCGCCATTCAGGCGGTCAACACCCTGAACTGTAATGGTGGATCTGCCTTCACCTTCGATCTGGGCGCCCATCTTGCGAAGGCATTCAACCAGATCGACAATCTCAGGCTCGCGCGCGGCGTTATTGATGACCGTTGTTCCCTTGGCCAAAACCGCAGCCAACAACGCATTCTCGGTTGCGCCCACGGAAACAAATGGGAAATCAATTGTTCCACCGACCAGACGCCCACCCGGAGCCTTGGCGTGAACATAACCGTCCTTCAGCTCCAACTCAGCCCCCAGCGCTTCCAGAGCCTTGAGGTGCAGGTCAACTGGACGGGCACCAATTGCACAACCACCGGGCAGCGACACAATTGCATGCCCATCACGTGCCAGCATCGGTCCAAGCACCAGAATAGACGCCCGCATCTTGCGCACGATGTCGTATTCCGCCGTGTGGTTGTGGATGTCATGGCTGGACATTGCCAGTACCTTGCCATCCTGCAATGCGGACACCTCTGCTCCCAATGACTGCAACAGAACCGTCATTGTGCGAATATCGCTGAGCCGCGGCGCATTCGTCAGCGTCAACGGCTCCTCAGTCAACAGCGTCGCAGGCATCAAGGTCAGGCAAGCGTTTTTAGCGCCAGCAATTTCAATCTGTCCGTTCAATGGGCCATTGCCCGTCACCACAATCGAATCCATCGTATCGTCCTACCCTTCGGTTTTGCCTGCTGCATCCACCTGTTTCGTGGAACGCGCCTTCGCCTGAGCCTTGCGGCGGGCCATATTCGCCTTCAACGCAACCTTCAACCGGTCTTCCCGTGTTGCGCCGGACGTTTGTTTTTTTGGTGTTTTTGGATCAGCCATGAAACTTCTGTAACTTAGTGTGAAAAAACCGTCTAGATCCTCTTGCATCCCTTTTCGAATATGCCTAGAAGCCCCCACACCGGCGCTGCTGTAGCTCAGAGGTAGAGCACTCCCTTGGTAAGGGAGAGGTCGAGAGTTCGATTCTCTCCAGCAGCACCAGGAAATTTCCTCGATTTTTCTAATGTCAAATCGGCCTTGTGACCCATTTTGCGGTCTGTAGTGCCGCCCACTTGATTGATTCCTTCGACGAAACCTCAGGGCCGTTGACTCAGACAGACGTTAATTTTGCAGAGCACCTCGGAAGGTGAGCGGTTTCCAAAAAGCGGCTGCAATCTCGAGTTTCACGCGATGATACTGTACCGCAGCCATCTGTTTCGAAGATTTAACGATACCATATATATCCATTTAAATCATAGTCTTACGATAGAACCCCATTCGAACCACGATCACAAAACACAACCTTAATGCGTTAAATTAACTCTCTATTCAATTCACGCTGCGTAACTTGCACTCCGTTCAGTTGTTTCGGAGGCCCCGATGAAGCTTCGTGTTGTAATGGTTACAATTATTCTACCTCTGCTTGCCCTTTCGGGCCTGTTTGCGGTGCTCCACCTTGAGACTGAGCGCGCTACTCGCGACCACGCCTTAACCTCGAGTAAGAAAATCCACGAAGAAACACATATCGCAAATCTGGTTCACGAGTTGCAGCGTGAACGGGGCTACACCGCTGGATTTCTTGCCTCACAAGGCAGCAATTTTTCCCCCGAACTCATCCAACAACATTCCGAGACTGACGTTCTGATTACTCCAGTCCTGCACGACACACAGGATTTAAAAGAAGACCATGCGGATAGCTATGCCAAGATGACGGATGAACTGGCGCAGCTCACTGCCGTCCGTGAGAGTGTCGTAAAGGGGGACTACGATCTGAAAGCAGCTGTAGAGTTTTACACCACGCTAATTCACGATCTACTCGCCGTATCTCATCATATCGAAAAGGGTGAAACTCGTGGATCCATCCAAGTTATTCTAGAGATCAGAACACTTATCTCTGCCGCCAAGGAAAAAGCCGGCCTTGAACGTGCAGCCGGTGCAACGGGCCTTTCAACTGAATTCGACCTGCCATTGTACAATCGCTTTGTCGCGTTAACTGGCGCAGAGCAGGGCCTGTTGGAGGAAGCGGAAATTCTCCTTCACGAGATGCAACTGGAGACTCGCATTTATTCAGGCGGTCATTTCGAAGCGCTCGAGGCGGCACGCCACATCATCAAAACCGGTTTTGGCACGGGCGATTACCAAGGTCTGACAGCGCCCCAGTGGTTTGACCTTTCTACGCAGTGGATCGATCATCTGCGCAGCGTCGAGATGGACCTGGACAAACAAATCACGACGATGTCAGACTCAATATACGCCAAAGCAAATCAGAAACTGCAAAGCTTCCTGTGGATTTGCATTGGTACCATGGTTTTTATGGGGCTCTTCTCACTCTTCGTTTTCGAACGCATGATCTCGCGGATAAAAACTCTGACCACAGTTGTGCATGAGTTTGCACAAGGCAAATTCGATGTCTTTGTTCCGGGGATCAATCGAAAAGACGAGCTGAGCAAAATGGCTAAAGCGATCTACCATTTTAAGCAAGAAACGCTGGCCATGCGCCGGGCCGCCGAAGAGTTAAAAGCCTCCGACGAAGCGGAATTGAACGCCAAACATGGCCGCGTCGTGGAGCTGGTGACCGAAGGGCTTGCCGCATTGGCAAAAGCAGATCTGACCAGCCACTTTGATGAACCATTGGACGGCCAGTACGATGAAATCCGCTGCGATTTCAACACTGCTTCCGAGCGTCTACGGACCGTTCTTGCGTCTATTGCCGAAACAGTTTCCGACTTGGACCACGCGTCAGCCGCTATGAAGGCTTCCGCCCTGGATCTGGCGTCCAGAACCAATGAACAGGTCGACACCATTCGTGATACGACCGAACGCGTTGACTCGTTGTCGACCGAGGTCGAAAGCTTTGGCAAAGAAATCGTCTCAGCTGCTGGCCTTGCAGGTGCCGCACGCGAACGCGCCAACACTTCTGCCGAAGTTATGCGAGAAGCGGTGGACGCTATGAGCCGCATTCAGAACTCGTCCGAACAGATCGGTCAGATCATCTCGATGATCGAAGATATTTCCTTCCAAACAAACCTTTTGGCGCTCAATGCAGGCGTTGAAGCTGCGCGGGCGGGAGATGCAGGCCGAGGGTTTGCCGTGGTCGCATCAGAAGTGCGCGCCTTGGCACAACGGGCCAGCAATGCTGCCATGGAAATTAAACAGCTTGTTGATGAAAGCGGAACACATGTGAACTCAGGTGTGCAATTGGTCGATCGCACCGGCGCCGCATTGGAGGAGATCTCGACCGAGATTACCCGAATGGACGATGTTTTGACCCGCATTTCGGAAGCGTCCCAGGACCAGATCAGCAGCCTTCATGACCTCGCGTCCTCTATGAAAGTCATTAACAATCTTGCTGGGCAAAACACTTCAATGGCGAAGGAAACACAGTCCGCATCTGGCGACATAGCGACCCGGTCTAGCCGCCTGGCTGGTCTCATTTGCGACTTCAAACTGCACAAAAGGCAAGAAACGGCACGCCCCGGTCGCGCTGCTTAATCCTGCGTCAAGCGAGCTCTGCAAACCATCTGCGATGCAGGTGGTTGCACCCGTTTTCTGAACCATGCGCGACGAGGTCTCTATCGCATCAGGACTTGATTTCGGGCGATGTTACCGCTACCGGTAACGCGATCATTCCGAATGACTCTAAATTCATCCCGGAAATTCCCGGAGGAGGCCCACATGACCCTGAAAATCGCAATTAATGGTTTTGGCCGTATCGGCCGTAACGTGCTGCGCGCCATTCTGGAAAACGATGTTCAAGACATCGAAGTTGTTGCCATCAACGACCTGTCTCCGCCCGAGACGCTGGCGCACCTGCTGAAATTCGACAGTGTTCACGGCCGTCTGGGCCAAGATGTCACCGTCGATGGTGAAACCATGAAAGTCGGCACCCAATCCATCCGCCTGACAGCAATCCGCAATCCCGAAGAGTTGCCATGGAGCGATGTGGACATCGCCTATGAATGCACCGGCCTGTTCACCGCGCGTGACAAAGCAGCGCTCCACCTGCAAAACGGTTCCAAGCGTGTGCTGATTTCAGCCCCCGGCAAAGAAAGCGACCGCACAGTTGTCTTCGGTGTTAACCACCAAGATCTGACCGCGGATGATGTCATCGTGTCCAACGCGTCGTGCACGACAAACTGCCTGGCGCCGCTGGCGAAAGTTCTGGACGATACGTTTGGCATCAAAACAGGCTACATGACCACCATCCATGCCTACACAGGCGACCAACCGACGCATGATACCACGCACAAAGATCTGTATCGCGCACGTGCGGCGGCAATGTCGATGATCCCTACATCCACCGGCGCAGCCCGTGCGATTTCAGAAGTTCTACCCCATCTGAAAGGCCGTCTGGAAGGCTCTGCGATCCGCGTTCCGACTCCGAATGTTTCGCTGGTAGATCTGACTTTCGTTCCGGAAAATGAAGCCTCTAAAGAGGCGATCGATGCGGCGGTGAAAGCTGCTTCTGAGGGCAAACTCAAAGGTATCCTGGCCTTTAGCGACGAGCCGTTGGTCTCCATCGATTTCAATCACGACATCCACTCGTCAACCTATGCCGCGGCGCAAACTTCAGTTACGTCAGAAGGTTTGGTCCGTGTCGTGAGCTGGTACGACAACGAATGGGGTTTCTCCAACCGTATGCTGGACACCGGCCGGGCTATGGGCGCGTTGATCGCCTAACACCGCACACATATTCTTGATTAACAAAAGGGCCACGCATCGCGTGGCCCTTTTGTGTGGCACAGACCTCAGAAAGTGATGCCGAGCTTCTTTAGAATCGGCAATCGCGTGACTGCGAATTCCTTGGCCTGGGCACAGAGCTCTGCCAGGTTTTCTTCAGGTGTTTCCAACTGACGTCCATCCTTCAACACGCGTTGCCCCTGCGGCGCCAGTATCATCCATGCCAACTCCGCCCATTGCTCAGGTGTTTCACGCCCTTCATGCATTGCGATTAAGAACAGCTGTTCAAATCGGTTTACCTGAATGCCACCACCGGTCACTGGCGAAGCTAGGAAATGAATGTTTTCACTGTCTTCAGCGCGTTTGCAGACTGCCTTGTTCATCGCGTTGCAGGTCAATTCGCGCGCAGCCGCACCTTCCAAAGGCAGACAGGGAGTGATGTGGCTTGCTCCGACAAGTGTGGTCAAAAGATGCGTAATCTGACCCCATGCCATTTCGCCAAATGCCCCTTGGTCTAGCAGGTCCTTGACCGTTGCCGGGCCCTGCGACAAAGCCCTCAGAATTGGCGCACATTGGTGCAGCTCCAACGGAACCAAACCAAGCCGCCATTTGATTTGCGGAAGTTCACCATTAAACGGGCGCGTAAGCGCAAGCGGTGTATCGAACCATGCTCCAACGGCGCCTCGTTCAGTATGGGCGTTGTTACCACGGATAAAGATGTCAGTCCGGAATTGCTCATTCACCAAAATGTCGCGCAGGCTTTCTCGCTCGATCGGGTCGACCTCCTGTTCCAACAACGCACTGTGTTCCGGTTGCAGATTCAGATCATCCAGGTGGTCGATCGGGTTTGCCGAGCCCAGGAAGGTCAACTTAGCACTGGCCATATCTTCCGCCATGTCCGAGAAGTGCACTGGCTGCCAACCCTTCGAAAGATACTCATGCGCGAGATAATTCTTGGACATGGACCGCATTTTCTTGAGCCGCTTTTCCAAGGCCGGATTGTCCGTAAAATACTTCGCGCCGGTGGCCTGAAGCATCTCACAAAACTCAAGCGCAGCTTCAATCCGATCTGCCACAGAACCTGTGCCGTTTTGAATTCGATCTGCAAAGAGACGGCTAAGCGGAGTGGCCGCCGCCCACCCGGGCAATGTATTGTAGCTCACATAGACAAGCCCGCCGGGCTTCAATCGCTTGGCAATAAAATCACGAATAACCTGTTGATTTTTCTTTGAAACCCATGTGTAGACGCCATGCAAGGAGATGACGTCAAACTGTTCAGGCAAGGAAGGCTCTGTGTGAAATTCATCAAAAGACTGTTCGTAAAGATGCAGGTTTTCCAGCCCCGCATCCTGCGCCAATTGAGAAGCTCCAACGATATGTGACGGATTGAAATCCATCGCATAAAACTGAATATGCGGATTGGCCGCTGCAAGAAGATTTGCAGCCATGCCATACCCGCAACCCAGCTCGCAATAGTTTAGGCCCTCCCCCTCTAGACCGTGACGCATGCCCTTTGAAGTGGCACAAAAGGCCAGCAAAGATGGCGTCAACTCGCGTTGAAAATCGTGGGTGTAATCAAGATCGGAGGAGTAACCTGCGGTCCAATCGTTCATGTTCAATACCTGCATAATTGGATGTATAATTGAGGCGATAGGCAATGAAAACACACACGTCTGGGATCTGGAGCAATTGTCCAAACCCCGGCCAAACCGAACGCGTTATGAATTGTTGACCTGTCTTAATCATGCAGCGGTTTTAAGAAAAATGTCTGGATCAAACCTTTAGAAGACTGACCAATCAGTTCACGTTCAGTAACTTAAATGTGATTGACCCGTCTTTTGTTCACGCTGTTATTCTGGATCAGCGGTTGCTGCTGGAAACACTCCAAAGGAAAGCTAGATCAAACGCCATTGCATCCAATGCGGCAGCGTCTGTCTTTATCCCATTTGTTGGTATCCTGAAGGAGAAGTTTATGCTCAAACTTGCAGCGATATTGGTCTTTGCATTCTCTTCAGTCGCTGTCGCGGATGTTGGGCTTGCGAACGCTCAACCGTTGGGGAGCGCCTCTTTTCGCTGGCTCGGCGTCACCTTCTATGATGCGACGCTCTACACCCAACGGACCAGCCAATTCAGTTGGCAAACCCCCATGGCACTGGAGCTGAAGTATCGGAAGGGCGTTAGCGGACAGAAATTAGCAGGATCAGCCGCCATCGAAATCAGACGCTTAGAGGGTACGCCACATGACTATTCACAGTTTGTAGGCAAGTTGCAAAAATGTTTCCGAAACGTGGAAAAGGGCGACCGTTATGTCGCTCTCTCGTCTTCTCCCAACAAGTTGCAACTGTCACTGAACGGCCGCCAAACCTGCACGGTCGAGCATCCCAATGCGCGCCAACGGTTCTTTGGAATCTGGCTTTCACCGAACAGCCGTATGCCCACCCTGTCACGTCGGTTACGAGGCGAATGAAGCAAACGTTCGGGAAACTGTACGTAGCCATTGTTCTGTGCAAAAATCGGCAAACTTCTTGACCACAGGATCCGTTTTTTGCGTTCAGTCCGCCTACGCTTGCTCCTTCTGGCGCTTTTGCCGCTCAGTGTTCTGATCCCGCTTCTTCTGGTGCTGGCGATGGCACGGTGGAATGCGGACTACGATGACGTTCTGATCGCCAAAGTGGAAAGCGATCTGAAAATCGCAGGGCAATATTTGGAGCATTTGAAGGCCGGCTCAGGGAACCAGCTGCAAAGCCTCGCGGAATCTGAAACATTGAACGAGGTCTTGAACGGACCGGCGGGACGGCAGCAACAGTTTCTGGCACAACGACAGGACAGTTTGAAGCTCGACTTCCTATACTATGTCCCAGCCAACGACCTCAAAGAACGCCATCTCAAATGGCCAATCATTCAAGCTGCCGCCAATGGTGAAACACGTTTTGCCATCGACATCTTTGCCGCGGAAGATCTAGAGGCGCTCTCCCCGCATTTGGCCGATCAAGCCCGTTTACCGCTGATCAAAACTGAAGCCGCCGTGCCGACAACCCGAAAAGTCGAAGACCGAGGAATGGTCATACACTCTGCCGCACCTGTGCAATTAAACGGTCATTCAGGTGTATTGGTGGGTGGCATTTTGTTGAACCGCAACCTCGACTTTATCGATACGATCAATGCGCTTGTGTATCAGGACCACACGTCAGGCTCGGGTCGACAAGGCACGGCCACTCTGTTCCTCGATGACACAAGGGTTTCGACCAATGTGCGTCTTTTTGAAGATGTCCGCGCTCTTGGCACACGCGTATCAGCGGCCGTGCGTCACGAGGTTCTGGCGCAGGGGCAAACCTGGTTGAACCGCGCCTTCGTGGTGAACGACTGGTATATCTCCGGTTATCTGCCATTGACCGACAGTTTCGGCGAGCGGGTGGGCATGCTTTACGTCGGTTTCCTCGAAGCGCCCTATTCCGCGACCAAACGCGAGGCCTACTGGAGCATCATTGTCGTTTTCATCGTGGTGATGGCAATTTCTGCGCCGGTGTTCCTGTGGCTGGCCAAGGGGATTTTTGCGCCGCTGGAACGCATGACCAAGACGATGCGCCGCGTCGAACAGGGTAATCTGGCGGCCCGAATTGGACTGGTTTCCAACAAGGATGAAATCGGACAAGTTGCCCAGCACTTGGACATGTTGCTGGATCAGGTGCAGGAACGTGACCGTCGCTTGCGGGAATGGGCGGATGAGTTGAACGCCCGTGTCGAAAAACGCACTGAACAATTGAGCGACGCAAACGCCAAACTGGAAGAAACATACCAACAGCTGGTGATGAGCGAAAAGCTCGCATCAATAGGCGAAATCACTGCCGGTGTCGCGCATGAGATCAACAATCCTGTTGCCGTAATCCAAGGGAATGTGGACGTAATCAGGATGATGCTGGAGGACAAAACAGCCCCTGTTGAGACCGAATTGAACCTGATTGACAACCAGATCATGCGGATCAGCGCGATTGTCGGAAAGTTGCTGCAATTCGCCCGTCCATCCGAGTTTGGGAATTTCGCCGAAAACCTGGATGTTGTTCCGGTCATCGAAGACTGTCTGGTTCTGGTAGCCCATAAAATTGCCCATCAGGAAATCGCAGTCCATAAAGAGCTCGCAGCGGTACCCGAGGTGCGGATTGACCCTGGAGAGTTGCAGCAGGTCTTGATCAATCTGATCATCAATGCGGCCCAGGCGATGCAGGGAAAAGGTGCGTTGACGCTGACCGCGCGCCCATTTGTACGCAATGATACGCAGGGTGTCGAAATTACGGTGGCAGATACGGGTCCAGGTGTCCCAAGCGAGCAATTAAAGGCTGTTTTTGATCCGTTTTTCACCACAAAACGCGGCGACGGCACCGGGCTTGGTCTTTCGATCAGTCAATCGCTGATCCAACGGGCCGGTGGGATCATTCAGGCCCACAATCAAGCCACCGGCGGGGCGGTATTTACCATCTGGCTGCCGTCAGCTTTGGCAGTCGATGTTGCGGCGCAATAGGCGCCATCACAGCCCCCAGGACGCGCATTTGCGATCGATTGTTTTGCGAGAGACACCGAGGCGGCGCGCCGCTTCTGCCCTGTTGCCTTCGCAAGCGTCCAAAACATGCATGATGTGCCGCTGGGTCACCAGATCCAACGATTCAATTGCTGCCTGTCCGGTCACACCACCATGCCCCGCAAACTCTTCCGGGAATTCCCCCAAGATCATTGAGCGTTCAATCAGGTTGCGCAGCTCACGCACGTTGCCCGGCCAATCATAGCGGCTGAACTTCAAGAGCGTGTCTTCGTTCAACTCAAGACCCGGCATGCCCAACGTTGTCGAAAACTGCTCCATGAACAGCGCTGCCAGCTCGACAATGTCTTCGACCCGATCCTTCAACGGCGGCATCTTGATGTTTACAACATTGATCCGGTGATAAAGATCAGCACGAAAGCGCCCCTCTTGCACCGCCAATTCAAGATCTGCGTTGGTCGCAAACAGGAACCTGAGGTTCAGTGGTATGTCACGCTCTGCGCCCAGGGGACGAACGCGTTGGTCTTCAAGCACGCGCAATAGTGCCGCTTGCACCTGATCCGGCATCTGCGCGATCTCATCCAGAAACAACGTGCCGCCGTCCGCATGCAAAAACAGCCCACCCTGGGTGCGGTCCTGCGCGTCGGCCTGACCAAACAGCTCTTGTGCAATTCGGTCCGGTGGAATGGTGGCACAGTTGATGGCGACAAATGGCTTCTCTGCACGTTCAGACAGGGAATGCAGTGTGCGTGCCGCGATTTCCTTGCCGGTGCCGCTGGCACCTGTGAACAGGACCGGCGTGGGCAACGGCGCCAGACGGTGTAACATATCGCGTGATTTGGTGATCGCTGCGGATTTGCCCAGCAACCGCCCGCGTGTTGCCCCACCTTCAATAGAAAGCTCGTGTTTCAACAGGTAGTTTTCACGCCGCAAGTATTTGCGGTCGAGTGCACGCGCCACCGAATTCAAGATCTGATTGGCCCGAAACGGCTTCAAGACAAAATCCGCAACGCCGGTGCGCAGCGCCTGAATAGCGGTCTCCAGATCCGCATAGGCTGTCACCAGAATGGTATCCGCAAACAGCCCAACTTTGCGTTGTTCCTGCACCCACTCCAGACCCGTTTTCCCCGGCATGATATTGTCAAGAACCACCAGGTCGAAATGGCTTTGATCCAAGATCGCCGTCGCTTCATCGGCAGAGGCCGCCTGTTCCACACGTTTGCAGCGGGGTTCCAGAATTTTGGTCATGAAATTGCGCATGCCCGGTTCGTCATCGATCACCAGGATCGATGCACCACTTAGGCTATCGCCGTATTCGTCACGTCCCGCCGCATTCAGCATCAATACGCATCGCCCAATCGCACAGAGGGTCCCGATTGACGCTCTGCCGCAGCAAATCCGATTTCATCCAGTACAAAATCCGCAGCCACTGCGATGATAAAAATCGCTGCAAACCCAGCAAACATCACTTTCATTTCTGATCCCGCCTATATGGCTCTATCCAATGTGTTATCAGCTGCGCGCCGGGTCTGTACAGCAGAACTCCCCGCGCGCTTTGGGCAACCACAGGACAGGTCGCCCGAGTTAAATCGCCGCCTACTCTGCGGGCTGTTGCGCAGCCGCTTTGGCTTTCTCTTCATCAAGCCAGATTGAGTGGTGCTGGTGCGCCCAAGCCTCATCAACCTCGCCGCTGCCCATCGCATCATAGGCGCCTTCCATCCCCACCGAGCCGATATAGATGTGAGCGATGACGATCGACATCAGCACAAAGGCCATGATCGCGTGCCAAGCCTGCGCCAGCTGCATTTCTTCCTGTGCGGCCAATTCGGTGGGAAGGACGCCCAGGCCGACCATCTCCGGCAGGCCCGTGGTGTTGAGGAATGCAAAGGTCTTGGCAAATAGGGGCAGCGCATAGGGGAACAGCAGGGACACCCCAGACAGTGAGATCGAACCGCCAAACAGGATCACCGACCAGAAAATCACCTTTTGGCCCGCATTGAACTTCTTGGCCGGAGGGTGGTTCTTGCCGATGATACCGCCGAATTGCTTGATCCAGATGATATCACCGCGGTTCGGAATATTGTGACCAACCCACATCACAAAAACCATCAACAAGGCCAGCATAAAGGCCCAGGACACGCTGTTGTGGATCCATTTTCCGCCAATTAACAGGACCGAGTTCACCTCGTGCCCCAGATAGGGAAGGATGCCAACACGTCCGAACAAGGTCAGCAGGCCGGTGATCCCCAATAGGATGAACGAACCTGCCAACATCCAATGGGCAAAACGTTCAATCGCCTTGAAACGGGTCACGGTCCGTCCAGTGGTTTCACCATCCACACCAATGCGTCCCCGCAGCAGGTAGAACAACACCAGCGCGCCGATCGTGCCCAACAACAGCCAGCCACCATAGGTCCTCAAAGGGCCTTCGCGGAAGGCCAGCCAAGCCATGCCCCCATCTTGCACCAGCGTCGCCGCCACGTCGCCGCCAGCCGAGACGCGGATATTCACGCTATCGTATCGCAATGCGCGCCACAGATCAGGATCAGACGCCCCGCCCAAGGTACCCAGCTGTTCCGTGGTCGGCTTGGCCGCGCTTGGGTCGCCCGTATTTTCGCGACGGAACCCATCATCAACCTTCATCTGTTCCTGGCGCGCCAGAATATCGGACAGGGTCTGCGCGCCACCAGTGGCTGTTCGATCCGGCGCGTCTTGCGCCAGCGCAGGAACTGCCACCACCGAAACCAGCGCCGACCATAGAATTGCAAAAGCAATGCGCAGCATCGGCACACTCCTTAGATATAGATGAATTACAACTTTTCAGTGCTCGGGACGGCCCGGATATACCGGGCCATCCCAATGTGTCAGATCGCGGCGCGGTTTAGCCGCCCTTTTGATCGTAAGCCGTACCCCAGCCCCATGCGCCGGACCCAAAGCCGCGCGCCACAACGCGCTCACGGTACACAGCCGACACAATGTCGCCGTCCCCCGCCAGCAACGCCTTGGTGGAACACATTTCAGCACAGATCGGCAGCTTGCCTTCTGCAATCCGGTTGCGACCATATTTCTGGAACTCGGCGGCTGAGTTGTTCTCCTCAGGACCACCTGCACAGAAGGTGCATTTGTCCATCTTGCCCCGGCTGCCAAAATTGCCGGCCTGCGGGTACTGTGGCGCGCCAAAGGGGCACGCGTAGAAACAGTATCCGCAACCAATGCACAGATCTTTGGAGTGCAGAACGACGCCTTCCTCGGACTGATAGAAACAATCCACTGGACAGACCGCCATACAGGGCGCATCCGAACAATGCATGCACGCGACCGAGATCGACCGTTCACCGGGTTCACCATCGTTGAGGGTCACAACCCGGCGACGATTGATGCCCCACGGCACTTCATGTTCGTTTTTACAGGCGGTGACACAGGCGTTGCATTCGATGCAGCGTTCAGCGTCACACAGGAACTTTGCTCTTGCCATAACGGTCTCTCCTTATGCTGCGCTGATCTTGCAGAGCGTACATTTCGTCTCTTGCATCTGCGTGACTGAGTCGTACCCGTAGGTCTGTGCTGTATTGGTGCTTTCGCCCAGAACGTACGGGTCGGCCCCTTCGGGGTATTTGTGGCGCAGATCTTCGCCCTGGAAATGACCGCCAAAGTGGAAGGGCATAAAGGCGACGCCTTCGCCAACACGCGGCGTGACCATGGCCATCACCTTGACCTTGCCACCTTCGGGACCTTCGACCCAAACCTGTTTGCCGTCCCGCACACCAAGGTTGTTGGCATCACGCGGGTTGATCTCGACAAACATGTCCTGCTGAAGTTCCGCCAACCAAGGGTTCGACCGGGTCTCTTCACCGCCGCCCTCATATTCGACCAAACGGCCTGAGGTCAGGATGATCGGATAATCCTTGGCCACGTCCTTTTTCTGGATCGAGGCATAAAGGGTCGGCAGACGGTAATCATGCCGGTCCTCATAGGTGGGATAATCCGCAACCAGATCGCGACGGTTGGTGTAAAGCGGCTCGCGGTGGATCGGCACCGGATCCGGGAAAGTCCAGACAACCGCACGTGCCTTGGCATTACCAAAGGGCGCACATTCATGTTTGATCGCCACCCGTTGGATGCCGCCCGACAGGTCGGTTTTCCAGTTCGCCTTGGGGCCACCGACAGCATCAATTGCCGCACGTTCTTCAGCGGTCAGATCACCATCCCATCCCAGATCCACCAGCATTTGCATGGTGAACTCCGGATAGCCATCCTGGATTTCAGAGTTCTTGGAATAAACCCCTTCGGCCAGCAGGTTGTCACCGTCACGTTCCACGCCAAAGCGCGCCCGGAAGGTCAAGCCCCCCTCAGAGACCGGCATCGACATATCATAAAGGTTCGGCGTGCCCGGATGGTTCATCTCGGGCGTGCCCCAGCAGGGCCATGGCATGCCATAGTAATCGCCGTCCGCAGGACCACCAATGGCTTTGAGCGTGGTTTTGTCAAACGTGTGCTGGTTCGCCATATGCAGCTTGATCCGCTCTGGCGACTGACCGGTGTAACCGACCGTCCACATGCCCGAGTTGAACTCGCGGGTGATGCTTTCGATGTTTGGCGTTTCCGCGTCTTCCATTTCGATATTGCGGAACAGACGATCACCAAAGCCGAACTTGTTGGCAAACTTCGCTATGATCACATGGTCGGGTTTGGATTCAAACAGCGGCTCAACCACTTGGTCACGCCATTGGATTGAGCGGTTGGAGGCCGTCACCGAACCGCGCGTCTCAAACTGGGTCGAGGCGGGCAGCAGGTAAACGCCATCGGTGCGATCCTGCAGAACAGCCGTCACGGTTGGGTAGGGATCAACCACCACCAACAGGTCCAGCTTCTCCATCGCGGTTTTCATTTCCGGCTGACGGGTTTGCGAGTTCGGCGCATGCCCCCAAAGAACCATGGCCCGCACATTGTTGGGCTGTTCAATATTGGCATTGTCTTCCAAAACCCCGTCGATCCAACGGCTGACCGGGATCCCTTTGAGGTTCTGCATCGACTTTTCTTTGCCGTCCGCACCGGTGATGGATCCGAACTGACCAGACAACCAATCGGCATCTTCACCCCAGACACGTCCCCAATGCGCCCATGCGCCACCACTCAGGCCGTAATAGCCCGGCAAAGTGTGGGACAGAACGCCAAGGTCGGTTGCGCCCTGTACGTTGTCGTGACCACGGAAGATATTGGTGCCACCACCTGCGGTGCCCATGTTGCCAAGCGCAAGTTGCAAAACACAGTACGCTCGGGTGTTGTTGTTACCGGTGGTGTGCTGGGTGCCGCCCATGCACCAGATCACTGTGCCGGGACGGTTGTTCACCAGCGTGTGGGCCACACGGCGCAGCTGTTCACCGGGGGTGCCGGTCACGCGCTCAACCTCTTCGGGGTTCCATTTCTTCACCTCGGTGCGGATCTGGTCCATGCCCCAAACACGGGTGCGAATGAACTCTTTGTCTTCCCAACCGTTTTCAAAGATGTGCCACAAAAGACCCCAAACCAAGGCAACATCGGTGCCCGGACGGAACCGCACATATTCGTCGGCATGGGCCGCTGTCCGCGTGAAACGAGGATCACAGACGATCAGAGGGGCGTTGTTTTCCTCTTTTGCTTTCAACACATGTTGCAGCGAAACAGGGTGCGCCTCGGCGGGGTTACCACCGATGATAAAGATCGCTCGCGATTTGTGGATGTCGTTGTAGCTGTTGGTCATGGCGCCGTAGCCCCATGTGTTCGCAACGCCAGCCACGGTCGTTGAGTGACAGATCCGCGCCTGATGGTCGACGTTATTGGTGCCCCAATAGGCCGCGAATTTGCGGAACAGATAGGCCTGCTCATTGCTGTGCTTGGCGGATCCCAGCCAATAAACACTGTCAGCGCCGCTTTCGTCGCGGATCTGCATCATCTGGTCGCCCACCTCGTCGATGGCCTGCTCCCAGGAAATACGCTTCCATTCGCCACCCTCTTTCTTCATCGGGTATTTCAGGCGACGTTCACCATGGGCGTGTTCACGTACCGAGGCCCCTTTGGCGCAGTGGGCGCCTAGGTTAAACGGGCTGTCCCAACCGGGCTCTTGCCCAATCCAGACGCCGCCTTGCACTTCGGCGACAACCGTACAGCCCACAGAACAATGGGTGCAGACGGATTTGATGGTTTCAACAGCGCCCGCAGCGGCGGTTGCCGCACTGGCTTGGGTGACACTGCCACCGGTGGCGCTGATAGCTGCCAGGCCACCAATGGCCAGGCCGGATCCACGCAGGAACGCGCGGCGGTCTACGGATGTTTCCGCAACCTTGGACAGGATACTTGTCCGCTGGGAGCGTCTCGCAACCCCGTTGGTCTTTTTCCTAAGCATTTAAACCTCCCTTGCTGTTCCGTTCGGGAACTCGCTCGGTGATAAAGTGGAGCCAGAGGCGGTCGGGCGTTTCGCAACCAGTTGCCAGTGACGGGATCGGGTCAAAGAACCCAGTTCAAAATCAGAACCGGATGCTTTCGTAATAGGCGCGGGTATGCGCGGTATCCTGCATCTTGTCGGATGACAGATCCGGCTCTGCCGCGGCCTGCGCCTCGGTGCCGGTTGTGGCCACGGCAATTGCCGCCGCCGGGGCGGTGGTCGCCGCCAATTTCAAGAAGTCGCGGCGGGAATTGCCGCCCTCTGCTTTCTTGCTCATCAAAGTGAACCTCCTCCTGTTGGTCTTCGGGTCACGTTCCAATGGGGCCACCGCGTCACGGCCACCCCGGTTTCGCGCATCACTGCACGCTCATCCGAAAGCCCTCTGCCTCGATCTCCATGAACACCCGGCCCACATGGGCAACAGAGGCATAGAAAACCGAGGTTTTGGCACCTTCGAGATCGCTAAAGAAATGCCCGGCCCAGGGGCCGAGGTGCTTGTTAAAGAAAACTTTTTGGTCGCCCAGATCCGCCGGCGCTCCAAAGCGACCGATGATCAACGCGCCCATCATTTCCATGAGCGAGGCGATATTGTCTTCGGGCTCATAGACGTTTTGCGCCCGTGTCATGCCCCGGGCAGCCATATCCTGACGCAGCGCGGCCAGCGGTTTTTCATTGAGAAATCCGGTCAGGTAATAGCTCGCATAGGGCAGCAACTCGCCCCGTCCCAGACCGATGAACAGCTTGTTGAACTCACGCTCGACACCGGCAGCTTTGGTCTGTTTGGCCACTTTGGCCAGCGACGTCACCGCCTGCCCCAACGCGCTGTCATCACCTGTCAGGCTGGCGGTTTGCTCCAACAGCATCTGCTCGGGTGGGTTCGCCAGCAACAGGCCAAGGAAATTATAGAGATCCGCGCGCAGGCGATCCTCTTCGGGAACGGTCAGGGTTTCAGCCACTGCTGTCATGTCCTTCTCCTTCGTCACGCCTGGGCGGTTTCATCAAAATGGAACCGCATCCGGCCCATCGGGGCATCCTGCGTCGCATCTTGGGGTTCAAATTCTGGTGCGGGATCTCGCGTGCCAGCTGCGGCCTCGGTCGGGATAGCCTCCGTGTGATGCGCGGCCAAAACCGGGGGCTCAAGCTCCGCAGGAAGCGTGTCAATCGTGTCTTCGGAAACAGGTTCGTCCACCGGATTGGCCTTTTCCTCGGCTTGACGCGCCAGCTCTTCCACATGGGCAGTCATGCCTTTGCCAACCTGATAGGACGTCTCCATCCCTTCGATGATCAGCGCGGCGTCGGTGAAGTCTTCACCGTAATCAACCAACCCATCAACATTGGCGAGGATCGGGTTGACTCGCCACAGGCGGCGCATGGCGCGGGTGCGAATGCGCGAGGGCACGGCTTTGGACCAGAAGACCTTGAAATCATCCTCAACGCCCAACGTCTCGGGATCCGGCAAATCCAGCTGCTCTAAAATCTCAGCGTCGCTCAAACTGTCCAAATCGGCGTCTTGCGCTGCCAATTCGGCCTGCACATCGACAGTCTGCGCAACCTTGGCTTCTGCTTCCACGGCAGCTTTGCGACGGGCCCAGAAATCGCTCATTGCAGGCGCTCCTTTCGGATCTGTCCCGGCGCGCGATAGACATCCGCCACCTGTTTGATCCGAACGTCACCAATGCCATCCTCGGTGTCGCCAACCGTGCGTTTATCCCGGCGGCGTTTCTTGAACTCTTCCTCTTTGAAATGCGCATCGGTGAACCGCTGGACCCACGCCACCAGCCCCTCGGGCATGGCGATTTTTTCCACCAACTCTTCACCGCTGTCGGCATAATCCTGCGCTTCAAACGGAGACGCGGTGACCAGCGTCACCTCCAATGGTGGATCTTGGCTGACATCATCGCGCAGCACCACATAGACGCAGGGCGGCGCGGCGGTCAGCCCCTGTTTGTAGGCCTCAGCATCCGCACGATGAAGCTCCAACGGAACAGTCGCCGCGTGATATTCACGCGCTTCACCTTCTTGGCGCAACAGCTGCCAATTGGCGGGGCCAGCACCCGGAAGCACAGCAACCGCTTTCCACGACCACTTGGCCCAACGCGTCACCCCCGGCACCCGGCGGATGACAACGCCAAGCGGCATCACTTCAGTTTTTTCAATATCACGCGCCACGCTGCGGCTCTCTCCCAATTCGTCATCGATCTTGCCGCAGGGGGAGGTTCGGGCTGAACAGCGTTTTTACGCAGGTGACGCTTTTTCGGCATTTCAGGACAAATTGGGCAGGCCTGAATACTGTCGCATGCAAGGCCGGACGAAATGTCCATCTCGACTGTTTTTATCGGACTTTCCAAAGCTTGAGTTTCACGCGAATCACTTGGTGTTTTTGATGCCCCCGACCGCCCGATCCATCGCTTGAAAACGGTTTACGTCGCCACAGAATCAGGTGTAGCAAGCTACATAAACCCGCGCATTTTCGTGCAAGACTTCACCCTGACGATCGTGAGGATACGATGAATAAGCCATTGATTTTATGTGACTGTTCCGGAACCAATCCGATCGACACAGATCGTCTTGCGGCCCTAACCAATCGACCCTGCTCAAAACTGCATTCGGCACTTTGCACGGATGAAGTCGAGGTCGCAGCCGCCGCAATAGCAAAGGGTGAGGTCACAATTTGCTGCACCCAAGAAGGGCGGTTTTTTAGCGAACTTGCCGCCGAATTAGGCGCCCCCGAACCCGAATACCTAGACCTGCGGGACCGGGCCGGATGGACCACGGATGAGGGTGATTTGATACCCAAAATGTCCGCCCTGATCGCAGAAAGTGCCCTGACTGTCCCAGCCGCCAAGACGGTGGATGTGCATTCGCACGGGCTTTGCCTTGTCATTGGACCGGCAAAAACAGCGCTTCCAGCTGCAGAAAAGCTGCAAGACACTTTGGGTGTGACTGTACTTTTAACGGATCAAGGTGACGCGCCGATGCACCGCGGATTTGACGTGATCCGGGGCGATTTGAAACGAGCGACGGGTGCGCTTGGACAATTTCAGGTCCACATTGATGCCCTTCAACAACTCGACATCACCGGTCGCAACTGGGCCTGGACCACTGCCCGTGACGGGGGACAGTCTGACTGTGACATCATCCTCGATCTGACCGGCGGCACCCCGTTGTTCCCTGCCCCCGAAAAACGCGAAGGCTACTTGCGCCCGGACCCCAAAGATCTCAATGCCGTCGCCGATGCCGTATTCACCGCCAGCCAGCTGGTCGGAACCTTTGAAAAACCCCTTTATATTCGCGCAGAGCCGCTGTTATGCGCCCATTCCCGCGCCAGCCAAACTGGCTGTAACCGATGTCTTGATGTGTGCCCAACCGGGGCCATCACCTCACAGGGGGATCATGTTAGTGTTGACCCGATGGCCTGTGCCGGATGCGGGTCTTGTGCGGCCTTGTGCCCCTCAGGCGCGCTGACGTATGACGCGCCACCGACCGACAGTCTTTTTGTGCGGGTTCAAACGTTGGCGCGTGCCTTCGCAGCGGCTGGGGGCACCGCACCGCGTCTGCTGGTTGTCAACGCCCACGGGTCCGAGATGATCCAACTTGCCGCACGCTTTGATCGTGGCCTGCCAGCGGATGTGGTCCCGATGGAAGTCGAAGCGCTCAACAGCTTTGGCCACGCCGAAATCCTTGCGGCGCTGGCCGCTGGTTTTGCCAAGGTCGACATCCTGTTGTCGCCAAAAGTCGAACGCGCGGTACAGCAGCGTGAACTGGATCTGGCGATTGCGATTTCCGGCCCCGACAGCGCGTCCTTGCTGGATCTGTCGGATCCGGATGCGCTGTCTAACGCCATGTTTGCAGCAACCGCGCCCGCTGCCATTGCAACACCGATCCGCCCCATCGGCACCCGCCGTCAAATCACCCGCCAGGCAGCCAAGGCATTGGCGCCACAGGCAGATCACCTGCAACTGCCCGAAGGCGCGCCCTATGGTGCCGTTTTGGTTGACACCGGTGCCTGTTCGCTGTGTCTGTCCTGTGTATCGCTGTGCCCCTCGGGCGCTTTGGGCGACAACGAGGATAAACCTCAGCTCAGGTTCCAAGAGGACGCTTGCCTGCAGTGCGGCATCTGCGCCAACACTTGCCCCGAACAGGCCATCACCTATGAACCCCGCCTGAATCTCACAGACACGGCCCTGTCACAGGCGGTCGTGCACGAGGAAGAACCGTTTGAATGCGTCGAATGCGGCACCCCCTTTGGCGTCAAATCCACCATCGATAAGATCACCGAAAAACTGGCAGGCAAACACGCAATGTTCGCCACCTCAAACGCCGCACGAATGATCCAAATGTGCGATGACTGCCGCGTTGCTGCGCAATACCACCAGCAAAGCGCGCCGATGTCTGGTGCCGCGCGACCCAAAGTGCGCACCACCGATGACTACCTCAGCAAACGGCGCGACCATTGACCGGTTGATATCACCCACATGGATCCGCGCGCTGATAGTACCCCGGATCGTTCAATGGTAGAAACGAACAAACCATGTCGCGCGGGAATGTCCGCGTCGCCAATACAAGGAGCAGACCTGCGTGTCCCTCACCCGTGAAACCGTTCTAGAGACCCTCAAAACCATCTCTGACCCCGCCTCTGGCCAAGATGTCGTCGCCGCAGGAATTATGCGTGCCCTGACCGTTGACGGTGACAGCGTGCGGTTTGTGTTTGAAATCGACCCTGCCCGCGCCGAAGTCTATGAACCCCTGCGCGCCGAGGCCGAGGCCAAGGTCAAAGTGTTACCCGGGGTCTCCAGCGTGTCAGCCATGATGACCGCGCACAGCCAAAAGGCGCCGCCGCCAGATCTGAAACCCGCGCGCCCGGCCGAACCCAAAGGCCCGCAACAAATCCCCGGCGTGAAAAAGATCATTGCGGTTGCTTCGGGCAAGGGTGGCGTTGGCAAGTCAACCGTCTCTGCCAATATCGCCTGCGCCTTGGCGCAAGCCGGCAAAAGCGTTGGCCTGTTGGACGCGGATGTCTATGGCCCCTCGCAGCCGCGCATGCTTGGTGTTTCTGGTCGGCCTGCCAGCCCGGATGGGAAAACCATCCTGCCGCTGCGCAATCACGGGGTCACCATGATGTCCATCGGCTTGATGACAAACGAAGATCAAGCGGTGGTCTGGCGTGGGCCGATGCTGATGGGAGCGCTGCAACAGATGATGATGCAGGTCCAATGGGGCGCGCTGGACGTTTTGATCGTGGACCTGCCACCGGGCACTGGTGACGTGCAGATGACCCTAAGCCAAAAGGCACATGTGGACGGTGCAATCATCGTCTCAACACCGCAGGATGTCGCCCTGATTGACGCCCGCAAAGGCATCGACATGTTCCAAAAGCTGAACGTGCCGATCCTGGGGATGATTGAGAATATGTCGACCCATATCTGCTCAAACTGCGGCCATGAAGAACACGTCTTTGGCCATGGCGGTGTCGCAGCCGAGGCCGCAAAGCTGGGCGTGCCCTTGTTGGCCGAAGTGCCCTTGCATCTGGACGTACGGCTCGCAGCCGATGGGGGCGCACCAATTGTCGTGTCCAAACCCGACAGCGCGCAGGCGCAGGTGTTTCAATCCATCGCCGCTGATCTGATCGAGAAAGCACAGGTATGACGCAGCCAACCTTCCCTCCATTAATGTCAGGTCATGCGCTTAGCGGGCAGGATGACCCGTTTGAGGTCGCACGACAAAAGGCCGTTCTGGGCTGCGATGCGGGGTTGGTGACGTATAATCTGGGTACGGACCAGATGGCCGCGGCGCTGATTCTTGCACCTGAGGTACCATTGGCCAAAGCCATGGCCATGCTGCCCGCCTGCGGCGTTGGGTTTCAAAATGCGCTGGGGGCCCTGGCACCGCCAGAGGTCGCGGTGCATTTTGAATGGAACGGCACGATCCGGATCAACGGCGCGGCTTGCGGACGACTGCGCGCAGCCTCCAGCGGTCTGGAGATCGCTCAGCCGCCTGAGTGGTTGGTGGTCGGATTTGAATTGCGGCTTTGGCCATCTGACACTGAAACAGGCCTCAGCCCGGATGACACAGCGCTTTATGCCGAGGGCTGCGCTGATGTGGCTGCACCTGCGCTATTGGAGGCCTGGACCCGGCATACTCTGCATTGGATTTCACGCTGGGAAGGGCACGAGGGAGCCAAGGCGCTTCATGATGAGTGGCGTGGACTGGTCCACAATATGGGCGAGCCGGTAACGCAAGGGGGGAAATCCGGGCAATTCCTCGGCGTGGACGAGGATTTCGGCATGCTCTTGCGTGACGGTGAGACCACCCATCTTTTGCCCCTCACTGAACTTTTGGAGGATTGATCCATGCTTTTGGCCCGCGCCATACATTTTGACGAAAGCGACATGAACGTCTTTTCCAATCCGGCACGTACCAGCGAATGGTGCGTCTCAGGAGGGTTTGAGTTTTCAAACTGGTCGCAGGGTGATCTGGTGGGCAAGCAACGCCAGGCCTTTGCCAACGGCTGGATGGGGTTAGAGACCGGAGGGCGCGTGACCTTTGTCGCGGTCACGCAAATTGAGCCTCACGAACTGACACAACTGATTGAGCTTTTGGCACAGCATTTTGTGACCTATTATGGCGCACCTGACCTCGCATCCGCCCGTCCTGTGGCGGAGGAGGAGCTGTCGCAGATGATGGAGCTGTGCGAGGAACATGCGGCGAATACGCTTCTGACCGTCGCCCGGGAGTTAACCGACGCTGGGGTCAAAGAAAGCTACCGTGTCATCGAAGCGCAATCCGCAGGCCTGGAACAATTCGCGATCCACGCCGCGCCTGAAAGCTAATCGCAACCTCTCCCGCCTGTTCTGCTTCCTTTAAAAAAGGAACCGTCACAGTTGGGCATGGCGCCGCGCTGACGCGCGGCGCGGTTGCACTTAACCGGCACCATGCCTCTCAAGAACCGACCGCGCCGGGCCAAGGGCCCGGCGCTACGCCCAACCGCTCGTAGCAATCTATTGATTGCGTCCAGAGCGGGCGGGAGTGCCACGTTGTTGCAAATCAGGTTGGCCTTTAACGTTGGCCGTTGAACACAAACAGCGCTTCACCGTTGATTTGATAGGCATTGATCAATGTTTCGGCCTTCTTTGACACCAGCCAGTCTTCCAACTGCGCAGCTTGTTCTGTCTGCACATGCAGGTGCTGTGCGGCGTTCACCGGGATATAGGCGTATTGGTTGAACAACACCGGATCCCCGGAAAACAGCAACTCCAGATCCCCTTTGTTGCCAAAGTTCAGCCAGCTGGCGCGATCAGACATGATGTAAGCATCCATGCCAGCTGCCGTGTTCAGTGCGGCCCCCATGCCAGCGCCAACCGCCCGGTACCACGTTCCAAAACCTTCAGCATCCAGTGCTGCGGCGCTCCACAGGCTCAGCTCCTTCTTATGGGTGCCGCTGTCATCTCCTCGACTGACAAATGCGGCTTGGGTATCTGCAATCTTTTGCAGAGCCTCAGCCGCGTTTTCAGCGTCATGGATATGTGCAGCATCCCCCTTGGGGCCAACAAAGACAAAGTCGTTGTACATGATCTCACGCCGGTGCGTGCCATACCCGCCCGCCAAAAACGCCTCCTCAGCTGCCTTGGAGTGTACAAGGATTGCATCCACATCCCCGGCCTCGCCCAATCGGATCGCCTGTCCCGTGCCAACCACCAAAAGCTGCACATCCAGGTCGAGGTCTTTCTTGATCTCAGGCAGCAAAGCGTCGGCCAGTCCTGAATTGTGAAAGGACGTGGTGACGGCCAGTTTCATCTCGTCGGCCCAAGCGGCCGTGTGGAGCGTGACCGCGGCAAGCGCGCCCAAAAGTAGATGTTTCATTCGATAATGTCTCCTCTCAAAAACGCGCGTCCCTCATCTGTGTTTGGCCCGGCAAAGAAATCGCCAGCCGATTGATGTTCCTGGATCTGCCCTCGGGCGACCAGGATGATCTCGGTGGCCAGACGTGACGCCTGACCCAGGTTATGCGTCGACATTACCAACCGCGTGCCAGCGGCAACCGCGTCCGTCAGCAGTGTCTCAATCTCACGGGTGGCTCGCCCATCAAGCGAGGCGCAGGGTTCATCTAGGAACAACACCTCTGGCTTGCGGATCAGAGCACGGGCGAGTGCCAGCTTTTGCCGCTCTCCGCCGGACAGCACATTGGCAGAACGATCTGCCGCGGCCTCTAACCCGATACGCGTGACCCAGTCCAAGGCCCGCGCGCGCGCGTCGCCACGCGGCACCCCGATCAGGCGCAGGGGATAGGCCACGTTGTCCACAACCGAACGGCGCATCATCACAGGCTGCTGGAACACAAAGGCTTGGCGTTCCTGCGCCTCTGCCACCGAACAATTCCATGTCACAGACCCGCCATTCAGGCGCACAATCCCATGCAACATCTTCAACAGTGAGGTTTTGCCCGCTCCGTTGGGGCCAATGACAATTGTGATCCCCTGACCGTCCAGCTGCAAATCAACCGGGCCGATCAACGCCTTACCCCGACGGCGCACGGTTGCACCTTTGGCGATCAGTGGCAGCAAAGTCATCACCAACGCCCCGTTCGTTCGGTTTGTCCCAACCAGTGGATACAAAGGTTCACCGCAACCGCCAGCCCGATCAGTACAAAGCCAAGTCCAAGCGCCAGCGCAAATTCTCCCTTGCCGGTTTCCAGCGCAATCGCCGTGGTCAAAACCCGTGTGTGATGGTCGATATTGCCACCCACCACCATGATCGCGCCCACTTCGCCAATGGCGCGACCAAACCCGGCCAGCGCCGCCGTCAACAGTGCCCGACGCCCGTCCCACAACAGCGTCTTGATCCGTTGGGTCTGACTTGTATGTAGCGAGATCAGAAGATCATGGTAATCGCTCCACAATTCCCGCAACGATTGATGCGCGATTGAGGCGATCAGTGGCACAATGATAATCACCTGTGCGATGATCATGGCCGTCGGCGTAAACAGCAGGCCAAAAACCCCAAACGGTCCGGCCCGCGACAGCATCACATAGACGACCAAACCCACCACCACCGGCGGCAAGCCCATCAATGCGTTCAAGACGGCAATGGTTGCTCGTCGCAGTCGAAACCGGCGCACCGCCAATATCGCAGCCAGCGGCAGGGCAATCACAGACGCAACCACAAGCGCCGTGAGCGTCACCCGTAAGGAGCGCAACGTGATTTCCACCAGATCCGCATCCAGTGTCACCACCAGCCAAAAGGCCTGTGCTATTCCCTCCCACAGTTCTGACATCGCAGCCGCGCCCCCTCCCCTGGCAAATCTCGGCAATTGGTTACCAATTTAAGATAGCTGCAAAGCACAGTGCCCGATGCCACAAAAGCGAAAAAATACAGTCGCATACCGTAATGGACAAAATGTCTGCGATGTTTTTTGAACCTGACGACCTTTGGGGCAATCTGTCCAAACTGATCCGCGTGCCGCGACGCGGACCTTGGGCCTATTCAAACCACTTGGCCCAACCTTCAAGGTAATAACCAACCAGCGCATGAGATTGGAGCTGGTTGACCTCCACCTCAACACGGCCTGTGTCGGCAGAAAACACCTGCGCCTGTGTCCAAGTATCGTCACTGACGAACCGCAGATCATCCGGCCAAGTCAACGGCCGGTCTGCGGGCGCATAGGGGGCTGCCATCACAAACCCCCAATCACCAAAACTGGGCACATAGGCGTGATAGGGCAAGGTCCACAGGTCTTCGCCAACCTTTACTGGATTGCGGGCCGCGCCCAATGTCTGCGCCACCGACCAAAAGGCCTCGCGCGCATAAAAGGGCGACCCTGCCTGCGTCACCATGATCCCCTGCGCGTTCAACCGTTCGACCAACAGATTGTAAAACGCGCGACTGTAGAGTTTGGACAAGGCCAGGTTTTTGGGGTCCGGCAAGTCGATGATCACCAGATCATATTGCTCGCTGCCATGTTCGACAAATTGCCAGGCATCTTGGTTGTGGATTGTCACACGTGGATCACGCAGGGCACCGCTGTTCAAGGCCGCCAGATCGTCGTGGGTTTGAAAAATCTCTGTCACCCGCGGATCCAGATCCACCAGCGTGACCTGTTCGACATCGGCCCAGCGCAGCACCTCGCGCGCGGCCATGCCATCGCCGCCGCCCAAGATCAGCACATGCGTGCGCCGACTGGCCAACGCCATAGCGGGCTGCACCAGCATTTCGTGGTAACGGTATTCATCAAAGCTGTCGAATTGGATGGAATGATCCAGAAACAGGCGTGTACGGTCGCGAAACCGGGTCACGGTCACCTGTTGATAGGGCGTTGTTTCGCTGAAGATTATGTCGTCGTCATACAGCGCTGCCTCGGCCACGGTAACCAAACGCTCGGACTGAACCAGCCCAGCGCCGGTCAAGATCAGCGCAAAGCCCCAGACGCCCCATTGGCTGCGTTGCGCATCACCGCGAAACATCCATAACGACAGACCCGCAACACAAAGGTTCAAGCCACCAAAGGCGAGGCTGGCCGACATCAGTCCCAGCTGGGGAACGATCAGCAATGGAAAGGCCACCGATGCAGCAAGCGCGCCGACATAATCCACGCTGAGGACGTTTTCAAATCGGAACTCGGGCACGCCGATTTCCTTGAGAACCCGCGCAATCAACGGGATCTCCATCCCTGACAGAATGCCAACAGCGATCAACAGGCCAAACAGTGGCAGCTCAACCGCGCCAGTCCACGCATAGGCATAGAACACCACCGGCGCGAGGAAACCACCCAAGATCCCCAACAGGATCTGCGCCCAGATGAACCCGCGCAAGGCATGGCCAACAAACCGGGACAGATAAGCGCCAACCCCCATGGCCGACAGGAAGACCCCAATCACCAAGGAGAATTGGCGCACGCTGTCGCCCAGCAGATAGCTTGAAAGCGTCGCCGCGATCAGCTCGTAGATCAGCCCGGCCACCGCCACCAGAAAGGTTGCGACCAACAGCCAGATTTCACGCGTGCGCGCGCCCGGGGGCGCTGCGTTCATGACAGGATCACAGCCGCAATGATGATCGCAATCGACAAGAACAAAAAGCCGATCAGGATGGCCAGTGCGATGTTCTGGTCTTTTTCAATCTCTTTCAGGATTGGAAAAGGTGTCATCCAGTCGATCATTTTCCAGACCAGGAACATCAGCACCACGCCAATGAAGGTGTAGAAAAACGTGCTGACGATCTCAGCCAGTTGGATAGCGGAAAAAAGGTCCATAACGTCCCCCGTTATTTGACATTGCCACCGAAACCGCGACCACCGCTGGCGGCCCGGATCGAGTTTGAGATATCCCGGTTTTCACCGCCGATCCCGTTGTAAGAAAGGTAACTGGCCCCCACGACAATGGCGCAGGACATTACCAGAAAAATGATGCGGAACAGGTTCATGGTCTAATCATCATCCTCATCCACCCAATCGCTGTCACGCCAGCGGGCCGCATTGTGCCGATATGCACGCCACCACGGCCATCCGGCCAACAAACCAAAAGCCGCAGCCGCAAAAACCATCCAACGGATCACTTTGCGTCCCGCATCTACAGACACAGACAGTTGGTTCCATTGGCTTGGTCTTATCGCTCCGGACCCGGTCCACGCCCCTTCGCTATCGACATCAATGTAGAGTGTATAGTCACCATCCATCGGCGCTCGGAACGTGGCCTTGGCACGGTTGCTGCCTTCACTCCAATTTCCATCCGCGTCACGACCGGCATAGCGTTCGACCGCGCGGACGGTGCTGAACAGCACTTCGTCTTCTGGATCGCTTACTTCCAGTTCAAATTCGGACCACGTGTTGATCCCGTTGCCTGCCAGCCGCAGCTGTACCAACTCCCCTGCGGCAATGCCCTCTAACACCTGCTCAAACGGCAGATCGGCGCGGGACACCGACACCCGTCCCAAGATATCGCGGCCGGACTGGCCTGCAAATACACCGGCGAGGACCAGGCACAGGACGGCAAAAATGGCGCTTGTCTTGATCTGAAACCCTGCATTTGGACCCGCCTTGAAGGACTGCAACGGATGCACGCGCGACGGTGCAAATCCGGGATCAATGCCAAAACCTTGCTTCACATCATCCGCGCTCAGATAGGTGGTCTGCTCCACCTCACGCTCGCGCCCGGTGGCGGAAAAGGACAACATCCGCGTATCGCCCAGGACGGTAACGGTTGAGGTCTTATCCGATTTGCGCGGCTGCCAGGAGAATTCACCCTCGGCATAGCGGATCTCACTGGTGCTGCTCTCGTAGTATTTGAACTGCTCCCCGTTGTCCCACAGGCTCGGCCGGTGGTTGGCCCGCGCGACCTGATGGTCAGACATCCACAATGGTCTGCGATAGCGGCGGGAAAAAGTGCAGTGGCCTTGTTCAAGCGTTAACCAAGCATAGCCATGGGTCGGAGAATACAATTGGTGGTCAAGCCATGCATAAGTTTTACCGGCCCAGCGTTCAACCTGCTCCAACAGGCCAATCACCGTATAGTCGACACCCAGGATCGTTCCTGTTGTACCGATAGGAAAGGGCGTCTGCGGGCGCGGCACATCATTGAAACGCTTCAGCGCGCGGTAATTGTCCGTCGCGTCCAGCTTGGTTCCGCAATAGGGGCAAATATGGGTTGTGACCCGACCGCCGCCCAAAACATCCAAGCCAGCTCCGCATGAGGTGCAGTTGATCGCTTTGACGGCCGTGAGGGTCATGACAGCACCTCAACCTCGAACGGATCAAACCAGCGGCCCATGAACCAGGAATATTGATCGCCGTCAATTTCTGCGGACAGAAGGCCGCCATCCGCCCCTTGTAGGTTTACATATCGGTAGCTCTCTCCGACGTGCAGGGGTTCATCAAAACTGCCACGCAGGGCGATGCATTCACCAGTTGCATCCTCAACCACCCGAAAGCTTTCGCCATCATATTTGATGCCATGGCCAAGTTTCAGATAGCCATCAAAGCGGGGCCAATTGGCGGGCTGAATTTCCTGTTGCAGGATGATGTCACCCTCATCCACCGAGATCCAAACCGGAGCGCCTGCATGGTCCAGCGCGCAGAATTCATCCCATGTGCCACGCCCATAGGAAAACCGCGCGTGTCCAACGATATGATAGCTGCCACGCCCCAATCGGATATGGCTGTTCAGTCCAAAAAGCAGCGGCACCTCGTGCATCACGCCCTGTTCACCCGCCATCTCGGCCGCTTGATCGGACAGGAAAAGCGACGTCCCACAGGAGCCACAGGTCACCATCTTGACCGTCTGAAATGCTGGCGCGACGGAATTGCCGCAGTTGGGACACTGAAAATCGTGCATGTGAGCCATAAATCTTTGTTGCGTCACACATAGACACTCGCCATATGAAAACAAAGCATTTCTGCGCGCACGTGCAGCTAAAACGTTGCACAAGCAGCGTACGCAGGGTCGGCAACGCGTTTCGCTGCGAAACCCGTATTCCCCGGCTCCGCAGGGCCTGGCTTGGGTAAAACCGCCATCATATTTAGTGGTTACTTTTAATTCCGTTAGCGCTACCAATGCAGCAACGAATCCGAAACTGATTCGCGATAGTAGGGAAACAACTTTGCCACGTTTCCCACGTCTCATGCTATGTTGACCGTCAAAGATCAGCATCAGGACGCGACTGAAGCGCGATCAGAATTGAGACTTGAGCAACCACCCTTGTTGCCATTCGAGAAAGGCGAAAAGCTGAACCATGGTGTCACGCGTTATTCCTGTAGATCACTTCGATCTGGTGTTATTTGGGGCGACCGGCGATCTTGCCCGCCGTAAAATCCTGCCCAGCCTGTTTCATAGATTTATCATCGGCCAGTTCGATGAAAACTCGCGCGTTATTGGCGCATCGCGCAGCGCGATGACCCAGGCAGAGTTCCGCGAATTGGTGTCTGCTGCGCTGAAAGAATTCGCTCATCCCGAAGACGCGACCCCAGATAATATTGCAGCCTTTGTCGATATTCTGGATTATGTCGCCATCGACGCCAAAAGCGAACAAGGCTGGGCTGATCTGGCCAAGCCGCTGCGCGACAATGTGGTGCGCGCCTTTTACCTGTCGGTGGCTCCCAGCCTGTTTGCCGATATCGCCGGACGTCTGAAGTCCACCGGCATCGCAACCGATGACAGCCGTGTGGTCGTCGAGAAACCCTTTGGACATAACCTTGCGTCTGCCAAAGCCTTGAACGCCGCCCTCAGCGCGCATTTCGAAGAGCATCAGATTTATCGCATCGACCACTATCTGGGCAAAGAGACCGTTCAGAACCTGATGGCCCTGCGCTTTGCCAACTCTCTGTTTGAGCCGCTGTGGAATTCCTCGCAGATCGACCATGTGCAGATCACGGTTGCTGAAAGCATCGGTGTTGCGGGACGTGGCGAATATTATGACAAATCAGGTGCCATGCGCGACATGGTGCAGAACCACCTGATGCAGCTGCTGTGCCTCACCGCGATGGAACCGCCTGCGCGCTTTACGCCAAACTCGGTACGCAACGAAAAGCTAAAAGTGATCGAGGCGCTGAAACCGGTCACACAGGATGACATTGCCCGTGGTCAATATCGCGCGCGTGAAGGTGGCGACAGCTACCGCGAACATGCAGGCGACTCAAACAGCACCACCGAAAGCTTTGTTGCGATGAAGGTCGAAGTGGCGAACTGGCGTTGGGCTGGGACGCCATTTTACCTGCGCACAGGCAAATGCCTGCGCCAGCGCGCGTCCGAGATTGCGGTGTTCTTCCGCAACCCACCCCACAATATCTTTGAAGGCGACGCGCCTGCGGCCGGCAACTGTCTGGTGATCCGCCTGCAACCGGACGAAGGCATAACCCTGCACACCACGATCAAAGACCCCGGTCCCGGTGGGATGCGCCTGACCACGGCAAAACTGGACATGACCTTTGCCGAGAGCCTGCCCGAAGCCGGTCGTCCCCAAGATGCCTATGAACGGCTGATCATGGATGTCATTCGTGGCAACCAGACCCTGTTCATGCGCGGCGACGAGGTTGAGGCAGCCTGGGCCTGGGCTGATCCCATTATCGAAGGGTTTGCGGACAGCAACAAGGCGCCACAAGCCTATGACCAGGGCGGCTCTGGCCCGGATGATTCACTGCTGTTGATGCACCGTGACGAGCGCCGCTGGCGCGATATCGGCGCGTGACTTTTATTCTTTCAACCTATCGGTACCAAGAACTCTGAAAAGGCACCATCATGACGTTGAACAAAACCGTACAAGCGGTGACCGACCGGATCATCGCCCGCAGCGAAACCACCCGTAGCGCCTATTTGGACCGGATGCGTGCGGCCCAAAAGAAGGGCCCCGCGCGCGCGCACCTCAGCTGTTCCGGTCAGGCGCATGCCTATGCGGCCGCTGGCGAAGATCAAGACCATCTGGCGACCTCCTCCGCCGGCCATTTGGGCATTATCACCGCTTACAATGACATGTTGTCGGCGCACCAACCGTTTGAGGTCTACCCCCAACGCATCCGCGACGCCGTGCGCAAGATCGGCGGCACCGCACAAGTGGCAGGCGGCGTGCCCGCCATGTGTGATGGCGTGACCCAGGGCGAAGCCGGCATGGAGCTGTCGCTGTTTTCCCGCGATGTGATTGCGATGGCAACCGGCGTTGCCATGTCGCACAACGTCTTTGACTCTTCGGTCTATCTGGGTGTCTGCGACAAGATTGTGCCCGGTCTGGTGATCGGCGCGCAATCCTTTGGCCATGTCCCTGCGGTGTTCCTGCCGGCCGGCCCCATGACCTCGGGCATCTCAAACGATGAGAAAGCCAAGACGCGTCAGGCCTTTGCCAAGGGTGAGATCGGCCGCGATGAGCTGCTGAAGTCCGAGATGGGTTCCTATCACGGGCCGGGCACCTGTACGTTTTATGGCACTGCGAACACCAACCAGATGCTGATGGAGTTCATGGGCCTGCACCTGCCGGGCTCGTCCTTTGTCAATCCAGGCACCGAGTTGCGTGATGCCCTGACCGAAGAAGGCGCACGTCGCGCGCTATCTCTGTCTGCTCTGGGCAACAATTACACGCCGGTTTGCGACGTGCTGGATGAAAAAGCCTATGTGAATGGCATTGCCGGTCTGATGGCCACAGGCGGATCCACCAACCTGTTGATCCACCTTGTTGCCATGGCGCGTGCAGGCGGGATCATTCTGGATTGGCAGGATTTCTCTGAACTGTCCGACGTGGTGCCTTTGCTGGCACGGGTCTATCCAAATGGTCTGGCGGATGTGAACCACTTCCATGCGGCTGGCGGTCTGGGTTACATGATCGGCGAGCTGCTGAAATCCGGCTATCTGCACCCCGACACCAAAACCGTTGCGGGCGAAGGTCTGGAAAACTACGTGATGGAACCCTTCCTTGGCGAAGACGGGCTGACCTGGCGCAAAGGCGCGGGCAAATCCCTGAACGACGCCATTCTGCGCCCGGCGGATGCACCTTTCCAAGAAACCGGTGGCTTGAAGCGTCTGTCCGGGAAACTGGGCACCGGGGTTATCAAGATCTCGGCTGTGGCCAAGGAACATCAGGTTGTTGAAGCCCCTGTTCGGGTCTTCCACGATCAGGACGAAGTCAAAGAAGCGTTCAAAGCGGGTGAGTTCACCGGCGACGTGATCGTTGTGGTGCGCTTCCAAGGGCCCAAGGCCAACGGGATGCCGGAATTGCACTCCCTCACACCAATGTTGTCCATTTTGCAAGGTCAGGGCAAGAAAGTTGCGCTGGTGACCGATGGTCGGATGTCCGGTGCCTCAGGAAAGGTTCCAGCTGCCATACATGTTGTCCCCGAAGCACTGGACGGCGGACCAATTGCCAAGCTACAAGACGGCGACATCGTGCGGCTTGATGCGCCTAACGGTGTCCTTGAAATCCTGACGGATGGTGTTGGAAACCGCCCTGTGGCGACCGCCGATCTGTCTGCCAATGAGCACGGCACTGGCCGTGATCTCTTCCAAGCTTTCCGCCGCAGCGTTGCCTCTGCGGATGAAGGTGCAAGCGTATTTGGAGTGTAACTCATGCCTATCACCCCCCAAGAGGCCAGCAAACAGGCCCGCGAATTGTGCAGCCTGGCCCCTATTGTGCCTGTCTTGGTTGTCGATGACGTCGCCAATGCAAAACCACTGGCGCAAGCCCTCATCAAAGGTGGATTGCCCGCGTTGGAGGTGACCCTGCGCACCCCCGTCGCCCTGGACGTGATCCGCGAGATGGCCCAGGTCGAAGGCGGCGTTGTTGGCGTTGGTTCGCTTGTGACCCCTGCCGACGTTGAAGCCGCTGTCGAAGCAGGCGCGACCTTTGGTGTTTCGCCTGGCGCGACGCCAAAACTGCTGGACGCAGCCGAAGCGATTGGCCTGCCCATGTTGCCCGGTGTTGCGTCGGCATCTGAGGCGATGGCCCTGCTGGAGCGTGGCTATGACATGCTCAAGTTCTTCCCGGCCGAAGATGCGGGCGGGGCACCGGCCCTCAAATCCATTGGTGGCCCACTGGCACAGATCAGCTTCTGCCCAACCGGTGGTGTGAACCCCAAAAACGCCATGAGCTATTTGAGCCTGCCAAATGTCGTCTGCGCCGGCGGCAGCTGGGTCGCCCCCAAAGACTTGGTTGCGGCACGTGATTGGGCCGCGATTGAAGCATTGGCATCCGAGGCGAGCCAACTTAACGCAGGTTAAGCGGATCGCTTCTAAGCTACGCATTCAATGCATAATTTGTAACCGGTCGATGAAATTCGACCGGTTTTTATTTGTTTTTGCCCGCGAAAATTCCTCACATCTTGCAACTTAGACGGAATCTTTACGACTCCAAGGCACCTATTTCAGAAAACTTCATATGTGAATTACTTCGCAGATGAGAGAGTTTGCATCTTAGATCTGAATGGACGCGCCAATGAATGTGAAATTATTGTCCCGGGATGGCTGGCTGATGCGTGCGATGGGCAGCATCGGAGCCAAGATTTTTTTGATCCTTCTCGCCATGGGGGCGACCTCAGCCATTGGTGGGCTGATGATCACCTCTGCGTTTGACAGAATTACCGTCAATGTCGGGAACCTAACCGATAAAGATCTGCCAACCCTCGCACAGACATCCGATGTCAGCGAAGCTGTAAGTCAGGCGCAAAAGGCACTGATCAACCTGTTGCTGGCTTCTGATGATGAGGAGTTACAGACCGCCTATGCCGGTGAGGCTGACGCATTGCATCACATCGAAGAAATCCTACCGAACCTAAATTCGGACGCGACCAAGACATTTCAGGCGGAACTGATGGATGTGAACAAGGCTTTGAAAGCCCTGGTCGAAAACCGAAGTCTAGAGTTTATTGCCGCCGAACAGATCAACGGTCAGGTCAGCGAATTGGCTAGGGCAACCATCGCTGCCCAAAGTCAACTGGCCCGCGCTGCGCAGGATGCAAAGGTCCGAATGCGTGCAAGCAGTCAAAAGATTGTAGAATTTATGGACACCTCGCTCAAAAACATGGTTGAGCGTGAGTTCGCAGCCATTCAAATGTTGATGCAGTTACGCACGGACGTGGCTCTGTTGGCGGTGGATGCTCTGGAAATCGAAACTGCTTCAACCCCAGAAGAGCGCCGCGAGCGGATCAAGATCGCAGAAGAGTTTTTGGGACAGACCGAGGCAAGTTTGCGAACCGTTTTGGACAACCCGGCCATTCGAGATGAGTTTGTAGAAACGCAAGCCGCAGTGGCGGCATGGGCTCAGTTGATCAATGCCGCAGACCGCTCTCATCTGAACCAATTACGTGACGCAGAGCTACAACAGTACAAGGCAGACACCGAGCTTGCAGGGCAGATCGACAATATGATGATGATGTTACAATTCGCATCAGAACACGTCGGCGCCTCCAACTTGGAATCCACCAATGAACTGTTTGGCAATGAGGTAAACAAGCTTCTGCAATTGCTCAATATCAACAACCGATTGGCCTTGTTCCGCTCAACCTCGCTTGAACTTGTGGTGATGGACAATCAACAAGGTGCCATTTTGATCGGGAAACGCTTGCCAGGTCTGTATCAAGGATTGCTGAAGGCAATTGATAAAGCCGAGGTTAACCTACGCGCCGACGCAAAGGACAAGATCGACGCGCTGGTGGCCGAAGACGGTGGCATCCTGAACACCAAAATCTTCTCACTCGACGCACGTGACGCGGCGCGTGATGCTTCTCTGGCGGCGGCCGTGGCGATGACTGAAATCGCAGAAACCGCCACTCTGCTGAGCCAGTCAAGCCGTGATGAGATCGGAAATATAGCTAACGAAGTGTCAGGTGATGTTGCCAGCGCGACAGATCGGTTGAATACGATCTTGATCGTCACCACGGTGGTCATCATCCTGGGCATCTTCTTAACGTTCCAATTCATCCTACGCCCGCTGGTCCGATTGAGCGAAACAACCGAGCGTCTGGCTGGCGGCGACAGAAGCCCGGTCGATGGCTTCAATCGTGCGGGCACTGAAATCTCTCGTATCGCTCGTGCTTTGACAGTTTTCCGTGACGGGTTGGTGGAAAAAGAAGAAACCGAAGACCGCGTAAAAACCGAGCGCGAAGCCCGACAGGCGCAACAGACACTGGCGGTAAACGCGCTGGCCACCGGGCTGGAGCGGCTCTCCGAAGGGGACCTGACGGCGCGGGTTACCGAAGAGTTGGAAGGCGGTTACAAAAAGCTGCGGGATGACTTTAACGCGGCAGTCGAGCGGCTGGAACAATCGGTCCGGGTGGTCTCAAACAGCGGACGCTCCATCGTTGGCAACAGTTCCGACATCTCCACCTTGGCGCAAGATCTGTCCCAGAAATCGGCCGAAACGGCGGACACTTTGGCAGATACCGCATCTTCGCTGAGCCGTCTGTCTGAATCAATTACCGGCACGGCCAAAGCGTCCAGTTCGGTCTCGGTTTCGGTGCAGGAAGCCCATACCACTGCGACCTCCAGCATCAAAGTGGTGGATGAGACCATTACAGCCATGCGGGATCTGCAAGCGAGTTCAGAAAAAATCGCCCAGATCATTGGCGTGATCGACGGCATTGCTCAGCAGACAAACCTGTTGGCGTTGAATGCCGGTGTTGAGGCCGCACGGGCTGGTTCTGTTGGCAAAGGGTTTGCGGTTGTCGCCTCTGAGGTGCGTCAACTGGCGAACAAATCCAAAGCCGCAGCCGACGAAATTTCGCATCTGGTGCGCGAGAGCAGCGAGCAGGTCGAAATGGGCTCGGAACTTGTGCAGCGCACTGGTCAAGCGATCAGTGAGATTTCGGAGACTGTTTCCAACGCCGCAAACCGTATGAGCGAGATTGCATCAGCCGCCGAAGAACAATCCGGCGATCTGCAATCGATCAACCACGCAATGATCGGATTGGACAATACGACCAAGACCAACGACCAGTTGTTCCAAGGTGTCACTCAGTCTAGCGTTGGCCTGTCTGAGGAAGCGCAAGCCATGCAGGAAGCAATCGACCGCTTCCGGGTTGGCCACACTGACAGCGTGCTGCGCGAAGACGCCCAAGATCAAGCTTTTCTAAACGTCATGGGCTGACTTAGGGGCTGTCAGGCGGCGCCCTGCGCCACCGGCAGCCCGCCAACCTCCGACAGAAGACGTGCGATCTCATCCACGCCTTCTCCGTGACGCTGGCTGGAAAACACAAATGGACGCCCTGCGCGCATACGCGTGGCGTCGCGCTCCATCACTTCAAGCGAGGCCCCGACATGGGGTGCCAAATCGGTCTTGTTGATGATCAGGATATCGGATCGGGTAATTGCAGGGCCACCTTTGCGTGGGATTTCTTCACCCGCAGCCACATCGATCACGTAAAGGGTCACATCCGCCAGTTCAGGGCTGAATGTTGCTGACAGATTGTCGCCGCCGCTTTCGATCAACACCATATCCAAATCGGGATGGCGTTTCTGCATCTCTGCCACCGCCGCCAGATTGATCGAGGCATCCTCGCGGATTGCCGTATGCGGACAGCCGCCGGTCTCCACCCCGATCACTCGATCCTGCGGCAGGATCTGCATGCGCATCAGGGCTTCGGCGTCTTCCTGCGTATAGATGTCATTGGTGATAACACCAATGGAATGGGTTTTTGAGAAATGCCGCGCCAGATTTGCAGTCAGCGTCGTTTTCCCCGCGCCCACTGGGCCACCAATGCCAACCCGCAGCGGGCCATTCATGCTGCTCATGATCGGAAAATCCTTGAGTATTGGGTTTCGTGTTTCATCGCGGCAATATCCGACAGAAAGCCGGCCGACGCCAGATCTTGCAGGTTTCGGTCCAAGCCACGCTGTGTTGCCGCCTGTATCAATGGGATCAGCTGCATCAGAATACATTGTCCCTGCAACTGTCCAACTGGCAGCAATCGTTGCGCAGCGGCGATCAAATTGGAGCAGAACGCCTGCAGATAAAGGGTAATTGCGGCCTCCAGCCCCAGTTCTTTGGCGGCAACAGCTGCCCCAAATGCAACCGGATAGCTGCGAAGGTTCAGATCAAGCCCCCAGACCCCTGCGAGGGTACGCACAAAGGCCTCCCCCTGTTGGGTCATTTCAAACGCCCGCTCACGAGACGGTTGAAAAGCCAGAGCCTGCGCATCCAATCGGTCCAGTTCCGCCGCATCCGCTGCGTGAAAAGCTGCCGCAATAAAGAGCGCATCACTGCGTCCAGCGCCAAATTCCAACAGGTCGCACAACCAGTCTTGCAGGCTTGCGTCATCAACAAGCCATCCCGCATCCACCGCGGCTTCCAAACCATGGGAATAGGCAAACGCGCCAATCGGGAAAGCAGGTGACAGCCATTGCTGCAGCAACAGCGCCGCGTCAATGGTCATGGCTGTGCTCGTGCGATGGCCCATGTGAATGGCCATGATCATGGGAATGGGTGCGCCCGTGGCCATAGGCCCCACCCTCGGGGGTAAATGGTGCGATAACTTCGGATACTTCGGCGCCCAGCAGGCCCAACATATCGCGAATAACGTGATCATGTTGGATCAACAGACGATCCGCTTCGATTTGACAGGGGGTATGGCGGTTGCCAATGTGCCAGGCGATCCGCGTCAAATCCGTGGCCCGGATTTCCAGCAAAGGTTCCGGCGCTGCGAGGACTTGGATCTCATCACCCGTTTGGGTAACAAGAACGCCGCCGTGGTCCAGAGAGGTCGTTTGCGCAAGGTCAACCAACAGACGTTCACCGCCTTCGGTTGTTAAAACCTTCCGCCGCAAAAACCGACCGGCGTAATCCAAAACGACACGGTCCTGTGCGGTGCCGTGACCATGGTCACGGTAGTTCTGCGCAATCATTTGAGGAGCGGTCATATCCCGCTCCCCAGCATAGGATCAGTTCTTAGATGTAGAACTTGTCTGCAAATACATGCTGCACGATGTCTTCGCGCTTGAGGCCACGTTGTGCCAAGTCCGCGTCTGACATTTCTGTCAGTTTGCGCAAAGCTTGAACGCGCGTATTGGATTCGCCGATCTGGACCAAAAATTTGCCCAGTGCTACGAAAGGCTTGAATACCGCTGAAAGGTTCAGACCGGTGTGTGTGGTTGTCAAAGTCGCCATTGGATATCTCTCCTAGTTCAGGGATATCCTCCCTATGAAAGACAACATAGCTGACCTTTTTTGCATGAGGTAGTGACTGTTTGGAATAGCCGCCATGCACGTGCTGCAATGCAGAAAACACTTCGTTAACCTCTTGCGTTAAAATAAAAAATACCGTTGAGCCATCGGTAATTCTGTCGCTGGCTGACAGGTCAACAGCTCTCCGTCTGCACGCACCTCATAGGTTTCCGGGTGCACTTCGACTTCTGGCGTGGCGGTGTTGAGTTTTAGGTCGGATTTGCCGATCTGGCGGGTGTGCTTTACAGCAACTGTCTGTTTGGCCAGCCCCAATTTATCACGCAATCCATCCGCTTGAGCGGCCTCCGACACAAAGGTCACGGCGGAATGTTCAACCGAACGGCCATAAGCCCCCCACATCGGACGCGAATACACCGGCTGCGGCGTCGGGATAGAGGCATTGGGATCGCCCATCTGCGCACAGACAATAGTGCCGGACATCAAAACCATCTCAGGCTTCACACCAAAAAATGCCGGGTTCCACAGAACCAGATCAGCGCGTTTGCCCTCTTCGATCGAGCCGATCTCATGGCTGACCCCATGCGCGATGGCCGGGTTGATGGTGTATTTGGCAACGTAACGGCGGACCCGGAAATTGTCGTTTTCACCGGACTCATCCGCCAGACGACCACGTTGTTTCTTCATCTTGTCAGCGGTCTGCCAGGTGCGGATGATCACCTCGCCGACCCGGCCCATCGCTTGTGAGTCTGATGCGATGATCGAAAACGCCCCCATGTCATGCAGGATATCTTCGGCCGCAATGGTTTCGCGCCGGATACGGCTTTCAGCAAATGCCACGTCTTCGGGGATGGATTTGTCCAGGTGGTGGCAAACCATCAACATGTCCAAATGCTCTTCCACCGTGTTCACGGTAAAGGGGCGGGTTGGGTTTGTGGACGAGGGCAGGACAAATTCCTCACCACAGATCTTGATAATGTCCGGCGCGTGACCGCCCCCTGCCCCTTCGGTGTGGAAGGCGTGGATGGTGCGGCCCTTCATGGCGGCAACCGTGTGTTCGACAAAGCCGGATTCATTCAGCGTATCCGTGTGGATCATCACCTGCACGTCCATGGCATCGGCCACGCCAAGGCAGCAATCAATGGCCGCAGGCGTGGTGCCCCAGTCTTCGTGCAGTTTCAGCGCACAGGCGCCGCCCAAGATCTGTTCTTCCAGCGCGCCGGGCAAAGAGGCGTTGCCCTTGCCTGCAAAAGCCAGGTTCATCGGGAACGCATCTGCGGCCTGCATCATACGACCAAGGTGCCATGCACCGGGAGTACAGGTGGTCGCCAATGTCCCATGGGCCGGCCCGGTGCCGCCGCCCAGCATAGTGGTGAGGCCGGAATGCAGCGCGTCTTCGATCTGTTGCGGGCAGATGTAATGGATGTGACTGTCAAAACCGCCTGCAGTCAGGATGCGACCTTCACCTGCGATGACCTCGGTTCCAGGGCCCACAATAATATCGACACCGGGCTGGGTATCTGGATTGCCCGCCTTACCGATCTTGTGAATACGTCCGTCTTTTAGGCCAACATCTGCTTTATAGATCCCAGTGTGATCCAGGATCAGCGCATTGGTGATCACCGTGTCAACCGCCCCTTCAGCACGTGTGGTCTGTGCCTGACCCATGCCGTCACGGATCACTTTACCACCACCGAATTTAACCTCTTCCCCATAGGTCGTAAGGTCTTTTTCCACCTCGATCACCAGGTCTGTGTCGGCAAGACGCAGCTTGTCACCTGTGGTCGGGCCAAACATGGCAGCGTAATCAGCGCGGGAAATCTTGGCTGGCATTATGTTGTCTCCTGAGTGTCAGGGGCGGGTCAATTGACCTCGCCAAAATATCGTAGATCTTCGGTGCGTAGACGGGTGAGGCGCGCTGCACAGCTTGAAAACAATAAGGGCTGCATCGAGCCACCACGCGCAAGCAGGCTTTCGGTTTCGCAGGCCATATCGCGATAGTCGATCCAAGCGCGTTGTGCATCGCGCAGGATCTCTACTGCAGGCCTATCTCCCAAATTTAGGTATTGGTCCATGCCCTGTGCATAGTTTCGGGCCTGCTTATAGGCGAGGTTAAGATCCTCATCCGCAATGGCATAGTCTTGCGCAGCACAAATGTTCATCGCCGACTGGGTTTGCGGGTCAAGGCAGTTTACATCTTGCGAAACGACAGGATGCGCAATGGCTAGGCTCGTCGCCAACGCGGATACTATACAGAAAGACCGGTTCACAATGAGCCCATCACCTTTTGATTAAAGCCAAAGATCTTGCGCGCGCCCGAAATCGGGATCAGCGTCACTTCGCGGGCTTGGCCGGGTTCGAACCGCACCGCCGTGCCCGCCGCGATATCCAACCGCATGCCATGGGCAGCGGCGCGATCAAAATCGAGACCGGGATTGGTTTCAGCGAAATGGTAGTGGCTGCCAACCTGCACGGGACGGTCGCCTGTATTGGCTACCATCAGGGTAATCGCCTCTGTCCCGTCGTTCAGGATGATGTCACCGTCAGCTGGGAACAATTCACCTGGGATCATTTGCGCCCCCAAAGAAAGCTGGCAACAATGGCTGCAATTCCGGCGGCAAAGGCGGCTGCGATCCAGATTTCCGCACCATGCGGGTGAATATGCGCCCCACCATGTGCCAGCGCGGGACCCGCGGTGAGTGTTGCTGTCAGTGCGAGTACGTGCAGTTGTTTCATCGTGTTACATCCTGTCAGAGAGTGCCCGGACATCGTTGGCCCGTGGTCATATATGAATTATCGAATTGGGTTGTGAACGGTCACAAGTTTGGTGCCATCGGGAAAGGTCGCCTCGACCTGAACTTCGTGGATCATATCCGCCACACCGTCCATACATTGCTCACGGGCCACAACTTCGGCCCCGGCCTGCATCATTTCCGCAACCGAACGTCCGTCACGTGCGCCCTCGACAACGGCGTCGGTGATCAAGGCAATTGCTTCGGGGTGGTTCAACTTTACGCCGCGCGCCAACCGCTTGCGGGCCACTTCGGCGGCCATTGCCACCAAAAGCTTGTCTTTCTCACGCGGGGTCAGGTTCATTGGTTCGTGCCTTTCACGTCAAAGCTCTGATAAATCATAGCCGCCAACTGCGTGGCAGCGTGTGTCCTGTTAATCGGTCCAAAATCGGCACCAGCGATTTACGCAGTTGGAAACCGTCCGCTGCAACAAGGCGCAGCACCAGTGTATTTTCTGCCAGTAAGGATGCGCCCGCTGTTTCCGGAAGCATCTCGCGGATCGGGTCCAGATGCCCTTCGGCTTCTGACGCGACAAAGACCACCGAGGCCATTGCGCAACCGCCGTTGGCAACCGCAGGCCGGTCCAGCTGTGCTTGAATATCGGGTCCAAGATCCAGCCCATCAAGATAGAGCGGCTGACCATCCCGACGGAGCTCAATCCGATCCCACAGATGTGCTGCATGCACGGTTTCGCCCATGGCGGTTCGGCCAAAAACCAATGGCTCCACCATAAGGAACCGCCCATCGTTCTGGATATCTGCAACAAGTCGCCGTTTGAGGGCTGAACCCTCGAAAATCAGCGTCTCCTGTGGGAGCCAGCGGAGATAAGCGCCCGCCTCAACGGTGAGATGCGTTGTCAGTGTGCCAATCTGTCCAGGCAGCGCCTTGTAGGCCCGCTCCGCAGCTTGTGTGGTCAGGGTCAGCTGGCTGCCCGCCCCAGCAATGGCATCGACCTGAAATTGATCCCCGCCGGTGATACCGCCCGACGTGTTTACAAGCACCGCCTCAAGGTCGCGGCGCCCATGCGGAAACACCATCCGCAAGGCCCCGGTTTGGAACAAGTCATTCAGAACAGAGTGTTTGCTATCGCGCAGCTTGCTTGACACCATCGCCTGCCCAATGGCACGCGGCGGCTGCACAGATCCCGGATCTTTATCCGGCATTGTTATGGGTGCGCAAACTGTGATGGTCCTAACCGTCGCTGAAAATCAATCTGCGCAAGATGACCATTTATTGAGCGACATGACTATTTGCGGGGCTGGAAATTGGTAAACACACCGCTAAAAAGATTACTTATTAATCCAATTTCACATGTGAGATCATTTAATGTGCAGTTTGTGTTTTCAAATCGATTCGCACCACATGTGAACAGGCTTGGCCTGTCTGCCAAATAGGCTGCACTCGCCCCCAATAGCTTGTTCAAATGTCACGAACGCTGACAGAGGTTTTGCGAAAACGCTGCAATCAAGGTCGAGAGCTGCGGGTGGTACACATGTTCCGCTGCCCGCGCTGCCGCGTGCCACGCGCGTCGATGTCCGTTTTCGACCCAGGTCCCGTATGGCAGCTCTTCTTCGACCCGCATGGCATGAAGTTGAACGGAACAAACAGCGCCCCATTTGATCACGGTATAATGCCCAAGCACGTGATCGGAAACCGGCCCGGAAATTCCGGCTTCTTCAAGCGCTTCCTTGGCTGCAGAGACTTGTGGCGACAGCCCCGGCTCACAGATACGCTTGGGCACGCCCCACCGTCGCTGTTTATTGGATGACACAAGCAAGATACGGGCGCCATCTTGTGTCAATTGATACGGAACCACGCCTGATTGAGAGTAATAATAAGCCGGACGCGATCTGCGCTCCGCAGAGCCGGGTGCAGGATACGGGAAACTGTCCGGCAGATCGGTGTCAGACAGCATGAAATCCAATTCCGCATTCACGATACGGCCTGTCTGCCCGTCAAGCTCGATGGACAAACTGGCCAATCGCCCAAGGCCAAATTCACTCGCAAAAGCCGGGCTTACGAGATGGAGCAACAAATCCTGCAAGGCCATCGCATGACCAAAATAGATGAGGTCGTTTCGCATCAAGTGCCGAGAGAGGATATCCAATTGTTCAGGCAACCCCGGCCGATACAGCCATTTGTCATATTGAATGCGCCGCACAGGTTTGCCGCAAACTTTGGCGGTTTTTTCCGCGCTAATCCGTGTACGCACCGCAGGCGAGGCCAAGAACGGGTGATCAATCCCATGTTCCAGCAGATAGGCTCCGAACTTTTGCGCTGCACGTTTTGCCGAGCCTCGCAAAGGGCGCGCAAGGTCGTCGCCCTGCCAATCACGCTCTGTCTTTCCGTGGCAGATCAGTATCAAGGTTCGATGGTGTCGCATCCTCCGCTCCTTTTCGACTGGCGTCAGCATAGCAGAAAATGCACGCGCGGTCAGGCCCCGGCTACATAGGCGAGAATTTTGGAGCTGGCCAATCTCTCCACATCACGCCAACGACCGCTTTGAGCCAATTCTGTTGAAAAACTCATAATTTCCAGCGCCCTGCCTCACAGGAAGAATGGTTCCCGCCTTGATTTTACTGT
>CANMIX010000019.1 GCA_947497985.1 uncultured Paracoccaceae bacterium
GCTCGTCAGGCTCATAACCTGAAGGTCGTAGGTTCAAATCCTACTCCCGCAACCAAAAATCAAACAATACATAATCAGTAGATTTTTGCAGTCCTGACGCGAAACAAGCAATTGGCCAGAAGCCAAACGCGCGCTAACACGGACTTATGAAAACTAACAATACATCAACAGCTCACGATTACTTCCCTCCTTTTGGAGGGTTGAAAGCGTTCTATGAGGTCGGGCTAACAGGAAGTGCAGTCGAAGCCGCGGCTCGACTAAAGGTCACGCCGTCTGCCATCAGTCATCAGCTACGCGCTTTGGAGACTGAACTGGGTGTTCGTTTGATTGAAAACCGCAAGGGCAAGTTGTTTCTGACTGCAGATGGAAAGCAGTTCTTTGGCCAGATCCGGGAGCCCATGGCGACCATCGTGCGTGCAACCGATTTGGTGAGATCGTCACCAGCCCGCAAACGAGTTACGGTTACTTTGACGCCGTCCTTTGCTGCGGAATGGTTTCTGCATCGCATCACTGACCTCGAGAAAACGCATGGCGATATTGAGGTCAATATGGTCACAACCACGCGGGTAGTCGATCTGGACCGGGAGGGCGTCGACTTGGCAATTCGCCGGGGTGCGGGACAATGGCCAGGTACAATTGCTGATCCGTTATTGGCTGAGGTGATCGTGCCCGTGATCGCTCCGAGCTTATTGAGTAGCCTAAAAGCCAGGACCCTCGCGGAATTGCTGTCCACGGCTCGTATTTTGGGCAATACAAATGTTGAAGGGGAATGGGATCGCTGGTGTCAGTCCTGTGGTTACAAGTCACCCGACTTATCACAACGCTACAATCTCCCAACTTATGAGCTGTCCATTCAAGCAGCCAGAGATGGTCTGGGTGTTGCATTGGCGCGGCGACCGCTAGCGGATTCGGATTTAGAGACGGGCCGTTTGGTTCAACCTTTTTCCCAAATTACCACTGCGCAGGTTGAAACAGGCTATTATGTTGTGCGCCCAAACGAGCAAATGTCTTCGGTTGTAAAACGCTTTCACAATTGGCTTCTGACTCAAGCAGAGTGAGGCCTCTTCATCGCTTGGTGAATTTTATTCATTACGTGGATTATGAAAGAATACCTACCTTCTGAGAAGAGCAGAAGTAGGAAGACGAAGATGGATCATAACGTCGGCACACAATTTACAGGCCCTCTTGCGGGCGTGAAAGTGATCGATCTGACCACGGTTATATCAGGCCCGATGTGCACCATGATTTTAGCAGATCAGGGTGCTGATGTGATCAAGGTCGAACGCGCCGACGGAGATTATACGCGCCACTTGGCCACACGGCGTGGCGGACATTCGGCATCGTTTTTGAACAACAATCGCAATAAGCGTTCCATCGTTTTAGATCTCAAAAAATCCGATGATCTCGTGGTTTTGAAAGAGCTGATTGCTCAGGCCGACGTGTTTGTCCAAAACTTCCGACCGGGGGTCGTGGACCGATTGGGGTTGGGATATGAGGATCTGCGGGCGATAAATCCGCGGTTGATCCACATGTCTATCGCGGGCTTCGGCTTTGATGGACCATTGGCACCCAAACCCGTTTACGATCCACTGATCCAAGCTGTTTCGGCTCTGACAACCGTTCAGGCAGGTTCAGACGAGGCGCGGCCACGTCTGGTTCGCACCATTTTGCCTGATAAATTGACCGCGGTTCAGGCCAGCCAGTCGATCACCGCCGCGCTTTTTGCGCGTGAACGAAGCGGTGAGGGGCAACAGATTACTTTGTCTATGCTGGATACCGTCGCTTCCTTCCTGTGGGCCTCCGACATGAATGGCCACACATTCGTTGGGGATGAGATGGCCAAAGAAGAAAGCCAATCGTTTTCCGACCTAATCTATGATGTGAAGGGCGGATATCTAAGTATTTCGATTATGCAGGATAAGCATTGGGAGGCTCTGGCCAACGCGACCGGCCGACCCGACATCCTGGATGATCCGAGGTTCGTGAATGCCGAGCTTCGAGAAATCAACCGGGATGCACGGTTGGACCTGACGCAGGAAATTGTCGCTGATCTGGATCGTGACACATTGCTCGTTGATTTGGAAAACGCCGGTGTACCCTGTGCTCCGGTTCTGACGCGGCAGGAAATGCGACGCCATCCTCAGCTTGCTGAGAACAAAACCTTCTTTGAATACGATCACCCAACGGCTGGACGGCTACGCCAGGCCCGCACACCGGCGGTTTTTCACGGCACGCCAGCACAAAACCGGCGCCCGGCGCCTGAGTTGGGCGAACACACAGATGAAATTGTTACCCCTTTACTGAGTACATCTTAGGCGGACGCCCCATGATCGACTTTTACCATTTCCCAAAGCCTAGCAGCTGGATTGTTGCCATAATGCTGGCCGAGACTGGCCTCGATTATCGTGAGATCCATGAAAGGCAGGCAAAACGTGATCTTTGGGCCATCAGTCCAGATGCAAAGTTTCCAGCGCTTGTGGATCATGCGGCGTCCGGGGGGCGGATGACCGTCTATGACAGCGGTGCGATTTTGTTATTTTTGGCCGAAAAGACAGGGCGGTTTGGGCCCGGTCTTAGTGCTGGCGACAAATCGTTTTATGAGTGGTTGTTCTGGCATCCAACATCGATGCCAGAAAGGGACAATTCGAAACAAGACGCAGACACCGCATTAGCCTATCAAAACGTTCGTGAGACCTTCGAAGGTCTACTAACCAAACTAGAGACAAGATTGATTGGTCGGGACTATCTGTTTGGGGAGTACACAATTGCCGATATCGCCAATTTTCCTTGGGTTCTCGTTGCTCGACCGCTTGGGCTCGACTTGAACCGATTTCCGAACGTTACGGCTTGGAGAGATCGCATTTTAACACGGCCCGCTGTTCAGACAGCGATTAATTTGACCACAGATAGCCAGTATTCGACCAACGCTGCGGCAATTCAATATGCCAATGTCGCCAAGAAATCCGCAGAACACATGCGGACATAAAAAACGTCAAAAAAAGCGATTACCAATAGATACATCCAGCATGGAGAGATCACGATGACTAAGATTAAAGGAAGCTGCCTCTGCGGGCAGGTCACATATTCTTCGTCAGAAGAAGCGCCAACGATGACGGCTGTGTGCCACTGTCCGGATTGCCAAAAACAAAGCGGATCTGCCTTTTCAACCAATGTTCTGGTCCCAACAGGTTCTGTGACTTTTAAAGGGGAAAGCCGTCGCCAATATGTTGTAAAAGGCGCATCAGGCGAGGAAGTGACCCGAAACTTCTGCAGCACTTGCGGCTCGCCTTTGACGACTGAACTGCCTGCATTCAACAATTTATCGGCCGTGAAGGCCGGAACCTTGGATGATAGCTCCTGGGTTTCGCCAGACATCCAGATTTGGTGTGACAACACCAAACCCTGGAGCACAATAGACGAAAATATCAAAAGCGCCGGAGCAAACCCCGGCTGATCACCACTCACCAACTGCTTCCTCCGGCCATTTGTCGGGGGAAGGTTTTGCCTTATGACGGCGCATGAAGAAAACAGGGTAACCGCTGATGAAAATTGCCGCCGTACAAGCAGCTCCGGTTTTCCTAGACCCACGGGCCACAACCGACAAACTGATTTCCCTTTTGCGCGACGCAGCAGGCGAAGGGGCCCAATTGGTGGTCTTTCCAGAGGTCTTTCTGTCCGGGTATCCGATCTGGTTGCGCGCGCCAGAAGTGGCGTCCAATGATGAGCTGCTACAAATAGGCCAAATCGAATATCTGAAGGCCGCCATTACCACCGATGGCCCCGAAATACAGGCAATCTGCAAAGAAGCGCGCGACCTTGGCGTGCATGTCTACACTGGTATTGTGGAACGTTCCGGCTCCATGGGGTCGGTCTATGCGTCTCTCGTTGCCATTGATCCTGACCAGGGCGTGGTAAACGTCCATCGCAAGCTAAAGCCGACTTTCCATGAACGCCTTTTGTGGGCGGATGGTGACGCACATGGGCTGCAAGTGCAAAATGTGAACGGTTTCAATGTTGGCGGGCTAAATTGTTATGAGAACTGGCAGCCCCTCGCGCGGCAAGCGCTTTATGAACAGGGTGAGCAGCTCCATATTGCAACCTGGCCCGGTGATCTGGACGTGACCAACCACATCACCCAGTTCATTGCGATGGAAGGGCGGATTTACGTGGCCTCTGTATCGGGCCTGTTGCGTGCATCCGACATTCCCAACAGCTTCCCGTTGCGCAAAAATGTGACCGAGGGGCGCGATGTGATCATGGATGGCGGCTCGATGATTGCCGCCCCAGGCGGAGAGTTGATTGTGCCGCCAGTCGTCGGGGAAGAACGCATCCTATATGCGGACATTTCTATGGATGCGGTGATTGGCGCCCATATGAAGCTGGATCCGGCGGGCCATTACAGCCGCCGTGATCTGTTGTCGCTTACCCACAATAAACAGCGACTGGATCCCTAGTCCTTGGGGAACTTAAATTCCGGCAATTGGCTGAATGCATCACGCAGGGCTACGCCCCAACCACTTGAAATTTCTTCAAAATAGGCATCGTTTTCTTCGATCCGGAACACACGACCGTTTTGCAAAGACCCCGCCCGATAGGCGTGTACATCCAGCGGCAAGCTGACAGACAGATTGGCTTTGATCGTTGAATCAAAACTGACGGTCAGCAGCTTGATGGCGTCTTCAAATGACATCTCGGGATCATAGGCGCGCACCAGGATCGGGCGGCCGTATTTTGTCTCACCAATCTGGAAGAATGGCGTGTCAAAGCTTGCCTCGATGAAATTCCCTTCGGGATAGATCAGAAACAAGCGGGGTGCCCCGTCACCGATTTGCCCGCCCAGGATAATGGTGGCGTTAAACGCGGCATCGGCCTGTTGGCCCACATCCGCATGGGTGGCGATGACCTCTTTCAACAGGTTTCCGACCATCGTGGCCACCTGAAACATTGATCCCTCTTCCAGGATCCCAGGTTGACGCGCGCCGGGTTCTTTCCCGCGTTCCTCCAACAGGCTGACCACAGATTGGGTGGTGGCCAGATTGCCAGCCGTCATCAGCGTGATCGAACGCTCGCCCGGAACCTCCCACGTAAACATCTTGCGAAAGGTGGAGATATTATCCACGCCAGAATTTGTGCGGGTATCGGACATAAAGACCAAACCCTGGTTCAGCATAAGGCCAACGCAATAGGTCATGTGACTTCCTTCTTTGCAGGCTCTTCAACCAGCCTATTGCTGAACCTGCAAGGAAACATGAAGATTTTCTGTGCCATTTCCGTGCCGTATGCCCAAGATTGGCGCGGCGTCGGTGTAATCCCGCCCCGTGGCCACACGCACATAGCGCGCGTCAGGCGAAATGCCGTTGGACACATCAAAGCCGACCCAGCCCAACCCCTTGGTCCAGACCTCGCACCATGCGTGGGTGGCATCCTGTTGGTCCTGCCCGTCCATAAACAGATATCCGCTGATGTAACGTGCAGGGTAGCCCAACAGGCGGGCCGCCGCGATCATGATGTGGCTATGGTCCTGGCACACGCCGTGCCCTGCAGTCAGCGCAACTTCGGCTGTTGTTGTGCTGTCGGTTTGCCCCGTCTCATATGTGACCAAAGACAGGATTTCTTGGGATAGATGATGTAGGCGCACAATGTCATCGTGATCTTCGGTTGCGTTGCGGACCGATGCCGCAAGCTTACGAATATTATTCCCCGCTGCGGTCAATGGCGTTGGGTTTTCAAACAACCACAACGGGGCAAAGCCTGCGTGTTTGCCGATGACCCCGTTCAGGTTTTCGACCTCGACTTCGCCAATGCTTGTGATTTCAATTCGGGTCGCACCTGGGGTCACTTTGACCAGCTCTGTATGATTGACGAACAAGTCATCAAAGGTCAGCTGTTTTTCCCCGCCTGAGATTTCGGTCTGCCAGTTGAGCACGGTTTGCCCGTGTCCGGTCCGAGGGATCAGGCGAAGCTTTTGCAGAGCATAGTGAACAGGTTCCTCGTAATCGTACGTGGTTTGATGTTGGATCGTTAGTTTCATCGTATTACCCGTAGAACCGGAAATTTTGCTCAATCGCAGACGACAGCGCTGTTGTGTCCTTTACAAATTCGCCCAGGAATTCGTGCAGACCGTGTTGGAAAATACTTTCTACCGTGTGTCCCCGCATCAGTTTGCAAATCGCATCGGACTGATCCTGACAGGGTTGCCGGGTGCCATAGGTTTCTTCCAACAGGCGCAGGTTCTCTCCGATCTCATTGTAGCAAAACGCCAAAGAGCGCGGCATGCGACGGTCCAAAATCATAAAGTCGGCGATCATCATCGGGGAAATGCTACCGGTATAGAGCCAGCGAAAAGACTGCTCAGCCGATACAGAACGCAGGATGACCTCCCACTGCGCGTTGTCGATATTGCTGCCAACATAAGCTGCCGAGGGCAGCAAGACATAGTATTTGACGTCCAGAATGCGGGCCGTGTTGTCGGCGCGTTCAATAAATGTACCAAGACGTGAAAAACAGAAGATGTCATTGCGCAACATGGTGCCGTGCAACGCCCCGCGCACCACCGAAGTGCGGAAACGGATTGCCATCAAGACGTCATGTAGATTGCGTTCGCTCACCGGGCGTGCCAATTCAGCCTTGATCGACATCCAGCATTCGTTTGTGGCTTCCCATACCTCGCTGGACAGGGCCGTGCGCACCATACGCGCGTTCGAACGTGCCTGATCCAATGTGGCCATGACGCTGGACGGGTTGTCCTTGTCGCGCAGCAAGTAGTTGATGACATTGGCTGCGGTGTAACTGTCAAATTTCTCCTCGTAACCGACGTTCATGCCCGCGGTTGTGACAATTGAACGCCATTCGTTCTCGCTGTTGGAGGAGCGCGTCAAAGCGATGCGCCATCCCGCTTCCAGTAGGCGTGCAGTATTCTCAGCCCGTTCCAGATATCGAAACATCCAGAACAGCCCGCCAGCAGTTTTTCCCAGCATCATGGATTAGTCCCCCAACACCCAAGTGTCTTTTGTTCCGCCGCCCTGTGATGAGTTCACCACGAGCGATCCTTTTTTTAGTGCAACCCGCGTCAGCCCGCCGGGTGTGATTTCCACCTTATTGGGGGACACCAGCACAAACGGTCGCAGATCCACATGTCGCGGCGCCAGACCTGCTTTGGACAGAATTGGAACTGTCGACAGGGACAGGGTTGGCTGCGCGATGTAATTCGACGGCTTTGCACGCAGTTTCTTTTCAAACGCCGCAAGCTCTTTCTTGCTGGCGGCAGGGCCAACCAGCATCCCGTATCCGCCAGAACCGTGAACCTCTTTTACCACCAGATCTTTGAGGTTCGCGAGCACATGCGCCAATGCATCCGGTTCTGAGCACCGCCAGGTGGGGACGTTTTTCAGGATCGCCTGTTCGCCGGTATAGAATTCAATAATATCAGGTAGGTAGCTGTACAAAGCTTTGTCATCGGCGATCCCGGTGCCCGGCGCGTTCGCCAGGGTAATGTTGCCCGCTCGATAGACATCCATGATCCCCGGCACGCCCAGCATACTGTCAGGATTAAAGGTCAACGGATCCAAATAGGCATCATCTACACGGCGATAGAGCACGTCGATGATCTGATAACCTTGGGTCGTACGCATGGCCACATGACCGTCAACGATCTGCAAATCGTGGCTTTCCACCAGTTCGGCACCCATTTGATCGGCAAGGAAGGCATGTTCGAAATAGGCAGAGTTGTGGATGCCCGGGGTCAAGACTGCGACAACGGGTTTGTCATTCGGTGAACTTGCCGGTGCACTGTCCGACAAGGATCGGCGCAAACGTTGCGGATAGGCCGACACGGGGCGTACCTTGAGCTGGGTGAACAGCTCCGGGAACATCTGCAGCATGGTTTCGCGGTTTTCCAACATGTAAGACACGCCAGAAGGCGTGCGTACGTTGTCTTCGAGGACAAAGAAATCATCCTCACCAGTGCGCACCAGATCGACACCACAGATATGTGTGTACACACCGCCGGGTGGATTAACGCCGATCATTTCCGGGCAAAATGCCTCGTTTCCGCTGATCAGTTCGCGTGGAATACGACCGGCCCGCAGAATTTCCTGACCATGATAGATGTCATACAGGAACGCATTTATTGCGCGCACCCGTTGTTCGATACCGCGTTCCAGCTTGGCCCATTCTCGTGCGGCGATAATACGGGGGACGATGTCAAAGGGGATCAGCCGTTCATCGGCCTCGTCTTGACCATACACGTTGAAGGTGATTCCGATCCGGCGAAAAAATGCCTCGGCATCTTCAGATTTACGCCTGAGCCGTTTCAGATCTTCATTCTCAAACCAGTCAAAATAGACCTTGTATGGATCCCGCACGTCGCCAGGTGTGGCGAGCATCTCATCAAAGAATGTGGCATTTTGTTTCATACATTCGAGTTTTGCAGCCCAACGAATGGCCGCAAGATTCGTGCCTTAAAAATTAGCTGCCATAGAGATTTGCAAAAATAGGTGGTCAATTTGTAGTCACTTGCGTCAAAAAGTAATCAAAAATAAATTTCCCTGGGTCTCCATTGTTCGAATTTTACGCAAGTTGGTGATGGGTCATGCTGATCTGTCGCAAAATCTGCGACTGCAAGCATGCTGCGTCATTTTTGTTATTCTAAAGTCCTGTGTTGGTTTGACCAAACGCGTGACGGCCTAAGGTACGACATGACCGAACCCACACAAAAGCGGATTGCCGGGCACGCGAAACGGAACGAATCGCCAAATAAATTCCAAAGTAAATATTTGAAACAACCTTAGGTATTGCGTCGGGGTGCATTCACCGCGCTTTAGCTTTTGTCGCGCAGATAATTGGCGACAACTGAAGGATGACCCATGTTTGCGAAACTTGTGACGTTAGCAGTTATCGGCGTATTCGCCTGGACTGTCTCTCCCGCGCAGGCGGAAGAGGAGTTGGAGATTTATATCGACGCGGACTTCTCAATCAGTGCCGCTGCAGCGCAATCCATTGAACTGGGTGTGCAAACCGCCCTTAATGAAGTGGACAACGCCCCGGCGGGAGAACGGGTTCGCCTTATCCGCATGGACCATCGATCGAATGTCAAACGCGCTGGACGCACCTATGAGACATACGCCAGAAGCGAACGCGCGTTGGCCATTATCGGGGGGAAACAATCCCCTCCTTATTTGGCACACAAGGACTTCATAAACGCCAACGGCATTCTCACCTTGCTGCCTTGGTCGGCTGCCGGGCCGGTCACACGAGGCAGCGAAGGGTTGGAAAACTGGATCTTCCGACTGTCTGTGGATGATGCACAATCGGGCAACTTTTTTGTTGAAAACGCGGTTCAAAAAGACGGCTGTACGCGGGTTGCATTGATCTTGTTGAACACAGGGTGGGGCAGGGCCAATCAAAAGTCTTTGACAGCGGCTTTGGCTGACCGGGATATGAAACCAATTGCCACGGAGTTCTTTTCGTCTGCGATTGGGGAAGCCTCTGCGATCAGCCTGGCGGCGCGTATCAAACGGTCGCAGGCGGATTGTGCGGTCATGTTGTCGAATTGGGATGATGGGGCGTTGATCATGAACTCCCTACACCGGGCTGACATGGGTATTCGCGTTTACAGCCACTGGGGGATAATGGGCGGTGGCTTTGCAGAGCACGTCAGCAATGAAAGCCGCCGCGCTCTGCATTTGAAAATTTTGCAAACCTGCGCTCTGCAGCAAGAACGTGCCGGAAATCCCGTTCTTCAACAGGCGCTCCGTCGTGCGGCACCAAATGCGTCTGCTCTGAAAGAATTGCGAGCAGCCACAGGATTTGTGCATGGCTACGACCTGACACGGGTTTTGGTCGCCGCAATCGAACAAGCCGCGCGTCAAGAGAGCTGGGCGACCGCCGAAATCGTACAGAAACGTGTCATGGTTCGCGACGCGCTTGAGCGCATTGAACGACCCGTTGAGGGTATCCTGAATACATACAATCCACCCTTCTCTCCGTTTGAACCTGGTATGGTGAACGCGCACGAAGCTCTGGGGCAGCAAGATCTGTGTTTTGCACAATTTAGCTCGGAAGGGCAGTTAGAAGATGCTGGTTGATACCTTGTTTTCCCGTGCCGCCAATTCCAAGGTTGTTTTACAACGATTTTGGGGGCTGCTGCTTGTTGTCCTTGTTTTGGCAGTCAGTTCTTCTGCGGTCGCCGTTTGGATGACCGCAACCCCGTTCTTGGAGCAGGAACGGGCAGGGGTTATCAATTCGCAAGCCAACCGTGATGTTCATAGTCTGGAAGCTAAACTGGAACGGTTTCGCGTGCTACTGGACTTTCTCAGCCACGCTCCGCCGGTCGTTGATACGGTCATGGGCTATGTGGATAGCGCCGACGTGGTTCAGGAATTTGTCGAGCGCTTGAAACTTCCAAGCGAAGTGTCTTGGATCAAAATTTTCGACGCGTTCGGCGAAGAACTAGCAGATTTTAGGTTCGATACCCAATCGCAGAATTTACTTGGCGGAACGCCGTTGACGGATTTGGTTCAGCGCACCAACGAAAAGGCCGCAGGTTTCGAGCGGAGCGTGGTATTCGCGCACGACGATACGGGCGCGCATATTGCAATTGCCTCTCCAGTCTTGTTTCAGGAATTCACCGAAGGCGTCGTTGTCGTTGGTATGCGTATCGACACAAACGCTCTTTTCCCTGCGAACGAGATTGCAAAGGACACCTTTATTGCAAAAAGCAGCTCGATCCGCGCAGGGATCACCGCAGTTCCAGAGGGCGCAAAGGTCGTACCCCTTTCAGCCACTGACCTGTCTGTTGTTTTACTACCTGATACCAAAGTCGTCGAAGCTGCCGGCAGTGAGTTGCTGACGACGACCGTTGGTGCATTGTCACTGGTGCTGGTTATTGCGTTTGCGCTTTTTGCGGCATTGGGGCGGGCCGTTCTGGTCGAACCGCATCGGCGGCTGGAACAGCAGAAAAAGTCGTTGTCCGAACTGGCGGCCGTGGCAAAACGGGCCAATGACGCATTTTTGGTTACCGATTCAGCCGGACGCATCGTTTGGACCAACCCGGCTTTTGAAAAGCTTTCTGGCTATTCCGGCAAAGAGGCCCAAGGTAAAAAACCAGGTGCATTCCTGCAAGGGGCTGAAACCAACGTAGACACGGTCCAAGAAATCCGCACCGCCATTCGCCATCGCCGCCCCATCAAGACTGAGATTTTGAACTATAACAAGGATGGTGGGACCTATTGGGTGTCACTAGGGATTTCACCCTTGCGCAACGAACAGGGGGAGTTCTACGGGTTCATGGCGATTTCTCATGATGTCACCCACGAGCGTGCCCAACGTGAGGCGATCCTCAGCGCAAAACGTGAGATTGAACATCAAGCGTTGCACGATTCCTTGACGGGACTGCCAAACAGGCGGGCGCTGGATATCGCATTGCAAACCCGCAGCCAGGATCCGCGCGCGGATGCAACGGTCGTGCGCATCGATCTCGACCACTTCAAATATGTAAACGATACCTTGGGGCACGCGGCCGGTGATTTCGTCCTTTGCGAAGTTGCAGACATCTTACGAGAAGAAACCAAATCCGAAGACTTGCCCGCGCGCGTGGGCGGTGATGAATTTGTAATACTTTTGGGGGCCGGTAAAACATCCGAGGACGGGCGCGTGGTGGCCGAACGGATGTTGGAGCGGATCCAGCAGCCCAAGCATTTTGAGAAAAAGACCATCCGTGTGGGCGCGAGTTTTGGTGTCGCCAGCACATTGGACGGGTTGGTTCCGATGGGGCAATTGGTCGTGGGGGCCGACGCCGCGTTGTATGAGGCGAAAGACAGTGGCCGAAACACCGTATGCCTCTACACGCCACAACTCCATCATACTGTTCAGGGGCGGCGCTCACTTGCGTTGGAGATCCGGCGCGCGATAGTGAATGAGGAATTCGTTCCCTTCTACCAACCGCAATTTGATGCGCAAACACATGAGATTGTCGGCGTTGAAACGCTTGTGCGGTGGCGTTCTCCGGAATTGGGTTTGATGGCACCAAACGCATTCTTGCCGATCGCCGAACAACTTTCTGCTGTGGACGAGATCGACGCGCTGATCTTCCGAAAAGCGACCCGTGAAATTAGTGAGTTGCGTGAGCAAGGTATTATTATCCCTAAACTTTCCTTCAACGTGACCGCGCAGCGCGTTCAAAATCCTGACATGTTTTTAGATTTGCCGAAATCGTCCGAGACCGGGTATCAGATCGCGTTTGAGGTCTTGGAATCTGTCCTCGTCGAGGAACAGTCGGATCTGTTTAACTTCAGCATTGATCGCTTGCGCGACATGGGGATTTCAATTGAGATTGACGATTTTGGATCAGGTCACGCATCAATCGTTGGTCTGATGCATCTGCGGCCGGATGTCATGAAAATTGACCAGCAACTTGTGCTGCCGTTGACCAAGTCTGACACCATCCGTGGCCTTTTGAAGCAGATCGTTGGCATGGCTGATCTTATGGGGCTCAAGGTCACCGCGGAGGGTGTTGAAACGATGGAGCATGCGCGCATCTTGACCGAGCTTGGCTGTAATACATTGCAAGGCTTTGCATTTGCCAAACCTCAAAGTGTTGAAGATCTGCAGGTGTTCGCACAAAATTGGCAGCCCGAGCAAAGCACTTTGCTGCGCAGCTCCGGGGGATAAAGTCCCACGCACAACATACAAAAAGTAAAGGAGCGCCCTGGCGCTCCTTGTCGTTTTACACCCTCGCCGAGCGATCTTACCAGCTGTTGTAAGACAGGTATTTGCCTGACATTTCGACCTTCACACGGTCCCCTTTGGGATGTGGTACCTTGGTGATGGACATGTCGAAATCGATTGCGGACATGATGCCGTCGCCAAACTTCTCGTGAATCAGCGCTTTGATTGTCGGGCCGTAGACGCCAACGATTTCATACAGGCGATAGATGCAAGGATCCGTTGGAACTGTTTGTTCCCACATCTTGGTCGGGCTTTCCTCCAGAACCGAGGCCGCTTCTTGCGGCAGGCCCAATGTGGAGACCAATAGCGCCGCTTTTTCCGCAGGCATCGCGTTCATGCCGACGGCTGCGGAATGGGTCCACACCGGCGACATATCGATCTTCTCGGCGATCTCTTCCCATGTCAGTCCGGCCTGTTTCTTGGCGGACAAGATCATGACGGTGACGTCTTCTTTGCTCAGCATGACGGGTACCTCTATGCTGTCTTTCATGGATATTCTCCTGTCGTAAATTAGCTTCCGACGCTGCGCAGCGGGGTGGTTTCGCCGCCTTCATCGTCGGTTTTGGTTTTGTCGATCCGTACGGTTTCCGGGTGCTGCATCTCGCCGTTGGATGGCTGACCGGCCAGTTCCTTGGATCGATGGCCCAGGAACTGCACCAGATGGTTGCGGATCGGATAGTAATTAGGGTGATCGACGATCTCGGTCCGGTTGCGGGGCCGAGGGATTGTGATTTCCACGGATTCCGCGACGCGAGCCAGCGGACCATTGGTCATCAGCAGAATGCGATCCGCCAACAAGATCGCCTCGTCGATATCATGGGTGATCATGAACACGGTCTGTTCCGTCTGCCCCCAAATCTTGAGCAGTTCATCCTGGATCGTGCCCCGTGTCAGCGCGTCCAATGCACCAAAGGGTTCATCCAACAACAGCAGTTTCGGATGGTTGGCAAAGGCCCGTGCGATGGAGACACGCTGGCGCATGCCGCCAGACAGCTGCGAGGGTTTGCGATATACAACATCGCCTTCCAACCCAACCATTGCCAGATATTCCAAGGCCTGATCCGTGATCTCTTGTTTGGACTTCTGCGGATAGCGCGCCTTGATCCCAAAGGTCACGTTTTTCAATGCCGTCAGCCAAGGCAGCAGTGAATAGTTCTGGAACACCACTCCACGGTCCAGGCTGGGGCCGGACACTTCGAACCCATCCATTTTGACCACGCCCGATGTGGGTTCCGCAAGGCCCGCGAGGATGTTCATGATCGTGGACTTGCCACAACCGGAATGGCCGAGGATGCAGACAAACTCGCCCTTTTCAATGCCAAAGGTGGCATTTTCAAAGACGGTCATCGTGCCGCCGTTGCCATCCGGAAACTGCTGGGTGAGCTGCTCGATGCTCAAAAATGGTTTTGGCATAACGTGGCTCCTTTATTCGGCAAAGGCGACAGCGCGCTGCAGGGCACCAAAGGCGGCGTCGAGCAGCATTCCAACGATGCCGATCATGAGGATGGAGAAGATCACCGAAGTGAGGTCGAGGTTGTTCCACTCGTTCCAGACGTAATATCCAATACCAGTGCCCCCAACGAGCATTTCGGCAGCCACAATCACCAGCCAGGCAATCCCAATGGAAATCCGCATGCCGGTCACAATGGTCGGTGCAGCGGCGGGCAAAATCACAGTGATCGCGGTTTTCAAAGGAGACAGCTCATGTGTGCGGGCCACATTGACCCAATCCTGGCGCACGCCAGCCACGCCAAAGGCTGTGTTGATCAGCATTGGCCAGATCGAACAGATAAAGATCACAAAGATCGCGCTCGCCTCGCTGTCTTGGATGATAAACAGCGCAAGCGGCATCCAGGCCAAGGGGGAAATGGGCCGCAGAACCTGAATAAAGGGGTTCAACGCTTTGTAGGCGACCGGCGACATGCCGATCAAAAATCCCAATGGCACCGCCAGCAAAGCCGCCAGAATGTAACCTGTCAGTACGCGATAGATGGAGTATCCGATCTGGATACCGATCCCTTTGTCGTTTGGGCCGGCATCATAGAACGGGTTGGACAGCTGCTCCCAGGCTTTAACCAGAACCTGGCTGGGTGGGGGCACGCCCGCTTTTGGAACCCCTCCACCCGTGAGGCGTTCATATTCCGTCAGTTCACCGACGGCCTGTTGTGCGGGAATGGAGGCCTCCCATATCAGGAGGCCGACCAACAACAGAACCACGGACAATATGGCCGCCCGCTGGTTCTGAGAGAGATTGTCCAACATCAGTTAGGCTTTCCCGATGTCAAAGCTGGCCGCGTATTCCGCAGGTTTTGCCGGGTCAAAGGTTTTGCCCATGATGGTGTGCGATTTATAGGTGACGTCGGGGGCGGCGTAGCCCAGGTCGTTCATCACTTTCTTCGCATCAGCCGCCAGATACACCTGTTCTGCGACGCCTTTGTAGTCCACATCGCCTTCGATATAGCCCCAGCGTTTCATCTGTGTGAGGATCCAGACCCCCATGGAGTGCCAGGGGAAGGGGTCAAAGTCGATGCGATCAGGCACTTGTTGTACCTCGCCCAGACCATCCGCATAGGTGCCCGTCAGAACCTGCTCGATCACGGGCACAGGTTGGTTCAGATAATTCGTCGGCGCAATCGCGGCTGAGATTTCTTTGCGGTTGTCCGGGTTTGACGCGTATTGGGTTGCATCAATGATCGACTTCAACAAAGCGCCATAGGTATTGGGCAGTTCGGTTGCAAACGAAAGTGGCGCCGCAAAGGCACAGCAGGGGTGACCTTCCCAGATGTCTTTGGTCAAGGTGTGGATGAAGCCGATGCCTTCCCAAACGGCGCGTTGGTTGAACGGATCCGGCGACAGATAGCCGTCAAGGTTGCCGGCACGCAGGTTTGCAACCATCTCTGGCGGCGGAACCACGCGAATTTGGATGTCGACATCAGGGTCCAGGCCAAACTCTGCCACATAATAGCGCAGCAGGAAGTTGTGCATGGAATATTCGAACGGCACACCGAATGTGAAGCCTTTCCACTGTTTTGGGTCACGCTTGTCCAGATGCTCGTTGGACAGAACAATCGCTTGGCCGTTGATGTTTTCGACCGCGGGCATGATGTAAGGCGTCGCAACCGAGCCTGCACCCAGCGTCATCGCCAATGGCATCGGCGTCAGCATGTGGCTGGCGTCATATTCACCGGACAAGGACTTGTCGCGCGCCACGGCCCAGCCTGCAGTTTTGATCACCTTGGCGTTCAGACCATAGCGTTCATAAAACCCAAGCGGTTGCGCCATGATGATTGGCGTCGCACAGGTGATCGGAACAAAGCCGATGTTCAGATCGGTTTTTTCTGGCGTGCCCAGATTGTCGAGGATCGCGGCTTTTGCTTCCTCTACCGGGAAGACAGACGCCAGCGCGGCTGCTGCAGTGGTTCCGCCAACCATCCCCATGAACGAGCGGCGACCGATGTCGCTTTGACCAAAAACTGAACGCACAATCGCGCTTTCGACAGCCTGTCCCAGCATCTCTTCGCTGTTCATCGTGCTGGTCGTGTCAGCGGCGAATGTTTCAGAACACGTGTCACAGGAACAACCGGCTCCGTGACGTAAATCGGTGTCTTTTGAGAACGGATTCCCAAGGCTCTTGACGGTCATAGCGCACCCTCTCTGTTGGATTTTCTCTATGTTGGCACGTCAATTTTCGCTGAAATAGACTGTTCACGCTTTGCTGAATTTTCGTATCCAACTGAAAACAATGATGGTTTTTTGTGCAGGTATTACGAAAATTCGTGATTTACGATAAGTCGCGATAAACGTTCGCGGTGGACGGCTGCAAACTGGATTTCATGCAGATCGAATCGAATTTCTCTCTTTCCGTTGCGCTTAGCCCATTGCCGACGTTGGTGTATGATCCGCGTTTAGATCGGGTGGTGGCGTGCGATGCGCGCATTGGTCAATTGTTTGATGCCAACGTTCAAAGCATGGGTTTGGCATCGTTTCTGATGTCGGATCCGGGTGAATTTGCCGTGTTTCTTGAGGCCGTGTTCTATTTCGGAAGCTACGTCGAAACAGGGTTGTCTTTTGCCGCTTCTGACGGGGGCATGTTGGAGCTTGAGGTGTTCGGCACAGCGGTTCCTGGCACCGAACAATCGCTTGTTGCCCTGTCGTTTCAGGAACTGGATGCCAAGGGGCGCCGTGCCCATTTGGCTGAGAAAAACACGCATCAACGTTTGGGGTTGAAGCATTGGCAGGAGGTGCACGGTTTCTTTCAGGAGGTCGAGCGTGAGAACCGATTGATCCTGGATGCTGCTGGAGAGGGTATTTACGGCATAAACGCGGACGGAAAGGCGACCTTTGTGAACCGCGCAGCCCAAGAGATGTTGGGCTGGAAAGCAGAAGATCTGATCGGGCAAGATTTGCACGCGATGATACATCACCATCATTTGGATGGTGGTCACTTTCCGGCGCGCGAATGTCCGATCTATCGCTCCTTCCGTATGGAAGAGACTGTGCGCGTGGACGAAGACGCCTTTTGGCGCAAAGATGGCAAACCGATACTCGTTGATTACGTTTCCACCCCAATTTACGACCGTGGAGTGCTTGCGGGGGCGGTGGTCATTTTTCGCGACATCACGGAACGGCGCGAAAACGAGCGCAAGCTGCGTGCGGCGTTAAGTGAGATCGAAGAGCTGAAAGCGCAGTTGGAGCAGGAGAATGACTATCTGCTGACTGAAATGCGCACGTCCCGGTCGCAAAAAGGTTTGGTCGGCCAATCCGCCTATACCCGCAGCGTGAATGCTCAAATCGGGTTGATTGCTGAAACCGAAACGAATGTTCTGGTGCGTGGCACGCCGGGCAGTGGCAAGGCGCAGATCGTATCGCTCATCCACGACGCCAGCCCGCGCGGCAAACGCCCCTTGGTACATGTGGATTGCGCCACAAAAACGGCTCGTGATCTTGAAATCGAATTGTTCGGCTATCGCAAAGGAGCCTTTCGCGGAGCCGACCGTGACACGGTGGGCAAATTGGTCCTGGCGCAGAATGGCACGCTGCATATGGATGAAATCACCGATATGCCGCTCGATTTTCAAACCAAACTTCTTGAGGTGCTGCGCCAAGGGCATTTTACTAGAATTGGTGCCACCGAACCCACACCATTGGGCACACGGATCATTTCCTCGACTGCGCGGGACATCGATATCGAAGTGGAGGCGGGACGTTTCCGAAGGGATCTGTTTTTCGAACTTGCGGTTTTTCCGATCCAAACGCAGGATTTGCGGAGTCGCTGCGATGATATTCCATTGTTGGCACAACATTTTCTGGAACAAACCGTTCGCCGCGCACGTTTGCCGATGACTCGGATCAGCCGCGCCAATATCGAGACATTGCAATCCTATGATTGGCCTGGGAATGTACGTGAGCTTCAAAATGTGGTCGAACGCGCTGCCATCCTGGCCCAGGGTGGGAAATTAGTTTTCGATTTCGCGACCAGCCAAACCCAGTCTTTGATCGAGGCGGACCGTATTTACAGCGCTGCAGAGCTGCGCACCTTTGAGCGCAACAATCTGGTCGCCTGTTTGCGGCGTGCAGGTGGTCGGGTGTCTGGTCAAAACGGTGCGGCACAGTTGCTGGGCTTGGCCCCAACAACACTCTATTCGCGAATTAAGTCACACAAAATTCAAGAGGCCGAATGGGCAGATCCGATGCCTGTTTGATCGGTTAGCTGGCACCAAAACTCTCTGTGTGGATCTTGGCACCGTTCATGCCGCGCTGCACCAAACCGTCTTGCCAATCCGCCATAAAAGCGTCGGGACCACAGACGAAGAATTCGATGTTTGCAGGCAAAGAAAAGTACGACAAAGCATCCAGAGTCAGATGACCGTCGTGGTCATGTTTCAACGCGCGCCGGTCCGATACATCCGCTTTGCTGTAGCATGTATAGGTGACAAGCGCCGGATGACGGCGTCGCAACTGGTCTAATTCAAAAGCAAATGGATGGTGGTGCGCGTCGCGGGCACCATGCAAAAACCAGATCGCGCGCTGAGGGGCCTCTTTGAGCGCGGCCTGAACCAACCCCATCATCGGGGTAATGCCAATGCCTGCACTGATCATCATCAGCGGTGGTTGTGAATGTGGCAACGTCATCGCACCACTCGGCCGCAATCCTTGCACTCTGTCCCCGACCTCAAAGGCGTCGTGCAAATAACGCGATACCAGTCCAAGCGGATCCCGCTTTACGGTGATCTGATACCTGTTTTGTCCTGGTAGGTTGGTCAGGGAGTAAGCCCGGCGGATCTTGTCCGGTCGTCCGGGTATTGCGACATCTATCGGCAGATGCTGACCGGCCTCAAACTCTGGCAGGGCACCCCGGTCACGCGGTTCAAACACAAATGATTTGCTATCGATGCTTTCGGGGCGTTTTTCGATCAACCGCAGGTCGCGGATCGCATCGCCTTGGGCGTCCCATCGCAAACGCAGCGCGCTGGGCAGGTCCACCACCGCCTCGACATCGATTGTCACCACGCGTTGAGCCCCAGGAAAATGAGACAGCTGTTGTGCTGTTGCATCGATTGTAGCCCGACCTGAAATTTGCAACAGGCCGCCGTTGGCAAAGTCGATGAACAAAAGGCCTGCGCGCCCGTCTCGCAGCAGATTTCCCATTGTGTTAAAGTAGTTGTTTCCAGGGTAGTCCGGATATTGCAGCTGACGGCCGGACAAAATGCGCACAAACCCAACAGGTCCTCCGCGGTGGGAGGCATCCATTCCAAAGGACGGATGGTCGCCGTTACCACGAAATCCGCTGGCAATGAAAAACGTATCCGCGGCTTGAATTCGTGCTTGCTGATCCGCATTCAAGACGTTGCTGCGTGACACAGGTCCTGGTGTTGCTTTGGGAAGCAGATGGTAGTCGCGCGCGTGAATATGTTGCGGACAATTTCCAAAGGATTGATCGACCGCGAAATGCAGAGCTTCCCCGTCAGATCGCACAATTTTGCCGTTCACGCGATTGCGCCGGCGACTGGCCAGCTCAATTCCTATCAGCCCGAGGTCGGCTCCAGCAGTCAGTGCATCGGACAAGGCATCTCCTGGCACGGGCTTCCCTGATATGCGCAAGCTTTTGTCCGTGGGCGAGGTTACGTGCCCCACGTCGCCTTCCAGAACAGTTGCCCAAGGAAGGCCATCCGCATCACGTGCGGCTGCGATCAAGAACGGCTGTTCACAAAAGAACTGACGGTGTTGGTCGGGCATAAAAGGGCGAATGACCCGACGTCCAACGGCTTCGATCCGGCGCACTCCCAGACTTTCTTGCAACGCGATTTCACCATCATGGAATGGCGAACCATCTGTGTTGCTTTCGATCTGGGGCAGGTCTGACATGGGAACCTCGGGTTAGTATTGGGCAGAAAACAGCGTTTCGGAGCGCGTTTAACACGCCCCGAAACGCCAGGGTTTTATTCAGCAGCAAGGCCAACTTTGGTTGCAGCCATGGCCACAAAACCAGGCAGGGCCTCGATGCGGGCCAACAGCGCGCGAATGTTTGGGTAAGCCTCAAGTGAGACGTTCCCTTCGGGCGCGTGGGCGGCGTAGCTGTAGAACGCGACATCTGCGATGGTTGGGCGGCTGCCGACCAGCCACTCTTTGCCATTCAGATAGGCCTCAAGATAGGTGAACGCACGGTCCGCCACGGCTTTTGCACGATCTGCATCGAGATCTGCGCCAAATACGGTGATCAAACGTGCAGCAGCTGGGCCGCTGGCCAGTTCACCAGCCGCGAATGCCAGGAATTTGTGAACTTGTGCTTCATCCAAAATGTCGGACGGGATCCACTCTGGCGCATATTTGCGGGCCAAATAGACCAAGATCGCGTTCGAATCTGCAACCACAGTGTCGGCGTCTTCGATAACAGGCACCAGACCGGCAGGGTTCAGCGACAAAAACGGCTCTTGCTTGTGGGCGCCATTGGCCAGATCCACATCGATGGTCTCGTAGTTGATGCCGGTCAGGGCAGAGAACAGTTCAACCCGGTGACAGTGGCCGGACAGGGGATGACGGTGGATTTTGATTGCGTTGGACATTGCTAAATTCCTCTTGAATTTCAGGATCACTCAAAGGTTCGCCAAAGATCGGCTTGGGTGCTGTAACTATGGTGTAGGAATGCGAGCGCGATAATCTCTCGATTTATTCAATCATTATGTCTATTTTGTTCATAGTGGAGATGTGAATGGATAAAGTCGAAACCATGCGGGCCTTTGTGGCTGTCGCGCAGGAAGCCTCTTTTACAGGGGCAGGGCGACGGCTGGGTCTGTCGACCAAACTGGTGAGCAAATACGTTCAGCAGCTGGAGGCACAGTTGCAGACACGGCTGTTCAATCGCACCACACGCAGTGTCTCCCTGACCGAAGTGGGGACCGCCTATCTGGGGCGGTGTCGATCGATTTTGGAGCAGATGGATGATCTCGATGCTTTGGTGCGTGAACATCAGGTCGCGCTTGCTGGGCCAATTCGTATCACCGCGCCCACTGGTTTTGGCAGCACGCGTCTCGCGGATGCGCTGGCGCCGTTTTTGCGAGAGCACCCCGATGTGCATCTGGATCTGAAACTCTCGGATACGGTTGTCGCCTTGGTCGAGGAGGGGATGGATCTGGCCATTCGTATCGGCAAATTGCGGGATTCTTCGTTGATCGTGCGCAAATTGGCCGACATGCCCTTGGTTGTCAGCGCATCACCTCAATATCTGGATCGTTATGGCCGCCCCAAAGATCCGCGGGCGCTGGCCACGCACACCTGTTTGGTGGACGAAAATCAGGCCAATCTGAGCGCGTGGCGGTTTTGGTCTGACAGCGGCGAGGAACATATTGCCAAGCTCAACGTGACAACCCGCGCCAATGCACCGGCGGCACTGGCACGTATGGCCATTGGCGGCATCGGGATCGTGCGGTCACCGCGTTACACGGTGGAAGACGCGTTGAACAGTGGCGCATTGGAAGAGATCCTGCCCAGCTACCGATCCGACGGGTATGGGGTCTATGCGCTCTACCCGCAAAACCGGCATTTGACCCGGCGGGTGCGGGCCCTGATTGACCATCTTGCACAGGAATTTTCCGGCGCCTCTAAACCTGATTGATCCCACCGGCCGCCAGTGTCTCGGCACAGTCGATAAACGCACGTACCAGTCGCAATTTGGCCCGGTCTTTTGGTGCCAGGATTGAGATTTCGTGCTGTTTCGACAATTCCACCACGGGCACTTCGACCAAAGAATGCGCCAACTTGCCGCTGCGGGACAAGAAAATGGCCACGCCGATGCCATGCAGAACGGCTTCGCACATCACCGGAAACGTGGTCATCCGAATGGTGCGGGGCAGGGCGATGCCATGGGTTTTTAGCGCGGTACTGACCACCCGCTGGGTCAGCGAACCAATTTCAGGCAAAATCACGGTTTGATCCGCAAGGTCGGCCAGTTGGATCTGCTTTGCTGTGGCCAAAGGGCTGGCGGGGTGAACATAGGCCACATAAGAGGTCTTTTGCAGCGGCGTTTTCTCAAAATCATCCGACGTGGGCGCATCGGTGATCAGGCCGACATCCACGTGACGTTCCCGGATCAGCCGGGTCGCGGTGGTCCAGTCATGCAGGGCAAAGTCGATCTCTACCTTTGGGTGTCCGGCTGCAAAATCCCGGATTGCCTCTAACGCCGGGTGCGGGGCGTTGGCGATCACCTTCAGATGGCCTTTCTCCAAGGCGCCAAACCCTTCCAGCCGTTCTGCGATGGCGCTGTCCAGGGCAACCAACCGGTCTGCAAGGGCAAAGAATTCTTGCCCGGTGCGGGTAACGGTTACGCCGTTGCGCCCCCGGATCAAAAGCTGCGAGCCGACCTGTTGTTCCAATTTGGCCACGTGCTGGGTGATTGTCGATTGGGTCACGCCAAGCCGGGTGGCCGCAGCCGAAAAACTACCTTCGCGCACCACATAGGCAAAGGCGGCAAATTGATGAGGGTTGGTGCGCATTTGGCACTCCGATCACGGGGTCTGGTATGAAACATAGAAGCTATTAGTGTCACTAATATAACGTCACACGGATGAGGTCTGGCACGCCTATGGTCCCCGCAAACGAGGGGAATCACATGGCTGAGCTGGCTATCGAAAATGTGACAAAGCGCTTTGGAGAGACCGAAGTGCTCAAAGGGGTGTCCTTGACCATCGCAGACGGTGAATTCGTCTCACTGGTTGGGCCTTCGGGCTGTGGGAAATCCACCTTGTTGCGCTTGATCGCGGGGTTGGAGACGCAGACCAGCGGTACAATCCGCCTTGCGGGCCAGGACGTTGCAGGACTGCGCGCCGCGGACCGCGACCTGTCGATGGTGTTTCAGTCTTATGCGCTCTACCCGCATCTCAGCGTGCGTGACAACGTGGCGGTCCCACTGCGAATGCGACGGCTGAACGGGCGTCAACGTCTGCCAATGGTCGGTGGATTGCTTCCTGGCGCGCGTTCGGCGGAACAGCAGTTGATGGCTGATGTGGAACACGCCGCCAAAACGTTGGAAATCGACCACCTGTTGGACCGCAAGCCCGGCCAATTGTCGGGCGGGCAACGCCAACGTGTGGCGCTTGCCCGTGCTCTGGTGCGTGACCCGGCGGCCTTTCTGCTGGATGAGCCGCTGTCCAATCTGGACGCCAAGCTGCGGGTGCAGACACGGGTCGAAATCGCCGAACTGCACCGACGTCTCGGCGCGACATTTGTTTATGTCACCCATGATCAGGTTGAAGCGATGACCATGTCCAGCCGGATTGCCGTGATGATGGGGGGCAAGATTCTGCAATGCGCCCCGCCGGATGAGGTTTATGAGAACCCCGCAGACATCCAAGTGGCTGAATTTATTGGTGCGCCCAAGATCAACATTTTACCGGTTGACGTGAACACGGACGGGCATGTCACCTTGTTGGGGCAGAAATTGCCCTTGCAGCTGGCGCAGCCGGAAACCGGGGTGCGCATTGGGTTCAGACCACAGGCACTGCGTCTCTCAGGCGCTGATGCGCGTCTGACCGGTGTCGTGGCCCATACCGAAAACCTTGGCGCGGAAGTCTTCGCCCAGATCGCAGTTCCGGGTTTGGAAAACCGCATTGTCATGCGGGCAGAGCCGGGGCAACGCGCGGCTTTGCACCTTGGCGCGACGGTTGGCGTTGATTTCGACTGCACGGCAGCCCTGTTGTTTGATCAAAACGGCCAACGGATCCGCACTGTCCGACAGGCTGTTGCGCCCGAATTGACCGGGGCTCTGTGACAATGGCAGATCTTACATCCGCCCCCCAGCAGCTGCACACAGGAAAACACGATGTGGAGCGCCGACAGCGGCGTGCGGCATGGGCATTGACCCTGCCTGCGGTTGTCCTGATGGGGGTCATTTTGTTGCTGCCTGTTACCGTGGCGGCGGTCTTGTCCTTCACCGATTTCTCCCTTGGCAACGACAGTTTCAACTGGGTGGGGTTCAAGAACTACGACCGGCTGTTTACCCGCTCCACCTATGCCAAGATGTTTGTCGCGACCTTTACCTATGTGGTGACGGTAGTGCCGATCTCGGTTGGTCTGGGCCTTGGGGCGGCACTGTTGATCCAGTCACTGGGCCGGTTCCGCGAGCTCTACAAGACGATCTATTTCCTACCGGTGATGGCCACATTGCTCGCGATGTCGATTGCCTGGGAATTCATGCTGCATCCCTCCATCGGCATGATCAACCGCACGTTAGAGCTGGGCTGCGGGACCGTCCTTGAACAGGTCTGGCCGTTTATGGCCAACGGCTGCGCCAAGACGTTCCCGGTTTGGCTGGGCGACAAACGCTATGCCATCTGGGTGATCTGTTTCATCGGCATCTGGCAGGGGTTTGGCTTTAACATGGTGCTCTATCTCGCGGGCCTCACGGGCGTGCACCGCGAGCTGTATCATGCGGCGGAAATGGACGGGGCCAAATCGGGATGGGAGCGTTTCCGTCTGGTGACCTGGCCTGCGCTGGGCCCGACCACGGTGTTTGTTGTCACCATCAGCTGTATCCGCGCCTTTCAGGTTTTTGACACGGTTGAGGCTTTCTGGCCCCAGGGCGGCGGCCCGAACAAATCCACCTATGTGATGATGTTCGCCATCTTTGAAAAAGGCGTGCAGCAGAACCTGATTGGGGCTGGGGCGTCGATTACGGTGATGTTCCTGGTCTTTGTCATGATCCTCACCCTGATCCAGCGCTGGCTGGTGGAGCGAAAGGTGCACTACGGATGACACGCGACTGGTGGAAACATCTGATCCTGACCCTTGGTGCGTTGATCGTGATTGCGCCGTTTTACATGATGGTCAGCTATTCGTTTAAATCTCCGGGGGAGATCGACCGGGGCGAGGGCGGCTTTTTCGGACGCCAAGAGATGATGGTCGATGAGCGCTGCGTGAAACTGCGCGATCCCAACCGGGATGACATCGCCGCAGCCGCCTTGCGCTTCCCAAACCAGACCGACGCGCAGATCCGCGACGCGCTGGTGGCCGAGGCAACGGCTGAGTGTTCCATGCGCCCAGTGGTGTTCAATTACACCAAGGCTTTCACCGAGGCCCCGTTGCTGCGCTACCTGCTGAACGGCATCCTTGTCACGGCCTCGATCTTCTTCATTCAGGTGCTGGTTGCCGTGCCTGCGGCCTATGCGCTGGCCAAGCTCAAATTCTGGGGGCGCGAGGCGGTGTTTTCGCTGGTGCTCTTCTGCCTGCTGATCCCGGTCCATGCGATTGCCCTGCCGCTTTACATCATGCTGGCCAAATTGGGGCTGACCAACACCTATGCGGCGCTGGTGGTGCCTTGGACGATCTCGGTCTTTGGGATCTTTTTGATGCGCCAGTTCTTTATGACGGTGCCGGATGATCTGATCGATGCCGCTCGGATGGATGGCATGGGAGAGTTCACGATTGTCTGGCGGGTCATGTTGCCCACGGCAATCCCTGCGCTGCTCGCATTTGCGATCTTCTCCATCGTTGCCCATTGGAACGACTATTTCTGGCCCCGGATCGTTGTGACCGGCAACCGCGACCTGTTCACGCCACCCCTGGGCCTGCGGGAGTTCAAGGGCGACGGGGATGGCAGCTTCTTTGGTCCGATGATGGCGACCGCAACCGTAATTGTCATGCCGCTGATCGTGGCCTTCCTGCTGGCGCAGAAGCGCTTCATCGAGGGGATCACCCTCAGCGGTATGAAATGAATATGAGATTTGCGGGTGCGGTCGTACCGCACCCGACCCCAGATCCCGACAGGGATGAACCAGAAGCGCCGGATCGGCAAATCAGTGCGCTTTGAAGCTCAGGAGTGAGAGGTAAGAACCATGAAAACCACCGTATCCGCAATGGTTTTGTCTGCAATCGCCACCGTCGCGGCGGCCGAAGACAAAGTCACCATCGAATTCGCCTATCCCTACAGCCACCTGTTCGACGTGACCTATGAAGCGATGATGCCTGCCTTCAAGGAAGCGCACCCAAACATCGAGGTTAAGTTCCGCTCGACCTATGAATCCTATGAGGACGGCACCAACACCATCCTGCGTGAAGCCGTATCTGGCAACCTGCCGGACGTGACCATGCAGGGCCTGAACCGTCAGCAGATCCTGGTGGAAAAAGGCATCGCACAGTCGCTGGCACCGTTCATTGCCAAAGAAGCCGATTTCGCAACCGAAGGCTATCACGACGCGATGCTGTCGCTGTCGACCTTTGGCGGTGACGTGCACGGGCTGCCGTTCTCAGTTTCGCTGCCGGTTGGCTATTACAACATGGACGTTCTGCGTGCAGGCGGCATCGAAGAGCTGCCGACCACATGGGACGAGGTGATCGCAGCCTGTGAAACCATGAAGGCCAATGGCGTTCAAAACCCAATCTTCTGGGGTTGGAACATCACCGGCAACTGGTTCATGCAGGCGCTGATGTGGTCGCAAGATCAGGCGATTGTTGAAAACGCCGCAGTGACATTGGACAGCCCCGAGGCGCTGAATGCGCTGAACCAGATGCAGGAAATCTTCACCAAATGTGAAATGCAGAACCTTGAGTGGAAAGCGGCGCTGGCCTCTTTCTCTGCCGGTGACATCGGCATGATGTTCTGGTCCACCTCTGCGCTGGGTGCTGTTGAACGTTCCCAAGGTGAGTTCGAACTGGTCACCGGCCCATTCCCCGGCATGGGTGAAAAGCCCAAAGGCCTGCCAGCAGGTGGTAATGCCGCGATGCTGACCTCCACCTCGGACGATCCACGCGTACAAGAGGCCGCCTGGACATGGCTCAAGTTCATCACCTCGGGTGAAGGTGCTGCCGAAGTTGCCAAAACCACCGGTTACATGCCGCCAAACAAGGCCGCAAACGAGGTGATCCTGGCCGACTTCTACGACCAGAACCCCAACAAACAGACCGCCGTTGACCAGCTGCCTTTGCTGCGCGACTGGCTGGCCTATCCGGGCGACAACGGTCTGGCGATCACCCAAGTGATCTATGACGGGATCGAACGCATCGTAACAGGTGACGCAACCGACATGCAGGAATTGCAAGAAGAGCTGGTCGAAGAAGTCAATGACCTGCTGCCGAACTCCTGATCTATTTGAAACCCTTGGCCGTCCCCTATCGGGGCGGCCTCCCTACATTTGAGGCAGAAGATGAAAATCATCCATATTTCCGACATCCACCTGACCGTTCCCGGCGAAGAAATGGGTGGTCTTGATCCTCATGCACGTTTTGCCAAAGCGCTTGCTGATGTGACCAAAAACCACGCCGATGCGACCCGGATTGTTATCACGGGCGATCTGACCCATTGGGGCGAGGTTCCAGCCTATGAAGCGCTGAAACAGGCAATTTCGGAATTGGACATCCCGGTGCGCCTTCTGCTTGGCAATCACGACAATCGCGCCAATTTCCTGACTGTTTTCCCAGACCACGCGGTTGATGCCAATGGCTATGTGAACCACGCCGAGACCATCAATGGTGTGCGCTACATCTATTTGGATTCGGTTGGGGGTAAAACACACGCAGGTCACTTTGGTGCGGACCGCATTGAATGGCTTGCCGCTGAGCTGTCCAATGCGACACGCGCCCGTCTGTTCCTGCACCACAACCCGATGCCGATTGGCATGCCCGCCGGGGATCAGATTGCTCTGGTTGCTGCAGATCAACCTGCCTTTCACGCGCTGCTGAAAGAATATTCTGACCGGATTGAATATTTCCATTTCGGTCATGTCCACACACCGGTTCACGGCCTGTTTCAGGGCGTTCCGTTCGCATCGGTGCCGTCGACGGGCAACCAATCCATTCCAGATCTGAATGAGAAAAAATGGCTCAAAGGCGGCGCAATGGACCCGGCCTATTTTGTGCTGACCATCGAAGGCGATCAGACGATGATCCACCAGATCCCATTTGCCTGGGAAGGTGAGATCGGCCTTTATGGTGTCGAATGGGAGGACTGGGCCAAGGAGGACGCGGCGGAATGAAATTCATCCATCTGACCGACACGCATGTGGTTGGCGCGGGGCAGCGCCTTTATGGCGGGGATCCAGCAGCGATGCTGGGTCGTGCCGTCGCCTCGATCAATGCGGAACACCCGGATGCAGAGTTTGTTGCGGTGACCGGCGACCTCACCCATTGGGGTGAGGCAGAGGCCTATGCAGCCTTTGCCGCAGAGATTTCGAAACTGAAAATGCCGGTACATCTGCTGGTCGGCAATCACGACGTGACCGAGGCCTTTGTCCAGACCTTCCCGGACGCGCCGCGCGATCCCAACGGGTTTGTCCAAAGCACGCTGGACACCGATGTGGGGCGATGTCTTTTTCTGGACACCCATGTGCCCGGAACCCACGAAGGCGCCTATTGCGAAACCCGCCGCAAATGGTTGGCGGATGAACTGGCCAAAACATCTGGCCCCCTCTTCCTCTTTATGCATCACCCGCCATTCTCCGTGGGTCTGGCGGGCATGGACAAAATCATGTTGCAAGAGGCCGAGACGTTTTACGATGTAATTGCCCCGCACAAAGACCGGATCCGTCATCTGTTCTTTGGTCATCTGCATCGCGCGGTCTTTGGCAATTGGCGTGGGATTTCCTTTTCCTGCATGCGGGGATTGAACCATCAGGTCGCGCTTGACCTCAACCCGACTGAGACCGACGTGTTGGGCAACCGTGAAACCCCGGCCTACGGCGTGGTTCTGGCCGATGCGGATCAAGTGGTTGTGCATATGCATGATTTCACCCTAGCCGAGACAACCTATCCGTTGTCCGCCCCAAAAGGTGAAGATAACCGCGCCTATGCGCTGGGATTTGATCCGGTCTAAGGAGAATCTTAGCGGTCTGTGTCGTAAAAGAGCAGTGCACCTGGATTGCCGGGGGCGCTGTTCTTACCCGTTGACCCAGATTGACCATGACCCTCAAACTTCAGATCGTTGGATTGGTCCGTTTCTCGGTTCTCAGCCCGACGTTCTACTCCCAACGGTTCAACTCGCTCGAGGAGACGGCCGCGCATCTTTTTGCGCCGGACCGGATGGAGTTGCGATTTCGTCTGTTTGAAGCGCTGTGCCTGCCGTCGCTGGTCGGACAAAGCGACGATGGGTTCGAAGTCGTTGTGCTGACATCGCGTCGCTTGCCGCGTCGGTATTGGGAACGCCTGTGTGACCTGGTCGAACCCTTCCCTCATATTTCCTGCGAACGTTTTGCGCCCAGCAAGCACTATCGCTTGCTCAAACGCGGGTTCGATACCGTGCCGTTAGGGGATGCGACCCACCGGGTGCAGTTCCGGCTGGACGATGACGATTGCCTGGACAACGAATTCATTCGTCGGCTGCGACGATCCGCCGAAGGCCTGATCCCGCTGCAAGGTGACGCGGAACCCTTTGCCCTGTGTGGCAATCGCGGATTTTATGCCCATAAAACGCGCATGGGGGTGCAGGTTTATGACAGTTGCGAGCATGCGCCGCTGTCTGCAGGGGCGACAATCGTTGGCAGGGTTGGGCAGCGCGTGAACCCGTACCGGTTCAATCACCGCCGCTTTGCCCAGCATTATAACACCTATTCCGATATCTCGGTGCCTTCCTTTGTGCGTACGGTACATGGGGACAATAAATCCGACGCGACACAAATGGGCTTGACCCGCAGGTGGTCACGGGCGCAGATCGATCAGGCTTTGCGTAAGCATTTCGATTTGACCCCTGACTTCCTGAACGAGCTTCTTGCATGACATCCAACCAGATGGGCGCGCTGTGTATGGTGATCGCCATGTCGGCCTATTCCATAAATGACGCGCTGGTGAAATTGGTGGGCGTGGACTTGCCGCTTTCGCAGATCATGGTGATGCGCGGGGTTCTGGCCTCGGTCATGTTGATCGTGTTGGCCCGTATTATGGGCGAACAATTCTTGCCCAAAGCACGGCGGGACTGGGGCTTTGTGCTTTTGCGCGCGTCTTGCGAAGTGGCTGCAACCTATTTCTTTTTGAACGCTTTGTTTGTGATGCCAATCGCCAATGCGACCGCGATCATGCAGGCCATTCCGTTGACGGTTACATTGGCCGCAGCGCTTTTCTTACCGGAACGTGTCGGCTGGCGTCGGGTCTGTGCCATTCTCGTGGGCTTTTGTGGTATGTTGTTGATCGTGCAGCCGGGCACAGATGGGTTTGCCGAAGGCACCGGCTTTGTGCTGATCACCGTTGTCTTGGTGTCTTGCCGCGATATCGTTACGCGCTATGTGCCCGCGGGCGTTCCGTCGATGTCGATGGCTGTGACCACAGCCGTCGGGGTCACGTTGTTTGGCCTGGTCTTGAGCGGCTCTGAAAGCTGGATACCCCCCACCCCAACCCAAACGGCATTGCTGATGGGCGCTTCGATTATGATCTTGATCGGCTATCTGTTTGCCGTCCTGTCAATGCGTGCCGGGGATGCGTCCTTTACGGCCGGGTTCCGCTACACTGGCCTATTGGTCGCTTTAATTGCGGGCTTGCTGCTGTTTGACCAATGGCCGGATGCGTTGACCCTGCTGGGCGCGCTCATTGTCGTCGGGGCAGGACTGTTCACGTTGGTCCGGGAAAATCAGCTGGGTAAGCGGGCAAAGGCGCGCAACTGATCCAGTTGCTCTTCTCCGATGGCCAGGCACTGTTTCAACACCCGCCGCTCAGCATCGGTGACCAGATGCATCTCCTCGCGTGAGGCGTTCTTCTGGCGGGAATCGTTAAACTGATTATGGCTGCGTAAAAACATCGCGCGCCTGTTCAGGGTCACGCTGGGCATGGAGTGAAAGATCCGGTGATGCCCAAAGTTCATGATCGAACGATGAGCGCCCCCCGCCACATACATGGCCAAGGCGGCGGTCTGATAGGCGCGCACCCCTTCCGCGACCATAAAACCCTCTGCTTGTGCACTGCCTAGAAAACCGTTGTTGAAATCAAAGGCGACAAACTTATGCCGTTTCAACATTCCCGGACAATCACTGGCGGCCAGCCGCAGTTCTTGGACAAAATCAACCGCAACCCCGTCATCGTCATCCAACCGAAACTGCAAACAGGGATCTGACTTGTTCCGGCGGGTCTCGTTCAGGATCCTTTGCATGATCGGGCGATGGCGTTCAGGTGGCTCTTTGCGGATTTGGATTTGCGGTACTGACGCACACAAATCGCGCAGGCGGCTTTCATACTCCGCAGGCATCGCCTCACCGATCACCACCACAAGCGTGAAATCGGGGTCTGTCTGCGCCTTGATCCCCGGCAGGGTGATGGCCTCGAACAGGGTGAACCGCTCTTCCATACGCGAGGATGCGTATAGATAGGCAGCGCGCTCTTCGATGGTGTCGTGTTCCACTTGAAACCCGCCAAGCGCCGGGTAGGAAAACCGGCAGAGCCCGATTACTTGCATTTCGCGGATCTTCCCTTCAATTCCGTCGCTCATGTGACTTTGAACATAGGTGTCATAGCATCACAAGTCTTGGTTGCGCGCAGGCAGGGCGCTCGATGTTGACAAGGGCTGCGACTCCCCCTATACGCCCGCTATCCGGCTAATGGGGGTATTCCCTTTGATGCCGAATTCATAGCCGATGTGGATCAAGGTTCAGATACTTTTATCATCTGTTCCCTCTGTGAACCCACCGCGACGTTGACCTCGGAATGGCAACGTTTGCGGTTTTTGCGCTTGCGCAGACATCGGGTCGAGTTGAGCCGCAGAGCCTTGGCCCTGCATGACGAAATGTTGCAAAACGGGGATATAACCGGAATGCCAACGATCCAACAGCTGATCCGCAAGCCGCGTCAGCCGAAAGTAAAACGCTCGAAGTCCATGCACCTGGAGCAGTGCCCCCAGAAGCGTGGCGTGTGTACTCGCGTTTACACCACCACACCTAAGAAACCGAACTCTGCGATGCGTAAAGTTGCGAAGGTTCGCCTGACCAACGGTTTCGAAGTGATCTCCTACATCCCGGGCGAAAGCCACAACCTTCAGGAACACTCTGTGGTTCTGATTCGTGGCGGTCGTGTAAAAGACCTTCCGGGTGTCCGTTACCACATCCTGCGCGGTGTACTGGATACCCAAGGTGTTAAAGATCGTAAGCAACGTCGTTCGAAATACGGCGCAAAGCGTCCCAAGTAAGAAGGAGAGGCCGAGATGTCACGTCGTCACGCTGCCGAAAAACGCGAAGTACTGCCAGACGCCAAATTTGGCGATCGCATTCTGACCAAGTTCATGAACAACCTCATGATCGATGGCAAGAAATCTGTTGCAGAAAAAATCGTCTACAACGCGCTGGATCGCGTTGAAACCAAGGTCAAGCGCGCCCCTGTGGAAGTGTTCCACGAAGCGCTGGACAACGTAAAACCGTCTGTTGAAGTTCGCTCCCGCCGTGTTGGTGGTGCAACTTACCAGGTTCCGGTTGAAGTACGCCCCGAGCGTCGTGAAGCACTGGCAATCCGCTGGTTGATCACTGCCGCACGTGGCCGCAACGAGAACACAATGGAAGAACGCCTCGCCGGTGAGCTGCTTGACGCTGTACAAAGCCGTGGCACTGCCGTTAAGAAGCGCGAAGATACGCACAAGATGGCAGAGGCTAACAAAGCCTTCTCGCATTATCGCTGGTAAACCTTCAGAGGCTGACACCCAATGGCACGCGAATATCCGCTCGACCGCTACCGTAACTTCGGTATCATGGCGCACATCGATGCAGGTAAAACCACCTGTTCCGAGCGCATCCTGTATTACACTGGTAAATCCCACAACATCGGTGAGGTGCACGATGGTGCAGCCACCATGGACTGGATGGAACAGGAACAGGAACGTGGTATCACCATCACATCCGCTGCGACGACCACATTCTGGGAACGCACCGAAGATGGCGAAACTGCAGACACTCCTAAACACCGTCTGAACATCATCGACACCCCTGGCCACGTTGACTTCACCATTGAAGTTGAGCGTTCGCTGGCGGTTCTCGATGGTGCTGTTTGTGTTCTTGACGCAAACGCCGGTGTTGAGCCGCAAACTGAAACCGTGTGGCGTCAGGCTGACCGCTACAAGGTTCCGCGTATGGTTTTTGTCAACAAGATGGACAAAATCGGCGCTGACTTCTTTAACTGCGTTGCAATGATCGAAGACCGTACCGGCGCACGCGCTGTTCCGGTTGGTATCCCGATCGGTGCAGAGACAGAGCTGGAAGGCCTGATCGACCTGGTGACCATGCAAGAGTGGGTCTACATCGGTGAAGATCTCGGCGCGTCCTGGGAAAAGCGCGAAATTCGCGCCGACCTGAAAGACATGGCCGACGAATGGCGTGGTAAGATGATCGAAGCGGCCGTCGAAGAAGACGACGACGCGATGGAAGCTTACCTGGAAGGCGAAGAGCCCGACGTCGCAACCCTGCGCGCCCTGCTGCGCAAAGGTACGCTGGCTCTGAACTTCGTTCCAGTTTTGGGCGGTTCTGCGTTCAAAAACAAAGGTGTTCAACCGCTGCTGAACGCTGTGATCGACTACCTGCCGAGCCCGCTCGACGTTGTTGATTACATGGGCTTTAAGCCTGGTGACGAAACAGAAACACGTGACATTGCCCGCCGCGCGGACGATGACATGGCGTTCTCTGGCCTGGCGTTCAAAATCATGAACGACCCCTTCGTTGGCTCGCTGACCTTCACACGCATCTACTCTGGTGTCCTCAACAAGGGTGATACCCTGTTGAACTCCACCAAAGGCCGTAAAGAGCGTGTTGGTCGTATGATGATGATGCACTCGAATGACCGTGAAGAGATCACGGAAGCATTCGCGGGCGACATTATCGCGCTGGCAGGTCTGAAAGACACCACCACTGGTGACACCCTGTGTGCAACCAGCGAACCGGTTGTTCTTGAAACCATGACCTTCCCAACGCCGGTTATCGAAATCGCCGTTGAGCCCAAGACAAAAGCGGACCAAGAGAAAATGTCTCAAGGTCTGGCGCGTCTGGCTGCCGAAGATCCATCCTTCCGTGTTGAGACTGACATCGAGTCCGGTCAAACCATCATGAAGGGCATGGGCGAACTTCACCTTGATATTCTCGTCGATCGTCTGAAGCGTGAATTCAAAGTTGAAGCGAACATCGGTGCACCTCAGGTTGCCTACCGTGAGACCATCGGTCACGAAGTTGAGCACAGCTATACCCACAAGAAACAATCTGGTGGTTCTGGTCAGTTCGGCGAAGTGAAGATGATCATCACTCCAACAGAAGCTGGCGAAGGTTACTCCTTCGAAAGCCGCATTGTTGGTGGTTCGGTTCCCAAGGAATACATCCCGGGTGTTGAAAAAGGTGTTAAATCAGTTATGGACTCCGGTCCGCTGGCTGGCTTCCCTGTGATCGACTTCAAAGTTGCTCTGATCGACGGTAAGTTCCACGATGTGGACTCCAGCGTTCTGGCTTTTGAAATCGCAGCTCGCATGTGTATGCGCGAAGGCATGAAAATGGCCGGCGCGAAACTTCTGGAACCGATCATGAAAGTAGAAGTGATCACTCCTGAAGAATACACTGGTGGCATCATTGGTGACCTGACCTCCCGTCGTGGGCAGGTTTCTGGTCAAGAACCACGCGGCAACGCAATTGCGATCGACGCAAATGTGCCGCTGGCGAACATGTTCGGCTACATCAACACTCTGCGTTCGATGTCGTCCGGCCGTGCCCAGTTCACCATGCAGTTCTCGCATTACGATCCGGTTCCGCAGAACATCTCTGACGAGATCCAGGCGAAATACGCGTAAGCGTTTGAAAAATTGGGGGGTAGGCAAGGGTGCCTGCCCCGCTCAACGAAAAGGAGGCCTCTCATGGCTAAGGAAAAGTTTGAACGTACAAAACCGCACGTCAACATCGGCACCATCGGCCACGTTGACCACGGTAAAACCACGCTGACCGCAGCGATCAC
>CANMIX010000020.1 GCA_947497985.1 uncultured Paracoccaceae bacterium
ACCGCTGAGAATGCAGTTCCAGGATCACAGAGAGATACAACCTACCTTCACGGGGCCAAACATAGCTGATGTCAACGGCCCATTTCTGGTTTGGTTTCTCCACTGCGAAGTCCCGGTCCAACAGGTTTGGCGCAATATTGAATTTGTGGTCACCGCCGTCCAGGTCGATCTCTTTCAGCTCTTCTATCACCCGTGGCCTGCCGTAGCTGCCCAGGCTGAGAGGGGACTGTTCTTTGATGTGAGCCAAAGTGACAAGATCAGACCGCTGCCTGTGGCTGGCTGGGCGGTTACGAAAAGCCCGCAAGCCTCGGGGACTGACATCCATGACGTCACACAGCCGGTGGCTGGGAAAGCTGTTACGGTGTCCCTCCCCTCTCATCGAAGCTGCGTTTCGACTGTCAGACAGTGGATGAACCTAAACCTCATGGCTTTTGGCGCGCGAAGAACTGCGTTACCTTCATCGGGAAAACGCCCCACCGAGGCCTTTCCTGATCCTCTTCAGTTTAGGATCTCTCTCTTCTCCTTGAGAATGCAGTTTTCACGTCGAAGCCGATCATTCTGCTGAGCCGCATTCAATCTATCACCTGAGATCGTTAGAAACCGACACTGGTTATCATCGTTAACCGACAGGCCTTCACTCCCCAACCGGCAGTGTTCATCAGGTTGAAGGTGCCTTTAACCCACTTTAATCGAGGGGAGCAAATTGGGGAACCGCGGAGCCTCGACTGTCGTCGTGGTTCCTGCACATTACAAAGAGGTGGATCGCTCGTGCTCATTGCGGTTGAGCGTTCACTACTATTTTTAGTGAATTCGTAACAGAGCATTGGCCAGAAGCGCGTAGACCTCAAATATCGAAGCGTTTCTGGCCAATGTGGGATTTGACGCTTTATCTGCATAAACGTGGCTTCGTCTGACATCACGACCGGCCCTTTGCAGACATTGAACCGGCAACGCCGCCGCCGCGTTGCGGCCCGTCAGAGGAGACATTCGCCGCATCCGCAAAACTCGTGGATCGGTGAATTCACAATCTGCGGACAAAGCCGAAGTTGTTTTTCTGCGCTCATCGTCGGCTGTGCGCTTTTCACAAAGCGGCAGCTCGCAAATATCCAGCCGACAATTTGAACGCGTTTCTAAATACGCACATCCTCCAACGCCGTCATTGACTATGATATTGAAACACCCAAAGCATTGCGAAGATTTGGCCTGAAGCCCCCTAGGACAGCGCGCGGCTTCGCGCCGAAGCCGCCTTTAGCGTCTTATGAACAAGGGTGTTTAGGGCCCTACCGCCCAGTAAAACCTCCAAGCCCGCCTGTGTGGTGCCAACTGGTGAGGTTACCTCTTCACGCAGAACCTTTGGCGGCTCACAGGTTTCGTTCATAAGCCGACTTGCCCCGTACACGGTCGTGATTGACAACTCAGTGGCAAGTTCACGTGACAGGCCCAGATTACAGCCCGCGTCGATCATCGCTTCCGCGAACGAAAAGACATAGGCCGGACCAGAGCCTGAAAGAGCCGTCACGGCATGCATTTGCTCTTCGGATGACAGAAGGACCGTTTTGCCAACCGCCTGCATCAAGGCCTCTGAAAGGGCGCTTTGCGTGCTGTTGACCTCAGGGCTTGCGATCAAAGCTGTAATCCCGGCACCAATCGCAGCGGGTGTATTAGGCATGGCTCGGACAACAGGCGTTTTCGGCCCAAGTAGATCCTGAAAGGTCTGAATGGGTGTACCTGCGGCGATGGACACAAAGAGCGTGTCACCGTTCCCAAGCGGGCTTAGCCCATCCAGCACCTGTGACACCGCTTGGGGCTTCGTTGCGACCACCACCGCATCAACCGCTTCCGGCATTTCATTCACATGCAATCCCTCTGCCCTAAGGGCCAAGAGCCAGTCGGCAGGGCGTGGGGCAAAGACGGCGATCTGCGACGGTTTGATGCCAGCTTTCAGCCAACCTCGCAGCAGCGCACCGCCCATTTTCCCACATCCCACAAGCAGTAATGAGCCGTTCAGGGAGATCATCCGCGGCGGGCTTTCTGGTCTTGGATGTTCTGGGCGATCAGCTCTTTGTAGAGTGTGCGAATACGCGCCATTACCGGGCGGTCGCCGTCTCCGATTGTCTTGCCATCAATTTCAGCAACGGGCGTTTGCGCCCCAAACGTCCCGGTCAAGAAAGCTTCGTCGGCTCCATAAGCTTCGTATAGGGAATAGTTCTTTTCCCTGACCGGAATACCATTGTTGCGGCAAATATCGATTACTTTTTGGCGGGTTACGCCGTTCATACAATAATCGCCGGTGGAGGTCCAAACCTCGCCACGGCGCACGATGAAGAAGTTGCAGGCGTTTGTTGTGTTCACAAAACCATGCGGATCAAGCATCAGCGCCTCGTCTGCGCCAGCCTGTTCCGCTTGTAGGCAAGCAATCACGCAGTTCAGCTTGGAATGACTGTTGTACTTGGCATCCTGGCTCATCGGCAGGCCACGCACTTGCGGAACGGTTGCCAAACGAATACCCGCTTTTTGCAAGCTATCGACGGGCTTTGAGTGTTCAAGGATCGCTACGACAGTTGGGCCATATTTGCTGAGGTCTGGGTGTTGGAACGGTTTGGCCTTACGGCCACGCGTGATCATTAGACGGCAATGTGCATCGCCGGTCATTTCGTTCGCGTCGGCGGTTTCGTTCAGAAGATTGTGGATGTCGTCCGGGGTCATTCCAATGTCGATCGCGACTGACTTAAGTGAATTAAACAAGCGATCCATATGTTCATCAAAGAAGGCCCACTCACCATCGTACAGCCGCATGCCTTCCCACATACCATCGCCCAGCATGAAACCACTATCATAGACTGAAACCTTGGCGTCTTCCTTACGAACCAGTTCGCCGTTCACCCAGATTTTGATGTTGTCATTGCGGTCATCACCTTGGGCGGTATGGGTGCTGTGGCTTTTTGTAGCTTCTGCGTTCATTGTTAGTGTCCTAGGATTTGGCTGAGAAATGCTTGTGTACGAGCTTGTTGAGGTGCATCGAAAAACGCATCTGGCGCAGCTTCTTCGACGATTTCGCCATCGGCCATAAAGACCACGCGATCTGCGACCTGCCGGGCAAAGCCCATTTCATGGGTGACACAGACCATGGTCATACCCTCATCCGCGAGGCTGACCATGACATCGAGCACTTCTGAAATCATTTCAGGATCCAAGGCCGATGTGGGTTCGTCAAACAGCATGATTTCGGGTTGCATGCACAGAGCGCGCGCTATGGCGACACGTTGTTGTTGCCCGCCTGACAGCTGGCCAGGGTATTTGTCCGCCTGCTCTGGTATTTTGACTTTCGTCAGAAATTCCAGAGCGGTTTGCTCGGCTTCTATCTGGCTTTGCTTGCGCACCAGCATCGGCGCGAGGGTGCAGTTTTCAAGAATCGTCATATGTGGAAAGAGGTTGAAATGCTGAAATACCATGCCGGTCTCGCGACGGATCTCATCGATGTTGTCGAGGTTGTCATCCAGCTCGGTGCCCAACACGTTGATCGATCCCGCGTGGTAATCTTCCAGCTTGTTGATACAGCGGATCAAGGTGGACTTGCCGGACCCTGACGGCCCGCAAATCACGATCTTTTCGCCTTTGGCGATCTCAAGATTGATATTCTTTAGCGCGTGAAAGGTACCGTAGTATTTGTCCATTTCAGCGATACGAACGGCGTGGTTCTGGGGGGTCATGGCGATCTCCTTACCGTTCTGCAACAGCCATGCGGCGTTCCAGATAAGCGCCATAGCGGGACAGCGCGAAAACAAAGACGAAGTAGATCAGCGCAACAAAGGCGTAGACCTCGACATGGGCGAAATTCCATTCCGAGTTGCCAAAGGCGGCGTTGCCTGATGCGAGAATTTCAAAGAAACCTATGATTACGACCAATGAGGTCTCTTTGAATGTAATGACAAATTGGTTGATCGTGGGCGGTAGGGCATTTCGAAAGGCCTGCGGCAGAACGATATATCCGATCCTATGCCAGTAGCTCATGCCAAGTGCCTTGGCGGCTTCTTCCTGACCGGCTGGCAGGGCTTGCATACCGCCACGAAGGATCTCAGCCTGATAGCATGCAAAGAATAAAGCATAGCCAAAGATCACCCTGTACAGTTTGTCGCCGATCATCCAGCTGGGCAGCACAAAGGGCAGCACGATAGCAAAGGTAAACATGATCGACAGCAAAGGCAGCGAGCGGATCGTGTCGATGATCACCCCCATGGTGTTGGAGATCCACGGCAGCTCGGACCTGCGTAAGAGCGCGAACACAATCGCCATGGGCATGCCAATCAGGGATACGGTCGCAAAGATAAACAGCGTCAGCGACAGCCCGCCCCAGTTCTGTTCGAATACGGGCGTCAGGCCAAAATAGCCGCCGCGCATCAACACATAAAAGATACCAAACCCAGTCAGCCAAAGGGCGGAAATCCGTTTCGCATTCCAAAACCAAGGCACGCAGGACAAGCCGACGATCAGCACCATGACGACACAGGCGATGCCGGATCGCCATTGCTCTTCATAGGGGTAAAGGCCAAACATGATGAGACGCCAGCGTGCATCGATCACCGCCCAGCAAGCCCCGCCAGAACCATGGGCGCAAAGGTCGCGATCTTCTGCGGACCACACTGCATTCAAAAGGCCCCAACTGATCAGGTTCCATAGTGCCCAAGCCGCGCATGCACCAAAGATTAGCGTCAGTGTCGTATCGGTCCGGTTGGAGAAATAGTCCGCGCGCAGTCGCTTGATGATATTGGGATTTTGGTAGGTTTTTGCCATGGCGTCAGACTCTCAGTTGCGTGCCTTTGAGCTTGATTGCGTCGTTCACGCGATTGAGCAGCCAAGCCATGGAATAGTTGATGATCAGGAACCCGCCCATCAGGATTGCGACCAGCTCAAGCGTCTGACCTGACTGGTTGATTGCGGTCGAAATCACCATGAAGAAGTCGACAAAACCGATGGCGATACCGATGGTGGTCGACTTGAACAGCCACACATATTGATTGATCAACGTGGGCATGACAGCCCGGATCGCGAGCGGCAGTTTGATCCGGGTAAAGGTCTGCCAAGGCGTCAGGCCCAATGCGTGGCCTGCCTCACCCTGGCCCTTAGAAAGAGAATTAAAGCCTGCGCGAACGATCTCACCTATGTATGCTGCGCCGTAGATTGAAATACCGACGATACAGGCCAGTAATTCGGGTGAAACCCGGATGCCGTCGCGGTAGTTCAGCCCTTTGAGGTATGGGATATTCGGCAAGGTGGTGTCAGGAATGCGGCCAATCCAGAACAGAAGCAAAGTTGCAATGACCCAGGCGAGCCAGACGCCGCGCACCAGCTTGGTTTTGCGTATCTGTGGAAGGCGCTGAAGCCGACGCGCAATTTTGATCCAAAGCACAACTGATAGCGACAGAACCAAAAGCACAACGCTCAGGAAAACCATTATCCCTGAAACGTTTAATCCGGGCAGATAAATGCCACGCCCCGACAGGAAGGCTACATCAAACAGCGAAACCGCCTCTTTGGGTTTGGGCAATGCCGTCAACAGGGCGTACCAGAAGTAAACCTGTAGCAAGAGCGGAATGTTGCGAAAAATCTCTACGAATGTTGTGCCGACAAGCTCTGCTATCTTGTTTCCGGACACGCGCATTACGCCGATCACAGTACCCAGAAACGTGGCGCACACCAAAGAAATCGCACCGATGAATAATGAGTTGAGAATGCCGACCCAAATAACCTTGAGATAGGTGTCAGATGTGGAAAACTCGATCAGAGAAAAGTTCACGCCCCAACCGGTCGCCCGGTCAAGAAAACCAAACCCCGAGGTGAGCCCCTGCGCTTCCAGATTGCTGCGCGCAGTCAACGCGAAAATGACAACCAACAGCGCCAAAGCCGACACAAAGCCGAATTGCCACAGGTCATCGCGCACTGATTTTTTCTTCAATAAGGCGAGCATCGAACTCCCTCAGCTATTGCCACATCAAGAAAACTCCCCCCAAGACAATAGACCTCGGGGGGTGTCGAAGTTTTAATCGACAGTCAGGGGATAAAAGACACCGCCGTTGGTGTAGAGCTCGTTCATGCCGCGCGGCAACGCGTAAGGTTCTGCAATATTGCGGTCAAAGATTTCGCCATAGTTGCCGACCTCCTTGATCAGGTTGTATGCCCAGTCATCAGAAAGCCCGAGACGTTCGCCATACCCCGGCGTGGTGCCGAGGAATTTTCCAACCTGCGCAGACGGTGGGTTCGCCCGAATTTCATCAACATTGGCTTGGGTGATACCGTTGATCTCCGCAAACCAAAGCGAAGAGAGCATCCAGTTTTGAACGTCCAGCCACTTGGGATCTCCTTCCGGCACGACGATCGCTTCTGGCTCAAGACCAAGGACGTCAGGCAAAATCACATGGGCTTCTGGGGCGTCTGATGTTGCCCGCGTCGCGGCCAGCGGTGGAGCGAATAAGATCAGGCCATCACAGCGTTGGCTGAAATACGCAGCGCGCACTTCGTCTGCTTTTTCAAAAACCAACACTTCGGCGTCGATTTTTTGTTTTTCCAGATAAGCCGCCAGAACGCGCTCTGTCGAGGTGCCCGCGGAGACACAAATCGAGCCACCATCCAGATCAGCCACGCTTTCTGCGCCCAGCTCTGCATGCGCCATTACGTGGAATGCGCCAACAAAGTAAGGATTAGAGAAGGCAAGGTTCAGCTCAGTATCGCGGCTTTGGGTCCAGCCAGACAGTTTGATGACCACATCCAGATCGCCGGATTGCAAGGCGGGCCAACGCTGCGCCCAACTGATTGGAACAATTTCCAAGTGGCCATCCGATTCACCGAACACCGAAGCTGCAAGCCCTTTGCACAGATCGATATCCATGCCCTTCCAGTTGCCCTTGTCATCCACCTCTGCAAAGCCAAGGAAGCTGCCGTTGTGTCCGCTACAGAGTAGTTTCCCACGCTCTGTAACAGTTTCCAATCGACCGTCTGCCTGTGCAACACCTGCCGCAAGCCCGACGGCCGCGACTGCATATTTCAAATATTTCATCTCTCTCTCCGTGCTGGTCAATTCAGTCGACTTTGTGTCGACAAATATTTTGATCGACGCTAGTCGACATGTAGTCGACAAGTCAATAGTTTCGTGATTTTCTACAATTGCCTCCACTTTCAGCGAGAGAAATGCTTTGAAAACCAACTCCACCGAGCAACGCTCTAAACTTGCCGCAACCAAGCGGGGAGGCGGAGCGGCGCTGGTGTACGAAACGATTCGTGATGAGATCTTGGAGCTGACACTGGCGCCAGGCTCGCCCTTGGATGAAAGCAGTCTGGCCGCGCGATTTGCGATGTCGCGCTCGCCTATCCGTGAAGCGCTGGTCAAACTTGCGGCCAAAGGTTTGGTCAGAACGCTGGCCAACCGGTCCACAATCGTCGCGCCGATTGATCTAATCGAGTTTCCCAAATTTGTCGCCGCGTTGGATTATGCGCAACGCATCGTGACACGGTTGGCCGCATTGCACCGGAGCGATGCCGATTTGGATGAAATGACAAAAGCAGCCGAGCGCTACAACGCCGAATGTAAATCGGGAAACCCACTTCGGATGTCAGAGGCCAACAAGCACTTCCATATGTGCATCGCAAAGGCGGGCGGAAATCCGTATTTGGCTGAGTTCTATGGTAAGATGTTGGATGAAGGGCGCAGAATTCTCCATATGCACTACGCGCGCCGTCATGGGGAACAAGATCCCTTTCCTCTAAACTCGGAACATTTTGACATGATCGAGGCCATCCAGCGCAAAGATGAGAAGAAAGCGGACCAATTAGCACATGAACACACGCGGATGCTGCATGGAAAATTGGTGGAGTTTATGCGCGTCAACTATTTGGATGATCTAGAAGACGACCAGTAGGTTGCGCGTTGCGCCAGAACGGCTCACGTTGCCGCCCCGCTCTAACTCATTTTGAATGGAGCGTCTGAGTTCTAAGAAACCTGGCGCGTTGATTGCCCGGAGCTGTCGCAATCAAGGGTCGTAATATCGAGCCACGAACATACCTGATACCTGGAATTGAAACGCCCTCGGCGGCGTGTCGTCGGTGCAGCCTTTCAACTGACCAAACACGGACAGTACGCCTGTGAAGAAGGGTATGCGGCGCTACAATATGAGCTAGCTGCGCTTCGGCATGTTTTCTAAAGGCATGGCGGATGGCCAGAGATTGCAACAAAAACTACGTGCGTAACTGCCAATCGCAAACGCAGCATCATGACAAGTCAGTCGACGGCAGGCAAGGCGGCTTTTCGGGCGCGATAGAGGCCGTTTCTTAAAAGCAGACTTTAGCTGCGATGCAACATCTTGGTAAAATGGGCTCATCGCGGTCATCCGATGCGATACCGCATCGCTTCAGGTGGGCTGTGGTTCGACCGTTGTGAACGGCCCTAAGCCGATATTGGTCGCTCCTATTGCCGCTGCATTGCCGCTTCCCCGAAGCAGACATTGCCCCATTAGCGCAGCATTTTGACGTGCTGGATGGCGGCATCGCGGACTAAGCGGCCTTATGCACCTGCGGCTATTGCTGACGCAGCATTCGTTCGCACTCGCAGCATCGTTTCCTTTGCTGTACGGCAGCGTCGTCAAAGAGGTCATTCACAGGCGCCAAATTTGCCTAAACTCAGACCGCTCCTTCGCCGCAATACAATCCAACTTACCAGACGCGGACATACCACCCGTTGAGGTTCCTAGGACGGATGGCCGCGATGCGCGCTTCGCGTAGGCAGAGAAAAACAGCATGGGCCTAAAGTGCTCTTATGCTTCGGATAGCCAGCTTACAATGCTGCTAGGTATGCGCAGTAAGAATTGCATCAAAAATGTGCGATTCCGCGGGTGAAAGGGGTTTTCTTTCGTTCCGTGACAAGCAAATAGGGACATCAAAGCAAAAAATTTCGGGGCGGAGAACCTTCATTTCACCGTTTTTGACCCAGCTTTCAGCGTAATTTTTTGGCAAAAAGCCGACACAACTGCCGCTTAAAATAAAGTGCGCCAACCCTTCCATTTGAAAAGCAACTGCAAGCGCAGTGCTTTTAAAAAAGGACGAATATGGGGTGAACACTGAGACGAAGCCCCGGCGAACATAGCGCTGTTTTGCGACGATATTCAGCGTGAGGCTATCGTCCTCCCAGTCAAACAATGGATGTTGCTTGCCGCAGTATAGCAACTGCTTTTCGACGAAGAGTGGCGTTTGCTTAACATGTCTGCGCTCCCGAAACTGCGGTGTTATTGCAAGAGTGGTTTTCCCTTGAATCAATTGCTCTTCAACTTGGTCGGGGGATGCAACCCCGAGCGAAATCCTTAGGTCTGACGAGGTTTTAAGAGCTTCCTGGATCGCTAAACTAAGGTGGAAATCAGGATTTGTAATTAAGTTATCAACCACCCCGATCGAAATTTCCCCAACGATCTGATCCTTCAATTGGGCTATTTGGCTGTGATAGCTGTCAATCGAAGTCATCATTGACTTAGAGGCTTCGTACACTGCTCTGCCGCGCGAAGTTAGTTTAAAGCCTGCGCGTCCGCGCGTGCATAACTTAAACCCAATACGCGTTTCCAAGTCTGACATGTAAGCGCTGACGGTTGAACGCGACAGATTAAGTTCAGGCAGTGCTTGCGAAAACCCGCCGCAGTTCACGATCGTGCAGAAAACCCTCAGCAACTTGATGTCGATGTCAGATAGGTTTGACGCTGACATTATGTCCAGATTACCCAAACTATTATCCAATAATGTCGCGTTTATCAGATCAATAATATGAGTCAACATATTTAGGAATTACGCAAAGAGAATAGCGGGACTGCACATGAAGAACGCCTCCTTTCAGCCAATACCAGGAATGGAAACGCCGAGGTTCGCCGGCATGCCCACTTTCATGCGCTTGCCGCATCTTGAGCTTGAAGACGCTTTGGCCGCCGAGACAGATATAGGGCTTGTTGGCGTTCCATTTGATGGAGGCACATCCAATCGTCCAGGCACTCGCCATGGGCCGCGTCAGCTGCGCGACCTTTCAACCATGATCCGCACAACGCATCCCAGAAACGGGATTAATCCGTTTGCCCTGTGCAATTGCGCCGATCTGGGTGACGCACCGGTGAACCCGATTGATGTCATGGCGAGCCTTGATCTTATCACGGGTTACTATGAAAAACTGGTCGCAAAAAAAATCATGCCAATGACAGCTGGCGGTGATCATTTGATTTCGTTTCCTATTTTGCGGGCACTGGGAGCTGCCGAACCCGTTGGGATGATCCATTTCGATGCACATACGGATATGAACGACGTGTATTTTGGGAATAGCTATTACACGCATGGAACTCCGTTTAGGCGCGCTATTGAGGGCGGTTTTCTTGATCCGAAACGCACGGTTCAAATCGGGATACGTGGCATCAAATATGACGTATCTGATTTTGGCTGGGCGCTCGAACAAGGGGTGCGTATCATTGAGATTGACGAATGTTTTGAGCGCGGGATTGAATCTGTCATGGAAGAAGCCCGCGATATTGTTGGCCAAAAGCCAACTTATGTGAGCTTTGACATCGATTGTATTGATCCAGCCTTTGCTCCTGGCACCGGAACGCCAGAAATCGGCGGCTTTACGACCTATCAGGCCCAACAAATGGTGCGTGCCCTGGAAGGGTTAAACTTAATCGGCGCTGACCTGGTCGAAGTGTCACCCCCATTTGACCAATCCGGCGGAACGGCCTGGGTCGGCGTATCCATCATGTTCGAACTTCTCTGTGTTTTGGCGCATGCCCGCCATACCCAAACAAATGAACCAACTTCTTGATCACATTCCTCGAAATGGAGACAACAATGACTGTGTTGAATGATATCTTAAAAGGGTGCAGCCGCGGCCTCAGCGCTGCAGCGCTCACCTGCATTATCTCGGTGCCAGCTTTTGCGGACACCGTACTGGACACCGTTATGGCAGCGGGTAAAATCACGGTTGCAACCGAAGTTGCTTACCCTCCTATGGAATTTCTGCGCGACGGCGAAGTAGTTGGTTACGGCAAAGACATCCTAGATCTTGTGATCGCGGATATGGCTGTCGAGCTGGATCAACTTCAGTTGCCATGGGATGGGATTTTGGCAGGCGTATTGGCCAAGAAATATGATTTGGTTGCGACCTCCGTGGCGATCAAAGAAGACCGTGTTGATAAATACGCATTCACCCGTCCCCTTGCCGTCGCAGAAACAATGTTGGTCAAGCGCGACGGTGACACGAGCCTGACAGAACTGTCGAATGCCAACGGAACGATCATCGGAGTAGAACTTGGGTCCTCTCAGGCGCAAGAAGTTGAAGCTTTGGATGCAGAGTTAAAAGCCGCTGGCGGCAATGGCTTTGATGCAATACGCGGCTTCAAATCCACCGATGACATGCGCCTGGCACTTGCCAACCGCCAAATTGATCTGGCCACCGTTCCCTCTTTCTCTCTTGCAACGATGCAAGAGCAACGCCCCGGTATTTTTGAACAATTCGTAAATATCGGCGACGGAACGCTTTTTGCATGGGTCGTGCATCCTGACGGTGCAGACCTGCGCGACAAGATCAATGCAAGCATCGAAAAACTGGAGGCAAACGGAACGCTGTCTGAACTGCAGATGAAGTGGTTTGGCTTCGAAATGGACCTGCCAGAAGACTATCTGCCTGCAGGCGCTCTATAACAAATAAATACCTGTTCCGGCTGTGGCGGTCACGGCCGGAACGAGATCTGCCAAACAAAGCGGATGTGAACCATGGACCTCCAATATCTTGAAATACTGCCACGCACTGAGCCTTTGTTCATTGGAATGCTCTATACAATCTTCGTAGGCATCATTGCGTGTCTAGTAGGTATCATTGTTGGCACCGCATTGCTGATGATGCGCAACAATCGCATTTGGATCGTCAGATTCATCGCAAACGCCTATGGCAGCTTCATTCGCGGCACTCCTGCGCTGGTTCAAATCTTGATTTTCTACTACGCGCTTGCGCCTTTAACCGGCATTAACATCGGCCCGGTTACCGCCGGGATCATGGCGGTTGGTTTCAACAGTGGCGCTTACGTTGCCGAGATCTTACGCGGGGGCCTGAGCCGCATTCCAAAGGGCCAGTTTGAAGCGGCTGCGGCGCTGGGACTTCCCAAACACAAAGTTTGGTTCAAAGTGATCCTGCCTCAGGTGTTTCATTCGGTCATTCCTCTTTTGGTCAATGAGTTCACTATGGTCATCAAGATCACCCCACTGCTTTCGACCATCACCCTCGTCGAACTGACCCGCGCGTCTCAGATGCTTTACAACGAAACCTTTCGGCCCGTTGAAGTGCTAACGATCACGGCGCTCATCTACTTTGTGATCTGTTACGCAATTAGCCATTTCGGTGAAGTCCTTCAAAGACGTTCATTGAAATTCCGGCCATAGGGGGCAACCATGGAATTCGATTTCTTAGCCATCTGGGACCATCGTGACATCCTGATTGCAGGTGTCTTAACAACGCTCCTTATCTCGCTCATATCGATCCCGATCGCGATCATCTTGGGAGCCGGCACCTGCCTGCTTCGTATTTCCCCCAAACGAACCATGCGCTGGCCTGCTGTGGCATATATTGAGCTAATGCGGAACATTCCGCTGCTGATCTTAATCTTTATGGTTTTTTATGCCCTGCCTTTCTACGGCATACGCATATCGGGCTTTACCACAGGCATAATCTGCCTCTCTGCCTATGGCGCGGCCTATTTCGCGGAAATTTTCCGTGGCGGGGTCGAAGCCGTGCCAAAGGGACAATTTGAAGCGTCCCGCGCCTTGGGCCTCAAATATGGCTTTTATATGCGGCGCGTGATCTTTCCTCAGCTTTACAGTTACGTGTTCCCTCCGGGTTCAAACATCGCTCTGACCATGATCAAAGAATCTTCGCTATTGTCGATGATTACCGTGACAGAGCTCACCTATGCCGCAAGTGATATCAATGGACGCACATTCGCCCCAGTTGAGACATTCGCGACAATTGCTCTGATCTATTGGGGTATTTCGACTCTGTTTCTGAAACTTGCAGGCAGCACTCAAGCACGGCTTGGCGCTCACGACTCAAATTCTGCAATTGCCCTGCGCTGATATCGAAGGATGACCTGAAGATGACGACAGCTCTCGAAGACCGAAGGGTTACGATCAAAATCCACAACATGAACAAGTGGTATGGTGACTTTCACGTGTTGAAAGGGATTAATCTCAATGTCCGCGAAGGGGAACGTATCGTCATATGTGGCCCATCTGGGTCTGGTAAATCCACGTTGATCCGTTGCATCAACCGGCTTGAAGAACACAAAGATGGCGACATTTTCGTAGACGGAACGCCCCTTACAGACGACACAAAGAACATCGACCAGATCCGGTCTGAAGTGGGCATGTGTTTCCAACAGTTCAATCTCTTCCCGCATTTGACGATTTTAGAGAATTGCCTTCTGGCCCCCATGTCCGTGCGCAAGATGTCCCTCAATGCAGCAACCAATATTGCGATGAAATATCTTGAGAAGGTCAAAATCCCGGATCAAGCAGACAAATACCCAAATCAACTTTCCGGAGGCCAACAACAACGCGTTGCCATTGCCCGCGCCTTGTGCATGCAGCCGCAAGTCATGTTGTTTGATGAGCCGACATCCGCACTTGACCCAGAGATGATTGGCGAAGTACTGGAGACCATGGAAGAATTGGCGGGTGAAGGGATGACAATGATCTGCGTCACCCATGAGATGGGGTTTGCGCGCAAAGTCGCGGATCGCATTGTGTTCATGGATAAAGGGCAGATTGTTGAGATCAACGATCCCGAAACTTTCTTTGATGCGCCCAAAGAAGAGCGAACAAAGACCTTTTTGACCCAAGTTTTACAGCACTGAATTGTAAAAAGCGTTGCTTCGGTGTCCTGAAACGTCACCCGCAAACTAAATCAACTGAAACCTACGACCTGCGTTGAGGCCTGAGAGCGGTCGCCTAAATCTATCTGTGTCGAGTTGGGCGGTCCTGGCCATGGTCAACGTCAGCTTCATGCAGTTTACGATTGTTGGTGCGATGTGCAGCATTTTGCGCTTTGGGCTCGCACTTCGGTTTCGCCGCTGCGAAGTCGTAGGTCTGTTCTAAATCGGCGAACGGCGCGTGCCGTCCGCCAACATGGGTCAAATGTCGATCCGCTCAGCGATGCTCAGAGCATCTTCCAGTTCAACACCAAGGTAACGAACTGTGCTATCGACCTTCGTATGGCCAAGCAAAAGCTGCACTGCGCGAAGGTTGCCCGTTTTGCGGTAGATTTCGGCAGCCTTGGTCCGGCGGAGTGAATGAGTGCCATAAGCGCTCGGCTCTAACCCAATCGATGTCACCCAATCACGGACGAGCCGACCGTATTGTCGCGTTGAGATGTGTGGTCGATCGTGAAAACGGCTTGGAAACATGAACTGGCAAGCAAACATCTCAGGCGACTTAACCCATACTAAGACCGAAGCGCGCGTGTTTTCTGTCAGTTCGAACTGCACCGGCTTTTTGGTTTTGCTTTGGATCACCGATACCCGTTCGCGGACGCGATCTTCTTTCACTAGGTCCGTGACGGTGAGTTTGACCAGATCACAACCGCGCAATTTGCTATCAATCGCAACGTTGAACAGCGCAAGGTCGCGGAGATAGCTGGCAAGTTCAAGGCGTGCGCGGATCGCCCAGACCTGTTTGGGAAGCAGCGGACGTTTCTGTCCGATGATCCGCCCTTTGTTCCAGGCTTTGCGCTTAGGGGTGACTGCAGGAAGTTGGACTCTTGGCATAACATGCCCTCCAATCCTCCCCCCAAACCCAGACATCAGCACCGCGCTGACGCCAAAAACATAGCATCGGATTGAATGACCGGTGTCAGACGGAACTAGGACGGGCTATTTCTGCGGGCGCAGTAGGCAGCTCAGAGCCCGCTTTGACCAATGCTGCGCTTTGCATGAATGACCGTACCAAATTCTAAGGTGTCCTTACACCGCATTTGCCAACGGCCCTAAAAAAGGCCGTTGGCGTGTTTGGGTGCCGTTTTAGGAAATCTGGCTTTCATCACCAAATAGGGCAGTCTTTGGATTTCTGAACAACGAACCGATCTGGAACGCATCTCCACCTGAGAAACGGACCAAGAGGGCGCATGCGGCTAGAAATGCAAACTCTCTTTTGATCGCATTAAGGTTGTCCCAGACCGACTTGGCCAGATCCAGTTTGCCAAAACAGTAGATTGATAGAACTAGAAACGCGGCAATTGCGGCAAATCGAACCGCGTGACCAGATAGCAGTACAGCACCAATTGCTATGGAAATCATTGGGAAACCAATCCAAGATTTCACATGGTCGAGGCCAAAGAAAAATCCGCCTGCAAGAAAGACAATGCCCACGGACAGGCGCATCAATAGCCCTAAGGAGGCCCAGCCACCGGACACGGTCACCGATCCGCGACCAAAAAGCGTGTGGTCCAAGCTAAACTTTCCTGACCCAACCGTAGCTAAGGCAAAACAGAAACCAGACAGGCTGATATCTCGGATTTGCACGATAAGCGCTGGCGTCAGGTAAGTTGCATCGGTCAGCACTTGGTTTGGCGTCGTGACGACGGGAAGGGCTGCTACAAAGGACCACATCAAGAGGGCAAAGATTATTGCGAGCGGACGGACAAAAATGCCTAGAAACAGGGCAACCCCGGCGAACAACTCAAATCCTGATAGGGCTGTCATAAAGGCCCAAGGCGTCAGAGGACCATCCGCAAACAGGTAACTTTGGAAGAATTCGTTGATGTAGCCATTGGGTGCCAAATAGCGGCTGGTCAAGGCCGCGGCGCGGTCCGGATCAAGAGCACGAGATAACTTCCACCATCCGCCGACAATGAATACTGATCCAATGCCAAATCGCAAAATAAGCGCGATCAAGCTAATGTTTTGCAGGGACAACTGACTGGGCCCTGCTGAGTTGAGGTATTGCCATAGCTGTTTTGCGTCCAGCATGGACGTTTTTTGCTGTGTCATTCAGACACTCCGAAATATGAATGTAGAAGAAAAAGCAGCCGCTTGCGGCATGCTTGCGACGTTTAAGCGTATTTCGGAGGCTTTGGTTCGATACTGATGGCCTGCCCGGCAAGCGTCAGAGTTAGGATGGGCCAGTTTACAGACCAGGCCTTGCGCACCAGAACGATCTTGGTCGGGTTGGCAGATACACACGCGTTCGCATTACACAACATGCTATCGACAACGCACTGGCCGTTGCATGGCGACACTGAATGATCGCCCATGGTCTGCTCAACGGTAACTGAACTATTTACCAACTGATCGGAGACCTGCGTTCCCCATATGTGCAAATTGCCCATACACAGAATGCCAGCCAGGGCCATCCAACAGACAATATTGCGCGAAAAAAGTACCAGTTTATTTAACATAACGTGCTTCTTTGCAGTTGGTCACCTACTGGACACTGCATAAAAACGATTCCTATGAGCTTCAATTCAAACAAATGTCATTGCCACACCGGTTGAAGCAGGAGCCATCCACCCCATCGGGTTTATGAGGCAGCCAACATCCTGATCCAGCGTGCGGCGCGCTTCTCACCACTCAAAGCCTGGGCTAACCGAAAGCAGGCATGGTCGTCGAACGACTTTTCAAAGCACATAATTGACACTGTTGTGCAGTGCTGCACGGGGCGCAGGTCTGCCGAGGCGCGAAGGTCTGCATTCCGCCCGGGCGGTTGGCAGCGACATCTGAAGCAGGCGCAGAACGAATGTCTTGGTTGGGCTGACAGCAGTAACAAAGCGGCGGAGGTTGCCTCTGGTTTTGCTGCAGACGCGTTGCCGCGCCGCCGCAAGTCGGCTGTGAGCCCAAAGTGTAGGAAATCGTCAGTGCAGCGGATGACCGCTCTAGGAAATTAACTCCGCGCCTAACTGTGCAACGGCTTTTTCAATCCGTTCCCGATCTGGCTTGTAGAAAACCCAATTCTTGATCTGTTTCGATGTAACAAGCTTGGCGTCAGCCAAGACTTTCATATGTGACGTTACCGTTGGTTGGGTCAGGCCAATCTTCTGAGTGATAAAGCCCACACAGACGCCATCCTCGATCAGATCGCCATCTCGCTGAGGCGGAAAATGGTCGGTCGGCGAAAGAATCCACTTGAGGATTTGCAATCGATTTTCATTGCTGAGGGCCTTGAGCATATCCAAGGTTGACGGATCATAAGTCATATTGATAACCATCTATATAGATTCCCTTCCATGGAGATGTACAATGTCTGACCCACTCTCGCAATCCCGCCAATCGCTTTCGTTATCGTCGGACATGGCCTCGACCTACCTTGAAACAATTCATGGTCGGGATGTTGCCGCATCCAAAGAGGCGCTGATCGCCCTCAGTGGCTTTGACACGGATTTGCCGTCGGCCGCTGGTGATCCGAATGAGACGCTCCGCCTACTGAATACGCTTGGATCACCCGCCACAACTGCAACGACAGGAGGGCGCTTCTTTGGCCTCGTGGTAGGTGGGACGCTGCCTGCTGCATTGGGTGCGCGGGTCTTGGCAAGCACGTGGGATCAGGTGGTTTTCAACGATGCGACCAGTCCTGTGGGGGTTAAACTGGAGCAGGTAGCGTCGGAATGGCTGCTGGATGTGCTTGGCTTACCTGCGCATAGTTCGATCGGGTTTGTTACTGGGGCGACGATGGCCAACTTCACATGCCTCGCTGGAGCACGTCATGCAATTTTGGAACGACAAGGTTGGGACGTCCAAAGGCAAGGTCTTTGGGGCGCACCACGTCTGCGCGTTATCGCAGGAGAACAAAGCCATGTGACCGTGCTCAAAGCGCTCACGATGTTGGGTATTGGTACAGACGTAATCGAGTGGGTACCTTGCGACGATCAGGGTCGGATGTTGGCTGCCAAGATGCCGGTGCCAGACGAAAATACTCTCATTCTGGCACAATCTGGTAACGTTAATTCTGGGGGCAGCGATCCGATTGCGCAGATTGTAAGCAAAGCAAATAGCGCTTGGGTGCACGTTGATGGCGCATTTGGCCTTTGGGCGGCAGCTAGTAGTGAAACCCGTGATCAACTGGCTGGTTATGAAAGCGCGGACAGTTGGGTCGTCGATGGACACAAATGGCTCAACACACCCTATGAATGCGGCTTGGCAATTTGCAAGCATCCGACATCTGTTCACGCGGCTATGGCCACCCAAGCGCCCTATCTCAAAGTTGGGGGCGAGGCGGCACCCAAAGACATGGTGCCCGAATTTTCGCGCTCAGCTAGAGGGGTGGAGATCTGGGCCGCACTGCATTCGTTAGGTCGGAACGGACTGTCTGATATGATAGCGAGAACTTGCCAGCATGCGCAGACCTTGGCGGATGGATTGCAACAACAAGGATTTGAAATTCTTAACGACGTTGTTCTGAACCAAGTTGTCGCCGTACGTTCTCTGCCCGAAGGCTGGGCAGAGAAACTCGCAGCCCAAGTTCAAAGCAGTGGCGAAGCATGGTTCGGTCCGACCAATTGGCAAGGTCGCGAAGCAATACGGTTCTCGGTGTCGTCATGGTCGACGACTAACGAAGACATAGAGCGGACTTTACGGGCTGTAGCAGCGGCAAGTCACAAACAGGGCATTGCTTAAGCTGACATTGGTGCACCCGCAGCGAAATGGTGCTTCGTCCGCATCTCGAACCCTGGTTGCCCATGCCACGAAGATCAACCTATGGTGGATCTTCCATTAAAGGAGACCTTCGTCAGCCTTGCAGCGAATGTCGGGCTTGAGCCCAAAGGACCGGATGCTGCGGTTTGGGGGGAATGGCTGCTTCAGTGAAATTGACATCACTAGCGCCAATAGAGCCACGATTGATAGTTTTGCATCTCAGCGGTTCAGAAAGACACCATCGCTTGTGTACTTTCACCCCCCCTTTCTGTCCACGCAACAGGCTCGGATCGTGCTGTTGCCTGCACAGCAGTCGTTCATGAAGAAATTGATCATCGCGCCAATTGCATCGTCGTCGGCGCGATAGGTGATCTCCCGTGCCGACTGGAAAGACGAGATCAACCCGGCCTTTGACATATTCGCGAAATGAAAAGATGCCCGTGACGGGCTTGCCCCAACTGCCTTGGCCAGTTCACCAGCGAGTAATCCATCGGGACCCGCTGCAACCAGCTCGCGCAAAATGCGAAGTCGGGTTGCGTTGGAAAGCGATGCGAAAGCCATGAGTGTTTCCGCTTCATTCATATTTCAACTCCCCTTGAAATGGCGAAATTTGTAAGTTTGCTATATTTCAAGAATCATTGAAATGAAAGGGTGAGCCAATGAACCTAAACGAACTCCTTGAAGCGATGCGCACGTTGCCGGAAGACGCGCCGCTGGTCTTTTCGATGCCGGATGGTCCGAGCGGAGAAGGCTATCACGTCACTGAACTAAAACTCGCGCATATCAAAAGCGTTGATTGCGCTGCGAAACTGGATACCTGGACGGAAGCAACACTGCAGCTTTTGGATAGCCAAGGCAAAACACACATGGCGGTTGGAAAGTTTGCGAATATACTTGACCAAAGCCTTCGTCGAATTGAGGGCTTGGGCAATAGCCCGCTGCGGATTGAGTTTGCTCACGGCAATGTGGGAATTCGGGTTTTTGAGCCCGCGGTACCAGTGTTCTCCGATGGTGCCGCCCAGCTAAGCCTGCAGCCAATCAAAGCACTGTGCAAACCAGCCATGGCTGGCATGCCCGTCCCGAAAACCTCGTCATCAAACGAGGCGGGCTGTTGTGGCGGTCCAGCGCCGGATGGCGTACATGCCTGTTGCATGCAGGACGCAGATGCCAAAGCGGCCGGAGAAATTGGATGTGGGTGCAATCGCAAGAAGGCCTCCACGTCAGAGCCAGAGCCCCCGGCAATCTCCAACCGCAGCTGCGGCTAGGAGAGATAGCATGGGACAGGCAAAATCTTCCAGAGTTTAAGGTCAAAGTCGCGTTGAGAGTGCGGAAAGGCGAATAGACTGTCTGTGAGTTGGCGAGGGGGATCATCGGACGATGCCCCCTCAAGTGACACAGGCGTAAGCTCTCATGCGCGACCAGGGCCAATAACTGCCCTGACGATGCTTGCGATACCTGCACCATAGATCAAGATAAAAAGCGTTCCCTTTTCCGCTGCGTACCACATGATCCGAAGCGGTGACAGAAAGTAGCCGTGCCCCGTATCAGCGGTGTCGTGTGACCATCCGACATGGCGTCCGTAAAGCCATAAAACCACGCAAATAACGCCCATAATCGCCCCTCCGTATATGGGCGCAGCTGTCCTTGAGATGCTCCGGCGCATCGCTAGGTAGATAAATGGGGACGTGGTTGTCCAACAGGTGAGGTAAGCGACTGGCAGTCCAAAAATCACCACGAGCGGAAGAACCCCAAACGCGCCGGACAAAAGAGCGGCCAAAAATATCCCACCCCAACCGAACCCTGCAGAGTAGTTTACTGCGCTGACAAACTCTGCACGTGTATAGGGAGGGGGCGTGTTTGGTTTATACATTGCACAATACTGACATCGAACACGTCAACTGAGCAATGGGTTCAGCTGTCGTATTTCTGGAAAGAGCTCCCGAAAAAAGGTTGTTTTGACCCATCATGCGTTGGGCATCCCAGTTTCCAGGCTGCAAATGCCCCCACGCGTAAGCGCGGCAGGGACACTTAAAACCCGAGCCATATAGGGGGCTGCAAGAATGCAGGTCACGTTTCAGATCACCATCCCATCGATATGTTTCTCAGCACAAGCAACGTTGTTGGCGTCCAACAGGTTTTTGTCCGCAACAACCAGGCGCAAATCGTTGATGCCCAACATGTTTAGTGCCGTCGAAAGCCAAGGTGTCCCAAAATCGACCTCTGATCGAACCGGAACTCCATCAGGCGCAACAACAACCCACGTTGGCCGGTCGTGCAACAGCCCTTCTGGCCACCCATTTTTATACTGAAAGGTGCGACCTGCCACCGCAACCTGATCGAACCAGGCCTTGAAACTGGCTGGAACGCTAAAGTTATAGATTGGCAAGCCAACAACAACCGCTTCGGCCCACTCAAGTTCAGAAATAAGCGTACGACTTGTCTTATGCGCGCTCTCATCTTGATCTATCCAGGTTTCGGTTATGAAGGGCACCGTTTCCACCAGATCACGCTTGCGATGTTTAACGTCATAGGTTTCTTGCAGCCTTGTGACAATCCGCCGTGTCAACGTTCTGGTTATGGAGCTTCCGGTCCTTGCAGACGATTGAATTTCAAGTAATTTCATTTCCTGTCTTTCTAGAACGCCTGAGCCCATCGACGGCGCTCATTCTCGATCTGGCTTGTGTGGGAGACCTTGGTCCTATCGTGTTGCAAAGCCACCATTGACGAAGAAAGTTTGGCCCGTTGCCCAACCCGCTGCAGGGGTTGACAAAAAGACGATCCAAGGAGTTATGTCCTCGGGCCTGCCCAACCGGCCCGTTACACTGCCGTTGGCCAACCAGTTCAATGTCTCGTCGGTCTCGACTGTCGTCAAAAAGTCTGTGTCGACTGGGCCGGGGCAAATTGTGTTCACGGTAATCCCACGTGCGCCAACTTCTTTTGCCAGCGCGCGTGAAAAGTCTTCAAGCGGTGCTTTTGAACCGGCATAGGCTGCGTAAAGCCCTGTAAATGATCCTAACAAGCTGGTGCCAATGTTGATGATCCGGCCATTGTCCTGCAGGTACGTTGCTGCTTCTTTCATAACAAAGAATGCCGCTTTGGAATTGACTGAAAAGACTTGGTCGAATTGGGCCTCTGTTGTTTTTCCAATTGGCCCTTTTTGCATTACACCCGCATTGTTCACAACAATATCAATCCTGCCAAATGCCTCTTTTGTTTGAAGCAGCAGCGATTGGATCTCATCCATATGTGTAAGGTCAGCTTGAATACACTGTCCAGTGCCACCGTTGTCTTGAATGCTTTTGACTACGGATTTGGCATCATCGTGTGAACTTGGCCGATTATAGTGAACAACAGTCGTTGCACCCGCAGCTGCAAGCGCGGCGGCAAAGCTGGCTCCGAGATTTCGAGCGCCTCCGGTAACAAGAGCCACTTTCCCTTCCAGAGAGCGTGAAAAAGGGGATTTGAGCGTATTTGAAGTCATTGAGGGTTATCCTGTGAGCATACTTGTGACCCCATCCCGACCGATGCTGGAGGAAGCGCAAATGGCCGGTTTAAGCCAAGAGTTTGAATTGACCGGTGAGCTCAATGCATATGAGCTGCTGAACATTGATCTTTGCATATGGCGGCTCAGCGCTTTCACCACATCAAGCACTTGCTTCAACGGCCCTTGCTTTTTTCATAACGAAGGCCAAAGAGAGCGACGGTTACGATTGGGAAAAATAGCCAGCCCTGGGGCATGGTCATGTAGGACATTCCAACGCCAGGCGGCAGAAGAACCCCCCAAATTCCGATGCATGCCATCATAATCGTCAGAAAAACGATCAGTTCGGTCGAGTGTTTGACAATTGCCGACCAAAGATAACCCGCGGCGACGGCCCACAGAACAATGGTCACGATGTGCCAACAGAAGAAATTAATGTACTTGGCCCGATCTTCTAGCGTCGAAGCCAAAAGCGGGTCCGCGACATCTGGGGTGCCAACAAACGTGTGCAGCGCCGCAAGGGCAGCCGCACCAATTCCGGTGACCAGGTGAATTTTGCTCATGTCAAACTTCCTTACGACTGTAGGTGTCGCCACCTAACGCCATCGGTCTGCGCCACTCTTCGATCAACACAACACGTTCTGAGTTCTTTAATATCTTTTGGGACAAGAACCCTTGGTTCCTGCGTCGCTCGGTGATCGTTTTTGTGAGCTGATCAGAAACGGCCCCCGGAAACCGCGTCATCGTTACGACGATTGGGGATTTGGGTTGTGCCAACGCACGCATCGGAGCGACCAAAACCGCAGCACTGGCTGCGATCATGGTCATTGCATCCCGCCGGGTGGGCAAAGAGCTTTCTAAAACCTTCATATCGCCACCCGGTCATAATATTGCACATCCGGCGGACCAGCCATGAACGACAAAAGCTGTTCCATAACGCCATTCTCAGTGATGGAGGCAATATAGGCCTGATGGTGCGTGCGTGATTTCCACTCTTCGAGGATCAGCAATTTGTTGGTCTCTTCGTCAAACAGGATCGATACCGACAAGGCCCCCTCAAACCCGCGCACTGCGGGCAGCTTGGCTTCTAGGAATACCTGCAATTTCTCATAGGCGTTGTCCTGAACCATCAGCTCCAATGTAACCCAAATACTCATGTTGATCTCCTTTGTTGAGTGCGTGCTTCTACCGCGGCACAAAATTCGGAAATACGCGCGCTTTCTCAAAAATGCCGGGAATCGCGCGCATCATGGGGCAATCTGACCTCTGGTGCAGAAGACAAGAAACAGGCATCAAAGAGAAAAATAAGCGAGCACAGTATGGCATCCAGAACACATCAATCACTGGCGGATCTTGGACTAGATGGCACGCAAACCCTTGTCATTCCTCAAGGATTACATGACTTTGCAGATGCGCAAGTTGTTATGGAACACGGACAAAATGCGATTTTCCACAAATGCATCCAGTCCAGCGCCTTTGGGGTGGAGTTCTACAACGGCTACCCTTGCTTAGTGTATGCCATGAAAGGCAAAGAGGTGTTTTTCACCCCTTCAGGTGAAGAGATTACGGTGCGTACCGGAGAAATGGTTTTGTTGCCACGGGATGTTTTCATGGTGTCTAACTTTTCAAGCTCGGAAGGACCTTTGGAAGCGTTGCTGTTCTTTTTCGATGATGCTTTGATCCGCGAGTTTGAGCGGAAAAGCCCAGGCCGCTCCACACATCCCACGTCACGGACAGGTGCCTATAAAATTGACCACAATGACAGCTTTCGTGGCTTCATGCGCTCTATGATCGACATCTATGAAACCATCGATGGGACGCGGGAATTGCTGCACACAAAGCTAATGGAAGTGTTGTTTCTAATCGCTGCGGAAGATGACCACAAACGCCTTAGATCATTTCTGCATGAAAACTGTTCCGACAGTGGAAAACGCAATATTCATCACCTGATGCGTGAACATTGCGCGCATAACCTCAGCGTAAATGACTATGCTCAGTTATCCGGGCGATCCGTGTCGGCGTTCAACCGAGAATTCAAACGGCAATATGGCGTTGCCCCGAGTAAATGGTTGATACAACAACGCCTGAAACGAGCCCGAGACGCAGTGTTGTCAACCGATGCATCTATCACAGATATTGGCTTTGAGATCGGATATGCAAGCACGTCTCACTTCATAGCTCAATTCAAATCGATGTTTGGAACAACACCAAAACAACTGCGTTTGGGGCAGCTATAGATAACAGTCCTGAAACAATTCGAGCTATCAAGAGCTTGGTCTTTCCAGTTTGGCTCTGCGGCGGGCCAAAGTCCTGCTTGCCACCCAAATTCGATATCCCAATTGTCTCGCAGTGGCTGCATTGGATGTGCTAGAACAGAACTCCCGCATTGAACCGGCCATTGGCGAAATTGCAGCGAAGGGTGGCTTCGTCCCGCGACTTGATCCTTGCCGCTAAAATCCTCGCCGCGCCATTACTGAATGGCAGATATCGCTGCCGCCACGCAGCGGCATAAACCGAGCAGGCGCAGCGATTTTCACGCTGCGAGCGCGCGCAGCATGGATTTAAGACTTCCGCTGTGGGCTCAAACCGGACTTGCGGCGGTGCAGCAGCAGGACCGCAGCGAAATTTGCCGCTCTTGCTCGTGCTCTATGACCGGTCTCAGCCCAAAGCAGACACGATCTATCGACAGCTTCGGCCCCGCAGCACCCACAGGTCGGGCGGGAAGCGGTCATTCTCTGCGTGTGCATCCCCATCAACGGATATCGCCGAAGCGGCCATTCAGAAACAAAACAAGAGCGCCTTGTTTCCAATAATTCAACGCAGTGATGGCGCTCATTCAACTTTTACAACGGCTCCGAGGGCATCGGTTGTAAAGGCTTCTGAAATTTTGGTCTGCTCGGCAAAGGTGAGCAGCTAGCAGCGCATGGCGCAAAAGCTACTGATCACCTATGTTGGCCCTGCGTAAGTAGTCGGCTTGTGCCTACATGAAATCAAACATGTTACGGCGGAGGAGCTTAGGTATTTACTATTGTATTGCAAATTGAGGTGCCAAAGAATTGGAAAGTGCTGGACCATCGCGAGCGGGCGACCAATTTCATTACCTGTGGGCCGCAAGAAAATGTTTGAAGCTCATTGATCCCATGGCAGGGCTAAAGGCACTTGTTGTAGAAGGCGTATCAGCCGGCGAACTAGGCTCGGAAGCGGAAAAGCTGGCTAGTCCTCTGCCCGCTGAGGAGAAAATTGATGTAGCCGAGTACTTTGGTTCTGAGCGTCTAAAAGAAGCGTCGCTTATCGTCTATTCTCAGCTTAAACACTCCACTCGACATGCCTCCACTCCCTACACAGCAAGCGGTATAAAGCCCACTTTGAGAGGGTACGCGAAAAGGTTTATAGCAGCTTCAAAATCAATCGGCTATTCAGAAGCTTGTAAGAAGTTCAGATTTGCCTTCGTATCGAACAGACCCATCAATCACAAAATACTGGGGGCTGTCGCGAAGTGCGTTGAAGATCCCGTAAACTTGACAGTCGCCGACAGAAAAATACTCAAAAACCTGTCAGGTCTCCCAAGTTGTGTGGCGACTGACTTCTTTCGCATAGTAACGCTTGAAGGCGACGTAAGCGATATTTGGGATCAGCAGGCCGAACTGTGTGCCGAAAGCTCGCATTTCCTACCCGATGCGGACCACGACGTTCCTGTTCAACTGAAGGATCTCATCGCTACACGCGCAGCCGAAGATCTCGAACAACGAAGATCGATAACCAAGGCTGACATCTTTAAGCGACTGGGGAGCGACGAGAAGCAACTCCTACCGGCACCTAGTTTTGTAAAACTCCCAGACCGATTGGTTGAACGGGCCTCTTTTCGAGATGCATTGAATGATCTTTTGGCTACCGACGCATCTAAGTGTGTGGTCCATGCAGGAGGCGGGCTGGGAAAATCAACCTTTGCCGCTTTTACCCAGGAGCACACAGGAAGCGATACAAGGGTCGTTTTGTACGATTGTTTTGGAAATGGTGATTACCGAAATCCGCGATTGTCCAGGCACAAGCCATCTATTGCACTAACGCAAATCTCAAATGAACTTGCCTACTCTGAACTGTGCTACCCTCTTGTTCCGAGCACTAAAGCTTCCAAAGAGCATTACTTTCAGGCGTTTCACTATCGCCTGGACCAGGCGATAAGAACCCATCGAAAAAAACACCCTAAAGGTTCAATCTGGGTTTTGATCGATGCCGCAGACAACGCGCAAATGGCGGCATTAGAATTCGGAGATGGAAGGTCTTTTGCAGCAGACCTGGTGCCAGAGGTACCACCGGAAGGTGTTAAGTTCGTTTTCCTTTGTCGAACCGAGCGCCGCGATCTCTTGTCATTGCCGTCGGAAATCAAACAGATAAGTTTGGGTGGGTTTTCCGAAGGTGAGACCGCCGCCCACATTCACAACTTCTTCCCTGATGCTACACTAGAAGATGTATCTGAGTTGCATCGGTTATCTTCTGGCGACCCCCGAGTTCAAGCGACAGCCTTATCGGAAAATGGGACGCTGCAGGAAATACTGAGGCGACTTGGCCCCACCCCCAAATCATCCGACGATATGCTTGCGACTTTGTTGGAAGGGAAAATAGATACTTTATTGGCAACACATCCCAGTGTTGCACGCGGCCAGGTCGAAAAAATCTGTGAGTCCTTGTCCACTCTTCGCCCACGTGTCCCAATAGACGTCGTAGCAAAAATGGCAGATGTAAGTGAAAGCGCCGTTAGAAGCTTTGTTTCTGACCTGGGACGACCGCTCCTTACTGTTGGCGACGCCGTCCAGTTTGTCGACGAGCCAGCTGAAGGCTGGTTTAGAAAGCGTTTTAAGCCTACTCAACAGGGATTTCAGGCCTATTACTTTCGGCTGAAGCAGTTCGAAAAACACAGCGCGTATGTGTCAACTTGCTTGCCTCAGCTAGCACTCGAGGCCGATCTCTTTGATGAGTTGGTAACGTTAGGTCTCTCTGCCGAAGATGTATTTGGTTCAAGCGAATTTGAAATAAAGGAAATCGCCTTAGCAAGGCAGACATTCGCACTGAAGGCATGCCTCCGCCAAAAAAAGTGGTATGAGGCGTCAAAGCTAAGCTTCCTAGCTGCGACCACATTAGCTGGCAGTGAAAGGCGAGAGGCCTTAATCCGTAAAAACCCAGACATTGCGGGCTTGGCGCTAAACTCTGAACAAATTGAAGAAATAGCCCATAGACGGCTTTCTGACACGGGCTGGCAAGGTTCGCATAACGTTTACGAAGCTTCGTTGCTTAGCGGCAAACCCGACATGGTGGGGGAAGCACGAAGTCGCTTGCGCATGTCATACGAATGGCTTGACACGGCTCTGAATTCGCAACGGGATGAGGACCATTTTGAAAGGGTTTCGGTTTCGGATATCGCCGAGATCGCTTGGACACATCTCAACATTTCCGGAGTTAGAAAGTGTTTTCAAAGGCTTTCGTGTTGGACGCCGCGCGAAGTTGTATTCAAGGCGTCGCGGCTAGTTACCGCAAGATTGCTTGAGCACGGTAGGTTCGAGGAACTGAATGAACTATGCCGACAAGCGGTCAATGACTTCTGTGTCGCAATGGCTCTGTTGGTTGAAGCGCACAAATTCGGCGTCGCTCCTCCTTCCGGATTGGCAGCATCGTTTTCAAAGCTTCTCGCCTCGAAGCGTTTAAATTTCAAAGAGTACGGAAAGGGCCGTTATGATGAGCGCGTTGTTGATTCAGTCAGCCGGGTTGCCGAACTCGCTGTTTTGGATGGCTCGCTTACACCTCAAGAAGGTGCCGCCTTCTTAGAACGCCATCTACCGAAGAAAAACAACTACAGCATCAGTGAAGATCATGGTGTAGCGCGTGATCGCTTGCTCAGAGCACACGTTCTCAAGGCGACACTACTCGGCACCGAGATAGAAATGCATGAACTCGCCGAGGATGGTGTCGCCAAAGAGCTTCAGGATCCCAAGGCGAGCCATCTTTCGCGAGAAGCAAGGATTTTTAGGCATCGTGTTGGCACGTTGCTGCCTTGGCACGTCTTACGAACTAAAATCGTCCATGGTGAAATCAAAGAAGGTCAGTTTGAAGAGCAACTTCGCAAAGCAGTGGAACAATCCGAAAAGTCTGAGAGGTCGGAGTATAGCGAGCACGTTTCTCACACGAAATCAGAAATAGCTCATTTGAGGTTTGAAATTGACCTGATAGCTAGGAAAAAATTCGGCAGTTGCCATGACGTTTTCTGGTCCTGGCTATCAGCAGATTTTAGCGGCATTCGACCAAGTGTACTTTCGAGTGTAGTCAGGGTCGCTTCCCAAAACAAAGAACACGTGCCTTACTTAGGTGATTTGCTCCATCACGCGTTGGAGTACTCAAAGCGAGCGAATGAACAGGCGGAAACCATAGTCGAGGAATTGGTTGAGCTATCTCGGTCTGCTCTCGCCTACTCTAGTGATGAGGCTATCGCAATTTACGATCTTGCCTTGGAGACAGCTGACCTCCTCGGCGAAGAAAATGTCTCACGGTGGCAATGCATTTCGTTGATAGGTGATGCTTCCAAAGATGTAGATGCACATGATCCACAGCTTGCCTACAAGTTCGGTAGAGCCGCTGAGCTAACTTGGTTTCATGTTGCGCGTGATAAGTACTTTCCCTGGGAACATTCGATTAAGGCGCTCGTAGGCATCAGTCCTGCGGCCTCCTTCTCTGTTTTTGCCAGATGGGCAGATAGAAAGTTCGGTCACCGCACAAGAATAATGGGAACTGCAGTCAACGAAGCCATGAAACTCGGTCTGCTTTCTGCGGATGAGGCTCTTGTTTTTCAATCGATGCAGGTCGAGATGTCGATTGAGCAAGTCGTCAAGGGTTATTCACAAGACACGACTTCGGACTTTGAGAAGTCTCTGAAATACTTGATAAAATACACTGATATGTTGGGGGGATCTCGCCAGTCCTTTGAAACACTTCTGGAATTCTCTAAAGAAAAAAGAGTTTCGAAGGCGCTTCAACAGTCGTTGAACAGGAGGTTGGAAGAAAGTAGGGCGGCTCATATCGACAATAACAATAGCTCTCTTTCAAATAATTCTGCATCTGCGGATGCCCATGTTTGGGAGTATCATTGCCATGATCTCACGTTCTGTAGCAGTTCCGAAATTAAGACACTGCAAGATCGAATCAAGCAATCTGCACTAGTGAGTTATGGAGACGGTTGGTTTGAACAGTGTTTGAGAAGGATCAAGCCTGGCCGCGAAGTTCAATTCATCAACGCCGTCATGCGCCTCGATGACGTAGGAATATATTCTAGGTCTCGTTGGTTGGAGAGCTTTCTAAACAAATGGCCGAACTCGCTCGCCGTAAGCCGTGTTCTCAAGAAAATGGCGTTGCGAGTAGCGGCTGAGAACTGTTCCGAGGTATCGAGGCCAATATATTGGGTCGAAGATGCGCCAAGTACAAGACTGACCAGGGTTGGCGGATGTGCTGAGAAAGAGTTTTTTAGTATCGCGTTAGAGGCCCGTTCGGAAACCGTTGAGGAAGAGAGTTCGGAACAGTTGTTTTCCGTTGCAGGCTCCCTTTCGGCAGTTCTGTCCGCAGAAGAAGCACGAAGCGTCTTAAACTTCGTCTTGGATTTAGTTTCAGAGAATATTCCGGAGGAAATAGGAGATGGGGATTGGCGAGATGAATTTCTTGTTTCGGAGAGCCAACAACTATCAATAGCCGGATACCTTTGGCAGACCCTTTGTGATGCGCAACCCCGTGACCGATGGTTTGCATCACATGCGGTTCGAGGACTGCTGGAGCTTGGGTGCCACGATGTTCTGAAGGAACTAGTCGGTTTGGATGACGGAATGCCAGCGGATCAAGCCTTCTTTCACCCTAGCTTCGTTCCTTATCACCTATTTGGGAGGCTACACCTCGCTATTGGCCTGTCGAGAGGCGTGTTAGCCCTAGGTAGCGCTCCAGAGTTCGTGACGACCTATCTAAAAAGGATCACTTTCGAAGCTGAGCCACACGTATTAATTCGTAAAATCGCTTCAAAGGCTCTCGCGAAGATATGTGAAGCCGAAGATAGAGATGACATGGTAGCTCTATCCGATGTCAATGTACCTGAGAAACCGCTAGAAATAGCTCTGAGCTACAAGAGAAAGAGGACGTCTCGTGGTCGAGCCAAGGACCGTAGTTTCGAAGAAAAGCGCTTTTTATTCGACTATGAAATGCGCAAAGACATCGAGCGGCTAGGTGACGTTTTTGCTCTCACGGAAAGTGAGACCGAGATAGCGATCGAGCAAACGATTCAATCCATTTGGGGGGCGAAGTTCACTGGCCGGTACGATCAAGACGAACGTGGCAAAGCGGATCTGTACAGGGACCAAAGGTCAAGTAGAGACAGACGCAAAGGTGAAGCCCTTGATACGCTTAGCGAATATCTTGGCTTCAATGGAATGATGATTACTGCTGGGCGGCTTCTCAGCATTGGCATCGTCGGACAGGAACCAAATGCAAGCAAGAATGAGTTTGATGACTGGATGGAGTACCGCGGCTTGGGCCGAAAGAATGGTTTCTGGAAATCTGACGTCAGAACTCGCCAACCTGTACTTACTTCGTACAAAGAACTCCAAAAAATCGATAAGAAGCATTGGAAGTGGTCAATTTCATCCCAAGATCTTACTGGCGCTCTGATTGCTGATCCCGGGAAAATAGTCTTGTGGGGCAGTTGGAACCAAGCCGTCGATGGCAGGATGCAGAGAACCAGAGTGCATTCAGCACTAGTTAGGTCTGAGCTCGCCTCATCTCTTGCGAGCAGTTTACAGCTCCAATCAGAATTGAGTGGTTTCAGTATTCCGACGCACTTGCGCGAAAGGTATTTCAAGCGTTCTTCGACCTATAAGCTTGAGGAGTTAGCAGATTGGTCTGGGGCGATAGAGGGCATCGACGATGAGGACCCCTGGGCAGCAGATCTAGGTTCCGACCTGCCCGAACTGGATCAAAATTTTTGCTTGGGTCTGGGCTTGGAGTTTTGCGAAGAGACCCAATCTTGGAATGCGGACGCTGCCGGAGACGGCAGGTTCTCTGTACGTCGTGAGGTATGGATAGCCCCCCAAGAATATGATCGCGAGGGAGATAGTGGTCAAAGAATAGTTGCAAGTAACTCTGTGCTTGACCGCGTGGTTTCAGATCGCCAGCGAAGTGTTGTTTTTGAGGTAAGCATCAAGCGAGAATTTCCTACTAGAACGAGTTCGTACAAAGATGAAAAAGAAAACGAGATTTATTATCCAGATCCGTATGTGAGGTACTATATCTATGATGCAGCTGGAAAAATTAGAGCGCTCTGATGCGATCCTACAGCTTGGAAGGAGGATAGCTTCCCAACTGACAAGTCAGCGCGATGAAGACATCACATGTGCGTGGATGGGACACCACATCGCCGAGCTGATTGCGGCCGCAGACGACGACCCATCAGACAAAAAGTTGAGGGACGACTGCGTTCGAACAATACTGGAAATATGGTCTTACAAGTCCTCTCTACCCGATGGCGCTCGACCATTTGAAGAAATGGAGCCTGTGTTTCGCACGCTTGCAGCTCTTGACCCAGAATCCACAAGTAGATTTTTTTCCCACCGTTTTGATCTGGATAGTCACTCTGATCAGAACGGTGAGAACACTTGGATTGCGCTTTCGCGATGTATCGATAGTGCGGCACGGGTCGTAATTCAGTGTTGCCTTGAGCAAGCAGCGTCTGAGCTTGCCGGTAATTCCGATGAATGGGCTAAAATCGCCAAAGAGGCTGAGATAGATTTGGGAATCTTGGAACCTATCCTACTACTCACGCATGGTGATGAAAAAGGAAACGCGAAAGCGCATCGAGAAAGAAGAAAGGAACGAATTAAGTCAAGAATGGAACAACTCGACGTACTTCTCAAAGCATCTGCTCCTCTCAAAGAAGAGCTGCGAAGGTCTCTGAAAGAACTCGAAAATGGGGCGTAGAAAAGAATACAGAACTGATATTAAGATTGATTTGACGAATGTCTCCTTCGACGGATCGCACCGCAGCATCTTGCCGGGAAGCCGAAGGTCAGGTTAGGGCCGCTAGCCGCATAGATTTGCAGAAAACTGCAAAGCTCGCTATCTGCGCTTTGCTGACTTTGGCATCCAGCGCAGCAAACGAGTTCAGCTCTGATAGGGTTTGAATGGCCGCTTTGGCCATGGCGAAGCTCTGGGTTCGCACCCGCCGCGAACTTCTGCTTCCCGCCCTTCATGTCTGTGAATTTGACGGGTCATTTCCATCTTTCATTCAGGAGCGCTAAGCAACATATTCGACCAGATGTAAGCCTATCTGGTTCATTGGGGGCGAGCTACAGTGCTAAGAACCCCAACTGGACGACATGCCCCCCATGCACGATGACAGGAAGAAAATCATTATTGAACGAAGCCAAACGCCGGTCTCTCCGGCACCGCTGCTTCGCGTCTTTCGCCCGAGGTTCCGCCACCGTACTCTGTCATTGATAGCTGAGGCATTTGGTATGACTTCAACAGATGAATTGCCCTTATATTTTCGTAGTGAAATGGTTTTCCCAGCAAAGATTGGGCTGGCAAAAGACCTGGAATCTAGATTTTCTACCGCAGCCAATAAGAAAATGCGCATACAGCGTAGTCGTGCCCTTGGGCGTTACTTCAATTCGTTTCAATATCACCAAGCTATACTGCAATGCGGAAACCGCATGGACCTTGACCTGATCGTGTCTGGCCCAGTTTCGTCAGATGAGCGCGCCCACTCTTGGCGAACGCTATTCGATCTAAAACAGCGCAAAGAAGGGCAGTGAGCTAGAAAGTCATCCTGTTTCTGAAAAGTACCATCTTGAAAATCTGTAGGTTCTTATGACTGGAAACGACAAAAGTAAAATGCTGAGCACAAAGCAAGTGACGAACAGCCAATCCCAGTAGGCCGAAGTGCTAAATGAATGAATTATTCCTCTGGGTAAATACAGGTATGCGTTCGCCAAAACCGTAGTTGCAGCACTGGCCTTCCCCCACTGAAGTGGTCCTCCGCTATGTTTAGTAAAACGGAGGAAACACATGGCCAACAAGCGACCGAA
>CANMIX010000021.1 GCA_947497985.1 uncultured Paracoccaceae bacterium
CGGATCGCTGAGGCGGTCGAACAGGAACTCTTGGGCGTCCACATTTGGATCATTGATCGCGTCGATCAGATCCGCCCTCAGTTCTTCCCGTGTCAGAGTTGCGCCGCCGAAGTAGGTGGTGACAGCAATCGAGTCAAAGATCTCTTCTGGTGGGATAAAGTTGTCGGGATCGTTTTCCCGCCATGCATCTGCCCGCAGCAGGGCTTCGGTGACCGAAGGCACCGCGGCCTGGGTTCCGATGGTGTTGTGCAGCAAGGGGCGTTCGTCTTCATCAACTTGATTGAAGACTTCCTTGAATGTCAGCGCAACATCTGCGGCTTTGGAGGCAACATAGGCAAAGCGGCCAATATTGTCGCCCGGATCCAGATCCCAGGCCTCAATCGCTTCGGCGCGCAGATCATGGGTGTCCTGATAGCCATAGTTCCACAGCTCATTGCCGTATTCGACGGTGACCTTCAGGTTTGGATCCAGATTGTCGCGAATGTAAGTTGCGTAATATTCAACAACTTCTGCATTGGCTTTGGTCGGGATGGTGATCCAAAGGTCGGTGCCTGCCTCGTTGGACAGTTGCACCAGCGCTTCAATGGGTGCGCCGTATTCCGTCGCCCAAGAGGATTGCTCCAGCGAGGGCAGATCGTCCAGCGTCTCAATCGGCGATTCAATGGTGCGCTGCCAGGCCATGGTGCGGAATTCACGGAAATCCGCGAGCACTTCCAACGCATCCGGGTTGAAGGTTGCGCCTGCATCATAGAGATCGACGTATTCTTCCTTCACGATGGAGATGTTCTTGATGTAATCGCCGGTGTCATTTGGATCGGTCGATTTCAGGAAAACCTCAAACGAGCCAGAGCCGTGTTCAAAGACGATTTCACCATCAGAGCGGCTGATGACATTGGCGTCATAGCGCACGTCAATCTCACCTTCGCCCTCATAGCGCAGCACATAGGTGCCTTCGCGACCGATGGTTTCCGCAAAGATAAAGCCGATGGTGGGCGCATCTTCGGGGATCTCGGTGGGCCAGCCGTTGTCGTCCAGATAACCTTCTTCATCCAGGTCGTAATAGTCGTATTTGCCAAATTCACCACTAGCGTGGGCTTTGACAGGACGGCTGGATTTGAAGATGTCCAGGAAGGGCAGTTGCGAGCTGAAGTCAGACGCACCCGTCAGGCCAATCGATCCTGATCCATTGTCAACGCCAAAGGCGCGGTCGGTGCTTTCGATCAGATCCGTGCGGCTCTCATCCACATTTGCCACATTGATCGTGACATCCGTAGTGGTGGTTGCTTCCCCATCCGAGACCGAAACTTCCAGATCATGGAAAGCATCCGCTTCAAAGTCGAGCGAAGCCCCATCCGAAAGCGTGATCTCGCCGTTCTCGTCGATCTCAAACAGACCGTCTTCGTTGCCGGACGTGATCTCAAACGTCAAAGCATCCCCGTCAACATCACCCGCAGAAACCTGCGCAAGAACATCTCCACCCTCTGCACTCTCCAATGCTGTGACTTCAGCAGAAGCAACAACAGGCGCGTCGTTCACTTGTTCTACAACAACAGAAACTGTCGAAGTTGACGTTTGTCCAAACTCATCTGTTGCTGTGTATGTGAAGGTGTCTTCACCGTTGAAATCTGCAGAAGGAACATAGGTTACTGTACCGTCTGCATTCAGTTCCACCGTACCGTTTTCCGAGGCATTCACAGCGGTGATTGTCAGACTTTCGCCGGCGTCATTGTCCAGCAAGTCCAGTACAACGGCGCCGTCTTCCTCGACTGTCGTGTTGTCCGAGTTTGTTTCGATTTCCGGCGCTGCGGTGGCCAGTTCACTGAGCGAAACAATTGTATCATCGGACAGGCGAGCGAGCTCTACACTGCGTACGGTGCTTGTATCTCCTGCGGCGGTGGTAATGGTGAAAGTACCGTCTTCGAGCTGAAGTATCGTGTAGCTGTCAATCGGGTCTAGCAATCTGATTGTGTCGCGGCCAGAGCCGCCATCAATTACCTTGTTACCTGCTGTCAGAACAATTGTGTCGTTGCCGTCGCCACCATTCAATGTGTCGTCACCGCGACGACCATTGATTGTATCCCGGCCGCGGCCACCGTTGAAAATTTCGGTGCCGCTGCTGCCTTTGAATGAATCGTTGAAATGTGACCCTGTAATTTCCTCAACATTGGTCACCACATGACCAAAGGCGAGTGCGGTGTCTATTGCGCTTTCCGACGACGAGGCATCTGAGTCTCCAGCCGAAATGCCATGCACCGTTGAAACGCTTGCTTGAACTGTTTGGCCATCAATTTCAGCTTCGCTCCCGCGCTGAAACACCGAAAATGCCTGACCTCCGTTCTCTAGCCCGAGTTCTTCGCCAAGTTCATTGTTGGATCCAACCGACGTAATGACGAGACCCTGGGTCTCGTGTACAAAGGAGGCATGGTCTGTACCTTCGCCGCCATCGAGTAAGGCACCGGAACCGCCGGTTACTTTGAAATAGTCGTCTCCAGCCTCGCCATATAGCGATTTGTCGCCACCGGTACTGCGCAAGGTGTCATCCCCGTCAGCGCCATACACGACCGCGTCGAACTTGTTGCCGGCAAAAACATCGTCTTGCTGTGTGCCGACGATTGCTTCCACATTGTAGACAACGCTTGATTGCTGCAGGGTGTTTTCTAGATTGGGTGATGCAGCTGTTCCGCGTTCGTTGATCACGAAGCCAGTGCTTCCTTCATCTAAACCTAGATCCTGTCCCAGTCTGGAAGAGTCGCCAACGGCCGTGATTGTAACACCAGTTGTTGGATCATCATTGTCAACGATGATGACGTCATCGCCACTTTCTCCATCTAGCAAGATACCTTGCGTAGAAACTGTTGCGATGCTGTCGGTGTCGCCAAGGAAGTATCCATCCTCTGTCGCCTCGACTTCGACCTCAGTACTTTCAACTTCGGTGAATTCATCTGAGTTTCCGATGCCGATTTTCAGCTCGGAAACCACTTCTTTAATTACTTTGTCCAAGGCTTCTCTCCTTGAGAATGAACTAAATTAAAATTGCGGTTAATGTTCCCTTAATATTCGTTAATTGCGGTGATGTTCTGGGACTAGTAACGTTTATGTGAAATTTGGGCCGCTGTTTTTTACGAAGACTTTATTGCCTTGTTTTGGACGTATTTGCTCAATGCAGCTGTAATGTCGATTTTAAAATGTGATTTAAAGATGTTTGAAAACAGAATGTTAAGCGCCACCTGCGGCCTAGTCAGAGCAAGGTGTATTTAAGGGGATTGGAATTGTGGTCCAATTGGGGCAATTTTTTGAAGTCGGGTATCTATTAACTTCTGTTTATATTCGAGAAAATGATTGTTTCCTGCATCATGCTCACGCTGACGCGTGGGAAGAAGTGACAAAAGCGGCAGCGCAAAACAGCGTTTGCACACCATTTAGAATCAATACGTTTAAATCGATTTGCTATTTTATTATGGAGTTTCTTGCGTCGGCCTCCGTTAATCCGATGCCGACTGAAAGTGTCAGTCTTCTCTGAACGCGCGTGACATTGAGTCGACGATTGGCTTGGTCAGGTATTGAAAGAACGTACGTTCTTGGGTGGTAATCAACACCTCGGCGGGCATGCCCGGGGTTGGGATGAACCCCGGAACCGCTGCGATGCTTTCTGGAGCCAGATTGATGCGCGCAACATAAACCTCGGGGTTCTTGATATCGGCTGAATTGTGAATGGAGTCCGCCGAAACATAAAAGACCTCTCCGTCCAACACTGGAGTCGTCCGTTGATTGAGGGCAACCAGCCGGACAAAGGCGTGTTGGCCCAGTTGCACACTGTCGATTTCGGTACGAGGGACCAGCGTTTCGATAATCAACGGCGCGTCCATGGGCAGGATTTCGGCGACCTCTTTACCGCCTTTAATGACCCCGCCGGACGTATGATAGTGCATGCGAATGACCGTGCCCGAGACGGGCGTCACGATCTCGGTCCGGCGCAGGATGTCTTCGGCCTGTAGGATCTGTTCGTTAATACTGTCCAGCTCCGCTTGGGCGGCCTGCAATTCGTCCAAAGCCGTTTGGTTGTAAGCATGGCGGGTCTGTACAGCCTGCTTCTTGTACTTCCCGATCATGGTTTCGCTTTCACCGATTTCGGCTGTGAGGCGGGCAATCTGACCCTCGGCATCCACCAGCGCCCGTTGCAGTGCGTTGATTTCCGTACGCCGGGTCAGACCACTTTGGAACAATTTGGTTTTTGCCGCGTGGTCGTCTTCCAACAGGACTATCTGCTTTTGCAAAGCAGTGCGCTGTTCCTGATACCCCCAAATCCGCAATTCCTGAGCCGAGATGTTGGCGTCAATGAGTGCCAGCTCGTTGTTCATCTTTTCCCGCGTCAGTTCAAAGCTTAGCGTCTGGCTGGTCATGATTTGAGAGAGGTTGAAATCAAGGTTGGCTTTTTGCAGCAATGCGTCCGTAAAGGTCAGGGTTGGACGGTTCTCATACTCTGCGGTTAGGCGCGCAACCATCGCATTCAATCGGGTCTGACGCAGGTTCAATTCCGCCAGGTCCGTTTCGGCGGCTGTTCTGTCCAGTGAAATCAGCGTTTGCCCGGCCTCGACAAAGTCCCCTTCGCCGACAAGGATATCGCTGATGATCCCGCCTTCAAAGTGCTGGACGATCTTGTTTCGCCCAGTGGCGACAAAGCTCCCTTGGGAAACAACAGCTGCGGCCAAAGGTGCGGAAAACGCCCAATAGCCAAATCCACCCAATGCACCAGTCATGAGGATCAGGCCGAGAATGCCGATCCGCCAGACTTGTCGGGGCAATTCAGAGAACCATTCCTGGGGGCGATCTTGGGGGTCTTCGTGGTCAATCGTTACAAATGTCATTGGTCATCCAACTCAGCTGTTATTGCCTGGGCGGTTCAAATTCGGGTTTTGTTGGGGTGGCGGTGCCTGTGGGGGCTGTTGCCCGGTGCGTCGTTGCTCCAACGCCTGCAGAACTTTTTGACGGTGTCCGAACATGGCGATGTTGCCGTCCGCCATCAGCATGATCTTGTCCACCACGCTTAAGAGGGATGGTTTTTGGGTGATCACCACCACAGTCATGCCGTGGTTCTTGGCGTGGCTCATAGCGCGGGCCAGCGCTGCATCGCCTGCGGTATCCAGATTCGAGTTCGGCTCATCCAGAACCACCAAACGCGGTTCACCAAAGAAGGCGCGCGCCAAAGCGATCCGCTGTTTCTGCCCACCCGACAAAGGCGTGCCGTCTGCGGCGACCATGGTTTCATAGCCTTCGGGGAAGCTCGCGATCATCTCATGGACATCGGCCAGAACGGCCGCCTTGTGGATTTGCTCATCCGAGACGTCGGTGCGCATACGCGCGATGTTCTGTTTTATGGTGCCCGGAAACAGCTGAACGTCCTGAGGCAGATAGCCGATGTTGGTCCCCAACTGACGTTGATCCCAGTTGCGCAGATCCATCAGATCCAGTCGGACTGCACCTGACGTGGGCAGGATCGAACCCACCAGCATTTTGCCCAGGGTTGTTTTACCAGCGCCGGAATTGCCGATCACTGCAAGCGACTCGCCGGGGTCCAACATAAAGCTCAACCCATTGAGAACCACGCGTTTGGTGCCGGGCGGAACAAAGAGCAGACGTTCCACATCCAGTCGCCCCTCGGGATTGGGCAGGATCAAGCGGTTGGTGTTCAACGGTGATCCTTTGAGCAGATTACCGATACGACCATAGGCAGCACGAGCCAAAAGGAATTGGTTCCAGCCTTCGATCGCACCCTCAACCGGGGCCAAGGCACGACCGGCGATAATCGAGGCCGCGATGACCATGCCGCCGGTGATCTGGTCCTGAATGGCCAGATAAGCCCCCCAGCCCAATAGGCCAATTTGTGTCAACAGCCGCACCGCGCGCGACAGGGCGGCGGTGATGATATTGCGGTCTTGCGCTTTGACTTGGGATTTCAACGACCGCGCGGTGTCCTGACCCCAGATGTTGACCGCTTCGGGGATCATCGCCAGCGCGTTGATCACTTGGCTGTTGCGCGACATCGAGTCCAAATGCAGGTTGGCGCGGCTTTGGTGCATATTGGCTTCGGCGAACCCGCGCGACGTAATGCGTTGGTTGACCATTGCGATTACAAACAGAATAAGCGCGGTGATGACCACGATGGTGCCAAGATGCGGGTGAACCAAATAGATCGCCAGAATAAAGAAGGGCGCAAAGGGGACGTCCAAAAAGGACAACAGCGTTCCTGAAACCAGAAACCCACGCAGCTGTTGCAGATCGCCAAGCGTTTGGTATTCGCGCCCATTGCTGTTCAGCGACGCGCGCGCTGCGGCGGACAAAATAGGGGCACCCAGTTGGGCGGCGACCTCCACCGCCGTTCGCATCAAAATGAACCGCCGGATCGCGTCCAGTACGGCTTGCAGAACAACCGCGCCGACGATCACAGTTGTCAGCATGATCAACGTGTCCATGGACCGGCTGGTCAGAACCCGATCAGAGATCTGAAACAGATAGACCGGAATGGCCAGGATCAGGAAATTGGTGGCACAGGTGAAAATGGCCACCAAGATCAGGTTTTGCCGGATCGCTTTGAGGCCACGATCCAAACCGTCGGCAAAACCACCAGACCGCACGCGGCGGTGAAATTTGCCACCGTTACCACCGTTTCCGCCGCCACTGGTTGGTGTCGGAGGAGGTGTAATTTTTCGTGGAACGGCGCGGTTCATGCCTTTGGGCGAAGCGCCCGGGCCGGTTGGTTCGGAAATACGTCCCTCAGCGCGAGGATCCACCCTTTGATCAGGGTTGAGTTTGAATGTGTCCGCTTTCCCTTGATGTGAAGACTTGCTCTTGTCGGCCGCAGGGGAAGATCCCTGCGCTTCTTGTGAATGGTAGTCTTTCACCTGTGTGCTCCTTAAATAAATTTATGCGAGAACCGACTGCATAACGTCGACCGTACCTTCCTCTGGTAGGGGGGCTGCAATCGTGCCGTCTTCGGTTCCGTCGTCCTGAGCGATCAGCCCGTCCGCCAAGAACAGGAAGGCTTCGCCGGTCAGGCCGCTTGTTTCCGCTGCCAACAGCGGGTCTTCTTCGGAAATAAAATCCGCTTGGTATAGAAAGCTTTCGGTGTAGGCTCCTTCGCTGGTGTAAATCGTTGAATCGATGCCGGAATCGGTGATCGTGGCGAGGTTGATCGTTTCGTTTTGACCACTAATGACAGAGATATCCGCGCCATCCGCGCTTTGGACTGTTTCGGACGCCCAAGCGATCTGGTCGGCATCCCCCAAAACATTGATCTGCTCCACGACCTGAACGTCGAGGATGCTGCCTTTGATATAAAGCACGCGGAGTAGCTCTGATCCGGCAAAGGCGTCATCGTTGCGCGCACTGCCAATGTCTGTATCCCCGCGGGCAACTGCATCCGAGGCTTCGGCAAAGCTTTGTGTCATCGCCGTTGCTTGATCGCTGCCGATGTCGCGGATTTTGGCCCAGTTGAACAAAAGATTGTCCGAAGATTCGATCGACCCGGCAAAGCCGTCCTGATGATAGATCACGTCAGAATCCAACATCACATTGGTCTGCGAGATATATTTCATATCGATCATGTCGCCGCCGACGACGATCAGATCGTAATGAAAGCCGAGACCCAATAGGCTGTGCGCATTGGCGAGGAAGTTTCCACCGGTCTGGAAAAAGGTTTCATGCGCGTCAAACCGGACGCTGACGACATCATTGTCAGAAGCAAAATTGAATTGTTTGACATAGCTGTAATTGATCAGATTGCCATCAAGCTCGGAGATCACGACGTACTTTGGCGAGCCAAGCGTTTCACCTTCCTCTGGCACGGCTTGGGGTTTGGGGTTGGCAATTTGCTCAAACTCAAATCCGCTAAATGTATTGGTCGTGCCGCCGGACGTTTTCGTCATCGCACCGTTGATAAAATCGGTGTCATTCCAGATGTTGACTTGACTGACTGCATTGGTCACCGACACTTTGCCCATGACAGAGATAACCGGCGCGTCCAGCCAATCGGATGCGATACGCGCCTCGTTCAACAAGACATTGCCACCTGTGATCAGCTCATGCGGCGCACCGTCCTCGTCATCGCCAAGGGGCGTTCCGTCCAAGTCTTGTGTGATCTCTTCACCAGTCGCCTCTTTGGCACCGTCGGTGAGTTCTTCTTCGTCTTCCTGAGGTTCCTCAATTGCAAAGAAATTGCTGACCTCTGGTAGCTCTGGAAGGCTTTCTGCAGTTTCTCCGTTAACGGTGATGCTGAGGGCATCGTCGTCATGAGCAACATAAACCGTCGCGGCCACGGCCGGTGCAGGCAGGCCGTCTTCTTCCAATGAAGTGAGTTTCTTGTGCAGATCTTCCGCACTTGTCGCGATTGCGGCTTCGTCTTCTGGCATCTCTGGTGTGGAGAGCACGTGCAGGCTTTGTCCCTGCAGGGCCATTTCCGTCAGAACCGTGTCAAAGCTAGCGGCCGGCAAAAAAGAAACACCGGCGTCATAGTTCAGCAAAATATCGTGGTCTTGCAACCAGTTGGTCTGAACGCTCACAGTGGCCAGGGACGATGGGTAGGGAATGAAAAAAATCGGCTCGCCGCCCAAGACAAACCCGGGATTGATCGGCGGCATGTTGAAAAACAGTTTTGGAAAAAAGTCATAATAATACGGCGCTTCATATGCAGGTGTTGGTGGAAAGGCCGGATTCACAAAGAGGGACGGCGGTGGTGGAGAGACCGTGCGCCATCCCAGGTCGGGTTCAAAATCCTTAAGCTCATACGGGCTGGTTACGTTGATCGTAACATTGAGAAGAGGGCCGAGATCCGGATCCGGAGAAAGCCACGCTTGCATTTCCTGATACTGGATCTTCATGCGCGCAGCTTCGACGTTTAATTCGAATATACCTATGAAATGGGCAATAATTTCAGATTTGTCGTCAAGCATGAGCAGAACTCCATGAATTCGTGGACCAATTACCGATCCGGGCTGCTCGTGTTTTTCTTATTGGTATTGGGCGCGGTCCTGCCGCGCCCAATACAGGTTCTCTGTGTTCAACCTTATCCTAGGTCGTCGTCGCCGATGAGGGTTGAGCTGTAGCCACCGCCTACAACAGTCATGTCAACGGTGTTCCCCAGGACATTTGCACCTTGTACGATGTTCTGGTTGAAGGCTGCGTTGTCCAACGCCGCGTCTGCGGAGGCTGCGGAGGTTCCGGTTACGAAACCGTCGTCACCGTTGTTGGATCCCCAGTAGCCGCCGGACTGACCACCTTGGCCGCCCATGGCGTCTGACCAACCACCGGCTCCGCCAGCGCCGCCAGCTGCGTAGGCGTCGCCGCCGCCAACAACTGCGCCGCCTGCGATGCCACCGGATGCACCAGCGTTGCCGCCGTCACCACCGTCACCACCGTCGCCGCCCATGGCTTGGGACAGGCCGTTGCCTTCACCGACACCTAGGCCTTTGCCTCCGGCATTTCCGCCGTCTGCAGAGCCGGATGCACCGGTTGCACCACCAGCACCACCGGCACCACTAGCACCGCTATCGCCACCGTCGTCGCCGTCACCTGCGTCGCCAGATCCGCCGTAGCCATAGCCACCAGCATCGCCGCTTTCCGCATTACCCAGTCCCAGGCCTTTTCCGACAGGGATGAAGCCCAAGCCGCCGCCAAGCCCGGCACCGATTGCGCCTGCGTCGCCACTGTCAGCGTAGCCAAAGCCACCTGCGTGTCCGCTGTCGCCGCCGTCGCCGCCGTCACCAGCATCGCCGCTGTCGCCGCCGTCGCCACCGTCGCCGCCATCACCGGTATCTCCGGTGTCACCAGCGTTGGCTCCAACACCGACACCAACACCCAGACCACCAAGGCCTACACCAATTGCGGTTGAGTTCCCGCCATTGCCGCCGTCGTCGCCTTCGCTTTTGCCGCCTTCGTTGCCGTCATGCTTGCCGCCAAAGCCAAGCGCGCTTCCGCCATCGGCATAGGCTTTACCGCCATCATCGCCATTGGCTTCTGAATAGGCCGCTCCGCCGCCATCGGATTCGTTGTCGATCCCGTCGTCAGAAGTGGCTTCGCCGCCTTTCGCGCTTTGATAGGCTTTGAAGTGACCGTCGTTGGACACTTCAGCAGACTCAAGAACATCATTGTCCTGAAGCGCGTTGTTCATATTGTTGACAGTGCCGGTGTCGTTGCCTTGACCGTTCAACGAGTCGTTCAGAACTTTGTTGAAATCAGTGTTGCCACCGATGTCGGTGTTCATGTCGCCGTTGGCCATGGTGATGTCACCGATTTCAGCATCTTTGCCGAGATCAAAGTCAGCAAAATCATCATCGGTAGGTTCCCAATCGGTGGTTCCGATGTCCAGATCGATGTCCACAGACACGTCAGAGCTGTTGCTTACAGCTGTGTGGGACGTGTTGGAAACATTGGCCGCGGCCGCTGCGGCCGCGTTCGATGCAGAATTCGCATCCGAACCAGAATGCGCCGCGCCGTAGCCCGCGCCCAAACCGGCACCAACACCCAAGCCTGCGCCAGCGCCATGTCCGGAGCTGTCAGAAGCTGAGCTGTTTTCATTGGTGTTTGAGTTGGAATTGTCGTTGCCGTTGTCGTTACCGTTATGGTTCCCGTTGCCGTTCCCATTCAGGTTTCCGTTGCCATTCAGGTTGCCATTCCCATTCAGGTTCAGGTTTTCACTGTTTTGACCCTGGTGTTGACCTTGGCCTTGATGCTGCCCTTGGCCTTGACCTTGGTGTTGACCTTGGCCTTGACCTTGAAGCTGGCCTTGAAGTTGACCTTGCAGGCCGAAAAGATGCTGATGCCGATTACCGGACATAATAATTCTCCCAATTTGCCCGCGCGGTCACCAGTATATCCAATGCGACCATTGTCGAGCAGTTTGACTTGTTAAATAGTTGAGGGAACACGGTGACTATTGAGGTTGGAATTAACACTAATTCCATCATGCAATCACAGGTTTCCGTTGCTTGGGTGTTTTCGCGTTTTGATTTCCTCCTTTTCGAATCTTTTCGATCAAATCTGCGAACGATCCGATCGTTCAGATAAAAATTCTGCTTGTGAGGAAGGGTCTCAAGCCGGTTCAGGGTCACGGAAAATGCGTGTCGGTGTAAGCTGGAGATTAGATTTAAGCCGGATTGAAACTCCGAGGATTTTGAAACTTCTACATGAAAACAAAATGTTACGACGTTCACTGCGAGCTGTGTTTCTCGACATCACTCGGTTCAAACTGCCAAACTCCGAGATCGCGTTTGAAAAGAATCGTAAAAATTGCTATAACCTGTGGATAACCATGAGATTGATGGCATTAACCTTTGGGTTAGTTGACCTATTCCAACGCGTCACAATATTGTGGTTTGGCGGAATTGCTCCGCGATTGATGGGCAGTTATTGCTTCTACAGGCAAATCTTTTTCGAGCAGAAAGAGAAGAGCTGATTTCCGTAAATACCAGAGCGGTGTGAGCTCTTTCTTCGGCGTAAGCCGATTGAAGTAGCGAGTGTGTGGGAGTTTTAAGAATGCCAGAAATTGTAAATATGGAACCATTGGCATCGGGGACGCATCAGCAACTTAAATCTAATTGTGACACAGCGGTTTTTATTGGTCCAAAGAAGAGTTTTTCCAATACCGTTTTGCGCAATGTAGAAGCTGAACTTGAAGAAATAGAACCGTTAAGATACGACGCGGTTTCCGATTTCGTAGATATTGCGTCGGTCACGATGGTGCCTGCCAGGCTCATTGTAATTGACGCCTCTATTCTGGATGAAGAGCGCAGCCAGTTTCATCGTCTTTTGAATGAGCGCGAGACGTTGTTGACTGGGCCGGAAGCTCCGGGAATTGTGCTTGCCTATATGCATGACAGCTGTGTGCAAAAGGTCTTTGCTGCGGTGGGCCGTGTTGACGGCTTCCAAGGTGTGCTGCCAATGAACCAGAGCATCGACATCTGGTTGGCGGTTATGCGTCTGCTGCTTAGCGGGGGAACTTATTTCCCGGCGGATGTTTTGGACAAAAAACTGACGGATCAGCAGTGCGAAAACGAAGCCTTAGCTGGAGCTCGGCGCACGTTGACGGACAAGCTGACCCAGCGTGAAATCGCTGTGATGGAGCATGTGATGCACGGATTGCAGAACAAGCAGATCGCCGAAAAGCTGAAAGTTTCGGAGCATACGATCAAATTGCATATCCATCATGTCATCACCAAGCTGAAGGTGACCAACCGGACGGCAGCTGCGATGAAATTCGTCGAGGTGATGCAGCATTGATCGGAGGAGAGATGGCGCAGCCGCAACATGAAAACGCCGGACCGCCATCTGACGTGCAGTTGGACGATATCCTGCTGCGCGTCGGGCGCCTGAATTACACCTGGACCAATACCGAAAGCCTGCTGATCCACTTGATGGCAGGTTTGGCAAAGGTCGAAAAAGAGGTCGCGGTGGTTTTGTTCCTGACGTTGAACACAACGCGGGCACGGGTGGACCTGGTGGAACGCCTGTCGAAATTGCCACGGGTGGAGCCTGCGTTACGGGACGAAGTGCTTGAAATCACTTCACGGTTGGTGCGGCAGTCCAAGCTGCGAAACAAATACAACCACTGCATCTATTCCTTTGATGCTGATCAAGGTCGCTTGCAGACGATCATGATGCGCATTCAAGACAGGCGCAAAGACATCAAAGTCGGCAAGATGGAAACCATCACACCCGAAGAGGCGGACAATATCGATGCTTGTATCACGGCGCTGGAACAGCTGAACGGTGATGTCTGGTCGTTGGTGCAACGACACGGTTTCCCGGCTTAAAGAAAAAGCCCCTGGTGTATCTCCAGGGGCTTTTTTACCACCCTGTCAGAGGTCGAGATCTTCCAATTCAGGGTGGTCAGTAGGGCGCGGTCCAGCGTCCCAGTGGAACTTGCGGTCTGTTTCTTCGATAGCCAAATCGTTGATTTGTGCGATCCGGCGGCGCATACGGCCATCCGCTGCAAATTCCCAGTTTTCATTGCCAAAAGAGCGGAACCATTGGCCGCTGTCGTCGCGCCATTCATAGGCAAACCGAACTGCGATTCGGTTGTCTGCAAAAGCCCACAGCCCCTTGATGAGGCGGTAGTCCAATTCACGCGTCCATTTGCGGGTCAAAAAAGCGTGGATCTCGGCATGGCCATTTACATACTCAGCTCTGTTTCGCCAGCTGCTGTCTTCTGTATAGGCCAACGTGACGCGGTCTGGGTCGCGTGTATTCCACGCATCCTCAGCTGCTCGCACCTTTTGGAGCGCTGTTTCACGTGTAAAGGGCGGCAAGGGGGGGCGGGACATTGTGATCTCCGGCGTTGTTTGTTGGTTTTAGTGGGGTAACTGATCTGTTAATGTTATACAGGTGCACCGATCTGTTACTCTTTTCAAGAAAAATGTGGTTTCTGGGCTCGAATCCGGGAACGTTGCACGCGCATTGTGCAAAATCCCGCCGTAATTCAGGGCTTTATTGAATGACCAAAACTTGCGCGCTAAAACGGCAGAGACAGCAACAGGAGCAGAAATGAGCCGCAACAAACGTGCAGAATTGGTCGAAAGATCCCTGTGGCTCTTTTACAGAAACGGGTTTCACGCGACGGGTATGGATCTGGTCGCCAAGGAAACCGGCGTGTCCAAAACATCGATCTACAAACACTTCCGAACCAAGGAAGAGCTGATCCTTGCAGCTTTGCAACTGCGCGATACGAATTTCCGATCTTGGTTGTTTGAACGGATGGAAACGTTGGCGGATACGCCAGATGGACAAATGCTGGCGATTTTCGACGCGATCGAAGAGTGGTTTTTAGAAGACAGCTTTCAAGGATGCATGTTCATCAAGGCCAGCGCAGAATACCAGGCTGAGGACCACGTCATCAACCAGCAGTCAATGGCGCATAAACAACTGCTTGCGGATCATTTCGCCAAGCTGGCGACAGAAGCAGGATATGCAGATCCAGAGGCTCTCGCCAGTCGGTTGATGGTGCTGAAAGAGGGGGCCATTGTGTTGGCCGCAATGTCGCATTCAGCCAAACCTGCCAAAGATGCGTTGGCCATCGCGCGGATCTTGCTGGACACCGCAGCCCGTCGACAAGACACCTAAGGCACGGCGCGCAGAGCATTCTGGCGCCATGCCTTAATCGGTTTATCCCATCCGTTCGCTTGAAAACGATCCGGGGGAGGCCGGGAAGACCACGGTTTTATTCCCATTCAAAAAGGCGCGGTGATGGGCATGGGCGTGGATCGCGCGTGCCAGAACTTGGCTTTCCACGTCACGACCAAGCGAGACGTAATCAGAGGCCGATTGAGCGTGGGTGATGCGCACAATATCTTGTTCGATGATCGGCCCTTCGTCGAGGTCAGCCGTCACGTAATGTGACGTCGCGCCGATCAGCTTCACACCGCGTTCATAGGCTTGCTTATAAGGGTTCGCCCCTTTGAACGAAGGCAGGAAAGAGTGGTGAATGTTGATGATGCGGCCAGACATTTTCTGGCACATTTCATCAGATAGGATCTGCATGTAGCGCGCCAGGACGATCAGCTCAGCACCGGTGTCTTCGACCACCTTCATGATCGCCGCTTCGGCGTCTGGTTTGTTTTCCTTGGTGACCTTGATGCAATAAAACGGGATATCCGCATTCACCACAACCTTTTGATAATCCATGTGGTTGGAGATCACAGCCACCACGTCTACGGGCAAGGCACCAATACGCACGCGGTACAAAAGGTCATTCAGGCAATGGCCAAAACGGCTGACCATGATAACGACTTTCAGTTTTTGCGCCTCATCGTGAAAGGCGTAGTCCATGTCAAACGGCGTCGCAAGCTCTGCAAAACTCTGTTGAAGAGTGCTTAGATCAGCACCTTCTTCTGACGTGAAGCTGATGCGCATAAAGAAGTAACCGGTCTCCGCATCGTCAAATTGCGAGCTGTCGGTGATGTTGCAATCATGCTCTGCTAAAAAGCTGGAAACGGTCGCAACAATGCCGCGGGTCGAACGGCAGGTTACGGTCAGGCAATATTTGGTCATTGTTTTACCTCGGGGCGGATGTGTGGTGTATTCAACGTGATGTTTGATAGCGCGTCAGCTGACTGTCCTAGGTGGTCAGCCGATCTGCAGCTTTTTGAACCGCGTGACGCAGCGAATGTGCGAAGCTGCGCATGCCGATAAGTGTCACGTGATCTGTGGTCCGTCTGATCACAAATACGCTCATGTGATGCAGTCCGGTTCGTGCGACGCAGCCTGGTAACAATGCAGAAGGATCCAGATTAACAAGCCGCTGCAACAAGGCGTCCAATGCAGCGCCATCGTCTGACGAGCGCACGTCAAAAGCGCACCAACCGTCAGTCTGTTCGGTGACATAAGCTTCTGAGGCCTGCGCTTTGACGTCGGCGGCAAAGTCCGTTTCGCCGTGTTCATAGCCTTCGATCATCCATTGGTTCGGTCCAGTCCAAAAAGCACCATAAGTAGAGTTGGATACTGCGGCGCCGACGTCAGGTAGGGTAAGGTCAAAGGGGCTTGGATGTAGGCTGCCTTTGGGCAGGGCCAATGACGCCAAACCGAGGTTTGAATTCTCGGACATCAGCAGAGCACCGGCTGTCTCAGCCCAGAGCGTTTGCGCGCCGAGCGCGGTGATGGGGGAAAGATCAGTCACGCAACCGTACTCCTTCGGGATCTACAAAATGGGCAGAGACAACCTCCACGTCCACCGACTGGCCTTGCAGTGGGTTTGCGGCTGTTACGATCTCACCCATACGGGTGTCGCCGTGTTCCAGGTAGCCAAGCCCGATGTGGCACGCCAGATGTGGGGAATAACAGGCAGAGGTGATCCAGCCTTGGTCCGTGTCTGTCTGTTGTGGTACGCCGTTGGCAAACAGATGTGAGCCTGCAACAACCGGTTCTGCGGCATTCACAGGTTTGAAACCAACCAGCCGCCGTGTGTCTGAAGCGAGACCTTCGCGGCGCGACATCAATGCGCCAATACTGTCTTTCTTTTGCGAGACCATTCGACCAAGGCCAAGCATGGCGGCTGTTGTCTGTCCGGTCAGCTCGTTTGCCGTGGCATGGCCTTTTTCAATGCGCAAAACACCCAGGGTTTCGGTCCCATATGGCGTGACCCCAAGGTCCGCACCGATCGTCATCAAACGCTCCATCAAGGCATTGCCAAAGCGGGCAGGGACGGCGATTTCATAGGCCAGCTCGCCCGAGAAAGAGATCCGGAACAAACGTGCACGCAGCCCCTTGCAGATCGACAATTCGGCGCAGGCCATAAAGGGGAAGGCCTCGTTTGACAGGTCAAAATCATCCACGATGCGCGACAACAGTTCCCGCGATTTTGGACCCGCGACCGCCAATTGCGCCCATGCGTCGGTGGTGGAAATCAGGCTGACGTCCAGATCAGGCCACAGGCATTGGCGGGCAAATTCCATCTTGCGATAGACGGTTGCCGCATTGGCTGTTGTCGTTGTCACAACATATTGGGCCTCGCCAAGTCGAGCACAGGTGCCATCGTCATACAGCGTGCCTTCCTCACGTAACATCAACCCATAGCGCGTTTTGCCAACAGGTAGCGTTGCCATCATATTGGCGTAGATACGGTTGAGGAATTCAGAGGCATCGCGCCCTTGGACGTCGATCTTACCCAATGTGGTGACATCACAGATCCCGACGGCAGAGCGAACGGCCAGCGCTTCGCGGTCGACAGTTTCGCGCCAATGGCTCTCACCAGGTTGAGGGAAGTACTGCGCCCGCATCCATTGACCGACTTCGACAAAGACCGCTCCATGATCCTTGGCCCAGCTGTGCGTAGGCGTCCGGCGTTCGGGGCGAAAATCATGGCCGCTGTCGCCGCCGCCCAGCACGCCCATGGAAACACCGGTATAAGGTGGGCGGAAAATAGTGGTGCCCGTTTCGGGGATTGCTTTACCTGTCAGCTCAGCCATCACCGCCAGGGCGGAGACATTGGCCGTCTTGCCTTGGTCCGTGGCCATGCCCAATGTCGTCCAGCGTTTTAGATGTTCCACCGGTTTCATGTTTTCCTGGTGGGCCAGTTTGATGTCTTTCACAGTGACATCGTTCTGGAAATCCACCCAGGCGCGTTTTTGTCCGGGAACATGCCAGAACGCGTCCTGGGCCTGGCTTTCTTCCAGCGCTTGCGGGATTGTGGGGGGGACAGAAGCCATTCCGATTTGGGCCAACGCGTGCGACGCGGCTTGGTCCCCATCCTTCAACGCGGCTTCTGTGCTGCCGTGACCGCGTGCAGCACCAGCAGGGATCAGACCGGAGGGTCCGGTCTCAGATGGTACAAAGGCGAGCAGACCCTCATCCCAAACCGGGCGACCACGATGGTGGGACGCAAGGTGGACATTAGGGTTCCATCCCCCAGACACCGCAAGAGCGCCAACCGGATACCATGTTGGTGTTCCGTCCTGCGTGACCTCAATGGCTGAGACCCGGTGCCGCCCGCGTGTATTCGTCACCATGCTACCGGACAGAAGGAGGTAGTCGCCCAACCGGGGCGCATTCTGGCGCACATCGACGACGCCAAACACTTTGGCACCGTTGGCGATCAGGTCATTGGCAGTACGGTGTCCGTCATCGTTATTGGTGAAAATCGCGACGCCAGCGTCGCTCGGACGCAGGGGGGCAACGGCCCAACGGTTGGCATAGGCGCGCATTGCGCCGGCCAGCATAATGCCGGGACGGTCGTTGTTGGCAAAGGGGATGTGGCGCTCGGTTGCGCCGGCCGCCAGAATGCTGCGTTTCGCGGTGATCCGCCACAGGGTTTGCCGCACGCGTCCCGCTGCGGGGGATACAAGATGGTCGCTCACGCGTTCCACGGCCCCGAAAACCCCATGATCATACGCGCCAAACACTGTTGTGCGTGACATGAGGCGCACATTGGCCATGGCGCGCAACTCGTCCAATGTATTGTCGACCCAGGCCGGTGCGGGCTGACCCTCCAGCATTTGCCGTTCTGCCAACAATCGGCCGCCAAATCGGAAATCCTCATCGGCCAAAATCACCTGTGCCCCGGATCGGCCAGCGGTTAAAGCGGCCATCAAACCCGCAGCCCCGCCCCCGATGATCAAGACATCACAGTGCAGATACCCCCGGTCGTATTCATCTGGGTCTGGCAACATCGACAGGCTGCCAAGACCGGCGGCGCGGCGAATTGCAGGTTCATAAAGCTTTTCCCAAAAGGCGCGGGGCCACATGAAGGTCTTGTAGTAGAAGCCAGCCGACAAGAACGGTGCCAACAGATCATTCACGGCCATCAAATCGTATTTCAAGGGACCGACATGGTTTTGAGACTTCGCGTCCAACCCGTCGAAAAGTTCGGTTACAGTTGCCCGCGTGTTCGGCTCTTGCCGGGCGTCGCTGCGCAGCTCCACCATGGCATTTGGCTCTTCCGAACCTGCGGAGAAAATGCCGCGTGGTCGGTGATATTTAAAACTGCGCCCCACCATCTGGACGTCATTTGCCAAAAGGGCCGAGGCCAGCGTGTCGCCTTGAAACCCGCCATACGTCATGCCATTAAACGTGAAGGATATCGGAGAGTTTCGGTCGATCAGACCACCGTTCAATCGTGTCATTGGTCGCCCTCCTGCTTGCGTTTCACATCGCTTGCCAGCTCGGCTGACAGAATTTCATGGGTGGTCGTGTTGCGGGTCACCACCAACCACGACCGATCTCCCTGTTCATGGAACCAAAGCTCTTGGTGGATGCCGACTGGATTGTCCCGAAAGTAGATATATTCGCTAAAAGCCGCTTCGGCGTTGTCTTGCGTGGGGTCTGGGCGCAGCATCAATGCGGCGTCACCAAGATACGTGAACTCTTGCGCATCGCGCGGTCCAAGAATGGGGTGGGGAATCAACATCTTGGTGGCCCTCAGTGTAAGTTCGGTTGGGCGCCAACGCCCTTTTCGTCAATGACATAGCCGCGTTCAAACCGGTCCATTCTGAAGGCTGTGGCTGTGTCATGCGGGGTGTCAGTCGCCAACAGATGTGCAAAGGCGTAGCCCGAGGCGGGCGTCGCCTTGAAGCCGCCGTAGCACCAGCCGCCGTTGAAATAGAGCCCGCCAACGTCGGTGCGGTCTATTATTGGGGAGCCATCCATCGACATGTCCATAATCCCGCCCCAGGACCGCAACAGCCGGGCGCGACCGATCATCGGCATCAGAGCCATTCCGCCCTCCAGCACGTCTTCGACCACCGGAAGGTTCCCGCGCTGGGCGTATGAGTTATAGCCGTCGATATCGCCGCCAAACACCAGACCACCCTTGTCCGATTGGCTGACATAGAAATGCCCGGCGCCAAAGGTGATGACGCCCGGTATGGTCGGTTTCAACCCCTCCGAGACAAAGGCCTGCAACACATGGCTTTCGATCGGCAGGCGCTTGTCAGCCATCGACATCACCCGTGACGAATTCCCGGCGACCGCTACGCCGACTTTGCCCGCGCCGATAAAGCCACGCGTGGTTTCAACACCCAGAATTTTACCGGCCTCGATTTTCATGCCGGTCACTTCGCAGTTCTGAATAAGATCGACACCGCGGCTGTCGGCGCCGCGCGCATAGCCCCAAGCGACGCCATCATGGCGCGCGGTGCCTGCACGGGCTTGCATCAGTGCACCCTTGATGGGAAAGCGTGCGTTGTCATAGTTCAAAAATGGCACCATCTCGCGCAGCGCATCGCGATCCAACATCTGCGCATCCGCGCCGGACAAAAGCATGGCATTGCCGCGCCTGCGGTAGGCATCACGCTGGGCGTCCGAATGAAACAGGTTCAAAATGCCGCGTTGGCTGACCATGGAGTTGAAGTTGGTTTCCTGCTCCAGCTCTTCCCAAAGCTTCATTGAAAACTCATAGAACGGCTGATTTCCCGGCAACAGGTAATTTGAGCGGATGATGGTGGTGTTGCGCCCGATGTTTCCGGACCCCAGCCATCCCTTTTCCAAAACCGCTACATTGGCCTTGCCAAAGACTTTGGCCAGGTAAAACGCCGTGGCCAACCCATGGCCGCCTCCGCCGATGATCACGATGTCATAATGGGATTTGGGGGCGGGATCACGCCAAAGGGGTTTCCACCCTTTGTGCCCTGTCAGGGCTTGTCCGATCACCTTTAATCCGGAAAATTTCATACGGTTGCTCCACGCTGTTGTCCTTGATCTAAGCTGTAGTGTGGGGTTGAGTATTTCGAACAGCCGACATATTTTTTCGAAAAAAGGTCACGACCCTTGGCTCTAACCCCGCAACGTATCGGTTTCCTGTTAATCGAAGGACACGCGTTGATCTCAACCGCTGCCGCGATGGAGCCTTTGCGCGCGGCCAACATGTTTTCGGATGATCCTCTTTACGAGGTGGTCTTGTTGTCCGCACAAGGCGGCCCGGTTGCCACGTCTCTGGGGAGTGTTTTTGCAACGCAAGCCATTGATACGGCTGGAGTTGGCTTTGATCTGGTGTTCGTTGTCGCAGGTGGGGATCCTTTTCGTCCGCAAGACCCTCAGATTGCCACCTGGCTACGCCGTCTGGACCGCGCCGGTGTGGCTTTGGGTGGGATATCGGGCGGCGCTGTAATCTTGGCCCAGGCGGGGCTTATGGAGAACCGCCGGTTCACGGTGCATTGGCATCACTTGGAAGAATTGCGGGCCCACTCCAACCAGCATATTCTGGAACAACGCCTCTTTGTCATCGACCGGGACCGCTATACCTGCGCCGGAGGATCCGCGCCGCTGGATATGATGCATGCGATTATTTCTGCGCGCCACGGCGTCGGATTTGCGCAACGGATCAGCGATTGGTTTATCCAAACCGAAATCCGGGTGTCGGATGCACCGCAACAAGCCAGCGTTGCGGCTCGTTATGGAATGCCATCCCGCGCTGTGGTTGAGGCGCTGGAATTGATGGAAAGCCATATTGCCGATCCTATCGACGTCCGCCAGATCGCGGACCTGTCCGGCCTGTCAGAACGGCAGTTACAACGCCAGTTCAAGGCGGCGTTGGGGCAAAGTGTGATGCAGGCCTATCGGCGGATCAGACTGGAAACTGCGCAAACGATGTTGCGCAGCTCACGCCTCAGTATCGGAGAAATCGCTGAGATGACCGGGTTCGCCACACAGGCGCATTTCGCTGATTTATATAAACGCAATTTTTTGGTCGCGCCGTCCCAAGACCGCAGGGAGGCATGATCGATCCTAAGGGCTATGCCAATTCGCTGGCCCAAGGCGGGTTTACCCCGGCGCGTGAGACGTTGATGGCGGCAATGCGCGCGCCATTGTGCAACGCGGCCTCCAAATCGGCGGGGTTTGGCGTGGCCAAGGCGGCTGATGACAAAACATTAAGTTCTGTGAGCTTGGCCAAGACACCGGCATTGAAGGTGTCGCCGGCGCCGACCGTATCGACGATCTCTACCCGTTGGGACGGGACATCGACAGAGCCTTCGGCAAAATATGCAGACGCCCCATCACCGCCACGCGTGACGATAACCACATTGGGACCTTGTGCCATCAATGCACACGCTTTGTCCGCCAGCGACCCTGTGGTTGGGACCAGCCAGTTTAGATCTTCGTCAGAGACCTTCAGGATATCGCAGTACGCCATCATGTCATCCAAGCGGGCGCGATAGCGTTTTTCGTCCTGAATGAAATTCGCGCGAATGTTGGGATCCATCATTACAGCTCGATCTTGGCCGTAAGTCTTCAACAGGGCGGCATAGGCGTCGGCCGCGGGTTCGCAGGCAAGGCTGATACCACCGAAGTACAGCGCAGATACTTTTGTGGGAACCTCGGGCAATTCTGCGGGTTGCAGCATTCTACCAGCGGTGTTCTCGTCATAAAAGGCATAGCTGGCCTGGCCGTTGGTCAAGGTCACAAAGGCCAAGGTTGTCGGGCGGTCGGAATGTGACACCAGCGAGGTTTCGACGTTACTGTCGATCAATGCCTGCTGCAGTTGCTGGCCAAACATATCGTTGGAGAGGCCGGTCAACATGCCGACATCCACGCCAAGTCGACCAAGCGCGATGGCCGTGTTGAACACCGCACCACCAACAAACGGGACAAAGCCATCACGCCCCAATTCTGTTGGGGCCGGGATCATATCGATCAATGCTTCACCACAACACAAGATCATCTGTTCAACCTTTCAGGATTGCTTTGCTGTCCACCAAAAACCGGTCGGACAGGGGCAGGCTGGCGGCTCCTAACGCACGCGCATCACTGCCAATTGTACCTTCGCGAACCTCGGGAACGTCAATTCCCGCGATGCGGTTAATCTCTAATTGTTTGGTGACTTTGCGCGCCAAACTGTGGCGCACGGCTGCGGGCATCCAGCCGTCGATCATCACACATTCAAAATCTATCACACATGTAGCTGAGGCTACCGCCTTGGCCAGGCCTTGTGCGGCGGCAGTGGTCCACTTCTCGACAAAGGATTGGGGAATGTCCCAAGCATTGGGTGAGGACCAAATGTCGGCGCCACTTTGACCTGATGCGTCCAAGTCACGTTCAAGTTCTGCGAGCGATGCGATATCCACCAATTGTCTGGAGGCGCCGTTTTGGTCTGTCACGGGTATCGACCCCAGTGCGGCCGCGTTTCCGGATCGCCCTGTGTACAGCGCGTTATCCATTACCAGGCCGCCGCCGACAAAATATCCGATAAAGAAATACAAGAACTCTGCCGGTTTGTCCTGATCGCCAAACACCAGCTCAGCCCCGCAAGCGGCGGAGGCGTCGTTTTGCAAATAGACTGGGAAATCACAGAATGCCGCGATGTCGCCCGCTATATCGCGATCTCTCCAGGCTTCTAGTTCATCTTTTGACGTCTCAAAAGTATTGGCCCAATCCCAAATGCGAAAAGGGAGTGCAATGCCGAGCCCGGCAATACGATCTTGTTGATCCTGCGACAGGTCATCGAAAATCTTAGCGATTCCAGTGCGGGCAAATTCGACAACGCGATCGGCTGTTGGAAAACTGTGCGGAAGCGAGATCCGGGTTATGACGTTCCCTAGAAAGTCCGTAAGGATCAACTCCAGACTGCGGCGCCCGACTTTGAGGCCAAGGAAGTAAGCACCTCCCGCAACTAGGCTCATTGGGATGGACGGTTGTCCGACTTTTCCGCGCACGGGTGTGCCTTTTTCCAGCAACCCGTCTGCTTCGAGCGCGCGCATGATCACCGAAACCGTCTGGGCGGATAGCTTCGTCAGACGCGCGATCTCGGCCTTTGGCTGTGGCCCCATCTGGCGGATAAGGGACAATACCAAACGTTCATTATGGGCCCGCATACCACTTTGGTTGGAGCCTCTTACTGTTGAAATATGCGCGTCCACGGCGACGCATCCTCCCTAAAATTGAGTGGTCGGAGAGCTATTCAGCCTATTTTCCGATCATCAAAGTCCGGGGTGCAGATTTACTGTTCTTTTGTGGAGTGTCAACAATAAATCACAAAGAGTGATTTATTGTCAGGCTTGGTCTATATGCCCATACGCCCATGTCCATTTAGACGCTTTCGTAGTTTGGAATACGTTAAGTGCTAACCATTCGTTATGGCAAGTTCTGAAATCGTCCGGGCCACCCCGTCATGATCGTTACCCATATGGTGGCCACCATCGAATTCCACCCGACGCATTCCGGGTACTTGCGCAATCGGGCAAGCGCTCACTGTTTCTTTCCGGCCATGCAGACACAGGATCCTTTCGGCTGGAACTGTGGCTGATAGGGCCTGGATCGCAGGAGCAACTTCGGTGGAACCGGTGCGCTGTCCAAGCCATCCACCTACGACAATTTCGAATCCTGTGTGGGTTTCCGGGGCGATCAGCCCAACGCCAACCAGACGTTCGCGCATGTCTGCTGAAAGATTTTGAGCGGCAAAGGGAATTGTATTCGCTCCCAATGAAAACCCTAGAAGGATGACTCTTGATCGGTCAAAAACGCCACGGAAATGATCGTCGATCCGTGCAAAATCTGAAGCGATCTGAGACGGTGTTTTCTCTCGCCACATGTATCTAAGGCTGGAAATTCCGACGACTGGAATACCCTGCTCGGCCAATCGGTCAGAAATCTCTTCGTCAAACTTTGCCCAACCGCCGTCACCTGACAGGAAGATCGCATAAACGTCGTGGTTTGGGCCATCCTTTGCGCGATGAACGGTCAACGGAAGATCGCTGAGATCCGAACCTGCACCGGTCTCAACGTCAAATGCGGAATCGGTGCCCGCCAGCCGCAAGTAACTTTGGTAAAAGGCCTTATGCGGTTTCGTCTGTGGTTTTACGACCGTCGCGCCAACCAATGTCGCGACAACCGATGGTTCCGAATGCGCGACATCCAGCCAGCGAAGAGGCGCCTTGGTTTGTGGAACTTGAGGTGTATCGGAACATAGCCCATACATATTCTCCGCGTTTTCAGTGACCAACCCTTTGAACCTATCAGGTGTCGCCCAGGCTGCAGAGACGGCAAACTCCGAACCGTTATCCAATGCAACTAGGACTGGCGTACGTGCAAAAGCGTTGTTCCGATTTTGCTCATCCCGCGCAATGTGCGCCAGGTTCTCAGCAAACGTAACGCAAGAACCCGCGCTTGCTTCCATTAAGGCGGGCGCATCGATACCGATCACCAGTGTGTGCATCTCGGACAGACGTTTGGCACGAAGCTGATGTTTTTCGGTCCAGCCGTCGGTTCCAGTTAAAAACAAAGCCGTTGAACGTGCGTCCATTTCGGACGGGGCCACGACGGTAAGTGTCGCATTTGGCGTATTTGCTTGGCTGCTCGCGTAAAGGCCGAGAAATAGAAATACGGGCACGAATAATAAGCCTGAAATCTTAACAAAGCCACTTCGATAGACAGCCATGAGATTCATCTTCCTTGCGCAGATCAAAGTCGCGATCTTGCTATCAGAAATGTCCTGATGAACCGTGAACAGCGATCCCGAGAGCAGGTGAAGCGTATTGGCGGGAAGGTTTTAGGTGATTTTTATGTTTTTTTTCTCTTCGCGAGAGGGGGCTTAACCGTTTGCGAGGGTTTCAGCGTTATCTACTTGTCGAGCTGTGTAACTTTTGCGAACGGAGTATCGGTGTGTTTTTTAAAGCCAAGAAGAACACTGAGGCGGCAGAATTGGACGAAACCCAAAGAGCCATCTTGGAAATGATCGACAAAACTCAGGCTACGATTCAATTCGAGCCCGATGGGACGATCTTGACGGCTAATCAGAATTTTCTGGATGCGCTTGGGTACACGTTAGAAGAGATTCAAGGCCAGCATCACCGGATGTTCGTGTACAAATCTTTTGCAGCCACCGAACAATACACAAAATTCTGGCAGGATCTGGCCAAGGGCGAAGCAAATACTGACCAATTTCCGCGTGTCAAAAAAGACGGCAGCGTGCTGTGGATTCAGGCGACGTATGCACCGATCTATGACCATTCGGGAAACGTTGTAAAAGTCGCTAAAATCGCAAGCGATATTACCGACCGCAAAGAAGGCTTGATGACCATTACAGAAGGTCTCAATGCTCTAGCGGAAGGAAAGCTCAGCCACCGTGTGAAGCCCTCGGACATTCGTGATGTCGCAGATCTGGGGAAAGCCTTCAACGATTCCGTCGAAAAGCTCGAGAAGACGATGGGCACCGTGTCCACGGTTTCCGAGGCCGTACAACGCACAGCAAGTGAGATTGGTCAGTCTTCCGGTGATTTGGCACACCGGACAGAGAGCCAAGCTGCAACCTTGGAAGAAACGGCCGCAGCGATTGAAGAGTTGACGGCGACCGTTCGGTCCTCGGCTGAAGGCGCACGCCAGGTCGAAGATATCGTCCGGACAGAGCAGCAAAAAGCCACGGAAAGCGGTGAGATTGTGACCAGCGCAATTGCAGCGATGTCTGAGATCGAACAGTCATCTGACAAGATTGCAAACATTATCTCGGTGATTGACGATATTGCCTTCCAGACAAACTTGCTTGCATTGAATGCAGGGGTCGAGGCTGCACGTGCTGGTGAAGCGGGTCGTGGATTTGCGGTTGTGGCGTCCGAAGTTCGCGCATTGGCGCAACGGTCGTCAGATGCTGCGGGTGAGATCAAAAAGCTGATCAGCGACAGTAACCGCCAAGTGACAAATGGCGTGGACCTGGTCGGTCAAGCTGGCACAGCGCTGCACCAGATCATTGAAAGCGTCAGCTCCATCTCAACACACGTCAGCAACATTGCGCAAGGTGCGGAAGAGCAGGCGACGACTTTGAATGAAGTTAACTCGGGCATGACCGAGCTCGATAAAGTGACGCAACAGAACGCCGCGATGGTCCAGCAAAGCACAGCTGCGGCTCAAACGCTGAATAACGATGCGTCTCGCCTGGGTCAGCAAGTTTCAATGTTTACTGGTGCCCGCTCCGCCCATGTGGCCACTTTCCAGGAACCGGCCCGTCCGGTTGCTGAGGTGGCTGAAGTGTCGGAGCCCACGGCACATGGAACACTGGATGCAGCCGCAGGTTGGGACGACTTCTGATCCTCCGCTTCGGAAGCAAAGCGTTCCGATCTTTCTTGCAGGCAGCTCACGAGGGATGATCACACGATCGTCCCTTTTTCTGTCAAAGTAGGCCTCGCGTGCATTTCGCCTAAGTCATAATTCGTTGAAGCAAACTCACTGGCTTGTAACGTCGAATCCGAACGTCCGGTGGTTGACCTTGACCCTGCTTGCCGCAAATGTGTGGCAAAAAACGGGGAATAGAATGAAAGCCACCCAACGGGCCGCCTTTCCGCACATTCGAACGGTGGGTCTGTCTGGGCTCATCGTCAGTTTCGCTGATCGATTAAGCGAACCTCACAATCGTGCCGCTTTGGCCTTTCGTGAGGCGGTCACAAGGGCCGCAATTGATGGAATCGCTGAAACCTCTACTTCTTTGGCATCAGTATTTGTGCGTTTCGATCCTGATGTCGTGTCGCATGCAAAGCTGACCGAAGCATTGCAGACCCTTTTGGCAGTGGAAGACTGGTCAGATGTCTCTTTGCCGTCAGGACGTCGATTGTGGAAAGTGCCGACTGTCTATGGGACGGATCTGGCTCCGCAATTGTCTGAGGCCGCAGACTTAGCTGGGATGAGCGAAGAAAACGCAATTGAAGCTTTAGGCACATCGCGCGTTCGTGTGCTGACAATTGGGTTTGCACCGGGGCAGCCCTATCTCGGTCCGCTGGGGGCGGAGTGGAATATCCCAAGACAAACCGAATTGACCCCAAAGGTTCCACAAGGAGCCTTGGTTTTAGCTGTTTCGCAATTCGTTCTATTTGCGGATGTCAGCCCAACTGGATGGCGTCATGTGGGGCAAACTGCCTTTCGCACCTATCGCCCAGAAGCCGCAGAACCTTTTGCATTGCGTCCCGGAGATGAAATGCTCTTTTTTCCTGTGACCAAGGCCGAACTCCAACGTCGCCAGTACAACGATCCTGAGTTTGGTGGCGCCTACATGGAGAATATTGACTAATGAGAGGCCTTAAAGTCCTCAAATCGAGCCCGTCCATGACACTTCAGGATCAAGGACGTCTAGGTTTTCTCGGAAATGGTGTATCACGTGGGGGGGCTGCAGACATGCGGGCCTTGGCCGAAGGGGCTGCCTTGTTGGGGCAAAGTGCTGACTTGGCAGCCTTGGAAATCGCGGGTGTTGGTGGCAGTTTCGAAGTCACTGGCGACGTTCGTATTGCACTGACGGGCGCGCCAATGTCCGCCGTCGTAGATGATCAACCCATCGCGTGGAACTCGTCTCACCAACTACGTGCTGGGCAAGTGCTTGAAATTGGAACCGCTCTGAAAGGCGTTTATGGATACCTTCACTTAGGTGGCGGTATAAAGGGCAAGGATACGCTGGGTTCAATCGCCATCCACCTTGCCGCTGGGTTGGGGGCCCGGACGCGAGAAGGTGACTTGTTGAGTGCAGGCCCTGACAGAGGAACACAAACCGGCCTTTGCCTACCTTTAGACCAGAGGTTTGAGGGTGGTGAAATCCGTATCGTCGAAAGCTTCCAGTCCGGTTTGTTTACCTCCGAGACGAGAGCACGCTTTGCTGAAACGGTGTTTCATCGTGGCGCACGTGCAAATCGTATGGGGGTGGAGATCTGTTCAGAAGGTGCAGGGTTTGCCGCGCGTGACCAGTTAAACATCCTGTCAGAAGTCATCGTGCCAGGTGACGTACAGATGACCGGCGATGGCCGCCCATTTGTCCTGATGCGAGAGAGCCAGACAACTGGCGGTTATCCTCGGATCGGTTCGGTCCTGCCCTGTGATTTGAACAAAGTGGCGCAGGCCGGTCTGGGCAGCCCCATCCGCTTTAAGTGGATCGCCCTGACCGCAGCCCTCGAGATTGAAAGGCGACATGCCAAAGAGTGTCAGACACTTGGCGCTCAATGCGCGCCGCTCCGTCGCGATCCTGCCGACATTCCAGATCTTCTGTCTTATCAATTGATCGGCGGGGTCATCTCAGCCGATCAAGATCCTTTCAGCTAATTTTCCCTTAGGAGTTGGGCCATGGCATTAAGTGTCGATTTGAACGCAGACATGGGTGAAAGTTATGGCCCATGGACCATGGGTGATGACGCGAGCCTTTTAAACGTAATCACCAGCGCCAATATCGCTTGCGGCTACCACGCTGGTGACCCGGACGTGATGTATCAAACGATGTCTTTGGCCGCCAAGGCCGGTGTCGGCATCGGCGCGCACCCTGGGTTTCCCGACTTGCAAGGCTTTGGTCGCCGTAAGATGCAAGTTCCTCACGCCACCATCGCGAACATGGTGCGCTATCAACTTGGGGCTGCGCAAGCCATGGCGTGTGCAACAGGATCAGAGGTGCGGCACCTTAAACTTCACGGCGCATTGGCTAATATGGCCAGCGTTGACGCTGATCTGGCCAAAGCGTGTTACAAGGCTGCCTTGGACGTGGCCCCAGACATCATCATAATGGTCTTGGCGGCAACCGCGATGGAGACGGTCGTGCGTGAGCTGGGATGCAACTGGTGCGGAGAGATCTTTGCTGACCGCGCTTATAATGATGATGCCACGTTGGTTGACCGCAGCCTGCCGGGGGCGGTGATCCATGACCCCGCGGTTGCCGGGCCTCGTATTTTGAAAATGGTGCGATCAGGTGCAATTATTACCGAGAGCGGCAAGGAAATCCCTGCCGCGATCGATACCATCTGCTTGCACGGCGACACGCCTGCGGCGGTGTCGCTCGCGAGGGCAGTGCGCCAGAGTTTGGAAGAGGGTGGCGTTACCGTACAAAAGTTTCCCGGTCGCAACGCCATTACCTGAGGCAATCTTCTGCATTCAGCATCGAGAGCCCAGGGTCACGTTGTGATTTCTTTGGGAGACTATTCTGACTGTTGTACGAGTCCTTTGAGTGGGGGCTCGACCCAAACAGAGCCCAATTGCGACTCGGACAAAAGGAGAGTCGGAGCGTTCCTTGTGTCTTAGCTTCGAGCATCTACCAAATGTAGCTCTGTTGTAGGCAAGGACTTCCGTAACCGATACTGACTCGTGCGTCGCCACGCTCTCCTGGTTTTGCTTTCTTTGGTATTTTGGGCAAAAGGTTTGTCTCTAACTCTTTGATATTGTTTATTTTTGTATGTTTTGTGTGATTTCTTTTATGTTTTTGTGATTTAGGGGTTGCGGGTATTTGGAGT
>CANMIX010000022.1 GCA_947497985.1 uncultured Paracoccaceae bacterium
TCAAAGCATCCCCGTCAACATCACCCGCAGAAACCTGCGCAAGAACATCTCCACCCTCTGCACTCTCCAATGCTGTGGCCTCGACGGAGGATACGACAGGGGCGTCGTTCACCTGCTGAACCGTCACCGAAACGGTCGCGCTGGCGGTTTCACCAGAGGCGTCGCGAACCGTGTAGGAGAATTCTGTCACACCATTGAAATCCGCATCCGGTGTAAAGGTCACCGTGCCATCACTGTTGATGGATGCCGTCCCATTTGCAGGTGTCGCGATGGCAGTCAGGGTGAGACCTTCGCCGGTATCATTGCCCAGGAGATTGAGGACAACGGATCCATCTTCCTCCAATGTCGCCGCGTCATCGAGGGCTACCAGATCGGGGAGGGGGGTTGGTTCGGGATCCGGTTCTGGAGTTGGGTCCGGCAGAATATCCGTGGCCAGATCCGCCAAGGCCACGATGGAGCCGTCCGAGAAACGGACGTTTTCAACGCCGCGCAAAGTGCTTGTGTCACCGGCGGCCGTGGTGATGGTGAACGACCCATCCGCTGCTGCGACAACCTGAAAATCAGAGGCGGTGCCGCGCAGCCACAAAAGGTCCTTGCCGTCGCCGCCATCGATCGTGTTGTTGCCCGCGCTGAGGACGATATTGTCGTTGCCCGCGCCTGCGTCGATCACATCATCGCCGCTGCGGCTGTCGATCCAGTCATCGCCTGCGCCTGCGTCAAAGTTATCTGCGTAGCGTCCGCCAAAGAACGTGTCATTGAACTCGGAGCCGCGCAAACGTTCGACGTCGGTTGTGACATGGCCAAAAGCCAGCGCGGTATCCAACGCACTGTCCGACAAAGCGTCATTGGATCCGGCGGAATTTGTATTGAGTGTGTTATAGGTGGCGGCGATTGTCTGATCGCCAAACTCTGCTGTGGCGCCTGTGTGGGTCACGGTATAGGCGGCGGTGTTTTGTTCAATGCCCAATTCACGTCCCAAGGCGCCATAGCGACCAACAGATTGAATGGTCAAACCCTGGGTTTCGCCAGCAAAGCTGACGGCATCTTCACCGGAGCCGCCGTCAATCAGCGCGCCCTGGTCGCCGCGGACATAAAATGCATCGTTTCCGCCTTCGCCGTACAGCGCCTTGTCACCGCCCAGCGACCGGACATAGTCATTGCCGTCTCCCGCAAAAAGCGTCGCGTCTTCATCATAGCCCAGATAACGGTCATTGCCTGCGGAGGCCACGATGGTTTCGACGCCGACGGCGACGCTGCCCAGTTTCAGCGTGGTTTCCAAAGCGGTTGCTGACAAAAGGTCGCTGGAGCCGCCAAATGCGAGATTGTTGTTCAAAGAGAAATGGTTGGCGGTGACGGTTTGGCCATCGAATTCTGCGGTGGCGCCGCGAGTGTTGAGGATAAACCCGGGTTCGCCCAATTCGCGGCCAAGCGTTGACCACCGGCTTATGGCGGTGATGTCTACTCCTTCCGCGCCATCTGCATCAATCGCGATCAAATCGCGGCCTTCGCCTGCGTCATAAAGTGACCCAAGGGTTGGAATGGCTTCGACGCTGTCATACCCATCAGGCAGCGCAAATGCGTTTTCAGCCGTGGCAGATTCAGAAATAATGTCTGCGGTGATTTTAGAAATAATATTTTCCAACGTTAGTCTCCGTTATTGAATTACGTACGCACTCGTGAAAACTCATATTCGCAAATGTGAAATTAAATGCAGGGTCTCGTCCAGCGGCAAGTGTCTAAAATACAGGTCTATATTTGTGGCAATAATGCAGTGATATTCCTGCTGTGTTTGCACGTTGAGAATTGATGTTTTGTTTAATTGATTTTCCAACTGGTACTATGGAAAACTATAAGTAAAATCAGTTGATCAGGGATGGTTAACTCCGCTATCAATCGTTAAGATATCGGAAATCTGGTTGAATAATGGTTATAAATTAGCGTGTTACACATGTTCAAATGCAGCACTTGTGTGTGAGCGTAGAGGCTAAGACTGCATGATTTGCGTTCGTAGTGTTGTCAGCTGTTTTCGCTCGGTGCGATTTTTAAATGGTTAATGTGCTTTTGTTCAATTTAATTCGGCGCGCCATAATATATATATTTTTTGCATTGGGCGTTTCTTAATGCGCGCAGGGTTTTGTGTGTCATTTAATTGAGGTGCCCAACCTGTTGATCCGTTATTAACCTCTCTGGTTCTCTGTGTGTGGGGTGGTTCAATAAAAAACCAAACTACTATGTCCGAAATGGTTGATGTTCGCTGCGATCTGCCCTTTATAGGTTTGACCGCAGGAGTGAGCGTTTATGACAGAGAAAATTGGGGTCATTGGCCTGGGATATGTGGGGCTGCCGCTGGCGGTTGCCTTTGGTCAGTTGAGGCCAACAGTTGGGTTTGACATCGATGCGGACCGGATCAACGCTCTGGGGGACGGGCGGGATGACACCCGCGAAGTCACCGCCAATGAGATGGCGCAGGCTGCGCATCTGTCGGTCTCGCATGACTTTGCGGATTTGGCCGACTGCACCGTGTTTATCATCACCGTGCCGACGCCGGTGGATGAAAGCCATCGGCCGGATCTGCGCCCCCTTAAACGCGCGTCCGAGGCGGTGGCTGAGGTTCTGAAACCCGGTGATCTGGTGATTTATGAATCCACTGTGTATCCCGGCGCGACCGAAGAAGACTGCGTTCCCATTCTGGAGCAGCGCAGCGGGTTGACGTTTAACTCGGACTTTTTTGTGGGTTACAGCCCCGAGCGGATCAATCCGGGTGATCGGCAGCGGCGGTTGGCCGATGTGGTCAAGGTGACGTCCGGGTCAACGCCGGAAACTGCGGACCGGGTCGATGCGCTTTATCGTCAGATTGTGACCGCAGGCACCCATCGCGCCGCCAGCATTCGGGTGGCCGAGGCGGCGAAGGTGATTGAAAACAGCCAACGCGACATCAACATCGCGCTGATCAATGAGCTGGCGATCATTTTTAATCGGATGGGGATCGATACCGAAGCGGTGCTAAAGGCCGCCGGGACCAAGTGGAATTTCCTCAACTTCCGCCCCGGATTGGTGGGCGGTCACTGTATTGGCGTGGACCCCTATTACCTGACCCACAAGGCGGAGTCGCTGGGCTATCACCCGGATATTCTGCTGGCCGGGCGGCGGTTGAATGACGGGATGGGCACCTATGTGGCGCAACAGATGGTCAAGGCGATGATGCAGCGTGGCTGTGCAACGCCCGAAGCGCGGGTGTTGATCATGGGGCTGACGTTCAAGGAAAACTGCCCAGATCTGCGCAACACCCGTGTCATTGATGTGGTGCGCGGCCTCGAAGGGTTTGGCCTGCAGGTGGATGTTCATGACCCATTGGTGGATGCGGATCAGGCCCGGGCAGAGCTGGGCGTCTCCATGGTGGATGACATTGCGGCGGGCACCTATGACGGGATTGTCCTTGCGGTGGCCCATGACAATTTCAAAGCATTGAGCGCATCGCAGATCCGCGGCTTTGGTCGGGACGGGGCCATTCTATATGATCTGAAGTACATCCTGTCCGAGGATGAGGCCGACCTGCGCCTGTAACCAACTGGCGCTGCGGCCAGTACATGTTCAAATCAAAACGGGCGGCCTGATAAAAGGCCGCCCGTTTCTTATTCCGTATCCCCTTGGTCCAGTTACGCCATGTGAACCACAGTTGCGTCGGCTTCGACCTCGGCCACGATTTCACCTGATTCAGAGACGGTCACCAGCTGATTGGGGTAAAGGCCGCGCAGCCCTTTGCAGGAGACCAGCATCATCTTGTTCTTCTCGCGGGCGACGATGGACATATGGCTAAGCCAACCGCCCACTTCGCTGAGAACCGCGCCGGATTGCAGCACTTGTGGCAACCAGGCGGGGTGAACCATCTGACAGACCAGAATGTCACCGGGGTTAAAGCCCGAGAACAGCGTATCCACATCGCTGCCATCATCGGCAAAGTCATCGCTGACCCGGAACACCCGACCCGACACGGTGCCACCACCGGCAACGCAGGTGCCGCCCAAAGTGCCATCATCCGCCGACAAGGTGCTGCCGAGTGACAAAAGCTCCATGTCTTGCAGCGTCAGGGAGACCTGAACCGGTGCGGATTTGCGGCGCAGCTCTTCGACGGATTTACGTTCAATTGCAATCTCTTTGAGGGCGGCAAAGGCGTTTTCATTGGCTGCCAAAACTTCGCCCAAAGTCAGGTGAAAGATCAGATCGTCCAATCCGGTGCGCGCACCAAGGCTGAGGATCGCGCGGCGCAATTCAGCCAGAACCCGCAGGGCCTCGTGTTTGGCCTGTTCTTTCAAATCTTGGAAGGCAATTGCGTGATCCAGGGTCTGACGCAGCTCATCCGGCAGGTCAGTTGGCAGAGCAGGTGTGCTGTGGATCGCCTGAACCGGGGTGACCACCAGGTTTTGCAGCAGAGATGGCGCTTCTTTGTAGCGTGGGGTGCTGAGTTCGTAGTCAAACATGGAGCGGTGCCCCATGACCTGCAGCGCCGTGTCGATATCGCCGTCACAGGATGCCAGCATATTGGGCGGCGAATGGGGCGCTTCGGCCTGCATCAGATAGCTGCGCAAGGTCGCATCGCCCGCTGTCGCATTTTGCGCTTCGCCTTGGGTGAAAGTGGCCAGAATATTGACCTTTTCAGCCTCGACATAGATGTCCTGCACAAACAGATCGCGCATTTTGGCGATGGATTTGACCAGTTCGTCCTGTGTCAGGTGGTCGAAATCCAAGGCCTCCCAATACATCACCTCGCGTTTGAAGGCGGGCAGGGTGGTGGCGTGGAAATCGGCCAGGAAGGCACCGGCGCGTTTGCGCAGCTGTTTTGCCTGTGTCTTGCTGAGCGACAGAGCCATGTCGGATTTGATCCGCGTGTCGACAAAGGTTTTGCCAAACAGGTTGACCAGATGCGAACCGGGCTCTTCCTTGACCTTATAGGGCACGTTCAACGCACGGCAGGCGTGATCCAAGCTGCCACCCGGTGCCCAGACGTGGTTCATCAGGTCAAACGACATGCGGGTTGGACGTGGCAGAACCTCGGACATTTCATCCTGTTCCAACAAGATCTCATCCGCGGGGCTATTGCCAAACCGATCCAGTAAGCTGTGCCATTCCAGGCTGCGCTGTTGGTGTTCGGGCGTGCCAAGCGCCAAAGTGGTGATGTCGCGGCTTTGCAGGATACGGAATTGCCCGTCCTGATAGGCCCATTCCACATCTTGCGGTGCGCCAAACAGGGTTTCGATCTTGCGGCCAAGCTCCAAGAGCGGTGCAAAATCGGGGCCATCGGCGCGGGTTTCGGCAACTTCTTGACCGGTATAGTGGCCAAAACGGGCAACCTCGGGGGTGACGCGGCCTGAAACCAGCGCCTCGCCGTTGCCTTTGACCCATTCCAGCATGATCATGCCGGGGGCGGTGGGATCCTGGGTGAACAGAACGCCGGCCAGTTCAGCGTCGACCATTTCCTGCACCAGAACATTGGCCACGCCGCTGTCGCCTTCGTCGCCATAACTTTTGCTGCGGTCCGAGGTGAAGCTTTGATGCACATGGGTCAGCGCGTCCAGCATGGTGTCGCCCGTGACATCCAGAACCGAGTCAAACACGCCAGCAAAGCTTTGTTCGGCGCCGTCTTCATTGCTGGCCGAACTGCGCACCGCACAGGGGCGTTCGCCAACGGAAGTCCAGATTTTGGCGGCCAGTTCTTGTTGTTTTGCCAAAGGCAGTGCCGCCAGACGATCCAGCGCGGGGCCTTTGATGACCACACCACCGGGCACCGGCAGACCAGCGTTTTGCATCACCGACAGGCGATAGGCTTTGTTGCCCGCCTCGGTCAGCGCGTCGCTGTCGCGCAGGGGATGGATGTCTTGTGGCAGGCTGGGGGAGGTGGCATCGGCACGCATTGTGCGGATCCAATTCACCAATGGACGGTGCGCGTCCACCACATAGGCGCGCTGTGCCAACAGCAATGACAGGCTAAAGCAAAGATAGGCGTTGGCGGCAAAGCTGAGGCCCACAACCATTGCAAACAACACTGGAACACCCAGCACCATCCACAACAGACGGGCACGCGGTGTTTTGGCAATGGCCCACAACAGATAGACAGCGGCCAGCGCGGTAAAGGCCGCGGGCATGATGTAATAGGGATCGGGCAGGCCGATGTTTTGGGCCCAGGCCAGACCGCCACCGATTTGTTCGGCGGCTTTACCGGCCGCGCTGACACCCAGCATCATGATCGGCAGGAAGGCCAGCGCTAGCATATTGCGCATCGGCGTGAGCCCATGTTTGGCGTAATGTTCCTGAATGGCGCGGGCTTTGCGCACGGGATCGTCCGACAGGCGTTTTTTGGTCGCGGTCAGCTCCTCCTTGGTGGCAGCGGTCACCAATTGATCCCGTTCAGATTTCAGCGCGATTGGCAGAACCAGCAGGCGCGTCAGCAGTGACAACGCCAGCAGACCAACCAACAGATGCAGTTTTTCGTGGCTCCAGACCAATGCGGTCGCCAGACCTGCGATAGCCTTGTCCCACAGGGACGTGTTCTGATCGCTCAACCAGTCCTGAACGTGGGCTTTGGGTTTGGGAGGAATAAAGAACTCCCACGGCAGAGTATAACGCCCCTGATAATCGATGCCTTTTCGGGTCAGCTCCAGCCCCAGGGCTTGCGCCATGAAACAGCTGCGGCGGTCGTAACAGGCGGCGACGGTGGTTTTCTTTTGCAGGGCATCAATGCGCGCCTGCAGATCGCTGGTGGTGATGGCGCGGATTGGGATGTTGATCGCGCCGGGCAGATGGCCGCTTTCGAAATCACCGGGATAACGCGTGTCGATGATTTGCAGATCACCGGCGTTGTACAGGTCGTTGAAATCGGCCGTATCCAGCAGCACGTCCTTGTTCGGGTAATCCGGCAGGGCGCGCAGGTCAGAGAGTGAGCGCACTTCGGCATCGCTGAAGGGGCGGCCCTCAACGATCCATTTCTCTAGCCCGCCGGCGATAAAGCGGCAGTCGATGCCCAGTTTTGCCAATTCAGCACAGGTTTCCGAGCTGCGGTTGCCGTTGTGACAGAACAGAACAACCTGTTCGCCCGGCGCAACGGGTACGGACTCGCGAAAATCCGGAAATCTCACGTGTTGGGAGCCGGGCAAAGTGCCCATTTCATTCTCACCAGTTTCACGAACATCAAAGAAACGTGCGCCGCCATTGGCCAAAAGCGCGGCTGCTTCGTCTGTGGAAATGCCCTGCGGGTGCGTCAATTGCGCCGAAAAGCTGGTTTCTTTCAAATTTTCGTCTTTGATTTGACTGCCCTCAAATTGAGCAGGTCGTAGCAAAGTTGCTTCAAGTCGGGTGCGTTTCGCCGTCTCAGTGCTGCTATATTGCCAATAGTTGCCAACCAACAACGCCATGACCAAAACGGCCAGACCTGCAATCAGCTTCACCGGGTATTGCCGAGCCGTACCCTTGCGTGGGGCAAAGCCGAATTTGGCTGCAATGGCGGCACCCAGGCCAGAGACCATGGCGACACCAACAGCAAGTACTTGAGAAAGCGAGGAAACTGAACCGATCACCAACTCCGGTGACGGGATCGCAAAGGCGGGTGTGGCAAATCCTATTGCGAGCAAACAGCTTGCAAAAGTCGCCTTACACACAGTGAGTGAATTTTGAATATGTAACTTTTTGAAGTATCTTTTCACGGGTATTCCTGACGACTCAGTCGCGAAGTTAAAGTTTGTGTAAGATTTATGACAGATGATCAAAAAAGGTTACTTAAAAGTTAAAAGAAGAAAGTGTAATTAAACGTAAACATGAAGACGCTTATTTTGCAGTACCTTAACGTTTTGTTGCTAACGTGTAAGCGGTAAGGACCGCGCAACTTGTTTGATATACACTATGCTCGTAGGCGGTCAGGGATAAGATATTTGAAATGGAATATCACATGACACTTTTACAGAGCTTCGGTCGGCGGATGGGTCTGATCCTGTTTGTACTCATGGCGTCCTTTGCTTTCTTGGGCAAAGAGGCCAGCGCGGAAATCAACCTGAAATTCGGGACTTACGCGGCGGATAAGCCTACTGAGACCGTGAAAAAGTATCGCCCCTTTCTGATGTTTCTTGAGAACCGTCTATCAGCCGAACTGGGTGAGGACGTTCACATCGATATGGTGATCGCCAAAGAGTATGAGACAAGCATCGAACAGCTTGCCAATGGTGAGGTCGACTTTGCCCGCTTTGGCCCCGCGTCTTATGTCCATGCAACATCAAAAAATCCCGGTGTTCAAATTGTCGCGATGGAGTCAAAAAATGGGCAAAAAAAGTTCAAAGGCATCATCGCGGTACACAAAGACAGCAATATCGAGGCTCTGGAAGACCTTGCCGGACTGACATTTGCATTTGGTGACGAGCTGTCCACCATCGGACGCTATCTGTCGCAGGCCGTTCTGCTGGAAGCGGGTATTTCCAGCGATGATCTGCACTCGTATGAGTTCCTGGGGCGGCATGACTCCGTGGGTCTGGCTGTTGGCGCTGGGAAATTTGCGGCAGGGGCGCTGAAGGAAAGCACCTTTAAGAAACTGGTGGCAAGCGGCGTGCCAATCCGTGCGTTGATGAATTTTGACAACGTCACCAAACCTTGGCTGTCCTCTGCAGACATGCAGCCTGACGTATACGCAGCGATGCAACGTATCATGTTGGCGTCAGAGAACGAAGAAATTGTACGCCGGGTTGCTCAAAATGGTTTCCTTTTGGGGGCAGACGATGATTATCAAGAAATCCGGCAGGCGATGAAACGCAGCAATGACTTCTGACTAAAACGAAACAGGTAAATGAAACGCACAGGCATCCTTTCACAGATCGTGCTGTCGCTCTCGCTGGCGGCAGTACTTGTGGCTTATGTCGTCGGCTTTGTGGCCCAGACGACGGAAGCCCAACGTCTGAGCAAACAGTTGGAAGAACAGGCAGACCTGACCATCTCATTGTTGAGCGGTCTGATGCTGGAATCCATCATCATCGAAGACGTGCCAGTGCTGCAAACGGGTTTGATCGAAGCGATCGCGCGTAACCCAAAACTGTTGTCGATCAAAATCCTGAACACCAATGACGATGTCATCGCCGAAGCCGCCGCGGCCTTTGAAGCTGACGAAGGCTCATTTGTCATGTATGAGCGCCCGATTGAGCTGGATGGGTTTGCCTTTGGCGAAATGGTTGTGCTGTGGTCAACGCGCGAAGGCACCGCCCTGGTGCAAGAACGGGTGCAACAAACCATTATGTGGACCGGCCTGTCTGTTGCGGGCCTGTCGCTGCTGGTCTGGGGGCTGGTTCATCTTTTGGCATTGCGCCCCTTGGGCATGATCCATCAGCGGATGTCGGATGCGATTTCGGGGATGAAACGTCAACGACGGCCCTTGCCTTGGTACGCATCCCGCGAATTTTGGGCGTTGAACTATTCGGTCGGCGTGTTGGAAGACACGTTTGATGAACGGGACGAACGTGAATTTGCGCTGGAACAGGCACGTGAATCTGCGGATATCGCCAACAAAGCCAAGTCCGAGTTCCTGGCCAATATGTCCCATGAAATTCGCACGCCGATGAATGGTGTGATCGGCATGGCCGAGCTGATCCTTGAAACAAAGCTGGACGAAGACCAGCGCATGTATGCGGACACGATCTCCAAATCTGGATCCGCACTGTTGACGATCATCAATGACATTCTGAACTTCTCCAAAATCGAAGCAGGCAAGATGGAGCTTGAAAAAGCGCCGTTTAACTTGCTGCATGCGCTCGAAGATGTTGTCACGCTGTTGTCTCCTACCGGCAATGACAAAGGGGTTGAGATCGTGCTGCGTTATGATCCAGCCCTGCCTGAGGTCTTTGTGGGTGACGTGGGCCGCTTCCGTCAGATCATCACCAATATCGCAGGCAATGCGATGAAATTCACCCTACGCGGCTATGTCTGTATTGAGGTCACCGGCGAGAAACGCATGGGTGAGCATGTGCTCAATATTGCGGTGCGTGACACCGGCATTGGTATTCCGCAAGAAAAGCTCGACACGATCTTTAGCGCTTTTGAACAAGTGGACGGCGCGGCGACGCGGAATTTCGAAGGCACCGGCCTTGGCCTTGCGATTTCCGAACGTCTGCTGAAATTGATGGGCGGGCGTATTGCGGTTTCGTCGACCGTTGGCAAGGGCAGTGTGTTCACCTTGTCGGTGCCGCTGGAAGCCAGCACTGAAGCGCCGCCTGAAGCCTTTCATTCGATGGATATGAAGGGGCTGCGGGCTCTGGTTGTGGACGATCTGGAAGTCAACCGGATCATCCTGTCCGAACGCCTGCAGACTTGGGGCATGTCCTGCGTAACCGCCAATTGCGCGGCGGACGCCTTGAATATCCTCAAGGAACGCGGCGACAATTACTTCGACCTGCTGCTGCAAGATTTCCAAATGCCGATTATGGATGGCGGCGATCTGGCGCGTCAGGTGCGGACTTTGCCTCATTGCAAACAGTTGCCGATCATTGTCTTGTCGTCGGTCGAACAACCGCTGGACAAGGATGAGATTGACGAACTCATGCCGTGTAAAGTGACGACCAAACCCGTGCGCGCCGCGCAGCTGCAACGGGTTATCAGCACCATGTTGTTGACTGGGAAAGACAACGGTCAAGAGACCGTGCCCGAGACGCCCAAGACAGAAGGCGAGTTTGATCGCAGGATCAGTGTATTGATGGCCGAGGATAACCGCACCAACCAGCTGGTTGTGAGCCGCATGCTGAAAAACGCGCCCATAGATCTGGTGCTGGCGGCCAATGGTTTGGAGGCGGTCAATCTGTTTAAACGCAACCGTCCGGATATTATTTTGATGGACATGATGATGCCGGTCATGGATGGCCTGCAGGCGACCGAGGAAATTCGCGAGCTGGAAGCGGCCTCGGGGTTTAGCGAACATACGCCAATCATCGCGCTGACCGCCAATGCGTTGCAATCCCACAAGGACAAGTGTTTAGCGGTTGGGATGAACGATTTCCTGAGCAAGCCGATCAGCAAAAAGTCGCTTTTGGATGCCTGCTCTCGTTGGGCCAAAGACAGCATACCGGTGGAGCGTACCGGAACCTAAACAGCCACGATTGACCCCGCATGGGGTCAATTTTGTTTCAGGTCCTAGGTGTCTTTGCTGCTGCGTAAATGGCGGCGATCAAACAGAGTTTTGACCAGGCTTGCGACCATAAAGCAGCCCGCCGCAACGGTTACAATTGTGGGACCCGTGGGTGTATCGCCCACAAAGGAGACATGCAGCCCACTGAGCACAGCAAAAATTCCAACAGCGGCGGCAAAAATCGCCATCCTTTCAGGAGTGCTGGAAAACGCGCGGGCGGTAGCGGCCGGGACGATCAACATGGCGGCAATCAACAGAACACCAACAACCTTGATGGCGACGGCCACCACAAGGGCCAAAGCTAGTGTCAGCACCATTTGTTCGCGTCGAGGATTGAGGCCTGCTGCATGCGCCAGATCCGGGTTCAAAGTGGATGTCAGCAGGGCCGACCAGCGCCAGACCAGCAAGGCCAGGGTTGCCGCCGCGCCGAGCCAAATGACCGCCAAATCGTATCGGCTTACGGCCAAGATATCGCCAAACAGGTAAGACATCAGGTCGATGCGCACGTCTTGTAGAAAAGAAACCGCGACAAGGCCCAATGCAAGTGAGGAATGCGCCAGAACACCCAGCATTGTATCCATGGCGTAACCGCGACCAGAGAGCGATGAAACGGTTGTGGCCATAACCAATGCTGTCACCAGCGCACCGCCCAAGATCGACACATCGAATGACAGCGCCAAAGCAACCCCAAGGATCGAAGCATGCGCGGTCGCGTCACCGAAATAAGCCATGCGCCGCCAGACGACAAAACATCCCAAAGGTGCCGCAGCCAAAGCCAGCCCAATCCCGGCCAAGGCGGCCCGGACCAAAAAATCATCCAACAGGCTCACGCTGCAGTTCCTTCCTCTGAATGGTCGCATTCATGATCGTGACTGTGGTTGTGTTCGTGACGATACAGCGCCAATGCACCCTGGGTGCCATTGCCAAACAGGGCGCGATACTCGGGAGCGGAGGCCACAAATTCAGGTGCGCCCTCGCAACAGATATGGCCATTCAAGCAGATAACCCGGTCAGAAGCCGCCATCACCACATGTAATTCATGGCTGACCATCAAGACCGCGCAGCCCAATTCTTGACGTACGGATTCGATCTGACGGTAAAACGCGGCGGATCCGGGTTGGTCCAGCCCTTGCGTTGCTTCGTCCAGGATCAGCAAATGTGGTCTGTTCAACAGCGCGCGCGCCAACAACACACGCTGGAACTGGCCGCCGGATAGGTTGGTCATCTGGCGATCGGCCAGCGCCGAGACGCCTGCCTGGATCAGCGCCGCATTGGCGACACTGTCGGACACACGTTTGGGCAGGCTCAAAAAACGGCGCACCGTGAGCGGCAGCGTGGGGTCGATATGCAGCTTTTGCGGCACATAGCCGATTTTCAATCCTTTTTGTCGTGCGACAGTGCCGACGGACGGGGTTACCGCACCAATTACATTGCGCAGCAGCGAGGATTTTCCGGACCCATTGGGGCCAACAACAGTGACGATCTCGCCCTGTTTGATGCTGAAGTCCACTTTTGACAGAACGGTGCGTCCCCCGTAGGTCAGGCTGACGCCATCTAGGGAGACCAAGTTCGAATTTTGCTGGGTCATTGGCATTTGGGGCAGAGGCCCTCGGCTTCGACAATTGTACGCTCTATCTGGAAACCGGCTGACTGCGCAGCCTGGCCCAATTGGCCATTGTGCGGTTCGGAATGTGCTTCGGCGACCAACTCACAATTGCGGCAGATCATAAAGATCGGCGCATGGTTTTCACCTGGGTGGCTGCAGGCAATAAAGGCATTCAAACGCTCGATTTTATGGGCGAAGCGGTTCTTGACCAGGAAATCCAGCGCGCGATAGGCCACAGGCGGTTGGGACTTCTGTCCTTCGGTCCCTAAGCGTTCCAGAATTTCATAGGCACCCCAAGCGCGATGCTCTTCCAGCATGATCTCCAACACACGGCGGCGAATTGGTGTGAACTGAAGTTTTTTTTCTGCGCAGGTCAGGGCAACCTTCTCGATTGCAGTTTGAACGCACAGATTATGATCGTGAGTCTCAAAATTTGAAGAACGCATCAAAGCCTCCAGACACGCCACGTTTAGAACTTGATATGTTATCACATGCGGTATAACAACCCAATATGTGTTATATAATTACATGGAGTGAGGCATGAAATTGTCTTTTAGCGCAACTTTGGCCGCGCTTTTGTCGACAACTGGATTGGCACTGGCGGATGCGCCCAAAGTGGTCACAGATATCAGCCCCGTTCACGGTCTCGTCTCACGAGTCATGGAAGGAGTCGGGGAGCCAGAGCTGTTGGTGCGTCCAGGAAGTTCCCCTCACGGCTATTCGATGCGCCCGTCTGATGCGCGTAACCTGAGCCAGGCAAATCTGATCGTCTGGGTGGGAGAGGCGCTGACCCCGTGGTTGGAGCACCCGATCGAAGAGCTGGGCAGCGGTGCCCATGCGCTGGAACTGTTGGAAGTCGACGGCAGCGTGCTGCATGCGTTCCGCCAGGGCGCCACGTTTGAGGCGCATGATCATGACGATCACGATGACCATGCGGGCCACGACGATCATGATGACCACGATGACCATGCGGGCCACGACGATCATGATGACCACGATGATCATGCAGACCATGACGATCATGATGGCCACGATGGTCACGCAGGCCATGCCGATCATGACGGCCATGATCACGATGATCATGGGGATCACGCTGAGCATAAAGGTCATGATGGCCACGATGATCACGCAGGCCATGACGATCATGATGGCCACGATGACGATGACCATGCAGATCACGCTGAGCATAAAGGTCATGATGACCACGATGATCACACAGGCCATGACGATCATGATGGCCACGATCACGATGACCATGCAGATCACGCTGAGCACAAAGATCATGATGACCACGACGATCACGCGGGCCATGACGACCATGATCACGACGGCGTAGACCCGCACGCTTGGCTGTCACCTGAAAATGGTAAGGTCTGGTTGTCCGCGATTGCAGAGGAGCTGTCAGAAATCGACCCTGCAAACGCTGCCACCTATCAGGCGAACGCAGCCGCTGGTCAGGCCGAGATTGACGCCGTTGTTGCCAGCCTGCGCGTGGAGCTGGCGCATGTGGCAGACAAGCCGTTTGTGGTTTTCCATGACGCCTACCAGTATTTTGAGGCAAGCTTTGGTCTGGCAGCGGCAGGGGCGATCTCCATCGGGGATGCCAGCAAACCAAGCGCGGCACGTATCGCTGAAATTCAGGACACCGTGCGGGATCTGGGCGTGGCCTGCGTGTTTGCGGAACCGCAATTCAACAAAGGTCTGGTGCACACCGTGGCCGAAGCGGGCGACATCAAAGAGCTGGAAATGGATCCTTTGGGCCTGTCCATCGACCTTGGCTCTGATTTCTACGTGAACTTGTTGCAAGGCATGGGCAATTCGTTGGCCGCTTGTAAGTAAGTTCGACTGGCGCGCGTGCACCCTCAGGCGCGCGCCAGCACTATTTGATCAAATTATTCTGGATCAGCTGTAGACTTTCTGGCACATCTAACTTTGTGCTGGACGAAAAGGATGCACCTATGGACCTGCTGACCGCAAATGATCGCGCGGGTGAATACCCCAATTCCTACTACGCTGCGACGGCCAAACCGTTGGATCGCTTTCCAGCGCTTCATGGGCAGGTCACCTGCGACGTTTGTGTGGTTGGCGGTGGATTTATGGGCCTGTCCAGCGCCCTACATCTTGCCCGCCGCGGATATGACGTTGTTTTGTTGGATGCACAGCGTGTCGGTTTTGGGGCTTCGGGGCGAAACGGTGGACAGGTGGGGCAGGGGCAGCGGGTTGAACAAGACGCGCTGGAACAGATGCTGGGCGTCGATCATGCCCACAAGTTGTGGCATCTGGCCAATCAATCCGTCGATCTGGTGAAAGAGCTTGCGCGCTCGCCCCATGTGGAAGCCGATTTTCATTCGGGGATTATTCACGCGGATCATCGCCCGCGATATGGGCGTCACAGCCGTGATTATGTCGAAAAGCTGAACGCGGACTATGGATATGATCAGATCCGCTACCTCGATCAGGAGGAGATGCGGCATCTGGTTGGCTCTCCTGCCTATTACAGCGGGACGCTGGATATGGGGGCTGGGCATATTCACCCGTTGGCACTTGCCTTTGGTCTGGCACGTATGGCGCGCGAGGCAGGCGTGCGGATCTATGAAGAGAGCAAAGTCTCGCAAATCACCGAAGAGACACAGGTCAAGTTGAAGACAGAAACCGGTGAAGTGCAGGCCGCGCATGTGGTCTTGGGATGCAACGGCTACCTTGGAAACCTTGCGCCGCGTGTGGCAACCAAAGTGATGCCGATCAACAATTATGTTGTGGCAACCAAACCGGTGACTCCCGCCTTGCAGGAAAAACTGATCCGCAACAATTTCGCGGTCGCCGACAGCAAATTCGTGGTCAACTATTTCAGGTTTTCCGATGACCACCGTCTCTTGTTTGGCGGGACCGAGAGTTACGGCTATCAATTCCCGAAAGACATCGCCAAAGCTGTGCGACGACCAATGCGCGAGATCTTTCCACAGATCGGCGACATCGAAATCGACTACGCATGGGGCGGCACATTGGGCATTACGATGAATCGGATGCCGCATTTTGAACGACTGTCTGGCAAAGTAATGAGCCTGTCAGGCTTTTCCGGTCATGGAGTCGCAATGGCCACTTTGGCGGGGCAGATCGCTGCCGAAATGGTCGCCGGTCAAGCCGAGCGATTTGATGCATTTGCGCGCGTTCCTGGCCAGAATTTCCCTGGTGGTCCCCGACTACGCAGCCCTTTGTTGGTGCTTGCTATGTTGTGGTATTCATTGAGGGATCGCCTGTAGCTGACTACGTAGTTACACTACATCAACGGTTTAACACACATTCAGTAAAAAATAGGTGTTCACATACATTAATTTTCAATGTATGGTTGAGTAAGTTTTGGCCGATTTTTTTCTGTTTTGTGAGTATGCCGCTTATGGGGCTGAACTGGCGAAGAAAGAGCAATCGCTGTCACCATGCGGCAAGCCGATAAAGGCGTTTCCATGCCGAGATCCAATACGATACTAATGATAGAAGAAGATGCGGCGGTCCGTTTCATGATGCGCAAAATCGCGCGCGCATTGGACATCAATGTTGAGACCGCCACATGTTGTTCCGAAGGGCTGTTTAGGCTGCGCGAGCGGCCCTCTCAATTTGCGATGATTATAGTGAACCTGCGGCTTTGTGCGGCCGGTCACGATGACACAGTTCAAACCATCCGCGCCGATCAACACCCCGAGGTGCGAGAGATCCCAATTATTGGGGTCACAGATGAGGACAGCGTCGCCGAGGTTTTGGTCAGTCAAAGCCAGGGTGTGGATGAGAGCCTGCATAAGCCCGTGACGCCGGCCGAACTCTTGTCCTTGGTGGATCGCTATTTCACCGCGCCGCTGGTGGCACGCGGCTAAGCAATATCCCTTGCCTTTTATCGCGCTGGCGGGTTTTCTGCACCGGAAATTGACACGGGGCAGATGCAGTGAAATTAGTACGATACGGCGCAAAAGGCGCCGAGAAACCAGGCGTAATCGATCACGATGGTAAGGTTCGGGACCTGTCGCAGGTTGTCGGCGACATTGCCGGTGATGCGCTGGTCACGGATCAGTTGGAGCGTCTCAAGCAACTGAATCTGGCAGACTTGCCGCTGGTTGAAGGCACGCCGCAACAGGATCTGCGACTGGGGGCCTGTGTTGGCAACGTTGGCAAATTCATCTGCATCGGTCTGAACTACGCCGATCACGCGGCCGAGGCGGGTCTGGATTTGCCGAAGGAGCCGGTGATTTTCTCCAAATGGACCTCGGCCATTTCCGGGCCCGATGATGATGTGGAAATCCCGCGCTGGTCGGAAAAGACCGATTGGGAAGTCGAGCTGGGCATTATCATTGGCACCGGCGGGCGCTACATCGTGGAAGAAGACGCGATGGACCATGTCGCAGGCTATTGCGTGATCAATGATGTCTCTGAACGTGACGCGCAGCTTAACCGCGGCGGCACGTGGGACAAGGGCAAGGGCCATGACACCCACGGACCGCTGGGCCCCTGGCTGGTAACCCGGGATGAGATTGCGGACCCGAACAACCTGCCGCTTTGGTTGGAAATTGACGGCACCCGTCTGCAAAACGGCAATACATCCAAAATGGTATTCGACGTCCCCACGCTGGTTGCCTATTGCAGCCAATTCATGAGCCTGCAGCCGGGTGATGTGATTTCAACCGGGACACCTCCGGGTGTCGGCATGGGGCTAAAGCCGCAGCGTTTCCTTCAGGGCGGCGAGGTCATGCGCCTGAGCGTCGAAGGCCTTGGCGTTCAGACCCAGAACGTGGTGCGCGCGTAAACCGCGCACGCCTTTTTTGATCAAATCCGGTCGCGGGGATCAACCGCGGCCGCGATAGGGGGGCACGCCTTGGTCCGGGATCCAGACACCGGCTGGCGTCTCTCCGGTCTGCCAGAAGACGTCAATTGGAATGCCGCCACGCGGATACCAATAGCCGCCGATACGCAGCCATTTGGGATCCAGAAATTCGACCAAACGGCGGGCAATCGAGATGGTGCAATCCTCGTGGAAGGCGCCGTGGTTGCGGAACGCGCCCAGGAACAGTTTCAGCGACTTGCTTTCGACCAGCCATTCACCGGGCACATAGTCGATCATCAGATGGGCGAAATCAGGTTGGCCTGTCATCGGGCACAATGAGGTGAACTCCGGCGCGGTGAAACGCACGTTGTACAAGACATCCGCCTGGGGGTTTTGCACCCGTTCCAGCACCGCGTCTTCGGGTGAGGCTGGCATCACTGTATCGCCGCCCAGCTGTTTGAGATTGCTGTAAATACTATCAGTCATATCATTGTCCTCGGATCAGACGCCCCGTTTGTTGCCCCACAGGAGCACATGGAGCTGGGGAAGAATGCGCGGCGTAAACCATGCATCGGCGGTGATTTTTTCGAGCAGCCATAGCATGCGGTCGATATTGTCCTGCAGCTCAATCGCCTGTTCGGGATCAGAGGTTGGATTACCGGGCTGAAGGTAGAGCTGCATTTGTGGATAGCGCTCAGCGACACCGCGGGCCCATGCGTAATCCACATCATCAAAAATCACGATCTTGAGCACGGTATCGGGAGAGACGCCTGCTGATTCCAGGCAGGTTTCAAAGGCGACCCAATCCTCGCTTTCGCCGCTTGAGGGCGGTTTGGGCGATAGAACCAGCGTGTCGAGATCGGCAAACCAGGGTTTGGCGATCGAGCCTTGGGTCTCACAAGCAAAACGGTAGCCTTCGGCCTTGCCCCGTTCGATCACTTTGGAAAAGTCCTGAATGGCCGGATTGCCGCCACTGATGGACACGGTCAACGGTTTGCCATGGGACAGGCGCTTGACCTCGGCCCAGACCTCATCGGCGGTCATCGGGGTCCAGCTGTGGCGATAGGCGCTGTCGACCGCATGCAGGCTGTCACACCAGCTGCAGCGAAAATCGCAGCCACCGGCGCGAATGAATACGGTTGGTTCCCCGATCAGCGCGCCTTCGCCCTGGATCGTAGGCCCAAAAATTTCGGCGATGCGCAGGGTCATGGTCGGTATTCAGCCCAGATCTTGGGTGTTTCCGAGATCCGCACACAGGAGACCTCATCCCAGCGGGCTTTGCACCAGTCATAGAAGTGTTTGGCCAGAACCTCGGACGTTGGCATGTCCAACACATCGTTCAGGTGGCGATGGTCGAAACACTCATCAATATAGGATTTCAACGCATCCAGATCGCGGTATTCGCGGACAAACCCATGTTCATTCAGCTCTGCCGCCACAAGTTCGACCACGACGATGTAATTGTGGCCATGCACGCGCGAACAGGGGTGGCCGTCCACCAATGTGGTCAGACGGTGCGACGCCGAGAAGGTGAATTCTTTGGTGATGCGATACATTATTCGGCCTCCTCAACCACGGCTTTCCAGAAGTCCGGGTCTGCATATTCGGTGGGGTCGTTGATATTGGCCAGATCGAAGGCCTCGCGCCGTTCCACACAGGTGCCGCAGCGCCCACAGTGGACCTCGCCCCCTTTGTAGCAGGACCAAGTGTCCGCAAAAGGCGTGCCTGCGGCAGATCCTTCGATGGCGATATCGGCTTTGGATTTATGCACGAAAGGCGTGAAAAGCTGCACGTCGGCGTAGCCGTCCAGTGCGGCCGCCTGCATGGTGTTGAAGGCTTCGGTAAAGGCCGGGCGGCAATCGGGATAGATAAAGTGGTCACCGCCATGCACGGCTGTTGCCACCGCATCATCGCCATTGGCGGCGGCGATGCCAAAGGCAACCGTCAACATGATCGCATTGCGGTTGGGAACCACGGTAACCTTCATCGTCTCTTCGGCATAATGGCCATCGGGGACGTCAATATCATCGGTCAGCGCCGACCCGGTCAGGCTCGCACCGATGCCGCGCATATCAATGATGTCATGGGGCACGCCCAATCGCGTGGCGGCGGCGGCGGCAAAATCCAGCTCTTTGCGGTGACGTTGGCCGTAGTCAAAGGAGACCAGCCGAGTAAGTTCATGCTCTTTTGCCACGATATGGGCAAGCGCCACGGAATCCATTCCGCCGGAGCAGACAACAATCGTTTTCATATTTTGACCCTTGTTTTGATAACCGGGTAGGCTGCGACCGGTTTGCGGGGCCTTTAACGCGTGTTTGGGCAAAAGATCAATATTGAATACGTCGAAACAGTTTCAAGCCGTGGTAGGTAATCGCCTGCCGCGCGCGGATCAGTTCAGATCTTCAAGCAGTTTTCCGTGTTTGCGGGTCTCGGTCAGGATCCGTTCAAATGTGGTCAGACCGCGTGATTTCAGCATGGGCAGCATCTTGCACAGCACCTCGGCGGTGGCATGAGCGTCCCCCAATGCGGTGTGACGCAAAGCCGACGGAATGGTGACATCCAGACGGTCACACAGGGCGTCCAACGTATGGGTGGCGCTCGCACCAAACAAGATGGCAGACAACAAGACCGTGTCCAAAATGGGCTGATCCCAGACCAGCTGGTTGGATTTGCCGTAGCGACGCATAAACGCCATATCAAAAGGCGCGTTATGGGCCACAATCACCGCGCCTTGGGCATAGGCATGAAACCTTGCAGTGGTAGCAATCGGGTCCGGTGCGTCCAGAACCATTTTGTCAGCAATCCCATGCACTTTGGTTGAAGCCAGCGGAATGGCGCGGCCTGGGTTGACCAACGTGTTCAGCTCTTCTCCGGCGACGATACGGCCGTTTACAACCCGCACGGCGCCAAGCTGCACTATGTCGTCCTTGTGCGGCATCAACCCAGTGGTTTCGGTGTCAAAAACCACAAAGTTCAATGCGTTCAGAGGGCGGTTTTCCAGCTGAGGGGGCAAATCCTGCGTGGTTGTCAGCGCAAAGTCATAGACCAGCGGTCGCGCATCATCTGCATCGATCAGGGCGTGTGCGGCGTCCAGCACAATCATATAGCCGTCACCACGACTGAGGGGCAGCAGACGGGCATCGATCTCCAATTCGCCTTGAGTGGTGCGTAGGGTCACGGGCAGGCAGTTTCGTTTGGCCTGTAGGGTCACATGTGCGGCGACGAGCTGCGCCTTGTCAAAATAGTCAAAGATCGAGGCATTCAGGCGCGGCACATGGATCTGCGACAGAACCCCGGCGGCCTGCCCATCATAAAGGGTGATCTGGTGGGCGGCGTTCACCAGCACGATGGCGAGCGGGATGTCGGTCAACAAGGTTTTGAGCTGTTCGCGGTCGGTGGCCAGATGTTGGGTCGCATCAGCCACCGCTCGTGCGGCGGCGGTGCTGTTGTGGGACAATTGACCGGTCACGGCGCGCGCGGCGGGCGCCAGATCGCCTAAGTACCGCGCATCATCTGTGTTGAGGGTCGAGGAAACACCGGCATGGGCACGGCTGCGCATCTCTGCTGACAGACGCTCGATTGGTTTGGCGACGTTTTCGTCAAACAACAGCCAAACCCCTGCGGTGACGGCTAAAATTCCCAGGGCGGCCACCAGTCCGGCATATGTCAGGGCGCTGTTCAGATCGCCGTTTTCTGCGTGACGTGCCCCCAGGAATAGGCCCAGACCCACCGCCACAAGCCCGGCGATGGCTATCAGGACAAAAAACAGCAGAACCCGTGTGCGCAGGCTCAGATCACGTGGCATAGTCCCCTCCGCACAAGACGTTCAACACCGCATCGTCACCGGCAGAGGCGACCCACTCGGCCCCGGTCACGCTGCCGTCAGCGTTGAATTCGATGCCATCGGCAAGCGCTGCACGTTTGCCAGCCGGGCAGTCCGCCAAGACCGGCAGTTTGTGCACCGTGGCCCAACGGCCATAGAAATATAGATCCGCCAGCACCAATCCCGGATGATCATCGTGGGTGCGGGCGTTGGGTTCATCCACAGCAACAAAGCGATCCACATAGGGGAAGGCCAGCGTCCAGGGCCGGAAAGCGGCTTGGTTTTCAACGGTTTCCGCAATCACCATCCCCTCGGGCAGGCTGGCGCTGGTGCGGCTGTACCAGCTGTATTCGTTCGAAATCGTGACCCCGATCATCGCAGCGCCTGCGGCCACGGGTGTCAACCAACGTGGTAGGCGGCTGCCGATGACCTTGTTCACCAACATCATCACCCCTGCGCCACCAACACCGGCCAGGATCGTTGCAAGCAATTCCAAAAACATTCTCTTCCTCCCACAAGCGTCTGTCTGACACTTATTCTTAGCTTAGCACACCGCGCCCCTGTGCAGCGGCAGATTGCATTGTTTTTACCACCACAAAGGCATCGCGCAGATGACTGCGTTCCAGATCCGACAATACGGCGGGCAACAGGTAGTTGTCGGGTTTTTTGCCCTGTTTGATCAACGCGGCCTGATGTTGCAGGCGGGTTTCGGCGATCATGTCGTAGGCGTCCAGCAGATCATGCGCCCCGGATGAGCTGAGCCCGCCGGCATGGGCGGCCTCTTCCAGGCGGGCGCGGGTGTTGACGGATGTCAACTGCCCCTGCAGCGCATAGATCCGCCCCAGGTCGACCACCGGCACCACGCCGTTGTGCTTTAGATCCAACTGGTTTTTGTGTTCGCCCGACCGGATGGTCGCAAGGCCGCGTAGCAGTCCAAGAGGCGGCGTGTGTTTCAGTGAATTTGCCACCATATGCGCCACAAAGATCGAGTTTTCGCGGGCTTGCTGCAATGTGGCATCTTGCAGATCGGCAAACAGGTTGCGGTCGCCGGCGATGGCGCGCAGATCGAACATGACGGAGGCCAGCATCTGTGCCTCGGGGTCGGGTTTGTTGATCCAGGCGTTGAAATAGTCACGCCAGACCCGCAACGGCTGGCACCAGCGTGGATTGGTCGCCATCATGTCACCGGGGCAATAGACATAGCCACAGGTGTTCAGGCCATCGCTGACAAATGCCGCCATTCGGTGGAAATAGGGCATATCGCCCTCGGACACGTCATCGTGCAGGATCAGGCAATTGTCCTGATCGCTGACGCCTGTTTGCTCGCGTCGCCCTTGGGAGCCGCAGGCGAGCCACAGATAGGGGACCGGGGCTGCGCCAAATTGCGCCTCGGCCAATTCCAACAGGCGCAGGGTGACCGCATCGGCGACATCGGTGATCAGCCGCGTCACCACCTCGTGACGGTTGCCTGCACCGACCAGATGCACCAGCAGGGATGGGATGCGGGCGGTGACTTGGGCCATTTCATCCGCACTTTGAGCTTCGGCGATGTGATGTAGCAGTTCGGCCGAGGTCACAGCCTGAAACCGGGTCAGATCGGTCTGGGTGATCATGCCGACCAGCGCTCCGTTTTCGACGATTGGCACATGGCCGATGCGGCGGCTGATCATCAGATGCAACACGTCCGAGCCCAATGCGTTTGGCGGCAGTGTCAGCGGATCGCGCGCCATGATCGCGCCAACCGGGGTTTCGGGCGGCAGGCCTTCGGCGACCACTTTGTTTGTCATGTCCTTGGTGGTCAAAATGCCCAGCAACTGGCGATTATGTCCAACACAGAGCGAGGAAATTCGGTGCTCGCGCATCATCTGCGCGGCGAGATGAACGCTGTCATCGGGCGCGCAGCATTTGGGGTTTGTGGCCATCAGGTCCTGAACCCGGCTGGTTGCCAGACTGTGGTTTGTGGTCTTCTCAGCCCGTGATCGATCAAAGAATTTACGCGCTGCCGCGCTGGCCGTCAGAAATTGGTCAAAGGCTTTGGGAGGCAGTTGCAGGATCAGGCTGTCTTCTTCGGCGCGGGCATTGGTGACCGCGATCCCGTCGCGCAACAATCCCCGTTCGCCAAAGGAATTGCGCAATCCCAGATGGGAGACAACCGCGCCGGTGCCATCGGTGACTTCAACCGCGCCCTCGTAGATGAGGAACAGCCCCGGTGCAGGTCTGTCGAATTGGTAAATCCAGCTGTCGGCAGTGTATTTCGTCGCCGTAAAGCTTTGCGCGAGATGGGTCAGCGCCTCAAGCTCAAGCGAGTCGTAAGGGTGGACCGATTTCAAAAACCGGGTGATCTGGTCAGAACTTAAGGCCATGGCGGCACCCTTTGAATGTGAAAGGCCCTGCTCGGCTGGGAGGTGCCGAACAGGACCAGATTTGCTGTGATTGGGCAGGGAAAACCCCCGCCCAATCGCGCTGTCTTAGTGGTCCTGTGCAGCGCCTGCGCCACGGGGAACGCGCACGCTTTCGACCAGGTCCACGATCTCTTTCGGGGTTTCTTTGGTCATGCCTGCCACAACAAAGGCCACTGCAAAGTTCACCGCCGCACCAATTGCACCAAAGGAGGTGGATTTGATGGTGCCAAGCAGCGGATCTGCATCCGTGAAGCTGTTGGTGTCAGGGATGAAGAACCAACCCTTGTGCAGGAAGATGTAAAGCAAGGTGATGGTCAGACCTGCAATCATACCCGCAACCGCGCCGGTGTTGTTGATACGGGTCGAGAAGATCCCCATCATCAGCGCCGGGAAGATCGACGCCGCCGCCAGACCAAAGGCCAGAGCCACGGTTTGCGCCGCAAAGCCGGGAGGGTTCAGACCCAAATAGGTTGCAACCGCAATCGCCACAGCCATCGCAATACGGGCCGACAACAGCTCGTTCTTTTCCGAGATATTTGGATTGATCGAACCCTTGATCAGGTCGTGAGACACAGCTGAGGAGATCGCCAGCAACAGACCCGCCGCCGTGGACAGCGCCGCCGCCAGACCACCTGCCGCGACCAGACCAATAACCCAACCCGGCAGGTTGGCGATTTCGGGGTTGGCCAGAACCAGGATGTCACGGTTGAACTTGGTCAGTTCGTTGCCCGCCCAGCCGTTTGCTTCGGCCACTGCGGTCATATCGGCGTTTTTGTCGTTATAGTACTGGATCGCACCATCGCCGTTTTTGTCTTCCCATGCCAACAGGCCGGTTTTCTGCCATGTGGACATCCAGTCGTACTGCGGATCGTTTTCGATCTGCTGAACGGTTACTGCACCGCCGTCGATGCCACCATTGGGCCACATCATTTCGGTGATGTTCAGACGCGCCATTGCACCAACAGCCGGAGCAGTGAGGTACAGCAATGCGATGAACACCAGGGTCCAGCCTGCAGACCAACGTGCGTCAGCCACGCGCGGTACGGTAAAGAAGCGCATGATCACGTGGGGCAGACCGGCGGTTCCGATCATCAGTGACAGGGTGAATAGTACCATGTTCAGCGTGTCAGAGTGGTGGGCGGTATATTCGTTGAAGCCCAGCTCAGTCACGATCGCGTCCAGTTTCGCCAGCAAAGGCTCACCTGATGCGGCGTGATCGCCAAACAGACCCAGAGCCGGGATCGGCGTGCCGGTCAGTTGCAGCGAGATAAAGATCGCCGGAATGGTGTAGGCCATGATCAGAACGCAATATTGCGCAACCTGCGTGTAGGTCACACCTTTCATGCCGCCAAATACCGCATAGGCAAAAACCACACAGGCACCGATCAACAGACCTGCGGTGTTTGAGACTTCCAGGAAGCGACCAAAGGCGACGCCAACACCAGTCATCTGGCCGATCACATAGGTGGTGGAGGCTACGATCAGACAGATCACCGCAACGATACGCGCGGTTGGGCTGTAGAAGCGATCACCGATGAATTCGGACACGGTGAATTTGCCGAATTTACGCAAGTAAGGCGCCAAGAGCAGCGCCAGCAGAACGTAACCACCGGTCCACCCCATCAGGAACGAAGAGTTGTCATAGCCGGTGAAGGCAATCAGCCCAGCCATCGAGATGAACGAGGCCGCAGACATCCAGTCCGCTGCGGTCGCCATGCCGTTGGTGACTGGGTGAACACCGCGACCCGCGGCGTAGAATTCAGAAGTGGAACCCGCACGGGCCCAGATCGCGATGCCGATATAAAGCGCAAAGGATGCGCCCACAAACAGCAGGTTGATAACAAACTGGTCCATCGGGTTACTCCTCTTCGACGCCGTGTTCACGGTCCAGCGTGTTCATGCGCCAGGCGTAAAAGAAAATCAGGCCCAGAAAGACCAGAATAGAACCCTGTTGTGCGAACCAGAAACCAAGGTCCGTGCCCCCAACAGAGATACCCGCCAAAAGCGGGCGCAGCAGAATGCCAAAACCAAATGATACCAGCGCCCAGATAACGAGGCTGACGTAGATAATGCGCAGGTTGGCTTGCCAGTAGGTCTTGTCAGACTCGCTGGCTCCTGTCCCATGTGTGGATTGATCCGTCATAGCGGCTCTCCTTTTCCTCCATACGTGGGCGTTCCGATTGTCCTCCCCGAAACGCCCGCTCCCTTCGATGCCCGGCTTATTTCGACCGGGCTTTTGCCCCCTGTTTCCCAAAAACACAGGATGAAACGGGGCTGCGGTCAGGCCGGGGTTGTCCCGGCCTGACCGCAAAACTCACAAAGAATTGGTGACGATGTCGCCAAGGGCTGTGGTGATCTCGTCGATTGCGCCCATGGCGTCGACTGAGGCCAGAACCCCTTTGGTCTGGTAATAGCTGACCAAGGGCGCGGTCTGGGCGTGATAGGCCTCAAGCCGGCTTGAAACAGTTTCGGCATTGTCGTCCGCGCGTCGCTTCATCTCGGTGCTGCCGCAATTGTCACAAGTGCCTGCGACCTGTGGCTGTTTGAAGCTGTCGTGATAGCCCTCGCCGCAGCCGGCACAGGTGTAGCGGCCGGAAATACGCTCCACCATGGCGGCATCATCCACATCCATGCTGATCGCCGCATTGATGCGCTGCCCGGTTTCATCCAACAAGACATCCAGCGCTTCGGCCTGAACCGTGGTACGCGGGAAACCGTCCAGAATGACACCTTGTTGGCAATCGTCTTCGGTCAACCGGTCGCGCAGGATCGCAATCACAATCTCATCCGAGACCAGACCACCGGCTTCCATCACCGCCTTGGCCTGGTTGCCCGCTTCGGTGCCCGCAGCTACGGCTGCGCGCAGCAGATCGCCGGTGCTCAGCTGCACCAGACCGAATTTCTCTTCCAACCGCCGCGCTTGGGTGCCCTTGCCGGCACCTGGAGGGCCCAAAAGGATTAGAACCGCAGGGCGTGTAATGACATCTCCATCCATCATGGCAGTTCTCCCTTTTACGCTTGCTGACGATTTTTGATGAGGTCTTCGACGACGGACGGGTCGGCGAGGGTTGATGTGTCGCCCAGGGATCCGAAGTCGTTTTCTGCGATTTTGCGTAAGAT
>CANMIX010000023.1 GCA_947497985.1 uncultured Paracoccaceae bacterium
AAAACGGTCTGCGCTTTGCGATCCGCGAAGGCGGCCGCACCGTTGGCGCGGGCGTTGTGTCCAAAATCACTGAGTAATTTTTGAAACAGTGGCGTCAGGCGGTTTTCCAACGGGAAGTCGCCGAGAGCCGCCGGTTTTGATTGATAGAAAGGCCGCCCCTAGGGGCGGCCTTTGTCCATTCCGGGTGTTTTCGCCGAGAAATTGGAGCGCAACAGGTCTCCCTTATTCTGGCAGCAACCCGCGTTGTTCAAGGCTGACGGCCATCGCAGCGATGGTTTGGGCGGCTTGTGTCGGATCCTGCTGTAACAGCGCACGACTTCGGGTGGCGTCCAGATCAGGCTGATATCCGATCTCAACCAGATTCGCTCGTATATCCGCATTTAACAGCGCGTAGATGCGTACAAGCCAATTCGGGAGCGTCATCTTGGGCAACTTTTTAGCGCGCTCTGGCATGGCTGTTTTCAACATTTTGGCGATGTCGAGTAGCGAGAGCATGGTAAAGGCGGCAGGAACGCGACAGCCGAAGGTCCCAGGGTCAGTCAAAGCCTTTGTGTGGATCTGTGCAAGGTCGCGGACATCAATCAGATGCAGATACAAGTCCGGCACGCCCGGAAATTCGCCGCTCAGGAAACGCCGGATTAAGTCTCCGGATATGCCCGGATCATTGTCTAAAAGGGGCCCCAGGATAAAACCTGGGTTAATCACTGTCAGGTCCTGTGCCCGCCCAGCCTTTTGCATCAGGTCCCAGGCTCGTCGTTCTGCTCGGGTTTTTGACTCCGCATATGCGTTTAATTTTCCACCGTCTGGATCGGCCCAATCCTCTGGGCCGAGGTGTGTGGGGCCTGTTGGGCCTCTTCCGTTCACAATCGCAACTGCCGAGGACGTTAGAACCACCCGCTTAACGCCGGCGCGCAGCGCTGCGTTGATGGCGCGTTCCGTGCCTTCAACGGCTGGCGAAATGAGCTCAGACTTGTCGCGCGGCATTGCCGTCACAAAGGGGGAGGCCACATGTATCAAGTAGTCAGCATCCGCAGCAGCCTGATCCCAACCTGCGTCCTGGGAGAGATCAAGCTGGATGCAGGTCAGTCGCGAGACATCCGCGCCGTGCTCGGCCAGCATGGTGCGAACGGATTCTTCGCGTGACAGGTCGCGCATCGAACCGCATACGTTAAAGCCCTCATTCAAGAGCGTGAGCGCAATATGGCCTCCGAGAAACCCTGTTATCCCGGTAAGAAGAACTTTAGTATTTGAGTTAGCCGTCATAGGCGTGTTCCTAAATTGAACCAAATGAACGAATATCGTTCAAAACATATAGTGAAGGTCGAATGGCACTTTCAACCCGCGCCTTGCGAAAGCAGGAACAAATTTTTGATGCAGCTGAACAACTGTTCCTTCGACTTGGTCTGCGTGGGGCAACCATGGCGGGGCTTGCCAAGGAAGCTGGGGTCGCAAAACCGACGCTTTACGGGTATTTCCCTGATAAAGAAGCTGTATTTCTGGGGGTCTTGGCGCGTTTTAATGCACGTCTTGAACAGGCGGTGACGCGATGTCTGCAACAGGACATGTCAACGTCGAATAGAGTGTCGGACGCGCTGGTCGAGAAATCACGAATGGTTCATCGCCTTTTGCAGGGTTCACCACATGCTGATGAGCTTTTGGCAGGAAAAAAGAAACTGTATCAGGACCGCTCGGACCAGCCGGACCAATGGGTGGTTGATCTACTCGTGCCAGTCATGCGCTCGGAGCATGGCGATCGTGCGGCGCCATTAGCCACGCTTTTGGTTTCTTGCGCGCATGGGCTAGTGGACCGTGCGCAAAGTGAGGATGAGCTGGAGGAAGGGATCCGCACAGTCGTAACGGCTGTGCTTGCCCAGGATTTGTCTTAGCCCAAGGCCCTAACGCGCGTTCGTCAGGCGTCGCGGCTGATTTGTCGATCTGCCAAGCTGTCGGCGCGTGCGGTTATCGTGTCCAACGCGTCAGAGATACTCTTTTGGAGTGCGGATACTTGGTCCTCAGACGGTTTTTTGGGAACGGTTTCGGTCCATTCTTCACACAGAAAAACACCGCGGGAAAAAGGCAGGGGTAGCATTTGCTTGTCCCATGTCGGTAGTTTCATCACCCGAGGCTGGGCAAAGGCGACCGTAAAGACGCGGCAGCCAGTCATGCGCGCCCACATCACCGGCACTTCAGAAGAACGCCGTGCAGGCCCACGCGGTCCATCGGCGGCCAGGCCAATGGAACATCCGTCCTTCGTCCGGCGCAACACTTCCCGCGACAGTGCGACGTGACGTTGGTGGCTGGACATCGGTATGGTCTCAAATCCCAAGCGCACCAAGATCTGCCCAGCTAGCCGGCCGGCGCGCGCAGCAGAGGTCAGGGCACAAATACGACCCTTTGATGTGTCGAACATATAGGGCGCCATGATCAGACGCTGGTGCCACAACACAAAAATAACTGGCTCTCCGCGCGCCGCGCAGGCGTCCATTTCTTCAAAGCCCTTTCGCTGCCAACGAGAGGTGCGAAACGCGAATCGCACATAGTTGGCAAAGAGGCCTTCGATAGCGCGATTAAAGTGGGGGCTGTCGGCGATTTTCTTGCGCAGGCTCACGTCACGGGGTCCTTTTTCGCCAGTCATAGACCAGAGGCACGGATCGTTCCAGTCTTGCCGGCAAATGTCGGGGTTTTGACGCGAATTCCCTCTTGATACTGTCGCGCCAGTGGCTTAGGAACACCGGCACCGCAGGGGTATAGCTCAGTTGGTAGAGCGACGGTCTCCAAAACCGTAGGTCTCGGGTTCGAACCCTGATGCCCCTGCCATTTCCTGAAGAATTAGAACGTAAAGCGTCGCATGCGACACATGTCTGCAGTCACCACGTTTCCGCGCATCAAAGCTGTCGTGCCTTGATGCGCGCAATTTTGTTATGCCACCGCAGCTGAATTGGGCATGTGAGTATAGCCGCTGGAAGACGTCGCCACATCGATGTGATCAGGCTGTTCCCCTTTGAGCCAGCGGCCATATGCAAGATCCAGTCCTTCTTCCAGGTCTCGCGTAAAGCACTGCGTGTCAAAGAGTGGTGCTGCAAGGCGGTTGGACTTGAGTTTAGCCGTAATCGCCGCCAAACGCGCGGGGTCCTGTGCCAAAGCGAGCGCTTGTCTTTCGTATGCGGCCGGTGAGTGAGTGATCAATTCTGGCAAGCCAGTTGCTGTTAACAGGCTGGCGCTGACGCGGGCGGCAAATTGCTTCCCTGCCATTGTAAGGATCGGCAAACCTGCCCACAAAGCATCACTGGCGGTTGTGTGGGCGTTATAGGCGAAGGTATCCAGAAACAGATCTGCCAGCTTGTGCCGAGCCAAATGATCACCTTGGGGCATCCGTTCTGCAAACACCAATCTCTCAGGCTCGACCCCGCGTGCTTGGGCTTCGTTCCGCAAATTTCTTTTTGATGCCTCGCTGGTATCCAACAACCACAAGACACTGTCGTCCACCTGGCGCATTAGTTTCATCCAAATATCGAATTCAGATGGGGTGATTTTGTAGCTGTTGTTAAAGCAGCAAAATACGAAACCGGACTCCGGAAGGCCGCATTCGGTTTTGGTAAATTGCCGTTCGGAAATTACCCTGTTGCGATCATTGACTTGATAGCTGTTGGGCATGCGAATTAAATGCTCATCGTAATGCCGTTCACTGCCGGGAGGGCAGGTCTCCCAATCGGCAATCATATAGTCGTAGGCTGTGCTGCCCATCGTTCCTGGGTAACCCAAATACGAAACCTGAATGGGCGCCAATCGGGCACCAAAAATCGCGCATCTGTTCCCGCCAGTGTAACCTTTGAGATCAATGGCGATATCCAACGAGTCTTGTTGTGCCCGGGAGATAAGATCAGTGTCGGACATAGCAGAAGCCTCAACAAAATGATCCACATTGTTACGAACCTGTGCACGACCTTCGTCATCGAGATTCGGTCCATATGAATAGGCAAATGTCTCAAATCGTGCCCGGTCATGTGATGCAAACAGACCACCCATTAGATGCATCGTAGCGTGATCGTGGAAGTCGGCAGAGAAATACCCAATTCTCAAACGTTCTGGGCGATCCGAGGGTGGCTGACGACGAGGTGGGGTCGCCACGGGGATTTTTTCACCAGCATAGGCCTGCGTACGGATCCGGAGCAGGTCAGGATTATCCTCCATCGTCATCAAGTGAAACGGTTGACAGGCCGCGCCTTGCAAGCCGATGAAACGACGGTTCTGTGCATATTCGTCAACCCAGGCCCAGTTGTTTAGATGGGCCATGGCATGTAGTTTCGATGTTAACGTACTATCGTTTTTTCTATTTGTTTGGAGGGCTCGATCCAGACACGGGACGGCCTGTTCATAACTGCCGTTTTGAATATGGATTTGGCCCAAGTTATGGTGAACTTCGAACAGCGAACTATCACAGGCGGCAGCTCTTTCTAGCATCAATTGAGCGTCGGAGATTTGTCCTGTTTCTCTCAGTGCAGAGGCAAAATTGTACAGAACTCGTGCGTTGTCCGGTGCCAACTCACTGGCAGTCTTCAACAGCGTATGCGCTTCTCCCGCGTTGCCGAGACTTAGTAATAAGTTACCGAAGTCGTTGAGTGTTACCAAACTCTTAGGTTCAAGCTCCAAGGCCTTGCGAAACAACGCCTGAGCATTTTGCATCTGACCTTGTTTGGTGCAAACGCTTGCCATCAGGCTGTAGGTTTCTCCTTTGCCACTGTCCAATTCCAAGGCTTTGTTTAGGCAAGTCGCGGCTTCGTTAAGTGCGTTGCGCAAAAAATGGCACCGGCCCAACGATTGCCAAAGAAAGTGGGATTTTCGGTAAGTATTCAGGTTGCTGGCACAGGTCGCCGCCGCTTTGTCGATGTTACCTGTGGAAATCAATTGCCGAACCTGCTCGATCAACTCGCTTGGCGGTTCATCAATGTTTTCCAACCGATTCCGTAGTGAACTGAGAGCCGTCCGCGCCTTGATGTTCTGCGGGTATCGCGACAGAATATCACCATAAATTTTGGCGGCGTCTTCGAGTTTCTCTTTGTGTTCAAGACGTTGGGCTTTGCTAAGACTGGTTGCGACGGTCATGGAATCCTATCTCACTTACGAAACGCTTTTGCGGAAGCACGTTTCTGTGCTTTGGGCCCGCGTGATATTCAGAAGTAGGATGAGAAAATTAAGATAGAATTGATTCCGTGTACGGTATTGCTTTAACCGTTGTGCAGGATCTTTTGACACAGATTAACGCGTTGAGAAAATTAAATAAAATTTTCCAACTCGAATAGGGCTCAAAGCAAGCCCGACCTGCGCCCTTGAAAAATCCGGTGTTTGGATCACGCAGGTTTTGGCGGACGCTGATGTGTCTGAGGTGCGCGACCTTGTCTGAAGTTGCCAGAATTGCGCAGATTTTGCCTCTGTTTCTGCTTGGGGCACATTTCAGATCGGCTCTAGTGGGCGGTGAGTGTTAAACCAATCTTCCCGTTCCAATGTTGTGGCTTCTTCAGTGCCAAACCAGAATTCCACGTGAGGGAAAACGGGTAGCGGCGGCATCGCCCCTTGAATTCACGCGCTACACCAGCTAAATCCCGCGGATAGCAAAACAGCAAAAGAGACGCAGCCAAATGGCCAGCATCAATCCCGTTCAGTTTATCCAGCAGGTCCGCGCCGAGGTCTCCAAGGTTGTATGGCCAACACGACGCGAAGTTTTGCTGACAACCGTTATGGTTTTCATCATGGCAGCTTTGACTGCTGTTTTCTTTGCGTTAGTGGATCTGGCTATTCGTTCCGGTCTGGCGTTCATACTCGGATAAGTCGAGGCGAAGGGCATAAGCTTCCTTCTTACGCCGCGTGCTGACACTTGATCTTGGCGGTCAGCCAGAGTAGTTCAGCCGCTATCCCCAACAATGGCGTGTGGCGATTCGGTTGCGCGCCGCTTTTTGTTGGGTCTGTGCACTGTCCGCTTAAATGTTGGTTGGGCACGAAAAAAATGTAATCAACGGTGTGGGCACACAAGTCCACGTGACAGAACAAGGACGATCAAGTTCATGGCGAAACGGTGGTATTCGGTCAGCGTTCTTTCGAATTTCGAGAAAAAAATCGCAGAGCAAATCCGTGCCGAAGTGATCGAGAAAGGTCTCGAGGACGAGATCGATGAAGTTCTGGTTCCAACTGAAGAAGTGATCGAAGTGCGTCGCGGTAAGAAAGTGACCTCTGAGCGTCGCTTTATGCCGGGCTATGTTCTGGTCCACATGGAAATGTCGGACCGTGGCTACCATCTGATTTCCTCGATCAACCGCGTTACCGGCTTCCTTGGCCCGCAGGGGCGTCCGATGCCGATGCGCGATGCAGAGGTGAACGGGATCCTCAACCGCGTCAGCGAAAACGAAGAAGCGCCGCGCACATTGATCACCTTTGAAGTGGGTGAAAAGGTCAAGGTCAACGACGGACCGTTCGAAGATTTCGATGGCATGGTCGAAGGTGTCGACGACGAGCATCAGAAGCTGAAGGTTACCGTGTCCATCTTTGGTCGTGAAACTCCGGTGGAACTGGACTTCACTCAGGTTACCAAACAAGGCTAAGCCCGGCGCATAGTTGCAAATGCTATTTTGAAATCCCGTCGATGACTTCGGCGGGATTTTTAGTTTTAGTGTCGGCCTATGCCAAGGGGCGTGCCGTTTGCCCTTGGGTGGATGCTGGGCGCGCAATGGGTTCAGATCGCCCATGTAGTCCCGTGGCGCGCCAAGCCAGAGGCTTGGCGCGCTGTCATTTGATCTTATTCTACTCGCATGATGTTACAATGGTAGCTTGGATTGCTTGGAAATCGCTGCTGAAACTGGCGCTCTGTGGGTCCAACTGGAAGATTTTTTTGCTGTTGCCTTCGATGCCGGTGCAGGAATGCAGATTTATGGCTGCAAAGAATTCGGTCCGTATCTTCGTTTCACTTAGGCCCATGGTTGATTGACCAAATGCAACGATCAGATCTTTCTCGGCTTCTGTGGGTGTCAAACACGTGGCCAAGTCAAATTGAGACTTGAACCGCGCGTATTGTTCCGGTTTTTGCAGCTCCGTTGGCGTCATCTGGGAGTAGCTCCCAAGATATTCAGCAAGTGCCAAAGCCGAGAGTGCGAATTTGTTAAACGCGTCCGTGGTTGGCGTGTCGATATCCGGGTCAATCCCGAGCGGGGGGTATCCTGCCCAGTCATCTAAAGTCTGATTTGATGCGTGATTTACATAATTGGTCCATTCCACTTCACAATAAGCTGAAGCGGCTTCCTGCCTGTCGCGCGGAACGAGTTCTGCGGCCATTGCTGTTTGGCCGACGGTAAGGGAAATAAGAGCAGCTAAATTCAGTTTTTTAATAAAATCCAAAACGGGTCTCCATTTATTGGAGTGTTTGAGTATACGTATCAATTTTGACGATAGTTTGGCTGAGCCTTTTGGTGGGGTCTTCATGTGGTTGAGTTCTTGCTTGAAACGGCTCAATAGGCACGGCGTCCAATAAGGGGGAGAGCACATCGAAGGCTGATGTGTGTCCAGCCGCTTGCCAATCTATTCATTCCCTTGTACATGCCGCCTGTATCGTCTTTGGGCGAGATTCTCTCGTGGGAGATTTGCGGGCCGCGGCCCGGTTGTCGAACCACGCAGCATAAACCGGATGGGGCGCGTCTCATCCTTGTTGAAAGGAACAGCAAATGGCAAAGAAGCTTGCTGGTACAATGAAGCTGCAGATCCCTGCAGGTCAAGCAAACCCATCCCCGCCAGTTGGTCCGGCGCTGGGTCAGCGCGGCATCAACATCATGGAATTCTGTAAGGCGTTCAACGCCAAGACACAGGAAATGGAGCCCGGTGCGCCGTGCCCAACCGTGATCACCTATTATCAGGACAAGTCCTTCACCATGGACATCAAGACGCCTCCTGCGTCTTATTACCTGAAAAAAGCCGCTGGCCTGAAGCCGGTTGGTAAGCGTAACCGTCCCCGTGGTGCCGAAGCGCCTGGTCGTGAGATCGTTGCGTCCGTAACCGCTGCACAGGTTCGTGAAATCGCCGAAGCGAAGATGAAAGATCTCTCCGCGAACGACGTTGAAGCGGCAATGCAGATCATCCTGGGCTCCGCCCGTTCTATGGGTATCGAGGTGAAAGGCTAAATCATGGCAAAGCTCGGTAAACGTACCCGCGCAGCGCGCGAAGCCTTCGCAGGCAAAGAGAACCTGACCGTCGAAGAAGCAGTTGCACTGGTGAAAACCAATGCGGTTGCGAAATTTGACGAAACCATCGAAATCGCGCTGAACCTCGGCGTCGACACACGTCACGCGGACCAAATGGTTCGTGGCGTTATCGGTCTGCCGAACGGCACCGGTAAAGCAATGCGTGTAGCCGTGTTCGCACGTGGCCCCAAAGCTGAAGAAGCTCAGGCCGCAGGTGCAGACATCGTTGGTGCAGAAGACCTGATGGAAGCCATCCAGGGCGGCAACTTGGACTTTGATCGCTGCATCGCGACTCCGGACATGATGCCAATCGTTGGTCGTCTGGGTAAGATCCTCGGCCCACGTAACCTGATGCCGAACCCCAAAGTTGGCACCGTGACTATGGACGTGAAAGCGGCCGTAGAAGCAGCCAAAGGTGGTGAAGTGCAGTTCAAAGCCGAAAAAGGTGGCGTTGTGCACGCAGGCGTTGGCAAAGCATCCTTTGACGAAGCAAAGCTGGTTGAGAACGTAAAAGCGTTCATCTCGGCTGTTGCAAAAGCAAAGCCTGCTGGTGCCAAGGGTGCCTACATGAAGAAAATCGCTCTGTCGTCCACTATGGGCCCTGGCGTAACTGTTGATGTAGAAGGCGCTGTCAGCGAGTAATTCGCACATCAGCATCTTCAAAAGTTTGAGGCGGATCCTTTGGGGTCCGCCTCTTTTTGTTCCCGGGCCGCAAAGCTCACGTAAACCCGCTTTGGATGCCGATTTACCCCTTGGAAATCTCTTGGTTTGGGACTAAGTACGAGCACGGAGTGAAGCGTGCGATTCGTCGTGCGCTTCATTTCGTTTCGTCCAAGATGGTGGGTGGCTTGTCGATCGGGCCTTAATTTCCCTCCTGAGACGGGTAAGACCAGACAGATCGAGGGATTTTTAACCCTCGGGCAGATTTTGGCTCATCCCGTAAAACGGACCCGAACGCCGGGCCTTGGTGACAAGGTCGGGCACATAATGAGCCGGGGTGTTTTGCACCCCATAACTTGGAGAGAACTGTGGATAGAGCCCAGAAAGAGAAAGTGGTCGAGGAACTCGGCCAGATCTTCGAAAGCTCTGGCGTTGTGGTCGTATCACATTACGTCGGTCTGACAGTTTCTGAGATGCAAGACCTTCGCGCACGTGCTCGTGACGCGGAGTGCTCTGTGCGTGTTGCCAAGAACAGGCTCGCCAAAATCGCCCTCGAGGGTAAGCCGTGTGAAAGCATGACGAACCTGCTGACGGGTATGACCGTTCTCACCTATTCCGAGGATCCTGTGGCTGCGGCCAAGGTTGCCGAGGGCTTTGCCAAAGATAACGACAAGTTCGTGATCCTTGGTGGTGCAATGGGTGAAAACGCTCTGGATCGTGCTGGCGTTGCTACAGTGTCCAAGATGCCTTCCCGCGAGGAGCTTATTGCTTCTATCGCTGGCTGCATCGGCGCACCTGCAAGCAACATCGCTGGCGCAATTGGCGCACCTGCAAGCAACATCGCAAGCATCCTTTCGACCATCGAAGAGAAGGCGGAAGCTGCGTAAGCGGTTGGAACTGACTGACTGGCGTAGGGATGTAACCTCTACGTTGGAACACACACACTTTATACGGAAAGAGCTAAGAAAATGGCTGATCTGAAAGCACTCGCGGAAAGCATCGTTGGTCTGACCCTGCTGGAAGCACAAGAACTGAAAACCATCCTGAAGGATGAGTATGGCATCGAGCCCGCAGCTGGCGGCGCAGTTGTCATGGCTGGCGGCGGCGACGCCGGTGGCGCAGCTGAAGAAGAAAAGACTGAATTCGACGTCGTTCTGAAGAACGCCGGCGCATCCAAGATCAACGTGATCAAAGAAGTTCGCGGCATCACCGGTCTGGGCCTGAAAGAAGCAAAAGGTCTGGTCGAAGCTGGCGGCAAGATCAAAGAAGGCGTCGACAAAGCCGAAGCAGAAGACATCAAAGCGAAGCTGGAAGCAGCTGGCGCGGAAGTCGAGCTGGCCTAATCGCCGCTTTGGGAGAGAAAAGGGTAGCAATCTCGCTCTGAAATTGTTCTCTGTACTCCCAAGTTTCAGGCTGGGTTCGGGATCTCCCGAGCCCAGCCGTACCTGTCTTAGTAAGGGCCTCATGTCTGAGGCGTTTTCTAAGGCGAGGTTCAATGGATCGGGAAGGCCGTCATACGGGGCGACGGCCGTGAATTGATCCGAACACACGCTGTCTCGTATGGGCAAGGCGCCGGACCCGGCGGCGTCCTTGTCTCATGAGAACATCGAAAGGTGACATCTGACATGGCTCAAACGTTCCTTGGCCAGAAACGTCTTCGGAAATATTACGGCAAAATCCGTGAAGTTTTGGAAATGCCGAACCTCATTGAGGTGCAAAAATCTTCTTACGATCTATTCCTGCGCTCAGGTGATGCTGATCTGCCGACTGACGGCGAAGGCATCATGGGTGTGTTTCAATCTGTTTTCCCGATTAAGGATTTCAACGAAACATCCGTTTTGGAGTTCGTGAAATACGAACTGGAAAAGCCCAAGTACGACGTTGATGAATGTATGCAACGCGACATGACTTACAGCGCTCCGCTGAAAGTCACGCTGCGTTTGATCGTATTTGATATCGACGAAGACACAGGCGCCAAGTCCGTTAAGGACATCAAGGAACAGGACGTCTTTATGGGCGACATGCCTTTGATGACGCCCAACGGTACCTTCGTTGTAAATGGCACCGAACGTGTGATCGTGTCCCAGATGCACCGTTCGCCCGGCGTGTTCTTTGATCACGACAAAGGCAAAACGCACTCCTCTGGTAAACTGCTGTTTGCTTGCCGCATTATCCCGTATCGCGGCTCGTGGTTGGACTTTGAATTCGACGCAAAAGACATCGTCTTTGCGCGGATCGACCGCCGCCGCAAACTGCCTGTGACCACGCTGCTTTATGCGCTGGGTCTGGACCAAGAAGCGATCTGTGACGCTTATTTCAACACAGTTACTTTCAAACTGGAAAAGTCACGCGGCTGGGTTACCCCGTTCTTCCCTGAGCGTGTACGTGGCACTCGTCCTATCTTTGATCTGGTCGACGCAGCCACAGGTGAGATCATCTGTGAAGCCGGCAAGAAAGTCACTCCGCGCGCTGTGAAGAAGATGATCGACGAAGGTTCGATCACCGAGCTGTTGGTTCCCTTCGATCACATCGTCGGCAAATTTGTCTCCAAAGACATCATCAACGAAGAAAACGGCGCGATCTATGTCGAAGCCGGTGATGAGCTGACGCTGGAGCACGACAAAGACGGCGACATCATTGGCGGTACTCTGAAAGAGCTGATGGATGCGGGTATCACCGACATTCCGGTTCTGGACATCGACAACGTCAACGTTGGTCCCTACATCCGCAACACCATGGCTGCGGACAAGAACATGGGCCGCGACACGGCGCTGATGGACATCTATCGCGTTATGCGTCCGGGTGAGCCACCCACCGTCGAAGCAGCAAGCGCGCTGTTTGACACATTGTTCTTTGATAGCGAGCGTTACGACCTGTCGGCCGTTGGTCGCGTCAAGATGAACATGCGTCTGGCTTTGGATGCAGAAGACACCATGCGCACGCTGCGCAAGGAAGACATCATCTCGTGCATCAAAGCGCTGGTTGAGCTGCGCGACGGCAAAGGCGATATCGACGATATCGACCACCTTGGTAACCGTCGTGTTCGTTCCGTTGGCGAGCTGATGGAAAACCAATACCGTGTTGGCCTGTTGCGGATGGAACGCGCGATCAAGGAACGTATGTCCTCGGTCGAAATCGACACCATCATGCCGCAAGACCTGATCAACGCAAAACCTGCAGCAGCGGCTGTTCGTGAATTCTTCGGCTCTTCGCAGCTGTCGCAGTTCATGGACCAAACCAACCCGCTGTCCGAAGTGACGCACAAACGTCGTCTCTCGGCGCTTGGCCCTGGCGGTTTGACCCGTGAGCGCGCAGGCTTTGAGGTTCGCGACGTTCACCCGACCCACTATGGTCGGATGTGTCCAATTGAAACGCCGGAAGGTCCGAACATTGGTCTGATCAACTCTCTGGCGACTTTTGCGCGTGTCAACAAATACGGTTTCATCGAGACGCCGTACCGTAAGGTTGTCGACTCCAAGGTGACCGACGAAGTGCACTACATGTCGGCCACCGAAGAGATGCGCCACACGGTTGCGCAGGCAAACGCAAGCCTCGACGGCGAAGGCAAGTTCGTTAACGATCTGGTCAACACCCGTCAGTCCGGCGACTACACCATGGCGCCAAGCGATGCGGTCGACCTGATCGACGTCTCGCCCAAGCAGTTGGTCTCGGTTGCGGCTTCGCTTATTCCGTTCCTAGAAAACGACGATGCGAACCGGGCCCTGATGGGTTCGAACATGCAACGTCAGGCGGTTCCATTGCTGCGCGCAGAAGCGCCGCTGGTTGGTACCGGTATTGAAGAAAAAGTAGCGATCGACTCTGGCGCTGCGATCCAGGCGAAACGCGCAGGCATCATCGACCAAGTTGATGCGCAGCGTATCGTTATTCGTGCGACCTCCGACCTTGAGCTGGGCGATGCGGGTGTGGACATCTACCGCATGCGCAAATTCCAGCGTTCGAACCAGAACACCTGCATCAACCAGCGTCCGCTGGTGAAGGTGGGTGACACGGTTCAAAAGGGCGAAGTGATTGCTGATGGTCCGTCCACCGATATGGGCGAACTGGCTCTGGGTAAAAACGTGGTTGTCGCGTTTATGCCTTGGAACGGCTACAATTACGAAGACTCCATCCTGATCTCTGAGCGTATCGCGCGTGACGACGTCTTCACCTCGGTTCACATCGAGGAATTCGAAGTCGCTGCCCGTGACACGAAACTGGGTCCAGAAGAAATCACTCGCGACATCCCCAACGTTGGTGAAGAAGCGCTGCGTAACCTCGACGAGGCTGGCATCGTTTACATCGGCGCGGACGTTGAACCGGGCGACATTCTGGTTGGTAAGATCACCCCCAAAGGTGAATCGCCAATGACCCCAGAAGAGAAGCTGCTGCGCGCCATCTTTGGTGAAAAAGCATCTGACGTTCGCGATACCTCGCTGCGCGTCAAACCGGGTGACTACGGTACCGTTGTTGAGGTACGCGTCTTTAACCGCCACGGTGTGGAAAAAGACGAACGTGCCCTGCAGATCGAGCGTGAGGAAGTTGAACGCCTCGCTCGTGACCGCGACGACGAACTGGTGATCCTGGACCGCAACATCTACGCACGTCTGCGTGGCATGTTGGCCGGTAAGGTTGCCGTCAAAGGGCCAAAAGGTATCCGTTCCGGTGCTGAAATCTCCGAAGAGCTGCTGGATTCCATGCCACGCGGTCAATGGTGGATGCTGGCGTTGGAAGACGAGCAGTCTGCACAGATCGTCGAAGCCCTGAACGAGCAGTACGAAGCGCAGAAACGCGCCTTGGATGCCCGTTTTGAAGACAAGGTCGAAAAAGTCCGCCGTGGTGATGATTTGCCACCGGGCGTGATGAAGATGGTCAAAGTCTTCATCGCCGTGAAGCGTAAGCTGCAGCCAGGCGATAAAATGGCGGGTCGTCACGGGAACAAGGGTGTTATCTCCCGCGTTGTTCCCATGGAAGACATGCCGTTCCTCGCCGATGGTACGCCGGTCGACTTCTGTCTGAACCCGCTGGGTGTTCCGTCGCGTATGAACGTTGGTCAGATCCTTGAAACCCACATGGGTTGGGCCGCACGCGGTCTGGGCATCAAAGTTGACGATGCGCTGCAGGATTACCGTCGTTCGGGCGATCTGACACCGGTACGTGAAGCGCTGCGTTTGGCCTATGGTGAGGATGTCTACGAAGAAGGCATCACCAACATGGAAGAGAACCAGATGCTGGAAGCGGCAGGCAATGTTGCCCGCGGTGTTCCAATCGCAACACCGGTCTTCGATGGTGCCAAGGAATTGGACGTCAACGATGCGTTGAAACGTGCAGGCTTTGACACTTCGGGTCAGTCGGTTCTGTTTGACGGCCGTACAGGTGAGCAATTCGCGCGTCCGGTTACTGTGGGTGTCAAATACCTGCTGAAACTGCACCACCTGGTCGACGATAAGATCCACGCCCGTTCAACCGGTCCGTACTCCCTTGTTACGCAGCAGCCGCTGGGTGGTAAGGCACAGTTCGGTGGTCAGCGCTTTGGTGAGATGGAAGTCTGGGCTCTGGAAGCTTACGGCGCCGCTTACACATTGCAGGAAATGCTGACTGTGAAATCGGATGACGTGGCTGGCCGGACCAAGGTCTATGAAAGCATCGTCAAGGGCGAAGACAACTTCGAGGCAGGCATCCCAGAATCGTTCAACGTTCTGGTGAAAGAAGTCCGGGGTCTCGGCCTGAATATGGAACTCCTGGATGCGGAGGTTGAGGAGTAAGGGCCTCTGGCCCTTACCCCGCTCCCCCCTTCCGCGAAATTTGAGGTATCAAAATGAACCAGGAAATCACCAACAACCCGTTCAACCCGCTGACGCCGCCTAAGGTCTTTGATGAAATCAAAGTCTCGCTGGCGTCGCCGGAACGGATCCTGTCTTGGTCCTATGGCGAAATCAAAAAGCCAGAAACCATCAACTACCGGACGTTCAAGCCTGAGCGTGACGGTCTGTTCTGTGCGCGTATCTTTGGCCCGATCAAAGATTACGAATGCCTGTGTGGTAAATATAAACGCATGAAGTATCGCGGCGTTGTCTGCGAGAAATGTGGTGTTGAAGTTACCCTGCAAAAAGTACGCCGCGAGCGTATGGGCCACATCGAACTGGCGTCACCTGTTGCGCATATCTGGTTCCTGAAATCGCTTCCGTCGCGTATCGGCCTGATGCTGGACATGACCCTGCGTGATCTGGAACGGGTTCTGTATTTCGAAAACTACGTTGTCATCGAGCCGGGTCTGACCGACCTGCAATACGGCCAGATGATGACCGAAGAAGAATACATGGACGCCCAGGACCAGTTTGGCATGGATGCGTTTACCGCCAATATCGGCGCTGAAGCGATCCGTGAGATGCTGTCCCAGATCGATCTGGAATCCGAGGCAGAGCAGCTGCGCGCTGAGCTGGCCGAGGCGACAGGCGAACTGAAGCCCAAGAAGATCATCAAACGTCTGAAAGTTGTGGAATCCTTCCTGGAATCCGGCAACCGTCCAGAATGGATGATCATGACCGTTGTACCGGTTATCCCGCCAGAACTGCGCCCACTGGTGCCGCTGGATGGTGGCCGGTTCGCGACCTCGGATCTGAACGATCTGTATCGTCGTGTGATCAACCGGAACAACCGTCTGAAGCGTCTGATCGAACTGCGCGCGCCTGACATCATCGTCCGCAACGAAAAGCGGATGCTGCAGGAATCTGTTGACGCTCTGTTCGACAACGGCCGTCGTGGTCGTGTCATCACCGGCGCCAACAAGCGTCCGCTGAAGTCGCTCTCTGACATGCTGAAAGGTAAGCAGGGTCGTTTCCGTCAAAACCTTTTGGGTAAGCGCGTCGACTTCTCTGGCCGTTCGGTCATTGTGACCGGTCCTGAGCTGAAGCTGCATCAATGTGGCTTGCCCAAGAAGATGGCGCTCGAACTGTTCAAACCCTTCATCTATTCACGTCTTGAGGCCAAAGGTCTGTCCTCCACCGTGAAACAGGCGAAGAAACTGGTCGAAAAAGAACGTCCCGAAGTGTGGGATATCCTCGACGAGGTTATTCGCGAACACCCGGTCATGCTGAACCGCGCGCCTACGCTGCACCGTTTGGGCATCCAGGCGTTTGAACCCACGCTGATCGAAGGTAAAGCGATCCAGCTGCACCCGCTGGTCTGTTCGGCGTTTAACGCGGACTTTGACGGTGACCAAATGGCGGTTCACGTTCCTCTGAGCCTTGAGGCCCAGTTGGAAGCACGTGTTCTGATGATGTCCACCAACAACGTTCTGTCGCCTGCAAACGGTGCACCGATCATCGTTCCTTCGCAGGATATGATCTTGGGTCTCTACTATCTGACCCTGGAACGCGAAGGCATGATTGGCGAAGGCAAAGTCTTCGGCACCTTGGACGAAGTGCATCACGCGCTGGATGCTGGCGAAGTGCACCTGCACTCCAAAGTCACCGCACGTGTTCTGCAAATCGACGAAGAAGGTAACGAAGTTTACCAGCGTTTTGAAACCACGCCGGGTCGTGTCCGTCTCGGCTCGCTCCTGCCGAAAAACGCAAAAGCTCCGTTTGAACTGGTGAACCGTCTTCTGCGGAAGAAAGAAGTGCAGCAGGTCATCGACACCGTCTACCGTTATTGCGGTCAGAAAGAGTCGGTTATCTTCTGTGACCAGATCATGACCATGGGCTTCCGCGAAGCGTTCAAAGCGGGCATTTCGTTTGGTAAGGACGACATGGTTATCCCCGATACCAAATGGACCATCGTGGATGAGACTCGTGAGCAGGTGAAAGACTTTGAACAACAGTACATGGACGGTCTGATTACTCAGGGCGAAAAGTACAACAAAGTTGTCGATGCTTGGTCGAAGTGTAACGACAAGGTCACCGAAGCGATGATGGGCTCCATCTCCGCTGACAAACGTGACGAAGCGGGCGCAGTTATGGAACCGAACTCGGTTTACATGATGGCCCACTCCGGTGCGCGTGGCTCGGTTACTCAGATGAAGCAACTGGGCGGTATGCGCGGCCTGATGGCCAAGCCGAACGGCGACATCATCGAGACACCGATCATCTCGAACTTTAAAGAGGGTCTGACCGTTCTTGAGTACTTCAACTCTACCCACGGTGCCCGTAAAGGTCTGTCGGATACGGCGCTTAAAACCGCGAACTCGGGTTATCTGACCCGTCGTCTGGTTGACGTGGCACAAGACTGTATTGTTCGTGAAAACGACTGTGGCACCGAACGTGCGATCACAGCCGAAGCAGCGGTCAATGATGGTGAGGTTGTGGCTTCGATTGGTGAACGTATTCTGGGCCGTGTTGCCGCAGATGACATTTACCGTCCAGGCACCGAAGAGCTGTTGGTTGCTGCTGGTCAGATCATTGACGAACGTATGGCGGACGCAGTTGAAGCCGCAGGTGTTGCCTCGACGCGCATCCGCTCGCCTCTGACCTGTGAAAGCGAAGAGGGCGTATGTGCCCAGTGTTACGGTCGTGACCTCGCACGTGGTACCAAGGTGAACGAAGGTGAAGCCGTTGGTATTATCGCGGCTCAGTCGATTGGTGAACCTGGTACACAGCTGACGATGCGGACGTTCCACATCGGCGGTGTTGCGCAGGGTGGTCAACAATCTTTCCAGGAAGCAAGCCAGGAAGGTAAGATCGTCTTTGAGAACCCCAATATCCTGGAAAACGCCAATGGCGAGATCCTGGTTATGGGCCGCAACATGAAGCTGATCATCGAAGATGAGCACGGTGAAGAGCGGGCCAGCCACAAGCTGTCCTATGGCTCTAAACTGTTCGTCAAAGAAGGTCAGACCATCGCGCGTGGCGACAAACTGTACGAATGGGATCCCTATACTCTGCCGATCATCGCAGAGAAGGCCGGTACCACCAAATATGTCGATCTGGTTGCAGGTATCGCAGTTCGCGAAGAGACCGATGAAGCAACTGGTATGACCCAGAAGATCGTGATCGACTGGCGTGCCGCTCCGAAAGGATCCGACCTCAAGCCTGAAGTCATCCTCTTGGGCAGCGATGGTGAGCCGATCCGTAACGAGCTGGGCAATCCTGTCACCTATCCGATGTCGGTTGACGCAATTCTGTCCTGTGAAGACGGTCAAGAAATGCAAGCTGGTGACATCATCGCGCGTATCCCGCGTGAGGGTGCCAAGACCAAGGACATTACCGGTGGTCTGCCACGGGTTGCGGAACTGTTCGAAGCGCGTCGTCCAAAAGATCACGCGATCATCGCGGAAATCGATGGTCACGTCCGCTTTGGCCGCGACTACAAGAACAAGCGTCGCATCTCGATCGAGCCTGTTGATGAAGCACTGGAAACCGTTGAATACATGGTTCCCAAGGGCAAGCACATTCCTGTTCAGGAAGGCGATTTTGTCCAGAAGGGTGACTACATCATGGATGGTAACCCCGCCCCACACGACATTCTGTCGATTATGGGTGTCGAGGCTCTGGCCAACTATATGATCGACGAAGTTCAGGACGTTTATCGCCTGCAGGGTGTTAAGATCAACGACAAGCACATCGAGGTGATCGTTCGCCAGATGCTGCAAAAGTGGGAGATCTCAGACTCTGGTGACACAACGCTGCTGAAAGGTGAGCATGTGGACAAGCAGGAATTCGACCAAGCCAATGAAAAGGCGATTGCCCGTGGCAAACGTCCAGCCAAAGGCGCGCCGATCCTGTTGGGTATCACCAAAGCGTCGCTTCAGACCCGTTCCTTTATCTCTGCGGCCTCTTTCCAAGAGACCACACGGGTTCTGACCGAAGCTTCGGTTCAGGGTAAAAAGGACAAATTGGTTGGTCTGAAAGAAAACGTAATCGTGGGACGTCTGATCCCGGCCGGCACCGGTGGGGCAACCCAGCGTATGCGTCAGGTCGCACAGTCGCGCGATAACGTGGTTCTGGAAGCCCGTCGTGAAGAGGCCGCCGCTGCTGCAGCTTTGGCTGCGCCTGTGGTCGAAGACGACATGGCGACCGATCTGGACAACTTGGTGGAAACGCCGGAAAGCCGCGATTAATCATCGATACCTTCGGCTGCGCCCCTGTGTGCAGCCGACCGAGATCTAAAAAACGCCCGCTACGTCGATTCGTAGCGGGCGTTTTTTGTGCGTAATTCATATGCCTTCAAATGAAACGAACTTGGTCCGAATTTAGTCTGCCAACCGTCTCCTGACGCTTGCAGCTATTTGAATTTATTGACTTTTATTTAGGCTGACACGTGAACCTGCCGCAAAGACGGCATTCGCACACCGCCCAGAAGATGAGCGTAAAAGCGACGTAATGCGCTCAGTTTTCGACCGAAAGCCCAATAGTTAGATTAAAAAATGTGCAAGTCGCTCAACTCACAAAAACCTGCGCCGAGAACGATTGATTTATAGGCAGTTGAAAGGGTCATAGTGTAGGCGCTCGTGACCCTAAGAGGAAAACCTCAGGCATGAGCGTGTGACGGCCTAGCGAATTGGACCTCGAAAAAGCCGCCACACCAAATGCAACATTGTTGCGGGACCTTGCTACGCCTTTGTACCCTAGGGTGCAATGCCGTTTGCCTGTGCCCGCCAGGAGGAATGACATGACCCGTCTCACCAAACTTATGGCAACAACTGCTGCGTCCATGCTGGTTGCAGGTGCCGCTGCTGCTGCGGATTGCCCCGTAAAAGTTGGCGTTCTGCACTCGCTGTCTGGCACCATGGCGATCTCTGAAACCACCCTGAAAGACACCATGCTGATGCTGATCGACCAGCAGAACAAAGCTGGTGGTGTTCTGGGTTGTCAGATCGAACCCGTTGTTGTCGACCCTGCCTCTGACTGGCCGCTGTTCGCCGAAAAAGCACGCGAACTGCTGACCGTTCACGAAGTTGACGTGATCTTTGGTAACTGGACATCCGTGTCCCGTAAATCCGTTCTGCCTGTGATCGAAGAACTGAACGGCCTGCTGTTCTACCCTGTTCAGTATGAGGGCGAAGAAAGCTCCAAAAACGTATTCTACACCGGTGCTGCGCCCAACCAGCAAGCGATCCCTGCGGTTGACTACTTCCTCGAAGAGCTGGGCATCGAACGTTTCGCGCTTTTGGGTACCGACTATGTGTACCCGCGTACCACCAACAACATTCTTGAGCAGTACCTGAAAGACAAAGGCATTGCTGCAGAAGACATCTTTGTAAACTACACACCATTTGGTCACTCTGACTGGGCAACCATCGTTTCCGACGTTGTAGGCCTCGGCGAAGGCGGCAAGCAGGTTGGCGTTATCTCCACCATCAACGGTGACGCAAACATCGGCTTCTACAAAGAGCTGGCAGCGGCTGGCGTATCTGCGGACGACCTGCCGGTTGTAGCCTTCTCGGTTGGGGAAGAAGAGCTGTCCGGCCTGGACACATCCAACCTGGTTGGCCACTTGGCGGCATGGAACTACTTCCAGTCGGCTGAGACCGAAGCAAACGCTGAATTCATCGATGCATGGAAAGAGTTCGCAGGCGCTGAGCGTGTGACCAACGACCCGATGGAAGCGCATTACATCGGCTTCAACATGTGGGTGAACGCGGCGGAAGCAGCGGGTTCCACCGAAGTAGATGCGGTACGTGACGCGATGTATGGTCAGGAATTCCCGAACCTGACAGGCGGTACTGCGGTTATGCTGCCGAACCACCACCTGGCGAAGCCGGTTCTGATCGGTGAAATTCAGGCGGATGGTCAATTCGACATCATCTCCAAAACCACCGAAGTTCCAGGCGACGCTTGGACTGACTTCCTGCCGGAATCGGCTGTTCTGACGTCTGATTGGAAAGATCTGGGTTGCGGTATGTACAACACCGAAACCAAGACCTGCGTTCAGCTGACTTCAAACTACTAATCCACCCAAGACCGGTCAGTGGCGTAGCGCATACGCCACTGACCCCGGATCGGGGCGAACCTCTCCTATGTTGCGAATTTTTACTCTCGTCATCGCTTTGGCGTGGCTTCCCTTTGCCGTGTCTGCCCAAGAGCTGCAGACACTTTTGCAAAGCCACCGCGATGTAATCATCAAACCCTCCCGCAAAACTGTTGGCCCGACGCTTGATGCGCTGGTGGCCTCTGGACTGCCCAGTGTTCGGGGTTTCCTCGAAGCCTGGCAGGAAAAGAACGTCTATTTGCGTGCTGAGGATGACCAATTCTATTTGGGCAGCGACGCGGACGGTGGTTTGACCCTGTTGGATGTCGACACCGGCGCCCAAGCAGTCACAGGCGTTGATAAGAAAGACGCCAAGCAAATCAAACCAAACGGCGGTGTACGCCGTGAAATTGGCTCGGCTTTGGTTGCCTTTCAACTAAGCGACCCAGATATTGCCCGTCGTACCCAGGCATTGGATGCTTTGGCGCGATCGCTTGATGCCGCGCAGTTGGCGCCGCTGATTGCCTCGATCGACAATGAAACAGATGCAGGTTTGAAGACCCGCAAACAAAAACTGGCAAATTACTTGCAGGCGCGGTTTGGTGAATCCCCTGCAATTCGCGTTGCAGCCATCGAAAACCTGGCCAACGATCTGAGCGTTGATGGCCGTGCGGTGCTGTCGCAGATCCTAGCGACCGAAATGCTGGTGGCCCAACAGCTGCCCGATGACGCCAATGTGGCAGAAGTGCTTGAACCTGGCGAAGGCGACTTGGATCGTATCGCGGCCTATCAGACCTTGGTGGATGATCACGGCCTACCGGCCCTTGTCGTGCCTGCGGACATCCGTCGCGCGTTGGAAGCCAATGTTGATGGCGGTATCGTAGGGGGCATTCCTGTCGCCCGCCTCGACAATGAAGCCGAACGCGCCCGGGCCTATGATGCTCTGGTTGAGGCAGGAAAAGTACCCGCCCGTGTCAGCGAGGCCGCGATTGATCAAGCGTTTGCGGACTGGGGGTTTTATGCCGTCTATCTTGAAAGCGATCCAACAATCACCGAAGCGGCTGAGACAGCGCAGGCAACAGCACAGACACGTGTGACGTTGAGCCAGACCGCGGATATTGGTCTGGACGCGATTTCACTAGCATCGATCTACTTCCTTGCGGCCATCGGCCTTGCGGTGACTTTTGGCGTGATGGGCGTGATCAATATGGCCCATGGCGAATTCATCATGATGGGCGCCTATACCGGGTATGTGGTGCAACAGATCGTGCCGGACTACACGCTGTCGCTGATTATCGCGCTTCCCTTGGCCTTTGCTGTGACCTTTGGTGCAGGCGTTGCGATGGAGCGTCTGGTGATCCGCTGGCTTTATAACCGACCGTTGGAAACCTTGCTGGCGACCTTTGGGATCTCGATTGCGCTGCAACAGCTGGCCAAGAACATCTTTGGCACACAGGCACGTCCGCTGACGTCACCGGGTTGGCTGGATGGCGCTTGGATTATCAATGATGTGATCCAGATCAGCTATATCCGTATCGCGATCTTTGTCCTGGCGCTGACCTTCTTGTGCCTGTTGTTGTTGATCTTGAAACGCACGCGTCTGGGCCTCGAGGTCCGCGCCGTGACCCAGAATCCGCGCATGGCGGCGTCCATGGGGATCAACCCAGAAAAGATCAAAATGCTGACCTTTGGCCTCGGCTCTGGTATCGCCGGTATCGCCGGTGTTGCGATCGGCCTTTATGCCAAGGTCACGTCCGAGATGGGTGCCGACTATATTGTGCAAAGCTTCATGACCGTGGTTGTCGGTGGCGTTGGTAATGTCTGGGGCACCCTGGCAGGGGCAAGCATGATTGGTGGTTTCCAAAAAGGCGTTGAATGGCTGAACCCGTCCAACACTTTGGCGGCGCAGACCTATATGATCCTCTTTATCATCCTGTTCATTCAATTCCGGCCCAAGGGTATCGTCGCCCTCAAAGGCCGCGCGGCGGGAGATTAATCCGATGCAACGTTCTTTTCTTGCACAAAACCCATCAGTTATGTGGTTCCTTGCGGCGCTTGGCCTCTTCACCGTGGTCGTCACACTTCTGGCAGAGGGAACTGGCACCGCGCTGATTTCCACCTCCTTTGTGAAAACACTGGGTAAGGTCCTGTGCCTTTGTCTGATCGCTATCGCGATGGATGTGGTCTGGGGCTATTGCGGGATCTTGTCCCTTGGGCATTTTGCCTTCTTTGGGATCGGTGGCTATTCGGTTGGTATGTGGCTGATGTACGCCCGGACCGAGGCCATTGTTGAAACCAGCATGGCCAGCAGTGTGATCCCGCCCACCTCGGCGGAAGTTCAGGATGCTATTGCGGCACAGATCTTTGGCGTGGTGGGCGCGTCGGAATTTCCGATGATCTGGATGTTCTCACACTCACTGGTGCTGCAGTTGCTGATGGTTGTTCTGGTGCCTGGCCTTTTGGCGTTGGTCTTTGGCTGGCTTGCGTTCCGCAGCCGGGTGACCGGTGTCTACCTGTCGATCCTGACCCAGGCGATGACGCTGGCACTGGCGCTATATCTGCTACAGAATGATTCAGGTCTGCGCGGCAACAACGGCCTGTCGGGATTGCAAAACATTCCCGGGTTTGACGATGTGCCGCAATCAACGATCTCGATGGTGTTCTTCTGGGCCTCTGCTGCCGCATTGGGCGCGGGATATGTTCTGTTTGCTCGCGTTCTGTCGGGCAAAATGGGCAGCGTGATCCGTGCCGTGCGTGATGATGAGGTGCGCGTGCGCTTCCTTGGCTATCACGTTGAAAGCTACAAGCTGTTTGTCTTTACCCTGACGGCGATTGTCGCAGGCATTGCAGGCGCGCTTTATTACCCGCAGGCGGGCATCATCAACCCAACCGAAGTTGCGCCGATTGCGTCGATCTATCTGGCGGTCTGGGTTGCGATTGGCGGGCGTGGGCGGCTGTATGGCTCGGTCATTGGGGCGGCGTTTGTCTCGCTTTTGGCGAGCTGGTTCACCGGCGGCGGTGCACCCAATATCAACCTTGGTGTCTATGAAATCTTGTGGACTGAATGGTGGCTAGTGCTGCTGGGCGCAAGCTTTGTGGCGGTCACCTTGTTCTTCCCGGGCGGCATTGGATCGCTGTTTGATCGGCTGAAAGGAGATGCAAAATGAGCACCTTGCTAGAACTTTCAGGCGTCTCCGTCTCCTTTGACGGGTTCAAGGCGATCAACAATCTGTCGTTTCAAATTGGCGAGCCAGAGCTGCGGGCGATCATCGGTCCCAATGGCGCGGGCAAGACCACATTCATGGATATTGTCACTGGCAAAACCAAACCCGACGAGGGGCGCATTGTCTTTGGAGAGAAGAACATCTCACTGATCGGCATGTCCGAAAGCAAGATCGCCCGCGAAGGGGTCGGGCGCAAATTCCAAAAACCCACAGTGTTTGAAGCACAAACCGTGCGCGAGAATCTCGCCATGGCGCTGAAAAACCCGCGCGGCCCGTTTGAGGTTTTGTTTTACCGCAAGACCAAAGAAGGTGCCGAGCGGATCGAAGCCTTGGCCGAACAGATCGGCCTTACGGAGGAGCTGACCCGCGTCGCGGGGGAGCTAAGCCATGGGCAAAAACAATGGCTGGAAATCGGCATGTTGCTGGCACAAGAGCCGCGCTTGTTGTTGGTCGATGAACCTGCAGCGGGCATGACACCGGCCGAACGGGAAAAGACCACTTCCATGCTGGTTGAGGCCGCCAAGACACGCGCCGTTGTTGTGGTCGAACACGATATGGAGTTTGTCCGCCGTCTGAACTGCAAGGTCACCGTCCTGCACGAAGGGTCGGTTCTGGCCGAAGGCTCACTGGATCACGTGACCCAGAACCCTGAAGTCATCGAAGTCTATCTGGGACGTTGAACAATGTTGAAACTTGAAAACCTGACCCTGCATTATGGGCACTCCCAGATCCTTTATGACGTCTCGATGGAGGCCCATGCTGGCGCTGTGACCTGTCTGATGGGGACCAATGGCGTGGGTAAAACCAGCCTTTTGAAAGCGATTTCCGGCACCCATCAACGTTCGGGCGGTGAAATGACCTTGAACGGGCAAAGCGTTGCGAAATCGACGCCTGCACATCATCTGGCGCAAATGGGCGCGGGCTATGTGCCACAAGGGCGTGACGTGTTTCCGTTGATGACGGTCAAGGAAAACCTTGAAACGGGTTTTGCTTGTCTCGACCGCAGTGAACATATGATCCCGGATGAGATCTATGAGCTGTTTCCCGTGTTGAAAGAGATGCAGAACCGCCGGGGCGGGGATCTGTCAGGTGGTCAGCAACAACAGCTGGCGATTGCGCGCGCCTTGATCACCAAACCCAAGCTCTTGTTGTTGGACGAGCCCACCGAAGGCATTCAGCCCAACATCATCAAGCAGATCGGCGAGGTCATCAAATACCTACGCGAACGTGGGGATATGGCGATCGTTCTGGTCGAGCAGTTCTTTGACTTCGGTTACGAGCTTGGTGACCATTTCGTGGTGCTGACCCGAGGCGAAGTGGTCCACAACGCCTCCCGTGCCGACACCGCGCGCGATGCGCTGTTGGCCAAAGTCTCCGTTTGACCTCCGAAACCCGCACGCAAATACGCGTGCGGGACGTTTACGAATACGGCCGACACCCGTCGCAATTTTTATGAATGTCGGTTAAGCGGGACAATAGTGAGCTTTCGCTGCGGATGCTCCAATAACCACTTGAGGAGGTAGGCGGTCATTCGCACGGCCATAAACTACTTTCTGGACAAATAGTACGTTGAAGCCATTACGGTTTCGAAGAACGCTGCCGGACAGTGCATGGTGACTGACGTACAAAAATGGTATTTTGGAGAATAAACTATTGAAATGGAATTTCTTGGAGGAAATGGCGCAAAGCATTGTCCAATGTGAGTGTCGAGAGCCGTTGGTGATTACCAGCCCAGAGCAAGCGAAAAATATAAAGACGTCGATTCCCGCAGTCTATGTTTTTAGGATAGTAGAAGGTGTTCCGGCGGAGGCTTTGGAAATGTACAGAAATTTCCGAGATAGCCACCATGCAACAGATGGTCAGACGGATAAGTACAACCTAACCGGCATCGCCAAGGACGCCGAACCGAATAAGGTCTTCTATGTAGGCAAGGTCAGAAAAAATCTCTACGGCCGGATGCGAAACCATTGGGAAAGCAACAGTGTAAGAACAGGGTCACTTCATCTGTGCCGGTGGACCGAAGGAAAAATTAGATTTGCAACGGATATCTACCAATTGCCTGAGCAGTTTCCACTTTTTGCAGACGTTATTGAAAATGAGTTCAAGCGCCAACTGATCCCCACCGTAGGATCACGAACTTAGCATTCTCTATATCAATACATGCAAGAATTGGCACCTTTTTAACTCCGTCTACATGCTCCATCCCATGCGAACGCGGGATGTAACATAGCTGCCCTTTGCGCAATTTTCAGCATCGGTCACAATGGGCTTATTCTGTTGAAAAACTCCTGTTGATTTGACCTCGCCAGACTGATTCAATTTCCTCATTGAGATGGGAGGTTGTTGC
>CANMIX010000024.1 GCA_947497985.1 uncultured Paracoccaceae bacterium
GACATCTATCGTGACGGCGACGCCGTGATCTTTAGACACGCAAACGGAACAGACCGCGTTCTGAGCATCGAAGTTGTCGAATTCCAGGACGGTCAGATCTTTGCAATCGAAGACCTGGTCGGAGCGGAAGACGCCACAGGCAGCGCCCCCGTTGCCGAGGATGACGTCGTAAACATCACCGAAGATGAGAACACCAATATCACCACCCTGCTGCTGAACGACAGTGATGCGGATGGTGGTGAGCTGGTCATCGTCGAGGTTGGCGAAGCGGAACATGGTGCCCTGCGTCTAGAAGCAGATGGCTCGGTCACCTATATCCCGGATCCGAACTTTGTCGGAGAAGACAGCTTTACCTATGTTGTCTCTGATGGCTCCTCGCGCAGCACAGCGACAGCGCGGATCACGGTTCACAATGCAGCGGATGCCCCAACCGTTATCAGCCGCCATCTGGTGGTGTTTAACGAAGACTTCCAGGCAGGTGATGTGATCCACCAAGTGGAAGCCGATGATCTGGACGGTGATGCCCTCACCTACAGCATTGTGGGCGGCAATGACGAAGGTCTCTTTGTCATCGATGCGGAAACCGGTGCCATTACCACAACCGCAGAGCTGGAAGACGATGTCTCAGTTGGGATCGCAACCCATGATCTGGAGATCGAGGTCACGGACGGCGCATTCATCTCGACCACGACAATCACCGTCGAAGTCCATCAGGACGAAAACGTCATCGCAGAAAGCGGTCCCGTTGGCGAACTGTTGGACGGTGGTCAGGGTGACTCGGATGTTCTGCAATTGGAGGCCTATGAAGGGCGCGGACGTATCATCGGTTCGATCAACCCCTATGGGAACCAATATGTGGAGCTTCTGAACGACGAGATCGTTTCAGGGCGCGACGCCTCGGCAATCCGGATCTACTCCTCGAACTATGAATTGGAGGAGGACACCGGCCTCACTTTGGGCGAAACACGGGATGGAGAACTGGAAGTCGCGCTGACAGCCGTGAACTTTGCGGTGAACTTCGAAACTGTCATCGGGACCGAGTACTATGATACGTTGTTTGGGTCCAACAACAACGACACCTACTATGGTGGCGGCGGGTCCGACTTCATCACCGGTCGCGGTGGCGATGATATCCTGGTGGGCGGCGATGGCAGCGACAACATCTTTGGCGGATCTGGCGCGGATACCTTTGTCTTTGACAGCTTCGACGGCGTAGATCGCATTCGCGACTTCTCCTTCGAAGATGGCGATACACTGGACGTCTCAGCCCTCCTCGCCAACTTTGACGCCGACATCAGCGCAGTGGCCGATTACGTTGCTTTGACCGTCAATGATGCCGGAGAACAAACCCTCGCAATCAGCGCAAATGGCGACGGAAACTTCGTCGACATCGCAACATTCGCAGACGACGAAGGCTTCTCAACTACAATCGCTGAACTACAGCAAAACAACTCTCTATTGTTCCTGTAACGTCAAAAAACAATGCTCCGAGGCGGCATCCCGCCTCGGAGTTTTCACAGATTCCCGATTAGGAGCGTGCGAATTTCTTGATCACGCCTTCGCGCAAACGGCTGGTGTAGGACTCCAGCTCTTCGCGCACAAAGCCCATCAGGAAATAGAGCGCCAAGATATTGACAACCGCCATGGCAAAGATCGCCGCATCGGAGAAGTCGATAACCGGACCCAGGCTTGCCGCCGCGCCGATCACAACAAAGATGCAGAAGATAACTTTGAACACCAGTTCAGTGGTCTTGCCTTCGCCAAACAGATAGGTCCACGCCTTCAGGCCGTAGTATGACCAAGAAATCATGGTAGAGAAGGCAAAGAGGATCACCGCAACCGCAAGGACATAGGGGAACCAGCTGATACCAGAGGCAAAGGCCGCCGAGGTCAACGCAACACCGGTATTGCCGTCAACTGTGGCAATCGCGGAACCCGCTTCGTTCAACACATAAAGGCCGGTTTCCTGGTCGACGATCAACTGCTGCGAGATGATGATAACCAGCGCGGTCATGGTGCAGATCACAACAGTATCGATCAGCGGCTCCAAGAGAGACACGAACCCTTCGGTGATCGGCTCGGATGTTTTTACAGCCGAGTGAGCAATCGCCGCAGACCCAACGCCCGCTTCGTTTGAGAACGCCGCACGTTTAAAGCCCTGGATCAGCGCGCCAACCATACCGCCAGCAACACCCAGACCGGTAAAGGCACCGGCAAAGATCTGGCCAAAAGCCCAACCGATCATGTCGTAGTTTGCGATCAAGATGATCAGCGCCGCGCCCACATACATGATGCCCATGAAGGGAACGACTTTTTCGGTTACGCTGGCGATGGATTTGATACCACCAACGATCACGGCAAAAACAACAGCCGCAAACACGATACCTGTGATCCAGCCAGGATAGTCACCAACAATGCCCGAGATCTGCGCATGTGCTTGGTTGGCTTGGAACATATTGCCGCCGCCCAATGCGCCGAGGATACAGAAGATCGCAAACAGAACCGCCAGGATCTTACCACCGGGCAGGCCGCGTTTTTCAAAGCCTTTAGAGATATAATACATCGGGCCACCGGAAACCGAGCCGTCTGCATATTCGTTACGGAACTTCACGCCCAGCGTACATTCGGTGAATTTCGACGCCATGCCCAGAAGACCCGCAAGGATCATCCAGAAGGTCGCGCCTGGTCCACCAATACCAACCGCAACCGCCACACCGGCGATGTTACCCAGTCCAACAGTGCCCGAAAGCGCCGTTGCAAGGGCTTGGAAGTGGCTGACTTCACCTGCGTCATTGGGATCCGAATAATCCCCTTTGACCAGTTGAATGGCATGTTTGAAATACCGGAATTGAACAAAGCTAAAGTAGAGCGTGAACACGGTGGCTGCGATCACCAGCCACATCACGATCCACGGAAAGCTGGTTCCCGGAATAGGAGCAAAAATCGTGCTGACAAAAGGTCCAGTTGCCTTGGCAAAGGCTGCGTTGACCTTTTCATCAATCCCCATCGCTTCCTGTGCAAAGGCCGGACCGCTGATCATCGCGATTGCGGCGGCTGTGCACAAAGACTCTTTTATTTTTTTCATTGTCTTTTTCCTTATCCGACGACTGTGACCGGCACATCGGCATGCATCACCAGGTTCTGGGTCGAGCTGCCAAAGATACGTTTTGAGAAACCGCCTGCGGAGGCGCGGCCCACGATGATCTGTGTGCCTTTGTTTTCAAGCGTGATCGCATTCAGCGTTTCGGCCACATCCCCATGGCGCACAACGCCGCTGGCCGTAAAGCCCGCGTCTTTCAAGGCCGCCAACGCCGGATCGATGACCCGCTCGTTTGCAGTCGTCAGTTCTTCTTCGCGACGCTTGTGGCGCGTTGCGTTTTCTTCAGGTGTTTGGAAGGTGAAGGGAGACCATTCGATCACGTAAGCCACAACAAGCTCACATTCTCCAATACGTCCGGCCAGCTCTTTTGCAAAAGCAAGCGCCCGATCACCTGTGTCCGCCCCATCGAGGCCAACAACAAGTTTAACAGTCATGAGGATTACCTCCTGATTCTGGTTTCACTGGGAGCACGCGCCCCCGAGACAGTATGGCATTTTTTTGACACTTTGCCTCACTTCAATTGTTTAGTGATATTTGCTAGTAATTGGACATTAATTGGCAAAATAACTGCGAGTTATTCGCGTATACCCGCTACAAATAAGGAAATATCACTGTTGAGCAGGGAATTAGACAGAATCGACTTAAAGATCCTAGAAGAGCTGGATCGCAATGGACGCCTGCCTATTGTGGAGCTTGCGGCCCGTGTAAACCTCTCGAACACCCCCTGTTCAGAGCGGGTAAAACGCCTGGAACGCACCGGATATATCCGTGGCTACAGCGCAGAATTGGACCTCGAAAAGCTCGACGCCGGTCACGTAACGGTCGTGCAGGTCTCGCTCGCAGCGACCGGTGACAACCATCTGGATGAGTTCAGCCGCGAAGTCGCTGCGATCGAAGAAATCGACACCTGCATGCTGATCGCAGGCTCGTTCGACTACCTATTGGTGGTGCGCACCCGCAATATGACCCACTTCCGCGAAGTCTTGGGGGACAAGATCAACAAGCTGCCAGGCATCCACCAAACCAACTCATTTGCGGTGATGGAAGTGGTCAAGGATGGCTATGCCTTCAACGGTTCAGGCTGAGGGCGCGCAACATGCGGAATGTGGAATAATTGACGCAGCCATATTGATCCAACCGCGCCCATGCCCATGTCGGTTACATATAAATTGCGGAGACAGTGATGATTACCAAAGGGATCAAGGCCCTCACCCAAGAGGCAAAAACCCGGATTGAAAACCTCTCCCCCGCCGACGCGATGGCGCGGGTGGCCTCGGATGACTATTTGCTGGTTGATATCCGCGACGTGCGCGAATTGCAGCGGGACGGTATGATCCAAGGGGCCTACCATGCGCCGCGCGGCATGTTGGAATTCTGGATCGACCCCGACAGCCCCTATCACAAGCCCGAACTGCTCAAGACCCAAGGGTTGGTGTTCTACTGCGCCAGCGGCATGCGGTCCGCGCTGGCCACCGACGCGGTACGCGCCATGGGGCATCCCAATGTCAGCCATGTCACCGGCGGTTTCAACGCGCTCAAAGAATTTGGCGCCCCGGTTCAGCCCTACACCAAAGGGTAACGTCACACGGCGGCGACAGGCATCTCTTGCAGCAGTCGGCCCACCGGGGTTTCCAGTTTTGAGATCCCCGCCAACTGCGCCATATGCCAGGCCAGTGCCTGATTGCTGCTGACCACTGGCAGGCCCAATTCGGCCTCCAGATCGTCGATAATATCCAAGGTGCGCAAGTTGGTGCAGGACAGAAACACCGCATCCAGATCGTTGTCGTGCGCCAAGGCCCGCGCGGCGTCACAGATCGACGCCGCCGCGATCCGCGCCACATTGGCCTCAACCTCTTCGCCAAAGGACACGGTGGCAGGCACGATGAACCCGCCCGCCTCAAAAGCGGTGCGAATGGGCACCGCAACCGACGGCACATAGGGCGACACAATCCCCAACCGACTGACGCCCAAGGCATGCAACGCTGCCACCGCCGCCGTCAACGGCGTGCTGACAGGCACCGCACCCACCGGGGCCGAGACCAGATCAGCCACCCGCCCGGCGCCAATCATCGCCGTCCCCGAGGTGCAGCAATAGGCCAGCGCATCAAACCGCGCCGCCGGGGGCAATAGGGCCGCCGCATCCGACAGCGCCGCCTCCATTTGGGACAGGGTTTCCGGGCTCACCGTATCGCCCGACGGCACCCGGCTGCTGTAGATCAGGGTCTCATCCACCGTGAACAGGCGGCGAAAGTCCTGCTCGATGGTCTCGTCTGTTTGCAAGACAATCATCCCCAAGGCCCGCTCGGAAATGGGTCCCGTCAGGGCATAAGGGTAGGCATCCATTCCTAGATCTCCGGCAGGCTGTGTGAGGCGCGCGGTGACAACAGTTCACATCCGTCGGCGCGCAGAACGATGTTTTCTTCATGCACCATAATTTTACCCGGCGACAGTTCCAATCCCGGTTCAAGCGTCAACACCATGCCTGCGCGCAAAACGGTATGGTCCAGCGGCGTAAATGACGGCCATTCGGTCAAAGTCACCCCCAACCCATGCCCCAAGCGCCCATCCAAGGGCTGACCACCTCGTTTGGCAATCCCATCCGCCAAGACAGCATGAACCTCACAGGCGCGCAAACCGGGGCGCAGGCCCGCCAACGCATCCTCGGTTGCTTCATACAGCACATCATAGCCGCGCCGCATCGCGTCACTGGCGGGGCCAATGGCAAAATTACGGTCAAAGTCACAGAAATACCCATCCCGCACCGCGCCGGTGTCCAACATCAGCAGATCACCTTCGGCCAATGGGTTAGATCCCGCGGGAGAGATCACATCGCCATATCCCCCCTGCCCGGCACCGCCAGCCGTATAGCTGACCCAATCCGCGCCTTCCGTCATCAGCGCCGCCTGAAAATCGCGAAAGACCTGATCCAGCGGCACGCCCGCCCCGGCCATATCCGGCACCCGGTCAAAGGCGCGACCGGCAATGGCGCAGGTGGCCTTGATCTTGGCGATCTCAGCCTCGGATTTGACCTCTCGCACCCGATGTACCACGGCGGTGGCATCCACGAACTTATGGGTCGCCAGCGACCGGCGCAGTTGGTCAAGATCCCCTAACGGCATCCTCACCTGCGTTTCAAGCCCCATCGGCAGGCCGATGCGCCCAATCACCGGCAACAGCTCTTCCAATGTTTCGCGCAGCAGCGACATGCCATCGTCACGCGGGTCCGGCGCAGGCCAGGTACGAATATCACGCACCCAGGTGCGCCCCATCAGATCCGCACCAATAGACGGAATAACCGCCACTGGATCCCCCGCCAGCGGCACCAGCACAAACCACGGCCGCGCCGGGCTTTCCCAAAACCGGGTCAAAAAACCCGTGGCATAGAAGATATCTGCCGGCTGCGTCAGCATCAGCACGTCCAACTCTGCCGTCGTCATCGCCGCCTGCAACCACCGCAGGCGTCCGCGAAATTCATCGCTCGGGAAAATCAGGCTGCTATCAGCCATCCTCCGGCCCTTCGCTCAGGATCGACAGAACCCGCGCATCCGGGCCCAGATCCAGCCCCGCACACAAGGCCGCCAACCCGGCCCCGCCTGAGGGCGTGGTCAACAGCCCATGTTCCGCCACATGGGCAATGCCAGCCACCGCCTCGGCGTCCGACAGGGTCACAAACAGATCCGCATCCCGCGCCAATCCCGCCAGAGCCACCAGCGACGGGGTTTTACAATCCAGTCGTCCCATATTGGACACTGGCCCCTGTGTGGTGACCAATTGGCCCGCGCGCACGCTTTCCATCAAAGCCGGGGCGGCATTGGGTTCCACCACAATAATCTGCGGCGCATCCCCCCAGGCGGCGCGCAAATGCGCGGCCACGCCAGCCGCCAGACCACCCACACCAGCCTGCAACAAGACATGGGTTGGCGGGGCAGTGATCTGGGCCACAATTTCCTGCGCCATAATCAGATACCCCTCCATCACTCGGGTGCCGGGCTCCATCGCACCGGGCCAGGTGCTGTCAGACAACAGGGTCCAGCCCATATCCTTGGCCATCTCAGCAGCGGCGACCATGCTGGCCTCGTAATGGGCACCGGCGCGAATAACCTCGGCACCTTTGGCCCGCAGCCGGGCCGCAAAAGCATCCGGCACAGTCTCCGCCAGGAAAATCACCGCGCGCGCGCCAAACACACTGGCACCCGCCGCCACCGACAACCCGTGATTGCCAGCACTTGCGGTCACATAAACCCGGTCTTTTAACGACAGCGTCAGATCGTCGTATTCCGCACTGGCCGCCGCATCGCGGGCAATCGCGTGCGCTGCCCCCAGCGCCTTGAAACTGCCCAGTCCCATGCGCCCGCTCTCGTCCTTGACCCAGACCTCTGCCAGCCCCAGATCCGCCGCCAGACCGGACATATTGCGCAACGGGGTGCGGGCGTAATTTGGACAGCGCCCAATCAATGCCATCGCATCGCTTGGATCACTGATCGGCATCTCGCTCAGCCCTGGCAGGCCTGTACCACGAAACGGGTTTGTAAGCTGGTTCAACACTGGCAGTCTCTTTTTGATCTTGTTCACAAGCAACGTATCAAAGCCGCCCGGATCAAGGCGGGATGATTTCGCATCGGATGGGCCGATTTTCGTCCCGGTTTTACAGTTTTGCTCCGATCTTAGGCTAAGCCCCATTCAAATATACCCTTTTGGGCCGAACTTACGTTAGGTTACCTGGATGGATAGATTCGACGCCCTCCTCCTTGAGGCGCTGCAACACGACAGCCGCCAAACCGCCGACGCCCTGTCCCCCCAGGTGGGGCTGTCACCAGACGCCTGTCGCAAACGTCTGGCCCGGCTGCGCAAATCCGGCATCATCCAGGCCGAGACCGCGCGCCTTGATCCCAACCAACTGGACCGCCCCTTGATGTTGATTGTTGAGGTGACGCTGCAAAACGAACGCAAAAGAGATCTGGATCGGTTCAAACACCAAATGCAGGCCGCGCCCGAGGTCATGCAGTGTTACTATGTCACCGGCAATTCGGACTTTGTCCTGATGATATCCGCCCGCGATATGGCGGAATTCGAAGCCTTCACCCATCGCCATTTCTTTGACGAAGACAACATCCTGCGGTTTCGCACCAGCGTTGTGATGGACCGGGTGAAACAAGGGTTTGCCCTGCCTGTGGTGCCAAAAGAGCTTTGAAACCAACCAATTCGCACGCGCACCACTGTAGCCAGACAGAAAAACAACTGGCAAAGTGATCCAACGCCAAGGATGCGGCGTAGACAGGGTATGTTGATGACAGCGCTTGACCCACCAGATAACCCGCCCGACGGCGATCCCGGACGGCGCCCCGCTGCGCGCGGGCCTCGCCGCACGGCCCCCGATCATGCCGCCTGTGCCCCCACCCTGTCACGCGAGACACAGTGGATGATGGCCGTACGCGATCAGCGCGACCGCACTGCTTTTGCGGCGTTGTTTGACCATTTTGCACCGCGCCTCAAAGGGTTCGTCATCCGTTCTGGCATCCCCGCCGCCAAGGCCGAAGAAGTGGTGCAGGATGTGATGCTGACCATTTGGCGCAAGGCAGATCAATTTGACCCACACCGCGCGCAGGTCTCGGCCTGGATCTACCAGATCGCCCGCAACCGCCAAATCGACGTGATGCGCCGCGACGGTCGCCCCATGCCTGAAGAGCTACGCGAAGATCCCGGCACCGAACCAGACGCCAGTCAGATCCTCGCGGTCGAACAGGAAGCCAGACAGCTGAAATCGGCGCTGACCCGGCTGAATGCGGAACAGCGCGACGTCATTGAAAAGGCCTATCTCGGGGAGCTGTCTCACCAGCAGATCAGCGACCAGACCGGCCTGCCGCTTGGCACCATCAAATCCCGGATCCGCCTTGGGCTGAACCGGTTGCGTCATGAATTGAAGGACCTCAAACCGTGAGCGTCACCCACCATCATATCCCCGACTCCATGTTGGCAGCCTATGCGGCGGGCACTCTGCCACAGGCCTTTGCCGTGGTGGTCGCCACCCATGTCTCCATGTGTTCGCTGTGCCGTGCCGCACTTGGCGCGCATGAGGCCGTGGGCGGCGCGGTTCTGGAACTGCAGGATCAGGTCGCCGTCTCGGACGGGTTGAAATCAAATGTCTTGGACCTGCTGGATGCACCCTTTGCCCCCACAACAGCCCCCGCCCGCAACGGGATCTATCCCGGCCCGGTGGTCGAGGCCATGAAAGGGCGCGCGCCCCGATGGAAGACCCTGGGCATGGGGGTGCGACAGGATATTCTGTTTGGCCAAAAGGACGGATCGCTCAGGCTTTTGTACATTCCTCCCGGACAGGCAGTGCCCGATCACGGCCACAACGGGCTGGAACTGACCTTGGTGCTGCAAGGCAGTTTTTCGGATGAAACCGGCCAGTTTGGGGTTGGTGACGTCGAAGTCGCCGATGAAACGCTGGAACACACACCGGTCGCAGATGCGGGTGATCCCTGCATCTGTCTGGCCGCAACCGATGCGCCCCTGCGGTTTCGCGCCCTAGCCCCGCGTCTGCTGCAACCGCTGTTTCGAATCTAGGCATCACAACAGCCGGGGCCCGCTCTATCGGCCCCGGTAGACCAGCCAATCCGGCAACAGTGCAAAGGCACGGATCGCCCAGGAAAACGGGATCGGAAAATCACTGCGAAACCGACGTCGCCCCAAGGCCCGCATCACATGATCCGCCGCCTTTTCAGGCGACATCAACATCGGCATGGCGAATGTGTTTTTCGCGGTCAATCGCGTGCGAATAAAGCCGGGATTGACCAGCCGCACCACGACGCCGGTGCCCTTCAGATCATGGCGCATGGTTTCTGCAAGGCTCACCAATGCGGCCTTGCTGGCCCCATAACCAATCGCCGCAGGCAGGCCGCGGTATCCGGCAAGGGATCCAACCAGCGTGATCTCCCCCTGCCCTTTTGCCAGCATCCGCGGCACCACTTCACCCAGCACTCGCAGGGCACCGGTGAAATTCACATCCGCCATGGTCAAGGCGGCAGCGCTGTCCCACTCGGTGGCCCGCATCGGCTCATAGGCGCCCGCGTTGTAAATCACACTGTCCACATCACCGATCACCGCCGCCACCCGGCGCACGGCCTCCAGGTCGGTCACATCCACCGGATGCACCTGCGCATTGGGGAGGCTCTGTGCCAGCTCTTGCAGGCGATCGCCGTTGCGGGCCGACAGGATCAGATGCGCGCCCTCTTGTGCCAGACGGTCGGCCAAGGCCCGGCCCAGACCTTCGCTGGCGCCAATCAGCCAGATGGTTTTGCCCGCCCGGCTCATTCTGCCGCCTGCCCCGCCACCTGTTCTGCAGGGCGATCCCCGGACAACAGTTGATCCGGTGGCGGTTGGCGTTTCAAAAACGGCGCGCGTTTGCCCCATAGGATCAACGCCTGCCAATGGATCAAGGCCACAACCCGCGCCGCGCCAAACGGACGCCTCAGCGCCGCCCAGCACAGGCTGCGCGCAGACGCCGGGCGACGCGGACCTTCCAAGGTGGCAAACACGCCTTCGTCACCGTGTTCATAGAAAATCCGAATGCGGATCGCGGTGTCCTGCCAATCCAGCGCAAACCTGTAACGGCCGGCGACGGTCTGAAACGGTGAGACATGCATCAGCTTCTGCGCCTCCAACCGATCCTTGGGCGCGATATCGCGGAAATCGGGGTGGGCGCAGAAATAACAATGGCGCTGACCAAAGGTGCTGTTGACCTCCGCCACAAAGGCGCAGGGCCGCCCGTCGCGCAGGGCAATCCAGAAACTGACCGGGTTGAAATGGAACCACAGAAAACTTGGCTGGGTCAAAAGCCGCAGCTCAAGCCCCGCAAGCGGCAGACCCTGGGCGCGCAACACCTCTTGGAACCACGCCACCCCCCGCCCTGCCCCACGCGCGCCGCCGTGATGGCGATCTTGCACCGACCACAGGTTAAAGCGGTTGCGCGACATCAATGGCGGCGTGTCCGGGTCCTCCAGATCACACAGCACAAAATCCACCCCATAGGTGAAGGCATTGGAAATCGCGCCCCGGCGCGCGTGAAAAGTCTTGGCTTGGATATGTTCCATCATCTTGGCAAGGATACGCGGGTTGACGCCCCTTGGATCACTTGTTTTGCAAAATAATATGCCCGCCTCGCAAACAATGTGATCCAAACCGTTTTGCGCGCCGTAACTCCTTAAAAGCAAGATTGAAAAGGGGACGTAATGTTTGACCAGACACAAAGGCCGCGCAAACGGATTGCCGTGATTGGCGGTGGGATCTCAGGCATGTCTGCCGCCTATTACCTGTCCCCCCACCACGACGTCACCCTGTTTGAGGCCAATGGACGTCTGGGAGGCCATGCGCGCACGGTTCTGGCCGGCAAGGATGGCCAACAGCCGGTGGACACCGGGTTTATCGTCTTCAACTACGCCACCTACCCCCATTTGACCGCCCTGTTCGAGGAACTGGACGTGCCGGTCATCAAAAGCGAGATGAGCTTTGGTGCCAGTATCGACAATGGGCAGCTGGAATATGGGCTGAACTCATTGGGGGCGTTGGTCGGGCAGCGCAGCAACCTGTTGCGCCCGTCCTATTACCGGATGATCGCCGATATTCTGCGCTTTGGCCGCAACGCCGAAGCCGCCGCCACCAGCGACGAGATGACAATTGCCGAACTGGTGCAGGATCTGCGGCTCAGCGATGGGTTCCGCGACAATTACCTGCTGCCCATGTGCGGCGCGATCTGGTCCACCCCAGTGCACGAGATCGACCAGTTTCCCGCCCGTTCCCTGGTGCGGTTCTTTCGCAATCACGCGCTGCTGGCGGGCTCCCAGAAACACCAATGGTGGACGGTCCAAGGCGGCAGTGTTGAATACGTCAGGCGTCTACATCACGCATTGGAACAGCGCGGGTGCCAGATCCACCTCTCCACCCCTGTTCAAAGCATCGACCGTGATCCCTTGGGCGTGACCTTGCATCTGGGTGACGGGCGCAGCCACTGCTTTGATGAGGTGATCTTTGCCTGCCATTCAAACCAGACTCGCGCCATTTTGGGTGATCACGCCACCCCGGCCGAGGCCGCCGCGCTGGGTGCGATCCGCTATCAACCCAACACCGCCGTGCTGCATTGTGATGCGAGCCAAATGCCCCTGCGTCGCAGTTGTTGGTCCAGCTGGTCCTATCGGTCCCAAGCCGGGCGCATTGGCGTCACCTATTGGATGAACCGGCTGCAAAACATCCCCGACAGTGATCCGCTGTTTGTGACCCTGAACCCCACAACCGAGATCCCCGAGGATCAGATCTATGATCGGGTGGAGTTTGACCATCCGGTGTTTGACAAACCCGCCCTTGCCGCCCAACGCCAGCTGCGCGGCCTTCAGGGACAGAACCACAGCTGGTTTGCCGGCGCTTATAATCGTCACGGTTTCCACGAAGACGGGATCGCCAGCGCCATGCATGTGGTCAACGCTTTGTTGCCAGCCGGACAAATCCCCGCGACGGCTCTGGAAGCCGTATGACCCCTGTGGCTGACACCCGGTTCCTTTATCCGCGCGTCAGCCTGTTTGCGGTGATGTTGGCGGCGGCGGGTCTGCCGCTTTATATCCACCTGCCCCGCTTTGCCTCGGTTGAGCTGGGCATTGGTTTGGGCACATTGGGTGGCCTTTTGTTGGTGCTGCGGCTGGTCGATCTGGTCCAGGATCCGCTGCTGGGATGGATGGTCGATCGCTGGCCCCGTGCTCAAGGTCTGTTTGCAACGCTTGCCGCGCTGGGTCTGGCGCTTGGCTTTCCGCTGTTGTTCGCACTGCCCCCAAACGCCACCTCCTTGGTCACGCTGTCATTGATCCTGGTGCTGTTGTTTTCGGCCTATAGCCTGGGGATGATCCTCCTTTATGGGCGCAGCGCCACGCTGGCCCATACGCCCGCCGACCCCGATCTGATCACGCTGGCAGCCTTCCGCGAAGGCGGCATGTTGGGCGGGGTTATTCTGGCGGCAAGCCTGCCTGCGGTTCTGGTGGCAATTGGCGCGGCGCGCGGTGGCTATCCGGGTTTTGGCCTGATCATGGCGGTCCTTGCGCTGCTGACTGCCCTAATGACCCGCCCGCTGTGGCAACGCCCGGTGCGCCCCGCAACGCGGCCCTCGTGGCGCGGGTTGCGCCGCGCAGGTGCGCAGCAGTTGCTGATCTTGGGCCTGTTGAACGGCCTGCCCGTGGCCATCACCTCAACCCTGTTTCTGTTTTTTGTCGAAGACCGTCTGTTGCTGGCGGGCCTCTCGGGGCCGCTGCTGATCCTGTTTTTCCTCAGCGCCGCCGTTAGCGTGCCGATCTGGACCCGTATCAGCCGCCATTGGGGCGTGCGGCGCACCTTGCTGTGGGCGATGCCGCTGGCGATCCTGTCGTTCCTGGGCGCCGCCTCCCTGTCCGCTGGGGCTGGCGCGGGGTTTGCCTTGATCTGTGTCCTATCGGGGCTGGCCCTTGGTGCCGATATGGTGCTGCTGCCTGCGCTGTTTTCGATCCGCCTGACCCAAGCCGGGCTACAAGCCTCGCTTGCCTTTGGCCTGTGGTCCTTTGTCGGCAAACTGGCGCTGGCTTTGGCGGCGTTTGTTGTGCTGCCACTGCTGGCCTTTTACGGGTTCACCCCCGGTCAAACCAATGACGCCCCCGCCCTTACGGCGCTGACCCTGGCCTATTGCCTGATCCCCTGCATTCTGAAACTGGCCGCCTGGACCATGGTCTGGGCCCTCCCCAAGGAGACCCCTTGCCGATGAAACTCCTGACTGCTCTTGTTATCCTCACCCTGCTGGCACTGCTGGCGCGCAGCATGTTCTTTAGCTTTCGCAGCCAGTCCCCACAGGATTACAGCGACACCGGGCCCGCGTTCTCGCTCACCGAACACCTGAACGGCGAGATCCTGTCCGAAGGGCTGATCTATGGGCCCAATGGCCGCGTCACCAACAGTTTCACCGCCCGGATGCAGGGCGAATGGAGCGGCACCACGGGGCGACTATCCGAGGCGTTCACCTATTCCAACGGCCAGACCCAGAACCGCGAATGGCAGCTGACGCTTGGTCCTGACAATACATTCACCGCCACCGCGGACGATATTGTCGGTATGGCGACCGGTGAAGTCTCGGGATCAACCGTGATGATGAAATACAAGATCATCCTGCCCGAAGCCTCGGGCGGGCATGTGCTGTCGGTGACCGACTGGCTGTATCTGACTGAAAGCGGCGTGATCCTGAACCGGTCCGAGCTGCGCAAGTTTGGCATCAAAGCCGCCGAACTGGTTGCCACCATGCGGCCGCAGCAGACCGACTAACCGGCGCTTGTCCGATCCCGGTTCTCGTGCCAGAACCAATGCCGGGGCAGGGTGCACGGCAAAGGGCGTTGATATGAACAGCTGGCTGTTGGTGATCGACATGCAACCGGGGTTTATCGACCCGCGCAGCCCCTGGGCCGCACCACAAGTTGACAGCTGTCAACACAACATCCGTCAACTGCTGCCCGCGTTTGAAAACCGGGTTCTATTCACCCGCTTTGTCCCACCGTCACAACCCAGCGGAGCCTGGGTGCCATATTACCAACAATGGTCCTTTGCCCAAGAGCGTGAGAACGCCTGGATGTGGGATCTGCTGGCAGAATGGCAGGGACAGCCCGAAGTCACCGGACATCGCTTTGCCAAGTGGCAGGAGGCGCGGGCGCATATTCCGCAGGACGCTCCACTGGTGATCTGCGGCGTGGCGACTGATTGCTGTGTGCTGGGCACCGCGATTGAGGCGGCAGATGACGGGCGGTTCATTCGCCTGATCACCGATGCCTGCACGGCAGGAACCGAGGCACTGCATCAATCCGCATTGGATGTGATGCGGGACAGAGCGCCGATGATCACCCTGACGGATACCGCGACCGAACTTGCGAACCACGCGTCAGGCCGTGCGTCCTAGGGAATTCATTTGCCTTACGCCGCGCACCTGTGCCATTGCCAACGCCATCCCGGTGAAAAGCGCCGTCAGACCAGATAATCGAGGCCAAGCATGAGCGATCAGGACCTAAAAGACATCTATGACCTGGACGCGCAAATCGGCTTTGTCCTGCGCAAAGCGCACCAATCCTACACCACCACCTATGCTGAGAATAACACCTCGGGCCTGACGCCCCAACAATTCTCGACGCTCTATCGATTGGCGACCGAGGCCGGACCGATTTCACAGAACGCCTTGGGCCGGTTGGTTGCGATGGACGCGGCGACCACCAAAGGGGTGGTGCAGCGGCTTAAGGATCAGGGGTTGATCGAAACCAAACCCGACCAAGTGGATCGCCGCCGTTATATTGTCAGCACCACTGAAAAGGGCAGGGCGCTGTTGTTCGACACGATCCCAACGATGATCAACATCACCCGCGTGGCGCTGGAACCGCTGGACGAAAGCGAAGCGCGGACCTTGCTGAACCTTCTGCGCCGGATCACTTAAGCGGCAAAGCCACCGTTGACAGCTGTCAACCGAGCAGGGCGCCCGCGCCATTACGCGGCAGTTTTGTTTGATGCATTGATCAAAGACATCACCATCGGGGCAGGGGAGAATGACCCGCCCGCAGCCTTGGCAGATAGGCTGCGCAGATAGCCGCCGGGGTTTCGGATCTGGTCAAAGCGTTGCAGGATGCAAGCCAATGTCGTCGCGGCAGCCTCTGGTCCCATGCTGCGCATCGCCTCCTCCCAGGCGGTATGGTCTATGCCCATCATCCCTCTGACAAAGGTCGCGGCTGAAATCAGATCACGCCAGTTTGTAGGTTTGCCGTCGCAATAGGCCAATATATCTGGACAGGCCTGTAACACCACGGTTAGCGGGAGCGCTGGTTTTTCTTTGCTCAGCTTCGGTTTTGCCAAAGAGGTGACATTGCGGTCTGGCTCGACCTGTTCAGATTCTAAGTTTTCTTTTTTTGAACTCTGATGGTGGCGCTCAGTTTGGCTGTCACAGTCGCTCATTTCTTCTGTTTTAGGCTCTAATACGTTGCGAATATCCGCAAGAATATCCACAAGGCGGGCCTCAATCTGCGACAGTTTTTCAAGGGACAGTTTGCGACGCAGATGTTTGGTGAGCTCTTCCAAGGCGGCGTTCAGCTCGTGCCAATCTGCGGGCAGACCCTGGGCTGCGCCAAATTCTGCAAGCTTCAGGGCATCGCGGCGCATCAGAGAAATCCGCTCTCGCATCAGGGACGTTTGGGCTGCGATACGACGCGCTTCGTCGGCCCTTTCGATAATTTCTGCTGCGCGGTGGAGCAGGGGCGTGAGGTCAAAGCCAAAGGCATGGGCGATCTGGCCACCCCGGCCACGTCGCACGTAGCGTTTGCCATTTGGGCTGTCGTGACGGGCGATCAGACCGGCCTCCACCAATGCAGCTAAATGGCGGCGCAGGGTGCTTTCGGCCATTCCGTGACAGCGCTCAGACAGACTGCGGTTTGATGGAAAGACAACCAGCTGCGTGTCCGCCGCCAGCGTTTTTTCCGGCAAGAACGTCAAAAGCGCGTTCAACACCATCAAGGTACGGTCGCCAATGTCAAAGGATGTGCGGGCGGTGGTCAGATCCCGAAACAGGGACCATTTTTCCACAGCAATGGGGTCGGCGATCTGCCGATGGGCCGCAGCGCGAGCAATAAGCCCAGCCGCTACTGGCCGCCGCCCAAAGGGCGTCGTTGTGAGATGCTGCATATCGTGTCACGAGACAAAACTTTTTCGCCCACCGGACAAGGGTGCCAGTTGACAGCCGTCAACACACTGACCTAAAATGGAACTGCTACATAACCATTCGAGGCCTCTCGGGATCTAATCCTGGGGGGCTTTCGTTTTTTAGACCGTATTCGTTTGGCCCTGTCTGCTCTGTGCCTCCTGTCTGTTATCCTGTTTTAACGTACCGGATCTTGCGGTCCGGCCTTCATGTGCCCTTGGTGTTCTTACGTTCGAACTGCCATTGGGTGTGAAGCTCACTGATATTGTCGACCAACCAATCCTCGAACCCTTCGCTGGTGCGGGTGTTGAGGGTGAGGGTGGTCTTGCCTTTGCTGCGTTTGACCTCGCCCAAAGCCTGGCCGCCGGCACCGCTCAGCGGCGCTTTTTGCGGTGGTTCAGCCGGTTTCGGGGCAGGGGAGAGCGCCATTGACACCGCGTCAAAACGGTCATCGGATGTGTCGCCCTCGGCGGCATTGACGGCAGTGTTCAGATCGGATTTTGCAAGCTGATCCGCCAGTTTCAACCAACGATCACGGCCCACGCTGGGGGCGGCTCCGATGGCATTGACCAGCGGCTCGGGAATACGGTCCGCAACCGAAAGCATGCGTGAAATCAATGTCTTATCCACATGCAGCGCATCGCAGATCACTTTGCGTTCATATCCCATCTGCCGCATCTGGCGGGCAAAATTCACCCGTTCAATAAAGCTGAGGTCACGCCGGGCACTGTTTTCCTGACCCTGGGCGACGATCAATTCACGATCGTCCAGAACCCGGATCAGCGCCTTTACCGGGCGCTCCAGTCGGCGCAGAGCTGCCACCCGGCGACGGCCATAGACCACTTGGTACCGTTCGGGGTAATTCGGGTTGGGCCGCAACAGAACCGGAACCTGCTGGCCGTATTCCTCGATCGAGGCCACAAGCTCGTCCAGACCACCGTTTTCGTCCAGCCGATCGCGCAGGCCCCCAGCGTCAATCATTCGCGGGTCGATTTCCTGCACCGCGCGGGATTTCAGGTCCGAAATCGACTGGCTGACCGCGCCAATTGCCCCAGAAGAGTAGCGCGGCTTGGCTACATCTACACGGGTGCCGACAGACGGCGTTGTGGGGGCGGCTTCGCCCTCCATCAGGCCTTTTAACAGGTTTTTACGCGCCATGTGTCCGCCCCCATGCTTGTTGCACCAAGGCTTCGATCTCACCGTTGACCGAATTCAGGCTTTCCATCGCACGTTCATAGGTGGCGCGAGTGAACTGGCCTTTTTCCACCTCATAAAGCGTCTGTTTGGTGATGCCCGCGTCCGAGATCGCCGTGGATTTCAGCACCGGGTGGTTCAACACATGTTCGCCAAACATGGAGCGCATGAAACTGACCATTTGGTTTTGCGGCCCGTCACCGGGTTCATAGCGGGTCACCACATAGCGCAGCCAGTCATAGGACATATTGCCCCCGGCCTCAGAAACCACGCCCAACAGGTTCGATGTCATCAACAGAAACTGACACATGGACATCACATCCAGCATCTGCGGATGAACCGTGACCAAAACGGCCGTTGCAGAAGACAGGGCGGACATGGTGAGGAACCCCAGTTGCGGCGGGCAGTCGACAACAACAACGTCATAATCTTTCTCCACGGATTGAAGCGCATCGCCAATCCTGGTGAAAAAAAGATTACCATCCCGTTGGGCCAGCGCGCGGGGGGTGTCGTGCTCAAACTCCATCAGGTCCAGATTGCCCGGAATTATATCGAGATTTGTGAAGTAGGTCTTTTGAATGACCTGTTGCAACGGCACCGGATCGTCGTATCGGATCGCATCATAAAGCGTGCCGCCATCCAGCAGATCGAATTCGGGCTGAAAGCCGTGCAAAGCCGAAAGGGAGGCCTGCGGATCCAGGTCAATGGCCAAAACGCGATAGCCATCCAGCGCCATTTTCTGGGCCAGATGGGCGGCAGTTGTGGTCTTGCCCGAGCCGCCTTTGAAGTTGATCACGGTAATGACCTGTAGGTGGTCACCGTCGCGCCGACCTGGCAGATAGGTGCCGACCGATTTGGCGCCGGCTTCCAACATCTCGCGCAGTTCTTGAAGATCTTCGGGCGAGTAATATCGTCGCCCACCAGCCCGCGTTTCGGGGGAGGGGCCGCGACCATCCAGATGCAGTTTGCGCAGATAGGCATCCTTGACACCCAACAGCTCGGCCGCTTCGCCAGAGGTGAACTTTCGCAAAGAGCGTTTGGCATCAGGTGGGAACAGCTGGGCGCGATGGGCCTGCAGCCGTTCGGACAATCGCCGCGCGTGCTCTCCCACCAAAAGGTCGATCCGCTCGCCCAAGGCGCTCGCATCCATTGCGAAGTCTAAGTCGGCGCCGGGCTTGGCTTCTGCCGTTACGTCGTCCATTCTGCCCTCAATCAATCCGTTTGTTACGGATCATGTCGTTTTATTCACTGCTTTCCGTAAGTAATGGGGCAAAAACTGCGATTCTTGCAAGGAAATTTTCCACAGGTAGTGTCTTGCTGTGGCTTAGACACTATTTCACGGGAGTTTAGATTGGGCCAGTCTGGACCTTTGGGAGCGCGCAGATGCGCAACGGTCTTCCAGGGTTCTTGGTCAGGGCTTGTGTCATCTTGAACAAAATGGGCGGTCTTTGGGAGCAAAACCAAGCCGTTTTTCCGTTGTTTTGCTGAGTTTTGTCGACGCGGCAAAGTTTGAGCGCCTTTCGACCAAACCAGAATGTTCTGATTGATGTCTGCGTGATGTTGGCATCCGCAGCGGTGGTAGAACCAAAGGCAAGGAGGGGAGGGGGGGGGTGATCCGGTTCGCGGCTGTGATTGCGCTAACAGAAAGATCAGACAGTCATTGGGCCCGAATCAAAGGGGCAGGGGGATCGGATGTTGAACCTGGCCTGTGACCGTGGTGACGGGACAGGTGGCTCCTAACGCCATTCTCGTGCTTGATCGAGCTTGGCCATTACTTCATCGCGCAGCGTTTCAGGGACGGAATGGTGACGAGCCACATCGGGCCATTGGCGTATGGCTGTATCAACTTCCTCAATAATCTCGTCGCGTCTTTTAGGTTTGATCCCGCCAACTTCTGCAACTTTGGCAAAGGCCGCACGCCCCGGATAGCGTCCCTCGCCGGCGATGGCCATGGAATGTTCACCACCAGGACCTAAGTCAAAGGTCACGTCGAACGCAGGTGCAAGATGCCAGTGGCCTTGTCTGCACATCAAAAACGCATGGTTGCGGATGTGGTCGTCGCGGCTAAAGGCGCGGGCGTTAAAGACGGTTCGGCGAAACAACTCTTCTGCCGTTTGCGCCTTATTCACGCAAATCCCTTTGGCGAGGCGCATTAACTCCAGATAGTCAAACACCCCATGTTGCAAGCCGCTGTCCAAAAGCCCGGCAACCGATGCCATATGCAACCGTTGTACCTCCTCACGATCAAAACGCTCGGTGGCAAAAAAGGTTTCGTTCTCGCCGCGTAGGGCAAACATGGGACGCACCGAAATACCAGCCATGCGCATTAGGGCGCCATAGGCAAGTTCGGCCTCAATCGCGCCTTTGGGATCCATGGATCCGCGACCCTTAACAAGAACATGGGTCCAACCTGTCTGCCAAGGATGGCGATGGTCGCGCAGGGTCACTCCATTGCTGTGGAGCTGTGCCATGAATTTCGGCCGCGCGCCCTGACTGCCACCGCTTAGCGCGCGCAGACGCTGCAACACATCTATGTCGCGGATCTCTTCGAGATGCACGACGGTTTCCTCAAACCAAGTCAGATCAATATCTGGCAATTGCGACGGTGTTGAGCTGGGCAGATAGCTCAGCGCGCCCATTCCATGACAACCAACGAAGGCAAGGCGCGCTAAATCGTCAAGCGCCGTGATCGAGGCTCCGGCGGCGCGGATTTCACGGTCTAGCAACAGCCGGCCCCAACCATCCGGCAGGCTGTCTTCGAACAAGCCCGGCAGCGATCGCCCAGGCGCTGCGCGCAAAAGCCCAACCATACGCTGCGCCTTGACCGGCCAAACCGGCAAAGGGTCCATGCCAAAACCTGCATCCCACTCAAACGCGGTGCTGCGCCGGGCCTGGTCGCGCCCCAGTTCGCCCATCGTTCGGTCAGAGCTTCCGCCACCCAGTGACAGCTCTACGCGCAATCGCTCGATCATGACGACTTCCGTGCCCGCTGCCGCACGGGCCCGCTGGTTTCTAAGGCCGCAAGGCTGGTGGCGTCTTGTTCGGGGAACAGTTGATGAAACTCGTCAAGGGCGTCCAAAGCTTCGGCAATGGCCAACAGGTTGTTCAGGCTTGTCGAACCGTCTTTTTCAAATCGTTTGAGGGTCGCTAAGGACACGCCACTGCGCCGCGCAAGCTCCTGCTGCGTTACATTTTGCGTCAAGCGACGCGTTTTGGCAGATTTCGCTATTTGCAGTCGCAGATCGACGGCAGTATGCAGTCCTGAATAAAGATCCATATATGATCCTTTATGGATGTATTACACACTTATAGCATCATATCTGACACTTTGAAAGTGGTGTTATCTCTGATGTTTTCATGCCAAGGCCAACTCCGTTCAAGATGTTCTGCGGTTGTATTTAACATAACGTGCATTACGGAGCTAATATGCGTGGCTGCGGCACTTTCGGATTTGGGTTGCGACAAACCTGCCATTTTGTTGCAGAACAGGGAAAACGTGAAGGCACATACAGAGCTAAATTTTGATGAACGTCGCAACATCGAGAAGATGTGCTCTGCCTAACGCCTGTCAGACTGATCGCCGGGAAAATCTGTCGTCACCGTTCGGCGAATTATCGCGAGATCCAGCGCAACTATTTCACCAACGACGAACTGCCCGATCTGAACGGACCATCCCATGAGGGCACGCCATTTCATACTCGGAGAGCATCAAACCTGCGGGAACCATGTCGAGGTTATGGAGGTAGGTCTTTTGGATGACCTTCGAGAGAGGAACTGGGTCCTCATATCTCAAAGCATCATAGATTGAGTGGATCTGTCCCGGTTTGATGCCGCTCCTTTGATAGCATTTATTTCAGCAAAGGAGACTGACTATGGGACCGAAATGGACAGATGAATTTCGACAGGATGCGGTGGGAATAACGCTGACCAGTGGGCTGACGCGCAAACAGGTTGCTGAAGACCTTGGTGTTGGCATGTCGACACTGAACGAGTGGATCACTGCGCACAGAGACACAGACGTGACGTCGAAAGAGGACTCGAGCTTTGCCCAGGAGAATGATTGCAGGCAATCATGGAAACCGACATGTGATGGCACCGGTTTCCATCATGAATGATCAATGAAAACCGACAGCTTCGATCATCCAAGCCGACTTCCTCAGCAGTTACACTACCTTTCTTCTTAAAGATTGGCCTGAAAGTTCAATCCGGTGAGCTGCACTCGTTAAGCGATCGAGGATAGCATCTGCAATTGTTGGATTGTCGATGAATGCATGCCAATTTTCGACGGGCAATTGTCCGCAAACAATTGTGGCGCGTTCTCCAATTCGATCATCCAATAGCTCCAGAAGGTCGTGCTTGCCTACAGCCTTCAATTTACTGACGCCGAAATCGTCAAGGATGAGCAGGTCGGCCCGTCTATATTTTGCCCTAAGACGAGGTGCGGTTCCTTCAATTCGAGCCAACTCAAATTCCTCAAGCAGACGTGACACCATACGGTACGACACACTAATCCCGTTGCGAACAGCTTGCATACCCAAACAACAACCTAGCCAGGTCTTTCCTGTGCCACTCTTCCCAGTAATCAGCACATTTTGATTGCGGTGAATCCAATCACAACTGAGCAAGCGGGCCATTTTTGCTTTGTCTAGATCGCGTTCAACTCCATAACTCAAATCCTCTGGGTGGGCGTGCACACGCAACTTTGCAGCCCGCAGAAGTCGTTCCTTGCGTGAATTCAAACGATACAATTCCTCTGCATCGACAAGCATGGCGAGCCTGTCTTCAAAGATCATATCTCCGAGGTTTGGTGTTTCAAGCTGCTGCCGGAGTGCGTCACGCATGCCCTTCAGCTTCAAATCGTCCATTTTGCGCAATGTTGCCTCAATACTCATGTCTCTCTCCTTCCATAATAGCTGGCACCACGAATGTTTTTGTGACTGAAGCTCATTTCGTCTTCATCATCATGTACGGTCGGGGAATCCATTCTCGACGGCTGTGCTATCAAGCGTTCGATACGGCTGATGTGTGGCTCTTTTGGGCAGTTAGTCAAAACCCAATCGGCCGCACGGATAACGATGTCCTCACCGTGGTTATCAACTAGGTCAGCGAGTTTCCGCGCGCACTTGTCTGTGGCATTTGGGTTCTTCCAAGCTGCAAGATGACACCGGAGATACCTGTCAATTGGTTTAGCTTGATACCGCCCCCATGTGCTAAAAAATCGCTTTCGATGCTCGCCAAGGTAGCGATGGTTTTCAGGTTGATGATGGCGAAGCGTTGAAACTTTGCCGACATTTTCCTGCCTTGGATGAATCGCCACCCGTTTTCTGGAATGAAAGAGGCTAATGCCCTCTTGATCTTGAAAAAGATCAACTACCTCGCCAACGAGGCCATGTGGCACTGAATAGAAGTTGCCTTCATATTCGATATGATAGTCAGTTGGGACGCGAACTGACCGAACATGCTGTAAGTTCCTAAATGGCTTTTGTGGTAGAGGTCGCAGGCGTTTTTTCTCTTCCAACTCAAAAATCTGCAGACGAGATTTCCCTGCCATGCGACGCATCGGCTTTTCGTTTATTCGTTCAACCCGGTGGCTAATAGCTTCATTTAACTCTGCGATGGAATGAAAAATTTCATTCGAGAGCGCTAAAGTAATCCAACGTTTGGCATGCAGGACCGACTGTTCCACAAGCCCCTTGTCTCTCGGGGACCGAACTCGTGTCGGTAACGGTGTGACGCCGTAATGCTGCATGGCTCGATCAAAGGTAGAATTCAAAACCAAGTTTCTTGATTCTGTCCGGGGGGAAATAACAGCAGCCTTGAGGTTGTCAGGCACGATGTACCTCGGCACACCTCCGCAATATTCAAACATCGAAATTACGGCTTTGATCCAGTTTTGTGTGCTCTGATCAGGCACTGCAGTTGCAAATATTAAACGACTATGACCAAGAGCCCCGACAAACAATTCGGCTGCGTGGTATCTGCCGGTTGACGTGTCTAGAACGCGCGGGCGTTTCCCAGAAAAATCGACAAAGGCCTCCTCGCCTGCGACACGAACATGGCGCATAACAAGTCCACGCTGACGTTGATGTTTCCTAAACTGACGGCAGAACCGGACGTAGCTCATCGGGGTCTCGGCCTGCTGCGTGTATTCATCGTGTAACAGTGTCAGAACCATGCCCTTCTGACACGACATTCGCTGAGCGACTTTTTCCCAATCAGGTTCTGTCCATTTTTGGCTTGGTGGTTGTCGTTTCAGATTAAGCGTTTCACGCAGAGCGTCGACCGACAGCTCATCTATCTGATCGAAAGCAATTGGTTGGTTCATGAGCTCCCGTCTATATTTTCCAACGGTCGTGCGGTGCACGCTACATACGCGCCCTATAGCTACGTCGCTTAGGTCATTCTCGTGAATGAGACGAAGTACTTTCTTTAAATCCATTGATGGCATCCTCTAGCCACATCTCAGCCGATAGGTGCGATTGGAAAAATCGTCCTCTGTCAGCCTTGACGCGATCGTCTTGATGTTAGAAGTTTGCCTTATCGGTCTGGCACCGAAGGCATTTATAAGCAGGTGTGCACCGGCAAGTGCACGCCTGTTGCATTTTTTAGGGGCGGCTAAGTCATTTGCTCTTCTCCTCTTTTTTTACAGATGAAATTTGGTCAACAGATACGTTGAGCTTGTCTGCTAACGCCTTGGATATTCGAGCCGAACTACGATCCTGCTTAGCGACATCTACGACAGCAGTGTGGGACACACCGAGCTCACGGGCGATTGCCCGAAGGGATGATCCTGAGCGCTTTAGGCCTTGTTTTATCTGATTATAAGGTAGGCGTTTCATGCAATCCCAACCGTAAGTTGCTGTCTAACCGTTTCGTTTCACCCATGATTTCGGCGCAAAGTTGATCCCGATTGAGAAGCCTCAAAAAGAGCATCCACGGGTACGAGGAGTGGGGCTTCGGTCAAGGGTATTCATTGCAAGCAATTGATTTCAATATGAATTTATGTCGTTGCTGGCTGACTGAGAGAGGCGAAGATCTCATTTATGAGAGGGCAACCTCTCAAATGGAATGCAAGTCACTGAAAGTATGACTTGAAAATTTACTACTTTTTCTCGACAATTTTTATTGTCTCAAGGTGAGAAAGCGGATGAGATTGAATAAGAAAAAGCCTTACGAACAGACCTATAGGATGCAGGTGGGTAGAGCTTTGCTCAAGGGTCGAACTGGTCAGCCCCACCTGAGTGGTCCAATTTGATTGTTAGTGCATGACCGGCCTTGGGTCCATCTGGACGATGGTTTC
>CANMIX010000025.1 GCA_947497985.1 uncultured Paracoccaceae bacterium
GGAGAACAAACCCTCGCAATCAGCGCAAATGGCGACGGAAACTTCGTCGACATCGCAACATTCGCAGACGACGAAGGATTCTCAACTACAATCGCTGAACTACAGCAAAACAACACTTTGTTGTTCGCCTAAGTCAGGCATACCTCGCAAACAAGAAAAGGGGCCGTTCCAGCGGCCCCTTTTTACTTTGGAAAAGCTGATATCAAGCAACAGCCATCAAAGACTTCCAATGATGGCACATAACCTGATGTCCACCGCCATCCGCCTCTAGCGCCGGTTCTTGGCGTTTGCACAGATCATCCGCATGCGGACACCGCGTGTGAAACTTGCATCCTGTTGGTTGATTGGTTGGCGACGGAATTTCGCCCTGAAGCTTTTGCGCAGATCCCTGATCATCTGGGTCCAACGATGGGATCGCTGAGAACAGCGCCTGCGTATAGGGATGGCGCGGGTTACGAAACAGATCACGTGTCGGAGCGCTTTCGACAATGCGTCCCAGATACATCACCGCAACATGATCGCAGGTATGGGCCACCACGGACAGGTCATGGCTGATGAACATAAAGGTCAGGCCAAGATCCTGTTGCAGGGATTTCAGCAAATTCAGGATATCCGCCTGGATGGAGACATCTAGCGCCGCCACGGATTCATCGGCCACCACAAATTGCGGACCACAGGCCAACGCCCGCGCGATGGAAATTCGTTGCCGCTGCCCGCCCGAAAACGCATGTGGAAAACGGCGCAGATGTTCCAGGCTAAGTCGACATTTCGCCGCGATCTCGCGCACGCGGGTGTCGGTTTCAGCCCGGGTTTTGGTAATCCCCATGACCTCAAGCGGTTCGGCAATGATGTCGCGCACTGTCATTCTGGGCGACAGCGCGGCATAGGGATCCTGAAAGATCAGCTGCGCCAACCGCCGGTAGGATTTGAGGTCGGACGCCGACATATTGTCCAAGGCAAATTGAACACTGCCATCATCAAATGTCGCCTGCCCGCCCGCAATCGGCACCGCATTCAAAAACGCGCGCCCCAAAGTGGTTTTGCCGGACCCAGATTCGCCAACCACACCGAAGAAGGACCCTTTGGGAATGTCCAAGGTTACGCCATCGACGGCCTTTAGCTGTTGCCGTTTAAAGACCGAGCCCCCTACCGGAAAGGAAACAGATAGATTTCGGGCGGAAATCAAAGGTTTTTGCGTCATTTCTCGGCCCCTTCCAAAACCAAATGGCATGCGCATTTATGGTCCAGGTTACGATGGCTCCATTGTGGGATCTGTGTCTGACACATATGGCCAAGGGACTGGCTGCAGCGGGTGTGGAACACGCAGCCAGATGGGCGTTCCAATGGGCTGGGAATGTCACCGGGCACCGGAATCAACGGGGCATCCAGATCATCCAATTTAGGCAGCGCATCAATGAGCCCGCGCGTATAGGGGTGTTGTGGATTGCGAATTACATCGCGCACCGGCCCTTGTTCAACCATCCGTCCCAGATACATCACCGCGACCTTATCGGCGGTCTGTGCGACGACACCCAGATCATGGGTGATAAAGATGATGCCCATGTCGAATTCTGCCACCAGCTCTTTCATCAGGTCGATCACCTGCGCCTGAATGGTCACATCCAACGCTGTTGTCGGCTCATCCGCGATCAAAAGCTGTGGTTTGGTCGACAGTGCCATCGCAATCATCGCCCGTTGCCGCATACCGCCTGACATCTCAAACGCATATTGATTGAACCGGGTCGCGGCGTCAGAAATACCCACGCGATCCAACATCTCGATCGACAGGGCCTTGGCCCCGGCCTTTGACAGATCAGTATGGATGAGCAATTGCTCCACCATCTGCTTACCGATGGGAATGGCCGGAGCAAAGCTGGCCATAGGTTCCTGAAAGATCATCGAAACCGCACCGCCACGGACAAGCTGCAAATCTTTGGGCCGGTTCAACGTCATCACATCGACGCTGTTGCCCATGTCCAGCTGCAAATCGATCCGGCTGCCAGACCCATAAACCGCATTATTTGCGTTGAGCTTCATCAGCGATTTGGCAGTGACAGATTTACCCGAGCCGGACTCTCCGACCAGCCCCATGACTTCACCTTTTTCGAGGGTGAACGACACGTCATCCACTGCCGTGACCAGCCCTTCGTCGGTTTTGAATTGCAGCGTCAGGTTTTGAACATCCAGCAGGCTCATTTCTTGGCCTCCGCATAAGGGTCTGCGGCATCCCGTAACCCATCCCCAACAAAGACAAAGGCCAAAACCAGGGTGATAAAGAAAAGGACCGGAATGAAATACCAATGGTAGTTCAGCAGCACGTCCGCTTTGGTCACGTTTTGCAGCATGACGCCTAGGGAATTAACCGGATCTTTTAGACCCAATCCAATGAAGGACAGCGCAGTTTCGGACAGCACCATGTACGGAAATGAGATCACAAGATCGACGATGATATAGCTGGTAAAGCTGGGCAGCAGGTGACGGCGTACAATATGACCGCCGCTGGCACCACAAAGCTGCGCCGCCAGCACGTATTCCTGGTTTCGCTCAGTCAGCAGATGCGTTCGTACACGCCGCGCCAGCGTCGGCCAGCCGATCAGCCCCAATATCATCGAGATAAAGAAAAACCGCATTTCGGCGGACCACTCCGCCGGGACAAATGCGGCGATTGCCATGAACAAAGGGATCGCAGGGACTGTTCGGATGGCATCTGTGATCATCTGCACGACGCTGTCCAGCCAGCCGCCATAATAGCCCGAGACACCACCAATAACCAAAGCCAACACAAAGGAGATCAACACACCGATGGTGCCAACTTGCAAAGACGTCCAGACCGCATGAAGCGTGCGCGAGAAGATGTCTTTCCCCGCGCTGTCAGTGCCAAACAGGTGGATTTTGCCTTCTTCCATGCCAAACAAATGGATCGAGCCGGGAATGAAACCGAACAGCTTGTAGCTGTCTCCTTTGACAAAAAATGTCATGTGAACACGCGTGTCCTCGTCCACCTTTTCCACCCAGCGGAAATTGGTTTCGATTGACCTCTCGCGTGTCACAGGATGCACAAAGGGCACGATATTGCAGCCGTTCTTGTCGCAGAACTGCGGGATCTGGGGCGCCCCGTTCAGGTAATCCTTGTCCCGCCCGGCAACGGTTGGGTCATAGGGTGACAAAAACGGCGCAAAAAGTCCAGATAGGACCAAGACAGCCAGAACGACCGCCGCCACCATCGCGGCTTTCTGCTTTTTAAATCGGGACCAAATCAGCTGTCCCTGGGAAGCGGTGAAATAGGCTTCCTTCTTTTGGTTCGAAAATTCAGGAGAGGGTTCCAATGTCGCGTCGCTCATCTTGTTACCTCAGGATGCTTTTGCGCACGCGCGGATCGATCACCGCCAGCAATACGTCAGTTGCAAAGTTCAACGTCACAATGGACGCGGTCAAAAGAAAGATGATCGCCCCCGCCAATTGTTGATCATTGGATCGGGCGAGCGCCTCTAACAACAGTGATCCTGCCTCGGTCAAGGTGAGGATCAGCGCAACCACGGGCAGCTCGTTAAAAATGCGGTTCAGATCAAACCCAAGGCTGTTTACAATTGGCCCCAACGCATGGCGCGCAGGATAGCGCCACAACAGGCGCATCCCAAAGACACCGCGGGCAGACGCCGCGGTTACATACAGTTTGCCAACCTCATCCGACATCAACGCCCGCACGGTTTGCAGCGCAAAGGCCGTGGCCGACCAGCCCAGAATAAAGACCGGCAACCAAGCGTGTTTTGCCAGATCCAGGACCTTGGCCCAACTCCACGGTGCGTCTTTGAATTCGGGTGAGAATAGCCCCGTCAATGTGTTGCCGTAATAGACCGTCGCAAACAGCATGATCATCAGCGCCAACAGGAAATTCGGCAGTGCCAGGCCCAGATACGACAGGACCCGCAGCACATTGTTCAGCGCCGCGTTGCGCGAAGCCGCGGAGATAATGCCAACCGGAATGGCGATTGCATAAGCCAGCATCAAAGCACCCAGACACACGGCCAAGGAAATCCAGAATTTCGATCCCAGAAGCTGGGCAATATCGACGCGCAGGATACAGCTCTCGCCAAAATCACCCTGGAATGCGCCACCCAGCCAACTGGCCCAACGTTGCATAAAGGGCTGATCCAAACCCAGACGGATCCGTTCGGCCTGGATGTCAGCTAGGGTAATCGCCTCCCCTTGGGTGTTTTTGTAGGCAAGATACCGTTCGGCGCAATCGCCCGGCACCAGCTCCATCAATGAAAACACAACCAATGACACGATGACCAAGGTCACCAACGCCATTGCCGCCCGTGTGGCGGCAAAACGTGCGAAATTGAGCATTGCTGTCTCCTGGGTTTGAGACCGGGCGCCCTGTTGGACGCCCGGTTCATGCCTGTGTCGTTATTCGCTCAACCACCACTGGCTGGGGCGATACGGATAGGTGCGATAGAATTCATAAGACGAAGTTTTGAATTCTGGCACGTTTTTCAACGCATTGCTGAAGTAGATCGGCGACGGCGCGGAAACGGTTCCGATAAAGGTCAGCGATCCGGTCATGGTTTCAACCATACGCGCGGCAATTTCCTGCTGTTCAGATGAACCGGGAATTGTGGATTGATACGCCGCAATGTCATCAGACAAAGACATCGTCCAGGCCGGTGGCTCGATCCCAGCTTTACCTTCCGAGGAAATGTATTCAGCCCAACCCATCGCAGGACGCAGACCAAAGTAGTCAGAGAATGGCGGAACCCACAGTTGTGTATCGCCCAGAATGGTGCCTGCAGGCTGGCCAACAACCCACATCAGAACATCCAGATTGTTGGACGACTGCGCAGAGCGATACTCGTCCGAGGTGACCTCTTTGATGTTCGTTGTGACACCGAGATCGGTCCAGTTCTGCGCAATCAGCTCAACCATTTGAGCAGAGGCCGCTTGGGTTGCAAATTGCCAGTCCAGAACGAAGGGTTCACCGTTTGGCAGGTCACGGTCTCCGTCACCGTCAGCATCCACCAGACCGATTTCGTCCAACAGAGCCTTGGCCTGATCCACGTCAAACGCGATTTCGTGGCTGGCCCATTTGCTGTCGATGAAATCCGGCAGCGGAGAGAAGCCCACATATTGCTGCGGCGTGCCCAGACCAAAATACACGGTCTCGTTGATTTCGTCCCGGTTCATGCCGATCGACATCGCGGTGCGGAAACGAATGTCGGTAAAGATCTCGCGCACGGCCTCATCTTCGTGGGTCAGATTGAAGGCAATAGACGGCATCGAAATGGTGGGACGTACGGCAATCGAATACCCGCCTTTTTCCTGACCTTCCAGCAGCACTGGCGCAGACGACAGGTTCACCGCTTGCGATTTATAGGTCACTTCGCCGTTCAGCAGCTTCAGTGTGCGGACTTCCTCGTCACCGATATAGGTCTCGTTCAGTTCATTGATGTAGGGCAGCTGGTTACCGGCTGTGTCGACGATGAAATAATAGGGGTTCGCAACATAATGGCGTCCCTCGGCATCTTCCTTGACCAGAATGTGGCTTTCCAGCGTGGGCGACGCATGTTTGGCAAGGCCCGCAAGCTTGTCACCCGCTGTCAGCATCGGTGACGGCGTGTCGGCCCAATCAGAATTTCCATAGTAAGCTTTGATCAGATCATAGCCGTTTTCATAGCCCAGCGCCTGCGCTTTGGTATCCGCATCTGCTGACACAGCCGGGTGATACTGGCCCAGGAAATGCGCTGGCTGATAGGGTTGAACGTATTGCGCCGCAAAAGCTTCCAAAAGACCTGGTTTGGGCGCTTTCATGGTGAATTGGACGGTGGTTTCATCCAATGCCACAACGTCCATTGGCTCGCCACCTGCCAACGCATAGGCTTTGGCCTCGGCGATGACATTGGTGTCCATCATCAGGTTGTTGTACCAAAACAGAACATCCGCCGAGGTAAACGGTGTGCCGTCGGACCATTTGTGCCCTTCGCGCAGCTCAACGGTCAGTTGGGTAAAGTCATCGTTCCACGTGAAAGATTTCGCAACATGCGGCACGATGGTCTGCAAATCATCTGCGTAGCGCACCAGTGACGTGTGGCGCACCGACAGGAAATCAGAGGTGCCGGATTCTGTCGCGTTGGACAGAGCCTCAAACTGGCCGCCATATTGGCCAATGCTGTCATAAGGTGCGGACACCAGCGGCTCTTTGGGCAGGCGATCTGCCAATGCCGGAAGCGCAGGGTTGCCAAAGATTTTGCCATTCAGATCTGCAAGCGCTGGGTTTTCAGCAAAAGTCAGCTCGCAGCCCGCTTTGCTGTTAAACTCGCCCAGTTCATATTGCTGCGGGAAATCACCGGCCGCGACGCCCATGCTGTCTGCAATGGTCGTTGCTGGACAGGCGGCGGCTACAATACCGGGCAGAAGGATTGCCGCGGTGCTGGTCAGAAGAAGATGTTTCATGTTGCTCCAAGCCATTTCTATGGGACCAAGGTTTGAGATAGGAAAAGTGGTAGTTAACTCGGTAGGTCTACGTCTTTCATTGCGACCGCAGCGGGGTCTGCCACATGCGTGCGAATGCGCCATCTCTGCAGCGCATCTCGCAGCGCGGCATCAGGCGTCGCTTCGGTCACAAGATCGGAAATCTGTTCTGGATCGCAGGCAACACAGGCAGCGCGGCGGTTGAATTTCCCGCTGTCGGTCACAACGATCACGTTTTGAGAGTGTTCCACCGCAGTTCGGGTCAGGTCTGCTTCGGCCGGATTGGCGATCAAAACACCAAGGTCCGGGCACACCGCATCGCACCCAAACAGTGCCACGTCATAGGCAAATTGGCGCACCAACAGCTCTGCACTGCGACCGAAACATCCACGTTCGGCCCGCATCACCTCGCCGCCTGTCAGAAACACGCGCGATCCATTGTGTTCGGCCAAGGCGCCCACAACAGAGATCGAGTTTGTCACAACCGTCAGATTAGCCCGCTCTCGCAGCTGCTCCGCGACATAGGTTGTGGTGGAACCAACGTTCACAAAAAGGGTCATCCCATCGTCAATCAACGACAAGGCAGCGCGCGCGACCTGTGATTTTTCAGCTGCGTTCTGCTCCAGCGCGCCGGAATACATCGGCGCATCTTGTTCGACGCTCAGATAGGTGCCGCCATGGACACGTTGCACTTTCCCAGCTTCGGCAAGGCCTTTGACCAACCGGCGTACGGTTTCTTCTGAAACACCCATCACCTGCGCAATTTGAGCGTTGCGGGCTGACCCACCCAGGCGGGCCAGCACCTCCAACAACTCGCGTCCGCGGTGAGGTATTTTATCAGTGGCGTCGTTCATATGGGGGTGATCCACAAAAAACCTCGATATCCCACAAAAATACACAAGACTGCATAAGTTTTGTGACATTTTATGTGAAACTTATGCAACAGCGTGAGGGTTTTGATTGGGGTTTCTGCTGTGCTTACGGTGCAATTCGCTCGAAAACGCCAAATTTCTACTCGGTTTCGAGAATCTGGATCTCGTTTGCCTAGCGTCGCGCACTTCCCTTCCCTGTCCTGTATGGAAAGGGCCCAAGCGCCGTCTGAGCCCATGGCGCCACCTGTGCGGTGGACATCTTTGATTTGAACGTAGATCTAAAGTGGCAATACTGTGGCAGGCATGACGCTTCGTCTCCGAAGGTCAAAATTACCCCCATACTGCCACGGCTTAAATAAAAGATATTTTTCAACTACTTAACGTCACTCTGGATCGCAGGCACCTGCAATGCATGCCGGGCCGACTGTGATCAAAATTGGAACAAATAAGCGGGATTGGTGACAACGGCTTTCTGCAAGGCCTCACGATCAGGCAACCAGCCCAGAACTGTATCCAACAAGGCCGCGTCATTAGGGTAATCTGCGGTCTTTTGAGCCATATTGTGAGGGAAGTTTGACCCCCAGACAATCCGGTCCGGCGCATGGCTTGCGATGTCGCGCGCAATAACGGCTACATCCGCGTAATCCGGTGCACCGGTTTGAGACGATTCATAACAGGCGCAGAATTTGAACCAACACTTGCCTGTGTCCAAAAGCCTCTTCACCATAGAAACTTCAGGCCCGTCCGGCGTAACACCCCGTAGGAACTTGCCGTGATGATCCAGCACCCAATTGCAGCGCATCCGTTTCAACCGATCAAAGTGATCCGCAATGGTTGAACCGTCAAATTGCAGCACCGCCACCCAACCGGCAGCCAAGGCCTGTGCTTCAACGGCATCCAACTGATCGAAGCCGACAGCACCTCCTGGAAGATCAACAACCCGCGTACCTACCACACCGACATCTGCCAACAGTTTGATTTCCGCATCCGACGTCGCCCCATTGATAGCGGCCACACCACGCACGCCTTCTCCGGCGATTTGCAAGGCTTCGATCAGATTGCCATGATCCGTCTGATGCGCATTGCCCTGGCATAAAACAAAGCGTTCGATCCCGAGCCAGTTCATCACTAGGCGATATTCAGCGAGCCCCGGCAATCCAACCGGCAATGCGGGCCCGCCGGGCTGAGCCGGGTGGTTCGGCAGATAAACATGCAGATGCGTGTCGATGGCCCCTTTGGGCAAGACCATCTGTGGTGGCGCACCGGTGAAGCTGCGTTCGATCACGAAACGCTGCCAAAGCTTGGTGTGAACGCATAGTCTTTCAAGGCCTCGCGGTTGACCTCAATCCCCAGACCCGGTCCGTCAGGGATTTGCATGATGCCGTCTTTGGCTTCCAGCGGCTGCGTGATGACGGCCTGGCGGAAGGGGTTTGGCGTGCGGTCGAATTCAAATATCGGTGCAATCGGATCACGCCGGGGCGGGTCCGGCAACTGTGCGGATACAAATTGCAGGCTGGCCGCAATCTGGATCGCTGTCCCCCAGACATGTGGCACAACACGGACCCCGCGCAGCGCCGCCATGTCGGCTATGCGGCGCATCTCGGTAAATCCGCCAGTCCCGCATAGGTCCGGTTGCAGGATGTCGACACAGTCCGTCTCAATCGGTTCGCGGAAAGCAAAACGCCCGTGCCAGGTCTCTCCACCCGCCACGGGGATCGGTTGATTGGCGCGTACTGTGCAATAAGCGTCCAACTGTTCCGGGATAACCGGCTCTTCGAACCAGTCGACGCCAAATTCGGCAGCACGTGTCCCGGCCTCAATGGCCTCTAACACCGAATACCCGTGGTTTGCATCGATCATCAGCCGCGTGTCCGGACCTATGGCCTGACGCACAGCTTTGATGACGGCCAGATCTTCCTCGACCCCAAATCCGATTTTGATCTTAACGGCCTGGAACCCGTCCGCCACATGGCGGGCGCATTCTTCTGCGGTATCGGTGACCCGATCCACACCTTCCCGCCGGAACGCACCCGTGGCGTAGGCTTGAACCGTTTCCCGCACGCGTCCGCCCAGCAAAACAGAAATCGGCGCATTGAAATACTTGCCTTTAATGTCCCACAGCGCGACATCAATGCCGGACAAGGCGGTTATCGTCAGACCACGTTGCCCCTGATCACGGAACTGATTGTAGAGCTCCTGCCAAAGCACCTCAGTCTCAAGCGGATTGCGTCCGATCAAGTGTTGCGCGTATGTCTGCACCATCACAGCGTTTGGAACGGCAGGACCCAGACATTCCCCCCAACCAATGGTTCCATCGTCGCAGACGATCTCAACCAAAATATGTTGACGACTTTTGAACCGGGTCGACGCGCTTTCAAAAGCAACGTCCAGTGGGTGATCCAAAAGATGTGTGTGAACCTCTGCGATTTTCATCATGCCCTCACATCTTCCCAGCGCGTTCGATCAGATCAGCCATCATGGCATATTCTTCCTCGGTCAAGTCAACCAGGGGCGAGCGTACCGGGCCTGCATCAAACCCTGCAATGCGCACCCCAGCCTTGATCGCAGAAACGGCGTACCCAGTCTTGCGGTCACGGATCCGCATGAAAGGGTAGAAGAATTCATTCAGAATCTGCTCGGTCCGCGCCGTGTTACCAGCCCGAAGGTTCGTATAGAAATCAATGGCCAGCGCTGGGACAAAGTTAAAAACCGCTGAGGAATAGGTGGTAAACCCAGCCCCCAAATAGGCATCCGCAAACAATTCGGCTGTTGGCATCCCGCCCAGATATGTCAGCCGATCCCCCATCCGCGCTGTGATCTGACGGACGCGTCCAATATCACCGGAGCCGTCCTTAAATCCGACCAGATTAGGACAGAGCGCGCACAGCTGTTCCAACGTGTCCGCAGTCAATTGCGAATTGGCGCGGCTATAGACCATAACGCCGATATTCACGGCGTCACAAACGGCTTTGATATGCGCAAAAATCCCGTCCTGCGGTGCCTCCGTCAGGTAATGCGGCAACAACAGGATACCATCGGCCCCGGCGGCCTCTGCTTCCTTGGCAAGCTCAACGGCCATAGCTGTCCCATATCCGCAGCCCGCAATAATCGGCGTATCGCCTGCGGCATCTTTTGCGGCACGGATAATCGACGGAATTTCTGACGGTGCGAGCGAAAAGAACTCTCCGGTTCCTCCTGCGGCAAAGAGAGCGGTGGCCGGAAAGGATGACAGCCAGTTGATGTGATCCTTGTAGACCGGTGCGTTAAACGCCCCGTCCGCCCCAAAAGGTGTGACCGGGAACGACAACAGGCCGGCCCCCAATACGGTTTTGATGTCCTGCGGTTCCATGGCTCACATCTCCTAATGCGCGAAAGTCTGGATCACTTCGTCCCTAACAACTCATATGATGAATGTCAAAATTCATCAGACAACTATTCAGCAGAAGCGCGTAAATCCCTGTATCTCTGCAGGCCGCTTTCTAAATGTTTACGCATCCACGACCGCGCTTCAGCTCCGTCTCCCGCGGCAATCGCCTTGGCAATCTCACTGTGTTCGCTGTTCAATTGCTTATCGTAGGAGCTGGATCGCCCACCTGCGTCATAAGATGAAACACCCACGCGTGGAATTGCCCCAACGCCCAGCGCCTCCAAAAACAGCTCAAACCGTGGGTTGTTGGTCGCACGCGCAATGGCGACGTGAAATGCCAAGTCCAATTTGGCCGTATCCTGCCCTCCCGCGATCGCGTTTTCCAAAGCATCGATGGCTTCGAAAATTACAACCTCTTGCGCAGGCGAGCGTCGCGCTGCTGCCAGCGCGGCGGCTTCCGCCTCCACCGGGATGCGCAATTCCATCATTTCCAACACGCCAGACAGTTTTTTGAGGTCGATCCCGCCAAATGGTTGCTTCAACTCGGCGCGATTGGCCAAGACAAAAACCCCTGCTCCTTGACGAGGTTCGACGTAGCCTTGCGACCGCAAAGCAGCCACGGCCTCGCGTACCACGGTGCGCGACACGCCGTATTGAACGGTCAAAGTCGCCTCACTGGGAAGTTTGCCGCCGACCGGGATTACACCTTCTTCGATTATCTTGCACAGGTCACCGACCAACCCCTGGACTAACGTTTTTCGTTCTCTTGGCGGCGGAGTTACATCTTGCGCGTCAGTCATAGTCTTCCCTCACTTTCGAGCATTGCTGCACGAGCATGATACAGCCTAAACAGCATGACCAACGCGTGCAATAACGCGTATAAGTCATCATACAAGTGCACGATATCACGCGACGATCGATCAGCCCTAATGTTGTGGTCCCGTCCAGTGTGAAGCGTCGTACTGCGATAGCACCAAGATGACAATTGCGTGCAAAATTCGCTTTCTCTCAGCATCGGTCTGGCAAGCGTGTAAACCTCTGCGCTAACGTCGCTGCAAAGCCTTCCCAAGATTGACGGATAAATGTTGCAGCTCCACCGCCTTCTTATCGTTTTCTGCGCAGGGTTGCTGGTTTGTGTAGGCTCGGCGAGCCATTCAAATGAAACACCTAACGTTGGACCGCAAATCCGTGGCAGCTCTGTCTGTGGGATAAAGCAAAATTTCGGCGCCGGATGTGACGGCATCCGAAAACGCGCGATTCTGGACGCTTCTTCCGCGCCATGGCGGGCCATCGGTCGTGTAAACTTTGCCAGCACCCAGATCAGAAGCCATTGCACCGGAACGTTGATTTCAGAGAACCGGGTGCTTACGGCGGCGCATTGCCTGTTTAATCACCAGCGTAAATCTTGGATCCCTCCGTCAAGCCTGCGGTTTGCAGCGGGCTATGAACGCGGCGGCGCGGCGGCCGTATCTACAGTGGAACGCTATGAAATAGACCCGTTTCATGACCGCGAGAGCCGCGAATTTCGGTCTGTTGCGTCAAAAGATTGGGCCGTATTGATCTTGTCCGAGCCAATCGGGAACACAACAGGATACGCCGAATTGTCTAATGTGCCAGAACAGGACGTGGCGAACGGCCCCATCAGCTTGGCAGGCTATGCCGGGCTACGCCCTCAAGTTCTTTCACATGCGACGAATTGTGGCGAGACCTCTTTCCGACACGGTCAGGGCGTTTTCCGAAGCCAATGCGCAGTCATGCAAGGCGACTCTGGTGCACCAATTTTTGTAATGGAAAACGGTACGATAAAAATTATTGCCGTATTGTCCGCCGTAGCGGTATCCGGCCAAGGTTTGTTCAATATCGCAGTTCCGGTTTCAAGTGTTCCAGCCGAGGTTCAATAAGAAGCTTCCGGCCGATATTGCGATCCTTACTGACCCGGCCCCTGCCAAAGTTTCATCCGTGCACCTTCAGTCATCGCAACGACTATGTGATACAACAGCCGACTTAAGCCTTCGTCCCAGATCACATCTCCTGACGCATCTAGCTGGTTCACGTACCCTGCATGACCAGAAAAATAGCGCTGGAACATCAACAACGCGTGGCGCTGCGCACGTTTGGCGATTTCAGGATCATTCGCGCGGACCACATCGGCCTTGATTGCCTCGGTTTGGGGCCACAACAAAAACCGCTCTTCTGTCCAACTCAGATCATCCGCAACCGCGTCGTAAACCGCCCCGGTCATGACACCCGTCGTGGCGTAGCCATGTGCCTGTGCAAAGTCTGTTAAGCGTGCTGCGATCTGACCGCTTTTGGGATCTCCACCGAGTTCGACCTCGCGTGTCAGCAACCATGCCCATTCACACTGGTGGCCGATCTCACGACGTTGACCATCAACACCCGCAGCGACCGACAGATCCGCTGCGATAAATTCAGCCATGGATCCAGTTTCAGCATCAAAGAAATACTCCAACCCTTTGGCGCGCATTTTGCCAGCACGTTCCAGCCAAATTGGGTCTCGGGTCATTTCAAACGCCTGCAACGCGGCCTCATACAGATGCATATGGGGATTTTGTGCGCGATACGGCGCATCGGCCGCAGCGGGGTCTGCCAGGGCATCATGTTCCAGCATCAAGCCGGTTTTAGGGTCCCGAAGCGTGGTTTCCACTTGGGTCCACAACGCCTCAAGCTCATCCGTGACGTCTTCGTCTGGATGCAAACGACCCCAGGTCGCCAGACCTAGGATGACAAAGCTTTGGTTGTAACTGGTGGCCAATTCATCTTCGGCCTTGCCGGTTGGTTCACCGGTTGCGGAAACTGCAGTTCGATAAAGGCCAGGTGCCTTGCGAAACGACGCCAGAGAATCACGCGTGATCTGCGCCGCACGGTGATATGCCGGATTGTCTGACAGCAAAGCCAAATGCGAGAATGTAAAAAACAGACGCGCTTGCGCCAGAATCGTTCTGCGTTCCGGCTGCACGGCCCCGGTGTCTTTGTCCAAAACGTCGAAAAGACCGATAGCCTCAGGGTCATGCGCATGGTGCACCCAAGCCGGTAAAAACGCATTCCAGAACCAATCAATCCACTCCTGAAGATCAGCCTCCGGCGACGGTTGCACGGCAATAGGGGCAAAATCTTCTGGTGTGTTGGACATTAGGAAAGGGCCTCTGTTCCTTCAAAGTAATCAGGGTAAGCTTCGATGATACGCGGCAGGTCGCGATTGAATTCACGCAGGTGCGTGCGCATGGCGTCGCGTCCGGCACGTTCGTCGTTGTCACGGATCGCATCCACAATTTTCGCGTGCTGATTCAGTAGGTTATCACGAGAGAATTGACGGGCGCTCATGTTGCGCACCCGGTTCATCTGAACATTCAACCCGTCAAGATAAGTCGACACCTCTGGAACACCCGCAAACCGAGCTAGACACCGGTGGAATTCCTCGTCTAAGCGCACGAATTCTTTGGGATTTTCATCCTTGATCGCTTCTTTCTGAAGCGCAATCTGCGCGTCTAACTCGGCAACGATTTCAGGTGTCGAACGCTCCACAACCCGGCTGACCAAGTCTGATTCGACCGCTTCACGCACAAATCGCGCGGTCAACGCAGATGGTACCGAGATGCGCTTGATGTAGGTGCCTCGTTGGGGGCGAATTGTAACCAGTTGTTCTTCGGACAGTTTGATAAAAGCTTCGCGGACAGGTTGGCGCGACACGCCATATTTCGACGCAATCTCAGTCTCGGAAATTCGCTGTCCCGGGATCATTTCACAGGAGACAATACGATCACGCAGTTTCCGGTGAAGCTGTGGTGCAACTGCGTCTTCCAGTGACAATGACATGGCGGAATTGATCCCCGTTCTAGGTTGAAAAGTTTATCTGGAATAATGCTGATTTTACTCTCTTGTCAACTTGTATGGAAGTATGTAACCCTATTTATCAGCACAAGGGAATATGTAAAAATGCGGCAAACGTGGCGCTGGTTTGGACCAAAAGACACTGTATCGACGGATGACATGATGCAGGCCGGAGTAGAGGCCGTCGTGTCTGCGCTGCATCATATGCCGCCCGGTCAGGTCTGGGGTGTCGAGAAGATCAAACAGCGTCAGGCTGAGATTGGCAAAATGGCAGATGGCTCTGCGTCAGGCTTGAACTGGGAAGTGGTCGAAAGCCTACCAGTTTCGGAAGACATCAAACGTCAAAGCGGTGAGTGGCGCGACCATATTGCAGCGTACAAAGAGAGCCTCAAAAACCTGAAGCTCTGCGGCATCGACGTCGTGTGTTACAACTTCATGCCAGTTTTGGACTGGACACGCACCGATCTCTCTTACCGGCTGCCCAACGGGGCAACCTGCATGCGATTTGACCTGATCGATTTTGCCGCCTTTGACATTCATATCCTGAACCGTCCGGGCGCGGCACAATCCTTTGCGGCAGAGGTAGCGCAAGCCGCAGAAGAACGATTTGCAAAGATGTGCGACGCCACCCGGTCTCAGCTGACCCACAATGTCGTATCTGGCCTGCCAGGTGCAGTTGGCACCATGTCAATGGACGATGTGCGTGCGCATCTTGGGCGTTACGACGGGATCTCAGCGGATCAGCTGCGCGCCAATCAAGTGGATTTCTTGGCCGAAGTCGCGCCAGTTGCGCAGGATCTCGGTATGCGCCTGTGTTGTCATCCGGATGATCCACCGTTCTCGCTTTTGGGATTGCCACGTGTTGTATCCTGTGAGGCTGATTACCGTCATTTCCTGGATGCAGTTGACCTGCCCGCAAATGGTGTGACCCTCTGCTCGGGGTCACTTGGAGCGAGCCCAATCAACGATCTGCCCGGCATGATGGACCGTTTGGGCGATAGGGTTCATTTCCTGCACCTGCGCAACGTACACTTGGAAAGCGATGCCGAAATTGGCAGCTTCCACGAGGCTGAGCATCTGGGCGGCGGGACGGATATGGTCGCACTCGTTGCGGCAGTCCTGCGCGAAGAGAAAAAGCGCCGCGCCGCCGGGCGCTCTGATGCGTCTATTCCATTTCGTCCGGATCACGGCCAGGATCTTTTGGACGACCACACACGCAAGGTGCAACCCGGCTATCCGGCTATTGGTCGCCTCAAAGGTCTCGCGGAATTGCGCGGCATCATGACGACCCTGCAACATGCAGAATTCGAGGCGGCGGTATGACAGCTCCGCGGTTAACAGAACTCAGCCAAGTGACCGGGGCGGCAGCCAAGCCAGGCTATGTGCCGACCGATCATAAGCCGGGCATTGTACACCTTGGTGTTGGCGCCTTTCATCGGGCCCATCAGGCGGCCGTGACGGATGCAGCACTGGCTGCAAAAGGTGGAGACTGGCGCATTGTGGGTGTCAGCCTGCGATCCAAAGAGCTGGCTGAGAATCTGAACGCACAGAACGGGCTTTATACGTTGATCGAGCGCGGCACAGACGGCGAAACCAGCCGCGTTATTGGTGCCATTGACCACGTGATTGCAGCAGACCCTGCTGCGACGCTGGACGCTTTATGTGATCCCAAAATTCGTATCGTGACCGTGACAGTCACCGAAAAAGGGTATGGCATCGATCATACCAACCGGACACCTGATACGACCGATCCGGTGGTGGCCAAAGACCTAGCGCATCCAAGCACTCCCACGGGTGTTCTAGGTCTTTTGGTTTGCGCACTCGAGCGCCGCCGCCGAGCAGGGCATGTACCGTTTTCGGTGCTGCCCTGCGATAATTTACCCGACAATGGTGAATTGGTGCGCGATTGTACCATCGCCTTTGCTCGGACCGCTTATAGCGATGAGCTTGCCGATTGGATCAAGGCCAATGTGGCCTTTCCATCCTCGATGGTAGACCGCATAACGCCGGCGGCAACCAACAAGACCTTAGAGGATGCGCGCCTCAGCACCGGGTGTACTGACCTGGCTGCGATCGAAAGTGAGAGTTTCTCACAATGGGTGATCGAGGACAATTTCCCCCATGGCCGCCCAGCCTGGGAAGACGGCGGCGCGCTTTTTGCGCCAAGCGTCACCCCGTATGAACGCATGAAACTGACAATGCTGAACGGCACGCATTCGATGCTGGCCTATTCCGGTTTTTTAACAGGCCACGAATATGTGCGCGATGTGATGACCAATGACGCGCTGACAATTCTGGTCAAACGGCATCTGGCGGCGGCGGCCTCCCTGCTGGACCCATTGCCCGGCGTGGATTTTGATTCTTACGCTGCAGAGTTGGTTCAGCGATTCATCAACCCATCCATTGCTCATCGAACCTATCAGATTGCGATGGATGGCACTCAGAAAATTCCGCCCAGAATGTTTGCGACTTCGCTTAGAGCGATCGAAACACATAAATGCATTCGCCCATTTGCATATGCGACAGCCATGTGGATGCGGTTTTGTCTTGGAAAAATGGACGACGGCACGCAGTATGAACTGCCGGACCCTCGTGCCGCAGAAATTTCCAAGACCTTAAGTGACACCCCGCGCGACGCTGCAGCCATTTCGGCTGCATTGCACGCGCTCCCGAATTTCATCCCCCAACGTTTGGCAACAAACGGGGTCTGGCGAAACCATATCGAAGAAGTTCTGACCACGGCATTGACGCAAGGAAACGTCGCAGCCGTTGAAGCAGAAGCGCAACGAGGAGGAGCGTAAACGAGGGAGCCTGCGTCCGAGAGGAGAGACGGACACAGATTTCCCCAAACAGAATGTTGGCGCGGCATTTTGTTTTCAAAGACCCAGAAACTGGGAGTTCGCGCCACATCGCGGCATCGCCGCATCCAATGTCTTAGGAGGAAGACATGACTTTTATGAAATCGACTTTCACACTAACGAAAGCAGCAACCTTTGCTGCGGCAATCACAACTGTCACGGCGACCACAGGTGCGGCAGAGGTTACCCTGCGTGGCGCCAGCCTGTTCGACGAAAACCACGCCTATACCAAGACCCTGCGTGAGTTTGAACGTCTGGTTGGCGAAGCTTATGATGGCGACATTTCCTTTGAAATGCACCTGAACGGTGAGCTGGGTGACGAAAGTGATTTTGTCACGTTCCTGCAGCAAGGTGTGGCGATCGACTATGCCATCATGGCGCCTTCGAACATGGCGGTTTTCGCGCCCGCGATCCCCTTGATGGACATGCCGTTCCTGTTCCGCGATCTGGATCATTGGAACACAGTTTTGTCGTCAGACGTTTTGAAGCCACTGGAAGATGAGCTGTACGCCAAGGCCGACATCAAAGTCATCGGCTATGCAGGCGGCGGTACACGTAACCTGGCATCAGCCAATGCGATTTCGAACATGGATGAGCTGACCGGTCACAAGATGCGCGTGATGGGTGCACCTATTCAGGCGTCTATCTTCTCGGCGATCAATGCCGCGCCTTCTGCCATTGCGTATAACGAAGTGTACAACGCGATCCAAACCGGCGTGATTGCGGGCTTTGAAAACGAAGCGGCCTCGATCCAGAACCTGAAGTTCTATGAGGTTGCGCCAAACATCACACTGACCAAACACGCGATCACCGTACGTCCAGTTGTGATGAGCGGCAAAACCTTCCGCGGCCTGCCAGAAGATCTGCAAGCGGTCATCGTTGAAGCAGGTTCCACTGCAGGTGCCTTTGGTCGTGAGCTGGAAAGCCGCGAAGATGGCGAAAAGCTGCAGCAGATGCTGGATGCCAAACAGATTACTGTGACCGAGTTTGAAGGTCGTGAGAACCTGTTGGATCTTGTTGTTCCAGTGCAGAACGATTTCGCAGCTGGCCTGGGTGCCACGGAATTGCTGGAAGCAATCCGCGCGAAATAATCCCTAAGATACGGCATGCCGAGGAGACCCTTGGCATGCCGTTTTCTTTGCAACCTACACGTAATCGCAAAGGTCAATCTCATGATTGGTAGGATATTGGAGGGGTACTGCACGGGATTGCGTGTTTTGGTTGGTCTGTTGACCATCGCCTTAGCCTTTCCCGTCGCAGCACAAGTGCTGGCGCGCTATACAGGCATCATTCCTGTCTATTTGTGGACCGAGGAACTGGCCACTTTCATCTTTGTCTGGATCGTTATGATCGGCTCGATGATCGCGGTTTGGGATGGCACACATTTCAACGTGGAAGTCATTCCAGAAGCCAAATCCGGGCTCGGCAGCCTGCTACAAAACGGCTTTGTACTGGTTTTGCTGTTTTTGTTTGGCGCTTTGTTTGCCTGGTACGGCATTGAATATACGAAATTCGGCTCGATCCAAAACTCGGTAATGTTACAAGCCAATATGGCGATTACCCATGTGTCTGTGCCCTTGGCCGGACTGACCTGGGCCTTGTTTGCAGCCTACCGTTTGGCGCAAGCCATTGGGGCCTATCGCCTTCGGGAGACTACTTCATGATGATTCTTTCCACCGCCGAAGCCTGCGGCATGCTGGTCGGCATCTTCTTAGTGCTTGTCATGATGCGTGTGCCTGTGGCCTTTGCGCTTGGACTGGCGACCATACCTGTTGTGGTTTTGGACCTGCGCCTGACGCCATTCATCGTTCTGGATCGCATGTTCCAGTCCTATAATTCTTTTATTCTGCTCGCGGTTCCGTTCTTCCTATTGGCCGCGAACCTGATGAATTCGGGCAAAATCACGGATCGTTTGATCGATTTTGCACGGGTTTTGACAGGTTGGTTGCCCGGTGGTTTGGGCCATGTGAACGTTGTCGTGTCGATGTTGTTTGCCGGCATTTCAGGTTCATCCACTGCCGATGCGGCAGGATGTGGCAAGATCCTGATCCCTGCCATGCAACGCGAAGGTTTTGACCTGCGGTTTGCCGTCGCCATTACCGCCTGCTCTTCGGTGATGGGGGTGATCATTCCGCCGTCGATCCTGATGGTGGTCTGGGGCGGCGTGATGCAGATTTCGGTTGGCGCATTGTTCTTGGCTGGCGCTGTTCCGGGGCTGATGATCGGGCTCGCCTTGTTGTTCACCGTGTTCGGCTACGCCAAAGTCTATGACTATCCAACCAGCGACCGGCCTACGTTTGCGAGCTTTTGGAAAGCCTTTCGCGGCTCGATCCTAGCCTTGCTGACACCGGTTTTTGTTGTTGGCGGTATCGTGGGCGGTATCGTAACTCCAACGGAAAGTGCGATTATCGCAGCTGGCTATGCCATGATCTTGGGGCTGTTTGTCTATCGCACCATCAGCGTCCGTGATCTGGGTCATATCTTCTATGACACCGGTCGTTTTGCGTCGATTTCGCTGTTTGCGATCGGCACAGCTACTGCATTTGGTTGGTTGTTGGCCTTCTTCAAAGCCCCACGTCTGATCGTTGAGTGGCTGACGTTGTTCCAGGCCGGCCCGTTTGAAACCGGCTTGATCATTGCGGCGCTGTTCTTGCTGTTTGGTCTGTTCATCGACGCAATTCCGACCATTATCATCCTGGGCACCGTGTTGATGCCGGTGGCGGCCGGGGCAGGTATCGATCCGATCGTCTTTGCGATCATCGGGATCATTTCACTGTCTTTTGGTCTGGTAACACCACCCTATGGCCTGTGCCTGCTGATTTCAGCCGCTATCGGTGGCGTGAATGTGGTGCAGGTGCTGCGCGACGTGGTGATCATCCTGCTGCCTATGCTGGTGATCTTGCTCCTGGTCATATTGTTCCCAGAAATCGCGTTGTGGCTACCACGACAGTTGATGCCAAGCGCGTTCTAGCGCGCAATAAGGCAAAAGCTTCAAAGGCAGGTCATCTAGACCTGCCTTTTTCGTTTCATGGGCGCTGTTTGGACTTCCGATAAGCCGCCGCCTTGGCCCGGTTGCCACATAGATCCATTGAACACCAACGCCGCCGATGGCTTTTGCTGACATCAAGAAAGTAGAGCGAGCAATCCTCGGCCTCGCAGTTTTTGACAAAGCGTAGGTCGGCCTCACATATCAATTGGGCGCAGGCTTGTGCGATCCGGGGTAACAGGTCTTCCGGTCCGCGCAGCTGCAATTGATAGCCCAGTTGATACGGGCGCGCTGCGACTTTTGCTCCCGCTTCAATTTGCAGAACTTGGGTGGCACTAGACAGGATGCGATTGATCTCGTCGATCATACCATGCCCGGAAACCACCGTTGGATCTTGGCTCACCTCAGCAATGAACGCCCGGAACGCTTCGCGAAATCTGCGGATGTCCTGAACACTTGTCTCCAAACGGTCTGTGTCGCGTGCCAGGGCTTTGATCTCCTCTTGGGTCGCCAGACCAGACAGCACAAACCATTGCAGCACGTCCTGACCGGTTTCCATGCAGTCAATCACCCCGGTCGAGGGGCGGATGATTGAGTTCAGAAAGTCCAGGCTTTTGGCCTCTCCGACGAAAATCGGTTGAATTTGGCGAACGGCTTGCATCGCTTCTCTCCCACGCGGGATGTGACAGCACCCCAAGAATAGCCCGAAACACTTACTTTACGTGGCGCTGCACAAGGGCGCCAAGAAAAACATCCAGGTCTGTGTTCACGATTATGTAACTTGCTTGACCTCACATCACAGGTTACCTGAATAACCGTTAATAACTCTAATTACTGGTTACTTTTGGATCTAGGGGACTTGGACCATGTCACTTAAAACAACCTCCGCCGCTCTGTTGGCATTGGCCGTTTCGGCCGCACCTGCGCTGGCCGGGCCTGCGCACAACCAGACAACATACAACACCGTTGACGTTGATGATGTTTCGATCTTCTATCGCGAAGCCGGCCCCAAGGACGCGCCGACGATCCTGTTGCTGCACGGTTTCCCGACATCGTCGCATATGTTCCGTGATCTGATCCCTGAGCTGGCAGAAAAGTATCACGTTGTGGCACCCGACTATCCGGGCTTTGGCCAGTCTTCGGCACCGTCCGCAGACGAATACGACTATGATTTTGCGACCCTGTCCAAAACCATGAACCACTTTGTAGAAGCGCTGGACCTGGACGAATATACGTTGTTCATGCAGGACTTTGGTGGTCCCGTTGGCCTGCGTATGCTGGAAGCGCATCCCGAGCGCGTCGAAGGTGTCATCATCCAAAACGCAACCTTCCACGTCGAAGGTTGGAACCCGGATATCGTCAAGCAATTTGCGCCGTTCTGGGGCGATCGCAACAGCGAAACCGAGGCGCCCTTGCGTCAGTTCCTGGCACCGCAAACCACCGAATGGCAGTATCGCCAGGGCAGCACCTTGGCTGATCGCCTGAACCCCGATGCTTGGATCCACGCTCAGGCCGGTCTGGACCGCCCCGGCAACACCGACGTGCAGCTGGAATACCTGTGGAACTATCAGGACAACGTTGCCAACTATGGCGCATGGCACGAAAAGCTGGCTGAACTGCAGCCTGAAACCTTGGTTGTTTGGGGCCAGAACGATCCGTTCTTCACCATGACCGGTGTAGAAGCGATCCAGAAACTGCTGCCAGAAGCTGAGACACATCTTTATGATGCTGGCCACTTTGCCCTGGAAACGCATGCACAGGAAATCGCCGGCGAAATCTTGGAATTCATGGCGCATTGATCACGTCCCTTCTTTAGGGGAGGCGACATAGTCAGACACAACATTGCCCGCTTGATTGAGCGGGCAATGATTTTGGTTTCGAATCTTCACTTTGGTATTCGTGCAAATTGCGCATTACCAACGTTATCTAACGCCGCTTTTTCTAAGATCGACATCGCGTCATGTTTGGACCTAAGCGGTCAAAGGAATCTCGTGCGCTCTTTGACAGTCTTGCATCGTTACGACCGAACTCAAGAGGATCCAAAGCCATGCCATCAAACGTCCCAACCCTCTATTGGATCTCTGGAAGCACCCCGGCGTGGCGCATCATCTTGGCGCTGACTGTAAAAGGTATCCCGTTCAACAGTCGCCGCCTAGATCACAGCGCCGGAGAAAACAAAACACCCTCCTACCTCGCGTTGAATCCCAAAGGTCAGGTGCCGACATTGGTTTTGGGTGATCTGATCGTTCGCGAAAGCATGGCAATTTTAGCCTGGTTAGATCGCGCTTTTCCTGAACGTCCTATCTGGGGCGATGACACGGCAAACGCAGCACATGTTTGGCAAGATGTGATGATCTTTGAACAGGAGCTACACCCCCTCATCAGTCACACAGCCAAAGCGCTGTTGAGACACGAGCCGCTTTCTGACGGTGTCACAGACGATTTGCTACAGGCAATGGATGAATTAAACGCTCGCCTTGGTGAAACTACCTATCTGGGTGGTGACCACTTAATGGCCAACGACATATGGCTTTATCCAGCGTTACATTGGATCGCGCGCGGCGTTCAGCTGAACTCGAATGCTCCTTTATCTCTTGAGAATTTGACGCGAGAGCGCAAAGACATTGGAGCTTGGATGAAGCGAGTCTCAGCCGAACCGGGTATCGCTGAAACCTATCCGCCGCATTGGCAATAACAGGTTTTACCACGACGTTTCAAACAATTCCCTGACCTCCAGAACGTGGTTGGCACAGAGATCTCCAAAGCCTCCAAACTGGCACTTAAAATCACTTCGATTGTAAAGCAACGTGTCAAAAAGCGTTCCGGCACAACGCTGTGACGTCGTGAGTAATTCTTGCTCAGCACTAACAACCCGATGTACTGGCGCCGATGATTTCAGTCTATTTTGACAAATGCTTCGCATTGCACAAAGGTCGGCTTTGGAGACTGGCCACTAGAAATCGGAGCACAGCAACATGAAGTTCAACGAGGCACCTAGTCTCCCAGTGACCTGTGCCCCAAGTTTCCTCCAGCTTGGCGCGGCGTCCTTGGGGTTAAATCTTTGGCCTTAGGCAGCCATCTTGTCCATTGTCTTTCTCTGCAAGAATTCCATGGGCGTCAGGTTGCCCAGAGCTGAATGTGGTCTGCACCAGTTATAGTCTTCTTGCCATTCCTCCAGCGTTTGTCGGGCATCGCGCAATGTGCCGAAGAGCGTTTCATTGAGGCATTCATCCGTTGCCCGGCAGGCGATTGCGACGCAATCTGCCGAGAGGGGCGCAGCTTGCCGTTGAAGCTTTCGATAAAGCCGTTCTTCTGAGGCTTTCCAAGCGCGATGTAATGCCAATCAATGCCTGTATCCTGAACCCATTTGAGGATCGCCATGCTGGTGAACTCGGTGCCGTTGTCCGACACAATCGTCTTCGGCATACCGCGTTCAGCGATGATCTTATCCAGCTCACGCACGACACGATGCCCTGACAGGGATGTGTCCGCGACCAACACTAGGTTCTCTCGACTGTAATCATCCACAACAGCCGAGATGCGGAAATGACGTCCGTCTGT
>CANMIX010000026.1 GCA_947497985.1 uncultured Paracoccaceae bacterium
CTTCGGTCGCTTGTTGGCCATGTGTTTCCTCCGTTTTACTAAACATAGCGGAGGACCACTTCAGTGGGGGAAGGCCAAGACGATCAACAGTCATATCCAGATGTTCAAGATGTTCTTCGACTGGGCAGAACGGCACGGATATGCGCCACATACCCTCTTTGAGGGCATGAAGGTAAAGAAGGACAAGGCCAGCGAGAGCGTGAAGTCAAAGGCCGGTAAGGCCAAAGATTTAACCCCAAGGACGCCGCGCCAAGCTGGAGGAAACTTGGGGCACAGGTCAATGTGGAACAACATTATATGAAGGCCCACATCAACGATGCCGGTTTCGTCGAGAAGCCTCCTGAGAATTTTGCCCCATCGCGTGCGCGGGGATTGTGAGGAGTTACGGGAACTTTGCCATTTTTTTCAGGCACCGCCGTAAAACCTCTTGTTCCTCCGCAGTGAACGACTCCATCAGGCTTTCGTTATAATGTGTCGCTTCGCGCTGCAGGTGATCAAAGGCGGATTGCCCTAGCTTGGTGAGCGAAAGCAATTCGTTCCTGCGATCTGTCGGAACCTCGGTACGCACCAGAAACCTTTTTTGTTCGAGAGCCGCAACGCCGCGACTGACCTTGGTTTTATGGAGGTCCGCCATGGAACAAATCTGTTTCGCTGTCAGGTCGCCGTAGCGGCCAAGGTGAAACAGAACCCGCCATTCGGTGCGCAACATGCCGTACCTGTCCTTGTAGATCTTTTGGAAATCGAGGCTCGTGGTCTCTGCGGCTCGGTTCAATAGATATGGAAGGAAATCGGTAATTTGTAGGGGGGTGTTTTTGCTCATTTTGTCGAAATACCCGTTGATAGTTACAAATGCAACAAATACCGAAGAGAAAGATATACGAAAGGATCGGCCATGAACAAAGCCAGTATGCCGCACGGATTACAGCAAGCACACACAACTGCAGGACGCCATGCAGGGTACATGCCTGGCTTTGGCAACGACTTTGAGACCGAGGCGCTTGCCGACGCCTTGCCGCAGGGCATGAACAGCCCGCAGAAATGCAACTATGGTCTTTATGGTGAACAATTGTCGGGCACGGCGTTTACCGCACCCAGCCACCAGAACGAGCGGACGTGGTGTTATCGGATCCGCCCCTCGGTGAAGCACTCCCACCGCTATGAGCGGATCGATGTCCCCTATTGGAAATCTGCACCCAACGTGGTGGAAGACGTGACCTCATTGGGCCAATACCGTTGGGACCCCCTGCCCCATTCAGACAGCCCCCTGACGTGGATCACCGGTATGCGCACGATGACCACGGCGGGGGACGTGAACACCCAAGTGGGCATGGCAACACATGTCTATCTGGTCACCGAAAGCATGGTGGATGCCTATTTCTATTCCGCAGATTCCGAGATGCTGGTTGTCCCACAAGAAGGCCGTCTGCGGTTCTGTACCGAACTGGGTGTGATTGATATCGAGCCGCAAGAAATCGCTATTCTGCCACGTGGCCTGCTCTACCGGGTTGAGGTGCTGGAAGGGCCGTGTCGCGGCTTTGTGTGCGAAAACTACGGCCAGAAATTCGAACTCCCCGGTCGGGGTCCGATTGGCGCCAACTGCATGGCCAATCCGCGTGACTTTAAAACACCCGTCGCGGCGTTTGAAGATCGCGAGGCACCGTCCACAGTGACCATCAAATGGTGCGGCCAGTTCCATGAAACCAAGATCGGCCATTCGCCATTGGATGTCGTTGCTTGGCATGGAAATTACGCGCCCTGCAAATACGATTTACGGACCTACTGCCCGGTCGGCGCGATCCTGTTCGACCACCCAGATCCGTCGATTTTTACCGTCCTCACCGCGCCCTCGGGCCAAGAGGGCACCGCGAATATCGACTTTGTTCTGTTCCGTGAACGCTGGATGGTGGCCGAGGATACGTTCCGCCCGCCGTGGTATCACAAGAACATCATGTCCGAGCTGATGGGCAATATTTATGGCCAGTATGATGCCAAGCCCAAGGGCTTTATTCCCGGCGGTGTAAGCCTGCATAATATGATGCTGCCGCATGGGCCGGACAAAAATGCCTTTGAAGGCGCCTCCAACGCGGAGCTAAAGGCCGAGAAGCTGGACAACACCATGTCCTTTATGTTCGAGACCCGGTTCCCGCAACATCTGACCGCCTTTGCCGGACAGGAAGCGCCCCTGCAGGACGATTACATCGATTGCTGGGCGGATATTGAGAAGAAATTCGATGGGACGCCGGGACTAAAATGAAGCTCTACAGCTACTGGCGCTCTACAACATCCTATCGCGTCCGTGCGGCGTTGAACCTTAAAGGGTTGACCTATGAAACGGTGCCTGTGGATCTTGTCGCAGGCGCGCAAGGAGACCCCGCATATAAGGCGCTCAATCCCGGTGCCGGGGTGCCGACGCTCGTGATTGAGGATGGTCCAGATCAAGGTACTGTGCTGACGCAATCGATGGCGATCATCGACTACATTGATGCGACGTGGCCCACGCCACACCTGATCCCCGCTGACCCGCTTGCCCGTGCGCGTGTGTTGGCGGCGGCCCATACTGTGGCAATGGATATTCATCCCGTGAACAACTTGCGGGTTGTCAAAGCGCTCGGCACGCAGTTCGCGGCCTCAGCAGATGCGAAAAAAGCGTGGATGCGACATTGGATGTTCGAAGGGTTCACCGCTCTGGAACGGCAAGTGTCCTCTGATGCGCCCTTTGCATTTGGCGATGCGCCAAATCTGGCGGACCTGTGCATCGTGTCACAGATGTACAATGCGCTCCGTTGGGACGTGCCCTTGGATGCGTTCCCGAACCTCACACAAATTACCGAAAATTGTTTGGCCGTGCCTGCCATTGCAGCTGCACATCCCGACAACCAACCTGATGCGAAAGAAATCACATGACATTGCTTACATCATGGGTCGGCAGCGCCAATTCTGCCGAGACACCTTTCCCCCTCAACAACCTGCCGTATGGCGTGTTCACCGTCGATGGCACGGCACCGCGCTGTGGCGTGGCCATTGGTGATCAGATCTTTGATGTGACCAAAGCCGAAGCCGACGGGCTTGTTGAACTGGACGCCGCGCCCGTCTTGGATGCGCCCTATTGGAACAAACTGATGGAGCTTGGCCCAGATGTATGGGCAACCTTTCGGGCCCGCCTGACTGAACTCTTGTCCGAAGGGGCAGAAGCGCGCCCCGGCTACCTTGTGGCGCAGGCCGATGCGGTGATGCTGATGCCGTTCAAGGTTGCAGAATTCACCGATTTCTATGCAGGCAAACATCACGCAATGAACGTCGGCACCATGTTCCGTGGTCCCGAAAACGCGCTGCCGCCGAACTGGCTGCACATCCCAATCGGCTATAACGGTCGCGCGTCAACTGTTTTGGTCTCCGGCACAGATATCGTGCGCCCGAATGGTCAGATGAAAGCCCCTGACGCTGAGGTGCCATCGTTTGGTCCCTGCAAACGCCTTGATATCGAACTGGAAATGGGTGCGATTATCGGCGGTTCGAACGCAATGGGTGATCCCGTCACGGTACAACAGGCCGACGATATGATCTTTGGCTATGTACTGCTGAATGACTGGTCGGCCCGCGACATCCAAGCCTGGGAATACCAACCGCTTGGCCCGTTCCAGGCTAAAGCCTTTGCCACATCCATCAGCCCATGGATCGTCACCAAAGCGGCGCTGGAACCCTTCCGCACCAGTACACCGACACGCGAAAAAGACCTGTTGCCACATTTGGTGGAACCCGGCCCGATGCTCTATGACATCGATCTAGAGGTGACGATGGCACCCGAAGGACAATCCGCGACCACCATCGCGCGCACCAACTACGACCGCATGTATTATTCGGCGGCCCAGCAACTGGCGCATCACGCCACATCCGGATGCGCGATGAATGTCGGCGATCTCATCGGCTCAGGCACTATTTCTGGCCCCGAAAAATCCGAACGCGGTTCGCTTCTGGAACTCACCTGGGGCGGCAAAGAGCCGATGACCCTGGACACAGGCGAAACCCGCACATTCATCGAAGATGGCGATACGCTTGTGCTGGCTGGCGCAGCAAAAGGCGACGGCTTCCAAATCGGATTTGGTGCCTGTGTCGGCACGATCCTGCCAGCAAAAACATTCCCTCAATAAGGACCGGACCAATGGCAAAAGCATTCGCATCCCAAGGGGATATGACCGAAAAGAAAATCACCTTCGATGAAATCGGTGACGGGCTTTATGCGTTTACCGCCGAGGGTGATCCGAACTCAGGTGTGATTATCGGCGACGACAGCGTCATGATCGTCGAAGCACAGGCGACACCGCGTTTGGCCAACAAGGTCATCGAGAAGGTGCGCGAGGTCACCGACAAACCGATCAGCCACGTGGTGCTGACCCACTACCACGCCGTGCGCGTTCTGGGTGCGTCCGCCTTTGGCGCGTCACAGATCATCATGTCTGACGCAGCCCGGTCGATGGTGATGGAACGCGGACAAGAAGATTGGGACAGTGAATTCCAGCGCTTCCCACGTCTGTTTGAAGGCCATGAGAGCATTCCGGGTCTGACTTATCCAACCACGACCTTTAGCGACAGCATGACAGTGTTCCTTGGCAACCGTCGTGTTGACATCAAACAGATCGGTCGCGCCCACACTGCCGGGGATGCGGTAATTCACGTCCCTGACCAGAACGTCATGTTCACTGGCGATATCGTTGAAGATCATTCGGCGTGCTACTGTGGCGACGGCCACTTTGCCGATTGGGGCAATACGCTTGACGCGATCAAAGCCTATGACGTGGATGCAATCGCACCCGGTCGTGGCGGCGCATTGATTGGCAAAGACGCCGTTGAGCGCGCAATTGAAAGCACCCGCGATTTCGTAAATTCAACCTATGCACCGGCCGCACGTGTTGCCGTTAAGGGCGGCAGCTTGAAAGACGCATGGGATGCGGTGCGTGCAGAATGTGATCCAAAATTCGCCGATTATGCGATTTATGAACATTGTCTGCCGTTCAACGTGGCTCGCGCTTATGACGAAGCCTGCGGCATTCATCACCCACGTATCTGGACCGACAAACGTGATCTCGAAATGTGGGAGGCCCTTCAGGGGTAAGTCATTATGGTTGCTGTCAGATATCAAACGGCGTTCAAGCTGTATCCATATGAAAAGGTCGCAGACCAGGACGCGCCGACTCCCAAACGTCACCCGGTGGTGATTGTGGGCGGTGGCCCAATCGGAATGGGGCTCGCGCTGGATCTCGGAAAAAAGGGCGTGCCGTGCGTGGTGCTTGATGACCATGACGGCGTTGGCATGGGCAGCCGCGCAATTTGTTTTGCCAAACGGACGCTGGAAATTTGCGACCGTTTGGGATGCGCGGACCCGATGGTCGATAAAGGCGTCGTTTGGAATATCGGGCGCGTATATCGCGATGAACGGGAGGTGTATAACTTCAACCTCCTTCCCGAAGACGGCCACAAACGCCCGGCTTTCATTAATCTGCAGCAACCCTATTTCGAGCAATTCATCGTCGAAGAAATCCGGCGACAGCAGGCCGCAGGTGCGCCGATTGAAATCCGCGGGCAAAATTGCGTAACAGCGTTGGAGCAAAAGGCTGATCATGTTGTTCTAGACGTAGATACACCAGATGGACCTTACCAGCTTGAGGCCGACTATCTGGTTGCCTGCGACGGGGCGAGCTCCCCAACACGCGCCATGATGGGCCTTGATTTCGAGGGCCGCGTTTTTGAAGACAACTTCCTCATCGCGGACATCAAGATGAAGGCGGATTTTCCGACTGAACGTCGGTTCTGGTTTGATCCCCCCTTCAACCGAGGCGAAACGGCTTTGTTGCACAAGCAGCCTGATGATGTCTGGCGTCTTGATTTCCAATTGGGTTGGGACATTGATCGCGCAGCCGAATTGAAGCCAGAGCGTATCAGCGAACGGGTTTCAGCGATGATTGGCGCAGACATTGAATTTGAGCTGGTCTGGACGTCGATCTACACATTCCGCTGCTGCACCATGGAAGAATACCGACATGGTCGGGTGTTCTTTGCGGGCGATGCCGCCCATCAGGTCAGCCCCTTTGGTGCACGCGGCGCAAATGGCGGGATGCAAGACATCGACAACCTCGGCTGGAAACTGGCGGCAGTGATCAACGATGGCGCAGGTGATGCGCTGCTGGATAGCTATCACGATGAGCGGAAATACGGCGCGATGGAAAACATCAAGAACTCCAGCCGCACGGCCGACTTTTTAACACCGCGCAACCCCGCCCACACCCTGTTCCGTGACGCGGTCCTTGATCTGGTGGAACACCAAGACTTCGCACGCCCGCTGGTCAATTCCGGTCGTTTGTCAGAGCCGTGCACCTTTGATGTTTCTACGCTGAACAGCGAAGACGCGTTGCCGAACGGACCCGCGAGAAACCGACCAGGCAGCGCTTGTAGTGATGCGCCTTTGACAGATGGGTACTTGCTGGATCAACTGGGCGACCGATTTACGCTGTTGGCAATCAATACCGATGTTCCCCACGATTTGACCGCGCCAAATGCACAAATAGATGTTGTGGAGATCTCAATGAATGACGATCCCACAGGCGCTCTCGCAGAACGCTATTTGGGCGAAAACACATCCGCAGTTTATCTCATTCGACCCGATCAACATGTTGCGGCTCGATGGGTGAAATTTGATGCTGATGCGGTCAAAAATTCAGTTCAGCGCGCACTTGGAGGGATAAGAGCATGACCCAATTGCAAACAGCACCAAACCTCGAAAATGCAGATGATTTTTATGCAGCCCTTCTTGCGGCCCATGAAGGGCTGGATGAGGCAGACATGCACGCGCTGAATGCCCGGTTGATCTTAGTTTTGGCCAACCACATTGGAGATCAATCTGTGCTGGAGGCGGCGATTGGTACCGCAAAAGTGTCGTGTTCGAGGCCACAAATTTAGGAGCGATTTCAAACTGGATCCGAGAAAGGCCACTTTCTTGCGCAGCTAAACGAAAGACCACAAATTGCCTGCAATACTCTAATGCTGCGTCACCAAAACCCAAATTCATACATTTGGGGTCTGTGTAATTCAGTCTCTTTTTGCAAACAGGGAACGTTGTTTTTTGGTTTTGTAGGTCCAAGCAATAAAGCGGCTTGTTTTTTGTCCCTGCGCCATGTCGACGACCCTATATTCAGTAACCCTGGCTCTTTTTAGAATTCGGTGGAGCGGCCGAAGGTTGTCTTTTTTCGACACCAATGAGGTAAACCATAGGCACTGGTTAGAGAACTCCACGCTTTGTTCCACCATGCGCGCGATAAACTTAATCTCTCCGCCGGGACACCAAAGCTCAGCGTTTTGGCCACCAAAGTTCAGTTTTGTTGAACGCCCTTTGCCAAGGTTCGCCCATTTGCGTTGGGTGCCTTTGTTCGCTTTCTCGGTAGACCCATGGAAGGGTGGATTGCACATGGTCAGGTGAAAGCGGTCCTTAGGCTGAATCGCGCCGCGAAAGATGTTCTCACGCTTATGTTGCCGCCGAACCGTTATTGCCAACTTATTGAATTCACAGATTTGCTTGGCCGATTTGATTGCACCGGCATCTATGTCGACGCCTGTGAAGTGCCAACCATACTCACTCTGACCCGTCAGGGGGTAAACCAAACTTGCACCAGTGCCGATATCCAACACTTTCACATGACGGCCACGCGGGATTTCTTGGTTGTTGCTGTCTGCAAGCAAATCCGCGAGATAGTGGACATAGTCAACCCGGCCGGGGATTGGTGGACATAAGTAACCGGCAGGAATATCCCAGAAATCGATATCATAGTGCGTCTTTAGCAAGGCTCGATTGAGCATGCGGACGGCGTCGGAGTTTTGAAAATCAATCGTCGCTTGACCGGATGGATTTAGGATCGTGAAGGCCTCGAGCTCAGGTGTCTGCGCCACTAAACGTTCGAAATCATACCCTTCAGAGTGTTGATTGCGCGGGTGCAGCTTCGTTTTTGTGGCCATAAGCACGCCTTTACCAAAGTTTTGTAGACGTCGCTCGTCAGACGGTCTCCTGCTTTTAGACCTAGATGCACAGATAGTAAAACAGGCGAAGAAGACCCTTCGTTTTTGTGACGGTTGGACGGGTTACTTGGGCTCCCCTTTATACCGTCACGAACAGGGCACTTTTCCACGCCGCAGTATTAGGCCTATCCAATCGGTGCGACCATCATCCGGCGCAAGGTGCGCCGTTTCAGCATCTTCGCCAAGGGGCTTTGGGGCCAGAGAGCCCCCCCTAACGCTGTCGGCAAGCCCGTGCATTGTCTCACTTTGGTGGCAAAGACCAAGGCATAAGCAGTTTTTGCACGAGGCCAACACTTTGGAACAAGCCTAGTGACATCGCGACGAGCAACGTAAGGCCAGCCCAGGCTTCTGGCAGGCGGAACATCGAAGTTGAAAACTGGATGAAGTAACCAATGCCCACGTCTGCGGCGACAAATTCGGCCACAACAGCCCCAATGACCGCGAGCGTGATAGAGATTTGCAATCCCGAGAAAATGTAAGGCGTCGCAAATGGCAGGCGGATCTGTGTGATTTCGCGGTAGGCAGGCGCACGCAGGGATCTGGACAGTTCGATCAGTTCCGGGGGCGTTGCCCGCAATCCTGTGGTCATCGAGACAACAAGAGGGAAGAACGCGATCAGGAATGTGATCAGCACACGCGGCGCATCGTCAGTTCCCAAAACAACGATGATGATCGGCGCAACGGCCACGACGGGAACGGATTGGATGACAACCAAAAGCGGATAAAACGCCTTGGACATAAATTCCGACTTCGCAAGCCCAACTGCGATCGGCAAAGACACAAGGATCGCAACGACATATCCAAACAAAGCCACACGAAGGGTTGCCCAGATATGTTCCATCCAGCGGGTAAAGGGAACCGCGTCAAAGCCACCGATGATGCGGGAGGGGCCGGGCAGAATATATGTTGGGATGGCAAAGAGCCACGTCGATGCCTCCCAAACGATCAGCAAAATGGCAAAGGTCAAAGCGGGCAACACACCGGGCGTGCGCATCAAACGAGCCGAAAGGGCTTCCTTCGCTTGGGTCGAGGGGGGCATCAGTTTGTCTCCTTTGCGATCAACAGATCGCGCAACTCGCTGGCAAGGTCCTGGATTTCGCTCGCACGCAAGGTGCGTTCATCACGCGGACGCACCAATGGCACTTTGTAGTCGGCGATAACCCTGCCGGGACGCGCGCTCATCACCACAATACGGTCCGCAAGCAACAATGCTTCGGGGATGGAGTGGGTGATGAACAGAACCGTCTTTGGGCTGGATTGCCAAAGATCAAGCAGCTCATACCCCATTTGATCACGGGTCAATGCGTCCAGCGCCGAGAACGGTTCGTCCATCAACAAGATATCAGGGTTTCGGAACAAGGCCCGTGCAATGCCAACCCTTTGCTGCATCCCGCCCGAAAGCTCACGCGGGAGCCGTTTTTCAAACCCTGCCAAGCCAACCTTGGCAATCACATCTTGCGCAATCTCACGGTCCTGTTTGCTGATGCGACCGCGCATGTGTTTGGCTGGAAAGGCGACGTTGTCTTCAACATTGGCCCAAGGCAAAAGGGTCGCTTGCTGGAACACGATACCGACATCGTCACGAGGCTGTGTCACGGGCATGTCGAACACGCTGACTGTGCCCGCAGTAGGTTCCACAAGACCCGCGGTGAGCCGCAGAAGTGTTGATTTTCCGCAGCCCGAGGGCCCGAGGACGGCTACAAACTCATGGCGTTTGATTGCTAGGTCCACCCCAGACAGCGCCGTGAGAGGCCCTGCCCGGGTTGCAAAGGTCTGCCCAACGTCTGCAAAGGTAATGGCATCTGGAGCACGGGCCATTGCGATCACTCGGCCGCAGTGAAGGAACGGTCGATCACCGTTTCTGGGTCGAACGCGGCTGCGTCAAGACCTTGGGCGGCTGCAACGCGCGCCCATGTTTTTGCGACGCGGTCCGCATCAAACGTACCCAGGGGGAAGCTTTCTGTGATCTCGTTGAAGGCCAAGACCGACGAGTCCTTCCAAGCGGCTTCGACCAGTCCCGCATCCAGTTCGGGTACAATTGCCGCAACCGCACTGCCTGCCGCTGCCGGGTTTTCGTTGGCGAACGTCAAAGACTGCGAGAATGCTTTGACAAAGCGGCGCGCGACATCTGGGCGTTCTTCCAAGAATGTATCATTGGCGATCAACGCCGCTGAATACAGTTCAAGCCCTGCATCGGACCACGGCAAAATGACCAGCTCTTTGCCTGCTTCTGCGGCTTGGGCTTCAAAGATCGAAACGTTTGTCAGCCAAGCGATGATCGCATCTGTGCGCCCTGTCATCAAAAGTGGGGCAAGCGCGCCTGGATCGGCCTTGGTCAGCTCGATCGCGTCTTCGCTCAACGCGTTGTCGGCAAGAACCAGTGGCAGATACACATTGGACGATGTGAAAGGAGAGGTCGCAACCGACTTTCCTTTGATGTCCGTGAAGGTTTCGATGCCGTTGCCCGCCAAGGAATAAAAGGCGTGAGGACCGGTATTGAAGATCGACATAATCGCGGTCGCGGGGACCTCTTCGGTTGCTGCCGCAGCCATCAGCGCGCCGATATCTGCGCTGCCAACGTCGGATGTGCCTGTCGCAATCTTTGTGATCGCTTCGGTAGAGCCACGCCCGGGTACAATGTTCACCTCGATCCCTGCATCGGCACAAAAGCCTTCTTCGATGCAGACATAGATCGGGGATTTGTCACCGCCGGGCAGCCAGTCCAGTTGGTAATTCACGACATCTTGTGCCGTTGCCATCGTGGCGGCCCCGGTTGCAAAGACGATTGGTAGGATTGTGCCAATGAGATTTTTCATGTTGTTTCCTTCATGTTTGGTGAGAAGCGCGCGAGATTACCAAAAGTCTTTGTGTGATCGCGCAATGTCATCTTCGAGCTCAGGGAAAGGCCCTTCGACAATGACCTCGCGCTGGCCGGCGCCCAGCACCTGCCGACAGGGCAATGACATCGTCAGGTTTTCAGGGTTATCGCCAGTCAGCACGGCCAGACGCTCTTCGGTCATGCCGTATACGACCCTGCCGATCCCTGCCCAATAGGTGCCGCCCGAACACATGCTGCATGGCTCCACGGCTGTAAAAAGCGTGCAGCTTTCGAGGAAATCCGGCGTGTATTTCGCGGAGGCTGCACGGGCGACATTCATCTCTGCGTGCCCGGTGCCCCCGTCCGAGCTGTGTGTGTTCCCGCTCGTCAGGAGGATCTTGCCATCTGCATCTGCAAGAAGCGCGCCAAAGGGATGGTTCCCACTTTCGCGAGACTGGTCCGCCAAACGGATGGTCTCTTGCAGTAATTCAAAGTCACGTGGTTCCATTTCAGTCCCTTGGCGTTTGATTGGTTGAGGGGACCATAGGATGGACTTGCGTGTTTGAAAAAGTAGAATAAAATTCACACCGTGTAAGAAAAAGTGGAACACCGAAAATGTCAGCGTTTTCCAAAGAGCTTAAATCCTTTGTGGTTGTCGCCCATTCAGGATCCATCCGCGCAGCCGCAGAAAAGCTGAATATCTCGGCACCTGCTCTCAGCCGGCAGATCAAGATGTTGGAAGAAAGCTATGGCAAAAAACTTCTGATCCGCAGTTCCGAGGGAGTGGTTCTGTCAGCAGAAGGGGCGGAGCTTCGCACTGCAGCAACCGAGTGGCTGGCTGCAGATGTAACCTTGTCCAAACGCTTCCATCGCGATCAAAAGAAAGCTGACTTGCGCCTTCGGCTCGGGACAATGGCTGGCCTCGTCGACACTTGGATTCCATCGCTCGTCGATAGATTGGAAGAGAGTTTCGACAACGTCGAATTGGATCTGGCAATTGGATCAACGGCTGAAATTATCAGCCGCGCAGAAGCACATGAACTTGATATCGCGGTTGCATTCAACTTGCCGAAACTCTCCAGCATTGTTGTTGCAGACACGCGCGAATATCATCTCGGGGTGGTGTCTGCGCCGGGTTATGGGCCCCAGGGCGATGGGCCGATCTCGCTCAAAGAAGCGCTGGATTTTCCCCTGTGTTTGCCCAGTTCAGCACTCTCGATGCACACGCGGTTGATCGGCGAAATTCTGAGCGTCCGGGTCAGCCCGGATGTACATGTCACAAGCAATTCTGTGCCAGCGATCCTGCATTTTCTCAGACGGGGTCGCGGTGTCGGCTTTCTGACCTGGCCCGATGTCGCGCATGATGTCGCGGCGGGCCAACTGAACTTCCGCCCGTTGGCAGTGCGTCGGCTGACCGAAACACTCTCAACAGCAATTTGCCGTGGGAACGACCTGGCTGCTGCAACGCCGGTGGTGATAAAAGCGGTTCAATCAACACTGACTGACCTAGGGGAGTAAGTAGTGTCGGTTCTGCCGAACGTGCTGATAAAAAGTATCTAATCCCTAATGACAGGGGTACCGCGACAAGGGCTGCCAGCACCAAGGGTTTTCCTTGTACATTTCTCTGCTCCCGCCTTGGACAGAGCGACGCTTATCGTTCCAATTCTGGTCGCCGATTTCGAGATTTTTCTGTTGCTCATTGTGACCATGCGTTCGACCTAAACAACCAATTAAATAGACAGACATTGACCTGCGTTTGCACCGCTACGATGCCCTGTCAGCCCTGCTTTAGTTATCCAATTTAATTGTTATCGCATCGCAAGCCCTTAGACCATCGGGACCGTGTTCCCAACACCCGGATCAGAAGTGGGTGCTAATTTGTCTTTGCATTCTTCAAAGCACCGCACAGAACACGTCATGCAAATCGCATCAGATGCCAACGCTACGTTTGCAGCGATCGCTTCTGATTTATGGGCATGCACGTTGTCTTCGCCCAGGACATCAAGGCAATTGAGGCGCCTCAGAACATTTAAGACGCTGGGGTTGGCTGCGATCAGATGGACATCATGCCCTTGATCGCGGGCTCTTTTGGCTTCCGATACAATGAAATCGGCGCCAGCAAGATCGATTTTGCCGACCCCTTTTAGGTTTAAGATACAGGTCTTGACCCCATCCTTTGCCTCCATCTTGCGAAATTCACGTTCAATATGTTCGATAGAAGCAAAGAACAGCGGCCCCTCGATACGGACAAACCTGATCTGTAAGCATTCGGGCAGATCGTGCAGTTCGGCATTCATGAAAACACGCCGATTGTTAATTTTGGTTGGCGCCCCCACCGCAACAACGGGGTGCGCGCTCTTGTTAAGAAAGACCGACAGAGAGGCAACGACCCCAACCAGAATGGCAAAATCAAGCTCTGAGAAAATGCCGGTCAAAAACGTCGCGACGAGAATGAAACTCTCTGACCGGCTGGCGACCAAGACGTGTTTGATTTCGGATATATTGACCAGTTTCCACGCCACACACAGGATAACCGCAGCCATGGCGGGTACAGGAACAAAACGTACATAAGGTGCAAGGAGCACCAGCAAGACGGTGAGGAAACCTGCGGCGAAAATGGCTGACATTGGGGATCTGGCGCCGCTTTCGGCGTTCAAGCCTGAGCGCGTAAAAGAACCCGATCCCGCGTAGCATTGAAAGAAGCTGCCTGTAAGGTTCGAAAGACCCTGACCAACCATTTCCTGATTTGAATCATAGCTTTCTCCGCGTCGAATGGCGAAGGACTTACCGATGGAAATTGCCTCGAGAAGGCCAACGCAGGCCACAGCCGCAGCCGCGGGTAAGAGCGTGCTCATCGTGTTTATATTGAGATCCGGTGCGCGCAAATCAGGAAAGACAGCGCCCAAAGGTTCGAACATTTTCACACCAGCCTCCTGCGCGCCAAGCAGATATCCGGTGAGCGCACCTAGCGCCAATCCAATTATGTAATTCGGGAGACGGCGGCTGATCCTGGCGCAGGCGGTAACGCTCACCAATGTCACCGAAGCGATGATCACGGCATCCAAGTTCAGATCATTCATGTTCCCAACGACCTGCAACAATCGGTGCATGACGCCCCCTTCCCCGCCATCCAGCCCCAAAGCAGGCCCGAGCTGGGACACGCCGATCAAAACGGCAGCCGCTGCGGTGAACCCAACGATCACTGAGTGTGAAATGAATGAGATAAGGCCCCCAAGACCCGCCAAACCCGCTGCCAGTTGAAGCACGCCAACCATGAAGGTCAGCACGAGTGCGAGTGCTATATAGGCTTCACTCCCAGGCAGCGCGAGACTGCTGAGGGAGGCGAACAATACTGCAGAGATTGCAGTTGTCGGGCCGGAGACCATGACCCGAGAGGATCCCCAAAACGCGGCTACGACGGTCACAATGATGGCGGTGAACAATCCGTATTCCGGAGGCAAACCCGCAATTATCGCAAAAGCAACACCTTGCGGCAGGACAATCGTCGCATTCGTCAATCCCGCGATTGCATCTGCTTTGAAGCCATCCTTGCCCGTGTCACGTAACCAAGGTCGGTTGAAAGATAGGAATTGGAACTTTGTGCCTGTTGACGACATTGTTTTGTTTAAGTCGACTGCTTTTCAGATGCGGCCAGAAACTCCTGCAGTTCTTCTTCGTTCCGATAGCCGATGAGAACGCCGGATTTTGCCTCACCATACAGACTATCACGTGCGGCGATCCAAGCGTCTGAGCGGGTGGTCCGTTGTGATGTGCGACGGGCCCAGTCGAACAAGTGGCGTTCCATGCGCTGGCATTCTTGCGCGTAATCCGGGTTCGCGCCGACGTCCGTCAGCTCATCCGGATCGTTCTCGAGGTCAAACAACATCGGGCGAAAGCCTTCGGCAAAGATGTATTTCCAGCGTCCATCAAAGAGCATGGTCAGCTTTGCATCCTCAACCTCGACACCAAGGCGGCGGCGCACGTCACGCATGGAGTAATCGTATTCAGATACGGCAACCTCGCGGACTGCTTCGGTCTGACCATGCAGAATGGGCTGGAGCGCGTGGCCTTCAAGGATATGGGGAACCTCGACGCCACCAAAGTAATTCAGGATGGTCGGCGCAAGATCGATGGCTTCGGTTAGGGCCTTTGATATGGTGCCACGGGTGGCATCGGCCTCGGCGCTAGGGTCAACTATTATCAAGGGAATGCGCGATGAAGCATCGTGGAACAATTCCTTTTCCCCCATCCAGTGATCCCCCAGATAATCTCCATGATCCGAGGTGAAGATGATCATCGTGTCGTCTGTGAGCCCCTGCTCATCCAAGAAGACCATCAGACGCCCCATTTGATCGTCGATCTGTTTGATCAGCCCCATATAGGCCGTCAGCACGCGGGTCCGGGTCCCATCGTCACAAAAAGCGCGCGAGACACGTTCTTGCATGAATTCGCCATAGACCGGGTGCGGATCGCTGCGTTCAGCTTCGGAACGTACCGGCGGCATGTGGGTCTCAGGCCCGTACATATCGTGATAGGGGGCGGGCACAATATAGGGCCAATGTGGTTTGATGTAGCTCAGATGCAAACACCACGGCGTGTCGCCTGCTTCGCGGATGAAATCCATGGCGCGGTCGGTGATATAGGGGGTCTCGCTTTCTTCATCGGCGGCGCGCGCGGGTTTGTCGGCATTGTCCATGAACCATCCGCTCAGAATGTTGCCGTCCTCATCTTCGGCGCTGTTCGCCACGCTGTCCCACGGGTTTTCATCCTTCCATCCCCGGTCCTTCATGAAGCTGTCGTAGGCCTCATTGCGAGGGTAGCGTGGCCCGTCAGGATGAAGTCCATCGTCGCGTTCATAGGGTTCGAAACCACACTCAGCCACCAGAGCACCGATCTGGCTATCGGGCGCAAGTCCAAGCCGTTTCATGCCTTCGACGTCCGCAGTCATATGTGTTTTCCCGCACAAGACTGTCCGCACGCCGAGGGGTCGCAAGTGATCACCAAGTGTCATTTCCCCGACCTTCAGCGGGATGTTGTTCCAGGTCGAACCGTGAGAGTTGACATATCGCCCGGTGTAAAAAGACATGCGCGAGGGACCGCAGATGGGCGATTGCACGTAGGTTTTGTCAAACAGGACCCCTCGTTTTGCCAGTTTGTCGATGTTTGGCGTGTGGAGATGAGGATGGCCCGTACAAGACAGGTAATCCCAACGCAGTTGGTCACACATGATAAAGAGGACATTCTTGGACACGATCAAACCCCGGCAGAAACATTTTTGAGAAAGAATAGGTCAGGACAAGAACGCCCTGACCGTTGGAATTTACGCGCGCGCAATGTCAGGGATGGTAACCCCCAACTCTTCTAGCGCCCGTTGGGAGCCGGGATGCAGCGGCATGTTGATGTCTTTGACTGCGGTCTCCGGATTGATCGGCGCAAGCCAAGGCGCGGTGTCGCGCATTTCCTCTACGCCAGCGAAGAACGTTTTGGTCATGTTATAAATCATGTCCTCGTCGGCATCTTCATGCGTGACGATCCCCACTGTCACACCCAGTGTCGTCGTCTCAGCTTCATTGACCTGATTGTCGCCGTAGACCCCAGTTGGGATTGTGTCCAAGCCAAAGCCGGGACGGTTGGCAAGCGCTTGAACGCCCTCAGATTCAAGCTGGTCGGCGGGAATGCCAAGGAAGCGGATCGGGTTTGTGACCGCAATTTGCGTCAAAACCGGGCTCGGCGCGTTGGTCGGGTTACAGTAGACGTCAAGGTTGCCATCCTGGAAGGCCGCTGCCGCCGCGTCCCAGCCGAGTTTTACGGCTTCATAGTCGGTGCCTTCTTCAAGCCCTGTGAGCGCCTTGAACAGACGGTTCATTGTCGCAAAAGCAGCGCCACCGGGTGGTCCTAGGAAAACGCGCTTCCCTTTGATGTCGTTCAGAGATTTGATGCCCGAGGACTCGTATACTGCGATGTGATAGACGCCCATCGGGAAGTTCAGCACAGCGCGCAATTTCGTCGCTAGTTCCGGTGCTTTGTCAATTTTTGCGTACATCGCACGCTGGCCAGTCATCAGGGTGTGAATGACAGGCGAAGACATGCAAAAGGTCGTTTTGCCCATTGCGACTTCAAGAACATGGCGGGTTGCGGCGCCCGTGGCATTAAGCTGGATCTCGAAATCAGGCAGCTCGCGATTGATAATATTCGCGAAGGTGGTCATCACGAGGTTCGGGCTTGTGCCTGGCCCCAATGTGGACATGCGCAACAATTCTTTTGCAAATGCGGCTTGCGGCAAAAGGCTTGCGGCGGCAGCGGCTGTTGCACTCGCAAGAACCGTTCGGCGGCTCATTTGGGTGGTTTTCATGGGTGTCTCCTCCTCAAGATCATGAAACGATGGGTTTGCTTTTGGGTGTCAGGCTGTCGAAATACATCACCGCGACGGCGGCAAATGCTGCGCACCAAGACACAATTGGGCCAAAGAATATGAGGCCCGCGGCGATGCCAAGTCCGACCGGCACCATGTGCCATTTGTTGTTGCGGGGGTAACAAGAGCGCGAAATCAAGATAACGGCCAGAAAGACAAAGATAATCGCCTGCATCGACTCCCAGATGGGAAACCCTGTGCCAAGCAGCAGTGCCGGTTTGAAGATGAAGGCAAATGGGATCACGAACCCGGGCAGAGCAAGGCGTGAGGCTTCAACCGCCGTAATCATGGGGGACGCTCCGGCAATAGGCGCCGCGGCAAAGGCCGCCAAGGCAACCGGCGGAGTGATGGCAGAAAGAACACCAAAATACAGCACGAACAAATGCGTATGGATGATTGGAACACCCAGTTTTTGGAGCGACGGTCCCATCACGAGCACAATGATCAGATAAGCAGGCACCGTGGGCATGCCCATGCCAAGCAGCAAACATGCGATGGCCATCAGCACCAACGATAGGATCAATTGATCATCGGCAAGACTGGACAGCAAGGACGCAAACCTTAGCCCGACGCCCGTCATGTTCAGCACGCCAATGACGATGCCGACGGCTCCGACGATCACCACCAACTGCGCTGATATTCTTGCGCCAGATCGAATGAACCGCGTCCAGCCCGCCAAATCGATCAGCAAATCCGGACGAATGGCAAAGCCGAGACCTGCGGCAAGTGCGACGCCAACAAACCCTGCGTATGCGGGCGACGATCCTCCGACCATCGTGATGACAATCCCTGCCAATGCGACCGCGAAAATGATCATCTGTCCGATTTCACGCCAGTCGAATGTCGCGCGGGGTTGCGGATCATCGTCAATGTCCATGGAGCGCGAAGCACAGGAAATCGCCACGAATAGACCGCCATAATACAGGACCGCAGGCACGGCTGCAGCGAGACAAATGGTGAGATACGGCACGCTTGTGACATCAGCCATAATGAACGCAACAGCGCCCATGATCGGCGGCGTGATTTGCCCACCGCTTGAGGCTGCAGCCTCGACAGCGCCTGCGAAACGTGGAGAGAACCCGCGTTTTTTGATGAGCGGAATGGTGATCACGCCAGTGCCGACAACATTGGCCACGGCGCTGCCAGAAATGGTTCCGAACAGCCCGCTGGCCACGGTTGCCGCCGCCGCAGGTCCGGCCCGCAGCCGACCAGTTGTGGCAAGGGCCAGTTTGACGAGCACTTTGTCGATGGCCAAAAACTCCAACAAGGCGCCGAACATGATGAAGATCAAAATTGTCGAAACAACCGTGGCCATTGGCCGGCCAAACACACCATCAAAGGAGAACCACAAAACGGTCATGATCTCTTCGGTGGACACGCCTGCATGGCGTAAGAACCCCGGAGCCATATGACCAAAGGCGCCATAAAGCAGTACGGTTCCAGCGACGACGGCCATGACCGCTCCGACGGAACGGCGCGTCAATTCGACGATTGCGACAAGCCCCAGGAGCCCCATCCAAATGTCAGTTGAGGATAAAAAGTAGAGGCCTGTTTCAATCTCAGCGGCCGCTTGAAAATATTGATAAACGCCGAGTGAGAGGGCAACTGACACAAGCGCCAAGGCCAGCCAGTTCATTCGGCTCGTCGTACGTTCAAAGTCTATCAGCGCAATCAGGATCCCACTGACCAACAGCATCCCTACGCGCAGGTAGGAATCTGAGAAGACCCCAAAAACTGACACGTAAAACACCACACCGACGATGACCAACGACAGTGCCAATGCCATCGGCGCAATGGCCGATCTATTCCGAATTTCCACGATGACGCCCTCCCAGACCGTACGAACGCAATGTTGGCGCGATCTCCACTTCATCGCCACAAGTTCGTATCTGCACCTTAAGAAAGGGTGGTTTTGCTGTCGATGTCGCGTTACACTAGGTGAAACACAATGCTAAATTAGATGTAAAAACTGGTGCTAAAGTTAAATCGTTCCATTGATCGCAGCATATCTGTTCTGGAAGTGATCCAAGCTTCTGGCGCCTGCTCTTTGTCTCAACTGGCACAGGAAACAGGATTGCCCAAACCAACATTGCTGCGGATTTGCGCCACTTTGGAAAGCCGCCGTTGGTTAACCCGCCGCAAAAGCGACGGCTGCTACCGGCTCGGATCAGCCTTCCCCAGCAGTGCAGAAATGCCCGAACAAACCGATCGTCTCGTTGCTGTCTCCAAACAAGAAATCGTACGCCTGTCGACGCTTACGGGCATGGGCGTTGATCTTGCTGTGGGCATTGGAAACGGTCGCACTGAGATTGTCGATTCCACACGCACATTTAAACAACACGGTGTCTACCCAGAGGTCATTGGCTACCGCCCGTCTCCGGTGTCCTCTGCCTTGGGCCTGTCATTTCTTGCGGGCTTGTCCAAGGACGAACAGGCCAAATCCATCCAAGCTCTCGCAGGAAATCTGCCACGCGAAGAGCGGGGTGCTCTGCCACAGCTGCCTCAGCTGTTGGAGGATATTTTAAAGCAAGGATATGCGGTTCGTGCCGACGGGCATTGGGGGCGTGCCGTGGATTATGGCGCTTTGCCATCCGCGATAGCCGCACCCATTTTAGCCAACAATCAACCTATAGGGGCGGTCAACCTTGTATGGAACGCAGACCAAACAACAGTCGATGACGTTGTGGGTATGCATCTTTCGACCTTATGTGCCGCAGCTACAACAATTGGTTGCCGTTATGATGGGAAGATTCCCTGAAGTTGGAGCCTTTTGGGGATTTGGATGGACAGTGGCAAATGTAAAGGCTGGTGTGATTAACCCTGTTTGAGTGGTCCATTTCAATTGTTGGTGCAGGATCTGCCTTAGCTCCTTGAGTGCATTGACCTAGGCGTTCGCGGCAGCGTTGGTGGTTGAAGCTCTCACAAAACCCGTGTCCCCAAGCTGGCCCGTTCGATGTAAGCCGACGATGTTCCGGCTGAAGGATGGAACGGCCCTCACAACCAAGGCCAGCCAGCATGGTCCTGTTCTCTCGGACCGATGCCGATCTCAGCTTCCATCATGTGAATGGCGCTCGTCTCGTAAGGGCTCGACAAACCTCTCTCGTCCTCCACTCCTCCGTAGTCAGGAAGTAAAAGCCCACCCTCGTTTCGCAGTTTAACCTATTTGGACTCGAATTGGTTTTGATCCTGCGACAAAAAACACGTCGAGTTCTGCAAAATCCGGACACACATTGAAAAGACGCCGATTGTGTATACCCGCCACGTGGCCCATTTCACGACGACATGACAGAAGACGAACAACGCAACAGCGTTCTGTTTAACATCTTCCCAAGCTTCGTTGTTGCGGTCGCCGCAAACTACACTTTGTTCTTGTGCTTGCGCCCCAATGGCACAGACAAGGTTTCGATCCGCTGGGGCGTGTGTGGCCTTAAGACCGATCCAACGGATCCTGAAGTTGTGGCCTATGTGGACTTGTGCAAGGCATTCAATGCCGAAGACAAAGAGAAACTGGAAACGCTTCAGCAGGCCCAAGAGACACGCCACTTTGCAGGTGGCCCACTCGCGCCAGACGATCTGGAGGGCACAATATGGGATTTCCTGAAATACATGGAGAGCATGTTAGGCGACAAGCCCGCGGCAGTTGCCGCAGAATAAGAAAACCCGCGTGCCTACTTTTGTGGGTGCGCGATTTTCTTTAGAAAGCCCTTGTTTTTCAAACCTGCGAAAGCGCCTTAGATGCCCATCACAAATCGTCGAACCGTATTCTTGAATGGCGAATACATGCCCGAAGCCGATGCAAAGGTCTCTGTTTTTGATCGTGGTTTTCTGATGTCCGACGCGGTTTACGAATACACCGCTGTCATTGAAGGGCGGTTGCTCGAGTTTGATCACCATTTGCAACGGTTACAGCGCTCGTTGGATGAACTCGACTTTGATCTGCAGCTAGACCGAGAGGAACTTTTGTTTGTTCACCGCGAACTTGTCAGGCTCAATAAGGTCGACGTGGGTGGTGTCTATATACAAATTTCCCGTGGTGCCACTGATCGCGACTTTGCCTTTCCCAAAGGGCTTACACCAACGGTCATGGCCTTCACACAGGAAATGAACTTCCTGGACAACCCGATCAATGACACCGGTTTAAAAGTAATGTCGGTTGAGGACGGACGATGGGCGCGGCGGGATATCAAGTCGGTTCAGCTGCTCTATACATCCATGGTGAAGTCAAAGGCGGAAGCTGCCGGATTGCATGATGCCTTCTTTGTCAAAGACGGCTTTGTAACGGAAGCGACGGCCTCAAATGCATTCATCGTAAAAGATGGCAAAGTGATTACACGCCAGCTTTCGTCTGATATCTTGCATGGGGTGACCCGCAAAGTCGTCTTGGCACTGGCAGCAGAAAACGAGCTGACCATCGAAGAACGCCCCTTTTCCATCCAAGAGGCGCAAGACGCGGACGAAGTGTTTGTCACGGCGTCGCCGACCTTTGCCCTGCCGGTCGTGGAACTGGATGGCAAACCAATCGCGGACGCCAAACCGGGCCCCATGACCCAGAAGCTACGGAACCTGTTCCTAAAAGAAGCGCGACTAAACGCGCTTTGAGCTCAATGTTTCAGATTACCTAACAGTGACAAGGCGCAATTCGGTGGCCGTTGATCAACCAAGATGCTTGGTATTTCTCTGCGCCGCTGAGCCTATACCTTGTCGCTGTTAGGTTCGTCGCCAAGAATTCAGCTAGTCTGCTTTACAGCCTACGCAATCCTACAGCGTCGCTGCGTGGAATGCGATATGGTCACGCATGAAGGTCGAGACAAAGTAGTAGCTGTGATCATACCCGTCCTGCATTCGAACGGTCCCAGCCTGACGTTTTACCGCCATCGCCTGTGCAATCGTTTCGGGACGCAACAAGTCGAGGACGTTGTCCGATGTGCCTTGATCGATCAAAACGGGGTTTGGATGCCCTTTGTCGGCCATCAACAAGGACGCATCATGGGCCAGCCATGCTGTTTCATCGTCACCCAGATAGGCCGCGAATTGCTTGCGCCCCCAGTCCAATCCTGTCGGATTTGCAATGGGCGCGAATGCAGAAACAGACTTGAACGTATCTGGCAATGTCATAGCCATGGTCAACGCGCCATGCCCGCCCATGGAATGGCCGGTGATTGCCTGGCGATCACGATCCAGCGGGAATTCTGCAAATACAAGATCGGACAGTTCGGACGTGATGTAGTCCCATATCTGAAAATGGGGTGCGCAAGGGGCCGCTGTTGCATTGACATAAAAGCCAGCGCCCTGCCCCAGATCATAAGCCTCATCATTGGCCACACCGTCGCCGCGGGGTGAAGTGTCGGGAAAGATCACAGCGACTCCAAACTCGGCCGCATGCGCCTCTGCCCCCGCTTTGGTCATTGCGTTTTCATGGGTGCAGGTCAGGCCGGAAAGATACCAGATGACTGGCACCTTTCCATGTATTGCCTGCGGCGGCAGAAAGACAGCAAAGGTCATTTCGCACTTGGTGGTTTTGGCCGCGTGTGCAAAAACCAGCGATGATAGACACCCGATCCGAAAACGGTTGAACGCCCATTCCAGTTAGGATTGGGCGTTCACTCTACCGAAGGGACTTTCCTTCCAATCGGATCATGCGGCTCCCACTTTGGACGCGATCCATGAATGCATCCGCGATCAAGGGGTCTTTTATGAAACTGTACCAGTCCTCAACAGGTCTCTGTCCAACAATTATCATTGACGAGATCGCGCTCCTGGCTTCGATTACTTCGAAGAAGTCGGTCCTTTCCTGTTTTGAAAATGGGTGGAGCCCAAAATCGTCTAAGATTAGAAGTTCTACGGACTTCAAAGACCGCTGTAGCGTGCGCAAAGAACCATCGAGCCGGGCATACTGAATATCTTGAACAAGCTGAGATACTCGCAAGTATTTGACAGACTTTTCCTTTGCGACAACGGCCATTCCGAGAGCGCATGAAAGCCAAGTCTTTCTAGTGCCACTCGATCCGGTGATTAAAACGTGTTGCCCACCTTCGACCCAGTCGCACTTAAGAAGCTCCAACACCTCTGACTTAACCAAGTTGCGTTCGGTGGAGAACTTAATGTCTTGTGGAGCCGCGAGGTATTTGAACTTTGCCCTACTTGTCAGCGCCCTTATTTTGTTACTCTTTCTGCGCTCAATTTGTGCGTTCACGAGCATCAAAAGGCGGTTGACCTGCGCCCCTAAAACTCCTCCAGATTTGTGTAGGGTCCGCCCAACAAAAGGACGGATAAATGAAGGCACG
>CANMIX010000027.1 GCA_947497985.1 uncultured Paracoccaceae bacterium
CTTTTGGGGGCAAAGAGAACAGCCATTCAAACGCCTTTGATTTCCGTCTTTGATTATTTTATGCGCCGTGCGATCGTCAGCGGTTAATGCAACAGTGCCATGGGTCTTGTGCTAAGCGTCCGGAGCCTCTGCAAGGCTTGCCCATGCATCATATTGAGATAAGAAAACCTTACCGTTTAGATCATGAAACAAATGGGATGTTTTCAAACGGTCCATCACAGGGCCTTTGACCTCAGACAGGTGTAGGCCAATATTGAAACTTTTGAGGCGTAAATTGATGGCCTCGAGGCTTTCGAGCGCCGAATAGTCCACTTCATTCACTGCCGAGAACATCAGGATAACATGTTTGATTTCGCATCCTTCGGTAACGCGGGTTTGTATCAGGTCCTGAAGAAAGCGGGCGTTGATAAAACTGAGGCTTTCGTCCACTCGGAGTGTAAGCAGGAGAGGGTCCGTTAGAACCTCGTGACGATGGATGTTGCGAAAGTGCTCCCCGCCGGGAACGCGACCTACCTCAGCCACATGGGGTCGAGAGGTCTTATAGAGATGCAGCAGGATCGAAATAGCCACACCGCTCGCCACTCCAACCTCAACGCCCATCGTCAAGGTCAGCAGGATCGTGGCAAGAACGGCCAGGAAGTCATCGCGATTATAGTCCCAGGTCTTTCTCAGAATAGATAGATCAACAAGGCTAATAACAGCCACGATGATCGTTGCCGCCAAGGTTGCCTTAGGGAGGAAGTAGACGAGTGGCGTCAGAAACAAGGCTGCGATTGCGAGACCGATTGCGGTGTAGATGCCAGCCGCAGGTGTTTCAGAGCCAGCATCGAAGTTCACGATAGACCGCGAGAAGCCGCCTGTGACCGGGAACCCGCCTGTGAAAGCGGCGCTTAGGTTGGCGGCACCGAGGCCGATCAGCTCCTGATTGGCGTCGATTTGTTGGCGCTTCTTCGCAGCGAGTGTTTGAGCAATTGAGATGGATTCCACAAAGCCAATAATTGAAATCAGGATCGCTGGAATTAAAAGCGCGCCAAGAAGATCGGGCGACAAACTTGGCATCGTGAAAGGTGGCAAGCTTTGTGGCACGACGCCTACGATTTGAACTCCCTTTTCCGCTAGATCAAAAACCCAAACGGCAACCGTCGCCGCAACTATTGCAGCAACAGGTCCGGCCTTTGACAGAAGGTCCGCCATTAATGGAGATAGCCCAAGTTTCTTCATGAGCGGTTTTAGGTTCTTGCGCACCCAGAACAAAAACGCCGTAGCTGAAACACCGATGGCGACAGTGATCCAATTGATTTGGGTCAGATTTTCAAAGATCGACCCGAGCATTTGCGGTAAGGTGTGACCATGCGCCTCGACGCCTAAAATATGTTTCAGCTGACTGGTCGCGATCAAGATTCCTGACGCTGTAATAAAGCCTGAAATGACCGGATGGCTAAGGAAATTCGCCAAGAAACCAAGCCGGAAAATGCCCAGAAGTAAGAGGAAGCCACCGGACAAAAATGCCAGCGTTAGGGCCGAAATGGCGTAACCTGCCGTTCCGGTTTCTGCGACCTGACCAACTGTTGAGGCAGTCAGTAAAGACACAATGGCTACAGGACCGACTGCGAGTGCGCGACTGGTGCCGAAGATTGCATAAAGAATGATTGGTGCGATTGACGCGTAAATTCCTGCCTCAGGCGGAAGGCCTGCTAACAAAGCATAGGCCAATGACTGCGGGATTAACATGATCGTTACGATCAATGCTGCGATCATATCGTTGGTAAGTGTATTGCGATTATAGCTACTTCCCCAATGAAGAATGGGGAGGTATTGGCGAAGAGGCTGCTTGGTCAGGCGTCTGAAAAAAGCTGCGGTCATGCGCGCTTAAACACCTTTGTTTCCAATATCTCCTGAGCCGATAGCGATCGCCTTTGAGAGCTCCCTTTGGGCGCGATCCGCCGTACTTTGAGACCAGTCACGTTTCTGTTGGTAGGCGGATTAACTAGCACTTGAGCACGATGGCCCTTAGCCGTTTCGAGGTGCTCGTGAATTGTGCGATTTTTCATCCCAATTCTGTGATCGGCCGAAAACTGTTGACTCAAGAGAAATTCCTTCTCATTCTGCATATCAGTACGAATGTGCTGGCATATAGCACAAAAAAAGGGACAGGGAATGAAAAAATTTATCACAGCTGGCACACTTGCACTTACGGGTGCGATCGCACCCCAAATCGCATCTGCACAAAGCGCGACGGTTCAACAAATTGTCGAGCGCGGCACGATGCTGTGCTCTGGGCACAACGGCAGTTACTTTGGGTTTGTCGAAGTTAACGACCAAAACGAGTGGAAAGGTTTGGACATTGATTTGTGCCGGGCGCTGACCACTGCAATTCTAGGTGACCCGGATGCCAACCAGATCGTCCCACTGAGCTGGGCGCAGCGCTTTCCAGCGCTTCAGTCTGGCGATGTAGACGTGATCATCAAAGCAACAGGCTGGACAATGGGCCGCGATACCGAGCTTGGGCTTCAGTTTAGTTTGCCCTACTTCTTTGGCGGTACACAGTTCATGGCCCATGGAGATCTGGGTATCACGGATGCAACAGGTCTAGAAGGCGGCACCGTTTGTGTTGAAGCTGGCACATCAATTGAGCGTTTGGCAGCAAATTACATGACGACAATTGGTGTAGAGCACACAATGGTGTCATATGAAAGCCAAGCCGAATTGCGCTCCGCTTACTTGGCAAACCGTTGCGATGCATTTGCTGGTTGGGGGCCGAACCTTGCCGTTCTGCGGGCCACAGAGCTGGACAACCCGGATGCTCATACCATCCTGAGTGACCAGCTCTCAAGTGAGCCGATTTCTGCTGCAATGCGTCAAGGTGACGACGGATTTGTTGATACAGTGAACTGGATGCTGGCTTCGTTGCTAATTGCAGAAGAAGAGGGTGTTACATCCGCAAACGTTGAGGAGATGGCAGCAACGCCACCGAACCCGCGCGTTGCACGCCTATTGGGTGCGGAGCCAGGCATGGGCGAACGCCTTGGCCTGCGGGATACATGGGCCAAAGAGATGATCGCAGCTGTAGGTAACTTTGCTGAAATCTATGATCGCAATTTGGGCAAAGACAGCCCGTACGGTCTTGAGCGTGGGCTTAACAGCCTGTGGAGTGAAGGCGGTGTCTTATACGCTCCGATCCTCGACTAAAACCAACTAACTTTGGGCCGCCCTATGAGACAGGGCGGTTCTATCGACCAGTTTTAAAACGGGGGCGAGCATGCCGACTGCGGACGAACTACGCACACGCGCAAAACAGCGTAGCTGGACAGTTCAAATCATCATCATCCTTCTAACGGTCATTACAATCTGGGGCGCTGTGTCGAATGCGCAGTTCAATCTGACCCGAATGAATATGACCAGTGGGTTTTCTTTTTTGGAGCGTGGCACAGGTTGGGATTACTCGTTTTCACTGGTCGAGCGCTCTATCACTGATCGCTACCACTACACATTGTTTATTGGCTTGCTGAACACCTTGTTCGTGGGGTTCATCTGTATAGTGACAACTACATTTTTCGGGTTCATCATCGGGACCTTGCGGGACGCGCGTCATCCTGCGTTGAGCTTTGCAGCAAATGTCTACGTTCAAATTTTCCGGAACATACCGCTGATCTTACAGGCCGTGTTTTTGTATGCGATTTTGATCCACCTTGGGGGGCCGCGTCAGGCAATAAATCTAGGCGATGTCGCGTTCCTATCTGGACGTGGATTGATGTTACCAGGGCTCAACATTGACCCCGCAGTTTCTATTGGGTTGCTGCTTGCGTCGATTGCAATTGCAATCGGCTTGCTCATCGCAAAGATCTCACTTGGGCGTGGGCTAGCGATTTGGTTCGTGAGCTCGATCGGGACTTGTTTGCTTGCTACGGCTATTTTGCACCCCTCGGGGGAGCCGTTCTTCTCGGTGCCTTCGCTCCAAGGGTTGCGTTTTCAGGGCGGTATTTCGGTGCCGATTGAGCTGTTGGCACTGGTCGCTTCTATCACCCTTTACGGAAGCGCCTACATCGCTGAGATCGTTCGTGGAGGTCTGTCCCAAGTACCAACAGGTCTAGTCGAGGCTGGTCAGGCGCTGGGATTGAGCAGAATATCAATCTGGTCACGTATCAAGGTCCCGATGGCGCTGCGCAGTATTGTGCCGCCACTAGGGAACCAATGGATTTTCATGATGAAAGCAACGACCATCGGCATTGCGATTGGTTTCAGTGACTTGTTTTACATTACTGTAAATTCGATCAGCCAGTCTGGTCAAACATTAGAACTCATCCTGATCCTGATGCTTACGTTTCTAGCCATCAACTATTCTATCGCGATTTTTACCAATTGGTTGAATGCGCATTTGCAACTGAAAGAGCATTAAGATGTCGATAGTGAATGTTTCCCGTCCTAGCAAATTCGATGTCGCTCGTAGGACGTTTATCCGGAATGGTTTTGGGTCGCCTTTGGCTACGCTCATTTCTCTCTTCGTGATTGCGGGCTTGGCTTACCTTGGTTGGGCTATGCTGGATTGGGCTATATTGCGTGCCGTGTGGAACGAAGAAAACGTTAGCCGATGTGGTGGTCATGCTGGAGCTTGCTGGTCGGTGATTGACGCGCGTCATCGATTGATTCTGTTTGGAACTTATCCGTTTGATGAACATTGGCGCTCGACACTCGCGGCGATTGCGATCGTTGTGACAGTTATGGTCTCATGCTTGCCATTTATTTGGCGGGCTAGACGGCTGGCGGTTTTATGGGTCGCTGGGTTTGCCACCTATTACCTTCTTATGGAGGGCAGCTTACTTGGACTGCCACAAGTCACGACGGATGGCTGGGGCGGGCTGTCGCTGACACTGTTCTTGTTTGCTGCTGTCGTATTACTTGGAATGCCTATGGGGTTGGGGCTTGCGCTGATGCGGCGCTCCGAGATGCCTGTCGTGCGGTGGTTTGCAACAATTCTCATCGATACGGTTCGGTCCCTCCCACTTGTGACGACACTGTTTACCGCCGCTGTCGTGATGCCGCTGTTTCTGCCCAACTGGTTAGAGGGGGATAAAATTTGGCGCGTAATTGTTGCCTTTGCGATGTTCTTTGCAGCCTATCAAGCCGAAGTTTTCAGGGGTGGTTTCCAAGCAATCTCAAAGGGTCAGTTTGAGGCGGGTAGGGCGCTTGGGCTCAATTACTGGAGTATCTTGGGGCGTATTGTCCTGCCTCAGGTGTTTCGGCACGCGCTTCCGAGCACCATTAATATGATTGTTGTGACCTTCAAGGAGACGGCTATCGTCACGATTATTGGCTTCTTTGATATTCTAGCGTCAGGAAAAGCAGCTTATGGCACTGCGGTTTGGGCCCCTTATTACATTGAGGTTCTTGTTTTTGTCGCCGCGATCTATTGGGTATTTATTTTTCTGCTCGGCCAATATGGTGAATACTTGAAGAGTCGAATGGCCTTGGCGGCTCATTAGAGAAACGTCGAATGGAGCGTGTTGATATCGTAAAATGGCTAGCTACCGTCATTCAACTGATCGGTTAGGTGAGCAACTCCCCGATCATTGGACAGGATCTGGCGTGAATTAAGCTGCTCGTTGCACCTGATGATCAGGTTGATTTATGTCATTCTCTGTAAATAGACAGGAGCGGGTGGTTGTAGATGGTTATCCATCTTCCGGATAGCCGCTTTTGTCTCTGAACCGGTCTACCAGGCATACAGGTTGGCGCACTCGTATTTCAGGGTGCGCCAAAGCCTCTTGATGAAGATGTTGTCGAGGAACCTACCTTTGCCGTCCATCGTTATCCGCCAAGAGCAACGTAGCCGATCCTTTCAGGCGAATGGCGCGAACTGGGATTCTTGATCTGTATTCATGATCTCGGGCAGCCCGAACTTGTGGATGACCTCGTTCGGCGCTTCGACACAGAAGTCGGCCTCCAGTGTGTTCGAGGAGATCCGTCAGGACAGAACCTTGCGGGTATGCCAGCCCATGATCGCCACGAGGTATAGGAAGCCGCGCCACATGGGCAGATATAGGTGATGTCCGAACACCAGACCTGGTTCGGGTGATTCACGCGCAGGCCTCTGGGCAGGTAGGGATATGTTTTGTGCCCTTTCGTCGGCCTGCTTGTGTTGGGCATCTGGTAAATCGGCAGTAAGGAGGTTCAGGAATTGATCTGGGGGATCAATTCCCCGCCGAATGCCCATAAGGCGCATCAGCCGATGTATCCGCTTCTCGCTCTTCGGTGTCTCGAGGAACTGCTGGCCGATCAACAGGTCCCGGTGGACCGGCTCAATCATGCGCCGCCTCACTTCCCGCTCCAGGGCTTCAGCTTTCGTTCCAAAAAAGAGTTGGCCACCGCCAGCTCCCCGATCTTGGTGTGGAACTCCTTCACCTGTTCCTCATTGATCTCGAGATTCTTGCGACCCTCGCGCTTGAACACGCTCGAGGCGCCTTCGAGCAAGGCCCGTTTCCATTGGTGAAACATCGTCGGAAGCACCCCGAACCGGCTCGCCAGCTCAGCGGCCGTCTCCTCACCTTTCAAGGCATCCAGCGCGGCCTTGGGCTTGAAATCAGGCGCGTGCTGCTTCCGTTTCGACATCGCTGATCTCCTTCTCGTCGAAGGTCAGGCGACTGCAAATCGTAATTTATGTAAGTGTCCGAATGTCGGGGGGCCTCAATGGGATGACGGTGCTGAATATCGTTCCGTGGAATGTTCTCACCTTTGTTATCGGCATCGCACTTTGGTTTCTCGTGGGCGTTATGTGGAAAGACCGTGCAATTATAGTCGTTCACGTTGGTGCATTCGTAGCTTTGGGCGCAGGCTACTTAAACTCATAATGTTTTGGGTCGGTAGTTGTGAAAGTTATACAGGCGGGAAGCCCAAATTTTAGAGCTTGTTCACTGGAACTTTCAACACCATCGCTCCATCATCATCTTGGGGGATCTCGCCGGCTCGGATATTTACCTGAAGCGAAGGGATGATCAGTTTTGGCATTGCCAGTTCCGCATCGCGGGTTTCGCGCATCTCGATAAAACGTTGGCGGGACACATTGCCGCCAACGTGGATATTGGCTTCGCGTTGGGCACCGATTGTGGTTTCCCATGCGATGGCACGGCCACCGGGACCATAATCGTGGCATACGAAAAGACGTGTTTCGGGGGGGAGCGACAACACACGGCTGATACTGTCATAGAGTTGTCCAGCATCCCCGCCCGGAAAATCTGCACGCGCGGACCCTCCATCGGGCATGAACAAGGTATCACCTGCAAAAGCGGCATCACCAATCACATGCACCATGCAAGCGGGGGTATGGCCCGGGGTGTGAAGGGCCTGACAATTCAAAGAGCCGATGCTGTATATATCGTTGTCTTTGAAAAGCTTATCGAATTGCGACCCATCGCGTGCAAATTCAGTTCCTTCGTTGAAAATTTTCCCAAAGGTATTCTGGACCGTTAAAACATGCTCGCCGATCCCGACCTTCCCGCCCAGCTCACGTTGGATATATGGGGCGGCGGAAAGGTGGTCCGCGTGGACATGTGTTTCGATTAACCATTCGACGGAAAGCGCGCGTTTCTGGATGTCAGCGATAATGGCATCAGCGCTGACATAGGACAGGCGCCCGGCAGCATAGTCAAATTCCATCACTGGATCAATAATCGCACAGCTGGTGCTATCAGGGTCTTTAACCACGTAGCTTATCGTATTTGAACTCGCATCAAAAAAGGCTTTGACGTCCGGTTTCTTGTCCATCTGCGCGGTTGATTGCTGTGACATCATTTGCTCCCATCGTTCAATCTAGAGTAACCGACCCGTTTGGGGTGGCCAATGAAAAGGAAAGTGCAGCCGCCCCCTCAGTGACGTCGGCAAGATGGTCTACGCCTAATGTCTTAAGGATCGCGACCAGTTCGTCAGGAGCAGGGTGTGACAGGACTACCTTTTCCAATGTAATGCCTAGGTCCTGCTGGCCGGTGCTTGGGTGCGGCCCGGGGGACCATTCAATAAAGGCTGGCAGCAGACCTCCCATCGGTAAATGTCCGTCTTTGGGTACCGTTAACCGCCACGACCGATCACCGCGTGTGAATAGAACGACTTCACCAAGGTCGACGGGGCTTGCTGCGATCACTGCATCAAGGTCGTCTGTGCCAACAACCCAACAAAGGGCCCGAGGGCGCTCAGCTAGGCGTGCTTGCGTTTCCGGATCGTCCAATGTGAACCAACGCGCTCGGCCTGGGTCAGCCGGGGCATCAGGATCAATCGCGATCAGTTCAAAGAAGCTTTCGTTGCCGGATTGCATTACGCAGTTGTGGGTGCTCATGGCGTCATGCTTGCCCCCACGTGGGACTTCCACACCCAGCTTAGCTTGCATCGCGCAAACACCTTGCTCCAAGGTATCCGCGCCAATAGCGAAATGGTCAATTTTGTTATGCATGATTTACTCCGGTGTTGAGGTGGGGTAGGGCGGCTGCCAGATCGGCTTTGAGGGTATCAAGATCTTCGAGGCCGATATTAAAGCGGACCAGTTGGCCAGACTCGGCCCAAGTACCGGCACTTCGAACTGGTGTAACAGGGAGAACGAGGCTTTCGTATCCTCCCCAACTGACGCCAATGCCAAAGTGATGAAGCGTATCCACAAAGGCGCGAATTTGATCGTCTGAACTCTCATGGAAAACGACGCCAAACAGACCTGATGCCCCGCTGAAGTCGCGCGCCCAATTGGCATGGCCGGGGCAATTTTCAAATGCAGGATGCAGTACAGATTTGACTTGCGGTTGCTCTGCGAACCATTGCGCCATGTCGCGTCCCGCTTTGTCGAAATATTCCATCCGCATCTTTAGGGTGCGAAGACCGCGCAAGGCTAAAAACACTTCTTGGCTGCCGGTTTTGTCACCGATGGCCATCGTCGTCTTCCGAATGTCTTTGGCGTATTGCTGTGTGGATGCAATCATCCCCATCATACAGTCAGAATGGCCGCTTAAGTATTTCGACATCGATGCAACAATGACATCGACGCCCAGCGTTATAGGTTGGCAAAAAATCGGCGTGGCCCATGTGCTGTCTAGGATCGAAGGCACGCCCGCTGCTTGGGTGGCTTTGGCGATTGCAGGAATGTCAGGCACTTCAAATGTACCGGATCCGGGGGCCTCGAACATCACTGCACATGTCGTGTCGCGCAGCAAATCACGTATCGCACCGCCGATCATAGGGTCGAAGTATTCAATTTCGATGCCCATGCGCTTAAGTACGGTCTCGCAGAACCCACGGGTGTTTCCGTAAACATGATCCGCCACCAGTAGATGCATGCCCGGACGCGCGAATGTCAGCAGCGCCATGGTGATCGCCGCGACCCCAGAAGAGGTCAGCGTTACCGCGTCAGCCTTCTCGAGCCGCCCCAGCATGGTTTCAAGCTTAAATGTCGCCTCATTCCCGTAGCGCCCATAGTACATGGTGCCGCTGTCGTATCTTGCATCGCGTGCTGCTTCGAATTCAGCAAAAGTGTCGAATACGATGGTTGAACCCAGCTCAGGCGGCAAGTTGACATGCCGCCCGTCAATACGGTCTGGCCGACCCATTTGCACTAAATCGTCTGATATTTTGGGGGTAGAATTTGGCATAAGTGGCTCACTGGTATTGTCTTTTGCAAAGATGCCAGTCAGAGTGCAACGTGTCAATATTTAGAATTGCTGTTTTGTATATCAGCACGAGGTTACGGATGATTGATCACAAGAAAAAGCTGACAGCGAGCCATTGGGGCGTTGGTGTGGCCACCGTTGTCGAAGATAAGATAGTATCTATCGAAGGGCATTCCGGTGATCCGGCTGGATCTAAGATAAATTCCAACATCCCCGGCAGCCTTCATGGGAGCGCGCGCGTCTTGCGCCCCGCAGTCCGCAAAAGTTGGTTGGAGAAACAGCCCAACGCGGTTGAGCGAGGGCGCGATGTCTTTGTAGAAGTGAGTTGGGATCGCGCCTTGGAATTGATCGCCCAAGACTTGAAGCGCGTCCGAGGCATTTATGGAAATCAAGGCATTTTTGCCGGATCATACGGTTGGTCCAGCGCAGGCCGGTTCCATCACGCGCAAAGCCAATTGAAACGTTTTCTAAATACACAGGGTGGTTTTGTTCGATCCGAAGGCAACTATAGTTACAATGCAGCTCTTGGTTTGATGCCTTATATCGTTGGCCCGTACCGTGAACATGTAGCCCAAGCCACACGGTGGTCGGTGATTGCGAAAGATACTGACCTTGTCGTCCTTTTTGGTGGCATGGCTCTGCGCAATACGCAAGTCAGCGACGGCGGTGTCGCAAAGCACCGAATGCTTGGAAACCTACAAGACTGTGCCGATGCCGGTGTTGAATTCGTCAATATTAGCCCTCTGCGTAGTGATGCAGCGGATGTGTTGAATGCCCAATGGGAGCCAATTCGACCGGGCAGCGATACTGCTCTTATGATGGGGCTTGCTCATACGCTCATCAAAGAGAACCTTGTCGATGGTGCGTTTTTGCAAACCTTTACCACCGGCTTTGAAAAGCTTCGTGGATACCTTGTTGGGGACAGTGACGGCGCTCCGAAAGATGCGGAATGGGCCTCTGAACAGACAGGCATGAGCGCGGATAACATCCGCACCCTTGCGCGGCGAATGGTGCAAGGGCGGACGATGATCAGTGTTGCTGCAGGCGTTCAGCGGACCGATTTTGGCGAGCAACCTATGTGGATGGCAATTGCGCTGGCTGCCATGATTGGCCAGATCGGATTGCCGGGTGGCGGTTATACGGTGGGCTATGGTGTTAATGCCAATATCGGCAATATAGAGCGGCCATTCAGATGGGGCACAATGGCGCAAGGCGTCAATCCCGTTAGTGATTTCATTCCGGTCGCAATGATCAGTGAAATGCTATTGAACCCTCGGGGGCGGTACGAATACCATGGCAAAAGCAGGGTATTCCCAGACGCTAAGCTGGTTTGGTGGGCGGGCGGCAATCCCTTTCACCACCATCAAGACTTGAATCGATTACACACAGCCTTTCAAAAGCCAGAGACTGTGATTGTGAACGAATTGAATTGGACCGCGACCGCTCGCCACGCAGACATCGTTTTGCCTGTCACTTCCGCTCAAGAACGAACCGACTTTGGTGCAGGGAAGTCTGACAATGCTCTGGTGCCGATGCCACAGGTAATCCCTCCGCAGGGTGAGGCGCGCGATGAGTATGATATTTATGCGGATCTCGCTGAACGTCTTGGAAACCGAGATACCTTTACTGAAGGTCGGACAAGCCGTGAATGGTTGAACGAGATTTGGGAAACCACCCGCGACCGGGCTGATAAAGCCGGGATTGAGTTGCCTGATCTGCAGACCTTCCTTGACGGCGATGTGATCGACCTGCCCGACCCAAGCCCGGAGCAGGTGTTTTTGGCAGATTACCGCGGAGACCCGGTAAAATTCGCTCTGCCAACCCCAAGCGGCAAGATCGAGCTGTTCTCCGAAACTATCGCGGCCTTTGATCTGAAAGATTGCAAAGGGCATCCCAGCTGGTATCCGCCGCGGGATCTAACGGCAGACCGCGATGCCGCTTTTCCACTTGCGATGTTGTCGGGACAACCCAAGACGCGGCTGCACAGCCAGCTCGACAATGGTTCCTATAGCCTCAGCCATAAGATTTCCGGTCGTGAGCCTGTGTTGATCCACCCTGATGATGCTAACAACAGGGGCATCGAGGACGGCAGCATCGTTGAATTGTATAATGCGCGTGGGCGCTGCCTTGCCGGAGCAAAGATTACGGATGAAGTCGTCAAAGGCTGTGTCTTTTTGTGGACTGGCGCTTGGTATGATCCCGATTTTGAAGCCCGCGACGCCAGAGATAGGCACGGTAATCCGAATGTCCTAACCCATGACTTACGGTCTTCAAGCCTTACACAAAGTCCTGCGGCACATTCCGCGATGGTTCAATTGCGCAAATTCACTGGGGAAATACCAGCTGTCACAGTCCATGAGCCACCACCTTTCGAAAAAGAAGTATAGCTGATAGTTAGGGTGAAAAGACAGGACGCTGAAATACATGACTGATGCCACAAAAAGCGAGCCGAAGGTTGATTCAACGCTTTCAAAAGGGCTTTCTATTTTAGAAAACTTAGCGGCTGCCCAAAAGGGCAAAGGCGTTACCGAGCTGTCCAAGGAGCTTGGGTTGACCAAGTCAAACACTTTTCGGCTTTTGCAGACGCTCACCGCACTTGGGTACGTAGAACACAGATCTGACAAGTCTTACGCTGCCACACTTAAGACTTGGCAGGTCGGCCGCGCGTCAGTCGAAAACCTAAATTTACGAGAGCTTTCTGCGCCAGAGCTATCGCATTTGTCGCAAGAAACAGGAGAGACTGTGTATCTCGCAGTCCGGAACAACCTGAATGTCATCTACATAGATAAGATAGACAGCCAGAAACCGATCCGCTCTTGGAACGCGATTGGGGGAACGGCACCGCTGCATTGCGTTGGAACGGGCAAGGCAATTTTAGCGGCAGATTACCCGAACCTGCGCGATCAAATCAGTGGCGCGCTAACGCAGTATACGGAGAAGACCTTAACCGACTTGGACGCGCTTGATGCGGACATCTCAGCGACCCAATCCCGTGGATATGCTTTTGATACCGGAGAGTTTCGGGATCGTATTGTGAGCTTTGGCGCGGCGGTTACATTGCAAAGCGGCGAGCCCATCGGCGCGCTGGGAATTTCTCTGCCGGATATTAACCTACCCGAAGATGGCGTCGAATTTTTCGGGAGCTTGATTATGCATGCGGCCCGTTCCGTATCGGAAAAACTGGGCCGCATGTAGGCGCGCTCTAGGGTTTCGTTTCGGGAAACTCAACAGACCCCCCTTGTTTTTCCCAGGTGGAAAAACCCTCTTTCAGATGTGCTGCCTGGAACCCCATGTCCTGCAGGGTTGCAGTGGTGATTGCAGACCGCCATCCGGATGCGCAGTGGAGCACAAATTTCTTGCCGTCTTGCGCAAAGACTTCTTTGAAATAAGGGCTGTCAGGGTCGACCCAGAATTCAATCATCCCACGTGGAGCGTGAACGCTGCCAGGTATGAAACCGCTGCGCTGGCGCTCCCGCACGTCGCGGATATCGACAACTACGACATTCGGGTCATTCAACATGGCAATGAGATCGGTTGTTTCGATCTCTTCTACGCGCGCACGCGCGTCGGAAACCATCTGTGCTGCAGTGACTTTAAGCTTGGCCAATTTTAAATCCTGTATTGTTATATGGAACGTATATTTCATATATTGACACGATAGAGTGGATCGTGCAACCTTCACGCCAACACGAAATCGACTAAATGCGGAGAGCCAACGAATGAAAGATCAAGTTGCAATCTCGCTCTGGGATGCTTCAGCTCAAGAGCAAGATTACCGCGCGGATTTGGTCACAAGCACGACAGTGGATGTCGCAATTGTGGGGGGCGGCTACACAGGGTTGTCCACTGCGCTGCATTGCGCAGAAAAAGGGTTGTCAGCCCATGTTGTCGAAGCCGAAAAAGTCGGGTTTGGTGGATCAGGGCGTAACTGTGGACTTGTCAATGCAGCCTTGTGGCTTCCGCCTCAGAAAGTGCGTGAGAAGTTGGGGGAAACTTACGGACCCCGCTTTATTAAGAAGTTCGGCAGCGGCCCCGAATATGTTTTTTCTTTGATTGAAAAGCACCAGATTCGCTGTGAAGCAACGCGCACGGGGACAATCCATGCCGCCCACGGCCCAAGCGGCTTCAAAGATCTTCAAGAACGCCACAAGGAATGGCAACGCCTCGGGGAGCCTGTTGATTTGATGAGCCGCGAAGAAGTGTCCAAAATGATTGGCACAGATCACTTCCATGGTGGGTTGCTGGATAACCGATGCGGTACGATCAACCCCATGGGCTATTGCCGTGGGTTGGCGCGTGCAGCCGTGGCGGCAGGTGCAAAGATCAGCACGGGTGTGCGGGCGACAAAGCTGCGCCGTGACGGGAAATTGTGGAAGGTCGAAACAGATCATGGGGTTATTACCGCCAAAGCAGTTGTTTTGGGCACGAATGCATATTCCGATGACCTATGGCCAAACCTCAAACGCATCTTTACCAAAATTCACTATTTCCAGCTTGCGACAAAGCCACTTGGAAAAGAAGCGTCTCACATCTTGCCCGAGAGGCAGGGGCTTTGGGATACAGGACAGATCATGTTCAATATTCGACGTGACGCCTTTGACCGCCTGCTTGTTGGCTCGATGGGGAAAGTCGTCGGCGGCAAAGATGGTGGCCTGTCCCATCGTTGGGCAAAAAAGCAGATCGCGCGAATTTTTCCAAGCCTAGGCCCCGTCGAATTTGATGAAGCTTGGACTGGCCAGATTGCAATGACCCCTGACCACCTGCCGCGTATTTACGAATTGGAAACCAATCTCTTTACGCCAATCGGGTACAACGGTCGCGGCATTACGACAGGTACGATGTTTGGTGAAACCATGGCGGGCCTATTGACGGGCATGGATCGCGCGGATCTTCCGCTTCCCATGACTGAAATGACAACCGTCCCATCCGCTCCAATTGTTTCGCGGATTTATCAATCCGCATTTACAGCGAACCAGATACTCAAGGCGATATAAATGACGAAGCTTTTGAACCGCGTCGGTGTCGATATAGGCGGCACTTTCACTGATGTCGCATTGGAACACGCAAGGGGGCTCGCCACCTGTAAGGTTCTTACCAACTACAAACACCCTGAACAGGCTATCATTGATGGTATCCAGATCGCGACCCAAAAGGCCGGGGTTGCTCTGTCCGAGATAGACCAGGTGATCCATGGAACCACCCTGGTTACGAATTCCTTGATTGAGCGGCGCGGCGCAAAATTGGCATTCATCACAACAGAAGGTTTTCGTGATGTGATCGAGATGCGCTCCGAGAATCGGTTTGAGCAATATGATTTAAACCTGACACTCCCCAAGCCAATGGTCCCGCGCGAAGACCGGCTGACATTGAACGAACGCATAGGACCAAATGGTGAGGTCTTGCTTCCTCTCAATCCCGCGGAAGTCGAGGCCATGGTCGCTACCGTGCTGGAAGGCGGTTATGAAGCGGTCGCAATTGGGTTGATGCATTCTTATGCCAATGATGCCCATGAGCAGAAAATGGCCGAGGCGTTGCGGGCAGCGGCGCCGGACTTGTCGATTTCAGTTTCCTCGGTGGTTTCTCCACAAATGCGCGAGTTGCCCCGCTTTAATACGGTCATTGCAAATGCTTACGTGCAGCCGCAAGTTGCAGATTATCTGGGCCGTCTTGTACAGCGGTTGGGTGATGTTGGTGTCGACGCGCCGGTGTTCATGCTGCATTCAGGTGGTGGATTAATCTCGGTTGATCTTGCTGTAGAACAGCCAGTGCGGTTGCTAGAATCCGGTCCTGCAGGTGGTGCTATTTTTGCGGCTGATTTTGCCCGTGGTCATGGGCTCGACAGTGTTTTGTCCTTCGACATGGGCGGCACAACCGCCAAGATTTGCCTGATCGAAGGCGGCGCACCAAAAACGGCGAACACGTTTGAAGTTGCGCGCACCTACCGATTTAAGAAAGGCTCGGGCATGACCGTCTCGACGCCGGTTGTTGAAATGGTCGAAATCGGAGCGGGTGGTGGGTCCATCGCTTCGATCGACACACTGGGCCGTATTCAAGTAGGGCCACGCTCAGCAGCGTCGGAGCCAGGGCCTGCGTGTTACGGCCGTGGCGGCACAGAGCCTACAGTCACCGATGCCAACCTGTTGCTTGGACGTTTGGACCCTGACAATTTTGCAGGCGGAGAAATCGCGCTGTCTACTGCCGCGTCAGATGCGGCGATGACCGAAAAGCTGGCGGCAAGCCTTGGCATGTCCAATGAACAGGCAGCCTTTGGTGTGACTGAAATGGTCGATGAAAACATGGCCAATGCGGCACGGGTTCATACGGTCGAGAATGGGCGCGACATCGAACATTTCACCATGATCGGTTTTGGAGGCGGTGCGCCGCTACATGCCTGCCGCCTGTGCGAAAAACTAGGGATCAATGAACTAATCATCCCGCCGGGAGCGGGGGTTGGCTCTGCCATTGGTTTTCTGAAAGCCCCCTTCAGCTATGAGGCGACGCGCGGCTTGTTTCAGCGCTTAGAGGCCTTTGATGCGACCTCGGTGAACAGCACATTGACTGAGCTCGAAGAGGAAGCAACCGCCTTTGTGCGTGCGGGTGCCAAAGACGTGCAAACCTCGACAAAGTTGATCGCGTTTATGCGTTACTCTGGGCAAGGCTGGGAGATCCCTGTTTCGCTGCCTTACAAGACTTTCGCTGATGCGGACCAGGCCGAGATTCTATCTGCATTTGAGACCGCATATCGGACCCTGTTTGGCCGAGTGATTGACGATCTTAGCATTGAAATCACTAATTGGTCATTGATTGTCGCCACGGTTCTTCCTGCTACTCCGGCCGTTGAGCGTCACGGCGCGGGCGCAGTTGCCGAAAGTTTGCGCACGCGACAGTTCTTTGATGCCGCTCTACGTCAGACGGTTGATGCACAAGAGGTTGCGCGCTCGGCAATGACCGCCGGTCAAAGCGTTGAAGGCCCAGCGATCATCGTTGAAAATGAAACCACAACCATCGTCACTTCAGCCTACCGCGCCATAGGGCAGGGCGATGGCAGTCTGCGCCTGATCCGCAAAGGAGATGCATCATGACCCCCACAGCGATTGATTTTCAAATCATGTGGAACCGCTTGATTGCCGTAGTCGAGGAACAAGCGACAACGCTGATCAGAACTGCTTTTTCAACATCTGTGCGCGAAGCTGGCGATCTTTCAGCAGGCTTGTTTGATCGCCGTGGCCGGATGATGGCGCAGGCCGTGACCGGCACCCCTGGTCACGTGAACGCCATGGCCGAAAGTGTCACCCATTTTGTTCGCGAAATAGGGTCGGATAACATTTTTGAAGGCGACGTTTTCATCACCAATGATCCATGGCTCGGGACGGGACATTTGCATGACATAACGGTTGTGTCTCCGACCTTTCGGGGGGGCGCGCATATTGGTTTCTTTGCCTGTACAGCGCATGTCGTTGATATTGGCGGGCGCGGCTTTGGGCCGGATGCCAACGAAGTCTACGAAGAAGGTTTGTTGATCCCGATCATGAAGTTCGCAGAGCGCGGGACGGTGTCGCAAGATTTGATCCGCATTGTGCGGGCAAATGTGCGCGAACCTGATCAAGTCGTGGGAGATATGTATTCTCTGGCTGCTTGCAACGAGGCCGGAGATCGCCGTCTTCAAGCTATGTTGGGTGAATTTGGCATTGCGGATCTGGACGGGCTGTCAGATTTCATCATCGAGACTAGCCGCAAAGCCACCCATGAGGCGATTGCAAAGGTCCCGGACGGCTCATTCAGCCACAGCATGCAGGTCGACGGCTATGATGACCCTGTACTGATGGCGGTAAAACTTGATGTGGCTGGTGATACCCTCACAGCTGATTTCGACGGCACGTCCGGTATGAGCCGCTTTGGGGTCAATGTTCCCGAAGTTTATACACGTGCATACGCCTGTTACGGCTTGAAATGTGCAATTGCGCCTCAAGTGCCAAACAACACAGGTTCACTGGAACCGTTTGTGATAACCGCGCCCGAAGGGTGCATTCTTGCGGCAAAACGACCAGCGCCCGTGTCGGTCCGGCACGTCCTTGGGCATCTGGTTCCAGATGTTGTCCTTGGGGCGTTGCACCTAGCCTTGCCAAACACTGTGCCGGCGGAAGGCGCAAGTGCTCTCTGGAACATTCAAATCTCAGCGCGCCCGAGTGACCCAGACAGCGAATTGCGCAATGCTGAGGTGTTGATGTTCAATTCGGGTGGTACTGGCGCGCGGCCAGCGCATGATGGGCTGTCAGCAACAGCCTTTCCTTCGGGCGTTTCCACGATGAGCGTCGAAGCAACCGAGCATGTCGGACCCATCACGGTTTGGCGAAAGGATCTCCGCGAAGGCTCAGGTGGAGTTGGTGCTTTGCGTGGCGGCCTTGGCCAAATAATCGAGATAGAACCGCGCGAAGGCTATGATTTCTATTTCAATGCAATGTTTGATCGCGTTGAAAACGCAGCGCGTGGCCGTGATGGCGGCGGCGACGGCGCCGCTGGTCAAGTTGAGCTTAGCGATGGGACTAAGTTGCGCAGCAAAGGGCGGCAATTGATCAAGAATGGCCAACGCCTCAGGCTTAGCCTTCCAGGTGGCGGCGGCTACGGCCAAGCGACTGACCGAGAAAAGGCTCTCGTGGCTGAAGATGTACGCGCCGGATTGATTTCCGATGCGCAAGCTCAAAAAGACTACGGATTTAAAGGATAAACCATGAGCAAGAAACCAGTCGCCTTGATTACCGGTGCTGCACAAGGCATTGGATATGCCTGTGCTCAGGCGCTTTTTGACGATGGCTATGATGTAGTTTTGTCCGACATTGACGCTGAAGGCGTCTTTAAGGCTGCAAAGGAAATTGGGGGCACAGCCATCTCCTGCGACATGGGCGATCGTGCCCAGATCGAGGCCATGTTTGCGCAAATTTCTGCAGATCACGGTCCTCTGAGCGCGCTTGTAAATAACGCTGGCATCGCTAGCCCCGGTGATTTCCTCAGCTACGACTTAGGGACATTCGACAAAGTTATCGACATCAACCTGCGTGGGGTGTTCATTGCAACGCAATTGGCGGCTCGCGACATGGTGAAGCATGACATCGCGGGGGCCATCGTCAATATGTCTTCAATCAACGCACAAGTCGCGATTCCTGCGATCCCAGCTTATTGTGCGTCAAAAGGTGGGGTCATGCAGCTTACAAAAGTTGCCGCACTTGCGCTTGCCAAAAACAACATCCGCGTTAACGCTGTCGGCCCCGGTTCTATCGATACCGAGATGATGGCTGGTGTGAATGCAAACCCAGAAGCGTTCAAAATGGCGATGTCGCGCACGCCGTTGGGCCGCGCTGGCGAGGCAAGTGAGATTGGCGATGTGGTCGCGTTTCTTTGCTCAAAAAAAGCCAGCTATATCACAGGTGAAACCATCTATGTTGATGGTGGTCGCCTTGGTTTGAATTACACCTGCTGAGGTCAACGAGAATGTCACAATACCCCGCAATCTATGACGCTTGGAAAGCTGATCCCGAAGGGTTTTGGGAAGAGGCCGGAAAAGACATCGACTGGTTCACATCTGCGACCTCAGTGTTCAACGCGCAAAGTGGTGCCTATGGCCGATGGTTTGACGGGGCGACATGCAACACCTGCTATAACTGCGTAGATCGCCATGTCGAAGCAGGCCATGGTGACCGGCAGGCTGTCATTTATGATAGTCCGGTCACCGATACGATTGAATGCTACTCCTATGCTCAGTTACAGGAGCAAGTCAGCGCATTGGCCTATGTGTTGCGGGGACTAGGCGTAAAAAAAGGCGACCGCGTTGTCATCTATATGCCGATGATGGCACAGGCGGTTTTCTCGATGCTTGCTTGCGCGCGCCTTGGGGCCGTTCATTCGGTGGTTTTTGGCGGATTTGCTCCGCAGGAACTGGCGACACGTATTGATGATGCAACCCCTAAGGTGATTATTTCTGCTTCTTGTGGTCTCGAGCCGGGCCGTGTTATTGCCTATAAGCCGCTTTTGGATGAAGCGATTGAGCTGTCCACGAGCGCGCCAGAGCATTGCGTTATCTTGCAGCGCGACACGTTGCATTGTGATTTGATACCGGGCCGCGATGTTGATTACCGTCAGGCGGTTGACGCAGCCATCGCAGCCAAGCAGGGCACCGAATGCGTGCCGGTTTTGGCAACTGACCCCCTATATATTCTGTACACCTCCGGAACCACAGGGCAGCCCAAAGGGGTCGTGCGTGACAACGGCGGGCATATGGTTGCGCTGAAGTGGACGATGGAAAACCACTATGGCGTCAAGGCCGGCGAGGTGTTCTGGGCAGCATCGGATGTTGGTTGGGTCGTTGGTCATTCTTATATCTGCTACGGGCCTTTGCTGCATGGTGCGGCAACTGTTGTATATGAAGGCAAACCAATTGGTACTCCGGACGCAGGTGCCTTTTGGCGTGTGATCCAGGATCATAACGTGGTGGCGATGTTCACAGCGCCGACAGCGTTCCGCGCTATTAAGAAGGTTGATCCGAAAGGTGATCTGATTGCTGACTATGACCTCAGCAAATTCCGGACCTTATTCTTAGCAGGTGAACGGTCTGACCCTGCAACGATCGAATGGGCGCAGGAGAAACTTGACCGTCCTGTTATTGACCATTGGTGGCAAACAGAAACCGGTTGGGCGATGTCAGGCAACCCTGTGGGTTTAGGCACATTTCCTGTTAAGCTAGGCTCCCCCGGAAAGCCTATGCCCGGATATGACATTCAAGTTTTGGATGACGAAGGGCAACCTGTGCCTCACGGAACACTCGGTAATATCGTTTGCAAACTTCCGCTGCCACCTTCGGGTTTTCCAACGCTCTGGAACGCGCCACAACGGTTTACTTCGTCTTACATGGAAGAATTCCCTGGATATTATGCGACGTCGGATGCGGGCATCATTGACGAAGATGGTTACGTTTTCATCATGGCTCGCACGGATGATATCATCAATGTTGCAGGACATCGTTTGTCCACAGGGGCGATGGAAGAAGTTATCGCAAGTCATCCAGATATCGCTGAATGTGCGGTTGTTGGCAAAGCGGACGCCTTGAAAGGTCAGATGCCCTTGGGTTTATTTGTTCCAAACGATGGTGTTGGCCGAAGCCCCGAAGAGCTTGAAGCAGAATTGATCAAATTGGTCAGAGCCAAAATCGGTGCTGTGGCGGCCTTCAAATGCGCAGTCGAAGTTGAGCGCTTGCCAAAAACGAGATCTGGTAAGGTTCTTCGTGGCACCGTTCAAAAAATCGCAGACGGTGTGGCCTTTAAGACGCCTGCGGCAATCGATGACCCTGCAATCCTAGATGAAATTTCAATTGCGCTGAATGCGCGCCAACTTATTGGATCAAATACATGATTACTCGACTGCAAACCTCCGATCGGATGAGCCAAATTGTCAAACATAACGGCACGATTTATCTAAGTGGTCAGGTCGGTGCCGGCGAAAGCGTTGCAGAGCAAACTGCCGACTGTCTGAGCCGTGTAGATGCTTTGCTGCAAGAGGCAGGGTCTGATCGTGAGCATATCCTACAGACCGTGATTTGGCTGTCTGATATGGCGGATTTCGTCGAAATGAACGCTGTTTGGGACGCTTGGGTGCCAAGGGACTTCGCCCCCGCGCGCGCTTGTGGTGAGGCAAAGTTAGCGCGAGATGCTCTGAAAGTTGAGATCATTGTAATCGCTGCCGAAAAACCGAAAACCTAAAGGAAGCACACCATGACTGCTGCTGTTGAAATGCGAAACGTCAATAAGTTCTACGGGACTTTTCACGCTCTAAAGGACATCAATTTTTCGGTGGCTAAGGGTGAAAAAGTTGTTGTTTGCGGCCCTTCGGGTTCGGGAAAATCGACAATGATCCGCACGATAAATCAATTGGAAGAGCATCAGTCCGGTGAAATTTTGATTAACGGTGAAATGATCGACGCCAATGCCCCCAATATCGAAGTTATGCGCCGCGATGTAGGAATGTGTTTTCAACACTTTAATCTTTTCCCTCATCTTTCAATTCTTGAAAACTGTACGTTGGCCCCGATGCTTGCTCGCAAAACGCCGCAAGCTGAAGCAGAAGATACTGCGATGACTTTCCTAAACAAGGTACAGATTGGCAGCCAGGCTGAAAAGTTTCCAGGTCAACTCTCCGGCGGTCAGCAACAACGCGTTGCCATTGCACGTGCACTTTGCATGAAGCCAGAGATCTTGCTGTTTGACGAACCGACTTCCGCGCTGGATCCGGAAATGATCGGTGAGGTGTTGGATGTGATGGAAACGCTGGCAGAAGAAGGCATGACCATGGTGTGTGTAACCCATGAGATGGGCTTCGCGCGGAAAGTGGCGGATCGTGTTATATTCATGGATGCAGGTCAGATCATTGAAGAGAACGATCCGGAGACGTTCTTTACATCCGCCTCTAACGAACGAACCCGCCTTTTTCTGGATCAAGTTCTAACGCATTGAGCGTCAGTAGGCTCGGAGCGGGTATTGACAAGTTATTTGGCGATGATCACGAACAGTATCGTTGAGTGTGTTCGTGATCATTTCGCTAGTGTATTCTTCCTGTAGCGAAATGCGTCTTTGCGTGCATGGCAATACGAACCGGCGGTGAGTCGATGATGACGGGGACGGAGAATTAGGTTGATCTAATCGTGCGCTGACAGAAACCTTTGGGCCGGTCGGTGCTATTTGAACCGAGCAATTATCTTTTCTCGTCTGCGGGAGGGGACGAAATGACCTCTAAGCCTCGTTTGGGGTTGAAGCCGTT
>CANMIX010000028.1 GCA_947497985.1 uncultured Paracoccaceae bacterium
GGGGGATGCCGACATTGAAGGTAGACCCCTCAGCGACTGGATCGTCTGGGCCGAAGAGCGAACACATGCGCTCGATCCGTTCCAGAATGGTCTGAAAGGGTTTCTTGAGGCGATAAGCTCTGACTGATTTTGGTGTTTGCAACTTTCATGCGAGCTTTACATTAGAAGCCTGCATAAAAAAATTAGTCAGAAATTAGGATCAAAAAGGTATGAGATTTATATCAAGAGGCACAAAATTTCTGCAACTCTTATTCGTCTCTGAGAAACCACTTCCGCCGCCAAGCAATATGCGTAGCTTCAATGATTTTCTACTCTCTCCGATGTCTTACGCTAAAAACCCAGGCAAAACGCCTCTGAATTGGCCAGCTCTAAAAGGTTCGCGTCTAACTGACATATATTTTTCATTTAATGGGGAACAAGTTGCTTACATCCACGACATTGCACTTTCGAATGACGAACCGATAGCGACTATCGGACACTTTGCAACCGAGGCAGGCATGGAGCGCCGTGGTATCGGCAGGGCAGTTGCCTCCGCATTTTTCCATAAATTAAACAAAGAATATGGAATCGAAACGCTCATTTTCAGTGAAAGGTCGACTCGCTATCACGACCTTTATCCAGCATTTTTTGAACGAATAGGCGCTCAGCCAGTAGTAGTTCCCAATCAGAGCATCCCAAACTGGCATTGGAGTTATTCCAGATTGGTTTGACAGCCTGAAGTCGACTACTGGTCGCGCTTTTTTGGACGTTGTGGTCTATAGTGTAAAAAATACCATGCGAGCTTTTGAATAAAAGCTTGCATGGACCCGCAGCCCAAAACCCAACAAAACTTGAGTAAAGTGCCACATCGCACAACATGCGGCTTTCCTCATGCAAGGTTTATGGGTATATTTATACAATAAGTTTGCAAGGATTTGTAGATGCCGACTGCACCCGAGACCACCTGGAACAAAGGCCGTGTCGTGGGCAAAAAGCCACCGCTGACGCCCGACCAGGTTGCGCTGATCCGGATGATCCTAGGCCAGGATCGCGCGCTGCGTGATCTGGCACTGTTCAACACGGCACTTGATACGAGCTTTAGGGGCTCGGACCTCGTGCGGCTGCGGGTCTCGGACGTGGCAACCCCAGCAGGGGTCCGCGAGATCGTCGAGATCCGGCAGAAGAAAACTGAGGCGCGCAATGCGCGCCCGGTCCAAGCGCGACTGTCGGCAGGGACGCGCGACAGTCTGCGTGCTTATCTTACCGCCTCTGAAAAGCAGATGCATGCATGGTTGTTCACGGGGCAGGGGGCAAGGTGGTCCCACACCCACCTCAGCGAAAGCCAGCTCTGGCGGTTGTTCAAATCCTGGCTGGAAAAGGCCCGCCTCGATCCCAGTCTTTACGGTTTGCATTCGTTACGTCGGACCTTTCCGACCCATATTTATCAGCAGACCGGCAACCTGCGCGCAGCCCAGCTGTTACTCGGCCATGCCAGTATCGAAAGCACCAAAGAATACATTGGCACCGAACAGGCCGAAGCTCTCGAAATCGCACGCAAGTACCATCTCTGAGCCATGCAGACCTATCTCGAAAAGCGCCAGCCTGCCAACAATGTCGCCCGGTTTTACCGGATGTCCGTCATGCCAAACCTGTTTGGTGAGTGGACACTCTACCGGGAATGGGGTCGCATAGGGCAGGGCGGACAGGTCCGGATGGATTGGTTCTCGGATGAAGGCCAAGCCATCGCAGCTCTGACCACGCTGGAAGCGGTAAAGCGCCAGCGTGGCTATTGGGTGGAGCCCCAGCAGCTGGCAATGTTGTAATCACTAGCAAAGATACCAAATATTGGTATATTGCTTCAAAAGGAGATGCATCATGCCCCGCAACACATCCGTCTCATTAGGAGACCACTTTGCCAACTTCATCGACGCGCAGGTCGGGGAAGGTCGATATGGATCAGCAAGCGATGTTGTCCGCGCAGGCCTACGCCTTCTTGAAGAGCATGAAGCGAAGGTAAAATCGTTGCAGGATGCGTTGATCGCTGGCGAACAATCTGGCGAGCCCAGGCCATTCGACTTTGACGGCTTTATTGCACGGAAAACAGCGGAAGCTCAGGCGCATTGACGGGATATATTCTATCCCCAGCAGCGGAATCTGATGTCAACGACATCTGGGATTACACCGTCGAGCGATGGGGAGTCCAACAAGCTGCAAGCTACGTCGGAGATATTCGGGATGCTTGCGCCGCTCTTTCTCAGGGAACGCATGTGAGCTGCCCTGTCACAGTTCGCAACGGTTACCACAAAGCGATAGTGGGAATGCATATGGTTTATTTCCGGCGCACAAATGACACGACAATTGTCGTTGTGCGTATTTTGCATCAAAGTATGGATGTGGAGCGGCACCTCCCTGCAGGCATGAATAAACAATGAGCTTGATCAAATCGAAAAAACGCGTGGCCGACCATGGCGAAGTCTTCACCCCGGAATGGATGGTGGATGCTATGCTTGATCTGGTGAAAGAAGAGTCCGAACGGATTGACTCGCGGTTTCTGGAACCTGCCTGCGGCAGCGGTAACTTCCTTGTAAAAGTGCTGAAGCGGAAGCTCTGCGCAGTCGAATTGAAATTCGGGAAATCCGAATTCGAAAAGCGGCAATATGCACTGCTCGCCCTCATGTGCGCCTACGGCATCGAGCTTCTGGAAGACAATATCATCGAGTGCCGCGCCAATATGCTTGAGGTGCTGGCCGACTACCTGCGGATCGACGAAGTCGATGACTTGTACGGTGCCGCTTCCCATGTGCTGTCACTGAACCTAATCCACGGCGATGCCCTGTCGATGAAGGGGCATGACGGCGCGCCGATTACCTTTTCTGAATGGGGATATCTGGGTAAGGGCAAGTTCCAGCGGCGGGATTTTAGGCTGGACGCACTGACAGGCTCTTCTGCCTTTAGCGCTGAAGGAACCTTGTTTTCACATCTGGGAAAACATGAGATTTTCACGCCAACCAAAACCTATCCGCCAATGGCAGTTCGTGATCTGGCAGCAATGGGCGGCAACCCGCAGGAAGCCGCATAACTATGGATGATCGTTTTACTTTGCGCGGGCGCAACCCTGATGTCCTGACCTGTATCGCCAACCTGTCAAATGACGAGGTGTTCACCCCACCTGAATTCGCTAACCGGATGCTGGACACCGTGGCGGCAGCGTGGGCATCAGATCATGACGGCGCAGATATCTGGGCAGACCAGACCGTCAAATTTCTCGATCCTTTCACCAAGTCTGGGGTGTTTCTGCGAGAAATCACAAAGCGCCTGATCGCGGGATTGGAAAACGATATTCCGAACCAGCAAGAACGGGTAGACCACATACTGACCCAACAAATCTTTGGTATCGGAACCACCCAGCTAACAAGCTTGATGGCGCGGCGCAGCGTCTATTGCTCAAAATTTGCCAACGGCCAACATTCCGTCACGCGTCGGTTTAACAACGAAGATGGAAATATCTGGTTCAAACGGACAGAGCACATTTGGACCACGCAAGATAAGTGCAAGTACTGCGGAGCCAGCAAAACAACACTAAATCGGGGAGAAGACCGAGAATCCCACGCTTATGCGTTTATACATACAGACAACATCAAGTCTCGGATCGACGAGTTATTTGGAGCCGACATGCAGTTTGACGTAATCATAGGTAATCCGCCATATCAGTTGGATGACGGCGGTCACGGAACAAGCGCTGCTCCAATTTATCAGAAGTTCGTTGAGCAAGCCAAGAATCTTGAACCACGCTATTTGACCATGGTTATTCCCTCTCGTTGGTTTTCAGGAGGAAAGGGCCTGGATGACTTCCGAGAAGCTATGCTCTCAGACAATCGGCTCCGCTCTATTGATGACTTTTTAAGTGCAGCTGATGTTTTTCCTGGTGTCGGTCTGAAAGGTGGCGTGTGCTATTTCCTGTGGAATAATGAACATCCTGGATCATGTAGCGTCTCTACTAACTTTAAAGATTGGCCAGTCTCAGTTGCAACCAGACCCCTCCTAGAACCAGGCGCAGATGTCTTTATCCGCTTTAATGAAGGGGTTTCAGTACTACAAAAAGTTATGGCGCTTGAGACGGGTCAAGATGCCGTGCTGTCCCTATCGGAAGACAAGAGGTTCGATAGATTGGTCAGCTCTCGTAAGCCTTTTGGGCTAGAAACCACGTTTAAGGGCAAGAAGACCAGCAACGACGGTGATGTGAAAATTTATCAGAACGGTGGCATCGGATACGTTACAAGAGAAAAAATCCGGAATGGCCTACAGTACGTCGACAAATGGAAGGTTTATATTGGCCGCGCCGCTCCAGGAACGGGTAATCGTGACACTTACCCCCACCGCATTATTAGCACTCCGTTTATCGGTGAACCTGAAACCATTTCGTCCGAAACCTACTTATGCATTGGACCGCTGGAAACAAAAGGTGAGGCAGAAAGCGTTCTTTCCTATCTATCCTGCCGACTGACCCGGTTTCTAATCCTCCTGCACAAACCATCACAGGACACCACACGCAAAGTCTACACCTTCGTGCCGACACAGGATTGGACTAAAAAGTGGACGGACAAAGACTTGTACGAAAAGTATGACCTTTCGGAAGACGAAATTGCCTTCATTGAAAAGATCGTGCGGCCAATGGATTTGGTAGGCAACTTGTTCGGTGAGGTTTCAGTTGATGACGGTAACGATGAATAAGCCCACCATCGACGAAATTCTCTCTCCAAAACCGGAAGCGCGGCCACGCATTTATGCGTATTCTATCACAGATGAAGCCCATAAGGGCCTACTGAAGGTCGGTCAGACCACGCGGGATGTGAAGCGACGGGTGGCCGAACAACTGCGTACGGCAGCGATCGCCAATTTTACCATCGAACTGGATGCACCCGCAGAACGCGAAGACGGCACGATTTTCACTGACCACGATGTGCGCGCTGCGCTCGTCCGCAAAGGCTTTGACAATACAGAGCTGGAATGGATGCGCTGCACACTGGCCGATGTTCAGACTGTGCTGACAGAGTTGCGCACTGGCCAGACGTTCAGTGGTACGCACCACGAAACGTTCCCGATGCGTCTTGAACAGGCCGAGGCTGTCAAGCAAACCCACGCCTACTATCATTCCCGCTGGGAAGAGGATATGCATGCCGTTCCGCGCTTCTTGTGGAACGCCAAGATGCGCTTCGGTAAGACCTTCACCTCGTATCAGCTCGCCAAGAAGATGGGGGCGAAACGGGTGCTGGTGGTAACCTTCAAGCCAGCCGTCGAAGACGCCTGGCAAAGCGATCTGGAAAACCACGCAGATTTTGACGGCTGGCAGTATCTGTCAGTCAAGACAGAGGGCGATCCGACACAGATCGACCGGAACAAACCAGTGGTTTATTTTGGCTCGCTTCAAGATCTTCTAGGTCGTGATGCACGCGGCAACATCAAGGCAAAAAACGAATGGCTGCACACCGAAAACTGGGACCTCGTAGTCTTTGACGAATACCATTTCGGCGCTTGGCGCGAGACAGCGAAAGAGTTGTTCGCGGGGGAAGAAGATGAGATCGCCCGTGAGGAAGCGCGGCTTGAGGATGCAAAAAAACTAAAAGATCGGATCGCGGACCTGCAAGAGCCGTTGGAACCTGAAACCGAATTTCTGCCGATCACGACAAAGGCCTATCTCTATCTGTCGGGAACGCCCTTCAAGGCCCTGTCGACGGGCGAGTTCATCGAAGAGCAGATCTTCAACTGGACCTACACCGACGAGCAGCGCGCAAAAGCTGACTTCGCTACCGAAAAACCAAACCAGTCGAACCCGTACGGTGCCCTGCCGCAGATGCGGCTTCTAACATATCAAATGCCCGACGAGTTGCTGGCCATTGCAAGCGCCGGAGAGTTTGACGAATTCGATCTAAACGAGTTCTTTGGCGCAACCGGAACCGGCAGCAGTGCGCAATTCAAGCACAAAAGCGATGTCCAGAAATGGCTGGACATCATCCGAGGACAATATGCCCCAAGCGCGGTAGATAGCCTGAAGACCGGAACACGCCCACCGTTTCCTTATTCTGACGTGCGCCTTTTGCCTTACCTACAACACTCGTTCTGGTTCATGCCGAATGTTGCCGCCTGTCATGCAATGGAAAACTTATTGACCGAGCGCCAGAACACGTTCTGGCATGATTACAAGGTAATCAGCGCCGCCGGTGCCAGCGCCGGGATCGGGCTTGAAGCCCTGCCGCCGGTGCGGCGGGCAATAGGAAGCGGCTTTGATAGCAAGAGTATAACTCTGTCTTGCGGCAAGCTGACCACGGGCGTCACCGTCAAGCAGTGGTCATCCATCCTCATGTTGCGGAACCTGAAATCCCCCGAGACATATTTTCAGGCGGCGTTCCGAGTGCAATCGCCCTGGTCCATCAAAAACCCCAACGGGGGCAATCCTCATGAAGAGGAAATTTTGAAGCCAGTGTGCTTCGTATTCGATTTTGCACCAACGCGCGCCCTGCGGCAGTTGTCCGAATACGGGATAGGCCTGTCCCCCAACGAAGCAAACCCTGAAAGCGCGGTCAAAGAGCTTGTGTCGTTCTTACCAGTGCTGGCCTACAACGGAGCTGTCATGGAACAGCTCGATACTGGTGCGATACTCGACATCGCTATGGCAGGAACATCAGCAACATTGCTTGCCCGCAAATGGGAAAGTGCATTGCTCGTCAATGTAGACAATGAAACGCTTCGCAAGCTCATGGAGAACCCTGAAGCGATGGCAGCTGTCGAGCGCATCGAGGGCTGGCGCGCCCTTGGCGACAACGTCATCGAGACCATTATCAACAAGAGTGAGAAGGTCAAAGACCTGAAGGCAAAGGCCAAAGATCGCGACCTGACTCCAAAAGAAAAGAAAGAGCTGTCTGCCGAAGAGAAGGAATACAAGTCCGCACGAAAGTTGGTCCAAGAAAAGCTGATCAAGTTCGCCACCCGCATTCCTGCGTTCATGTACCTGACTGATTTCCGCGAAAACACCCTTCAAGATGTGATCACCAAACTCGAACCCGATTTATTTCGGACAGTCACCGGCCTTACAGTCCAAGATTTCCATCTCCTGGTTCGGCTCAAAGTCTTCAACACAGAACAGATGAATCAGGCAGTCTTCGCCTTCCGCCGATACGAGGATGCATCATTGAATTATACTGGGATTGATAGTCACGAAGGCCTGTCGAGCTATGGCCTATACAATACCGTCGTTGCCCGAGAATGAGGAAAGCGTGATCTAAGATGAGCATTGGGCTGCCCAACGGGCGCAACATGTGGATCCGGGCGTTTTATGGTTTCAACCCCGAGGAGGCGGGTTATGTCGGCTGGACCATGGAAAGCGGTCAAGCCCGCGCCCTGCGGGAGCTGAAGGACGGCGACCTGATGATGATATATGGCGCATCATCAGGAAATACAAAGAAAGCCATGCGATCTCATATCCTCGGTTTCGTCGAAATCGAGGCCCGTCCAATCCACGATCATGAGAAGGCATCCGAGGTATCGCAGCAAGCCAAAAAGGCGAATCGCGATGGTGGAAAGTGGACTCATGGCCTGCCAATCCGCCGCGCGTGGCGCGCACTCGACAAGATGTCGATCGGGCGCATAGCGCCTGACACCTATGACAAGGACGCGGGGCAAGGCATCGGCGTCTGGGGCCGTGCCCTGACGTCTGCCGAGATCGAGACGGCGCTGAAGATCAAAGTGACCGAGGTCAATGTGTTCGGTGAAGAGCCGGTCGGGGATAGCGGTCTGATCGACACCCCCTTCAGAGATGAGTTCTTTCCGTCGAAGGCGTTCCCGGGATCGAGCGGCGAACGCACGTCCACTTACGCCGATGGCGAAACTTTCCTGTATCTTGCCAAATTTGACGGTGACGGTGCGGCGCTGCTGGGGCGCACCAAGGCGTTTGGAAGCAAGTCCGTTGCCCTGAAGATCGGAGTTTCGAACGATCCGGCATTACGCTGTGACCAACTGAACGCAGGCATTCCGCCCGCTGCACCGGGGCGGTGGCGGATCGAATTGCAGGCATCCTTTATAGATCGGAAAGCGTCCGAGACGGCAGAGCAGATATTCAAGGACAAGTCCGGCAAGCTGGAAAGCCTGGGCGGTGAATTTTTCTGGGGTAACAGTATGGATGCCGTCCTATTGTTTTCATCTATCCCCGGCGTATCGCGGTTTTGAATAAGAAATTTGGAGAGATCAGATGAGACAGTTCAAAATTGATGCGGAGACGCTCCCAGACCTTCCGGGGATGATGCTTGTCACGGTCGAAGCCCTAAAAAACCTTGGCGGCTCAGCGACGATCCAGGAACTGGATGAAAAAGTGATTGAGCTGGAAGGTGTGACCGAGGCCGAACAAGCCTTCACCATGCCGCGCGATGAAAACCGCACACGGGTAAATTACTATTTAGCTTGGGCACGCACCTATCTGAAGCGTGGAGATGCACTGAACAACTCTAAACGCGGGGTCTGGGCGTTGACCGAAAAGGGGTCCGCAATCTCCGATCTCAGCGCGACACAAGCAATCTATGATCAGGTGACGCAGGAAGAGCGCGAACGTGCGCGCCTGAAACGTCTAGCCGCCAAAAAAGCCGACGCTGACAGGGGTGAAGAGATCGAAGTGATGGCCAATGACGGCCCCATCGACGAAGAAGACTGGAAGTCAGCGCTCTTAGCTGTGTTGGGAAAGATAGCCCCGGATGGCTTCGAGCGCTTGGCGCAGCGCCTCCTACGCGAAGCGGGTTTTACTAAGGTCGAGGTGCGCGGCAAGTCTGGCGATGGCGGGATCGACGGTGTCGGCGTGCTGCGTGTGAACCTTGTGTCATTTCAAGTTTATTTCCAGTGCAAGCGTTGGAAGGGCAGTGTCGGGTCAAAGGAAATTCGCGACTTTCGTGGGGCACTGCAAGGGCGCGCTGACAAAGGACTGTTCATCACCACGGGGCATTTTACCAGCCAAGCGTCAGATGAGGCCACCCGCGACGGCGCAATTGCGATCGACCTTATCGACGGTGATCGGCTCTGCGAACTTTTGAAAGAAAACAAGCTGGGCGTGGCCACGGAGATGATCGAACGAGTTCAGATTCAACCTGATTGGTTTAAGGGCATCTAGGACGCTGAAATACTGTTCCTCGCCCCTCAGGGGCGTCCGCGCGAAGCGCCGGGCCTGTCGGCGAGCCGGCCTTCAGGTTGCCCGCCGACAGGTCACCCTGAAACCAACCACACCAGGATCACGCCACGACGCAAAAAGGCCCCCGCCTGCTGACGGGGGCCTCGATTGTTCGGCGGCGCGGGCTGTTACTCGGCGGCCATCCGGTCGGCCTGCGCGGTGCGGACCATGATGTAATCCACGGCTTTCTGCGCCTCAGACGCGGCGCGGAATATCGCGCGGCTGTCTTCTTTCATCGCCTCAAGCCATCCTTCGACATAGGCCGCACTCTGGTCGAATTCAGGCTCCACACCGATCTGCGCGCACAGCATGCAGTTGCCAATTTCCGCGACCAGCTCCTCGAACGCGTAGGCTTTGCGATCATTGAACCGGCCCAAGCGGTCCAACCGCTTTGTTGCGCCTGTCCAGTGGGTCAGTTCATGCGCCAAGGTGCCGTAATATCCTGCAGCCCTGTGAAACGTGCCAATCGGCGGCATATGAATCCGGTCAGTCTTGATGTTGTAGTAGGCGCGCGGCTCCTCGGTCACGTCAATCTCCGCGCCGGTCGCGGCAAAGAATGCCTCGAGCGCGGGATCGCCCACGGTGCCAAGATCACGGGGCGGATCGGGCAGAATGTAGAACTCGGCGGGCAAGCCCTCGATCTGGTCGGCGTTAAACACGCGGTAGGCCTTGGCATAGGGGATCTGGTGCTCCTCGCCGTTCTCGTCCTCACGCTCAACAGTGCCGTATTTCACGACCGTGGCGGATTTCTCGCCCTTGCGAACATGGCCCCCAAGCTGCTTGGCCTGATTGAACGTCATCCAGCGGGCTGAGCTGTAATCCTTTGCCATCGCCGTGGCCCAAAGCATCAGAATGTTGATGCCCCTATAAGCCTCGCCGTTGAACCGTTCCGGCAAGCTGACCGATACCCCGCTGCCAGTCCACGGCTTGCGCCAAGGCGGCGTCCCCGCCTCGATCTGCGCGATGATCTGATTTGTGACATGGGTGTAAACGTCAAACTTCTCTGCGGTCATTTGTGACCCTCCTTCGAGTGACGCGGACCGGGTCTCTTCCCCTTTCCGCCGATGGGCGGGCCTTCCTTCTCTGTTGTCTGGAATGCCCATGCATTCCGGACGGCAGAGCAGGTAAGGGCAACGCCCGTCCTGCGGCCTGGCGGGGCCGTGACAACCGGGTGGAGGGCGTGAATTTGGGAGGGAACCGCGCGCCTGCGCGTGGGAGGAACCGGAATTCTCGACCGGAACCGACGCCACCGGCGGCGCTTGCCGGTTTTCTCGGACCTGACAGGATGGCAGGCGGATCAACAGGATGTGGAAACTGTCAGGGTTGGGGTGAGCGGGCGTCAGCCCGTCGATCCCCTGCACTGTCTATCGCTTAAAGCGAGACCGGCGCACGCCGGGATCACACATTTTCTATGGCTGATTTATCATTGGTGTTCGTCAACTTATCCGACAAACTCAATGCATGTGTACTGATATCCCCGCCCGGAATAATCAAAATATTGGCTTTCCTTAGCGCTTCGAAACTCATTCCAAGCCAAGCCAGAATCCTGCGGCAATGTGCAGGATTCACCATTGAGGTGGGCTGTAAGAGCGTGGGAGGCCTCGGGGAGTTCATCTCCAAAGCAAAACGCTGATATGTACGGAGCTGATTTGCTTTTGCTACCCCAAACAACCATTCCATCACGTGACACGATAAATGCAACCGGCTTGCTGGATAGCCCGACAAACCGTAAAGCACTCGCCTGGAGTGAGCACTCGAAACGGTTTCCTATCTCGCACAGGGCCTCTGTATTCCAGCCAATCCCGCTAAACTCATCTCTGAGAAGGTTAGCAGGCATAAGTAGCCACGATGCAAACACGTTGGCCTCGGTTTCTATCTTATCCCTGAAATCGTTCAGGGTATCATCGCTGTCTTCGAAACGATCCCGCAAACCCCGATGGCACATGAAGTGTCCCAGCTCATGGGCATATGTGAACCGTTGACGCCGCTTGTTCTCGATTTCCGAGTTCAGCAAAATCGTCCACTTGTCGGTGTTCTTTGTTTTAACAAGACACCCTTCGAAGGAATCGTAGCTGCCTATCTTGGTTTTCAGTTCGCCGCCAAAATCGCTGTTTTGAAGTGCGCCATCAATGAGCTTTGAAATATCCAGTGGGTAAGTGTTCGGGCCGTGGTCCTGCCAGAGCCTTGTAAGGCGGTTGGCCTCCTTCATCGGAGGGCGGCTAATCGTCGTCGTCAAAACCTGAAACTATCCTCTCAATCGTGCGCTTGTCATTCTCAGACAGCTTATGGAATTTTCTGAAAAAGGCATCCTCGATTTGTCGGTCAGAAGGCTCGTCTTGCGTATCGTCCAAGAAGAACTCTGGCGACGCCCCAAAATGATTTGCGATTTTTAGCAACAACTCAGCGGACGGCTTGGCATTCTTCTTGTTTTCGAGTTGCCAGACATATGCCTTTGAAGACCCAAGGACCGTCGCCAGCTCCTCCTGCGTCATGTTCTTGGATGTTCGGATTTTTCTGAGCTTTTCGCCAAATTTTTCTGACATGCAAGATTCTCTCTGTTCGCGGGTTGACAGAAGTATAGCGATCACTATATCTGATCTCAAGTGTAGTACTAGCTATACTTATGTAAACCAAAATGGAGAACGAAAAGATGGCCGACAGAAAAGTAACAGCATCAGGAAAAGACAAGGACGGCGACATCACCAAGCTTTGCAAATCAGGCGAGGCGTGGTCCCCACGGCTGAAGGCTGACGCGATCCGCGATATCGAAAACGGCACGCACACCTACTACGTCCAGCAGGCTGGTACGTCTCGTGTCGACATCACCGTGGTGAACGGAACGACCGGCAAATACCTCCGCTCGACCGCCGATAAGTCGTCGAGCAACAACTTGGACAATCTCCCTGATTGCTAAGCCTATGCCCCTACAACATCAGGGCTCGCAGATAGCATCTACCTCTGCGGGTCCGTTTCAACCTGGCATCCTTGAATGTCATAAAAAGAAGGATATTACCTCATGCCACAGGATCATCAGATCACCTGCATTATCCCAGACGGCGCGGACTCAGACCGGCGTATTGACAGCATCGGCGGTGCCACTGGTTCAAAGAGCGGTGGTCCTTGGTGCATTAAGCTCGATGTTGCCATCAAAGGTATCGAAGACGGCACTTGGCGCTTCTGGACCAGCGTAAATGGCAACTCGGTCTGGGTCATCATCGCTACGCGGAATGGAAAGAAATACCTAAAAACCGAAGCGGATGGTGCCGAACCGAATAACCTCCTTAGTCTGCCGCGCTGCAAATAGGCCTTGGGGTGCGCAACACCCAAGTGCCTGGCCTATCTCAACCCTAACCGGCTCAGGACACCACGCCTGCTTTCTTGACCAACCAACAGCCGTTTCTCGAATTCGACATTCGACGGCAGGCTTACCAGGGTCAGACGCCACAACGTCTTGTCGTGCGGCCAGCTCGGCGGACGCCAGTCCTGACGTTCCACCCCGACGATCTCCATGCAGTCTGGAAAGTGCAGCCACGGAACCTGCTCGCCACTGGGAGAGTCGCCAACCTGCTCCTGCGGGGCATCGAGGAACGTGAACCCATCTGCCTCCGTCCCGTCCAAAAAGAGGAACCGTGCGGTTTCCTCCTCACCTGGGCAAAGCCCGCTTACGGCAACCCAGTCACCGCAGATCGGGGCTTTCGCGGCGTCGAGAACAACGCGCCATTTCTTCATCTTGGCCACCCCTCGGCAAACGTCTTTCACCGTTCTCTGTCTCTGTCTCGATCGCGGCCCTGTCCACGCTCGGACGCATTATCACGCCCGCGACCGAGAATGTCATCCCGCAGCCCTTGGTCACGGCCCTCGCCGTCGCGGGCGGCAATGTCCCGTTCTACCGCCGCTGCATCCCGCTCCTGTCCGATATCGCGCGTACGCCCAAGGATTGCGTCCCGACGATCTCGGTCTGGATCGTCGGGCGCAACCCTCTCGCGCCCGATGTCCGGCGCTTGCACCTCGGGTCGATCAACATCGCGTCCCAACACCGCCGCGCGGCGCGCGTCCATGTCGCCGCGCTCTGCACCAGCCTGCGGCCTCTCAACCTCGCCCATAACTCTCTCCTTGATCCGTGACATCGCCGCCTCGGCGCGACCCCAAAGCTGATCCAGCCGCTCGCGCGCGGTGGCAATGAAGGCACGCCCGCGCTCCATCAGCTCAAGCCGCAATTCCAACTGCCGCCAGCCCAGCTCCTGGCGCTGTGCATTGCGCGCCTGTGCCGCGCGGAAAGCCTCACCGCGCTCCGTGACGATCCCCCGCTTTTCCTGAGCATTGGCCGATGGTCCGATTTTCGGCTCGGGCTCGCGGCTGAGCTCGACCACCTTTTTCTCGCGCTCAAGCGCGAGCTCTTCCTGCCCGCTCCCGCGCGCCCGCTCGACCTCTTGCTCGGCCTCAGACCGCTGAACATCAAGGGACCGATGGTCGATCCGCTCCGACCGCCCTGCCCGCTCAAGGGCGGTGTTCGCATCTCGCGCCCAGGCTTCCCGCCAACCCACAAGCAGGTCCGGCGCATTCCAACTGCGATCCTTTTTGCCAAACCCATCGCCTGTCAGCTCCCGCATGGTCAGCATGACATGCGCATGGGGCTGCGATTGGCCATCACGGGCGCGCGCCTCGTGAACAGCCACATCCGCGATCATGCCGCGATCAACAAATTCGCGCAGCACAAAACCGCGCAACAGCTCCAGGCGTTCGCCCCGGTCGAGCTCGCGGGGAAGCGCTACTTCGATCTCGCGAGCAAGCTGCGCATCACGCCGCTTTTCGACCACCTCGACCGCGTTCCAAAGCTGGTCGCGATCACGCATCCAGTCGGGCGCGTTCTCGGGGGTCATGATCTCAGAATGCACAACGCCACCCTTGCGACTGTAGTCATGCTCCAATCCTTGCCGATCATCCCGCAGCCGCCCAGCCGTCCGGTAGGCGGCGGCTGCGACAGATGACCTGCCACCTGCGCGGCTGATCACTTTCGCACTGAGATGATAGATTGCCACGTCCGAGACGCCTCTCTTTAAAACAGGGTCCAGCGCCTGATTGCGCTGGCGGGGAGTTTGAGGGCCGCGCCCTCTGCATGCGGCAAGGCCGCATTTTTAAGCCAATCGTGACACCACACACCGCAGTTTCAGTCTATTTTCAACACCTGCTACAGCGCACGTTGTCGAAGACAATGTATAAGCGCGCATTTATTTCTTTTCAACCTATCATCTTATCGCTACCTTTGCCCCATTACTCACTGAGGTTGCCCCATGTCCCAAAGCCGCCCGCCCGACGCCCGCATCGCAGAACTCACGCAGAAGAAAAGCCAGCTCGACGCCCAGATCGCAGCGCTCGATGCCCGGCGGCGTCTCTCTCAGAAGAAAGACGAAGACCGCATCAAATGGCTCTTGGGCACTTTGGTCTTCGACCGTTTGAGGGCCGAACCTGCCCTTCAGAGCATCGTGAGGCGCGACCTGCCAGACCGCCTCACTGAACGGGATCAGGCGCGGGGGCTCTGGCAGCTTCTGTTTCCTGACAGCCACAAGGGTCGGTCATGAGTTTTGTTCTGGAAGCCCGCCATTGGGTGATCATGATCGGCGCTGTGATCCTGGCCGCTGCCGCTATGGCCCTCGCCCCGCAAGCTGTCGCGATATACCCGGTGACCACCTATGCGTTCCCAATCATTGCCGTGACCGCTATCCTCGACACTCTAGGGACAGCCGCAGGGCGCCACAGGACGCCCCTAAAGCTCCTCGCGTGGGCGTGCCTATGTGCAGCCACCCTTACAGCCCTGACGCCCCTCAGAGAACCCGCTGGCGTCGTGTTGGCGACGGTCCAGTCGTGGACGGGCGCTGGCTGGCCCCTCCCCCGCGCCATTTGGGAAGGCCTCAAGGGGCTGGCGCGGTATTCTGATCCGCAGAAACAGGCCATGGCGATCTCCTTCGCGCTCGGAGCCTTTGGCGTGGCTGCCGCTGTCAGTACCCCGCTAGTAGCGATCTTCAACCCGCGCATTGGCCGCAACCGCAAATCCCGCACCGGACCCTGGCAGGCAGGTTGGATGGACCCGCGCGACATTGCCCAGCTTGTGCGCAACAAGACCGGCCTGCCCCTCGCCCTGCACAAGGGCAAGCTCCTGCGCTACGTCAAAAACGATGCGAAGGGATGGCGCGGCGGGCATCACCTCGTTGTCTCTGGCACACGCGGCGGCAAGGGCGTCAGCGCCGTGATCCCGGCGATCCTCGACCACCAGGGGCCGGTCGTCGTCCTGGACATCAAGGGCGAAAATTTCGCCGTGACGCGCCGCCACCGCGAAGCGCTCGGGCGCAAGGTGGCCGTCCTCAATCCTTTCGGCCTCGTCGAGAATGGAAAGGATCAGTTCAACCCGCTGGACTACATCCGGCCGGGCGAGCTGGCGCGAGATGTGGCTCTGGTCGCGGATGGCCTGGTTAAACCAGAACAGGGTGACGGTGCGCACTTCTCGGAAATGGCCCGCCAGCTTGTCGCGGTGGCGATCGAAGTGGTCGTGACGCAGGAAGAGCCGAAGCGGCGCAATCTGATCGCCGTCGCCGATCTGCTGCTGTCAGCAAATCTCGACGGTACACTTGAGGCCTGGGCTGAAAACGCGGATCTTGTTGGTCACCGCCCCGCTCAGACCGCCGCAACTATTCTGCGCGCGGGTGACAAAGAACGCGGGGGAATCCAGACAACGGTATCAAAAGCTTTTGAGTGGATGCAGTCGGACAACATGCGGCATTTCCTGTCAGGATCCAGCTTCAGCATGGACGATCTTCTCGATGACCGGGTCGATCTCTTCATCGCGGTCCCTCTCGATCAAGTGGATAAGCAAGCAATCTTCATGCGCCTGTTCATCAACCTTGTCCTGGGCACGGTTGTGCGCCAGGACGGGCGGCGCAAGGTCAAGGCTCCGATCCTGTTGGTTCTCGATGAATTCGTACGAATGGGGCGCATGGAGCAGATCATGAACATCGCCAATGTCGCGGCAGGGGCCGGTGTCGAAGCGCTGTTCGTTACCCAGGATACGGGTCAGGTCGAAAAGGCCTATGGACCAAACGATGCCCGCTCGATCTTCGGCTCTTGCATCACCAAGCGCGTCTTTAACCTCAATGACATCGAAACTGCTGAATGGGCTGCGCGCCACCTTGGGGAAAGCACTGTCTATTCTCAGCAAATTAGTGAGGGTAAATCAGCAAACGAGGGGCGTGATTTTTCTTATTCTGAGCAGAGTCAGAAGTTGATGACTGCGGAGCAGATCATGGGAATGAAAGCGGATGATCTCTTGCTTCTGGTAGGCAACCGGAGCCCGCTTAAGGCGAAGCAGAACCTGTATTTCAAGAGCATGACCTACCGTGGAAGATTCGATCAGAACCCGCTGAACTGAGGTACGTTTCGCTGCCTTTCGCGCGCATTCTTAGCTGCGAGCACTTTTCCATGCGTTCGGTTTTGGAAACCGCTGCTGAAATGATGGGGAATTTTGTAGTGTTAAATATGTGTTATATAATGTGTTACGCTGTGGATAAGTGTTCATAGTCCTATGAATTCATTAGGCTTTTAGAAGTGGCCTGTGTGTAGAGTCACGATAAAGCGTGTGTAAAGACACGAAAGAACGTGTGTAAAGACACGAAAGCGCTACGCCTGTGTGTGAAATCACGAAAAGGCTTGACCGTGTGTGTGAAATCACGAAACATAGGTCATGGTGTGTGAAATCACGAAAGACGGCGACCGCTCTCCCTTGCTGCCAGATCGGCAGGAACAAGGCGACTTTTTTGTGTGCGATATCTTTGATGCCGCACCCAAGGGTGACATGGCTTCGATGGCGCATCCGATTTTCTCGCTTTCTACAAAACCAGATCACCGCGTGCGGCGATACGAAGATGGGACGAGGCGAAACTATCTCGAAGTGAAACCTTCGTCCGATGGTCTGGCAACGATCCACGATCGCGATGTGCTGATCTACTGCATCAGTCAAATTATGGCAGCTATCAACAAAGGTCAGAAGGTTTCAAAAATCGTTCGCCTGAAGGCGTTCGACCTCCTGAAAGCAACGAACCGGCCATCAGATGGGCGTGGATATAGCGGCCTTCGAAGCGCCCTCGCCCGGCTGCAAGGGACACAGATTGAGACGAACATCGTGACCGGCGATGTCGAGCAATTGGATATTTTCAGCATCATCGACCGCGCTCGTATCGTACGTGAAACCCGCGATGGTCGAATGCAGGAGATCGAAGTGCAGCTCTCAGATTGGGTGTTCAACGCTATCCAAGCGCATGAAGTTTTGACCCTCCACCGGAACTATTTCCGGCTGCGTAAGCCATTAGAGCGGCGCATCTATGAGATCGCCCGCAAGCACTGTGGCTCGAAGAAAGAGTGGAAAATCAGTCTTTCTGCTTTGCAAGATAAGTGCGGATCGGCTTCGACCTCTCGCGAGTTTAAGCGGCTGGTCGGCAACATTGTCGCTCAAGATGAGGCGTACAATCACATGCCGGATTATTCAGTCCGGTTAGACGAAAACATGGTCGTATTTCTAAACCGTCACGCGGAAAAGCCGCAAGCTCTGGCGGCTCCATCCGGGGCGATCCGTTTGAGCCCTGACGTTTATCAAGAAGCCCGTAAGGTTGCGCCGGGATGGGATATCTACACGCTAGAGCAAGAATGGCGCGAATGGATGGCCGACGGTGGTCTAGATGCACCGGCCAATCCGGACAGGGCATTCTTAGGGTTCTGCCGGAAAATCTTTGAGAAACGTGGCAACCCTTAGCCGCTTCTACCCTTCTGTTTTTCAAGCAACAGCTCCAAGCCCTGCCACAGGGTCAGATCGCGCGTTGAACAAAAAGCCCGGAAATCATCCACCACGCGCTTCGGGCCAGGTATCGAAACTTTGTCCTGCGGCTCTTTGCGTTTGGGGCCAGGTTTAAGGCGCGTCGTTGGCTCCCTGTTGACGAAGCCAAGATCGGCACCGGCCCTGACGGCCTCGCTTAATGAGCTGCCATCGACCTTTGGCCGAGGCTTGGGTGCTGGTGTTGTCTTGGGCAGGTTGATCCCGCCTGAGAAGCCGTATTTCCCGCTCATACCACTTGCTCTTTGGTAAGGGTTGCAATGACGGTTTGTGCGTAGTCGCGGGCATTCTCGATGGCTCCGGTCACCTGCTTCATGGCCTTGTCGGATACAGACGCGGTTTTGCCCTGCATTTCTTGCGTCACGATGTCAGGCAGCTCTGACAAGAGCACACCGTCCCGGAAGATGCGGGTGTAAGGCGCGCGCTTGGCGATCCGAACGGGTAGCGTCGGGATGTTGTTGAGCTCCATTTCTTGCCGCACGTCGCGCTCATCCGTGGTCTGGAACGCGGCGTTGGTGCGAGTGAACAAGAGAGCGTAGTTGATTTGCGCGCGGATCATGTTTGCTGTGGTTTGTACCAAGCGAACCGCTTGCGCGGCTTGCCGGGCTTCCATAGGCGAGCCATCGAGCGGGATGATGCACAAATCTGTCCGCGATAGCGCGAAAGTGACGATCTGATCCTTCGACCCTTCAAGGTCGATAATGAGATAGTCAGCCTCGTCGGATAGGCTGTCGATGAGCTCGACCGTCTCTTCGGCCTGCGGTCGCGCATGAACTGTGAAAGGAACGTCTCTACCCTCGGCTTCGCGCGTCTGGGCCCATGCAAGGATGTTGGCGTTTGGGTCCAGATCGAGGATCGCAACGCGACCACCAGAAATAGCGATCTGTTCAGCCAAGAGCATGGCGGACGTAGTTTTCCCCGAGCCGCCTTTCGGGTTTGCGAAGGTTATTACATACATGGCGGTAGATTGCCTGCGTTTAACTCTAACGTCAACTATGTAGTTAACATTAATTATAGAGTTAACGTTAACTACATAGTTAGAGTTAAATTCGATAGTGCTTTGAGACGTTCGACCTCGTCACATCTAGGTCGTTCAACCCTAAGGGTTTTCAGTAATGGAACCGCAGTTGCGCAATCTCTAGGCTTTGGCCATCGCCAGCTCCACTGACCCGGTAGACCATTCGATCTTCCTGAGAAATTCGCCGGGACCACCAGCCAGTCAAATCCCCCTTCAAAGGTTCCGGCTTGCCGGTTCCCTTGAAGGGGGTCCGCTTGCACTGCTTGATCAGCTCGTTGATCCGGTCGCGTACCTTGTCGTTGGTATTGACCCAGTATTGATAGTCTTCCCAGGCCTGATCGGAAAAAACCAGCTTCACTCGGTCAGCTCACGCTCTTCGCCAGTTCCAGCATCGAGTTGCGCGATCGACGCGCGCAAGCGGGATGCGTTTTTCGGTGTGGACAAGAGGTGCAACGTCTCGTTGACGGCGTTCCAAGTGTCCAAGGACACGACCACAACGGACTCGCCCTTCTTGCGCGTCACGACAACTTCCTGCTTGTCATGGATCGCTCGATCCATGACGCCCTTCAGTTGAGCTCGTGCGTCTGAGTAGGTCATAATATCCATGTCGACTCTCCTTTGCCTTCCTCTATATGTACAATATTAAGTACAAGTAAAGGAGTAGTGCGAAGGCGGCAGTAAATTTCATGGAGAATTTACGAGAGAGAGAAAGGGCTCACATGAATAACATCGTTACCCGCCCCGCAGAGGAAATGTCTCGCGAGGAACTCTACGAACTGGTCTGGCAGACCCCCATGAGCAAACTTGGTGCCCAACTCGCGACGAATGGGCCTGGCCTGGCCGCTCTTTGTCGAAAGCGCCAAATCCCTACGCCACCCTTGGGCTACTGGCAGAAAAAGGCCGTTGGCCGTGCTCCTGAAATGCCTCCTTTGCCGTCATTCGAACCGCCCCAAAAGGCCTCCCTTTCAATCAAGCCAGCGTGGGGCAGTGGTAGACCGTCAGTACCTGCGTCCGTCTCACCTCGCGACGCTGAGTCCGTTGCGGAACTACCACCTTTCGATGAAGACGACGAAAGCCTTGACCATATGCGAGCGCTGCACCCGAAGGTGAAGGCATGGGTCGCAGAGCACCGTCAGCTACAGGAGAGCCGTCGAGCGGAAAACCGGCAACGGTCGCGCGACTTTTGGGGAGGATCACTTCCTCATATCAGCGACCTCACTGCGCGTGACCGATATCGCTTCAGGGTGACAAGCACCCTGTTTCGCGCGATTGAGAAGCAAGGGGGACAAATCGGCGAAGCCAAGCTTACAGGCAAGGTGACGTTCCTTGTCAGCGATCAGGAGCTCAAGTGCGTAATCGCTGAGAAAATGTCGAGGGCGACAAAAATCATGGAGGGGGCAGGGAAGTGGACGGCCTTTCCTCATCACCACCAAACAGGCCTTGTTTCCTCTGGTTTCCTGCGCGTGAGGTTTGACACTTATGTCAATGGTCGTAGTCGCGACTGGATTGAAACGTCCAAGAAGAAAATGGCGATTATCCTGCCCGATATCGTTAGCGCGATTATCGCGGCAGGGCCACTTTTGGCAGAGGCCGCGCGAGAGCGTGAGGAGCGACATCGCCGCTATGAGCAAGAGCAAGCAGAACGTCGTGAGCGCCAAAGACAACAAGAGATTGATCACAGGCGTTGGAGCCGGTTTCAGGATCATGCTGAAAACTGGCGAGAGCGCGATCGGCTTTTGGCATTCATCGAAGAACTACGCCGCCGTCTGCAAATTGAGGGGGATGCCGACATTGAAGGTAGACCCCTCAGCGACTGGATCGTCTGGGCCGAAGAGCGAACACATGCGCTCGATC
>CANMIX010000029.1:2500-6138 GCA_947497985.1 uncultured Paracoccaceae bacterium
TGCATGTTGTGTGCATCTTTAATGTCCAATCGGACACGCAAGCGCGGTCTTCGGACCAGTCGCTTTGATATCGTTTATAGAGATTACAATCAACAACACCGTTGGTCGCCCTAAGTGAGGGGATGACCTCTTGAAGGTGACGCTGCTTTCGAGCAGCTGATAGCAGATTGACCCGTCATGTTTCCTCAGACGACTTTCTGTATGCCTTTTTGAAATGACGGTAGTTGTCCAAGTCAAGTACACTAACCCGCATGGTTTAACGACCATGCAAATGTTCGCTTCACCGACATGAAGCGAGCGGGAAAGTATGCTTTTGGTTCAGATAGACAAGCAACAGATCTTACCAGCTTCTGTTGTAGATTGTGTTACTTACCGCGTCGCACGTGTTGCGAAGGGGTAAGGCAATGACACTCTCTCTTTCTGGATCAAATCAAGCGCGAGAAGGGCGTTTGGTGGATGCCTTGGCAGTAAGAGGCGATGAAGGACGTGATACTCTGCGATAAGTCATGGTTAGCTGAGAATAAGCTTTGATCCATGAATTTCCGAATGGGGCAACCCACTTGAATGTTTGTTATAATAGCCTTTCGGGGCTGCTTATAATGAGCATAACCAAGTACTTATTACCTGAATACATAGGGTTTTAAGAGCAAACCCGGGGAACTGAAACATCTAAGTACCCGGAGGAAAGGAAATCAATTGATACTCCCCTAGTAGCGGCGAGCGAACGGGGACCAGCCGAGCCTGATGAGTGACCAGAATATGTTGGGAAGCATAGCCATAGCGGGTGATAGCCCCGTATGGGAAGCTCTGAAGGACGTATTAAGTAGGGCGGAACACGTGAAATTCTGTCTGAAGATCGGAGGACCACCTTCGAAGGCTAAGTACTCCTTACTGACCGATAGCGAACCAGTACCGTGAGGGAAAGGTGAAAAGCACCCCGACAAGGGGAGTGAAACAGTCCCTGAAACCGAACGCCTACAATCAGTTGGAGGATCTTTACGATCTGACAGCGTACCTTTTGTATAATGGGTCATCGACTTGGTCTCACGTGCAAGCTTAAGCCGTTAGGTGTAGGCGCAGCGAAAGCGAGTCTTAATAGGGCGAATGAGTACGTGGGATCAGACCCGAAACCGAGTGATCTAGGCATGACCAGGTTGAAGGTGCAGTAACATGCACTGGAGGACCGAACCCACATCTGTTGAAAAAGATCGGGATGAGTTGTGCCTAGGGGTGAAAGGCCAATCAAACTCGGAGATAGCTGGTTCTCTGCGAAATCTATTTAGGTAGAGCGTCATCCGAATACCCCGGGGGGTAGAGCACTGGATGGGTAATGGGGCCCCACAGGCTTACTGATCCTAACCAAACTCCGAATACCCGGGAGTACTAGATGGCAGACACACTGCGGATGCTAACGTCCGTAGTGGAGAGGGAAACAACCCTGACCTCCGGCTAAGGCCCCTAATTCATGGCTAAGTGGGAAAGCAGGTGGGATGTCCAAAACAACCAGGAGGTTGGCTTAGAAGCAGCCATCCTTTAAAGATAGCGTAACAGCTCACTGGTCTAATTAAGACGTCCTGCGGCGAAGATGTAACGGGGCTCAAGCCATGAGCCGAAGCCGAGGATGCACATAGTGCATGGTAGCAGAGCGTAGTGTGACATAGTTCCATGCGTCTTTAACCTTCCTCTGGAAGGTGTTGGACGCACGGAGCTTTCGATGAAGCGGGCGCGTGAGCGATCCCGTGGAGAGATCACTAGTGAGAATGATGACATGAGTAGCGACAAAGAGTGTGAGAGACACTCTCGCCGAAAGTCCAAGGGTTCCTGCTTAAAGCTAATCTGAGCAGGGTAAGCCGGCCCCTAAGCCGAGGCCGAAAGGCGTAGGCGATGGGAACTAGGTTAATATTCCTAGGCCAGGAGGATGTGACGGATTGTGAAGGTAGTTCGCCCTTATTGGATTGGGTGGGCTGCTGAGCAGTCCCTGGAAATAGCCCTCCATGAGACCGTACCCTAAACCGACACAGGTGGACTGGTAGAGAATACCAAGGCGCTTGAGAGAACGATGTTGAAGGAACTCGGCAAAATACCTCCGTAAGTTCGCGAGAAGGAGGCCCGGGTCCTACGCAAGTGGAATCCGGGGGCACAAACCAGGGGGTGGCGACTGTTTATTAAAAACATAGGGCTCTGCGAAGTCGCAAGACGACGTATAGGGTCTGACGCCTGCCCGGTGCCTGAAGGTTAAAAGGAGGGGTGAGAGCTCTGAATTGAAGCCCAGGTAAACGGCGGCCGTAACTATAACGGTCCTAAGGTAGCGAAATTCCTTGTCGGGTAAGTTCCGACCTGCACGAATGGCGTAACGACTTCCCCGCTGTCTCCAACATCGACTCAGCGAAATTGAATTGCCTGTCAAGATGCAGGCTTCCCGCGGTTAGACGGAAAGACCCCGTGCACCTTTACTACAGCTTCGCACTGGTATCAGGATTGTGACGTGCAGAATAGGTGGTAGGCATCGAAGCAGTAACGCAAGTTACCGTGGAGCCTCCTTTGAGATACCACCCTTCGCACTCTTGATACCTAACCGCGGTCCATTATCTGGATCCGGGACCCTGCGTGGCGGGTAGTTTGACTGGGGCGGTCGCCTCCTAAAGAGTAACGGAGGCGCGCGAAGGTTGGCTCAGAGCGGTCGGAAATCGCTCGTTGAGTGCAATGGCAAAAGCCAGCCTGACTGCAAGACTGACAAGTCGAGCAGAGACGAAAGTCGGCCATAGTGATCCGGTGGTCCCGAGTGGAAGGGCCATCGCTCAACGGATAAAAGGTACGCCGGGGATAACAGGCTGATACTGCCCAAGAGTCCATATCGACGGCAGTGTTTGGCACCTCGATGTCGGCTCATCTCATCCTGGGGCTGGAGCAGGTCCCAAGGGTACGGCTGTTCGCCGTTTAAAGAGGTACGTGAGCTGGGTTTAGAACGTCGTGAGACAGTTCGGTCCCTATCTGCCGTGGGTGTAGGATACTTGAGAGGAGTTGCCCCTAGTACGAGAGGACCGGGGTGAACGTTCCACTGGTGGACCAGTTATCGTGCCAACGGTAGTGCTGGGTAGCTATGAACGGAAAGGATAACCGCTGAAGGCATCTAAGCGGGAAGCCCCCCTCAAAACAAGGTATCCCTGAGGGCCGTGGTAGACCACCACGTCAATAGGCCGGAGATGTAAGTACAGCAATGTACTCAGTTGACCGGTACTAATCGCCCGATAGGCTTGATTTGATCCAGAAAAAGACAGTGTCTTCTTCTAAATATCAAACAAATCAAAAGCATACACAGAAACTAACTTGGACAACCTTGATTGTAAGCGTCAAAAAAAAGACGCATGGTATTGCCTCGGTTTGGTGGCAACAGCAAGAGCAAAACACCCGGTCCCATCCCGAACCCGGAAGTTAAGTGCCTCAGCGCCAATGGTACTTGGGCTTAAGCCCTGGGAGAGTAGGTCACCGCCAAACCTAGATAATACCAATCTCTATAAAACGATAAAAAATAAAACCAGCGCGGGATGGAGCAGCCAGGTAGCTCGTCAGGCTCATAACCTGAAGGTCGTAGGTTCAAATCCTACTCCCGCAACCAAAAATCAAACAATACATAATCA
>CANMIX010000030.1 GCA_947497985.1 uncultured Paracoccaceae bacterium
AGCGCGGCGTCCGCCTCGCCCCGCGCCACATGCAGATCTCCGAGCTTGTTGTGGCTGATCGACAGATCGCGCTGCCAATGGGTGTTCGCCGGATCGGCACTGGCGAGACGTTGTGCAATATCGAGCCCGGTGGAGAAGCGCTCCAGCGCGGCGTCCGCCTCGCCCCGCGCCACATGCAGATCTCCGAGCTTGTTGTGGCTGATCGACAGATCGCGCTGCCACTGGGTGTTCGCCGGATCGGAACTGGCATTTTTTTCCGCCCGCGCAAGAAGTGCGCTGTAGATCCGCGCTGCCCCAGCGCTGTTGCTAAGACGGAGTAATGTTTGCGCCACTTCATCCGCAAGGTGAGACGGGATGTCGTCAAGCGTCCAACTCATTCTTGAAACCCATCAATGAACTGTTGGGCCGCGTCATAGGCACCCTCGGGATTACCACGTTCATTCTCGACCGAAACCAGACGCGCAAGCGCGAGCCCTGCCAAAGAGCTTTGTGCCCCGTTCATGCGAACGCTTGCCAGAGATAAAGCCTCAACATGATCTTCCAGGTTAAGTGTCGCAAATGCCTCTGGCTCTCGCAGAAGGCTTTCAATAAGACGATCAAGCGCAGCAAAGAGCGCGGCATCGTCCGGCCAGCCTGACAGCTGCGATGTGGCCTGACCGCTCTCCCGGTACTCCTTCGCAGCTTCCCAAAACAATTGTTCGTTAAAAGCGGCAACATCGCTTCTTGCTCTATCTGCGACATCGCGCAAAAACCGATAGCTTCTTTCACTGGCTTCCAAACCGGCACGTGCTTCCGCGTCGAATTGTGATGCCGCGAGGCGGTCAACGAGATCACACACGAAGCGGTTGCCCATCAAGCTCGCTAGAAGCGTCGCTTGCCGCACTTCGGGCGGGGTGTCTGCGAAGCGGTCCATAACGACGTCCAGTATCGGCAAATCCGCCAAGTCCAGAATTGCTTCCCGGCCGGAAGCCGTCAGAGCTTTGTCGAGGTTTCCATCTTCAAACCACCGCGGCTTGCGCTCCATTCTGGCAATGATTTGTTCCAGCTTGCGTGGATTGCCGCCTGATCTGTCTGTGATCGGCCCAATGTCCTGAACGCTTAGGCCCGGAAATCGATCACGCAAAGCGTCATCAAGAGCATCTACCGGCTCCGACAGATCGAGCCGGAGAAAAGTAGTCTCGTTCAAGCTGCCTCCGGTCTGTTTGGCGGCAGGTCCAGGCTCGTCACCGTAGCCAGAACGCGCGTGGTTCAAAACCCTTGCGACAGGGCTAGGCTGATGCCTCTGTCCCCGCCCATCAATCCATTCTCCCATCTGGCGTCCCCAATGGGTCAAAATGAGAAGGAGTGGCCATCGCTCGCGCGCGCTTTGAGCAATGAGGCGTTCGACCAAGGACGCAACGGCAGTATCGTCAGCGGAAAATTGGGCGTCGTCCACAAGCACGACCAAGGGGATGCCAGCAAAACGACGTGTGCCCGGCGCGAACAAGCTGCCCAAATCGTCAATCACTGTATCTGTAAGAGATTCAAGAGGGGCACGAGACCCCTCAATTGACGGAACTTGGTCGTCAAAACCACGTTTCAGCGCGCGCCCAATCTTGAAAGACGCCAAACCAAGCGTCTTGATTGTCCCCAAGCCAGCAATATCGAGTGCGCTTTCCGCAAGGGGCAGCCCAAATTCGGCGGCGAGGTCGGCAATTTCCGTAACGACCTCTCTACGGCTGTGGCGACGCTGAGCTGTAATTCGCGCTGACACGAGGTGCGGTAGAAGATCGGTCAGCGAGCCAACCGTCGTAGACCCAACACCCGCACCAGGTCCAACACCGAGGCCCCACCATAGAAACGGAAGTTGGCGTCGATAATCAAATGCTTCCGCCTTTGGCATGACGTGAACGGTTTCGCCAATGCGCCCATAAGTATCTGGCCAGTACTGATCTGGATCAGAGGTTGTAGAGAGATGACGATAGAGTTCCATCGCCAAACGCGTTTTACCAAGCCCGCGTTCGGCTTCAATGAGAACAACCCGATGAGCTGGTCCATTAACAGTTTGCCCGTTGGCCATCGCTTCAGCAGACGCAGCTACATCATCGTAAGCCCGCTTCAAACGCCGCAGATCGCGTTTGCGGTTCTCGCCGCTAAACCGCAACTCGTTGTCTCTCACCCACCTGCCTCCTTGACCCGTTCAAACTGTAGGCAAACGGTAAGATTGAAATCAATCTAAATTCTTAGAAGACAGACCGGAGAGAGCCAACAACGTTAAGCTGCCCTTCGAGCAGATCGCAGCGAATTAGCGCTTAGTCCGCAATGTGTGGGTTCGCGGATACCTAGGTCATGCAGGCGCAGCGAAAGTCCGGTCTGGTGAACGCTGCGCCGCGGCGATTGACTACGTAAGCAATGTCCGGTTTGGGCCGTTCCAGATGGGGCTGTGTCACGCGCCGGGCAAAATGCTGCGACCGATCTAACGGCGGCAGAGAGCCCATACTTCCAAATTCTGCGCCTGGCACCGATGGCAGCAATGCGCAGGAAGCAGAATTTGCAAGGTCACGCCCGCCAAACGCTCGCGATTGGCGTAGTCGGCTTTGAGCTGACCTTCATCGGGTTGGCTCAACTTGTGGCGCAGTATTCGGTTTCCTGCCGCTAATGCATCATGCACCATTTCCATCCGCGCAAAGAAAGCAAAACAGGTTTTCATCCAGCAGCTTATCGGATAGGTTGAGTGCCATTTAGGTGAGCAGCAATTTTAGGTAGGTAGAATATGACGGCCACTTCCAAGCGAGGTTCGCTCTGGAGACGTTGGGATCTTCATCTCCATACACCGGATACCAAGCTGGCAAATGACTACAAATCCAAGGACGGAGATGTCTGGGATATCTATATAGATGCCCTTGAAGCCTCGGATGTTCAGGTTTTTGGCCTCACAGACTATTTTAGCTGCGACAACTATTTCCTCGCAGTCGAAAAGTACCATGAACGCTTCCCCGAAGGTGAAAAGACGTTCTTCCCGAATATTGAACTCCGGCTCTCTGATGCTATCGGGAAGGAAGGCAACAGCCCGGACATGCATATCGTTTTTGACAACAACCCGGAGGTTTGCCCTCGGGAAAAAATCACGACATTTCTGCAAAACCTTACAACTCACCTTACAGATACGAACGGCGTTGAAGTTTCCTGTGCTGATCTCGCTAACAAAGGAAACTACGACCAAGCAACAGTGAACCTCAAAGGTATTCGGGAGGCACTGACAAAGACGTTTGGTGAAGCGAAGCCCTACCTTTTGATATTCCCTGCAAAGAATGATGGGATGAAGTCGCAAGATACGGGTTCACCGCGAAAAATCAGTATAGCTGAAGAAATCGACAAGGCAGCGCATGGCTTCTTTGGCGGAAGTGATAGCACCGAGTATTTCCTGGATACAGAGCGGTACAAGGAAGGCGAAGCAAAGAAGAAGCCTGTTTTTGATGCTAGCGATGCCCACAGCTTTGATGACTTGGAGCGCCTAAGTGGTGATGTCACCGGCTATGAGGCAACTTGGGTCAAAGCCAACCCCAGCTTTGAAGGCCTCAAGCAAACACTTTTTGAACCAGAATCTCGGGTGTTCATCGGAGAGCAGCCTCCAGTTCTTCAGCGTAAGAGCTCAGAGGCAACCAAGTTCATTGACCAACTGAACATACAGAAAGTTCCAAACTATCGGGGCGAGAATGGCTTATGGTTCAGAAAGGTGGACGTCCCGCTCAACCCTGAGCTAACCGCGATAATTGGGAACAAAGGGAGTGGAAAAAGCGCCCTAGCAGACATTCTCGGGCTTCTAGGAGATTCCCGAGCAGAGGACAGCTTTTCATTCCTTGCGAACTCTCGAGGGAACGTGAAATTCAAGCAGAGAGGGTACGCTGAAAACTTTGAAGCCACTCTTACCTGGGCTGACGGAAACACAGTATCAAAGAGCCTCAGTGAAGGCGTCCGGTTCACCGAACCCGAGAAGGTCAAATACCTCCCTCAGAACTATTTTGAGACACTGACCAACGAAATTCAGGAAGTTCGCCAATTTCAAACCGAAATCGAAAACGTTGTGTTTTCGCATGTCGAAGAGACAGACCGTCTGAAACAGAGCAGTTTCAAGGAACTGGAAGGGCTCAAGACCCAAGAAAGCCGAGAAAAGGTTAGCGACCTGAAACAGAAGCTTCGGGAATTGCACCATCGGTTGGACGATTTGAAGAGCCGAAGTCAGCCAGAATTCAAGGACACGCTGAAAAGGGAGCTTGAAAAACTAAAAGCTGAGCTCAAGGCACTCGACGCATCCACACCGGCCGAAGTCCAAAAGCCTTCAGAAGAAAGCCCTGAACAGCAAGCTATCAGTAGGGAGATAGAAGCGTTCAATTCGTTGCTTGTTGATCTTGAGGCTCGAAGGAAAGAGCTGACTGGGCAACTTGCAAGTGCGAAGGAACGGGCAGAAAAACTCAAGCGCCTAACCCGCAAACTCACTGAGCTTAGGGATTATGTTCAAAGCGAAAAAAAGAGTATCGCAGCTCTCTGCAAGGAACTTGATCTCAATGCAGATGAAGTCATCACGCTCAGCTTTGACACTTCCTCACTCGACCAGCTTAACAGTTCGCTCCAGGAAGAAATTGCTCGGCTCACAGAAGACAGCAAACTTCAGTTCCCCGGAGAACAAGGGTTTGGAAAAGCGGGCGACCACGGCGGAATTCCCGATGTTGACGCGGTGATAGAGGCATTGAAACATAAAATGTCCCTCTTGAGAGAGCAACTGAGCGCTCCAGGCAAGAGATATCAGTCCTATCTCCATAAGATAGCTGAGATTCAGAAGCAAAAAGCTTCTCTTCTTGGGGATGAGGAGCAACCCGCTCCAAAGACGATCCGTCATACAGAAAAGCAGATCAAGTATATCGAGCAAGAGCTCGAAACTGAAATCGCTGCACTGGAGACAGAGCGCAAGACAATCTCGAAAAGTATCTTTGAAGCGAAAGAGCTGGTTCTTTCCTTTTACACGGAGCTCAAGCAAAGCGTTGAGGACAAGCTTAGCACCTTCGAGGAAGACAATTTTCACGTGAGCCTTGAAGCGTCCTTTGTCCTTGCTTCCAACTTTCCCAACCAATTTTTTGAGTTTATCAGCAAGTCGGTTCGAGGCCCATTCCAAGGAGATGGTGAAAAGGCGCTTCGAGACTTCGTTTCGGAAGTGGACTGGGGGGATTTCGAGTCTGTATATGGTTTTTGCGAGATGGTCCTCCAGAAAGTCGAGGAGTACGACTTCGCCAAGCAAATCAAGCAAAACAAGACGGATAAGGACTTTTCTGACTTCCTGTTTTCACTCGATTTCATCGAGACGATGTATGAACTGCGGCTTGGTGACAAAAATCTCAGCCAGCTATCTCCGGGCGAGAAGGGGCTTCTTCTACTCGTGTTCTATCTCCACTTGGACATGGAAAACACGCCTCTAATTATCGACCAGGCTGAAGACAATCTGGATAATGACAGTATCTTCTCTGTCCTCGCCAAGTGCATCCGTAACGCAAAGAAGAACCGTCAGGTCATTCTCGTGACACACAATCCCAACTTGGCCGTTGGGGCTGATGCTGAGCAGATCATCTATGTGAAGCTCGAAAAGCATAAAAACTACAAGTTCTCCTACGAATGCGGGCCTATCGAGGAATCTCGAACCAACGCCAATGTCGTAAAAGTTCTTGAGGGATCGAAACCCGCCTTCGTACAGCGACGGCTAAAGTACCAAATTTAGCGAGCGTCTTTCCAAAAGGGTTATTTAGATGTCCGCTTACCCATGCTGCAGGTCATTACATTGCCTTCGCAGCGAACTTCCGCTTCGCGCCCCATCAAGCCTGGTGCTATGGTCCGTGCCGAGTTCTAGACGAAGGTCTGCAACGGGCTGCAACGACCAATTCCGACAGTCTTCATTGTGTTGTAGGATCGAAGGTCCGCTTAATGGTCTGCGGCCGCAGCATTGTAACGGTGAGGTGAATGTCCGGTTAGGGCCAATTCTGTTGAAAAACTCATAATTTCCAGCGCCCTGCCTCACAGGAAGAATGGTTCCCGCCTTGATTTTACTGT
>CANMIX010000031.1 GCA_947497985.1 uncultured Paracoccaceae bacterium
TTCGGTCGCTTGTTGGCCATGTGTTTCCTCCGTTTTACTAAACATAGCGGAGGACCACTTCAGTGGGGGAAGGCCACGGCGTCAGTCCGCTGGTTTGTTAGGTGTCGCCGTATCCGAGTGCTGATTTTCTCTTTTGTTTGGCCAACGTAAATTGGCTCTCCGTCATAATCAAAGAAGGCGTATACGCCCCATACGAAACTCCCGACTGTTCGAGGTTTTCCAGTTACAGGGTCGTCAAACTTTTCACTCAGGAACTTTGCAAGGTTTGCGTAAAGATCTTCAGTTTCAAAGGGCGACAGATATTTCGGATCGGTTTTTGGTTTAGCCATGCCAACGGCATACTAGAAGTTAGGCAACCAAAGCGAGTCGATTCCGTCTGAGAACTGGTTCGAAGATTGCTTCGGCAAGATGGCGCACGACGGGCACGGCAACGCCGTCGCCCGCGAGTTTATAGGCGTCGTTGTATCGCTCCGGCAAGACATAGGCCTTCGGCAACCCCATGAGTGACGCGGCTTCTCGAGTCGACAACAACCGCGACCGCACTTTGTTACCGTCCACGACCATGATGGTCTGGCGGATCGAACCGCCCGCAGGCGTCCGCAGGCATCCTGCAATCTGATCGAACCGAACTTCTGCCCTTTGTCGCTTTACGCCATCAGCATCCGCCCGTGTTCGACGGTAAATGGTCCCAACAACTCGCTCGTTACACTCCTTCGCCGCTTTAACCTTTTTGAGGTTGTGGTCCGTCATCATGTCGAGCAGGTATTTTGTTTCCGCCTTCGTGTGCCACTTCACACCGGTCGGTTTTTCTTCAATGAGGGACGCGAGATTGATATTGCGCGCAAGCGGTGTTGGAAGATTCCACCAACGCCAACGGGAAGCTGCGGTTTTAGACAGTAGGTTGTGTCCTTCGATCAGCGCGGGCGGATGCCAAGTCGCGCAAGGACCGTCAGTTACGTGCTCGGATGGGATCGAAAGATCGCCCCGTACTCCGATCATGAAGAAGCGCGGGCGTGATTGCGGCAGGAAGTGAACCGCATCGACGACTACCGCGCCAAAGCGATAGCCCAAACCGGAAAATGCAGCGGCGAGTGTTGCAAAATCTCGACCGCCATTGCTCGTGATAGCGCCATAGACGTTCTCAAGCGCGATGATTTTCGGTCCGCGTCCATCTGCGTGCAAGGCGCGCATCAGTTTCCAGAAGGGTTTGAACATTCCGCTGCGCTTGCCTGCGAGGCCCGCACCGTTGCCTGCTAAGGAAAGGTCTTGGCACGGGAATGACGCCCAAACGAGGTCAGGCGATCCCGGCAATTCGTCAAGAGTGACCTTTGCTACGTCCTTTAGCAGCAGTTCTTTTCCACCGTGGTGGTTGGCGCGGTAGCTGGCGGCTTTCTTGGGGTCAATGTCGTTGGCAAATAGGCAATTCCAATCCGACCCCAGACCGAATCCTGCCATTCCGCCGCCTGCAAAGAAATCATAATAAGTGTGCGCCATGCTGCCCTTGCCTCTACATCTTGCTTATCGCAGGGCAAGATTCCGCGATCAAGGTTTACATTCGATAAAAGATAAATCGCAATGCTTGACGCAGTTTGACGGCAGTATCAATTCGCACCCCTAGCACTGCCTTTCCAGTGCAATGTAGCATTTCCAGCGGCGCGACTCTGACAAGAGATTCTCGGGCTGGCGGGTACGTCAATGCGCAAAATCCCAAGCCACCGCACAGCGCCGCATAAAAACCGGGTCGCTCGTCGATCTCAAGGCACATCGACCCGGGCCGATGCAGCGAGCACGACGTGTGACGTTTCTAAAACCAATTCTGAATGCGCGAGACGCTGACGCTCTGGGTGTCAAGGTGCGTGACGGAGAGATAGGCCAAGGCGGCAGCGATTGCGCGGTCGGCGTGATGCCCCTTGCCACCGCCTTGCAACACGAGGTTGCCTGCGGACGTCGAGGCCAGCTCAAAGGACGCGATTTCGTTCAACAGTTCCTGCTTGCCTTCAGCGGCAGTGCGTTCCAGTGCGCGCCTACTGGGCCAATTTGACCGAACGTGTTTTGTTTGACGTCGGGTCCCATTTATTGACGTACCAAGTTTTGACCCCGCCTTTGGTCACGCAGAGGCGTAATCCTTTGCATGTCGGATCGGTGAACCACGTCGTCTTGTCAGCAGATAGAGTCTTTAAATTTGCATCAGTGAACCTGAAATGGGGCATTTTCGTATTCCTTGTAATGGCCTTTCGTTACAAGGTTCACGTTACGTTCCAACCAATATCAAACCCAACCGAAAAACGGTCAAGCACCTAATTTAGTTAATATAACTAAGTTGATGCTGTTGAAAACTAAGTGGAAAAATGGTGCCCCCACACGGACTCGAACCGCGGACCTACTGATTACAAATTTGGAAATGGCGCTCTAATATGCTTTACCACACAGCGCCACATTGCATCATAAGCTATTGTTTTTAATGATTTATATTTTATATCGGCGTGCGATTTGGTACTTTGTTTTGACACATGACAACACGCACGGTGGTAGCTGGGTGGTTGCCATGACCAAATTCAAGAGTTCCGAGGCACCCAATGAAACTAACCAAGCGCCGCATAGACGAGGCAGAGCACGACCCGACAAAGCCCCTGTACTTATGGGATAGCACGCTGTCTGGCTTTGGCGTCAAAATCCTGCAATCTGGGAAGAAGCGGTATATTTTCAAGTATCGGCCACATGGCGGTGGACGGCGCGCGCCTACGCGATGGATGAACATCGGAAGTCATGGTGAGATTCCACTGGAAACGGCACGTAACATAGCGCGTGAATGCGCAACACAAGTTGCCAAAGGCGAAGATCCGCAAAGCGACAAAATCAAAAAGCGCGAGGCCCCTTCCCTAAGTGACCTTTGGGATCGGTTTGACAAAAGCGATATGAAGCGGCTCAAGCCCGCGACCATTCGCGATTATCACTCACTTTGGAAGAATTTTCTTGAGCCTGCTTTTGGCAATCGGCGCGTTGCCGATATCTCTCGCGCTGAGGTGGATCGCCTACACAGCTCGATGGGTGACACGCCCTACCAAGCCAACCGCTCGATTGCAGTCTTATCAAAGATGATGACGCTTGCCGAAATCTGGGAATGGCGCGACCAAGGCACGAATCCTTGCCGCTATGTGCGCCGCCACGCAGAAGGAAAGCGTGAGCGTTACTTATCAGCGGAAGAGCTAGAACGACTTGGTGTTGCCCTAACAGACCTTGTCGACTTGGGTCTACTCTGGCCAGACATGGCGAACCTGTTTCGCTTGCTGCTGCTTGTGGGTGCACGGCGCAGCGAAATCTCAAACTGCGAATGGAGCTGGATTGATTGGGACCGCCGCATCATCGCCTTGCCCGACAGTAAGACAGGCGCAAAGCCACTGTTCCTGAGCAACGAAGCCATCACAGTCCTGCAAAATCAAAAGATCACCACACGGCACCAATCGTCCAAATTTGTCTTTCCGGGCGTGAGAGCTGACAAGGCAATCGTTAACCTCTCAAAGCCGTGGAAGCTGATCTGTGAGGAAGCGGAACTTGATGACCTGCGCATTCACGACCTGCGCCACACAGCGGCAAGCATTGCCGTTGGCCAAGGCGTAGCGCTACCCATCATTGGGCGCTTGCTAGGACACACACAAACGCAAACAACAGCACGCTACGCACACGTTGACGCAGACCCCGCCCTACGCGCTGCTGATACGATTGGTCAGGCAATCGGTGCTGCTATAAAATAACACTCAGTCGGGCCAGTTGTGGACAGACACAGTGTGAAGTGATTAGTCGAAGCTGACGCTGGGTCTCCCGAGCGCACCTCTAGCGAGAGAGATAGCCCGCAGCTTTGACAAAGTGAAATAAATCTCATCACCCACGCAAATTTCCTGTCCATAATAGGTTCTACCGCAGTACCGCTCAAGTATCTCTCCTCTGCTGGAAAAATTAGCGGCATAATCCATTTGTTCTAAATGGCCTTCATCAACGATAATTTGTGCGATTTCATCAGTGCGATACGGACAAACATTGAAAATATCACAATCAAAAACCAACCTATTTGCATAAACAGCAATCCCGCCACCTGTTTTATTGTGCACGCATACAAACTCGGGAACGGGGATGCCGCCACCCGAGGCCGCTATTAGAAATTGATTGCTATCAGGGGGAACGGCCTTACAATTGTACCCGCGACCACGCATTACAATCATCATTTCACTTTTGGAAAGCTGCCAACATAGCCCTGCGAACGATGCGTAGTCTTCGCAACGAGCTTCTAGGGTGTGTGCTTGGCCCGCATCTCCAGATGGAACAGGCGAAACTGTATCAGCGTCCGCGCGCTCCCCTTCGTATCCGCCTTCTGGATATTCCTCTACGAAATCAATGGCAATTCTATGCAGAAAAGCTGCGGCACCCTCCCTAGTCTCGACGTCGAAACGTGCGTAACGTTCAGGGTATAGTAATTTAAGCTTTTGCACTGCCTCCTCAGTCACAGTGCCCCAAAGGCCGTCAACATCATCATCGTACAGCCCTTTGACAGCGAGAAAGCTTTGCACATTGTGTCGGTCGCTTACCTCCATACGAACGTAACTGTCGCGAAGGGGACGTTCCTGAGCAATTGCATATGTTGTTCCGAAACCCACAAGCCCAACGACCAAAATAATGACCAAAAAATTTCTTACAAGAAATCGATTTAACAACGATCAGCCTCCCATACCTCAATGGCCAAAGCAGACCATACATCCTGAATTGTATACGTTTTCATAGATCGTGGGCTTCGTTGACCACCGCTTGATCGGGTGCCTTCGACGCCTTTGATGTTGCGGATCCCCCCCTGCCCGCGAACAACACGCAAAGAAGATACAAATTCAGGAATGGAACAATCTGAGCCAACATCCACCAGCGGGACATTCCCAAGTCGACGAGTCGGCGCGAGGCTGCCGCTTGACCGAACAGCAAGACCACCAGCGTCATAATGCCCGCAAAAGTTTGAACAGATGGCGGCGTGCCGCTTCTCGTTGTGGCGGCGAACACCATCAGCTGGCACGTGAAGAAAACAAACAAAAGCAGGATGTTTTGCAGCAGGTACTGCGTACGGTTTATCGGGCTGTTCCAGTTGAAAATGGTTGGGAAACCAATGCGTCTTTGGGCGCTTGTGCTCATGACTTACCTATCTGTTTTAGAATTTCTTTTGCGGATGATCGAAACCTCGGCGGGTCACGGCGATCACAGTATACTTCATAATTCACAGTATACTTCATAGATGCAAGCAGGAACAAGCCGCCATGTAGCGGCATGGCAGAAACCGACGAGATCCTACTGGAAGCTTTTGCAAAAACGCTGCGCAAAAAGCGCAACGCGCTTGGGCTTTCTCAAGAAGAACTAGCCCACCGCGCAGGCGTGAGCATGAGATACATTTCCCTTTTGGAGAGCAGCCAACACCAACCCAGCCTCTCAACATTAAGGGGTTTATGTGTGGGGTTGGGCATTTCGATGACAGGTTTCATGTCCGAGCTTGAGGACACGCTGCCTGCTTAGCTCAAACCAATTCCGTTAGAGGAAACTCTGAGCTGACAACGGTTCAGGTGCTTACGGCCTATTCTGTTGAAAAACTCCTGTTGATTTGACCTCGCCAGACTGATTCAATTTCCTCATTGAGATGGGAGGTTGTTGC
>CANMIX010000032.1 GCA_947497985.1 uncultured Paracoccaceae bacterium
TTCGGTCGCTTGTTGGCCATGTGTTTCCTCCGTTTTACTAAACATAGCGGAGGACCACTTCAGTGGGGGAAGGCCAGGTTCCCGATGAATTGGCAGAGGCCGCCCGCGTTGATGGTGCACGCCCCATGCGGTTCTTCAAAGATATTCTGTTCCCAATGAGCCGCACAAACATCGCGGCGTTGTTCGTGATCTTGTTCATCTATGGCTGGAACCAATACTTGTGGCCACTGCTGATCACAACAGATCCCGAAATGAACACCATCGTTATGGGCATCAAACAGATGTTCCCATCCGGCGATGACGTTGCGGATTGGCCGGTGATCATGGCCACATCAATCTTGGCCATGATCCCCCCTGTGATCGTCGTCATCTCAATGCAAAAGCTCTTCGTCCGCGGTCTCGTGGACAGCGAAAAATAGGTGCAACATGGCTACTGTAGAACTCAAGAACGTTAAAAAGCGATTTGGCTCTGTTGAAGTCATCCATGGCGTCAGCACCCAGATCGAGGACGGCGAATTCATCGTGATTGTTGGTCCGTCGGGGTGTGGTAAATCCACGCTCTTGCGGATGGTCGCAGGACTGGAAAGCGTGTCAGAGGGTGAGATCGGGATTGGCGGCAAAATCGTTAATGATCTTGAACCGATGGACCGAGATATCGCGATGGTGTTCCAAAACTACGCGCTTTATCCTCATATGAGCGTGCGTGACAACATGGGCTATGGCCTGAAAATCGCGAAGGTTCCGAAAGCCGAGATCGAGGCAAAGGTCAACGACGCCGCAAAACTTTTGCAGCTTGAACCTTACCTTGATCGCCGCCCGCGTGATCTGTCTGGCGGTCAACGACAACGGGTGGCGATGGGCCGTGCGATTGTGCGTGAGCCTGCTGTGTTCTTGTTTGATGAACCATTGTCGAACCTGGATGCAAAGCTGCGCGTGCAAATGAGGCTTGAAATTCGCGACCTTCAAAACCGTCTTGGAATCACGTCGTTGTATGTTACCCACGATCAGGTTGAAGCCATGACAATGGCTGACCGAATGATCGTCATGAATGGTGGACGCGCTGAACAGATCGGTACACCACTTGAAGTTTACGAAACCCCGCAAACGCTTTTTGCCGCGCAATTCATCGGCAGCCCATCCATGAACGTTTTTGATGCAGTCGTCGAGGGAAAGACGCTAAAGGTCGCTGATACCTCAGTTCCGGCACAAACATCTGCCGTAGGAAAGGTTACAGCTGGCATTCGCCCCGAACACATCATTGCTGATAAAAATGGCCCTCTTTCGATCACTGTACAGATGGGCGAGCCGCTGGGGGCAAATACATTGTTGCATGGTCGACTGAACGGAACCAACGAAGCGTTCACACTTAGCCTTCCGGGGGTGCATCATGCGGTCGCGGGCGAAACGATCCGTTTTTCAGTTGATCCCGCACACCTGCATTTCTTTGACGCTGAAACAGGGCAGCGCATCTAATGCATAGCGACGCAAAACAACGAGGTATACAAGTCTTTGGCCATCGGGGCGCGCGGGGTATCTACCCTGAAAACACAATGGCTGGCTTTCAATATCTGCATGATATTGGCGTCACCGCGGTAGAGTTCGATGTCCAGAACGCGGCCAATCGTTTGACTGTGCTGGTCCATGATCCGCACGTGACCTTAGCCCATGAAGCAGACATTCGTTTGGTGCGCAAAACCACAGCTGAACAAGTAAAGCAGCTTAAGGTTGGCGCGTTGCGTCCTGCTAGCACAGATCACATTCTGTTTCCCGATCAGGCGCGTTTGCCACATGAAAAGGTTCCAACATTTGATGCGTTCTGTGCATGGGCCTTTGACCATGCGCCGATGCTGCTAAACGTTGAGATCAAATCACATGCTTTGAACACTGACCTGTATGATGCGCCCGATGTGATCGTATCAGACGTGGTTGATATTATTGAGCGGCACGATTTGAGTAATCGGTGTGTCATCTCTAGCTTTGATTGGCGGGTACAAGCGGCCTGCACCAAACGGAATCCCCAAATCAAACGAGGATACCTAACGCTTGAACAGGCACATGGCACCACGATGGAACCAAATGTCATAGATGGTTCCCCTTGGCTTGATGGAATTTCTCTGAACAACCACAGTGCCAGCTTGCCACAAGCGATCGCAAATCTCGGAGGCAAAGTATGGTGTCCGTTTTTCAAAGACCTTACGGTCGATGCGCTGAGACAGGCGCAGGACTTGGGCTTGCTTGTTAACGTTTGGACGGTCAATGAAATCGTCGATATTGACCGGATGATCGCATTTGGCGTTGATGGAATAATTTCTGACTATCCAGCGCGCGTGCAAAACGCTTTGGCGCGTCACGATGAAGATCTTTCGCAAATCTAATCTGGGACAGATTTTTCGATTGCCTGCCTGACTTGCCCATCAATTCGCCCTTATCTACGAAACAAAAAATAGGTCGCTTATGCTCCTTATGATCGAACTCGTTGGCGCAGTTGGCTTGTTGTTGTTTGGACTACGACAGGTGCGCAACGGCATGATGCGTGCATTCGGAAGTAGCCTAAAACGATTGGCCGGACGAACCGAAGGGCGTGTCGTCCCAACATTCCTTACCGGACTATTGGTTGCGGTATTGCTTCAAAGCAGCGCGGCCACTGCGATGATTTCCGCGACTTTCGCTGCGCAAGGCGCTATCAGCGCAGCCACCGCATTCATCACAGTTTTGGGCGCCGATGTTGGAACAGCAATCGCGGCCCTGATCGCGTCTCAGAAAATTACGGCGGTTTCACCACTGTTGATAGCGGTGGGTTACTTCGGCGGGCAATCAGCGCGTATTCCGCGCACCATCGGTTTGTTTAAATCAACGTTGGGAGTCGGCTTGGTGTTGTTGGGACTGTCTCTTGTCGGCATCACCGCCCTACGCATCAGCGAGTTAGAAGACTTCGCAACGATCCTTGGGATCTTTGCAAAACAACCTCTTCTTGTTTTGATCCTTGGCGCTGGAATTTCATATCTCGCCCATTCAAGCCTCGCAGTGATCTTACTTACCGTCGGGCTTGTAAACGCAGGTGTTCTCGATCTGCAGGCCAGTTTGTTCATGGTTCTCGGAGCAAACATCGGCAGTGGCGTGTTGCCAGTTGTCGCTCATCTGCAATCCTCAGCAACAGCGCGAATTCCGCTCATTGCGAACCTTTACGTTCGCCTTGTTGGGGTGACAATTGCATCGGTGCTAATCATTCTGGTTTGGCCGGTTCCACAGTTCGGCTTCTCCCAGAAAATGCTGCCGCTCCTTTTGCATGTGGTGTTGAACTTCGCTGTTGCACTAGTTGGCATTTTCGGTGCTCGTTTATGGGTAGCATTGGCAACAGGATCCGTGACGGCAGACACAGAAGACACTGATGATGTGCATCCAATACATTTAGACCCCAACGTGCATGAAACGCCATCGCGCGCGCTCGCATGCGCCAAGCGCGAAGCGCTGCGCATGGCAGACATTGCCCAAACCATGGTTCGAAATGTCGGTCCAATTCTGGGTTCTAGTGACCCTGGGTTGCCTCAGAAAACCAGCGCAATGGACGATGGGTTGGACAGATTGTTTGACGCCATCAAAATTTACATGTCCCGCACAATGCAGCAGCAATTGACAGAACATGAAAGTCAGCAAGCACAGGATCTACTAACATTCATCGCGAACATGGAACACATTGGTGACATTGTTGATTGCGATCTTTTGCCGATCACGCGCAAGAAAACTGCGCGCCAGACTGACTTTTCTCAAGAAGGCTTCGCCGAAATAACCGAAGTTTATGAGGTCGTCTGTATGAACTTTGATTTAGCTGTAAGTGCCTTCTTAACATATGATCCCGAGTTGGCACGACAGCTTTACGATACAAAAATGGTCGTTCGCCAAATGGAAGATGACTCTATCGCTGCACATATAGGCCGCATTGGGTCAGGCCGCTCAGACAGTATCGAAAGCAGCGATCTCCACCTCGATATGCTTCACGGTTTCAAGCGCATTAATGAACACCTAATAACAACGGCGCATTTGGTGTTAAACGCTACCAGCTAAACTGATATCCCTTGCCGGAAAAACGCTTGAATCACGAATTCGCTCCTCAACTAATTTTGTAGTTGCCGCGAATGTCTGCAATGACAGGCCGCATTGCAACACGATTGAGAAAGCGCCAAGGTCGGCTCTGGGCCGTCCTCATCGCCTAGTTCCAAAGCTTGAGCAAAGGATTCTGCGGTCGCTCCGATGGCCGCGAAGAGCCCATTTTTGCCGAATGCTGCATAAAGCACGAATGACAGGTCAGCGCCGGGTGCCAGACATTGGACATAACTCCTGTTCATGCCCTTTCAGTCACGGTTCCTCTGCTTGTCGGAGCCTGTTCTGAAGAGCTTCAATCATCCATTGATCATTTGGGCGAAGGCGATTGTCCGAGGCCAATTTGAGTGCAATTTCAAGGGCACGCTGATAATGGCCAACAGTCTCAATGCCTGTTTCAGCCAGTTTGACGTGACAGACAATTAAGTCGCGCTGCCACTCTGTGTTCGCCGGATCGGCACTTGCGAGGCGTTGTGCAATATCGAGCCCGGTGGAGAAGCGCTCCAGCGCGGCGTCCGTCTCGCCCCGCGTCACATGCAGATCTCCGAGCCTGTCGAGGCTGACCGACAGATCGCGCTGCCACTGGGTGTTCGCCGGATCGGCACTGGCGAGGCGTTGTGCAATATCGAGCCCGGTGGAGAAGCGCTCCAGCGCGGCGTCCGCCTCGCCCCGCTCCACATGCAGATCTCCGAGCTTGACGAGGCTGACCGACAGATCGCGCTGCCACTCTGTGTTCGCCAGATCGGCACTGGCGAGGCGTTGTGCAATATCGAGCCCGGTGGAGAAGCGCTCCAGCGCGGCCTCCGCCTCGCCCCGCGCCAAATGCAGATCTCCGAGCTTGTGGTGGCTGACCGACAGATCGCGCTGCCACTCTGTGTTCGCCAGATCGGCACTGGCGAGGCGTTGTCGAATTTCGAGCCCGTTGGAGAAGCGCTCCAGCGCGGCGTCCGCCTCGCCCCGCGCCACATGCAGATCTCCGAGCCTGTCGAGGCTGACCGACAGATCGCGCTGCCACTGGGTGTTCGCCGGATCGGCACTTGCGAGGCGTTGTCGAATATCCAGCCCGGTGGAGAAGCGCTCCAGCGCGGCGTCCGCCTCGCCCCGCGCCACATGCAGATCTCCGAGCTTTTCGAGGCTGACCGACAGATCGCGCTGCCACTCTGTGTTCGCCGGATCGGCACTGGCGAGGCGTTGTCGAATTTCGAGCCCGGTGGAGAAGCGCTCCAGCGCGGCGTCCGCCTCGCCCCGCGCCACATGCAGATCTCCGAGCTTGTTGTG
>CANMIX010000033.1 GCA_947497985.1 uncultured Paracoccaceae bacterium
GAAACCATCGTCCAGATGGACCCAAGGCCGGTCATGCACTAACAATCAAATTGGACCACTCAGGTGGGGCTGACCAGACTGTCTGTCATAGATTGTAATAGAGTTGGGAACGACTAATAAAATTCCGCCCACAATGACAACATGCAATAGAGCATTGCGGACGTCAGTTCCGCATCTTCTACCGCTGCGAGGCAGAAATCTGCTCCCTTGGCTCGTTGCAGAAGATATCTTGTGCTAGGCACCGCAGCATGACAACGATGCGTGACAATTTCCCGGCCTCAGTTCGGCATGCTTTGGCTGCACGAGCAGGGTACCGCTGTTCGCTTTGCAAGACACCCACCTCTGGGCCGAGTGACGAGGCACCCGATGCAGTCACAAATGTCGGTGTAGCTGCGCATATCACCGCAGCGGCTCCTGGTCGTGGAGCCCGTCGATACGATCCATCCCTCACCGCTGAGGAGCGTCGGGGCATCGATAACGGCATATGGCTGTGCGGCACTTGTAGCATCCTGATCGACAGGGATGAGGCTGTGTTTTCGGTCGATGCACTTAGGACAATCAGAAGAGATCACACCGAGTTCGCGCGCCTGGGTCGATCTACAGATGCTGATGTTGGAGTTATTGCACTAGGCCCCGAAATTGTAGCTGCCGGTCGGATCTTGCGCATAGGGGCTGACGATATCACGGTTCAGCTTTCTTTTTTTCTTGCAGGAAGCGCACAGGATCTCTTTGCCTTTGTGCACCGGTACGACGAAATGGATGAGTGTAGCCGGTACGCCTTGCTCAGCGAGGCAGGGCTTGGTGGTCAGCTTTCCGGCGTTCCAGCTATAGAACGCAACGGCGCAGCGTGGCTCTTAACTTTTGGCTTAGAAGCTCCCACGGCCCGGCTTCCTGCGAATGATCTCTTAGGCATGTGCAAGCAGACCGGCTCTCTAATTTCTGGTGATGAATACTGGATACAATACTTCGAGGCAGCGCTCGCTTTGCCGCCCGGGGCATGGTTCGCGAACATGGATGGAGGCAGCCTTATAACGGCGTTATATGAGACGTTGAGGGATTCTGTTTGGTTCGAACACCTGATAACCTGTGAATTGATCCGAATGGCATCCATCCTTGGTCCGCCTAGTATGGGTACAGACCAGCAATACCCTCCATTAGTATGCGTTCGACAGATCCGTCATGTTAGCATCCCGAATACGGAGCTCGACGAACAACGGTTACGAGTGGAGGTTGAATTCGACCTTGAAGGGTACGGGCTATGGGCTGGAGAGCTACAGCTTTATGTCCATAATCAAGAAACGCTGCGCACCGAACAGGCCAAGGCGTCTTGGATGAGCGAGGCCATTCGTCGAGCTAAAGTCGGTGAGCGCATGCTTCCCACTCCTCTCCCACCTGAGGGGTGGACCGTGGAGGTCGGTTTCCCGAAATAAGTTGTTTCTGTTGAATAACCTAACAGCCGGTGCTTTTTGCAGTCTATTGGCAATCCGTTTTACGACTGGTGGCTCTGTTCTGTGATCCAAGGATTGCCATTGTTTCTAATACCTCGCTTATTCCGAATGTCAGCTATCTGAGCTGCAACTGCAGAAATCCGAGACCGCGTTCAGTGACTGTTTCGGGCCGACCCCATCAAGCATGTTGTGGATGTAGCCTAAAACCGTGCTGCCAAACCTCCGGCGCAGTGCTCGAGGCCACTCAGACAGGTTGCAGCGACTGATATTGGTCCCGCAGATGAACTGCGGTCTGGTCGATGCTCGGATAGACGGTCGTGGCATTGATATTAATCCGGTCGAGCTGAGCTAGTATGTGCTCTTTTGCATGAATCTTGACTCGACTGATTTCGATCCCGTCCTGGCCCGCATCGGGTAGTGTCGCCTCTTGCCCGAACAACAAAAAGGCGCCAGATTGCGACTTAATGCGCGTGTTGGTTTGCTTCGCCTTCACGCAGACGATGGACCCAAGATCGTCTGGGACGATCCGACCCTCAAAAAAGCCCTTCTCTGACTTGATGTGGTGAAGCAGTTTTCCGACTACGTCGGTCTTATTGAAGGTGTCCAAGTCGAGGCTGAGATCAACCTCGTTCTTCTGCGCGTAGGTAAGGTTAGAGAGGTTTGACAGGCAACTAACGGTGTCGGAATCGTAGTACTTCACGCCACTTGACGCGACATTAAAGACGATGACCTCACCGTCTGTCTTGGGCTTGCCGGAACAGGCGAAAAACAATGCCACCAGCGGATTACCGGAGATGTCCAGTAGACGCGTCGGCAGACCGTAGTGCTGCATTCGCACAAGGCGGTCGAAGCAAAATTGATCGCCCTGGAACTCATCATGATGTGCGATCAACAGTTCTTTGCACAGTCGATCCTCGCTTGGCATGAATTGCCAATCGCCGTTATCCCATTTTCGCAAAAGCGAAGGTGTAAGTTCATATGTGGCGTCGCTGTGGCCTCGGAAGAAGGTCTCGGTCGACGGTTTTCCCGGCGAGTCGTAAAGCAACTTAAGGAAAGACTCCACGCTATCGGCTATGCCAAGAGTCTTCTTGTCTCGCGGAGGGGGCGGAACTGCTGCCCCGATAGCAGTGGTCGCATCGTGACCCTCGATTAGATCGGCAAGATCGGGTTTGCAATCGGCCAATCTGGTCAGCACTTCTTGCGCATTGCCTTCCCGGACTGCCCAGTGTGTGCGATACAGCTGTGGTCAGCCCCACCTGAGTGGTCCAATTTGATTGTTAGTGCATGACCGGCCTTGGGTCCATCTGGACGATGGT
>CANMIX010000034.1 GCA_947497985.1 uncultured Paracoccaceae bacterium
ACCACGGTCAAGGATGTGAGCTTTGCGCCGGGCAACGTCTCGATCAACTGGTTTGCCGATGGCACGCTGAATGTCTCGGCCAATTGCATCGACCGCCATTTGGAAACCCGCGGCGATCAGACCGCGATCATCTTTGAACCCGATGATCCAAATGAGGCCGCCCAGCACATCACCTACAAGGAACTGCACACCAGCGTCTGCCGCATGGCCAATGTTCTGGAATCCTTGGGCGTGCGCAAAGGCGACCGGGTTGTTCTTTATCTGCCGATGATCCCAGAAGCGGCCTATGCGATGCTGGCCTGCGCGCGAATTGGCGCGATCCATTCGATCGTTTTTGCGGGTTTCTCTCCGGATGCCTTGGCGGCACGGGTCAACGGGTCCGACGCCAAGCTGATCATCACTGCCGATGAGGCGCCGCGCGGCGGTCGCAAGACACCGCTAAAATCCAACGCAGACGCCGCCCTGCTGCACTGTAAGGAAGACGTCAAATGCCTGGTGGTCAAACGCACCGGCGGTCAGACCACTTGGGTTGACGGGCGTGACTTTGATTATAATGAAATGGTGCTGGAAGCGGGCGACTATAACAAACCCGCCGAGATGAGCGCCGAAGATCCGCTGTTTGTGCTTTATACCTCGGGCTCCACCGGCCAGCCCAAGGGCGTGGTCCACACCACCGGCGGCTATCTGGTCTATGCCGCCCTCACCCATGAGGTGACGTTTGATTACCACGAGGGCGATGTCTATTGGTGCACGGCGGATGTGGGCTGGGTCACCGGCCACAGCTATATCGTCTATGGGCCGCTTGCCAATGGCGCCACCACGGTGATGTTTGAAGGGGTGCCCACCTACCCGGATGCGGGCCGGTTCTGGGCGGTTTGTGAGAAGCACAAGGTCAACCAATTCTACACCGCGCCCACAGCGATCCGCGCTTTGATGGGGCAAGGCAAGGAATTTGTTGAGAAATATGACCTGTCCGACCTCAAAGTCCTGGGCACCGTGGGGGAGCCGATCAATCCCGAGGCCTGGACCTGGTACAATGATGTGGTTGGCAAGGGGCGCTGCCCCATCGTGGATACCTGGTGGCAGACCGAGACCGGCGGCCATCTGATGACCCCCCTGCCCGGCGCCCATGCGACCAAACCGGGTGCGGCGATGAAGCCCTTCTTTGGTGTCCAGCCCGTGGTTCTGGATCCGCAATCGGGCGAAGAGATCACCGGCAATGATGTGGAAGGTGTTTTGTGTATCAAGGACAGCTGGCCCGGCCAGATGCGCACCGTCTGGGGCGATCATGACCGGTTCGAGAAGACATATTTTTCGGATTACAAAAACTACTACTTCACCGGCGATGGCTGCCGCCGCGATGCAGATGGCGACTATTGGATCACCGGCCGCGTCGATGACGTGATCAACGTCTCAGGCCACCGTATGGGCACCGCCGAGGTCGAAAGCGCCCTGGTCGCCCATGCCGCCGTGGCCGAGGCCGCCGTGGTGGGATACCCGCACGACATCAAGGGCCAGGGCATTTACTGCTACGTCACCCTGATGAACGACCGCGAACCATCAGACGAGTTGTACAAAGAACTGCGCACCTGGGTCCGCACCGAAATCGGCCCAATCGCCAGCCCGGACGTCATCCAATGGGCCCCCGGCCTGCCAAAGACACGCTCCGGCAAAATCATGCGCCGCATCTTACGCAAAATCGCAGAAAACGACTTCGGATCCCTGGGCGACACATCAACCCTCGCCGACCCGTCCGTCGTCGA
>CANMIX010000035.1 GCA_947497985.1 uncultured Paracoccaceae bacterium
GCCAATTCTGTTGAAAAACTCATAATTTCCAGCGCCCTGCCTCACAGGAAGAATGGTTCCCGCCTTGATTTTACTGTGCGGGGCTGGCCCGAATTGGGGTCGGAGCTAATTTGGCTAACTTTTTGAGGTTTTGGGCGGTTGCGGCGAGGATAAATTCATCATGAGCGCCACACGGTCCACGCAATCGAAGTCGGCCTAAGCCGTGAATGCGTTTCAGATGGGCGAACGACATCTCGACCTTTTTGCGTAGCTTTCGCGAGATGGCATATTGCTGTGTTTGCGATAAGGCTCGGGCGACATCACGGGAGGGTTCATAGATTGAACGTGTGACTTTTCGTTGTGGCTCTTTGGGTGTGCAGCGCTGTTTGAGCGGACATGCCTCACAATCAGATTTCCGGGCGCGGTAGCGGATGGTGGCATCTTTATTAGGGCCAGATCTTGGTGTGGTGAATGCGCGCCTATATTGCTTCAGCTCTTTGCCGCTGGGGCAAATATAGAGATCGTTCTCAGCGTCAAATGTAAAATCAGCACGTTCAAACGTACCATCCTTTCGGCCAGATTTATCAATGACAGGGATATGCGGCGCAATCCCGCGCTTCTCAACAAGCCAATCCAGCATCGGACCTGAGCCATAAGCCGTATCCGCAATCAATCGCTCTGGCATCAATTCATGCACTTCATGGACACGATCAATCATGATTTTGACGGCATCAACTTCTGCTTGGCGGATGGATCGTGTTGGCTCCACATCAAGGATGACGGCGTTGTCCGTATCGATCAAATAGTTCGTAGAATACGCAAAATATGCGGGTCCACCACGTGCCCCTGTCCATTGTGAAGCAGGATCTGAATGTGAGATGAACTTCGGAACCACAGGGCTGGCCGCGCCAAAAGCAGCGTCATCCAGTGTTTCCAAATACTCCCGAACTGCACGTGGGGCTTCATCCGGGTTTATCGCTTCGGGGTTCCAATCAGCCTTTGGCGTTGATTGCTGGCGGTTGGCATCAGCTGCAATGATACTCGCATCCGCCGCGTATCGTTGACCACTTGCAAGACCAGCTTCAATGCACTGCGCCACAACGGTTTCAAACACATGCCGCAATAAATCACTGTCGCGGAACCGACCATGCCTGTTCTTGGAAAACGTCGAGTGATCCGGAATAGCGTCCGTCAAATCAAGCTTGCAATACCAGCGGTACGCTAAGTTGAGATGGACTTCATCACAGAGACGCCGCTCTGAACGAATGCCCATGATATACCCAACCAACAACATGCGTATCATCAGCTCAGGGTCAATCGAAGGACGACCGGTTGAGCTATAGAACTGGGCCAAATGCGCACGCACTCCAGATAGATCGATGATACTGTCGATTGTCCGCAAGACATGATCTGCAGGAACATGATCCTCGATAGAAAAGTCATAAAACAGGGCGCGTTGCGCTTCTTGCCTTGATCCTAACATAGCAACAACCTCCCATCTCAATGAGGAAATTGAATCAGTCTGGCGAGGTCAAATCAACAGGAGTTTTTCAACAGAATA
>CANMIX010000036.1 GCA_947497985.1 uncultured Paracoccaceae bacterium
TTACTCAGTGATTTTGGACACAACGCCCGCGCCAACGGTGCGGCCGCCTTCGCGGATCGCAAAGCGCAGACCGTTTTCCATCGCGATAGGTGCGATCAGTTCAACGTCGAACTTCAGGTTGTCACCTGGCATGACCATCTCGGTGCCCTCGGGCAGAGTAACGGTGCCGGTGACGTCAGTTGTACGGAAGTAGAACTGAGGACGGTAGTTCGCGAAGAACGGCGTGTGACGGCCACCTTCTTCTTTGGTCAGAATATAGGCTTCTGCTTCGAACTTGGTGTGCGGGTTCACGGAACCTGGCTTACACAGAACCTGACCACGCTCAACGCCTTCACGGTCGATACCGCGCAGCAGGGCGCCGATGTTGTCGCCTGCTTCACCGCGATCCAGCAGCTTGCGGAACATTTCAACACCAGTACAGGTGGTTTTGCCGGTTTCACGGATGCCAACGATTTCGATCTCGTCGCCAACGTTGATCACGCCGCGCTCAACACGACCGGTTACAACGGTACCACGGCCAGAAATCGAGAACACGTCTTCGATCGGCATCAGGAACGGCTGGTCAACAGCACGCTCAGGTGTGTCGATGTAGTCGTCAACAGCAGCCATCAGCTCTTTGATCTTGTCTGCACCGATTTCAGGCTTATTGCCTTCCATCGCTGCCAGAGCGGAACCTGCAACGATTGGGATATCGTCGCCTGGGTAGTCATAGGATTCCAGCAGTTCGCGGATTTCCATTTCAACCAGTTCCAGCAGCTCTTCATCGTCGACCTGGTCAACTTTGTTCATGAAGACAACCATTTTTGGGATGCCAACCTGGCGACCCAACAGGATGTGCTCACGAGTCTGAGGCATTGGGCCGTCAGCTGCGTTAACAACCAGGATCGCGCCGTCCATCTGCGCCGCACCGGTGATCATGTTTTTCACATAGTCAGCGTGGCCGGGGCAATCAACGTGCGCGTAGTGACGTGCTTCGGTCTCATATTCCACGTGGGCGGTGGAGATGGTGATGCCGCGTGCTTTTTCTTCAGGTGCGCCATCGATCTGGTCGTAGGCTTTGAA
>CANMIX010000037.1 GCA_947497985.1 uncultured Paracoccaceae bacterium
GCTCCAACCGCTTTGATCCAGTCTTGGACTGCCCCAGCGACGAACTCGGGACCGTTGTCTGACCGAATGTACGACGGGATACCGCGCAGGATGAATAGATCGCTCAGCGCATCGATGACGTTGCCTGAGTTTAGCTTTCTATCGACACAGATCGCCAAGCATTCTCGGCTGTATTCATCGATGATGTTCAGCGTGCGGAACGCCTTCCCATCGTCAGTCCGGCAATGCACGAAGTCGTAAGACCAGACATGATCGCGATGCTCCGGCCGTAGACGAACACACGATCCGTCATTCAGCCAGAGCCGCCCCTTCTTTGGCTGTTTCATTGGCACTTTCAGCCCCTCTCGCCGCCAAAGCCGTTCAATGCGTTTGTCGTTCACATGCCAGCCTGCATCTCTCAGCAGCACAGCGACCCGACGATAGCCATATCGACCATACTGACGGGTCAACTCGATCATATCCGCGACCAGTCGTTCTTCATCAGCGCGTCCCACAGGGACTTTGCGTTGCGTGGAGCGGTGTTGCCTCAGAACGCGACACGCGCGGCGTTCCGAGACATTCAGATCAGCACGCACACGGTCAATGCAGGCACGACGACGAGCGGGGCTCAGAAGTTTCCCTTTGCTGCTTCCGCCAAGATGAGCTTGTCCAAAGTCAGATCAGAAACAGCTCGGCGCAGCCGCTCGTTCTCTTTCTGCAGACGCTTCAGTTCCTTAAGTTGGTCCGTGCCCATTCCACCGTATTTCTTCTTCCAGCGGTAGTAGGTCTGTTCAGTTACGCCAATCTGTCGGATCGCATCCAGGCGTGGCATTCCTTGCCCAGTCAGAACCTCAACCTGCCGTAACTTCGTGACAATCTCTTCGGGCTTCGGTCGCTTGTTGGCCATGTGTTTCCTCCGTTTT
>CANMIX010000038.1 GCA_947497985.1 uncultured Paracoccaceae bacterium
ACAACTTCGATGCTCAGAACGCGGTCTGTTCCGTTTGCGTGTCTAAAGATCACGGCGTCGCCGTCACGATAGATGTCGTACTCGCTCCGGGTTCCCGCCAGCAGGATCGTGTCGATGCCTTCACCGCCATGCACGCCATCGTCGCCAATCCCTGCCACGATGTAATCGTTACCGTCACCACCGCCCAGGTAATCTTCCTGGTTGGTGCCGATCAGAATGTCATCCCCATCGGTGCCGGTCTCGATCACACCCTGCTGGAAGTGCTCACCGCCGCGATCTTCCCACCAAGGGGCTTCGCTGGCGTTTTGCTCCCACAGGAATTCCGCACGCGGGCTGGTGTCGTTCAGATCCGACAGGAAGCTGAAGAAGCCATAACGGGACGGTTCGCCCACGGAGCCGTGGTTGGTGAAAGCACCAGAGCCGACCTCGCGCCAGATGTCCCAGATGCCTTGGAACAGTTCGCGCATATATTCGCTGCGATAAAACTCCACATAGAAGTCTTCCAGCTGTTCGACGGTTTCCTGCGGCAGGTTGGTGTTGTCAAAGTGCAAGAGGTGCGCACCACCTTCGTAATCGGTGACTTGCAGCCCGTAGCGGTCGGCGATCTCTTTCTGCTCGCGCAGGAATTCACCGGTCGCAGGGATCGAGAACGGATAATCCGGATCGCTGAGGCGGTCGAACAGGAACTCTTGGGCGTCCACATTTGGATCATTGATCGCGTCGATCAGATCCGCCC
>CANMIX010000039.1 GCA_947497985.1 uncultured Paracoccaceae bacterium
TGGATCTGTCCCGTTTTAGTGCCGCCCGAAGTGGTCGTTTAAGCCACCGTCCGTTCGAAAGCGACAGGGCTTTTCCCCCAGTGCTGAGTGCGGGCGGCGCGGATTGTAGAAGCCGTTTATGTATTCGAAGATCGCCATCTCGGCCTGCCGCCCCGTTTCTTATGACCGCCGCCAGATTAGTTCGGCCTTAATGGATTTGAAGAAGGTCTCGACGGCGGCATTATTCTAACAATTGCCTTTGCCGCTCATCGATACCTTGAAGCCATGCTGGCGCAAAAGTTTCTGATAATCGTGAGAACAGTATTGGCTGCCACGATCCGTGTGATGGATGCAGCCTCTTGGAGGCGCACGGAAGGCTACGGCCATCTTCAAAGCCCGGATTGCCCAATCGCGTTTCATGCGATTGGGCACCGCTGAGAATGCAGTTCCAGGATCACAGAGAGATACAACCTACCTTCACGGGGCCAAACATAGCTGATGTCAACG
>CANMIX010000040.1 GCA_947497985.1 uncultured Paracoccaceae bacterium
GCAGAAAGCGGTCCCGTTGGCGAACTGTTGGACGGTGGTCAGGGTGACTCGGATGTTCTGCAATTGGAGGCCTATGAGGGACGCGGACGGATCATCGGATCGCTCAACCCCTATGGTGGCCAATATGTCGAGCTTCTGAATGACGAAGTTGTCTCTGGTCGCGATGCTTCGGCAATCCGGATCTATTCCTCCAATTATGAACTGGAAAATGATACCGGCCTCACACTGGGAGAGACACGCGATGCGGAGCTGGAAGTGGCTCTGACGGCTGTAAACGTTGCGGTGAACTTCGAAACCGTCATCGGGACCGAGTACTATGATACGTTGTTTGGGTCCAACAACAACGACACCTACTATGGTGGCGGCGGGTCCGA
>CANMIX010000041.1 GCA_947497985.1 uncultured Paracoccaceae bacterium
TCGTTAAACACCACCAGATGGCGGCTGATAACGGTTGGGGCATCCGCTGCATTGTGAACCGTGATCCGCGCTGTCGCGGTGCTGCGCGAGGAGCCATCAGAGACGACATAGGTAAAGCTGTCTTCTCCGACAAAGTTCGGATCCGGGATATAGGTGACCGAGCCATCTGCTTCCAGACGCAGGGCACCATGTTCCGCTTCGCCAACCTCGACGATGACCAGCTCACCGCCATCCGCATCACTGTCGTTCAGCAGCAGGGTGGTGATATTGGTGTTCTCATCTTCGGTGATGTTTACGACGTCATC
>CANMIX010000042.1 GCA_947497985.1 uncultured Paracoccaceae bacterium
GTGGCAAATGTGGATGAGAGCCGCACGGATCTGATCGAAAGCACCGACCGCGCCTTTGGCGTTGACAATGGATCAGGCTCGATCGGCCTGACAGGTGCGTCTGACTTCAGCTCGCAACTGCCCTTCCTGGACATCTTCAAATCCAGCCGTCCGGTCAAAGCCCACGCAAGTGGTGAATTTGGCAAATACGACTATTACGACCTGGATGAAGAAGGTTATCTGGACGACAACGGCTGGCCCACCGAGATCCCCGAAGATGCGCCCACCATCGGCTTTATCTTTGCGGAAACCAT
>CANMIX010000043.1 GCA_947497985.1 uncultured Paracoccaceae bacterium
TTGCCGTATTCGACGGTGACCTTCAGGTTTGGATCCAGATTGTCGCGAATGTAAGTTGCGTAATATTCAACAACTTCTGCATTGGCTTTGGTCGGGATGGTGATCCAAAGGTCGGTGCCGGCCTCATTGGACAGTTGCACCAGCGCTTCAATGGGTGCGCCGTATTCCGTCGCCCAGGAGGATTGCTCTAGCGAGGGCAGATCGTCCAGCGTCTCAATCGGCGATTCAATGGTGCGCTGCCAGGCCATGGTGCGGAATTCACGGAA
>CANMIX010000044.1 GCA_947497985.1 uncultured Paracoccaceae bacterium
TCGATTATTTGGTCTGGTTCCGGTTTTTTGCAATTCTTTTTGGTGCTGCGAGTCGCGTTTGCTTTCTGCCTTTTGGTCGGTTTTGTGGGTAAGTGTGTTGGTATGTTTGTCTTATGTTGTTCTGGGGGTGATTTGGGGTTGGTTTGGATTTTGTGGGATTGGTTTTGAGTTTTGCTTTCTTTGGTATTTTGGGCAAAAGGTTTGTCTCTAACTCTTTGATATTGTTTATTTTTGTATGTTTTGTG
>CANMIX010000045.1 GCA_947497985.1 uncultured Paracoccaceae bacterium
TGTGATGTGTTGCAAGTTGATCGTTCATCCATTCGGTATCTGTCGCGACGCAGGGGTGATGGTGAACTAAGAGACGCCATCAAGCGCGTTTCGCGGGAACGCCTCCGATTTGGATGCCGTCGTGTCCATGTGATGATCGCGCGGGAGGGTTTTGTGGTGAACCACAAGAAAGTCAGGCGCATCTATACCGAAGAGAAGCTGCAGGTGCGGCGCAGAGGTGGTCG
>CANMIX010000046.1 GCA_947497985.1 uncultured Paracoccaceae bacterium
TTTTAATGTTAGTGCATGATTGGCCTGAGTTCCTTTGGAACGATGACCTCTGGGGCTGGGGGGCGGTAGCCCAAAGACTATGGGGTCGCTTGGTGTTGTAATGCGTCCTCCATTCTTCGATCAGGATTTGGGCCTCACGCAGGCTGTGACCTGCGCCCCTAAAACTCCTCCAGATTTGTGTAGGGTCCGCCCAACAAAAGGACGGATAAATGAAGGCACGCTT
>CANMIX010000047.1 GCA_947497985.1 uncultured Paracoccaceae bacterium
AGTTCACCATCACCCCTGCGTCGCGACAGATACCGAATGGATGAACGATCAACTTGCAACACATCACACGCCCGCCGCTGGCTGACCTGATGTTGCTCCATCAGGTGCGCCACAGCTTTCCGCTTCAAGGCAGGCGTTACCACTTTTTGAATTGATGTCTCGCAACATCGCATTGTCGAGCATCTGTTCCGCTAGCAGCTTCTTCAGCTTACCGTTCTCG